>NZ_VXDB01000002.1 GCF_008711325.1 Roseibium sediminis
GCCCGGCCATCCGTTGCCGAACTTCGCGCCTATCCACTTTGAGGTGAAAGATGGTTACTGACGCACGCACAGCAAAGGGCAATTTGCCCAAGCCGCATCCGGACAACAAGGTCAACGAGGATTTCCCGCGTATTGGCGAGTCCCTGGAACAGATCGGTGCCGGGCTGGATGGCTTGGCAACAGCGCTCGGTGAAAAGCCCGACGCCGCACACCAGCACACGATTGACGATATCCAGGGTCTGACGGCCCAGCTTCAAGAACTTGTCGAAAGTCTTGCGAGCCACACCCATCGCTTTGCTGATCTGGACGATGTCAACGTGGCGGGGGGCTATGAAGGCCAGCTCCTTCAATTCATTGCCGGGAAAATTCAGGCTGTCGGTGCAAAGGCGGAATATATCGCCCAAAGCCAGATCGAAGGACTGACCTCAAACAACGTCCACTCGGCCCTTGTGCAACTCGTGGCCAAGTTCAATCAACTGGTCTCCGAATTGGATCAGCTGCGCGGTGGTACGGCACCGGAGGCGCTGGACACCATCATCGAGATTGCTTCGGCGGTAGGAGATAATCAGGCGTCTCTCGTTGATGTTCTGGAGCAGATAGGACGGCGGGCAACCAAAGCCGAGGTCATCCCTACCTATAGCACTGTTTATGGCGGTGAAGTCATCGGATCGGCGGACAGTGGAAAGTCTTTCTCTTCCGATATCTCAACGCAGGCCGACTTCAAGATTGCACCGGTTGCCGATCTACCGGACGGCTGGTCCATCACAGTCAAGTTCGCAGGCCAAAGCGCAACGGCACGGCTCTTCACGGCGAGTGGAAACTTCGTCTATCGTGGCAGCGTGATGCCGACCGAATTTGCCGTGGTTGGATATGGTGAAGCCTTTCGGCTGACCAAGTTTGCCGGGGCCATCTACATCATGGTTCTGGAGCACCCACCTCGGCTCCTCGTCTCTTTTTCTTGGCCGGGAACAGGCGCCTGGGCTGCTGGCCCGACCGCATGGACCTCAATGCCACTGACAACCGGGGACGGAGGGGTAAATCTGGGACTTGCTACACTGGCGGGGCACGTCGGCACAGTTCGTATTGCCGGAGAGTACGAAATAAAGGGAAGTTTCAATTTCCACGTTAATACGAACAATGCCGCAGATTACGTGCATTACGGGCTCAGGTTGGACGGCGGACTACTTTGCTACGAACATGATTTAATTCGATATGGCGACCACATCAGTAGGGAGCCGGTGAAATCGGAATATCTCATGGCAGGAAGAGGGGTGGACTTGGCCTTTCTGACCAGCAACGGGATAGCGAAATACCTTACACACTATTCCACTCTGCAACTTTCCTTGAAGGGGCGCTGACATGAGCAATTGGAAAGATCGCCTTGTCGGCGCGGTTCTCGCAGAGTTTCCCGGCGCAAGCCCTGCGACAGATTTCTTTATCGAGTCGTCACCTGATGGCCCTGTCATCAAGGTTTGGAACGAGGATGTGCTTGGTCCCTATGTCGAGGCCGACTGGCAGGCGAAGTGCGAGGCGTTGATGGCTGTCGAGTTTGTCGAGGCTGTTAAATTGCAGATTGCACAGCGGATCACTTCCGTTGCTTCCGCATCAACGCAGATGAATTTGACCGCCGCTCACTCGGCAGGACTTCTGACGCCCGAACAACAAGCCGCATATCTCGCAGGGTTGGGGTGGATCGCGGCAACCCGACAAAGGGGAAAGGAGCTTGTTGCGGCTCATGACCCGGACTTTGCCGAAGATGAGAAGTGGCCGCTGCTTCCTGATGGAGTGGCAGAACTCGCAGCCTTGTTCTGAACAATGCCCGCTTCCTCTTACACCGCCCTACGTCAGGACATCCGCTCCGGTGATCTGATCGCTTTTAGGGGCAACGGGCCGGTGTCGCGCCTGATCCGGCATGTCACTGGCGGACGTCATACCCATGTCGGGGTGGCGTTTTGGTGGTGGCACCGGCTTTTCGTCCTGGAAGCCCGTGAAGGTGACGGGGTCAGATTGCGGGCCTGCTCGGCCCGTCTGCCCTTCGACTGGATCGCGACCGGGCTTAATTGGACCGAGGCGGCAGAACAGTTTGCCGCCGACACATTGGATGATCCATATTCCTACCTCGACGCGGTTCGCGCCGGGTTGGGGCTCAAGCTCAGGTCGGACGGGTTTATCTGCTCCGAATACGCAGCCGGAATTCAGATGCGTTGCAAAGGCACGGGCTGCGCCTCATTGCCGGTTGGACACCCGTCCGGTCTGGTCGACTACTGGCTGGATCTCGGGCGACCGCTCAGAAGCCTGAGCTGACATCTGTCAGCCCCGGCCATCATTCCTTGTCCATCATTCTTGTCTCCGAACTTCAGGAAACCTGATTGAGGCCTGTTTAAGCGGGCCTTTAAACGGAGATTGTCATGTCTGCCACGGTGCCTAATGTCGGGACGCGGGTCTTTTCCGATCTCTCGCCAACTGTTGCCTCGATCGACGCCCGTCAAACCTTTGTGGCGATGTGCCTGCCGACACCAAATGCCGATAACTCGATCGAGAAGCACCGCCCGATTGTGTTCTCGACCGATGACAGCGAGAAAATCGCGCTCCTGGGCGAAGGTGTCGCCAAAGATGCCATCAACCAGATCGCAGCTGAAGGCATTACCACCGACATTATCTTTTCCCGCGCTGAAGAAGATCCAGACGAAGAAACCCAGCTTGGGCATATCGCCGGGTCGGCTGCCGACAAGACGGGACTTTGGGCGCTTCTGGAAGCCAAAGGAGAGACCGGGCTGGAACCCGGCTTGATCATCGGACCGGAGCATTTTCACCAGCGACCAGGCGATGCGGCCAATCCCTGCCTGATGGTGGCCGATGCGCTCTGCGACAAGTTTATCGACTGCATGGCGATCGGGGATGCGCCGAACACAAACCGCGAAGATGCAGCGGAAGCTGCCAGCGATTTTGCATCCTCGCTCAATATCATGATGGGTTATCCCCGCGTTCGGATCTGGAAAGGTGGCGGCGAAGTGGACGCGCCGTTCTCCACGTCCTGGGCGGCAGCGATCCTGCGCATGGACGCTTTGGAAGGAAATCCCTTCAAGGCGGCCTGGAACAAACCCTTGAAGGGCGTTCGAGGGTTGACGCTCAAGGTCAGCCACCGGGACGGCGATCCAACGTCTGACAGCAATTTCCTGTGTCAGTCCGGTGTCGGGACGGCGATTGAAAAGAAGGTTCTATGGGCACCCTATTCGACGGCTTCTGACCCGACCGTTCGCGACTATCGTTCGATCAAACGCATCCGCACCCGCCGCTCGATCGAAAAGGCGTTCCTGCGCGCCGTGCGCAAATACAATGCTGAAGATCTCGGTCCGCATCTGACAACCCTTCTGTTTCAAGCCGCGTCCGAGGCCTGCAATGAACGCAAGGCATTTGGTGCGATCATCGACTACGAGGTTATCTGGGACCGCAAGATCAACCCGAACACGGTTCTTCGCGATGGCGGGCTGCGGATCAAACTTCGCTTTGAAGAAACCCCGGATCTGACCGACCTCCAGATCTTCACCGAGCCGCAGCCGGAGGCGTTTGACCTTCTGGCCGACAACATTGCGGCTGCCCTTCAAACCCTCGGCGATCCGAATATCCGGGTCGCAGGCTAAGGAGCCATTTCCATGGATAGTCTGATCTATGGCGCGAACTGGTATGTCGACACGTTGAACCAGCGCCTTCGCCTTGAGACAGTCAAGCTGCCGAACCTTTCGCGCACGAACGAGGAAATCAAACTGGCCGGTGGCTGGATGGCGTTCTCGCACCCTGGAGAGATTGCCGCGTTGTCGGCGTCCTTCACCTTGAAGGGGTCTCATGATGACGTGCGCTCCCTCTTTGGCCGGGAAGCTGGAGACTGGACTACGTTCTATTACTACGAGCGCCTTCGGGACATCCAAAAAAACATCAACAAGGGACGCATCGTTACCCTGAAAGGCCTCTTGACCGATGCTACCCCGCCGAGTGTCGGTGGCCGCATTGGCGGGCAGACCGAATATCAGATCGGAACGATCGTTGGGTATCGTGACGTGGTCGACGGCAAGCGGGTTCATGAGTTCGACTTCTTCTCCAACTCGCTGATCATCAACGGCACCGACTATGCAGCCGAGCATAATCGCCTGATCGCAGCTTAGGTCTCGCATGAGTGACAATCATCAAAGCGAGATCTGGCAGCACGTCAAAGGCGGCGGTCTTTATGCTGTTATCGGCATGGGCGTCATCGAGGCGGATCTTACCCCGGCAACCATCTATCGAAGCCTGCTTGACGGGATCGTTCGGGTTCGCCCTACCGCCGAATTCAACGACGGGAGGTTCAAGAACCTTTCCGTCTTTGAAGTGACCAACCACGATTGAGCCAAGGACGCGGACACTCCAATGACCGGCACCACCCCCAAACCCTTTGATCTCGGCGAACTGGAAACCCTGCCGCCCGAGGAACTAACCGACGCGCTCGATAATTCGGGGCTTTCCGGTGAACCGAAGAGCAAGTCTACCGCACAGAAGGCCGCGCCCGCTGAGCAGCTGAACTTCCGCTCTCCGGAAAGTTCCCGGCTCCGGGAAGTTCCGCTCGACCATCCATTTGATCGGGATGGGAAAGAGGTGAACAGCATTTGGGTCCGCAAGCTCACCGGCGGCGAGGTTGAAGACCTTGTGCGGAACGCGGACGGGGATCTCACGTATTTCAAGGTTTATGAGGTTCAAACCGGATATCCGGAGGCCGTGTTGCGCGGTCTCATGGACGAGGATCTGGAGAAGGTGAAGGAAGTCTGCGCGGATTTTTTTCCGCGATCACTCCGGACGGGAAGCGCCTGATCGCTCGACCCGAGCATTGGCGGAAGATTGCCGCCCGGCTTATGGCAATCCTCGGTTTCTCCCATGCCAAATTCCGGTCGATGGATTGGGACGAGGCGCTTTTGTGGTGGCGCGAAGCGGACGCGGTTCACCGGGAAACCTATGGCCTTTGGGTGAGGACGCAAGGTGAGGTCTGATGAGCGATCTTGATGTCAAAATGCGCCTCGATCTCGACTATCGGGGGCGCGACGCCAAAAAGGCCAAGGATGATATCGAGGCCCTGCGCAAAGCCGCGCAGCGCCTTTCCGGCCTTGGTGCCGACAAGCTGGAAAAGGACCTTGAACAGGTCTCAGCCGGAGCCAAAAAGGCAAGCTCTGCAATTGGTGCGTCGACCGACAAACTGAAACTCCTGAACAGGCAGACGACAAACAAGGCTGAAGGCGAGCTGAAGTCCTTGCGGGACGCGGCAAACCAGCTCGGCGGCAAGCTTGCTCTGCCAACCCAGAAACTCAAGGAGTTGAACCGGGTCAAGCTGGACCGGGCCGAGGGTGAACTGGATAGCCTCGGCAGGAGTGCGGCGGATCTTTCGGGCAAACTGGATTTGCCTAAAAAGGCCCTGCGAGAGTTGAACCAGCTGAAGACCGACAAGGTCGAAAACGAGCTGCGCTCCCTTGGAAACATCGCTGATACGGTCAACACGAAACTTGAACAGATCCGGCGCGGTAGCGGCCCGGTACCGGGCGCTGGTGCCGGTGGGCCTTATCGTCCGTATTCCGGCACTAACATTGGCCGTGGGGGTTCGGCGGGTCGCTTTGGCGAAGCCGTCTATGACCGCACGCCTCTCGGGGCCTATGTTCCACTCTCCAGCGGCACTGCTGTTGCGGCTGGGGCCGGAGTTGGCGCAGCAGTTGTTGGCGCAGGACACGCCTATGGCACCTATGCGGGCGCTGATCGCCGCATGACGCTTTTGGGCATGAGTTCGGGAGCAAACGAGACCGAGACCAGAGCGGCGGGCAAAAAGGTGCGCGCCTTGGCGACGGATCTCGGTGTTCCGATCGAGAGTGCAGTGTCCGGCTTGGAGGATATCATAGCGTCCGGGGTCGAGACGCTTGATGAGGCCATGGAGATGCTGCCTTCAACGTTGAAGGCCTCTGCGGGATCAGGAACGCCATCGACCTTGATGGCGACCGCGCTCAAGGCAACTCAGGATCAAATGGAATTGCGTCCGGATCAGATGATGACGGCCTCCGATACGATCATCACAGCCGGGCGCATGGGCAAGTTCGAAGTCGAGGACATGGCCGCTTTCCTGCCGAATATCCTTCCGACCGCCAAATCCCAGCTTGGCTATACCGGGCTTGAAGGATTGCAGAAAATCGCGACCCAGTTGCAGGTCATTCGCGAAACGTCCGGTACCAGCGGCGAAGCAGCAACCCGGCTCGGCGACCTTCATTCAAAAATCTGGCAGGAAGAGACGCAGAAGAAATACAAGGAGGCCGGTTACAACCTTCAAAAGACCGTTGAAGGGGCAAAGGAACGCGGTGAAGACCCGGTCATGGCCGCCGTTGAATTGACCCGCAAGGCCCTGAAGAAAAACCCGCACCTCCTGCCGAAACTGATCGGGGACAAGGAAGCGCGCCTTGGCATGCAGGCTCTGGTCGATAATCAGGACCGCTACGATTATTTCATGGGCGGCCTGCAAGGTGGATCAGGGGCAACTGAGGAGAGTTTTTCTCGCGTAACCAATGACGCCCAGGCGAGCATCGATCGGCTGAGCAACTCGGCATCCAATGCGGCATTCGGAATTGGCAAGCTGCTGGACGCCATGGGGATGAGCGGCGCGCTCAACTCCATCGGCGGGGCGACCGACAAGATCGCCGATGAGGGGTGGTCCGCTTTTCCGAAAGCCATTGGACGGACCTATAATCGCTACTGGACACAGCCTGCCAAAAAATTACTGTTCGGCGATGAGCCGGTAAAAAAGAACGCGGGAGCATCGCCGTTTCCGCAAGATCCGCTGACAACCGATATCGAAACCTTGGTCCTGGACGAGTTCATCAAATCCAAGATGCCTCTGGATGGAAAGACCAAGGCACCGGTTCCGAAGATCAAGCCCCTCGGCTCTGACAAGCTGAGCGCCCTGTCTGAAGGTATGGGACCAGCGGGAACAGATGCGGGCCAGAAGTTCAATTCTGCTCTGCAGGCAGAAGCTGCCAAGGCGGGTGCTCTTGCCGATGACCTGAGACAGAAGTTTTCTTTTACGGCAACTCCGACCATCAATCCGAGTTTTTCCGCAGCTTCCGGACCGCCGGTACAAGGTCAGAAGGTTTCGTCGGTCAGTTCAGGTCCGGTTAATCAGACCATTAATGGGGTTTCAAACCCATATCGTGCCGCCAGCCTGATGAACAGGCGGCAGAACCGGGAGATCCGTGGAGCACGCTCCCGCGCCCTTCATGAAACCGGGAACCTGGCATGAGTTCGCTTGTTTCCATCGGTGGGGCCCGGCTGAAGGTGATCGGCCTCAATCCGCAACATGTCTCCCGTTCTAGCGAAACCCGTTTACCGGGCCGTGCGACCTTCACCGGCATGGACTACCAGAAAACCGGACGTGGCCCGCACGAGGTCTATCTTGAGGCCATGACAGTGCCCCACTTGCTTGGCGGTCTCGATGCGCTGGGGCTCTTGCAAGCCCATCACGAGCGGCAGGACACCGTGCGCTATATCCGCCTGGAACGGAACTATCTCGGGCGCAATCTCGGCGACGTAGTGATTACTGAACTCCATGTCGACGAGGATCACTTTCACCCGTTCACCGGCATTGGCCGCAAGGTGAATGTCGAGATTTCCCTCGTCTTTGTGGGGGACAAATAATGGGCCTTGTGATCATTGGACACTACAGGGTGACCGAACCGGAGGAACGTCTCGATCGGATCGCAAAGGCCCTTTACGGCTTTGAAGGCAACAGGGCCGTTGAGCGCCTTCTTGAAGCAAATCCCGAACTTGCTGACACCGCCTTTGGACCGACCGGCTTTGTCACATTCGGCACCATTCTCGCCGTGCCTGAACCGCTGGAAGCCGAAGCGGAGCAGATCGTGAGGCCTTGGCTATGACCGCCCGCACTCCGATTGTTTCTGTTGTGGGCCCGAGCGGCACCAACCTTGTGCCCGCGTGGGGAAAAAGTCTTCTCGGGCTGACCTATACCGATCAGGCCGGTTACGAGAGCGACGAACTGGTTCTTCGCTTTGCCGCCCCTCCCTATGACCTTCCGCCCAAGGGCACGAAATACCGGCTGGCTCTTGGTTGGAAGGGAAGCAAGCCCGCCGACTTCGGGCTTTTCTCGGTTAGCCGGAATGCTCTTGGCGGCGATCCCGAAAGTGGCGAGGAGCTACAAGTTTTTTGCCGGGCTGCTGATTTCATCGACAAGATGAAACAGACCAGCTCGAAACATTATGACAAGGACGGCGGCTTCGGCACCGCCGGTTCCATCATCCGCGACATTGCAAAGGAGGCTGGTGTTCCGGCTGTCATTCCGGAGGGCCTTGACAAGATCAAGATCCCGTATCGCCTGCGCTGGAACCAGAGCCCGCTCGATTTCCTGACAGACCTTGCCGACGATATCGGCGGCATCATCAAACCGCAGGCGGGCCGTCTGGTTGTCCTGGAACGCGGCGGCGGCAAGTCGGCCTCCGGCCAATCCCTTCCCGTAATCCACATGCACCATAACCGCATTTACGCCTGGGACGCGGATCTCGAGGAACGCACCGCCCATGAAAGCGCCGAGGCGGATTGGTTTGATCAGAAATCTGGTCGCCTGCGTCAGGCCAAGGCCAACATTGGCAAGAGCGGCGGCCCGCGGCGCAGGCTTCATCCTGCGCCCGATGAAACCGAGGCGGGACAGATCGCCTCGGCCCTTGCCAGCTCTCTCAACCGCTTCACCGGCACAGGTTTCTTTGAAGGTCCGGGTGATCCGCTCGCCCTTGCGGGTGCCGAAGTGAAAGCGTCCGGATATGGCTCGGATGTGGATGGCACTCGCTGGGAAGCGACAAGTGTCACCCACACTTGGGAGCCTGATGGTGGTTGGCTGATCAACGTGGATGTCGAGACCATGAAGGGGAAATGAGCGAGACACGGGTGGTCCGGACCCGAAAGTCCGGACGGCGGGCCTCGGTCGGCAAACTTGAACCCGCCCGACAGTAACACTTGATAACCGCCGCACCCGCTGCCCGCGCGGGCGAATGCAGTGTGGCTGAGTCGACAGACGGTTGTCATGCAGGAAATCAGGTGCGGCAGATGCCGCAAGCTTTTGATGAAATCAGAACCCGCCGCCATTCGCGGCATGGTCGAGGTCAAGTGCCCACGGTGTGGGACAATGAACAGTTTGAGGCCGGTTGAGCCCCTTCCAGAGCGCCCGGGCGAGCGCACCCTGAAAGGTCTAGATGATGGGCAAGAAATCTCAGCCCCCAAAAGACTATGACGTGTGTTCAACCGCCCCGATGGCCACCATTCGGATTGGTCCGCACAGTTTCCTCGTTGATCGCCAGCGCTTCGAGGATTGGGAGCGAAAGCTCAATGCAAGTGTTGGCTTTGCCCGCGATGACGTAATCGCGGAAATCAAGGGGAGGCTCGGAATTGATTGAACTTGTCGCCCCTTCGTCCCTTCATGGGGACATTCGAAATCCGCGTGAGACAGATCCGGATCGCCTGGAACTTATCCGCCTTTCACTGCAAAAGTTCGGCTTTCTCCTCCCCCTTTATGCGACTGCCGAGCGCATGTTGTTGTCGGGGCATCAACGGTCAACGGCCGCTGATGATCTTGGCTGGCTTGTTCCTGTTGTGGTTGGACAAAAAACCGACCGCGACACGGCTGGTGCAAACCTGACATTCAACAGGGCAACAAATGATTTCGCCCTGACCGATATCGATCACAGCCAGATCTCCGCGGATGACTTGGTCAAACAACTGGCGGCGCTTCCCGATACTGAAAACCGCTATCCGTGCCTGACCACGGAACGGCGATCTGTACCGGAGTTGCTGGCGTTGAACTTTGAAAAGTTCGAGCGCTATGCGGCCAACGCTGCCCGGCAGCTGGCAAGCTACGGTTTCCACATGCCCATCATTGTCACGGCTGAAGGTGAAGTGATCAACGGCATTGGCCGTATTCAGGACGCCTCGGCACGTCAAGAGGCGGAGATTGCATGTGTGGTTCTGGACAGCTCGATCGATCCGGAACTGGTCGCTTTCGCGCTTAACCGGCTGAGCATGGATTTTCAGTTTTCGGATGCCTTTCGCGACATTCTTAGGGCCAATGCCTATCGGCGCAGCCGGCAAAGAAGAACGACGCTCGGGAGCGGCTTCCTGTTCGCGCTAGGGGTCAGACGGTGCAAGGATTTCTCGCCAGGGCGAGAAGCAGAGCGGATGCGGAGCCTGTACGGTCCGCGTATCCTGGACTTTGGAGCGGGACACGGCGACGAGGCAAAAATACTGCGCAAGATCGGGCTGAAGGTAACGACCTTTGAGCCGTATAAGTCAGGCGGGCAAAAACCCGGTGTCCGGACCGGTCGTCGTACCGCCCGCAGGTTTCTCAAAGCCGTGGCTGAGCGTCAAACTTATTCCAGCATCTTCCTTGCCAGTGTTTTGAACTCCGTTCCCTTTCCCGGCGATCGAAACCACATTGTCACCATTTGCGCGGCGCTCGCTTCTTCTGAAACTGTCCTCTATGCGGCTGCAAGGTCCTGCAAGGATCCAAACTGGCGGGAATGTTCGGTTGGAATAGGATTAGGAACGACAGCGGCCCGCAGTGCCCGTTTTGTACTGAAAGATGAACCGGGAACAGCCGTTTCCGAATTGAACGACGCGCCAAAGATCCAGAAGTTCTTTCAGCCGAGCGAGTTTGAGCGTCTGTTCAAACAACGATTCCGCTCAGTGAAGATCGGGGCACACATCAACAACGTGACGGCCATCTGTTCCGATCCGCTGCAGATCGACCGAAAGGCGCTTGTCGAAGCCCTGTCATTTGAGTTTGACCTGCCTTATCCCGATGGGCGCATGGACCTTGTTTCCGAAGCAATCCAGGCGTTTGAAACCCGGTTGGGGGTCAAACTATGAGCGATTGGACCTTCAAGGGTTTTCAGAACGATTTTGATCGTCATGTCCGCCAGCAATTGCCCTGGTATGAACTGGCGACAGATGCGGCAGTTCTGATAGCCAAGCATTACATTCCAAAGGGTGGCCTGATCTACGATATCGGTTGTTCGACCGGCAACATGGGCAGGAACCTCAAAGGGATATTGCTGGAGCGTGCAGCGCGGCTCATAGCGCTGGATGAATGCGCGGACATGATCCAGGCCTATCAAGCACCCGGAGAAGCGATAACCGCCGATGCAACTGCTTATGACTACCAGCCATTCGACGTAGCAATCCTCTTTCTGACCCTCATGTTTCTGCCCGTCGCTGAACGGCAAGAGCTGATGGCGAGACTGCGGGAAAGACTTCGTCCAGGCGGGGCAATCATCGTGTTCGACAAATGTGTTTCGGCGGCGGGTTACGAGGGGACTGTCCTTAGCCGTTTGACCTGGCACCACAAGCTGCAATCAGGCGCTCCACCGGCAGAGGTCGCCGAGAAAGAAATGCGGCTGATAGGCGTTCAGCGCCCTGTCTCAACCGCTGAAATTGCACCCGCTGTTGAGGTGTTCCGGTTTGCGGACTTCGCAGGCTGGATCATTTCGAATTCATAAGGACCGCTAAACGCCTTTTATGCGCCCTTTGAGAGGTCCTTAAATCGACGCTGAAGATTGGAGAATGACATGAGCTTAGTTGTCCAGGCAATCAGCCAAGGCGGCCAACAGACCATCTGGTTATGTGACCGGGTAAGCTATGAGAGGTCCGGCGACGTAAATCTGATCCGGAACGAGGAAACGGTCTTTACGCTCGGGCCGGAGGATTATGCGGCGGGGTTCAGTGTGGAGGCAACCTCGAAAACTCTGAACTGATACTGCCCTAATGCGATGGGCCTAATACTCTGTTGCCAGCTCACGCGATGTCGGCGTAATTTCACTCAAATTGGAGTTTGCAAATTTACGAGGGGGATTTCATGGAAATTTTTTTGAGCTGGAGCGGTGACTATAGCCGCCAATTTGCGAACGCAACAAAAGATCTGATTGAACTTATTCTCCCGAGTTGCAAACCGTGGATGTCGACCAGCATAGAGGGCGGAGAGCGCTGGTCTGAAGCAATTGCTCAGCGACTAGAGAATGCAAATTACGGTATTGTTTTTCTCACACCGGATAACCTGCAAAAACCTTGGTTGCTTTTTGAGGCGGGAGCGCTTGCTAAATCTATTGCGTTCGGGCGCGTGGTCCCTCTTTTGTTGGGGGTCCACCATACCGCCCTTGCGGGTCCTTTAGGACAGTTTCAAGGCAAAACGTTCAATAAAGAGAACGTGAAAACGCTACTTTTAGAATTAAACAACGCGTCAGAAGACCCGCGAAAGCAAGATATTTTCGAAAAGGTGTTTGAACAGAATTGGGACGGGTACTCTAATAAGGTTATCGAAATCCAAAACTCGGGTTTAGCCGATCCAGAGAGGCAGGTTCCAACCCGCAGTATCGATGAAGTGCTGGAAGAACTCGTAAAAGAGGTACGAAGCATCAAGTCGGCACTAAATTCTGGAATTCAGAATTCTTCAATTGGCCTGTCGTCCGAGTTAGCGCAAATAAAATCGGATGTGAGTAAATGGAGGGTTCTCAGCGCTATGGTGAGCAGCAATGCTTCTGTGAAGACCGACAAGCATTCCAAAGGTGGGTTGGGCGGTTCCTTGATAACTTCAGGGCAAGGCATGTTCGGGCCGCTGGCTTCTGAAGTGCCAGATGAGGAAGCCGAAGATTAATGCTGCAACAATTAGGAAATGCAAATTTCTAATTTTGATCGTCAAAATTCTAATTCTGGGCGGCGAGCTACATTGAGCATGAGAAGCACCCACGCGAGGCCTCGACTCCCTCTCCCGGTGGGAGAGGGTTGGGGTGAGGGGCTGAGATGTCGGGGCGCGCAGAAAAATCGCCTCCCCTCGCCCGGCGCATTGCGCCGACCTCTCCCCATGGGAGAGGTGAAGGAAGCGGCTCTATCTGGCGAAGGTCCCGGCTCAAGGCCGGGACGGCAGAGGTTTTCCACGCCGTGAAATCCGGTGTTTTCTTGCCATGGAAAGCTGAAGGGCAAGGCTTTATAGTGCCAGCCAGACAAGACATTGCGTGGGTGATTCAAGCCCGCGCCGGGGAGATACTGACAGAACATGCCTGATCCGATCAGCTGGGAATATGCCTGGCCCTATTACCTTGCCGTCCTCGTGTTTGGATATCTGCTCGGTTCGATCCCCTTCGGCCTTGTCTTCACCCGCATGGCCGGGCTCGGTGACATTCGCAAGATCGGCTCCGGCAATATCGGCACCACAAATGTGCTACGCACGGGCAGCAAGAAGCTGGCACTGGCGACGTTGCTGGGGGATGGCCTTAAAGGCACCGTGGCGGTGATGATCGTCAAGCATTTCTACGGTCAGGAAATGGCGCTGATTGCCGGGCTTGGCGCGTTTTTGGGGCACCTTTTCCCGATCTGGCTGAAGTTCAAGGGTGGCAAAGGCGTTGCGACCTATCTCGGCATTCTGCTCGGGCTCTACTGGCCTGCATTCATCGCCTGCGCGCTGATCTGGATCGGAATGGCGTTTGTGTTCCGCTATTCGTCCCTTTCTGCCCTCACCGCCAGCTTCCTGACGCCGGTCCTGCTCTTTTTCGTCTTTGGTCAGACGCAAATTGCGGAAATGTTTGTGCTCCTGTCCCTGCTGCTTTGGGCCAAGCACCACGAGAACATTGGCCGCTTGTTGCGGGGCGTGGAATCGAAGATCGGGCAAAAATCCAAGCCTGCGCCTGAAACGGAAGCAGACCTTTCCGAAGACGGGGCCGGGTGACGGCGCTTATCGCCCATAAAACACCCAGCCTCTCGGAGGCCCAGCGCCTTGCTTGGCTCCGTTTAATACGCTCTGAAAATGTCGGCCCGCACACGTTCCGCGACCTGATCAACCATTTCGGTTCTGCGGATGCGGCCCTTGCCGCCCTGCCGGAACTCTCGGCACGCGGCGGCAAACGCACGATCCGGGTGCATCCGCTGCATGATGCGGAAGCAGAGATGGAAGCTCATGGCCGTTTTGGCGCGAGACTGGTCGCTCTTGGCGAAGCGGATTACCCGCCCCATCTGAGGCATATCGACGGCCCGCCTCCCCTTCTATCCGTTCTTGGCGGCGCAACTTTGCGCGAAGCGCGGATGATCGGCATGGTGGGCGCGCGCAACGCCTCCCTGTCCGGTCGCAAGCTGGCCGCGCAGTTTTCAAAGGACCTGGGAGCACAGGGCTTTGGCATCGTTTCGGGCCTTGCGCGCGGAATTGATGCTGCCGCGCATGAGGCCTCGATCCTGACAGGGACCGTCGCTGTCTTTGCCGGTGGGATCGACGTCCTTTATCCGCCGGAGCACGAGCGCCTGTTGGCGGCAATCCTCCACGAGGGCGGCAATGCAATCACCGAAATGCCCTTTGGCTGGAAACCGCGTGGACGCGACTTCCCCCGCCGAAATCGACTGATTTCCGGCCTTTCGCTTGGTGTTGTGGTGATTGAAGCCGCCAAGAAATCAGGCTCCCTGCACACCGCCCGTTTTGCTCTGGAGCAGAACCGCGAGATTTTCGCGGTCCCCGGCTCCCCGCTCGATCCGCGCTCGGAAGGCGCCAACCACCTCATTCGGCAAGGCGCCACGCTGGTCACCTGCGCCGAGGACATTCTGGAAAGCCTTGCCGGACGCATCGAGCCGGACCTGCCGTTTGATCAGGACATTCGCGAAGACGACGCCTCCGATTGTCATTCTTATAAGGAACCGGATGACACGTTGCGTACTGCCGTTCTCTCCGCGCTCGGGCCCACACCGACCGATCTGGATGAATTGATCCGCTTTCTCGGAGCCCCTGTCCGCAGCGTCCATGTGATCCTTCTGGAACTGGAACTTGCCGGTCGGCTTGAACGACACCGGGGAAACACGGTTTCACTGCTTTATTAGGCTGCGAATTGTTCGCCGTCAGGGTTATCCACGGTCCGAACAAGCGTTTGCGCCGTCGTACCGACACTTCCCGCCAATCATCACCGCGCGCAATTTTCTTCAAGACTCGCCTTGCGTTGCGCAACATTTAGACGGGGAAAGGTTCTCAAAACCCAGATGGTTTTTCTGCCTCACTTGACCGCGCGGCTTCAAAGGTCCATTTGACAGGCGGCCTGCGATCCCGGATCGTCGGCGCTCGTGAACAGGTTTTCCTCCCGGAGCTCATTCTCCGGCAATCGTATTTTGGGTGTCCATGAACATCGTCATTGTAGAGTCGCCCGCAAAGGCGAAGACGATCAACAAGTATCTCGGCTCTGACTATCAGGTCCTGGCCTCCTATGGCCATGTCCGCGATTTGCCGCCCAAGGATGGCTCGGTCAAGCCGGACGAAGACTTTGCCATGAGCTGGCAGGTGGATTCCAAGTCCCAGAAACGGTTGAGCGAAATCGCCAATGCGGTGGAAGACGCCGACAAGCTCATCCTCGCAACTGACCCGGATCGCGAAGGGGAAGCCATTTCCTGGCACGTTCTGGAAGTGCTGCAGAAAAAGCGCGTCCTGAAGGACAAGAAGATTGAGCGCGTGGTTTTCAACGCGATCACCAAACAGTCCATTCTGGAGGCGATGAAGAACCCGCGCGAGCTGGACACCCCGCTGGTGGATGCCTATCTCGCCCGCCGTGCGCTCGATTATCTGGTTGGCTTTACCCTCTCTCCCGTCCTGTGGCGCAAGCTGCCGGGCGCACGTTCTGCTGGCCGCGTCCAGTCCGTTGCGCTCCGCCTGATCTGCGACCGGGAAATGGAGATCGAGGTTTTCAAGCCGCAGGAATACTGGTCGATCTTTGCCGGAATGAAGACGCCATCCGGCGCAATGTTTCAGGCCGGGTTGACCGGATATGATGGTCGCAAGATCGGCCGCCTCGACATTTCGGGTGAAGCGGAAGCAACCGAAATCAAGCGGATGCTTGATAGCGCCAGCTATCTGGTCGACAGCGTTGCCTCCAAGCCGGCAAAGCGGAACCCGGCGGCTCCCTTCACCACGTCCACCCTCCAGCAGGAAGCCTCGCGCAAGCTCGGTTTCTCGGCATCGCGCGCCA
Source organism: Roseibium sediminis (assembly GCF_008711325.1). GTDB lineage: Bacteria > Pseudomonadota > Alphaproteobacteria > Rhizobiales > Stappiaceae > Roseibium > Roseibium sediminis. Next base: position 16,038 of record NZ_VXDB01000002.1, read on the forward strand.
TGCAGGTCGCACAGAAGCTGTATGAAGGGGTGTCGATCGGCGGCGAGACCTCAGGCCTCATCACCTATATGCGTACCGACGGCGTGCAGATCGCGCCTGAGGCCGTCTCTTCGGCGCGATCGGTGATCGCCAAGGACTTCGGCGACAACTACGTTCCGGAAAAGCCGCGCTTTTATTCCTCCAAGGCAAAGAACGCGCAGGAAGCCCACGAAGCCATTCGCCCGACCGATCTGTCCCGTCGCCCGAAGGATGTTGCCCGTTTCCTCGACCCCGATCAGGCAAAGCTCTATGAGCTGATCTGGAAGCGCACCATGGCCAGCCAGATGGAATCGGCGGTTCTGGAGCGCACCACCATCGACATCACCGCCAAAGGCAGCGGCAAGGTTGCGCAACTGCGCGCCACCGGCTCCGTCGTCCGCTTTGACGGCTTTCTGGCGCTGTACCAGGAAGGCCGCGACGATGATGACGAGGAGTCCGCGGGCCGACTTCCGGCGGTCGATGAAGGCGCTGCACTGACGCTCGGCGTTCTGGAAGACAAGAAGGAAGCCGTCGAGGCCTCCCAACACTTCACCACGCCTCCCCCGCGCTATACCGAAGCCAGCCTCGTCAAGAAGATGGAAGAGCTCGGCATCGGCCGTCCGTCCACCTACGCATCCACGCTGCAGACCCTGCGCGACCGCGAATATGTGGAGCTGGAAAAGAAGCAGCTTGTCCCGCAGGACAAGGGCCGGATCGTGACCGCGTTTCTGGAAAGCTTCTTCAACCGCTATGTGGAATTCGACTTCACGGCGAGCCTTGAAGAACAGCTGGACAAGATTTCTGCCGGTGAGCTTTCATGGCTCGATGTTTTGCGCGATTTCTGGACCGCCTTTTCAGCTACTGTCGAAGAGACCAAGGATCTGCGCGTCTCGGAGGTGATCGACAATCTGAACGAATTGCTCGGGCCGCATATCTTTCCGGCCAAGGAAGACGGTTCGGACCCTCGCAAATGTCCGACCTGTGACACGGGTCAGCTATCGTTGAAAGTCAGCCGGTTCGGCGCCTTCATCGGCTGCTCCAACTATCCGGAATGCAATTACACCCGCCAGCTGGCGAAAAGCGGCGACGGAGATGAAGACGGTGCGGCGGAAGGCCCGAAAGTTCTGGGTCAGGACCCTGAAACCGGTCTGGATGTCTCCCTGCGCACCGGTCGCTTCGGCCCCTATGTGCAGCTTGGCGAAGAAGCGAAGCCGAAACGCTCGTCCCTGCCCCGTGGCTGGTCGGCTGCAGACATGGACCTGGAAAAGGCGCTGCAGCTCCTCTCCCTGCCGCGCGAGGTCGGGCCGCATCCCGAAGACGGCAAGATGATTTCTGCCGGTATCGGTCGCTACGGGCCGTTTGTCTTGCATGAAGGCACCTATGCAAACCTCTCGTCCCCGGATGAAGTGTTCTCGGTCGGCATCAACCGCGCCGTAGACGCTCTGGCGCAAAAACGCGCCAAGGGCGGCGGACGCTCCGGCGCTGCGGCTACGCCGCTCAAGGAGCTTGGCGAGCATCCCAAGGAAGGCGGACCGGTCAATGTTTACGACGGGCGCTATGGGCCCTACGTGAAGCACGGCAAGGTCAACGCAACACTGCCCAAGGGCACTGACCCGCAGGCTGTCACCATGGAACAGGCGGTCGAACTGATCGCAGCCAAGGGTGGCACGAAGAAGAAGGCCCCTGCCAAGAAGGCAGCCAGCACGAAAAAGGCTGCAACCAAGGCAGGCGACAAGAAAACCGGCGAGAAGAAAACCGCTGCCAAGAAGACGGCAGCCAAGAAAACAACCTCCAAGGCCAAGGCGAAGGTCGACGCTTCTTCTGAAGAGGTTCCCTGGGACGACGCATCTTGAGCGCAAAGCGAATTAACCCGCGCAAGCACACCAAGCGGGCGCACCCGAAGGTGCCGGGCGAAATGCCCTCCAAGGAGGACATTCTCGCCTTTGTGGCCGATCATCCGGGCAAGGCGGGAAAACGCGAAATCGCGCGTCACTTCGGTATCGTCGGCGGCGCCCGCATTCAATTGAAGAAGATGCTGAAGGATCTGGCTGATGAAGGTCTGATCGAAAAGCGTCAAAAGCGCCTGATCCGGCAAGGCGACCTCCCCCCGGTCTTCGTGGTCAATCTGGTTTCCCGCGATGAAAACGGGGAGCTTCTGGGCGAGCCGGTCGACTGGGACGAGGAAGCAGGCACCCCGCCGCGCATTCTGGTTCTGACCGGCAAAGGCAAAACCACACAGCCGGGCCTGAACGACCGCGCCCTCGTGCGGCTCAGCGAGGCGGAGGCAGGCCCCGAGGCAAGCCATGTGGCTCGTGTCATCAAGGTTCTGGAAAAGCGTCAGGGCGCAATTCTGGGCATCCTGAGACTGCGTGAACGCGGCATGCCCCCCTATCTGGAACCGATTGACCGCAAGCAGCGTGAACTGGATGTCGATCCGGTTGATCTGCGCGACGCCGAGGACGGTGATCTTGTCAGCGTCCAGATCACCCGTTCGGGCCGGTATGGCCACCCACGCGCGCAGATCGTCGAGCGCTTTGGTTCCATGATGACCGAAAAGGCCGTCTCGGAGATCGCCCTTCACCAGCACGGCATCCCGCATGTCTTCCCCGATGGCGTGGAGGCGGAAGCCGAAGCCCAGCAACCGATTGCAACGCTCGGCAAACGCGAAGACTGGCGGCAGATCCCGCTGGTCACCATCGATCCGCCTGACGCCAAGGACCACGACGACGCGGTTTTCGCCGAGCCGGATCCCGATCCGGAAAACGAAGGTGGCTACATCGCCTATGTGGCGATTGCAGACGTTGCGCATTACGTGCGCCCCGGCTCAGCGCTCGACAAGGAAGCCCTGAAACGCGGCAATTCGGTCTATTTCCCGGACCGGGTCATCCCGATGCTGCCGGAGCGCATTTCCAACGATCTGTGTTCCTTGCGCGAAAAGGAAGACCGGCCCTCGATGGCCGTGCGCATGGTGTTCGACAAGACCGGTCGAAAGATCCATCACACGTTCCACCGGGTGATGATGCGTTCTGCCGCCAAGCTGTCCTACATTCAGGCACAAAAGGCGATTGAGGGTATTCTGGACGAGCGGACGGAAACCTTGGTCGACGGCGTCCTGAAGCCTCTATGGGAGGCCTATGCGTGCCTGAAGAGAGGCCGCGATGCCCGTGAACCGCTGGAACTCGATCTGCCGGAACGCAAGATCAAGCTGACGCCCGAAGGCACCGTGGACCATGTTTATGTTCCCGAACGGCTCGATGCGCACAAGCTGATCGAAGAATTCATGATCCAGGCGAATGTGGCGGCAGCCGAAACGCTGGAGAAGAAGAAGTCCCCTCTTCTCTACCGCATTCACGATGCCTCAACGCCAGAGAAGCTGGAATCGCTGAAAGAGTTCCTTTCAACGATCAACATGAAGCTGCCTTCGTCTGGCGGCCTTCGTCCGTCTGTATTCAATGGCATTCTGGAAAAGGTGAAGGATACTCCGCAGGCTCATCTCGTGAACGAGGTGGTGCTGCGTAGTCAGGCACAGGCGGAATACGCGCCGCAGAATATCGGCCATTTCGGTCTGAACCTGCGCCGCTACGCGCATTTCACCTCTCCCATCCGTCGCTATGCGGACCTGATCGTCCACCGCAGCCTCGTCAAGGCTTTGGGACTGGGCGATGACGGCCTTCCGGAAGGCATCGAAGCAAAACTGGATGTGATCGGCGCGGATATTTCTGCAGCCGAGCGTCGCGCCATGCTGGCCGAGCGCGAGACCATTGATCGCCTGATCGCCCTGTGGATGTCCGATCAGATCGGGGCCGAATTCAAGGGCCGCATCGTTGGCGTGGTGAAGTCCGGCATGTTTGTCCAGCTCACCGACACCGGTGCTGACGGCTTCATTCCCGCCAGCACCATCGGCCTTGACTACTATCGCTACGACGAAGGGTCGCACGCGCTCATAGGTGACAAGACGGGCGAAACGTTCCAGCTTGGCGACCGGGTGGATGTGCGGCTCGTGGAAGCGGCCCCCTTTGCCGGAGCCTTGCGGTTCGAGCTGGCAAGCGAAGGGCGCAAGCCCGGTCGACTGAGCCGGAAGCCCCACAAGGGGAAGTCCGGGGGAAAGTCCGGCGGGAAGCCTGGGGGAAAACCCGGAGGCAAGTCAGCCAGCAAGTCTGGCGCGCCAGCGGGTGATCGCAAACCCACCCGAAGTTCCAAACGGGCTGCAAAGTCCAAGGGCGGGAGAAACCGTTGAGCGTAGAGTACCGGACAGATACCCTTTCTCAGGAAGACAGCCCCAATCAGGACCCGACACGCAAACCACCGAGGCCAGTCTGGCGCTCGATCCTGCGCGGCGCGGCCTGCAAGTGTCCATCCTGCGGCAAGGGGCCTTTGTTCAACGGATTTTTGTCAACCGAACCGGTATGTTCTGCTTGCGGTGAAGAGCTGCACCATCAGCGCGCGGATGACGCTCCGCCCTATTTCACCATCACCATTGTCGGCCACATCATCATTCCCGGCATGCTGATCGTCGAAATGCTCTACCGGCCCGAACTCTGGGTTCACATGGCGCTCTGGGTGCCTTTGACGCTGATCCTGTCCTTTGCATTGATGCGCCCGGTGAAGGGCGCCCTGATCGGTTTGCAATGGGCCCTTTACATGCACGGCTTTGATCCTGATGCTGGGGACGATCTTCCAGAACCGGATCCAGCAACGGGGCATCAATGACGACAGGACTGGCCGAGAAACTGGCCCGCGACGAGCAAGCCGGAAACCATCCCTATATCCGTCCCAAGGATGCAGCCACGCTGTTGATCCTTGATCGGAACGACAGCGGTGATGTGCGGATCCTGATGGGTCGCCGGCACATTCGGCACACATTCATGCCGGGCAAGTTCGTCTTTCCGGGCGGACGGGTGGACCTTGGCGACTCCCGGATCAAGGTTGCCCAAAGTTACCACCCGAGCGTCGAGGAAAAGCTGACCAAGGATCTGAAAAGCGCCAAGTCCTCCGCGCGCGTTCGTGCCTTTGCACTGGCTGCGATTCGCGAGACTTATGAGGAGGCCGGCGTCTTCATTGGACGCAAGGAAGCGGACTGTCCACAGAAGCTCGGCACTGGCTTTGAAGCTTTTGCAGAACGCAGCATCGCTCTTGATCTGTCTCCCTTACGCTTTGTTGCAAGGGCGATCACGCCGCCCAAACGGCCGCGTCGTTTTGATGCCCGCTTCCTCGCCGTCTGGTCAGATGCGATTGCCGAGCAGCTGGCTGACGGGCACGGCCCCTCCGGGGAGCTTGAAGAATGTGCGTGGCTGACGCTTGAAGAAGCGCGGGAAAAGGAACTTCCCATGATCACGAAAACCATTCTCAGCGATCTGGAAAAGCGCCTGGAAAAAGATCCGGACCTCACGCCGGAAACACCGGTTCCATTCTATTCCTTCCGCAATGGAGACTTCGTTCGCGACCTTCTGTAGGAAGAAATCCACTCCACCAGCGGGGGACAAAGGGCTCAACACCATCGGTTGATCCTGCATAAGCAAAGGCAAGTCTTGACTTTGGGCGCTTCTTGAGTACTTTGCGCGCTGATTTCAGATCACGGGCAAACTGATCGCCAGCGTCCCTGGCCACTACCACCCTTTGCCCCGACAAAAGAACACAGGAAAGCAAGGCAATGGCCAAGGCGACGACCATCAAGATCAAGCTTCTTTCGACAGCTGACACCGGCTTCTTCTATGTCACGAAGAAGAACTCCCGCACCATGACCGAGAAAATGGTCAAGCGTAAGTACGATCCGGTTGCAAAGAAGCACGTCGAATTCAAGGAAGCAAAGATCAAGTAAGATCTTTTCTCCTTGCTTTCGGGCATAAAAAAACCCCGCCGAAATTCGGCGGGGTTTTTTGTTGTCTGGTTTGATCTTGAGATCAGGCTGCAGCAACGTTCCGCAGGAATGCCTCGACCTCGTCCTTCAGGGCGACGGTCTTGCCGGACAGCTCTCCGGACGCAACCAGAACCATCTCGGAAGAGCCGGAGGTTGCCTGAACAGCAGTCGACAGGTTTGTCATGTTGCTGGTCACCGCCCGAGTGCCTTCAGATGCCTTCAGGACATTGTAGGAGATCTCGGAGGTTGCTGCGCCCTGCTGCTCGACGGCAGAGGCGATGGTGGATGTGTAGCTGTCCACCTCTTCCATGATCGCGGAAATCTCGGCGATGGCATGGACGGATTCGCGGGTTGCTTCCTGGATGGCGGCAATCTGCGCTCCGATTTCCTCGGTCGCACGCGAGGTCTGTGTAGCAAGTTCTTTCACCTCGGCAGCAACCACGGCAAAGCCCTTGCCGGCTTCCCCTGCCCTTGCCGCCTCAATCGTGGCGTTGAGGGCCAGAAGGTTGGTCTGCTCGGCGATCGCCTGAATGAGGGTGACGACCTCACCGATCTTGGCTGCAGAAGCTGCCAGTCCCTCAACCTTCTCGTTGGTGTTGCGCGTGCCTTCCGTTGCACGGCCCACAACATCCGTCGTGCGGGCGACCTGACTGGAGATCTCGCCGATGGACGCTGCAAGCTCCTCTGCGGCGCTGGCTACGGTCTGAACGTTGTTGGAGGTCTCTGTGGACGACGATACGGTCTCATCCGCATGGGAGGCACTCTCAGCAGCCAGAGCGCTCAGTTCGCGCGCTGTCGCATCCAGATGGTCAGCCGTCTCTTCAACAGAGGACAGGAGACCCAGGGCACGATTGCGGAAGCCTTCGATAAGCTGCTGGACTTCGCCCTGACGCTCTGCGCGCTGACGTTCATCGGTTTCGCGGTGGAGCGCCAGCTCGGAGCGTTCGACAGAGCGGGACTTCAGCGTCTCGACGGACTTGGCCAGATCACCAATCTGATCGTGGCGCGCCAGATACGGTACATCAACGGACAGATCATCTTCGGCAATCTTGCGGGTCACATCGGCAAGTGAGGTCACCGGCCGCAGCATCCGGCGGACCATCAGCGACGTCAGCACAACGAAGACCGCGACTACCGGAAAAGCCAGCAATACGAAGGAAGACATCAGCTCCCAAACGTTGGCTAGAACAGCTTCCTTTTCAACACCCGCATACAGAATGCCGACAATGCTGTTGTCCCCGGCAAAGATCGGCTTGTAAATCGTGTAGTAGTCCTTGCCGAGGATGTTGGCCTGACCAACATATGTCTTGCCGTCCATGACCACCGGATATACCGCGCCCTTCTGGCCGAGCGGCGTTCCAACCGCGCGCGATCCGTCAGGCTTTATAATGTTGGTGGTCTTGCGCCAGAAATCGCGACTTTCTGCATCCCATGCAAACACCGTCGCGGTTTCGCCCGTCATGCCGGTAATTGTCTCGATCATGGCGTGATCGGCGAATTCGGGAAGCTCGCGAACCTCAATGCGCTCGATGTTTCCGTCGGCGCCTCGGGTGATGCGCACGCCATCAATACGCTCGGAAAAGATAGTGGCAGCCACTTTCAAGCTGGCGTTCTGTTTGTCGACAGCAGTCCGTGCGGCCTGCTTGTCAGCGATCGTGAAGACGATGACGCCCACCAGAACCATTGCCACGGTGAAAAAACCAGCGCATGCCAATGACATAGCTGTTGTTATTCGTAACCTTGCAAAAAAAGACATAGCTGCCCCTCATGAACCGAAGTGGCAATAAATTTGATCGTATAACTTTAATCCGAAGTAAACATACCCTACGTAAGATTGCAGAATATTTCTTTTATTTTCCGGCTGAAGCAATAGTAGAGAACGAGCTGCAACAGATGAGCCCTCGGGGCACAACACTATTGTTTTCAAGTATTTGAATATAGAAAAGACGCCAGAAAAGTGGAGGCCGGCGGAAATCAAGCATTCGAGGAGGCCACTCTTCGACTTGATTTCGCGCCGGCCTGCCCCACGGACCCAGGAGATGCGGCGGACCTGAGCACTCCGTAGGGAAACTGGTTTTTACGGCAGGAGGATTTTCTCACTGCGTAAAACACTATCAGGAATTACCCTGATCCAGCGACACCCTACCTATTTGCCCAAGCAAATCAATAGAAAGCGCCTTTTTTACACACTCTCTTTATCGATTTTAGTAAAATTGTAACCTTAATGCGCTGCGCCGCACGGTTTTATACAGCCAGTAGCAACAATGGCCTGCAGCAATGCAACCTTCATCACGCAAGCATCAGGCGTCTACATCGCCGATATAGGAACGAACTGTTTCCAGGAACTTTGCAACCGAAATGGGTTTGGAAATATAGGCTTCGCATCCGCCCTGACGAATACGTTCCTCATCCCCCTTCATGGCGAAGGCAGTGACGGCAATCACCGGGATCTTGGCAAGATCATCGTCTTCCTTGATCCATTTCGTTACTTCCAGACCGGATACTTCCGGCAACTGGATATCCATCAGGATCAAGTCAGGGTGATGCTGACGCGCCAGTTCCAGCGCTTCGATTCCCGTCCTCGTTTGAAGTGTGGAATAACCGTGCGCCTCGAGCAGGTCATGAAAGAGTTTCATGTTCAGCTCATTGTCTTCCACAATCAGCACGGTTTTTGACATGGCATTGCCCTTTTGACGGCTTTTAGTGCCGATCCCCGTTTCTTACATATTAGCCCAACAATCCTCTGCTGGACCCCTGCCCCGCTGCAAGTTATTCAGTCTTTTTATCGCGGAAATCTTTCGGAAAGGCAAAAAATAGCAATGATAAATTCAATTGGCAGCCGTATTTCCGTCGAACAGGCTGAAGAAATTGCCACTCAGGCCCTTATTCAGCTTACAAGCGACCCTGAACAGGTCGGGCGGTTTCTGGCGGTTTCGGGTATCGGCCCCGAGTCGATTCGGCTTGCTGCCGCCGAACCGGGCTTTCTTGCCGGAGTACTTGAGTTCTACATGGCAGACGAGGCTCTCCTGTTGGCCTTCTGCGAGAATGCGGGCATTCGCCCCACAATGATCGCAGCTGCCCGCTACGTTTTGGCCAAGGACCTGCCGGACGATGCCTGAACCTGATGCACCTGGACGCGCAATTCTCGATCAGATCGATGCGCTGCCGAGATCAACGCGGCCAATTCTCATCTGCGACATTGACGAAGTGGTGCTCCATCTGGTGCGTCACCTTCGAACCTATCTGGTCGCCAATGATCTTGTTCTGCTGGAAGACCGCTACAGACTGACAAACAACATCGCCCGCAAAGAAGATAAAACGCTTCTTTCTCCGGACGCGGTCAAACGTCTGCTGCAGGAGTTCTTCGACCGGCAAAGCCATGATCAGGATCTGGTCGATGGCGCTCATGAAGCGCTTCACACCCTTGCCGAACGACGAGACGTCATCTTCCTGACCAATCTTCCCGGCGTGCATAACAAGCCGCTACGAGAGCGTCTGCTGGCTTCCTACGGGTTCAGCTTTCCGCTGCTGGTGAATTCCGGCCCCAAGGGAGGTGCCGTCGCAGCTCTTTCTGCCAATCGCGAGGGCCGCGCCGTCTTCATCGATGACAGTCCCACCAACCACACGTCGGTCAATGCAAGCCTGCCGACGGCGGTACAGGTGCAGTTCATTGCGGATGACACCTTCCGGGCCAACATGGCACAAGAGCCTCATGTGGACCTTCTGACCGGCAACTGGTCCGAAACAGCTTCCTTTGTCAGCGAGTTGAGCTGATGCGCGTTTTTCTGCAGATCACCCATCATGGCTCATGACGCCTCAAGGACCGATCAATCTCCCGGCCCCGTCCGGGCCTTGTGCCGCGACTGCGGATCGCGGGCGTCGCAAGGCAAGAGCCGCTGTCCGAGATGTGGAAGCCCGCGTCTGGTCTGTCATCCCGAACTCGACCAGCTGACAATCGCGCATATCGACTGCGATGCGTTTTATGCTTCGGTCGAAAAGCGTGACAATCCGGACATTCAGGACCAACCGGTGATCGTTGGTGGTGGTCAGCGTGGCGTGGTTTCGACCTGCTGCTATATCGCCCGCATTTCCGGCGTGCGCTCGGCCATGCCGATGTTCAAGGCAATGGAGCTGTGTCCGGATGCCGTCGTAATCAAGCCCAATATGGAAAAGTACTCCGCAGTGGGGCGTGAGATCCGGGAACGGATGCGCGCACTGACACCGCTGGTCGAGCCCATTTCCATAGATGAGGCATTTCTGGATTTGAGCGGAACGGAGCGACTGCATGGGGCCACGCCCGCAGAAACGCTGGCGAAACTGATCCGCGAAATAGAGGCGGAAATCGGTGTGACGGCTTCTGTCGGGCTGGCTCCCAACAAGTTTCTGGCAAAAGTCGCTTCAGACCTTGAAAAGCCGCGCGGCTTTTCGGTTATCGGCGCAGCGGAAGCGTTGGAGTTTCTGGCGCGGCAACCGGTCAGCATCATCTGGGGCGTCGGCAAGGTCTTTCAGAACAAACTGGCCTCGGATGGAATTCGCACCATCGGCCAGCTGCAGACCATGGACCCGACGGATCTCGCCCGGCGCTATGGGTCCATGGGCCTGCACATCGCCAAGCTGTCGAGGGGAACCGACGATCGGGTTGTGACCCCATCGCGCGGAGCCAAAAGCATCAGTGCGGAAACCACCTTCAACAGCGACATATCCGACTTTGAAACCCTGAGGCCGATCTTGCGGCGGCTGTCGGAAAAGGTCTCGGCACGGTTGAAAAAGGCAGCTCTTTCAGGCCGTGGCGTGACGCTGAAACTGAAAACGGCAGACTTCAAGACGATCACCCGGGCGCGTCATCTGATGGACCCGACCCAGCTGGCCGACAAGATCTATCGCAACGGCGTCGACCTTCTGGAGAAGGAAACAGACGGGCGTCGGTTTCGGTTGCTCGGCATTGGCGTCAGCGATCTGGAAACGGCAGATCGCGCCGACCCGGTTGACCTCGTGGATCAGCAGGCCGGACGCCGGCACAAGGCCGAAAAGGCCATGGATGCTCTAAAGGAGAAATTTGGCTCATCCGCAGTCGAACTTGGTCTCACGCACACAACGCGCAAGACCAAGGCTGCCGAAAAGCCCGCGTCCTTACGGTCGGACGACGACGAAATGGAGTGAACCTGCTGAGCTCAGGCGATGAGAAACCCCGTTAGTTGGGGCAGCTCTCACTGTCGTAGAATTTCAGATCCGTCAGTTTGCCCTTCATGGCAAAGTCGCCATAGTCGAGGATCAATTCGCGGCTGACGCCGTTTTCATAGAGGACAAAGGTGAGCTGATAGACAGGCGTCTGCTCTCCCCCCTCTTCCTGACTGGGATCGAAATAGGCGATCGTCACCGGCCAGCGCTTGACGCCATCCAGCTTTTCGACCTGCCCGGCGGCTCCAGTGATTGTCTCTGCATCATCGCGGACAGCACCAATGACGGCGGTCGTGGAAAAGACCTTGTCGCCGGTTTCCGAGCCATCATAGACATCTGCCGCGACAAAACGGGTTCCGTCCAGCGCGCTGCTGATGACGCGCTTGAGATGCTCTGTTGGAAAGAGAGCAGTGTCGGTGATCAATACCGAGCGTTTTTCGGGCTCGGCCAAGTCGACCAGCTTGACGTCATCAGACTGCTTGGCCTTGCCGCGTGTGGATTCGGTCAGTTTCTGATTGACGAAAGTCTTGCTGAGGAACTCGTAAGCCTTTGCGTCCGGAGCCTCAAAGGAGGTCGTTTGCAGATCGGTGACCTGTGACCCGCCGGATTCATCCTGAAACTCGGTGACGAAGCGGAAGGAAACACTGTAACCGTCGCAGGAGTTTCCGGAGAAGTCATAGACCATACGGCCGGACAGGCTGGCAATGCCGGACTGCCCCTCAGCCTGATCGAGTTCCATGTCATAGACAGCGCGGTGCGGCGCAAGGGCACTGCCCCCCGCAAGCGCAGCCTCCGGCAAACTGGCCACACAGAGGACAGAACCCAAAAGGGCAACAGAAAGCCGCTTCATTCGCAACGCACCTAAGCAATACCAATACTCTGACGCATCCGCGTCACCAGCGCCGAGTTTACGACCAGTCCGCATCCCTCGCCACCCTTGGGTCGAAAAAAACAGGATTTTGCAGAGTTTTACCAATATTTCTATCCATGCCGCCGAAAGCACGTCGGAAATTGAACAGGGAGCGTCCCGTATGGCCGCATTCTTGTCTTGCAGTGGTTCTGCATTTCCTCCAAGAAACCACAAAACTGAAAGCTCAGGGAGCCGAATCCATCATGACCCAGACCATTGAAAGCCGCCTTGCCGAACTCGGTGTCAGCCTGCCGCAGGCCGCCGCTCCGGCTGCAAACTATGTTCCCTATGTTGTTACCGGGAACCAGCTGTTCATTTCCGGCCAGCTTCCGATGGGTTCTGAAGGCCTTGCCTACAAGGGCAAGATCGGTGAAGACGCCTCTCTGGAAGATGGCATCGCAGCCGCCAAGCTTTGTGCGATCAACCTGTTGGCGCAGGCGAAGGCCGCAACGGGTGACCTTGAGAAGGTGGCGCGTCTGGTGAAGATCGTCGGCTTTGTGAATTCCACAGGTGACTTTGGCGAACAGCCGAAGGTCATCAATGGTGCGTCCGACTTCCTCGTTGCCGCCATGGGTGAAAAGGGCAAGCATGCCCGCTCTGCCGTCAGCGCAGCTTCCCTGCCCTTCGGCGCAACCGTCGAAATCGAAGCGATCTTCGAACTCGCTTAACCCCATCGGGAGCCGCATGGCGCGGCTCCTTTTTTCTTCCGGACATTCCAGATGACTATGTTGCAGGACATTTTTGCGCGGCCTGTTGCCCATCGCGGCTACCATGATGCCAGACAGGGCAGAATGGAAAACACCCCGACAGCCATTCAGGCCGCTGTCGACAAGGGTTTCGGCATTGAAGTGGATGTTCAGGAAACCGCTGACGGCGAAGCCCTGGTGTTTCACGACTACACGCTTGACCGTCTTGCAGATGCGACTGGCAAGGTCATCGACCGTCCGTCAGAGGCGCTTGTTGCGCTCAAGATGAAGACGGGTGGCGACAGCCTCTGGATGCTTCAGGATCTGTTTGATCTGGTGGACGGCAAGGTCCCGCTTGTCATCGAGATCAAGTCGCTGATGCGCCCCGGTGCACAGGCGGATTTCGTCCGGCGCATTGTCGATCAGGTGGCTGCCTATTCGGGCCCTGCCTGCATCAAGTCGTTCGACCCGGACATGGTGGCAGTTGCACGAGAGCATAACCCGGCGGTGCTGCGCGGGATTGTTGCCGATGCGGCGCGCCCGGACGGCGAATTTGCGCGACTGTCCTTCACACATCGTTTCATCCTGCGCCATTTGCTGCACTACCCGCGGACACGGCCGCACTTCATTTCCTATGGCATCAAGGACCTGCCGCAGATGGGGCCGAGCCTATTCAGCCGCCATGCGAAGATCCCGATCATGACCTGGACAGTCCGCACGCAGGAAGACCGCGAAAAGGCAGCCCGATTTGCAGACCAGATTGTCTTTGAGGGTTTCGACCCGGATGCGGATCAAGCCTGAACGGCTTGATCCCTATTCTCTTAAGGGGATGTAGTTCCGGCCCGGGTCCTGCGGCCTGATCGAGCGGAAAACTGACGGCAGACTGCGGGTCTGGCCGGTGCATTCATCCACACACATGTTCGACGTGTCTGCCGAGGTATCGGCAGGCAGTTGCGGAATTGCGGTCGTGTTCTTGTTCTGGCCGACCGGCCCTTCCCGGTTCCAGATGGCAACGGCTGTGTCTTCAGACACCGGATGGCACGCGGAGATGGCGTCCCGCTTGCTGATTTCGCCAACACCGACATAAAAGCCGATAAGGTTGGAGACGAGGTCTTCCTGCGAAAATCCGCTGTCATAGGCCTTGCCGCGGATGAGTTCCGACAGGGTGTTTGCAATGCCACCCCACTCCAGTCCGCGCTGGAACGTCTCGAAGCGAAAGCTCACGATCAGGAATATCGAAAGAGCCACCGATTTTTGCTCGATCTCGGAGAGGCCTCTGCGAACCAGAAACGCGCCGGTGGTTCCAAGCCCCGGCCCCATCTGCTGGCGATAGGTGACCCGGTAACCGGTAGACCCGTCCGCAAACCGCGCCGTCCCGTCTCGGCGCATGTCGCGCAGAACAGTGTCGGGATAATCGTACTGGCGGAAGTTCGGCGGATAGAAATAGCCCCAATGTGTTCTGGCATCCGGTCCTTCAGACTGGATTTGTGTCCAGAGATTGGCGGCTCCGATTAGGGGATCATTGTTTGTTGGGTTAAGATGCCCAAGATCAAGCCAGCCGCAATTGCAGGTGTAGACCAGACCATAATTGGCAGCTCCGGCCAACCGGTCATAACCGGTGGCAATATCTCCAAAAGTGCTCATCAAAAATCTCCGACAACAAATATTTTAACGGCCCGGCAGCTACCTTCTTCCTCGATCTGGATGCTGTAGCTACGCGCATTGCACATCGTGTCCGCCAGATTGTCAGCCGGGCAGCCCAATCCCCCCAGATAGTCCCGATAGAAGCCGTTCAGCTCACTTGCCGTTTCGTTGGAGCGAAAGGTGATCTCCGTGGCAGGTGGAGCCTCCCCGTCCCGGCCAGAGTGGGAAAATCGGGCGGCCTCACAGCTGTCAAATAGCGGAATATCCTTTGCCCCATCCGGAAAGCCCAGCTTGTAGGCCCAATCTTCCCGAGCTGCATTGCTTGGCTCGACCAGCATGATGGCCAGCCCGAAAACCGCAAGAAGAAGACATGTGAGGACCGCGAGTGCGGAAAGGAGAAATGGGCGGCGAAACATGAACAGCCTGACGGTGAGAAATAAGAAAACGAATTACGTAACGGTATAATCCAGACTTTCGTACCTTATCAAGCACCGGAGCACATCCGGTTTCCTTTCGAAGGGAGATATCGACTCGGCACGGCTTTCTGTTGGAATTGAACAGTTGAGAGCCTTCTTGCAGACACACAAAACAATCCCTACGTAATGAAACAAGATGTTACTTTTGACCGGTTTTGCTAAATTGAGAGATTAAGACCATTGTTTCATCCCAAAGAAGAAGAACGTGATGCATTTTGGTTGAAAATATCTTTTTCAGCAATGTTCTCCATCGCCTTGATACTGACGGTTTACTCGAGCTATCTTCCGGGTATCAAATACCTTCTCCTCACCCAGCTTGGCGTAACATCCATTGGGGATGTTACTCGTATCGACAGCCCAACAATTTCGTATGAGCAAGTTCTTGCTTTTTCAGAGGGAGAGCTGAGTGAGGACGATATGCGTGAGTTGTTTAGGAGAGCAGGCCCCGGAGAAAGACAATTCTATCTGACAATTGAGTTTAAGCCGCACACCAACTCACTGAACGAAATCCTAAAGGTACCGCTTCAACTGGATCGGCTTTACCAAGTGACGGATGGCCTCCCGATTGAGATCACCTTCCTTAGATCAAATCCCTCAATCGCGTATCCGACAGAATGGCTTGGGGATTATCGCTTTGACATGAAGGTTCTTCTCGTAGCGTCAGCTATTCTGGCGTTTGTGCTGTGGACCCTCATCAAGACCGTTCGGCAGCTTCGAGAGTTTCAAAACAAGATGAAGCGTTACTGACGACCGTCAGCCCCTTGCCAATTCGCCGCCAAGTTCTACGTTAGGCTCCAGACGCCAAGAGGGCCGGAATCAAGGCATGACACATTCCAGCGATCAGGCCAGCGATCAGGAGCAGGCCTCCGCTACGCTGCGCATCTTATCCAGCTTGAAAGAAATTTCGCCGAGTGACTGGGACAGCGTCGCCAACCCCGGCTGGCAGCTTGGCGCGGCTGGAAAACTGTCAGGACCTGCCATAGCTGACGATCTGTCACAATTGGCAGGCCCGCCTGACAAACTGATTCAGAATATAGCATTTAACCCCTTCCTTTCACACGCCTTTTTGCATTCGCTTGAAGAGGCTGGATGCTCAACCGGGCGCACGGGATGGCATCCGCGCCATCTTGTGCTGGAAAACACAGCAGGCGAGATCTGGGGGGCTGTTCCGGCCTATCTGAAAAGCCATTCGCAAGGCGAGTACGTGTTCGACCACGGATGGGCCGAGGCGTTTCACCGGGCGGGCGGAAACTATTATCCGAAACTGCAGGTCTCGATCCCCTTCACACCGGCAACCGGACGCCGCTTTCTCGTGAGCCCGAAAATTGATCGGGCCGCCGGGCTTCAGGCGCTCGCCTCGGGCCTTGTGCAGGTCTGCCGCCAAAGCGGCGCGTCCTCGGTTCACGCGACATTCCTGACAGACAGCGAATGGTCCGCGCTTGGCGACCTTGGCTATCTGCAGCGCACGGACCAGCAATTCCACTGGGAGAACGAAGGCTACAGCTCATTCGATGACTTCCTGAATGCCCTCGCCTCTCGCAAACGCAAGGCCGTGAAGAAAGAACGCCGCGAGGCCCTTGGCACAGGCATCGAAATCGAATGGGTGACCGGCAGTGATCTGACCGAAGCGCATTGGGACGCGTTTTTCGAGTTTTACGAGGACACCGGCGCCCGCAAGTGGGGTCGCCCCTATCTCAACCGCCAGTTCTTTTCACTGGTGAGCGAACGCATGGCCGAGCGCATCCTGCTGGTCATGGCCAAGCGCCAGGGGCGCTACATTGCCGGAGCGCTCAATTTCATTGGCTCGGATATCCTCTACGGGCGTCATTGGGGCTGCACGGAGCATCATCCGTTCCTGCATTTTGAAGTCTGCTACTATCAGGCAATCGATTTTGCCATCGCTCACCGCCTCAAGCGCGTTGAAGCGGGCGCGCAGGGGGCGCACAAGCTCGCCCGCGGCTATTTGCCGGTGACGACACGGTCTGCCCACTGGATCGCCCATGAAGGGCTGCACAATGCGGTTGCCGACTTTCTGGAACATGAACGACAAGCAGTTGAACGGGAAAACGAGCTGCTCATTGATCATGCACCGTTCAGAAAGGCTTCACCCTCCAGCGGGCATGATTGAAACCAAGGCGCAAAGCAACTTGAACTCGCCACGCGCTTGAACTACAAACTCATTCATCATCAAGAGTTGGGATGACGCCCAACGCCAACCTGCCGATCCGGGCAAGGTGGTACTCCTGAAAAACGGAGGATGTGGCCGAACCGGCAACCAAGCGGAACGGATCACGGGGCGTCTATCCTTCAAGTAACGGACGCCGACAATGCCCATAAAGATTCCAAACGATTTGCCCGGTCGCGAAGTTCTCGAAAACGAGGGCGTCATGATCATGAGCGAGTCTCAGGCGATCCGGCAGGATATTCGTCCGCTCAATATCGGCCTGCTCAACCTGATGCCGAACAAGATCACGACCGAGACGCAGATCGCTCGTCTGCTGGGCGCAACGCCGCTGCAGATCGACCTGACCCTGGTGAAGATCGGCAGCCATACCCCGCGCAATACCTCCGCCGACCACATGGCCTCCTTCTACCGCTCGTGGGAAGAAGTGCGCGGCAAGAAGTTCGACGGCTTCATCGTCACCGGTGCGCCGGTCGAACACCTCCCCTTCGAAGAAGTCACCTATTGGGACGAAATCCGCCAGGTCTTCGACTGGACACAGACCAACGTGCACCGCACCTTCAACATCTGCTGGGCGGCGCAGGCGGCCTCCTATCACTTCCACAACATGCCAAAATATGCGTTGGACACGAAGGCAACCGGCATCTTCCGGCAGTATGTGCGCGTGCCCGCCTCCCCGTTCCTGCGTGGCTTTTCCGACGACTTCCGCGTGCCGGTATCCCGCTGGACGGAAGCGCGCAAGTCAGACATTCCGGATGGCAGCGGTCTGGTGGTTCTGGCAGAAAACGAGGAAACCGGCATGTGCCTTCTGGAGGATCCGAAGCACCGCATCCTCAACATGTTCAACCACATCGAATATGACACGACTTCGCTCGCCGACGAGTTTGCCCGAGACAGCGAAACGAAGAAGGACGATGCGCCCTTCCCGCTCGACTATTTCCCGGAGAACAATCCTTCCAAGGTGCCGCCCAACCGCTGGCGGGCGCATGCTCACCTGCTCTTCGGCAACTGGATCAACGAGATGTACCAGACCACCCCGTTCGATGTGGCCGATATCGGAAAGTGATTTCCCGCACTGTTGAAACGACAATCCCGACCAGAGTTCTGGTCGGGATTTTTCTTTGTTTTCAGGCTATTATTTCCAGTGGTGAAACTGCTGATTCAATCAGCTTTCCAAACGGCACACTTGCCCTGCGCTTCGAAACGCCCCGATGACGATCCTTCATTGGCAATCTGATTCAAGGGAACGGGCTAAGCCACTTGGCTCCTTGCGGAAAAACGAAATACGCGGTTCTCTCCGACCGGAATATTGACTAGGTTAGCTGCCGATTTGATCAGCCAGACCCGGCTGAGCGTTTTTCCCGACGAGGTTCCCATGTCCACGCCCGCTTATGACACCAACAACGTTTTTGCCAAGATCATGCGCGGCGAGTTGCCAAGCCATACGGTCTATGAGGACGACAAGACATTGGTGATCATGGACATCATGCCGCGTGGCGACGGACACGTGCTGGTGATCCCCAAAGCCCCTTCGCGCAACATTTTCGATATTGCAGATGCCGACCTTCATGCCGTGATGTCGACAGTGAAGAAGTTGGCCATCGCCGTCAAAAAGGCGTTCGGTGCCGACGGCACGACGATCCAGCAATTCTCGGAACCGGCTGGCGGACAGGTGGTGTTCCACACCCATGTTCATGTGATCCCGCGCTTTGACGGCATCCCCATGCGCCCGCACACCGGCGAGATGGCCGACAATGACACCCTCGCCGCCCACGCAGAAAAGATCAGGGCCGCGCTTGGGTAAACCGGGCGCGTAGAATGACAAATGCGATGGCAAGTGTTAGCGAAACACCAGTTGTCAGCAGCCCTTTTCCTGCCCTTCCCCAAAATTCCATTTGGGTCTGAACATCAGCATATCGATGTGGAAGTCCCCCAAAAAGTAACTGAAAATCAAAATACAGATATGCTTGAACAGCAAGGTTGAGGCTCCAGAACTGCAAGCATCCCAACCAAAATACCGATGTTTTCATCACATGTCTGCGGACAAAAAATCCGGCCCATGCCAGAAGTACGGAAATCGCAAATAACGAGCTATATGCGAAAAACTGCTCCTGCAAAATCGCGGTATCAATTGGCCCCGATCGCCAGCCGGACTGCAGCGCTGCTGTTTGTGTTTCCATCAAACGGAGCCCCAAGGCAATCCAGTAGAAGGAACCAGTCAACCATAACGCTGGCAATGCGCATTTGTTGCGTTTGAAAAAATAGCTCAGTTGGAGAGCTACAAGCGCCCCTACGCCTAGCAAAACAGAATATGGGTAAGGTATCGCGTTGGGAATATGGTTTGGCATCAAATATTGCTCGCCCAACAGGACAGCAGGAATTACTCCACAGAGGAGCAGCAGCCGACGATCCTCCTTGACCAAAAAGATGAAAAGAGCTGTGCCGAAAGTCGCACCCGCTGTCAGAGGCCAGTTGAAAATAAAAAAACCTTCAACACCAAGCATCCACTCTGCCCTATCTGTTTGTCAATAAATCGAACCTATCGGGTCTTAAAAGAACCAGACCACCGAAATGATGAAAGCGCATAATGTGGTTCATCTTCAAGTCAGCTGATTAAACGCGGCTGCAAAACTGCAGCAAGCAGATTTGTTATTCAATCAAGGCTTTGTGAGTTAATAAACGAGTGCCCCGGAGTTTTCCGGGTGCGGGTCTCGCACGAGAATGCGGGCGACGAAATAGGAGATCGCGAACAAGGCTACCCCGGCGAGGATATCGATGAGGTGATGTCCTCCATGCAGGATGGTCGCCGGGATCACCGCCATGTTGAGGACCAGCAACACCGGAAAGATCCGTTTGAGGGTGCGGCTGTAGACCGTGCACATGCCCGCCAGCAATATATGGACCGAGGGAAAGGCGATCAGGCCGAGCACGTTGTCTGGCGAGAGAACCTCGATCCCGAATTGCGCCTGCTGGCGCAGCGCCTCGCCGTAGTCGGCCCCCACGACAAGTGTGAACGAGGTCAGCCCCAATGCGTCGATGTCGTAGACCACGGAAGTTCCAAAACTCGGCGCGACATACCAGATGGCCATCGAGGCGAGCACGCCGATCAAGCCGCAACACAGGAAGCGGTAAAGTTCGGTTTTCTGTACTGATATCCCGAGGCAAAAGATCACCAGGGCGATCTGGGAAATGGCGCTGGCGTATACCAGTCCGAAGACCTGCGCCAACCAGGGATATCCGATGAACCATCTGACGTAGTCGGGCCAGTTGAAGCCAAGCATGCTGTCGATCTGAACCAGTTCAAGGTCGGTTGCCCGGTCGCCGACGGGAAGCAGCAGATAGTTCAGAACAGAGGCCCCAATGGAAAAGAGGATATAGATCGCAGCCGCAAGACAGGTGACTGCGATGCGTTCATTCCCCCGAACCAAACGATAAAAGAGGCCGAGGCCGATCATCAACGCGGACGCTGTTGCCCCGACAACATATCCCGTCCAATTGACCTTCTGGCCGGATGTGACAATGACAACCAGATCCACGATCAAAATTGCCGTCACAACCAGAAACAACAACCGCTCGGTCTGCGTAAACAAGTGCCGCGCCCCTTGACTACCCCTGTCAGAATAATCAAGGACAAAGCCTAATAGAGTGAGAACTTGCGCAACAAGCTGGCCTATCCGAGCACAAACCACCCGGTGAGAAGAACTGCTTCCCCGGTCAGAACACCAACAACAACCCTTTGGCGGAAGACGAGGAAGGCAGTAAAGCCGCACGCGGCAGCCAGAAGGCGGAGGGCGAGCGGGGTTTCGGCCAGCGCCCCTTGCGGGAACAGCAGCAGCTTGGCAATCACCCCGGCAATCAGCGCCGTTGCCACGCAGCGCACCCAAATGAAGACTTCGCTGTCCTCGCGCAGGCGCCCACCGGCCAGAACGCCGAGCCAGCGCCACACATCCGTCGCCAGCCACCCTGCCACCAGGATCATCACGAAGGGCCACCACCAGGCCTCGGAGAGGCCGTTCATCACACCGCCCTCCATCAGCTGAAGCCCCGTCGCATGAACCGGGTCACGAGATAGGCTCCGGTTCCGCCAACAAGCCCGGTCCAAAGAAGATCAAGGCCCGGCAAGTAGAGAAAGAACAGCGGCCCGAGCACCAGCCCGGTGATCATGGCGGCCTTGTCCGCGTTCATGCGCGCCGCGCCCCAGAGCGAACAGAGGAAGTAGACAGGCGTCAGCAGAAACAGCGCCCCGGCCACAATCGGCGGCATGTGGTCGATCAGCAGATAAGAGATGCCGGTCATGCAGAAGACGAAACTTGTCACCGACCCGCCGAAGCCGATGAAAAACGGCAAGCGCCCTTCCCTCGGCATGTCGGGCAAATGTTTCATCGCATAGACCCAGGCGGTGATCGCAACGAAATGCGAGGCGATCAGCAGCTGCCAGGTTTTCGTCTTGCCCGGCACCTTGACGATGGGCATCAGGGCCATGGTCATGGGCATCAGGCGGACGGAGGCGAGCGCAACCGCAATTGCAGCAGGTACCAACCCCATGCCGGTCGCCATGCCGCCGGTCAGAACCACGATGGAGGGCAGCGCCCAGACAAACCCGGTCATCAGCAAGGTTTCGGCCAGGGACAGGCCGGTTTCGCGCGCAAGGCCCGCATAGCCCACAAAGGCGGCCGTAAGGATCAGCGCCGGAATGGAGATTGCCGAACGTGTTCCAAACAGCATCCAACCGCCGGTCGTGGTCGGCCACGAGCGCTGAGCAGCATCAGAAGACGGGTTTTGCTCCGGCGAACCGCCGGCTGGCGAGGACATGACGCTCACACTTTGCAGAACTGAGTAATGAAAGGACAGTCTCACTGTCCCGCCTGACAAAAAGCTTGTCAATTCGCTTTGCCGCCCAAAGCGTTCGGTAGGCGCGAGTTTTTTGCTCGCCCCATCAAAAGTGTCGCATCAGTCAGCAAACCGTAACCGGCCCAGAATGCGCGACCTCACTTCAAACCTTGCGAGCCAGATACACTGCTTGTGTGACCTCGCGCCCGTCCTGCAGGGGATTGGGAAATACCACCGGTTCCGCCCAGGCTTCATCAAAAGCTTCGGCCAGCCGGTTGGTAATCGCATCGTCCGGAGCTTCGTCCGACCAGAGCCCGACCACGCCGCCCGGCTTCAGGAACCGCTGCACTGCCGTGAACCCGTCCTGCGTATAAAAGCCCTGCGACCCGCCATGCAGCAGGCGATCGGGCGTGTGATCAATGTCGATCAGGATCGCGTCATACTGGCGCCCCCGCTGGCGCGGGTCGAACCCGTTCCCGGAGGCTGCCAGGGCAAAGAAATCACCTTGCACCAGCTCGCAGCGGGAGTTGTCGGCCAATTCCCGCTTCATCGGCACAAGCCCCTCCTCATGCCAGCGAATGACCGGCTCCAGAAGGTCGACGACGGTGAGGCTCCTGACCGTATCGTGCGCCAGAACGGCCTGCGCCGTGTATCCCAACCCCAAACCGCCAACCAGAACGTCCAATTGCTCTCCGGCCAAGGCCCTTATTCCGAGATCCGCCAGCGCCACTTCAGAGGCCGTAAACAGGCTCGACATCAGATGTTCTTCACCCAGAAGGATTTCAAACACGTCGATCTCGAGGGAAAGAATGTGGCGGCGGCGCAGGGATATCGCACCAATCGGCGTTGGGGCGTAATCCAGTTCTTCAAACATCTTGCTCATCCCCTACCGTGACGGCGAATGGCCTGAATGGGAAGGGAATTTTCCAGAAAGAGGAGAAAGTTCGTGGGACGGTTTACCGAAGAAAGATGTCGACGCAGTCCTCTTCAAAGCGACTGACCGCAAATCAGCCCCCCCCCAAATCTCACGGTGCGCGTCCCCTCTCCCATTGGGAGAGGGCTAGGGTGAGGGGCGGAGATGTCGAAGGTATGTCGCGAGACCCCATCCCGTCACCCGCCGCTTCGCGCCGACCTCTCCTCATGGGAGAGGTAAACAGGGTTTCCTGCACTTTGCAGGCTTTGACCTCGCGTTTCATTCCACATGTTGCCAGCATGCCACGCAGCCGTCCCGGACAAGCGTAGCGTGATCCGGGACCTTCTCATCGACAGCTCTTGTCCCAGAAATCAACGAGGTCCCGGCTCAAGGCCGGGACGGCCAAGGCGTTGGAAGAATGCGGTGGCGTTGTGTCGAAGATATAAAAAAGGCGCTCGATTGAGCGCCTTTTCCATTTGTTTCAGTGTCTTAGCCGTCCGGATCAGTCCGCGAGCGGGACTTTCGGAACGAGGCTTTTCTTCGGGCCCTTGCTGTCGTCCGGCTTGGCGGACTTGGCAGGTGTAGCGGCTGCCTTGGCGGCGGCTGGCTTCTTGCGGCGCTTGGGCTTGGGCGCTGCCTTTTCCTTTGCCTTGGGCGGGGGAGCCTTGCGGTCTTCCACGCTTTCCAGCAGCAGGCCGGCAGCATCCTCCGAGACGGAGACCTTCACCGTGCCGCCCTTCTTGAGCTTGCCAAACAGGACCTCGTCGGCCAGCGGCCGCTTGATGTGCTCCTGAATGACGCGGCCAAGCGGGCGGGCCCCCATCTGGCTGTCATAACCCTTGTCGGCCAGCCACTTGGTGGCGCTTTCCGTCAGCTCGAAGGTCACGCCGCGCTCGGACAGCTGAACCTCAAGCTGCATGACGAATTTCTCGACCACCTTGTAGACAACTTCCATCGGCAGATTGCCGAACTGAATGACGGCGTCGAGTCGGTTGCGGAATTCCGGCGTGAACAGCTTGTTGATCGCCTCCTGATCGTCCCCTTCCCGCTTCACGCGGTTGAAGCCGACCGGAGCCTTGGCCATGTCCGACGCACCGGCATTGGTGGTCATGATCAGGATGACATTCCTGAAATCGACCTGCTTGCCGTTGTGATCGGTCAGCTTGCCATGGTCCATGACCTGCAGAAGGATGTTGTAAAGGTCCGGATGGGCCTTTTCGATTTCATCCAGCAACAGGACACAGTGCGGGTGCTGGTCGACACCGTCGGTGAGCAAACCGCCCTGATCGAAGCCGACATAACCCGGAGGCGCGCCGATGAGGCGAGAAACCGTGTGCCGCTCCATGTATTCCGACATGTCGAAGCGGATCAGCTCGACGCCAAGTGACATGGCCAGCTGGCGCGCCACTTCCGTCTTGCCGACACCGGTCGGACCCGAGAAGAGGTAGCTGCCGATCGGCTTGTCCGGCTCACGCAAGCCCGCTCGGGCCAGCTTGATCGCCGAGGCGAGCGTGTCGATGGCATCGTTCTGGCCGTAGACCACGCGCTTCAAGTCCTCGCCAAGGCTGTGCAGCACCTGCGCGTCATCCTTGGAGACGGATTTCGGCGGGATGCGGGCCATGGTGGCGATGGTGTTCTCGATCTCCTTCACACCAATGGTCTTGCGGCGCTTGGCTTCGGGAACCAGCATCTGCGATGCGCCCGTCTCATCCAGAACGTCGATGGCCTTGTCCGGCAGCTTGCGGTCGGAGATGTATTTCGCCGACAGCTCCACCGCGGACTTGATAGCGTCATTGGTGTAGCGGACCTTGTGGAAGTCCTCGAAATAGGGCTTCAGACCCTTGAGGATGTCAATGGCATCCGGGATCGTCGGCTCGTTGACGTCGATCTTTTGGAACCGGCGCACAAGAGCGCGGTCCTTTTCGAAGAACTGGCGGTATTCCTTGTAGGTGGTCGAACCGATGCAGCGGATCGAACCGGAAGCCAGAGCCGGCTTCAGGAGGTTGGACGCATCCATTGCCCCGCCAGAGGTCGCGCCAGCGCCGATCACCGTATGGATCTCGTCGATGAACATCACCGCGCCGGGATAATCCTCGATTTCCTTGACGACCTGCTTCAGCCGCTCTTCGAAGTCGCCGCGATAGCGGGTGCCTGCGAGCAGAGAGCCCATGTCGAGCGAGAAGATCGTGGCGTCCTTCAGAACTTCCGGCACATCCTTGTTGATGATGCGCAGCGCAAGGCCTTCGGCAATGGCCGTCTTGCCAACGCCGGGATCGCCGACAAAGAGCGGGTTGTTCTTGGACCGGCGGCACAGGATCTGGATCGTGCGCGAGATTTCATTGTCACGCCCGATCAGCGGATCGATCTTGCCGTCTCTGGCCTTCTTGTTGAGGTTGACGCAATAGGCTTCCAGCGCGTCTGTCTTCTGGTTGGCCTTCTTGTCGCCGCCCGCATTGCTGGTGCCCGAGATTGCCTCGTCTTCTTCCGCGCCTTCCACAGAGCGGCTTTCGGACAGGCCCGGTCGCTTGGCAATGCCATGGGAAATGTAGTTCACCGCGTCATAGCGGGTCATGTCCTGATCCTGCAGGAAGTAGGCAGCGTGGCTTTCGCGCTCGGCAAAGATGGCCACGAGGACATTGGCGCCGGTCACTTCCTCCCGGCCCGAGGACTGAACATGAATGACCGCGCGCTGGATCACACGCTGGAACCCGGCCGTTGGCTTGGAATCCTCATCGTTGTCCATCACCAGGTTTTCAAGTTCATTTTCGATGTAATCGATCAGGTTTCGCCTGATCACATCCAGATCGACGTTGCAGGCGCGCATGACGGCTGCAGCATCCTGGTCATCCAGCAACGCGAGCAACAGGTGTTCCAGTGTCGCGTATTCCTGCTGGCGCTCATTGGCAAATGCCAGAGCCTGGTGGAGGGCTTTTTCGAGACTGCGTGAAAATGATGGCACGTGCAATATCCCTCACTTCTTTTCCATGACGCACTGCAGCGGATGCTGGTGCTTGCGGGCGAAGTCCATGACTTGCGTCACTTTGGTTTCAGCTACCTCATACGAATAGATCCCACATTCTCCGACGCCATGATGGTGAACATGCAACATGATCTGGGTCGCTTCTTCCCTATTCTTCTGGAAAAAACTCTCCACAACATGAATGACAAACTCCATAGGTGTGTAATCGTCGTTCAAAAGAAGCACCCGGTACAGATTTGGGCGCTTGGTCTTTGTTCTGGTCCTGGTAACAACGACCGTTCCGGCATCCGAGCCGTCGTCGTCATAATCAGCCCCACCTGCCATGTTCGTTGCCTATACCCCTTGTTCGACGGACGGATGCAAACACCCAAGGGCGGAAGCCTGCATCCAACTGATTACTTGCCCTACATCAGACGGTATCACGGTTTCAGATCGCCGCCATCTGCAGATTTTTACGAGTCTGCCGTGACGACGGCCATTGTGCAATGGGTGAAATGGCAGACCGGTTACCAGAACCGGAAACCTGCTTCTTCTCCACTACAGACGGTTATGTAGGTTGATTGGAAATAATTAAAAGTCCCCATGTTTGCTTCTGCAATACGGCGGGATCATCAAAAAAACTGATCGATTTTCTTCGTCAAAATCTGTGAACAGCACAAAATAAAAGCCCGGCTTGCGAGAAGCCGGGCCCCAATGAACCTCAAATTGCAGATTTGAGTCGTTCGCTTACTTGCCAAATTTGCCGAGCAGGCCTTCGTACGGCTTGTAGGCGTCCTTGGACAGGTCGGCAACCATTTCACCGATCTTGGTCATTTCGCCAACGAAGCCTTCGTAAGCGGTCTTGACGTATTCGCTCTGGGCTTCAACGGCCTTGTCGAGGGACTTGGAAGCAACGAGCTTCTCAACAGCTGCAGTGCCTTCCTCGAAGGACTTCTTCTGATAATCAACGACTTCAGAAGCGATGGCCTGGAAGCCCTTGGAGAAGGTGCCGAAGGATTCCATGGCTACGTCCATGTTTTCCTTGCCGATTTTCTGAATGTCTTCGAAGTTGTTCAACATAATGAGTGTCCCTATTCCGCATTCTGTGCGATCCGGGTGAAAGCCTCGCGCCTCGGATCAGCACAACCAATCAATCACACGCGGAATATCGTGCGCCGCACAATTTTTGTCAACCAAAATATTGCATCGCAACAAAAGAATTCACGCAGGGCGACTTCTCTCCCCTGCTTGAGGCTTCGGAGTGCTTCATGAAAGAATACCGAACTGAACCAACGAAACCTGCAATCACCAAGCGCGATTCTGTAAAGTAAACAAATATTAGCCATATGTTTTATTTTTACTCATACATCTATTTTACTTACACTCTCCACAATGCAATAAGTTTACCATCTATTAACCCTAACTAAATCTAGAATTTTTTTCCGAGATCGTGCCGTATTATTTACTCATTCGTAACTGAGATTCCATCAAATGAAGCCCTGAGTTTTACGGGATTCATCCTGTCCGCTACAGCGGCTGGACCCAGAGATGAAACCTCCGGTTTCAAAATAGATGCCCCAGAATGGGATCAAGTACTGTGTTTGGTAAGCGTATCAATCAGATATCCAAAAACGTTCGCCGTGTCGGCTCAGCCCTTCTGGTTGCCGGCATGGCAATGGCAGCTGCGTCTCCCGCGTTGGCAAATGCCAAGTATGCGGGCATCGTCGTGGACGCGAAGACGGGCAAGACCCTCTATGCCGACAGCGCGGATTCCTATCGGTACCCGGCTTCGCTGACCAAGATCATGACGCTCTACATCGTTTTTGAAGAGCTGGAAGCCGGTCGACTGTCGCTGAATTCCGAACTGAAGGTTTCCAAGAACGCTTCGCTTGAGCCGCCATCGAAAATCGGTCTCAAGCCCGGCCAGACCATCAAGGTCAAGGATGCAATCCTGGCGCTGGTGACCAAGTCCGCCAACGATGTTGCAACGACCGTTGCAGAGAACATCGGCGGTTCGGAAGCCAACTTCGCCAAGCGCATGACCCGTACGGCTCGTCAGATCGGCATGAAGAAGACCACCTTCCGCAATGCACATGGTCTGCCGAATAAGAGCCAGCGGACCACAGCTCGCGACATGGCAACTCTCGGCATTGCCATTCAGGAGCGTTTTCCGAAGTACTACGACTTCTTCCAGACCAAGGTTTACACCTATAAAGGCCGTCGCTACGGCAACCACAACAAGCTGCTGGGTCGTGTCCGCGGCGTTGACGGCATCAAGACCGGTTACATTCGCGCTTCCGGCTTCAATCTGGTCACCTCGGTAAACCGCGACAACCGGCACATTGTGGCCGTTGTCATGGGTGGACGCACGGGTGCATCTCGTAATGCACAGATGACTAACCTCATCGGTCGGTATCTTCCGAAAGCCAGCAAGGGTCGCAAGGCCGAGCCCCTCATTGTTCAAAACAAGAGCCGACCGAGCAAGGACTCACCGGTATTCGTTGCTGCGAACATGAAGAGCGTACCGATGCCGGAAAGCAAGCCGGGCTCGAGCAAGCCTGAAGCCTCTTCGGTCCTTGCGCTTGCGCCGACCAAGCCGCTCGCCAACGTCCCCTTCCCGATCAATGCCGACGCCCCGGTTCCGCCGAAGCCCGTTGTTGACGCAAACGGCAGCCGCTTCGATCAGGCCTTTGCCGCAGCTGCCCTGCCCCCGGTGCCGGTCTCTGCCCCTGTGCGGTCGAACGACGCCGTGGCGATCAAGGCTGTGGCCACCTCGACCATCAAGGTGGAGAGCGATGATGTTGTAGCCGTCGCTACAAACAATGCCCGGGATCAGGCCCCGTCCTGGCAGGTCCAGATTGCAGCAACCGAAACCGAAGGTGATGCACTCCAGATGCTGAAGAGGGCGGCCAAGGCAACCGGCTCTGTCCTTCGCAAGCAGGTTCCCTACACCGAGCCGGTCAAGTCGAACGGTCAAACTCTCTATCGTGCCCGATTTGTGGGGTTCGAGACCAAAACAGCAGCTTGGAACGCGTGCAAGTCCCTGAAACGGGCAAAGTTCCCCTGCTATGCCATCTATCAGTAATGCGTATCGGATGTGGTCAATGTCTTCTGAGAAGAGTGTCTTTAGCCTCGTTGAGTTTCGCCGCGAGGAAGGTGGAGCCGCCGCTGTCGGGATGAACGCGCTTCATCAACCGTCGGTGCGCCGCTCGGATTTCCGCTTCCCCGGCGTTGGGCGTAAGCCCAAGGACCTCGTAGGCCTCCTCGTATGTCATGGGGCCCGCGCCCGTCGCGCCTCCATGCCCCTCTGCTCCATCCGCCTCGAAGTCTTCTCGCCATCGGGCAAACCGGCGGTCGAAATAAGCTTCGATTAAGGCGCGGCTTTGGCTGTCAGCTGCTGTTTCCAGCCAGAGCTCCTTTAATTCATCGGGCGAGAGATCTTCCAGCTCCCGCCCTTGAAAATGCCCGGCTAGTACAAAGCCACGCATTTCTCCGCTGTCGTGATCCAGCTCCATCTCCAGCATTGCCGAGCGAACGGTGGACTTTTGCCCTCCCGATTTCTGTGTCCGGCGGGATGAGAACGGGTTCAATCGCCCCCAGCCGAGCAAAGACAGTCCGAAGGCCGCCACGGGAAGGCCGATCATCATGCGGCCTGTCAGGGTGAAAAACCCTCCAAAGCCTACAAGCACGATGCCGCAGAGCACCTTGATCCGCCGCGCAAGAACAGCCGGGTTGGCGTTCACGAAGCTCTGGGCTGACACGAGCAAGACGACAAGCGCAAAAATTCCAAGAAGCAAATAGACCATTCAGCTTGCCCGCCCGAGCTGTTCCAGCAACATCCGGGCGCCCTGCCCTCCGGATGTTTCCAGCTGTTTCAATGCCTTTCGCCCCCCGGCTGCATATGCTGCAACGGCTTTCAGCAAGTCGGTCAACTGACGGGCTGACCCGGCATCAAAGCGACAATAGGCCCCTTTTGTCAGGCGGGCCATTTCCTTGAAAGCTGTCTCCGCAGCCGGATCTGTTCCCTCTTGAAAACAGAACATCGGCACGCCGAGAAGCCCGAGTTCTCCAGCCTTGTGGCACAGGGTATCGATATCTTCTTCCATACAGTCGCCGACATAGACGAGCGCATGTATCTTTGCCTTGCGCGCTTCGTTAAGCCCGGCGCTCAACACCTTGCTGATCTGCGTATGCCCGCCCTGACAGGAAATCCGCCCCATGACAGAGGCAAGTTCGCGACCATCGCGAAACCAGCGAGATGCGCGGCATTCGTTGAACCCGCGAAAATAGACCAGCTTGATCTCGAGACCGCCGATCTTTCCCGCTTCCTGAAACATCTCCGACTGGATGTGGCAGGCCTGATCCCAGGTGGGCTGACGGCTCATCGTGGCGTCCAAAGCAAACATCAAACGCCCCGCCCCTTCCTGAGGCGCAGGTATTGAAGCGGCCTTTTTGAGAAAGGCCTCGATTTCGCCAGAGCTGGACGAAGCGGCGATGCCCGTTTCCATGTCCTGCCGGATTTTCTCCGGCGGTGTCTTGGTCATTCGGTTCCCCTGCAGTTTCCGGACCCTGCCCTGAAAATTGGGGGAGCTGGAGCTGATTGGCAAGTTGAGCCGAGCCAAAAGCTGCAACCGCGACCGGTTATGCCCTTAAATCAGACACAGCTCGGTCAGGGCCTGACGCATGCCGTCAGGCATGGCCGCGGCTTCCGTTGCGTTGCGGATATCGGCCGGTGCATCCCCCTTCTTGAGGTATCTCCAGCCTTGAAACGGGCGCTTGGGTTGATACTGGGTCAGGATGATGCGCGGATCGAGAACGAGGTCGCAGCGCTTCACGCCCGCCTTGTCGGTGAACGGGCGGATATCCAGCAAGTGCTGACGGCATTGGATCTTGCCCTTGATGACCCAATAGAGCGATCCGCCGTCGAGCAGCTCGTCCCGCCGCGTTGGCACCATGCGGGTCGTGTGTGTCTGCTCGAACTCGATGCCCGCCGAATGGGCTTGTTCCTTGCGGAAATCAAGCCAAGCCTGAAGGCTCTCCACGCTGTCCGCGCCAACACATAATTTCACCAGATGAAGTGTCATGCCCTATCACCTAGCACCGTGGCGTCAGGTTTCAAACCTGCCGCATTTTGGCCAACCCTTTTTGCACAGCTCTTGGAGGCCGGTTGCTTGCACAAACCCGGCGAACAGGTTTCTGTCAGCTCATGGAAGTATTCGTAACAGGCGGTTCCGGCACCATCGGACAAGCGGTAGTTGGGCAGCTCATCGAAGATGGCTGCAAGATTGTGGGACTGTCGCGCTCGGACGCATCTGCCGACACGTTGAGGCGTATTGGTGCGACCGTGTTTCCCGGCGACCTCAGCACGCCGGAAGACTGGGCCCAGCGGGCCGTGACCTGTGATGCCGTTGTGCATCTGGGAGCCACGTTTCAGGCTGACATGGGACCGGTGGACCGAAACGCCATGTTTGCCCTGCGCAAGGCGACAAGAGGTCGAGGACGTCCTCTCAAATTGCTGTATACCGGCGGCATCTGGCTCTATCCGTCTACGCCGGAACGGTATGCGCTGAAGGAAACAACGGCTCATGAACCGCTTGCGCCCTTTTCGCAGATGTCCGAGACGATCCGAAGCCTGATGACCAGTGTCGAGCTTCAGGTATCGGTCATTCATCCCGCACTTGTCTGCAGCAAGTCCGGCGGGCCTGTGTCCGCGATGGGGGATGCCGCGATCTCCGGCCTGCCCTTCAAGACCCGCGCAACAGCAGAGACGGTCTGGCCGCTGGTCGAAGCATCAGACCTTGCTCGCCTCTATTCGCGGGTTCTGCGCCGTCAGGGCTTCCGCCTCAACGTTTTTGGAGCCGGTGTTTCCGGTGTCCCGGTCGGCGGGTTGATCGATCTTGTGAACGAACAGCTTGGAACCGAACTCCAACTGGAAACCACCCTCCCCACAGATGGCCTCTCGCCTGCAGAGGATTGGGAAGCCGGATACGCCTTGTCGCAATATGTGAATACGGAACGGGCGCAAAAGCTCTCCGGCTGGGTATCAGAGCACCAGACGGCGGAAAGCCTTGTTGCGGCAGTCCTAGGGAAATAGAGCACCTCCATTCTACTCGTTTTTCCCTTTCGAGGCCTGATACAGGTTCGTCTTGGGATAGTGCATCGTGTTGTGGAACTGGGCAGGATTGCTGCCCGGATTCCTGTAGCCGTGAGGTTGATCAGCCCGAAACCTGATCCCGTCGCCCTGCTGACAGGCTTTCCACTCACCGTCATGCAGGACCTCGATCGTTCCGGCCACCACAAAGACATCCTCTACCACGCCGGTATCATGCGGATCTGATGCGTGGCTCTGCCCCGGTTCCAGCGTGTGCAGGAAGGTTTCCGACCCGAAAAGAGGATCGAACGGAAAGACAGTCCGAAAGGTCAGGCTTTCGCGGAACCGCGTCGGCTCCTTTTCGGCGGGCGCGAAGGTATCCGTAGTCTGGACCAGATCCTCGATGAACGCTGTCAGCGGCAGATGGAATCCCTTTGCGAGTTTCCACAAGGTTGCGATCGTCGGGCTGGAGTCTCCGCGCTCGATCTGGTGCAGCATCGCCTTGCTGACCCCGGTCAGTTCCGCCGTCTGAGCGAGGCTGAGCCCTGCCTTCTGGCGCACGGCCTTGAGGTTTATTCTTATCTTTTCGTCTTTCATCGGCACCAAAAGGCTTGTCTGTTATAACAGACGATTGTAGTAAGAGGTGTCCGTTATAACAGACGCCTCACCGTCTGTCAGTTCATTCTCGCCCTCACCCCTCCCCGTATCGCAAAGGCACGGCTGCAATGTTTACCGGTTACAAGATCACCCACATTGTCTCCGGATTTATTGCGGTTCTTGTCGGGTATACCGGGAGCGTCGCCATCATCTTTCAGGCAATCGACGTTCTTGGAGCTACACAGGCCCAAGCCAACAGCTGGATGCTCGCCCTCGGGCTTGGTATGGGGCTAACCGGTCTTTTCCTGTCACTTCGCTACAAGATGCCGATCCTGACGGCTTGGTCCACGCCGGGAGCGGCCCTGCTTGTTTCCAGCCTGAACGGAGTGCCCATGGACGAAGCCATAGGTGCCTTCATGGTGTGCGGTGTGCTGCTGACCCTCACTGGGCTCACCGGCTGGTTCGAACGGCTGTCCCACTACATCCCGACCGCCATTGCCAGCGCCATGCTGGCCGGCATCCTGTTTCGCTTCGGAATGGGGATCTTTCCCTCGCTTGAAGAGAACCTGCCGCTCGTCGCCCTCATGTGTGGGCTCTATCTTGTCGGCAAACGCTGGTTTCCCCGCTTCGCCATACCGGTGGTCTTTCTGGCGGGGGTGTTCTTTTGCTGGGCCACAGGCGCTTTTTCGACCGATGTGTCGATCTCTTTCGATATCCCCAGACCAGTCTTTGTCATGCCGGCCTTCTCGCTGGTGGCGCTCATCAGCATTGCGCTACCGCTCTACATCGTGACGATGACATCGCAGAACATGCCCGGCGTCGTTGCCCTGAAGTCGGCAGGTTACGCCCCGCCGGTTTCCGCAACTCTGACAGTCACCGGATATGCAACGCTGCTGCTCGCTCCCTTTGGTGGCTATGCCTTCAATCTGGCGGCCATCACGGCTGCGATCTGCGCGAATTCGGAAGCCGATGAAGACCCGGACACCCGCTACAAGGCCGCCGTCATTGCCGGTATCGTCTACTGCATCGTCGGACTTTTGGGCGCTGCAGTCATCAGCCTTTTCCTGATCGCCCCGAAGGCGCTGGTTGTCACGATTGCCGGTCTTGCCTTGCTCGGCACAATCGGCAACAGCCTCGGCCTCGCCCTCTCTGATCCGGCACAAAGGGAAGCAGCCCTCGTTACCTTCATGACAACCGTGTCCGGGATCAGCTTTTTCAACATTGGTGCGCCAATGTGGGCACTTCTGTTTGGCGGACTGACCGCCGCAATGCTCTCGAAAGTCCGCTTCTTCCCGAAAAGCACGCCGCAAAGCGCCTGAGTTCTCATGCCCTTGCAGCTGATTTCAGGCAACAAAAAAGCGCGGCATCTGCCGCGCTTTAAAGTCTGCCAGTCCCAAGACCTTACTTGGCGACGGCGACTGCCTGTTGTGCTGACTCAACATCGTTGAACAGAACGACAAGGGCGAGTGCCGCAGTGACGGCGACCACAGTCCACATCGTTACGCCCCAACAGGACTTCTGAACGTTTTCTTCCATAGAAGTGAAAACCTCGTATACCAATTCGGCCGCGGGGTGCCCCAAATATGGCCTCAATGAGGCGATGAGTTAAAGGATCGTTATGCCTTTCGCAAGTGCAAAAAGTTGGGCCCAGTCCCGCGTCCTGTGCACGGCTCGATTTGTGCCGACCTTTTCAAGGCTTTAAATGAGGGTAGGAATTTTATTCCGCAGCTGAAATAAGATGCCCCAAACGTCATCCTCGCCCTGATTCTCGTTGGAATGTGACATCGCAATGTTCGACGCCCTCACCGTTCACGACACACTTGCCGTCATCTGGTTCCTGTTCGCCTGGATCGGGTTCAACCTGCTCGTCGACATCAGCCCGTTGCACAAGAAGACCCTGTCGCACGCCATGGATGTGCATCGTCGCCAATGGATGGTGGCCATGGCACACCGGGAAGTGCGGATCATGGACACGGCGATCATTGCTGGTCTGCAGCAAGGAACAGCATTCTTCGCCTCCACCTCGCTGCTGGCCATCGGCGGCAGCTTTGCGCTTCTGGATTCGCCCGACACGATCCAGCGCGTTGCCGGAGATTTGTCGATCCCGGTCGAAATGAGCCGAACTCTCTGGGAAATCAAGGTTTTAGGTCTGATGATGATCCTGGCCTATGCCTTCTTCAAATTCGGCTGGGCCTATCGTCTCTTCAACTATGCCAGCATCATCATGGGATCCGTACCAGAGCGGGGCACACTGCCCCAGGAACAGGTTGATGATGCCGCCGCGCGGGCAGCAGACCTCAATGTTCTGGCCGGGCGGCATTTCAACCGTGGCCAACGCGCCTTCTTCTTCGCGATCGCGTTTCTGGGCTGGTTTGCCGGGCCGTTCATCTTTTCGCTGACGACCCTTGCTGTTCTGCTTGTCCTGCTGCGCCGTCAGTTCACGTCCCGGGCCAGAACCGCTGCGCTTTCCGGACAGAACCTGATGTCGCCACCGGCCAGGAGTTCCGGCGAATAGACATTCACCGGGTCAGCAAAACCCTTCACCTGATAGGTGCCGAAATGCCCGCTTCGGCATCTCATAACGTCGGCAAGGGCGTCGGTCACGAGTATGCGCGCATCGAGGTCCTTGGCGAGTTCCGCAATGCGGGATGCCAGATTGACGACGGGCCCGATCACGGTGAAATCAAGACGACTGTCGCCGCCCACATTCCCGAAGAACACGTCTCCTGCATGCAGCGCGATGCCCGCCTTCATGGCAGGCGTTTCGTCGCAACTGTTTGCCTCGTTAAACGCCTCAAATCGCGCCGTTGAGTCCCGCGCCGCCAGAAGTGCCCGAACCGCAGCGTCCTGCGCCTCCTCCCCGTTTTCATAGGGGAAAATTGCCAGAACCTCGTCTCCGATAAACTTCAGAACCTCTCCTCCGTTTTCTTCGACAGACCGTGTGACAGCCCCGAAATAGGCATTGAGGAACGGAATGAGTTTGTCGGGTGGAAGCGTATTCGAAATGGGCGTGAAGTCGCGCAGATCCACAAAGCAGACGACGGCTGAAATCCACTCACCCTCGCCGCGCTCGATGCGGCCATCAAGCACGCGCTTGCCCGCGCGCGGGCCCACATAGGTGTCCAGCAATGTTTCGGCGGTACGCCGCAGCGTCTTCAGTTCGCAGATCATGGCGACAGGACGCAGAATGGACTCAAACACATGGATGTCCGACGTGCGAAACCCGCCTTCGGCCTTTGTGGCAAAGGTCATTGCCTTGATCGAACCATCCGAAAAATGCAGAGGCAGGGCCACATAGTCCGTATAGCCTTCCGCCCGGAGGTCCGGCACGATGCCATATTCGTTGCCGGTGGGTTCTGGAGGGATTGGACAATGAAGCGTCGCCTTGGTGTCGTGGACGACCTTCAACGGGCTCTTTTCGTATTCTTCCTCAATGTCATCGGACGCAAGGTAGCGGCGAAGTTCCTCCACCCCATCCGATGTCCAGATCGCCGCTTCCGCCCGTACCAACGGATGCAGGATTCGAATGGCCGTCGTGGCCCGGTCGATGGCTATGCCGTGGCCAACCAGCTTGCGGGCCAAAGCTGCAATCAGTCCCTGACTGTCCGTGTGCGCAAGGGCGTCGGTATAAAGCCAGTGGACGAGGTCGGCGGCGACCAGTGGGGCTTCCAGGGCCATGTCAGGTTCCAAATGCAAGTGATTTGTCTTCCACCTCATATGGGTGCACTGCAATATATTTTCACCCCGCGTGGCTCGAGAAAGTCACCCGACACACAGATTTGCGCTAGGGCGTTCAAGGGGCCCTGCCGTCAGGGCGCAGGGAAGAGGGCTGTGCTGCGCCCTGTGGCATAATAGACGATCAGGCCGATCCACTCCTTGACGGCGATGTCCGTGCGCTTGAGCCCTTCTGCGACACCGACAAACCATCTCTTGGTGTCCTGCGGACCGCGGGTCCTGTGATCGACCGGATAGGGAATGATGCCAGTCCAGCCAGCGGCCTCAAACACGCCCACCGACCGGGGCATGTGATAGGCGGACGTCACCAGCAGCCACTTCTGCCCTTCCTTCGGTTCCAGCATGGTTTTGGTCAGCGTTGCATTTTCCCAAGTGTTGCGCGCCTTATCCTCGAGCACGATCCGCTCGCGCTCTATTCCAAAGGACAGGAAGATCGGCAGCACGCCTTCCGCTTCCGACGTGCCGGACCCAAGCAGAAGCCCCTCGCCGCCCGTATGTGCCACACGGGCGTTCGGAAACCTGCGGGCAAGCTCTGCCACAGTGACAACCCGTTCTGCAGAGGAGTTCAGCGCAGTCAACGGCCTGGAGCCGGTAACAACCGTATCAATCGCCCCACCCAAAACAATGATGCCGTCGATCTCGCCGATGTCGGTGGGCGTCGGGAATCGGTCTTCCAGCGGCTGCATGAGCATGTTGCCCAGCGGGCCGAGACCGAATGCCAAGAACCCGATAAATGCCAGCAACACGAAGTGTCGCCCGGCCCTGTCACGTTTCGTGAACAGAAGAAAGAGGCCCAACCCAAGCAGGATCAGCAGGAAATTGGACGGGCGAATGATGAAAAAGACGACCTTGGACAGGGCAAAGAACAAAACACCGGCTCCGCTTGTGGCTTGTCGGGATGTAATACCAACCTCAAAAGACAAGAACTTGGCAAAAGCGTGTCCGCACGTCATGCAGCCCGATACAAAAAACACCGGCCTGTTTCCAGACCGGTGTTTGGTATTCGAAGGCGCAGGGTCGGTTTAGCCGAGTTCGCTGACGTTCGTCACGACCTTGCCAACCAGACCGTAGACGATCCCTTCTTCCGGGCTCATCCAGTAGTCGCGGTCCGTGTCCTTTTCGATGCGCTCGATCGGCTGACCGGTTGCATCTGCAAAGATGTGGTTCAGGCGATCACGCATCTTGATGATTTCCTTGGCCTGGATCTCGATGTCGGTCGCCATGCCACCTGCACCGCCTGACGGTTGATGCAGAAGGAAACGGGTGTTCGGGGTGCACAGGCGCTGTTCCTTGGGAACTGAGACATAGATCAGCGCGCCGGCGCTTGCGACCCAGCCCATGCCCAGAATGCGAACTTCCGGTGCGATGAACTTGATCGTGTCATGAATCATGTCGCCAGATTCAACGTGGCCTCCCGGAGAGGAAACGATGACGGTGATCGGATCGTTGGAAACCTGGGCCAGAGCAAGAAGACGGGAACAAACATCCCGCGCCAGCTCCTGCGTAATCGGGCCGGTGATCAGAACGGTCCGGGATTCAAACAGGTGCTTGTCGACCGGCACGGACTGCGGGGTCTTGGTCTTGTCGTCCTCGTCATCATCGAGGCGGGCGGGCACCGGTGTTGTATAGTCTTTCATGCGCGGGAAAAACTCCGTTGACTTTTGAAGAGCGCCGGGTGGACCGGCATTCGGTGAACCTTGCGTTCATGTTTAGGCGATGACGGCGCGGCTCGCAAATGGAGAAACGTTCTTAGACGCAAAAGAGTTACCAGCCCGCCAACATTGACGTAATCTTGCACAAGTTATTCAGTCGATTTGTTCGCCTCTGGCATTTCGTCTTCCCTTTTCCCGACGAAAAGGTGCCATGCCAGCATGACGGCAAATGGGAGTGAGGGCCAGACGAACCAGAGGTCCGCAAGGCCATCGGTCAAAAGATTGATGGTGAAAAAGAAGCCAATCATGAAAATCGGTACCCGGACCTTGCGCGGCTGAGCAGCCAGCCAGGCGCGCGCCTGTTCAAGGCCGTTCCTCGTCCGAGAAACGTCCGGATCTCCGGCTGATTGCGCGTTACCCGCCCCGCCGTCGAAACCGTCACCAACTGCTACCGCTTCCGGCTCGTTGCGTCCGCCCAGGCGCACGGCATAGGTTTCCACCGGCTCGGAGACATTCTTGACCGACTGCAGGCCACGCGGATCGAACCCGACAGCCAGCTTGTTGCGCACCTGATCATAGACCGACTGGGACAGCATTATGCCGCCGGTCGGTGCCAGTTCCTGAAGACGGGCAGCAACATTCACGCCATCGCCATAGATATCGTCGCCCTCGACCATCAGGTCGCCAAGGTTGAGGCCGATCCGGAATTCCATCTTCTGGCTGTCGGGCAGGTCTGCGTTTCGGTGGGACAGTTCGGTCTGGATTTCGACCGCGCATTGCACAGCCTCGATCACCGATCCGAATTCAATGATAACCGCATCGCCCCACGTGTTGACGATCCGGCCGTCATGGCGCTCGGTCAGGGCAGACATGATGTCCCGATAGGCCTTGAGACGGTTCAAGGTTCCGTCTTCGTCCTGCTCCATCAGCCGCGAATAGTGTGCGACATCCGCACACATGACGGCCGCTAGGCGCCGCTTGGCCCGTTGCATATCCCTGCCCTTTGCTCCGTGTTCCTTAGGAATGGGAATGATCGGCCTCAATTGCAATGTTTGAGGCACAAATGGGGATGATTCCCTGTGAAGTTTTTGGAACTCTGAGAGGTCATTTGCCTTAGCAGAAGCTAATGAATTCCGAGGACATGATTTCACACAACGAAACATCCAAGATCAAAAGCAATAACCCTATAGTCGACAAACCGACGAACATCGACACACCGATAAATACAAACCACGACACAAGAAATCTAAGAGGTTGATTTAAATCACGTTTATTTAAAACCGACTGAACACGAGAAAAAATGTAAAAGATAATAACAGCAACAATAATCAAAAAGACCAAAAACGAAGCACCCATATTCTATCTCTCAATGTATTTTTTGCTCTGAGCCAGCTGCTCAAGAACCCGAACAGCCTTGTCGGCGTCCCTTGCGGCGACAAAGATATGATCGTGAAAATATCCTGCGATGACATTGGCCGATATATCGGCCTTGCCCAGCGCGGTTGAAAAGGCTGCGGTCAGGCCAACGGCTTCCAGGGCCGAGTGGATTTGAAGTGTGATGCGTTTGAACTGTGGCAGGCCGGTCTGGCCCAGCGCTTCGGCAGCCTGCGGCGTCAGGATCGCGGTTAGCCCCTCCGCTTCGTGAAACAGCCCGACCGGATCATGCGCGGCAAGGTCCGCCATCGACGTCTTTTCGAAGGTGCAAAAGACATAGGGCTGCGCGTCAAGCTCAGGACGCATGCCGGAAATCAGCTTTTGCAGATTTGTTTCGCCTGCCACTTATTGCTCCTTAGGCCCTTTCAGGACGCTGTCGGCTCCCAAACCCCATCGACATAAGTTGCTTCTTCATCTCCCGGCCAAGGTGGCATGGAAATGCAGATGAACTTCAAAGGCGTCGTTCCGGTGCAGCGATACTGAAACGAGGTCCCAACGGGAATATCAATCGAGACACCAGCGACAAGATCCACTGTTTCCTCGCCGTCTCCGTTCCTTCGCCAGATCTGTCCTTGCCCTTCCAGAACATGCCAGAACTCGCTGACCGTGCGGTGCCGGGTCGCGCGGTTGATCTGCCCCGGTGGAACCGTCGAATGGATCATGTTGCCGGTCGGACCATCCATGATGAAGCGAATGTCCGCGCCCGCTGGCGACCTTGCATCCGCCACTGCCCCGAGTTTCGTGGTTTTCATGCGTCGACCTTGGAGACCGAAAGCGCCATGTTGCACAGGATCTCGAACATGATCGACACACCGAGATAGGCCGTTGCGCCGCTTTGGTCAAAGGGCGGCGAGACTTCCACCATATCCGCGCCGACGATATTCACGCCATCCAGCATGCGAGCAACCTGCAGCGCCTGATAGGAATTCGGACCGCCAACTTCCGGTGTTCCCGTTCCCGGCGCATAGGCAGGATCGACGAAATCAATGTCATAGGACACGTAGGTTTCGCCCGTCCCGGCAATTTCCTTCGCCTCCGCCATGACATCCTCCGGGCCGCGGGCATGAAACTCCTCGATCGGGATCACGCGAATGCCGACGGAATCGGCAAAATCACGATCTTCATTGTCATAGGCCGTGCCACGAATGCCGATCTGCACCACGCGTTTGGGATCGAGCAGGCCCTCCTCCACGGCGCGACGGAACGGTGTTCCGTGCGTGTACATCATGCCGCCGAAATAGCTGTGAAAGAGATCCGTGTGGCTGTCGAAATGGATCATGCCGAGCGGCTGGTTCTTGGCAAGCGCCCGCAAGATCGGCAGGGAACAAAGATGATCACCCCCGGCGGTCAGCGGGCGAATGCCCTTTTGCACCAACCGCTCATAATAGGCCGTGATCCGCGCCAAACTGTCGTCAAGGCTCGCCGGATTGGGGCCCACATCCCCCAGATCGGCGCAATTGACCATCTCGAACGGGCGAATGCCTGTTGCGCCATTTTGGGCCCGGATCATGGTGGAGGCGTCCCGCAGCTGGCGCGGCGCATGACGCGGCCCCGGCCTGTTGGTCGTGCCCGCATCCCACGGCGTTCCCACCAGTCCGATCTGAACATCGCCAATCCGCTCGTGTTCCAGCGGGACATGTGGCAGGCGCATGAACGTCGGCACACCGGCAAAACGCGGCAGCTCAAACCCTGAAATCGGATGAAAGAACGGATCGGACAAGGGAGGCTCCTGCAAACAGACAAGGGAATATTTAGGGATACCCTAGCCAGTTCCTGTGCCTGCTTCCAGAAGCGGTTTTCCAAATTGCCATTGAAATCACGCGGCCTGCTGCAGCTCGGCGAGAAGCTCTTCCAAAATGGCCATGCCAGCGGCCCACCCCTTGTCCGCGCCAGAAATGGCACCGGCGAAACAGGTTATCTCCGCGTCGGTCGCCTCATGCGGCACCCAGGTCAGTTTCATGACCGTCTCGTTACCAACTTCTTCGAAGGTCACCGTCGTCAAAAGCACGCGCGGCCAGTCGGGCATCATCGGGTTGGCGGTGACCTCCCATTTGTCATTGGTGCTGGCCATAAGGCAAACCAGTTTCGACGGCTCGTCCACCTCGACATATTCTGTGCGCTGATAGCCCGAGTTGCCACCCATCTTCATTTCGTTGAGCCACAGACCGCCGGGGCGCACATTCAATTCGTGAATGACCGTTTCGACATTGGGGCCATACCAGCGCGCCAAAAGCTCGGGATCTGTCCAGGTTTTCCAGACCAACTCACGCGGGGCCTTGAAGGTTCGCTCCAGCACATATGTCGGCAATTCCCTCATGTTTTCGTTCCCTCCCCTTTGGTGTTGTCCTGAACCTGCTGCAAATCTTCCAGCAGCGTGTCGAGCTGATCGAAACTTCCCGACCAGAATTTTCGAAATTCCTCCAGCCAGGCTACAGCCTCTGCCATCGGGCCCGCCTTCAGGCGCGCAGGTCTCTGGGTGCGGTTGATGCCACGCTCAATCAGCCCCGATCTCTCCAGCACCTTGAGATGCTTCGAGATGGCCGGCTGGCTGATTTTAAACGGCTCGGCAAGCTCATTGACCGTCGCCTCCCCTTGGGCCAACCGCACAAGGATCGCTCTGCGCGTCGGGTCGCTCAGAGCCGCAAACACGGCATCCAGATTTCCGTCCGCTTTTCTATAACCAATCAATTCCATAACCTTATGGTTATATAATGAGTGTGCCCTGTCAAGCGGATATGGCCCGGCTGCAATTTGGCATTACGAAGATTTAATGATGGAATAGTGGCCTGACACACCTGCACCTGCTTTACTTTACGGAATATTTCAACGGGAGGGACAGGCCATGCGCAGCTGCACGGCGATTGCGGGTATTCTTTTGGCAGCGATCACCGCGTTTCCCGCGGGAGCGGATAATAGCGGCGGGCACGGATCACCTGACAAGCCATATGCCGGGTTTGAAAATCGCCAGATCAAGAGCCTATCCGACAGTGATTTGAAGCAGTTGCGCGAGGGCTCCGGTTGGGGCCTGGCGCTGCCTGCAGAACTCAACGGACGCCCCGGCCCCGCGCATTTGCTGGAACTGAAGGACCAGATCGGCCTGACGGGCGATCAGGTGGCTGCCATCGAGGAAATCTATGCGGACATGAAACGCGAGGCCATTGCCGCCGGAGAGCGTTTCATTTCAGCTGAAAAGGCCTTGAGCGTCGCCTTTGAAGCGCCCGACCTTGATAGCGCAAAGCTGGAAGCCCTTCTGCAGGAAGCTGAAGACGCCCGCGCAGCGCTC
Organism: Roseibium sediminis; assembly: GCF_008711325.1. GTDB lineage: Bacteria > Pseudomonadota > Alphaproteobacteria > Rhizobiales > Stappiaceae > Roseibium > Roseibium sediminis. The sequence goes on from NZ_VXDB01000002.1 coordinate 58,483, forward strand.
CGCCTCGTACACCTGAAGCGCCACATCGACACCCCGCCGCTTCTGACCGCGCACCAGATCCAGCGCTATCAGGTCCTGCGCGGCTATGCGTCCGACCCATGCTCCAATGTCCCGGATGGCCATGACGCCGAGATGTGGAAGAAACACAATGGCTGCGGGTGAGTTTTGGTGAACAGCTGAGAGGTTGCGGCTCGAAGGCCGGGACTGCAAAGCGGCGCATTCACGTTTATGCGCTGCCCCGGACTTGATCCGGGGCCTACTCGCCATCACCCGACCTGAGACATCGCTTGGCTTCGGTAGGTCCCGGCTCGGAGGCCGGGACGGCACAGCGGATGGAGAAGTGGCACCCGTCTCCCAGTTCGTCATCCCGGCCAAGCGCAGTGCGAGCCGGGATCGGGGAGCCCCGAACCTCGGAGCATGAGCACCCAACCGTGATCCAGGCTCGCCGATCCCGCGTCAAGCGCGGGATGACGACGGAGCGTTGATGCGGCTTATCACTCCGCAGAAAAGCCTATGGTGGCCAAGGATGCACGACAGCTCCCTCTCCCAGTGGGAGAGGGTTGGGGTGAGGGACTGAAATGCTGCGCATCCATTGAGAGACCGCCTCCCCTCACCCGGCGCGGTGCGCCGACCTCTCCCCATGGGAGAGGTGAATGAGAGAACATTTTCTATTAGCCTGCTACAATAAATTAATTGGTTGGGATCGTAACCGACCGTCGAGTATACAATGTTTTCCGGAAAAGACAGAGACTTACTCATTTTTCGCGCTGACTTTGTCTATATCTCTTTATGTATCCTGCATCCTTGATATCGTCAGCGGGCAATTCCAGCGCACAATTCATAATTGTAGCCATTGAATTATCTGAGAGCTGAAAATCGTTGGTAATAAAGCCGCTGTTCCTTTTCTTGTTTTGATCAAGTCCCTCGAAGAAAGCTTTTAAAAAATCGACAAGAGAGCCCCGTTGACCTGTGATCGCGGCTGCGGTCATTGGGTCAGATGCTGAAATTTCAGCCTCATTTGCATCTCTTGCAAGCTCACATAGGAATTCTGAAAGACTAGGCCAATACTTGCAATCAAAACGAGTAATTAACTTCATCATATCTTCTTGAACCCAAAACTTATACATGTAATTTTCGCGCCCAGCGGCATCGAGAACTAAGCAAATATCGTAGTGAGTATCGCTCGAAACACTCGACTTATTGTTAAGTGACCCGCGCTCATCGATCAACTTCGCTAGCTTCAATGACGTTTCATAGATTTCATCGTTGAGCTGCTTGAGTTTTTTCAGCTCCATCCTTGTTGCTCTAACTTTTTCAGGGTTCCAGAATGCGGCACTTATGAATATCAAATGAAACAACTCAGATATTGCCGTCTGATCCCCGTTTAGTTTTCGATAAATCTCCTCGTATACTGGAACGAGTTCATTCCGCCTTTCCAACAAGCGATGCGCAACTTTATTGCAACTGGCAAGAATACCGTGTGCTGAATTGTAATCTACGTGTTCAATGATGACACGCTCACACTCAAGAACTGCAGACTTAGATTTTTCTACACCCATTCGCTAACCTCCTTTGATCAGCACCTTGATTACCAAGGTGAAATGGACCCCTCAGCACCTGAGTGAAAGAAATTTCATCGTTGCTCGTGTACCCTTTGTATCAATTAGCTAAAAAGGGACCGCGCGGGCCCCTTCTCTCAACACGGATTATTGCCTCAAGCGGTCTTGTTGAAAATCTCGCGGCCGATCAGCATGCGGCGGATTTCCGAGGTTCCCGCGCCGATTTCATAGAGCTTGGCATCACGCAGAAGGCGGCCGGTCGGGTATTCGTTGATATAGCCGTTGCCGCCGAGAAGCTGGATGGCATCGAGGGCCATCTTGGTCGCGTTTTCAGCTGCATAAAGGATCGCACCAGCAGCGTCCTCGCGTGTGGTCTCGCCCCGGTCACAGGCCTGCGCCACGGCATAGACATAGGCCTTGGACGCATTCATGGAGACATACATGTCCGCGACCTTACCCTGCACCAGCTGGAACGTGCCGATGGACTGGCCGAATTGCTTGCGCTCATGGATATAGGGGATCACGATGTCCATTGCCGCCTGCATGATGCCGACGGCACCGGCAGCCAGAACCGCGCGCTCATAATCGAGACCGGACATCAGGACGTTGACGCCCTTGCCGACTTCGCCCAGCACGTTTTCTTCCGGAACTTCGCAATCCTGAAACACCAGTTCGCCGGTTTCAGAGCCGCGCATGCCCAGTTTGTCGAGTTTCTGGGCGACGGAGAAGCCCTTGAACCCCTTCTCGACGAGGAACGCGGTGATGCCTTTCGGGCCCGCGTCCGGATCGGTCTTGGCGTAGATGATCAGCGTGTCGGCAGACGGGCCGTTGGTGATCCACATCTTGTTGCCGTTGAGGATGTAGCGATCCCCCTTCTTTTCGGCCTTCAGCTTCATGGAAACGACGTCGGACCCCGCGCCCGGCTCGGACATTGCCAGCGCGCCCAGATGCTCGCCGGTGACCAGCTTGCCGAGATAGCGCTTCTTCTGGTCTTCACTGCCCCAGCGACGGAGCTGGTTCACACACAGATTGGAATGCGCACCGTAGGACAGGCCGATGGAGGCCGAGGCCCGGCTGACTTCTTCCATGGCAATGCAGTGTTCGAGATAACCAAGGCCGGCCCCGCCCCACTCTTCTTCTACCGTAATGCCATGCAGGCCCATTTCACCCATTTCTGGCCAGAGTTCGCGCGGGAACCAGTCCTCGCGGTCGATCTTTTCGGCCAGCGGCGCAATGCGGTCCTGCGAGAACGAGCGCACGCTGTCGCGCAGCATGTCGGCGGTTTCGCCAAGGTTGAAGTTGAACGCTGGAAAATCGTTGCGGATCATGACAGCTCCTTCTCGCGCTCAAGCGCGGTCATAACAAACGTAAGTTGAGAGGGTTCCGATGCGGTCATAGAGCTGACGCGCACGGGCGTTGTCGCCATTTGTGTGCCAGTAGACCTTGCCGGACGCGCCTGCCTTGGCGTCAGCGGCGGCATAAACGGCCTCGATCAGTTTTCGGCCGGCGCCAGTGCCGCGTGTTTCATCGGTCACGAACAGGTCTTCCAGATAGCATTTCAGCTCTCTGGACCATGTGCTGTGGTGGAAGAGATAGTGAACGAAGCCGACCAGCTTGCCGTTCCTTTCGGCGACCAGACCATTGTGGCCCTCGTCACCCAAAAGACGCTTGAACAGCGTATCGGTCACATCCGACGGCAGGGACACTTCATAAAATGCAAGATAGTCCTGCCACAGCGGCTCCCACGCCGCACGGTCTGATGTCTCGATTGGCCGGATTACGATATCGCTCATAAGTCTGGTTTGCCTGTCTTGTTCTTCAATCAAAAAAGCCCGGCATTTTCAGAAATGGCCGGTTTGAACATTCGTTTCAGGTTCTGCGGTCAGTCCTTCACGCCTTCAACACTCATGAGGGTGAAGAGACCCGTTGCCACATGCACCTGCTCGGCATCGCCGAGGCCATAAACATCTGCCTTGGCGATGGTCAGCGTTCGCCCCGGCTTGATGACCCTTCCGCGAGCGATCAGTGTTTGCTGCCGCGCCGGGTTCAAAAGGTTGATCTTGTACTCGCTGGTCAAGACGCCAAACCCGTCCGCAAACAAGGTTAGCGCCGCAAATCCGGCCGCACTATCGGCCACGGAGGACGTTGCACCGGCATGAAAGAAGCCGTGCTGCTGGGTGAGTTCGCCCTTGAGTTCCATCTCGATATCGACGGCACCGGGCGACACATGGGTCAGCCGCGCCCCCAGATGGTCCATGAACTTCTGCGCCGCGAAGCTGTTGCGGACGCGCTGTTCCCAATTCTGGCTTCTTACTTCAAAAAGCATCAGGCACCTTCCTTGTCGAAGGAGCCACCTATGGCTTCCATGCGCGCCTTTGCACCGGCCTCCACCTCATCCAGTTCGGCCAGTGTCAGTTCGATATCCCGTTGCTTTTCCATCAGTTCGGCGCGGCGATTGGAGATACGCTGCATGAGAAGCCGCAGCTGCCCTGCCTCACCCGGCGCCTTGCCGTACATCTCGATCATTTCACTGATTTCAGCGAGGGAAAAGCCGAGCCGCTTGCCGCGCAGGATCAGCTTGAGGCGAGTTCTGTCTGCCGGACGATACAACCGCTGGCGACCACGACGCTGCGGCGACAAAAGTCCCTGCGCTTCGTAAAACCGAAGCGTGCGGGTCGTGATGTCGAATTCCTGCGTCAGCTGGGTGATTGTGTAAAGTCGCTGCATGCCAACTCCCTGTTGGCGCGACACTCACCGCTTTTTACGTTTTAGTCAATACGTTCTTTTTTGCCAATTATTTTCAATATCTTGCTTCATTTCAAAATTGCATCCAGAGCGACACTTCCATCAAGAACGTTCAGATCAACCTCGCCCTGAATGCCCTTGACCGCCCCTTGCTGGTGATACTGCCAGATCACCCAGTCGCGCACATAGCCGGGTGAATGCCAGAGCGAGCGCGCCCACACGCGGCGGTTCAACCCCTGCCCCTTGATGTAGTCGCAATAAAAGTCGTCCGGCACATAGAGGATAACCTCGCGGCCCAGCGCCTTTTCGATCGTCGTAACAAAGGAACTGACTTCTTTCAGCACCTCCTCCACCGAAGGCCGCCTTGCACAATTTCCGGTATATTCCAGATCAACAACCGGCGGCAGCATCTTGTCGCCGACAGGCAGCACGCTGAGGAAATTTTTCGCCTGCTCGAAGCCGGAACTACACAAGGTGAAGAAGTGATAAGCCCCGCGCGCAAGACCGGCCTCGCCCGCGGCCTTCCAGTTTGTCAAAAACGCCTTGTCGCGAAAGTCCCCGCCCTCGCTGGCTTTCATGTAGGCAAAAGCGACATCGTCTGCGGCAACGCTTTGCCAGTCGATCTCGCCCTGATGATGGGAAACATCAATTCCCCTCAACGGATATGTTCCGCGATCCGGTTCCCACGACATGAAGAAATAGGCCACCCCTGCCAGACACAAAATGCCACCAAGAACAGTGTAGAGTACAAACTTCAGAACGGCGTGAAAGAAACGCATGCAGGCTGCCAATAGAATCGAGTTGGCTCCACCCTACAGGTGAGCTGTTTCCCGAACGTAAAAAATGCCAAATCTGCGCCCTTCCCAACGCTCCACGACAGGGTTTTCCAAAGGCTGACAGAAGCTGTGTATGGCTGACACCGAGCCTTGCAGGCCCATCGCGCGCGATTTATTTTGCAGCGATGGAAAATGATCTGTTTCAAATGTCCCTGCTCGCCGGGCTGGTTCCCGACGACGAGCAAGCCGCGAAAAAGACTGCCAAAAAGGCAAAAGCCGGTAAGGCTGCCAACGGCGACCTTGCAGTGGAAAATTCACAGGCTGCGGCTGATAAGCCCGCTCGCAAGACCCCTGCCGGAAACGGCAAGGCTGCCAAGGCGTCTTCCGAGCCGGATGAAACAGCGGCGGTAGACCCCGTTTCAGGCGTTGATGCCCTTTTGTGCTTTGCGCTTTATTCCGCAAACCATGCGATGAACAAGGTCTACAAACCTCTCCTGAATGAGGTGGGCCTGACCTATCCGCAATATCTTGCGATGACCGTTCTTTGGGAAAAGGACAAGGTTCCGGTCGGCGACCTGACCGAAAAGCTGCAGCTGGAGACCAGCACCATCACGCCCTTGCTCAAGCGCATGGAGACCATGGGTCTCGTCAACCGCGCCCGCAGCAAGAAGGACGAGCGCCAGGTCCGCATTTCCCTGACCAAAAAGGGCAAGGACTTGCAGGCCAAAACCAGTCATTTCCAAAAATCCTTTGCCGATGCTACCGGCCTCTCCTCAAAGGCCTATGCGGACCTTCACAAGAAGGTCCTCGCCTTGCGGGAAACCATGCGGGCTTTCGAAGGCTAGGCAACGCGGACGACTTGTCGCATGCGTAATGTTCCCTAGCGCCCGTTGCGGCGCATCAGCACACTCCCCAATTGCACCGTCAGGCGGTTAACGCTACCGTTGTTGCGTCGTGGTTGAAGTCATTTCTTTCAATCGCGCTCATTGCACTCAGCGGCCCGCCTAACGTCAAGACTTGGCGGTTTCCATTGCGTCGATGCAAGGCGGGCGGGCGGTTTCGCTGCGCCCTTGCGTTCAAACGGGACTATCACTGATGAAATTCTTTCGCTCCTTTTCCTCACCTTCCCGCGCCTTCTCGCTGGCCACACTTGCGGTCGGGTTGCTCGCCTCAAGTTCACTTGCAGCACAAGACTTCGCCGATACGATCTATTCCGGTGGGTCTATCCTGACCATCAACGATGCAGCACCTCGCGCCGAGGCTGTTGCCGTCAAGGATGGGCGCATTCTGGCTGTCGGATCACTGGATCAGGTTCTTGCCACCAAGGGCGAGGCTACGAAGATGGTCGACCTGACCGGCAAAACCATGCTGCCGGGGTTCGTGGACAGCCACGGCCATGTTGTCATGGGCGGCATTCAGGCGCTTTCAGCGAACCTTCTTCCTGCTCCGGATGGCGATGTGAATGACATTGCCGCTCTTCAGGCTACCCTCAGCGGCTGGAAGGACGCCAACAAGGAGACCGTCGACAAGGTCAACATGATCATCGGCTTTGGCTACGACAATGCGCAGCTCAAAGAGCTCCGCCACCCGACCCGACACGATCTTGATGCAGTCTCCACCGACATACCGATCATCATCATCCACCAGTCCGGCCATATTGGCGTTGCCAACACCAAGGCTCTTGAGCTTGCCAAGGTAACTGCCGACACGAAGATTGACGGCGGTGTCTTTCAAAAGGACCCGGACGGATCCCCTTCGGGAGTTATGGAGGAATATGCCTTCTTCAGTGTTCTGATCCCGATGCTTTCGGAACTGGGCGCAGAGGGAACGCTGGCCTTTGCCGAGGCAGGTACCAAGCTTTGGGCCAGTTTCGGCTACACGACCGCTCAGGAAGGGCGGAGTTCGGCGGGCGTTGTTGCAGCGCTCCACACGCTGGCAGATGCTGGCAAGCTGGATATCGATGTCGTTGCTTATCCGGATTATTTCGAGGCCAGAGACTTCATCAAGGAGAATGTCTCCAAGACCTATGACAACCGTGTGCGAGTGGGCGGCGTCAAGCTGACCATCGACGGGTCACCGCAAGGCTTCACCGCTCTGCGGGATCGACCGTACTATGCACCGGTCGGCAACTATCCGGCTGGCTATCACGGGTATTCGGCCATCACGATGGACCAGACCGTTGAGGCCATCAACTGGGCCTACGAGAACGATATCCAGATCCTCACCCACTCCAACGGTGAAGGCGCGTCCGATATGCTGCTGGCCGCCATCGGGCAGGCACAGTCCGTCCATGGCAAGAAACCGACCCGCCCGGTGCTCATTCACGGCCAGTTCCTGCGCGAGGATCAGGTTGACACGATCCAGCGGCTTGGCGTCTTCCCGTCCCTCTTCCCCATGCACACCTTCTATTGGGGAGACTGGCACCGCGACCACACGGTCGGTCCGGTCAATGCCGACAACATCTCTCCGACCGGCTGGGTGCATTCGCGGGGCATGATGTTCGGCTCTCACCATGATGCACCGGTCGCCTTCCCGGACAGCATGCGCATTCTGTCCGCAACAGTGACCCGGCGCACGCGGTCCGGCGATATTCTGGGTCCGGCACAGCGCGTTGACGTGATGACTGCCCTCAAGGCCATGACCATATGGCCGGCCTGGCAGCATTTCGAGGAAGACCAGAAAGGCTCTATCGAAACGGGCAAACTGGCGGATTTCGTGATCCTGTCGAAAGACCCGACGGCCATCAACCCCGAAGACCTTGATACGATCCGCGTTCTCGCCTCGATCAAGGACGACAAGATGATCTACGAGGCTCCAACGGGCCAAAAGCGCGCGGATCTTCAGCCGCTTCCCTTTGTCGCCAATCCCGATGCCGCGCACGAAATGCTGCACGTCCTGCATCATGCCATCGGCGGAAAGCCGGGAGCCGACGTACATCGCCACTGATATCGGCCACGGGGCTACTTTCACAAACACAAAGCCGCTGACACCCGTCAGCGGCTTTTTTCATCTGCACGTCAATCGATCAGGCAGCGAGCGTTTCGCAGTGAATTTGCGCGGCTTTTGCCGCATGGCGGATGACCGGTATCGGAGCCTTTGCCCGGATAAGTACAAAGAGACCCACGACTACGGATGTCAGGAAATCCGCTTCCTGCGAAACATCCACATTCGGCATCAACTGCCCGGCCTTGCGCGCGTTTTTAAGCGCATTAGCAAAGGCTCCTGATAGGCGTTCGAAATATCTTTCGACAAACTTGTCTCCGGACGGATCGTCGGCACCAAACTCCACCGCCGTGTTGCACAAAAGGCAACCGAGCCCCGCTGCCGGTCCATCTGCCGCTTCACCATAAAAGGCGAGCAGATCGAGAATATGCTGCAGGCTAGCATCCGGCTGTTCGAGGGGGCCGAAGCGCAGACTGATCACGTCGTCGTTGTAGCGCTGCAGAGCTGCTTCGAAGAGCCCCTGCTTGCTGCCGAAATCGGAATAGAGGCTGTAGCGACTGACGCCGATACGCTCGACAAGGAGATCGGCAGACGTGCCCGCGTATCCCTTCTCTCGAAACACCTGCATTGCCTTCAGCAGCAATTCTTCCCGGCTATGTGTTTTCCTGCGTCCCATACCAGATCCGATTGACAGTCACGCCTCCTGAATATATCAGAATACTTGTTCTGAAATAAATATGTGAGATTTGCCATGAGCGAAACAGCGACACTTGTTGTGACTGCAACCCCAAATCCGGATGAAATGGCTTCTGTTCAGGACTACCTGAAGAGTGTGATGCCTCTGCTGCTTGAAGCTGGTGGTACACCAGTAAAGCGTTTGAAGGTGAGCGATGTCATCAACGGCCATGCGAGTGCAATGGTGCTGGTGATGGACTTCCCGTCTGCCGATGCAGCCCGTGACCTGTTTTCTTCGCCCGCCTATGGTGATCTGGTTGCCACTCGGGACAAGGGATTTCGGGAAATGAACATCCTTATTACGGGCCCGATGTAGGCCACTGACGAAAGGCAGCCCCAATGGCGGAAGATACGGAATTCACATCCTTCGTGCTCGACCAGCTAAGCGGTTTTGGCACGTTCGAGACCAAGAAGATGTTTGGTGGAACCGCGCTTTTGCGCGACGGGGTTGCCTTCGCCAAGGTCAAGCACGGCTGCCTGTGGCTGAAAGCCGATGACCGAAACAGGGCTGATTTTCAGCAGCGTGACATGCCGCAATACACCTACGGCAAGGACAACAGCCGCAAGCTCAACTTCTTCCAGACACCACCAGACATATTGGAAGACGCGGACGAACTGATCGAGTGGGCCCACAAGGCAAATCTGGCAGCTCAGGGGTCCTGAAGAAATCACTGCCCGTCAGGCGCATCCTTCTTGCCGCGCAACATGTGCCAGAGGGGCTCGATCACCTTGGCGACAATGGGGATCAGCAGCAGGCCCAGAGCGAGGCCGAAGACGCCGTCCATGGCGGCTGTTGCAAACCAGGTCACGAAGCCTTCCGCCGTCACGCCCCAGGACAGAGCCATCTGCGTCGCCTGATCGGCAAGGTGATGGATGGTCGTGTAAACGCCCTTCTGGCCGAGGTCCTTCAGGCCGTGAATGACAATTGACCCGCCGACCCAGAGCATCGCTGCCGTGCCAACGGTCGTCAGAACCTTCAGGAAGGTCGGCATGGACTTCACGATGCCCCGACCAAGGGCGCGGAACATCGCAAGAGAGCTTTCCTGAGACAGATGCAGGCCGAAATCATCCGCCTTTACGATCAGGGCGACGGAGCCGTAGACCATTACCGTGATACCGACCGCCACCACAGCGAGTGTCGCGGCTTCCATCCAGATGGTGCCATCGGGGATGGCGGCAAGTGCGATAGTCATGATCTCTGCGGAGAGAATGAAGTCTGTCTTGATTGCCCCGCTGACCCGTTGTTCCTCAAGATGAGCGGCATCGACAGCTTCCGCGACTGTTTTCGGTACTTCCGCGTGTTTGTGGGCAAGGACGTGCCAGATCTTTTCCGCCCCCTCAAAACACAGATACGCCCCGCCAAGCATCAAAAGCGGCGTGATGACCCAGGGCGCAAACGTGTTGAGCAGCAGTCCCGCTGGGAGCAGGAAGACCAGCTTGTTGAAGATCGACCCACGGGCAATGCGCCAGACGATGGGGAGTTCGCGTGCGGGCGAAAATCCGGTGACATATTTGGGAGTGACTGCCGCATCGTCGATCACCGCGCCCGCTGCCTTGGTCCCTGCCTTTGCGGCCTGCGCTATCACATCATCCACAGATGCTGCTGCCACCTTGGCAATCGCGGCAACATCATCAAGAAGGGCAATCAATCCGCTCATGTCCGGTCCTTGAGTATTTTTGCGTGCCCTCGGGTAACGAACCTAAGGTGATTTGGCAATGGGTGGCCGGAGTGAAATTCCCGCAGGGGCACGTGAGAGATGCCCGCGATAGCGAATGATCAGGTGTCCGGATACGGGTGCTTTAAGTGCCACATCGAAATGAAAGCGACCCTCCTCGACATATTCCCGCGCCTCTGACCGGGGCAGCAGGAAGGCCGGGATCGGGAGGACGCCGATGCGCCCGGAAGTGACGGGAAAATGCAGGCTCCCGTCATTGACATGAAGACCGAGCCGGAAGGTCATCAGGCCGAAGCGCTCGGTCATGCCCCGGTCGGTCGGGCTGAGGTGCGAGTGGAAGCGGTTAGCGCCGAACCGCCGCTCCCATGTTTCCCCGGTTTCGTCGGCAGACTTGGTGACTTCAACGTCTACGCCCGCGCCTTGTGCAGGAAACCGCATGACAAAGGCAATCAGCCGAGGAAAGATGCCCTTTCCGCGTTCGACATCGGCCTTTCCCGCCCAGCGGCTGACTCCAATGGTTTCATGGGTTTCGCGGATCTCCGGCGGAAGGCGGTCAAATGCTTCCCTCAACACCTTTCGGAAGGCCGGCACGACAGGTTCGCGGACAATCTCCGTGGTCGTTTTCAGTCCGTCCATTGCGGCTTCCGCCTCTTGAAGCGACACGGCACCAAGGGCGGGCGCAGCTCCTGACGGCAGGCTCTTTCTGCGCAACAGCGCGCGCGCTGAAATTGCCGGGATGAAGGGACCGTCCCCCTCCTCTGCCAGCAAGCGCCAATAACGCCGCTCGCCGCCAGCCACCACCATTACCGACATGCCGCCACTGCCGGTGCCGAAAGGCTCCAGCAGGTCTGCTGCCCGTTTGAACACCTTCACCAAAGGCAGGCTGACCGCGAAAGGAAAGACGCGGCGGAGCAGCGCAAAGGCGGCAAGCCCGTAGCGCATGACGGCAAGCTCCAGTCCGGCGCGAAACAGCACCGTATCCGCGTTGAAATGGGCAGGAAACAGCCGGTGATCCGGCACCGCAATCTGCCAACCCTGACGGACCACGCCTTTGGGCAGGCGATAGGATTTCGGATCGGACCAGCCATGGCTTTGTATCCAATCCCCTCCCCGCCAGACGGAAAACGGACGACCTGCCTGTGACAGAATGGACTGCATTACCGAAAGACCGCGCGGACTGCGGTTCCCCGGCAGGATCGCGGTTTCGATCATCTCCGGCCGGTCCCCAGCGGCAAGCGCTGCGACCGCAGCCGACGAGAGAGCGGGAACCGACGACAGACCCGACAAAACACATACCCCGGCCAGTCTTGCGTGCTCGTCCAGTTCGCTGATGCCGAGGCAGAAATCTGTGTCGTCGCACAGATCCAGATAATGTGTGCCCTGCAGGATCGCCGAGCGGGCGACCCGATAAGGGTCCTGCCCATAGGCATGAAACGGCCCGGCTGCGTCCACCACCACATCGAAATCCGCAATGCAGTCGAGCGGTCCGGACCGGTCGACCCTTGCCGCCAGACAGCCGATATCCGAAGCAAGGCTTTCCGCCTTTTCCAATGAACGCCCGGCCACGGTCACCTCGTGGCCATCGCGCACCAGAAGCCGCGCCAGCCGCTCGCCGAAAACGCCATAACCGCCGAGAATGAGAACTTTCATCGGATCAACCGTTTCTGGAAGTCGGGATCGGGAATGGCGCACATGTCACCCTTGCCGAACAGGCGATAGCGGTTGCGAGCCACCTTGCGATAAAGCCAATCCCGGAGCGGCCTTGGCAGCACTTTCAGCGCAAGAACAAGATTTCCCAACCCGCCGAGGCGCTTGCCCGCGTGAATGATCGCCTCCATGTCCCGGTAGGCCGCGCCGCCGTCCAGAAACAGCCAGCTCTCGGGATCAAGATGGCTAATGTGATGGTGGTCGAGAATGCCTGTTCCCAATGGCGACTGAACGGGACAAATGCGAATGTCTCCGCTTCGGTCCAGCCGATGGATCATCCGCGCGCCCCAGCTGCACAATGCACACTCGGCATCCATCACGGCAATGGGTTTTGGGCCAAAGCCGTCTGAACCGTTCGGGAGCACTTCTTCGGCTGCGGACCATCTCGTCGTCATCAGCCTCACTCCCTCCCGTTACAGATGTTCAAGGTCGCTCAAAGCGGCAAGCCGAACCAGTAGGCCGCGATGCCGAGGAAGGCGAAGAAGCCGACGACGTCGGTGACGGTGGTCACGAAGACGCTTGAGGCGATGGCCGGGTCAACATTCACCTTGTCGAGCGCCATGGGGATAAGCAGGCCCGACAGACCGGCAAAGACCATGTTGATGACAATAGCGCCGCCGATGACGACACCAAGACCCGGGTTGCCGAACCACATCCACGCAGCAACACCGATGAGGATGGCCAGCACCACGCCGTTGAAGAAGCTGACGAGGACTTCACGATTGAGGATGCGCCACATGTTGCGGGTCGTCAGTTCCTGGGTCGCAATACCACGCACGGCAACGGTCATGGTCTGCGTGCCGGCATTGCCGCCCATGGACGCCACAATCGGCATGAGCACCGCGAGCGCGACCATCGCCTCGATTGTGTCCTCAAACAGGGCGATGACGAGCGAAGCCAGAATGGCAGTGCCAAGGTTGACCACCAGCCATGTCAGGCGCGAGCGCGCAGTCGTGAGCACGTTATCGGAGATTTCTTCATCCCCGACACCGGCCATTGCCATGAAGTCTTCTTCGGCTTCTTCCTGAATGACGTCGACGATGTCATCGAAGGTCATGACGCCGACGAGGCGTTCGTTGTCGTCCACCACCGCGGCAGAAACGAGGTTATAGCGCTCGAAGGTTCTGGCGACTTCTTCCTGATCCTCTGTCGCCTCGATTGCGTAGCGGGTTTCCTCCATGATGGAAGTCACCTGCTCGTCCCGGCGGGTTCTCAGGATCTTGTCGAGGTGAACGGTGCCCAGCAGCTTGAAGCCGGGGTCGACAACGTAAATCTGGTAGAAGCTGTCGGGAAGGTCCTGCGCCTCGCGCATGTAGTCTATCGTCTGGCCTATGGTCCAGAACGGGGCGACCGCGATGAACTCGGTCTGCATGCGGCGGCCCGCACTGTCTTCCGGATAATCCAGAGCCTTCTTGAGCTGGATCCGCTCAAGATAAGGCAGCTCTTCAAGAATTGCCGCCTGATCTTCCGCGTCAAGGTCTTCCAGAATGTAGACCGCGTCATCAGAATCCAGTTCGCCAAGACCCTCGGCGATGACCTCGTTCGGCAGGTCTTCCAGAAGCTTGACGCGGATGGCTTCGTCGGTTTCCGTAAGGGCGGTATAGTCGAAGCCAGCTCCCAGAAGGCGAACGAAACCCGTCCGCTCCTCTTCGCTGAGCGCTTCAAGGAGGTCACCGGTATCGGCTTCGTGCAGATCGCTGGCAAGAAGCTCAAGCGCGGCCTTGTCCTGCGCCTCGATGGCCTCTTCAACCGCTTCGATGAAATCGTGGTTGAGATGTCCCTCGTCGTCGCGAACCGGGATCGGAGCAACATCTACCGGATCGGCAAGTACCTCAGCCTGCATGTCCCCTCCTCAAAAGCGCACTATATGCACCTTAACACAACCAGATCGGGTCGCTTTCCCGGTTTGCGATATTTTGCATCGCGCTCCAGATTGACCCGGACACTATCCGGGAACCTGACAGACTTCCAGAGTTACCAAGGGGAAAACCCACAAGGAAGCCAAAGAATTGGAGATTTTTGCTAACGAAAAAGGCGCGCCCCTCCCGGACTGATTGCAGCGCAAAAAAAGGCCAACCCCGCAAGGTTGGCCAGTTATGTGCATCATTACGATAGTGGGACGCATGATGCGGGTGCGATGAACAGGAGCACGGTATCGCGAAGCTCAAACTTTCTGCGGGAACGCGCGACCTTTCTGGCTACGCGTCCCGAACTTGGCTGCCGTCAGGCTGCAGCAACCTTTCTGAGGAAGTCCTCCACAACGGTTTTCATCTGGACGGTCTGGGTCGCGACCAGATTAGAGGTTTCCTCCACCTTCGCAGCGGACAGGGAGCTGTCGGCAACGGCATGCTGGACGGCGGCAATATTGGCGGTGACTTCCTGCGTTCCTTCGGCAACGCCCTGGACGTTTTCGGAGATTCGGGCGGTAGACGCGCCCTGCTCTTCCACAGCACCAGCGATGGAAGTCGTGGTCGTATTGACTTCCTCCATAACGTCCCGGATGGCCTGAATAGCTTCCACGGTTTCCCCGGTGGACGCCTGAATGGCGGAAATCTGCGAGGAAATTTCCTCCGTCGCCTTGGATGTCTGCGTGGCGAGTTCCTTCACCTCTGCGGCCACGACTGCAAAGCCCTTGCCTGCTTCGCCAGCGCGCGCTGCCTCGATGGTTGCGTTGAGGGCCAGCAGGTTGGTCTGCTCTGCAATTGCCTGAATGAGGGTCACAACCTCACCGATCTTTGCAGCCGCCTCTTCAAGGCTCTGGACCTTTTCGGTCGCGCCGCGAGCATTGGCCGTCGCACTGGAGACGATTTCCGTTGCGCGGGTGACGCGCTCGGCGATTTCGGTGATGGAATGCGACAGCTCCTCTGCAGCCCCCGCGACCATCTCCACATTCTTCAATGCCTGTTCGGAATTGCTGGATGCCTGATTGGTCTGGGTATCGGTCTTGCGTGAGGCTTCCGTCAGGCTGGCTGCAGTTTCCTGCATGAACTCCATTTCAGACTGGACAGTTGACAGCGCCGTTTCGATTTCGGTCCGGAAGCTCGTAATCAGGGCTTCCACAGTGGCTTGACGCTTGCGCTGGCCTTCGCTTTCCTTGGTTGCCGCCTGTTCCAACCGCTCGCGCTCTGCGGCATTTGCCTTGAACACGCCCAGCGCCTTGGACAAATCCCCGATCTCGTCGGACCGGTTCATCTCCCGCACCTGAATATCGAGATTGCCACGCGCAAGTTCCTGCAGAGAGCGGACCATTTCCGACAGCGGGCTTACCAGGCCGCGATCGACGACGATAAGGCCGACAGCCGCTGCAATGCCAAGGCTTACCACCCCGATGACCACAAGCGCCGTGGACCCGGTTGCAAACAGGCTACGGATCTTGACGGCCTGCTGGTCGATGGCGCCGACCTCAAGATCGATCAGGCCGGAAACAATACGGCCCAGTTCGTCCACATGAGCGAACATCTCGCCCAGTTCCTGATCTGCTTCGGTCTGGATCTGCAGTTCTTCAGTGTAGTCACTCAGGATGCCGTTTTCGGCATTACCCAGAACGAGCAGCTTCTTGAGCTCGGCGACAACCTTCTGATCACCCATACCCGCCATCGCATTTTCGATCTGCAGACCGGTAGAGAGCAGCTTTTCCTTGATCGGCCGGATCTGATCGATGTCTTCGGCGTTTGCCCCTTGCACGATCGTGGCGATGTACATGTTTGCCAGAGCCTGCGTCTGGAGCATGTTCTTCAGTTCGCCAACCTGCTCGTTCAGGAGTTGATCGATAATGGCCGTGTTTTCGCCAACGGATCGTTCGGTATCGATGGTCAGGTCAAAGGTCTGATCGTCAACCACCTCGACGAGAACGTTGTCGATGGCTTCCTGGAGCGCTTGTGCCCGACTGATGGTCTTGCGCTCACGTACACCGCTGATCCATGTGTTCTTCTTGCGAATGTCGACGACTTCCGCAGCCAACTTCATGAATTCTGTAAATTGCTCGGACGCACCGACATCCGTACCAAGGTCAGCCAATCGGCTCCGGAAGGTATCCAGCTTGGTCATGGAGGCTTGCAGCTTGTCGACAAAGATGGTCGAAACCGAGCTGTCATCCACGAATGTGGCTGCGTTGATCAAACCGACCAGCATGTTGATTTCACCGCGCAATTCCAGCATTGCGCTCAGCTTCGCCATTTCCACATTGGCAAGCGTGTCCATGATTTCGCGGCTTTGCTCGGTCGCTTTTTCCCCGCCAATGACGACGTCGAAATAGGCATCGTCCACAACGGGCAGGATGACCATGTTCAAACCGTCAAAACCGGAGAAGAGCTCCAACAGCTTGCCGTTCACCTTTGTGCGGGTCTGGATCCTGCGATCCGTGATCTGGGTCAGATCGGAGATATTGGTCTCGAAATAGTTGATTTCCTTTGAGAGCGCATCAACCGCAGCCTTGTTGGCGTCCGTGACCACGATGCTGGCCATGTTGGATTTCAACTCGGCGATACCATCCTGAAGCTTGGTAACAGAAACCGACTTTTCATCCAGCGTCCGGCTGTTTGCGACCTTCGACGCGGCATCTGACACATCCGTACTGGCAACAGCCATTTTCGCGGCACTGCCGATTGAGGGCAGGTTTTGCGAGGCCATTTTCTCAAACCCGCTTCCCACTGTGGCAAAGGAAATCAGGCCGATCCCGATGGCAACAGCCGTCAGAGCAATGAAGATCCCCATTGCGGTGTAGAGCTTCCCCTTCACCCTCAAGCCACGAAGGGGGTTCAGAGCGGTTCCGCCGCTCGATTTAGCAGATTTTCCAAAATCAGATTTCACGGCGCTTCACCATTTCTTGCACAAGCATCGGAAAAGAACGGCACCCCCCGGTGCCGTATTGAATGCAGGTTCAGTTTGTGTTTGCGACCGGAGCAAAACTTCCATCCGGCTGGATTTCCGTCAGGAAAACGTCATCCATGCCCTGGCTGTCTCCGGGGCCGAAGGTCAGCTTGATGCCGCCCATATCGAAGGTTCCGGTGTTCCAGATCGTGTTGAGGAAAGAGGCCCGGGTCACGTTTTTGCCAGCCTTTTCAAGAGCCATCACGGTCAAGCGTCCGACGATATAGCCCTCCAGCGTGACGAACTCCGGCTGGGCGGACGCATCGACGGCCTTGAGTGCCGCCTGATACTCGCGCACAAGCGGAATGGTTTCATCCCACGGGAATGGAACCACCTGAGACACGATCACGCCGTCTCCATCCGCTCCGAGCGCCTGTGAGAGCGCCTTGGAGCCAACGAAGGAGATATTCACAAACTCTGCATCGACGTTGATCTGATGAGCCACCTTGATGAACTCGGCGATCGGGCGATAGGCCCCAACCATGACGATGGCCTGCGGTTTCGCCTTGCGGATCTGCAGCAGCGCGGATTTCACTGCAGTCGTGTTTCGCTGATAGGTGCCTCTCGCGACGAGCTCCAGGCCCCTCTTCTTCATGGCCGCTTCAACACCGGCCAGACCCACCCGGCCAAAGCCGTCGTCCTGATAGAGAATGGCGATCTTGTCCATGCCCTTTTCGTCATGCAGATAGCGGATCCACGTCTCGGTTTCAGCGGCGTAGGTGGCCCGAACATTGACGATATTCTTCAGCGCCGGATCCCGCAGGAAACCGGCTCCCGTGAATGGTCCGATGAAGGGAACATTCTCTTCGGTGGCGATTGGCTGGGTTGCTGCTGATGTTGGCGTCCCGACCGGTCCGATGAGGGCAAAGACCTTGTCATCGCGAATAAGCCGCTTCACCTGCATGATCGACTTTCCGGGCTCATAACCGTCGTCATAGCTGATCAGGTCAATACGGCGACCGGCAACGCCGCCCTTCGAGTTGGCTTCGTTGAAAGCAGCCTCAATGCCAAGCTTCATGCCGGTGCCCAAGGCTGCCGCCGGTCCTTCGAGCGCTGCCGCCTGCCCAAACAGGATCGACTTGTCGGTTACGCCAGTCTCAGCCGAAACAGGGGTCGTTGCGAACAAGACACCGGCCAAGGTTGAAAGCAGCAAGCTCCGGGAAGAACGCGACATCGTAAGCCCTCACGAATCTATGGGTGTGTTTTTCATCTACACAACCATAAATTCGGAAACGCTTAACAAAGAGTTTTCCCTGCGTCAGCTTTATGTATTAAGCAGCTCTATATGTCATTTTTCACAATGAAAAAGCGATCTTCACCATAATCAATACTGCTCCCGACCATTAATACCGGATGCTTTACCCACGAGCCGAACAAAGACAACCAGAACAGCGCAAGACATGTTCAATCAGCTTCAGACCGATTCATGTTGGCTTCCAGCTGCTGCAGGAACCCTGCAAGACTAAACGGCTTTCGGAAGAACAAATCTGCTCCGCTTTGCAATGCCGGTTCCCGGAACGTGTCCAATCCGCTAATGGCGCAAATAACGGGTCGATCGGTATTCGAAACGACAGACTTGATGATCTCCAATCCGTCATGCTGACCGGGCATGTTCATGTCCACCACAAGGACGTCAAAATCCTGTTTAGCCAATAGCGACATTGCCGAAGTGCCGTCAGTTGCGGATTTTACGTCAAACCCGCTATCGCCAAGATATTGGCACAGGAGGTCGGTCAGGAGGACTTCATCCTCCACCACGAGGCATGTCTTGCCCGCGCTGCCCGTCCCCTTTGTAGAAGTATCCAGCGCGCGCTCCGTCCTGACCATCTTGGCAATGCAATCCGGTGAGAACACAACACCTGTTTCAAGCAGATCCTCGCAGTTCAGTTCGTGGGCACTTTCGATGTCTTCCCGTATCTTCCAGTAACGCAGCCACGGGCGAACAGCTTCCTTGACCACCTCCTGCCCGACCAGACGAGCATCGCTGAGGGTCGGCTGCTCATAGCGATCGGCGACCACGCTCTCGCCGCCAACGGCAAAGGGAAGTGAAACAGTGAACACCGTTCCTTTCCCGACTGTGGAATTGACGTCTATCTGCCCACCGAGCAGCGCCACAAAGTCTTTCGTGATGGCAAGCCCCAAGCCTGTACCGCTGGTTGAAGCTCCAGTGCGGACATAGGGTTCAAACAGCTCAGTCAGGGCCTTGCCCTCAATCCCCCGCCCCCAATCTTCCACAAGCAGTCGAATGCCACCTTGTGGTTCCTGCTCCAAGCGAACCCGAGCAGCCCGCGTTCCCGAGTGCAGGAGTGCATTTCGGATCAAATTCAGAACGATCTGATGAAGACGCGCTGCATCACCGTTCCAGATCAACGGGAAATCCGGCTTCACATCCAGGACCACGACGACGTCCGGGGCAGCGATATGCGTGCTTTCGCAAGCCCCTTTGACGGCTTCCGGCAAATCGAATGGCTTTTCCGAGACCTTTGCCAACCCCGAATGAGTTGCCCCCATGTCCAGCACATCGTTCATGATCTCGGTCATGTTGCGGGCAGATCTTTCGATGGCCGAAATCATCTGACGGCTGCTTCCGTCTTCCCCGGACTTCATGAGGCGCTCCGCAGCGACCGCGATCGTCATCATCGGCGTGCGCAACTCATGGCTCATCGTTTCCAGAAGTCGGGATTTGCTTTTCTCGGATTTTTTCAGGCTTTCGTTGGTCCTCGCCAGATCCTCAGCGAGCGCTTCAACATTCAGGAGTGCCTCACTCAGACGCTGCTCCCGCTTCAGACGATGGCGATGGACAGCATAGGACGTCGCAGTGCACAGGGCCAGCATTCCAAGCATGTTCGGAAAGCTCAGAGGGTGAGACCAAATCGGATCGCCGACCGGGGCACGAATGCCGGTGATCACGATCCCGATAGCAGTCGCAACTGCCAGAAAGATAATCAGCCTGACACTGCCGGTGAAACTCGCAAAGCACGGGACGGCAAGAAACCAGACGACACCGATATTCGGAACGTCCCGGTGAATGTCCAGATTGATGACTTGGAAAATAACGGCACAAAACAAGGCAACGGCGATTGCCCTTGGAGGATCATTCCTCAGCAAAAACGAAACCCCACCATAAATCGCGCCCCCAGCAAGAACGATGAGGGCGGATTTCACGCTCAAGAACAGACTGCAAATTGCGATGATGAGGGTGAGGCCGCTGACCCAGTAAACATACTGGGTGAATAGCATTTTGTTCGCGAAACTTGCTTTTTCTTCTTTTTCTTCGACCACTCCACCACTCATATGCTGGCGCCATGCCTCCGGTGCGCCTGTTATCATCAGGATGAAAAGCCGAACCGGGTACGGAAACTATTGTTTCCGCTACGATAGACCGAAAATGATCGAGCAACAATGAGCTGGGCAGATAACAAAAAAGCGCCCTGAAAGGACGCTTTTGTTTCAACCTGATGGTTGAATGGTGCGGTCGAGAAGACTCGAACTTCCACGGGTTTTACCCCACAGCGACCTCAACGCTGCGCGTCTACCAATTCCGCCACGACCGCATTTTTCAAGCCCGGCGCGTTGGTAGGAGAAGCGTTTGTCTGCCGCTCCGCGCCGAGGGCCTCCGTGTAGCAAAAGGGATTTTGGCACGCAAGCTGAATTTTCGAAAAGAACGGGTCAGTGGATAAAGTTTTTTGCGTGTAAAGCCAACCGCTGCGTAACCACCCGTCACCTGCGATCATTATCAGAGCGGGCCATCCGTGCGCATGGGCCGGATTTCCGGGCCACGCATGAGAATCTCGGTGATGGAGATGCCGATCCGTTCGCCCAGAAGCACCACCTGCCCTGTCGCAATCAGGGTCTTGTTGGCATAGATCTTCACGTCGTCATCTTCACCGACATCCAGATCGATAACCGCACCACGGCCCATACGCAGCAACTGGTGGATCGGCATCTTGGACGTTCCGAGCACCACGGATATATCTACATAGATGTCATCAAAGGTGGTCATTTGGACCAAGGTTCCTTATGAGAAGACGAACACATACAGGGCCCGTGCGAATTAACAGGCCGTTAACCTTCGATACCGCACCGAAAAAGTTTACAAAAGATTAACAGCACATGCCAGCCCCGGACCGCCAGCAGCTCGCGCTCGACTTTTCCCCCATTGAAGGCTCCCCACCGGTTGAATGGGTCATCGAGGATGACCTTGTTGACTATGAACAGGCCATTGCCGAGATGGAATCCCGGGTTGCGGCCATCAGCGAAGGGAAAGCCAATGAGCGGGTCTGGCTGCTGGAGCACCCTCCCCTTTATACGGCAGGAACCAGTGCGGACGAGGCGGACCTGATCATGCCGGACCGGTTCCCGGTCTACAAGGCTGGCCGGGGTGGCCAGTA
Source organism: Roseibium sediminis (assembly GCF_008711325.1). Classification (GTDB taxonomy): domain Bacteria; phylum Pseudomonadota; class Alphaproteobacteria; order Rhizobiales; family Stappiaceae; genus Roseibium; species Roseibium sediminis. The sequence goes on from NZ_VXDB01000002.1 coordinate 79,884, forward strand.
TACCTACCATGGCCCCGGGCAACGGGTCGCTTATGTCATGCTGGACCTGAAGCGCCGCCAACAGGATGTCCGTGCCTTTGTTGCGGCTCTTGAGGCATGGGTGATCAACACGCTCTGGAACTATCATGTGCGCGGCGAACGGCGGGAAGACCGCGTCGGAGTGTGGGTTCGTCGCCCCGAGCGCAGTGCGACCTCGGAAGACAAGATCGCGGCCATCGGCATTCGCCTTCGCAAATGGGTGACATTCCACGGCATCAGCCTGAATGTGGAGCCCGAGCTGGATCATTTCTCAGGCATTGTCCCCTGCGGCATTCAGGAACACGGCGTCACCAGTCTGGTAGACCTTGGCCTGCCGGTCACGATGCCGGAAAACGACATGGTCATGCGGGCGGAATTCGAAAAGATCTTCGGACCGACGGCGCTGCTTTAGAAGCCTACCTCGCTCCGGCAGCGCCCTGCAGGGCGACGCTCAGGCTGGAGACATAATGTTCCAGCTTGGCTTTGCCACCCGGGTTCCAGCCAAGGACCTTCAGTTTGCCCGGCTCCAACACACCGAGCGGACCGGGTGCGCGTGCAGGTGGCGGCACGGGTATGGCCATCTCACTGGCATAAAGCGACAGCAGCTCGTGGCGATCAAGCAGCAGATCTGAAACATTGAAAATGTCGAAGACGGCGCCCTCCGGCCTTTCGCTCTCCAGAACGAGTGACACCGCACTGGCCACATCCTCGCCATGGACTTCTGTGCCCAGATGCGGCTCGATCTTTGCTCCACGGGCAAAGGCGCTGAAGAGGCTGGACCACTTGTCGCGAGAGCGCCCGGGAGGCGTTCCGTAAACGCTGGCAAGGCGGAGAGCTGTTCCGGCAAAGGTGTCGTCGCACAGGTTTTCTAGCGCCATTTCTCCGGCAATCTTCACCTGACCATACAGACTGTCCGGACCGAGCTCGGCATCTTCCTTCAGCACCGCCCAGTTTCCGCTATTTGCATAGACAGCATCGCTGGACAGGCATATCGCGTGGCGGATACCTGCTAGCTTTGCGGCTTCGAAAATCCGGATCGCTCCGCCGACATTCAGTTCAATGAAGCTATGCGGGTCATCCCCTTCTCCGTCGCGATACTTGCCGGGCACGTGGGAAAACGCCGCATGCACCAGTGCATCAGCTTCGGGAAGTGTCACTTCTTCGTCGGCAAGGTCCCATGCATGGAAGGCAACGCCATCAAGCTCAACGGTTTTGCGGCCAAGACAGGTGACCTTGTGCCCGTCCTCGGCCAAGCGCGCAGTGATAAACCGGCCCACCGTTCCGGAGGCACCCGACACGAGAATATGCTTCATTGTCACCCTAACCAACAGCTTGTCGCCAGTTTCACTATAGCTGAGTCGCCCGTGAAACCGGCCTTTCCGTTAGGGTTGTCACAGCTTATCCAGAGTTCCAACCTGTCCGCTTTGACAAGCGGTGGTCATGGAGCTGTGAGTTTTACCAAGACCAGAGTGGCAGTTTAGCCGTCTGATCGGCACGCCTGCCACCCGAGGCACTCAGGTTCGGGCCGCCGTCGACAGCGTCCGCGCAGCCTTTGCCTCATCCAGCATAACAATGAGCGACGCACCCACGATCACAAGGGCGCCGGGCCAGAAGGCCCCTGTTGGCGCGAACCCGAAGGCGAACCATCCAACCGCAATATTTAGCGGAAGTTTGAGGTGATCAAAGGGCTGAATGAACGCGGCATCCGCTTTTTGATAGGCCAGTGTGAGGAGATAATTCGCCAGAACCGTCAGTAGACCGGCGGCTGGCAACAGCCACAATGCCGTCCCCGAAATGCCGAGGCCCGCATCCCCGAAGGCGAGAAAGGCGTTCACCGGCGTCATCAAAAGCAGCAGGTAAAGGGTGATCGTATCCGCGGCTTCGGTCCGGGTCAGTTTCTTGGTGACAAGTGACGTTCCGGCCCAGAACGCAGCAGCCCCGACGGGCAGAACGGCACCCCAGTGGAAGCTTTCCGTCCAGGGTTCGAGAATGACCATGCCTCCGGCGAAGCCCGCGGCGGTCGCCATCCAGCGCACCCAACCCACACGCTCGCGAAAGAACAGCTTAGCCCCGATGATGACGAAGAAGGGCGACGTCATGACAAGGGCAATGGCCTGCCAGATCTGCACCTGCGCAAGACCGGCGACCCACATCTGGATACCGACAACGGCAAGGCCGGCGCGCACCAGATGCCAACCGAGCTGATCGGTCTTCAGCGCAGACACACCGCCACGCAGCACCCATGGCAGTGCAGCAAGCAGGCCGAAGGCATATTGCCAGAAGGCTGCCGTTGTGGACGCAACGCCCAACTGCATGGTGGACGCCTGCAGCGCACCATTGATAAGCGCGAAGGATGCCCCTGCCCCAACCATGGCCAGCACAGCCAACAGCGGACGCTGAGATGAGGAAGTCGAAAGTTCAGTCATGTTCGGACCTCGTTGCCAGTTTCACAGCGAACAGTCCGAGCACGTAAACCGTGTGCAGGTCCGCTGTTGCGGCCCTTGCACACCTGCCATCGTTCTCTCTCATCCGGACTATGACCGTCGGCTCCGGAATTGCACCGGATCTGCTGTCCCTCGGCCTGATCGACCAAGGCGCTCGCGGGCTTCAGGTTGGAGATTTTGGCCCCGACCTGTCACCGCCGGTGGGGAATTTCACCCCGCCCCGAGAACTGTTCCCCTTCTCCATACCTTCCGTGACGCAGGTTGCAAAGATCATTGCGCAAAATTTTTCAGTATCGCTGAAAGCTCCTTTCGGAAGGGCTCAGCAAATTTCTCGCTCGCCGCCCAAAACAGTGATTGTTGGACGCAAAATTCTCACATACCTTTCCCGCAATTGTTGCAGGAGGCACATTTCACATGCGTTCGCTTTTTCAGTTTTCCGCAGCCCTTTCCATTGCCTTTTCGCTCACCGGCCTTCCGGCTTTGGCTTCGGAGACGGCAGCTCCAAAGCTCGGCCCAAACGCAACGCCGATCACCGCGGACCAGACCTATTTGCGCGGCAGCGAAGCCCCCGATTACTGGGCTTTTCGCCTTTCGTGAAGCCGCAATTCACATCGAGCGCTTGCTCCATCGCCAGCGTGACGGCTGCCATCAACGGCCTGAAAGGTCTTCCGTCCCATGCCGAGGACAAGGTCCTGAGCCAGCCCGAATTGCTGGAGAAAATCGGCGATCCGCTTTGGGCGAAACTTTCGGCGGAAGAAGGCGACGGGGTGACCATCGCGCAACTTGCGGCCTATGCAGGCGCGGCGGTGCAGGCAGCCGATCTTCAGGGCTACGAAGTTGAGAGTTATCAGCCTGAATCTGCCGATGAAGCCTCCCTCAGCCGCGTGCGTGACATCCTTGCCGCCAATGAAAAGTCAGCCAGCGACGCCCTTCTCGTCTATTTCAATCAGGGGGTCGTGACCGGAGACTGGGACGGGCCGCATGTCTCCCTGATCGGGGCCTATGATGCGGACAAGGACCGGGTGCTCGTGCTTGAGGTGGATCAGGACTGGTACATCCCCTACTGGACCCCAACCTCCGTTCTACTTGATGCCATGATCAAGCCGACATCAGCAGAGCACGGCCCTCTGGAGGGCGAAACAGGTGGTTTTGTCTGGCTCAAACGGTGAAACAAACGCCGAATTTCATTTTCTGACCCAATCAGCCGGAAGATCAATGCCCGAAGCGATTACCCTTGAAACAGACCGCCTTGTCTTGCGGCCCATGACCTATGCCGATTGGCCGAATTATCTGGAGCTCATGCAGTCCGACTACTCTGTCGGAATGGGCGGGCCGCACACCACGTCCTTCGCCTGGGGCATGTTTTGTCACGACATTGCCCTGTGGTCCCTCTTCGGCCACGGTGCCTTGATGTTTGACGACAAGGCATCCGGCACGACACTCGGACAGGTCGGCATCAACGCCGGACCGATGTTCCCCGAGACCGAGATTGGCTGGTACGTCTACCCTGAGGCAGAAGGCAAGGGTTATGCCTTCGAAGCGGCAAGCGCCTATCGCGACTGGGCGAGAGAGATCCGCAAGCTCCCGACACTTGTGAGCTACATCGATGCCAACAATACCCGCTCCATCCGCCTCGCGGAACGTCTGGGCGCCACACTGGACCCGGACGCCCGCCGGAATGACCCGGAAGACGTGGTCTACAGGCACTTTTGAGAAAATGGGTCAGGAGTTCTGGTTGACCCAGTCGACGATGAGCCCCGGGCCCTCTGCAAGAAAATCTGGCTTCTCGGCGGAGAGTTCGTCCCGGCTGCCATAGCCCCAGAGGACACCGATGCTGCGCACCGAGTTGTTGCGGGCGCCGATGAGATCGAATTTGCGGTCACCGATCATCACGCATTCAGCTGGCGACAGCCCCTCTTGCTGCAAGATGTGGGCGATCAGCTCAGTCTTGTCAGAGCGCGTTCCATCCGGCTCCGCGCCGTAGACCCTTTCAATCGGCGGCATGAGCCCGAAATGCTCGACGATCTTTCCGGCATAGGAATTCGTCTTGGATGTTGCGACCAGCATGCGCTTGCCCTTGGCATGAAGGGCTTCAACCGCTGCATCGATCCCTTCAATCAAGGTATTCTCGAACATGCCCTTTTCGGCATAGCGCTCGCGGTAAAAGGCAACTGCCTTGTCGGTGACTGTGCGATCTTTTGTGTTCAGGAGAACTTCGAAACTGTCCCACAGCGGCGGGCCGATACACCAGCCTAGCGTAGACGCCTCTGGCACCTCTGCGCCCATCTTCTCCATGGCATATTTGATGCAGCGCGTGATGCCCTCAAACGGATCGCTGAGGGTTCCATCGAGATCAAAGAGGATGGTGGTGACGGGTAGCGGCTTGTCGGCAGACACTTGAGGTTCCTGTCGGGAGATTGCTTGCTCTGGTTTATCCAATTTTTTTCCGTGTGCCTATCCCACCCACAAGCAAGTCTATCCGCGCAAGATATCTCCATCCCCTCCCCCTTGTGGGGAGGGCAAGGGTGGGGGTGAGGATATTTCAACCGAATCTGATACCGAGGTCGGACAAGATATACCCCCACCCCTACCCCCTCCCCACAAGGGGGAGGGGAACTGGGGGCACGAGCAGTTGAGGACGTTTTGCAGAGCCAATAATTAAAGCCCCACCGACCCAAAATCGCTTGCCATTACAGACCTTCTGTCAACCTGCAACGATCATCCAAAGTATTTGCAAGCGCTTGTTTTTATTCACCCCTAGGCACAGTACTGAGGATGGCACCACAAAAAACCGGCGATCATCTCGCCGGTTTTTCATGGTCAATGCAAGCCCAGTAGGACTTATTCGAATTCCATGATCACCGCATCAACGGCAAGGCTGTCGCCAGCTGCTGCCTTGATGGAGGAGACAACGCAATCGCGTTCTGCGCGCAGGACGTTTTCCATTTTCATGGCTTCCACGATGGCCAGCTGCTCGCCGGCCTTCACTTCCTGGCCCTCTTCCACGGCGATAGACACCACAAGACCCGGCATCGGGCAGAGCAGCATCTTGGACGTGTCCGGCGGCATTTTTTCCGGCATCAGGGCGTCGAGCTCGGCAATGCGCGGGGTCATGACCTTGGCAACGACCGAATAGCCCTGCCAGTCGAGGCGGTAGCCGCCCATAACGGGGCGAACCTGCACGGTGACAGCCCGCTCGCCGACCCGGCCATTCCAGAGGCGATCCCCCGGAGCCCAGTCGGATTCGACCGCGGTGACCGGTCCATCGCCGATGGCAACATCGATCTCGATCGGCGTTCCCGGATACCCGGCGGCAAGACGGATCGGAATGTAGCTCTTGTCGATCTTCACCACCCAGTCCTCGCGCACGGCACCCGAATGCGGACGCAGACGGCCGGTCAGGTGATCGAGGCGCTCGCGGTTGAGCGCGCCCATGGACAAGGCAACGGCGGCAAGCAGCGCCTGTGCATTTTCATCCGGCTCTGCGGGGCTGAAACCATCGGGATATTCGTCGGCGATGAAGCTGGTGGACAGATCGCCGGAGCGCCAGCGCGGATGGTTCATCAGCGACGTGAGGAACGGAACGTTGTGCTGGATGCCGTCGACATAAAACGCGTCCAGAGCTTCCGACATTCCGGCAATCGCCTCTTCGCGGGTTGGCGCATGGGTGACCAGCTTGGCGATCATCGGATCGTAGAACATGGAGATTTCCGAGCCCTCGACCACACCGGTGTCGTTGCGGATGGTCAGGCCTTCGGCGACACCCTCTTCCGGCGGCCGGTAGCGGGTCAGGCGGCCGATGGACGGCAGGAAGTTGCGGTACGGGTCTTCCGCATAGATGCGGCTTTCAATCGACCAGCCGTTCAACTTCACGTCTTCCTGGCTGATTTCCAGCTTTTCGCCAGCAGCCACGTGGATCATCTGCTCCACGAGGTCGATCCCGGTGATCAACTCGGTGACCGGATGTTCCACCTGCAGGCGGGTGTTCATTTCAAGGAAGAAGAAGCTCTTGTCCTGACCCGCAACGAATTCGACCGTTCCGGCAGAATCATAGTCCACGGCCTTGGCAAGGGCGACGGCCTGCTCACCCATGGCGCGGCGGGTTTCCTCGTCCAGCAGCGGTGACGGGGCCTCCTCGATCACCTTCTGGTTCCGGCGCTGAATGGAGCACTCGCGCTCACCGAGGTAAACAACGTTGCCGTGCTTGTCGCCAAGGACCTGAATTTCGATGTGGCGCGGGTTCTGGATGAACTTTTCGATGAAGACGCGGTCATCCCCGAAGGAAGACGCTGCTTCCGACTTGGAACGCGTATAACCGTCACGAACTTCTTCCGCGTTCCAGGCAATGCGCATGCCCTTGCCACCACCACCGGCGGACGCCTTGATCATGACCGGATAGCCGATGTCCCCGGCGATTTCGACTGCCTGCTCCGGGCTTTCAATCACACCCAGATAACCGGGAACCGTCGAGACGCGGGCTTCGTTGGCGAATTTCTTCGATTCGATCTTGTCACCCATCGCCTCGATCGCGCGCGGGTTGGGCCCGATGAAGACGATGCCTTCCTTTGCGAGAGCTTTGGGGAAGCTGGCCCGCTCGGACAGGAAGCCGTAGCCCGGATGAACCGCTTCCGCGCCTGTCTGCTTGCAGGCTGCGATGATCTTTTCGGCGATGAGATAGGAATCAGCGGCGGCAGCCGGTCCGATGTGGACGGCCTCGTCTGCCATTTCCACATGAAGGGCGTCCTGATCGGCATCGGAATAGACGGCAACTGTCTTGATGCCCATGCGCTTGGCCGTCTTGATGACCCGGCACGCGATTTCGCCACGGTTGGCGATCAGGATCTTGGAAAACATGTCAGCTCCACCCAAACTTTTCATTTGCAGTCTTGTAGGCGGTGCTTCGCGGCAGTGCAATATATCTAAAGGTTAACTGGCTCGATTTGGCAAAAGCCGAGCTCTGCCAAGGTTGATTGATACGGCACGCTGTTTTTGGAACATTTCGCGACCGTTGGGTTCTTTATTTTCCCGCTACAACCAAGTAAACGATGCAGCTTCAGAGTTGTACCAGTACAAGAACAGAAAACGGGCGACCCCAGCATGGATGCCATTCACCTCGAGGATCTCGCGTTTTACGCCTATCACGGCGTCTATGACGAAGAGGCAAAACTCGGCCAGCGCTTTCATGTTGATCTGACTTGCTGGCTGGATCTCAAATCCGCATCCGAGAGCGACAACTATTCAGATACCGTCTGCTACGCCTCCCTTGCAAAGACCGTTGAAAAGGCTGTGACGACAACCCGCTTCAATCTGATTGAACGGCTTGCCGGAGCCATCGCCCAAAGCCTGTTCGAGGCGGATGAGCGCATTCAACGGGTGCGGGTGCGGGTTCACAAGCCAGGAGCCCCCTTGCCTATCGCCGCTGGAAAAGTGAGCGTCGAGATCCTGAGAAACAGGCCGGGAATCACCTGAATCTGATCAGATCAAGCGAGGCTGGCCACCTTGCCGCCGCATTCAGCCTGCCTGATAGGCGTTCAATTGTTTTGAGACTGCGGAGGCTGATGCCATGCGCAAGCAATCCCGATATTTCGCCCTGTTTCTTGCCTTGAGCGCGATGGGGACCTCATTTGAAGCTCAGGCGCGCCCGGACGTGCGCAAGCTGACCTGCGCCAAGGCACAGCAGATGGTACGGGACCGTGGGGCCGTCGTGTTCACCACGAGCCGGACAACCTATTCCCTGTTTGTTTCCAACTACAAATACTGTGATGCGTGGGAACGGCTTTACCCGCAATATGCCCAGACCAAGGACAATCCGAAGTGTCCCGTTGCCTATGAGTGCAAGGAACCCCTGTTCAACGATTTCTGGCGCGACTGAGCAAGCTGACCTATTTCTGCCGGCTCTCTGAAGCCCCTATTTGCCGGACTTCAGTTTCTGGCGGATTTCCTTTTCGTGGTGTCGCCAGAACAGCTGGTCGCACAGGCTCAGCCTGTAGGCTCCGTTTTCGCCTTTCCTCACCAGCCAGGACATGCGTGTTCCCGCTTTGAGCGAAACACCACATGCGGCACTATGTCTTGCGGTTTCAACGACGATCCTTTTGCCTGCCGATCCGGATATGACCTCAAGAACCCGGATATTCGCCGTGATCCGGCGGTCGTTTTGCATTCCGCGAAGGCTTTCGACCTCCCCTTCAAACAATAGCGTTCCAGGTTCACGGATCATCCGCATGTCGACCGGTCCATTTGCAGGGCGCATGCAGCTGCAGGCCCACGCCTCAGCCGCAAGGGAAAGCCAGAATACAATGAATAAAAGCACATTTTTCACTTCTCAAACCCCAACACATAAAATCCAGGTCGACGTAATATATTGTTTTATCGACTTTATTGCTTAGTCAAAAACACAGCGCGAAGATTTCTACTTAACTTCCATTTAGGGCATTTCCGCTGCCTATAGGGGAACTTAAGGAACCCCCACCTTTTTATGGAAGCTCAACATGCGGATTTCCCAGTATATGGTTGCCGGACTGATTGTTTCGGTTCTGGCCTCTGCTGCACTTGTCTACAACTATACATCGTATAGGACAGCATCGCAGGACTACAAGACTGCATTGAAAAACCAATACGCATCCTACCTTCTTGCTGATGAGCTCCGCCAAAGCTCCGATGACCTGACACGACTTGCAAGAACATATGTCGTGACAGGAGATTCTTCTTACGAAGATCAGTACATGAAGATCCTGGCCATTCGTGATGGCAAAGAGCCGACCCCGGTCGACTATCACCGCATCTACTGGGACTTCGTGGCAAGTGGTGTTGCCAAGCCGCGCCCTGATGGGGAAAGCGTCGGCCTTCTGGACCGTATGCGTGCGGTAGGCTTCACGGACGCGGAATTTGTAAAGCTGGAAGAAGCCAAGGCCAATTCCGATGGCCTCGTCAATCTTGAAGTCGAAGCCATGAACTACGTCAAGGGTCTGGATGCTGCCGGCAATCCGATCGAAGCCAATGACCCGATGAAACCGATCCAGATGCTGCACAGCAAGGACTATCACCGCTACAAGGCCAATATCATGGGCCCGGTGGACGAGTTCTACAAATTGATGGAAGCACGGGTCAGCGCAAGCGTGGAAACGGCAAGGGCTCAGCAGGATTCTGCTCAGGCAATCTTCTATGCCAGCGTCTTCATGATTGTTGTTACCCTCTTCGGGCTGATTGCCTTCGTGTTCTTGAGCATCCTGCGGTCTACTCGCCAGATTTACCTCTCCATGAAAGCCGTTGCCAACAGAGCAATTGAGGACGAGGTAGGGGAAACCCGCCGCAAGGACGAAATTGGCAGCATGGCCCGTGTTCTGGACCAGCTGCGACTGTCCCTTCTGGAGAAGAAGCAGCTTGAAACCTCGCAGGCTGAAGACGAAAAGAAGATGAAAGCGCAGATGGCGAAGGAGCGTGCTGCCTTTGCCGAGAACTTCAACAACAAGATCGCGTCGCTCTTCAACAGCATGAGCGCCACCATCGAGGAAGTTCAGCACAGCACGGTTCGCCTGCTCCAGTATGCTCAAAAGACCGAGCATGAATCGCAAGGCTCCCTTTCTGCAACGTCCGAAGCACGCGCATCGGCGCAGACAGTGGCATCCGCAAGCACCGAGCTTTCTGCATCCATCAGCGAACTGAACAACAGGATCAGTCAGGTGAATGCCCGCATTCAGGATGCAACGGAGGTTTCCTCCAATGCCAGCGAGCAAATGACCGAGCTCAACACCCTTGCTGACAGCATCGGCACAGTGATTGGTCTCATTCAGGACATTGCCGAGCAAACCAACCTTCTTGCCCTCAACGCCACCATCGAAGCGGCGCGTGCAGGCGAAGCAGGCAAGGGTTTCGCGGTCGTTGCTGCGGAAGTGAAGGAACTGGCAACCCAGACATCAAAGGCAACCGACGAGATCCGCACGAAGATCGAAGCCATTCAGGGTTCTACCGGCGACTCGGTCGATGCGATCAAGCAGATCAACGACATCCTCAGCGAAATGAAGGTGTTCGTGGAAGATTTGACGGGATCAGTTTCCCAACAAAGTCAGGCCACTGGCGAGATCGCGGCAGCGGCTGCGGAATCGACACACAACGCCGATCAGATGGCAGACTCGGTCAGCCGCGTTGGCAGCATGACCTCGGAAAACCGGGATCTGGCCTCGCAGCTTGATGATCGTGCCAAGAAGCTTGAGGAAAGCTCGCGCATGATCAAGTCGGCCATTGATGACTTCCTGCACTCAAGCACCCGCGCCGCCTGAGAGCAGCACCTGTAGACAAAAAAAACGCCGCGGTTTTCCGCGGCGTTTTTGTTTGAACCCGACCTTTTGTCAGAGCGGGATGTTGTCGTGCTTCTTCCAGGGCGTTTCCACCTGCTTGGAGCGCAGCAGGGCCAGCGCCTTCGAGACCCGACGGCGCGTGGAATGCGGACGGATCACGTCGTCGATATAGCCGCGCTCTGCCGCCACAAACGGGTTGGCAAAGCGGTCTTCGTAATCCTTCGTGCGCTTGGCGATCTTTTCCTTGTCGGAAAGCTCGGAGCGATAGAGGATTTCGACAGCGCCCTTCGCACCCATCACCGCAATCTCGGCAGTCGGCCAGGCGTAGTTGATGTCGCCGCGGATGTGTTTGGAGCTCATCACGTCATAGGCACCACCATAGGCCTTGCGCGTAATGACGGTCACTTTCGGAACGGTTGCTTCCGAATAGGCAAAGAGCAGCTTTGCACCGTGCTTGATCAGACCGCCATATTCCTGCGCCGTGCCCGGAAGGAATCCCGGAACGTCAACGAATGTGACAATCGGAATGCTGAAGCAGTCGCAGAAGCGAACGAATCGGGCTGCCTTGCGGCTGGCGTCGGAATCAAGCACTCCGGCCAGAACCATCGGCTGGTTTGCAATGATGCCGACCGTGCGCCCCTCGATGCGACCAAAGCCGGTAATGATATTGGCGGCAAAGCTCGGCTGGATTTCGTAGAAGTCGCCCTCGTCCACCGTCTTCAGAACCAGCTCCTTCATATCGTAGGGCTTGTTCGGATTGTCGGGGATCAGGGAATCGAGCGACATGTCGATCCGATCAGCTTCGTCGTGGGTTTCGATTTCCGGAACATCCGCCATGTTGTTCATGGGAAGGAAATCGATCAGCCGGCGCATCTCCAGCAACGCCTCGACATCATTGTCGAATGCGCCGTCGGCAATGGACGACTTGGTTGTGTGGATGGACGCACCGCCCAGCTGTTCCGCCGTAACGGTTTCGTTGGTAACGGTTTTCACCACGTCCGGACCGGTGACAAACATGTAGGACGTATCACGCACCATGAAGATGAAATCGGTCATGGCAGGCGAATAGACGTCACCGCCTGCGCATGGGCCCATGATCAGCGAAATCTGCGGGATGACGCCGGAGGCCTGAACGTTGCGGGCAAACACCTCGCCATAGCCGCCCAGCGCCGCGACGCCTTCCTGAATACGGGCGCCACCAGCATCAAACAGGCCGATAATCGGCGCGCGGTTGCGCAGCGCCATGTCCTGAAGCTTGGTGATCTTTTCCGCGTGGGTTTCCGACAGCGAGCCGCCAAAAACCGTGAAATCCTTGGAGAAGACATAGACCGTGCGGCCATTGACGGTTCCCCAGCCGGTAACCACACCGTCACCCGGGATATGCTGTTCGTCCATGCCGAAATCGGTACAGCGATGCTGCTTGAACATGTCGAACTCTTCGAAGGAGCCTTCGTCCAGCAGGATCTCGATCCGCTCACGTGCTGTCAGCTTTCCCTTGGAATGCTGCGCATCAATCCGTCGCTGTCCGCCCCCCAGGCGCGCCGTTTCGCGGCGGCTTTCCAATTCGGCAAGGATTTCCTTCATTGCATTCTCCAAACCTCTATTTGTCAGGGGTCGTAGCACGCAGTTTTTGCGATGCAAAGTCAGCAGATAGGAGAAGATGCCGCATTTTTGTCCAAACAGGCCGGAAAACCGCCGGAAACAGCCCTCTTGAAACTTCATAGTGCAGCGCGTTTTCAGGCGTTTGTGCCCGCAACACTCATGCCACCGAGCAGGACTGGCCTGCTCTGAGAAGAGGCAAACGCGCCCAATAAAAGAGCTTGGAAAGTATTTTTGCCTCTGTCATGTTTACTGAAAGAAAAAATACAAACAGGGAGAAGCCATGTCTGGTGAGCGAACGTTTTTCAACGAAATGCTCGATGATGCAGGGAACTCAAGACCCGCATATGCAAAACTGGACAGTTGGCTGGCGTCCAAGCCTCCAAATTTTCTGAAGAAGAAGAACCGGGAAGCAGAGACGATATTTCGTCGGCTCGGAATTACCTTTGCGGTATACGGCTCAAGCCAGGCAACCGAACGTCTTATTCCCTTCGATCCCATTCCGCGAATACTGTCCGCCTCCGAATGGCGCCGCCTGTCAGCTGGCATCGACCAGCGGGTACGCGCGCTGAATGCCTTCCTGCATGACATTTATCACCGTCAGGAAATCATTCGCGCTGGTCGCATTCCGGCGGATCTGATCATGCAGAATGAAGCCTTTCTGCCGGAAATGGTCGGCTTCACCCCTGCCCGCAAGGTCTATGCCCATATCATCGGCACCGATCTTGTTCGCGTTGGCGAAGACGATTTCTATGTTCTGGAAGACAACACGCGCACACCATCCGGCGTTTCCTACATGATGGAAAACCGGGAAACGATGATGCGCATGTTCCCCGAGCTGTTCGAGCTTCATCGGGTTGCCCCGGTCGAGCATTATCCGGACTCCCTGCGCCAGACGCTTGAAAGCGTGGGCCCGGACCAGTCCAAATCGAACCAGACCGTCGTCGTCCTGACACCCGGCATCTACAACTCTGCCTATTTCGAGCACGCGTTTCTTGCCGATTCCATGGGCGTTGAACTGGTTGAGGGCCGCGACCTCTTCGTCGATGAAGGCAAGGTCTTCATGCGCACGACCCGCAAACCGAAACAGGTCGACGTCATTTACCGGCGCATTGATGATGCGTTTCTCGATCCCCTCACCTTCCAGCCGGAATCCATGCTTGGCGTACCGGGCCTGTTCGATGCCTATCGGGCCGGCAATGTGACGATCTGCAACGCACCGGGCACAGGCATCGCCGACGACAAGGCGATCTATGCCTATGTTCCGGATATCATCGAGTTCTATACCGGCCAGAAGCCCATCTTGAAGAATGTTCCCACGTGGAACTGCTCACGACCAGACGACCTTGCCTATGTTCTCGACAATCTGGAGGACATCGTCGTCAAGGAAGTTCACGGGTCCGGCGGCTACGGCATGCTGATCGGCCCGACGGCTTCCAAGAAGGAAATTGCGGACTTCCGGAAGGTTCTGGAATCCAACCCGTCGAACTACATCGCCCAGCCCACGCTGGCTCTTTCAGCCTGTCCGACCCATGTCGCCTCAGGTGTAGCTCCCCGTCATGTGGACCTCAGGCCGTATGTCCTGATCGGTGATCAGGTCCGCATCACCCCGGGCGGGCTCACCCGCGTTGCGCTCAAGAAAGGCTCCCTGGTGGTCAATTCCAGCCAGGGTGGCGGCACGAAAGACACCTGGGTTCTGGAGGACTGACCAATGCTCGGAAGAACCGCATCATCCCTGTTCTGGATGTCTCGCTACCATGAGCGCGCCATGAACACCGCCAAGTTGCTGGAAGTGGCTTACCGAACAGCTATCGTTGCCCATGGAGGTCAGGATTCCGAAGACGACTGGCGCTTTGCCCTCCTGTGTGCGGGCTGCGCTTTCGGCTATCAGGAGAAGATCGGCGATGTCTCACCCAAGGGGGTGATCTCCTACATGGTGTTCGACAAGGAAAACCCGTCCAGCGTCCGCGTTTGCCTTGAAACTGCAAGAAACAACGCGCGTGCGGTGCGCACCAGCATCACATCGGAGCTCTGGGAAGCGATCAACACCACTTGGATCGAATTCATGGACACCAGTCCGCAGTCGATCACCCGCGACCGGCTGCCGGAGTTCCTGTCGTGGATCAGCCAGCGCTCACATCTTTTCCGTGGCGCCCTTCTCAACACGCTGCTGCGCGATGACGGCTATTTCTTCAGCCAGCTCGGCAATTTCGTGGAACGGGCAGATAACACGGCGCGCGTCCTCAACACTCAGTACTGGGTCTTGCTGCCGGACAATGACGTGATCGGCGATGGCTCCATGGACCGTTATCAATGGACGGGCATCCTGCGCGCACTTTCGGGACATCGCAGCTACCGCTTTGCGTACCCGGACGCCAAGCTGACAGCCTTCAACATCGCGGAGTTTCTTATCCTTCGGCGGGAAATGCCGCGTTCGCTTGCACATTGCTATGAATGGATCAGCGGATCGGCCAACGATCTGGGACTGTTTTACGGCGAAAAACTGCCGAGCCTGACCATGGCAGACCAGATCAGCGATGATCTGGCAAACACAGAGATGCAAGACATCTATCACAACGGCCTGCACGACTTCCTGAATGATTTCATCATTCAGAACAACAACTTCGCAGGCCAGCTTTCCAAGGACTACAATTTCGCCTGACGGCTAGGACCTTTTATGCGCCTCTTTGTTCGACATACCACACGTTACCACTATGACACGCCGCTCGCCAACGCGATGCAACAGCTGCGCCTCACCCCGAATGACGGTGCCAGCCAGAAGGTTATCGACTGGACGATCGAAACTCCGGGGATGGATCGGGCAGCCAGCTATCAGGATGCCTTCGACAACGTAGTTCATATGGTTTCGACCCATGACATCGTCGAAACCGTGGAGATCACGGCATCTGGAACAGTCGACACGCAAGACACTTCCGGCGTCATCGGTTTTGAAAAGGGGGCAGCGCCGGTTCGCATATATACGCGTGTCACTCCGCTGACCAAGGCTAATCAGGCTATCCGACGCCTCGCGAATGTCGTGGATGAAGATACCCCCTTACCAGGCTTTCACGAGCTCATGCATTCGATCCGCGAGAAGGTGGAATACAAGACCGGTGTAACGGAAACCCATGCCACGGCCATTTCCACTTTCGCGTCGGGCGAAGGAGTGTGTCAGGACCACGCCCACATTTTCATAGCCGCAGCCCGATCCATTGGTATTCCGGCCCGTTATGTGTCCGGATATCTTCTATTGGACGATGCGCAGGCTTCCGAAGCGCATCATGCGTGGGCCGAAGTGTTCATCAAGGATCTGGGTTGGGTGGGATTTGATGTGTCGAATGAGATTTGCCCGACCGACCGCTATATCCGCCTGACGACCGGACTGGATTCCCGATCGGCCGCTCCGATCAAGGGCATTCGCTTTGGCGGCAGGGAAGAAAATCTGCAGGTGGAAGTGGATGTCACCCAAAGTTTGCAACAACAACAGTGACTTCGCGGAAACTTTGTAATATTTCTTCCGCGCTAGCTGATTAGGATCAGGACCCATTAGTGTGGTTGAGATGGTGTTCGAGAAGCCGCGAGATGCTGGGGAAACTCCAAAGAGCGCGGTTCATGCCCCGGTCAAGGACGTTGACGCCACAGAACGCCGTGAAGTCGAGCACCGTGCAAGTCGGGTGTATTTACTCGGATGACAGCTCGAATGCCGCTGGAAGACAAAGCAATTCCTGCCGGTTTACACCTTGTCTCCGCACAAATTTGTCCCGGCCATCTTTACCAGATTAACAGGCCTTGGCCCTAACCTCTCCATAGACAAACAAGAAGACCGCGCGGCAGGAGATCGCACCTTGACCTATTGTGTTGGCCTCAAACTGGATCGGGGGCTGGTTTTCGCCGCTGACACCCGTACGAATGCCGGGTTGGACAATGTTGCCACCTTCAAAAAGCTCCATATCTGGGAGAACGCCGGGGACCGCGTGATCGCGCTTATGTCGGCTGGAAATCTGGCAACTACACAGGCTGTCATTTCGCTGTTGTCCGAGCAAATCGCCCGCGGCGGCGATGGTGAAACGAACCTGATGAATGTCGACACCATGTTCCAGGCGGCCCGGCTTGTTGGCAAGGCCGTTCGCGATGTCGCGCGCATGGACAACGACGGGAGCGGCGCAAATGCCGAAAACTTCTCCGTCACCTTCATTCTGGGTGGACAGATCAAGGGTGAAAAGCCCCGGCTCTTCCAGATCTATTCGGCAGGCAACTTCATTGAAGTGTCGGATGACACGCCTTACCTGCAAATCGGCGAGCACAAATACGGCAAGCCCATCCTTGACCGCGTGACCCAACCGGACATGCGCCTTGGCGAGGCTGCCAAGATGATCATGCTGTCATTCGACTCGACCCTGCGATCGAACCTTTCGGTCGGCATGCCGATCGACCTGCTTCTGTACAACACGGACACATTCTCGGCCGACCGTCAGGTCAGAATTGAACAGGATGACCCGTATTTCCAGAAGCTCTCAAAGGCGTGGTCAGACGGACTGCGCGATGCCTTTTCCTCCATCGAGGAACTGGAAGTCTGATTATTTCTTCAGGACGTAGCGGATTGAAGACGTATCCATGGGCGCCTGAGGTCCGCTGAAGTCATAGCGGATCTCCTCGACCCGAATGGTTTGCCGCCGCCCTTCCCTGAAGGTGTAACCGGAAATGCCGGTATCAAAGCGGATTGTCCGGCCAGTCTTTGTCGTACCCTCAAAACAGGGGAACGGCTCTGGCATCATGCCCATGCAATAGACGCGCTCGGGAGAAATCGTGACTGTCAGCGTTGTGCGCTCCAGCACCGGCAGATGGTCAAATGGGCCTCCCGCCGACGCAGGCAGTGGTGTGGCGAGCAAGATCGCGGTCACAGCCAGTTTTCTCATTCAGCGCACTCCATGCTTTTGACGTCCCTGACTAGAGCTCGTCTCGCATTCACTGAATCACTCGACGTTCTCTAGATATTTGATTTGGCGCATTTCCTGACGGCGAACCGGTATCCACTTCGTCTGGAAAGGCTCTAGATGACGTCAAAAGCAGGCAGAATGATGGTTCAGGATTTCAGAACCAGAACCGCGGCATTGAACTCGGAACGCTTGTAGCTGCGCAGCTTGGCAGCTTCCGCGTCTTCGCCCCAGCGTTCGATGTTCCAGTCTTCCTCGATGAACGCCGCAGACCAGGCTTCATCTGCCGTCAGATGCTCGCCCAGCACTGCAAAGGCCAGCACGGCAGAGCCCATGAGCGTCGTCGCCGTGTGAAAGGCTGCCAATTGCAATGCAGTCAAGTCGCTCAGGCGAGTGCGAAAGGCTTTGAGCAAGGCGTCTGGTTGTTCCTTGTGAATGATGCCTTCGACAAGCACGAAGCGCGCACCAAGCTCCTGCCCTGCCCAGTCCAGAACAGGATCCCAGATCCGTGTTTGCCGTTCAACCAGGGTTTCCGGTTCATCGGCCCGATAACAGACCGCGTCATTGCCGAGGAAGCGCGTGATCTCGTCTGCCACTTCGGCAAACTTCTGCGAAACGGCATCTTGCGCGGAATTTGCGATCCGGGTCAGCGGCATGGCCCCGGGGTTGATTTCCTTTTCCTGCGCTTCCCATTCAGCAGCGACTGCTTCTGCCAGTACTGCGGACGGCAGGGTCAATGTCGACTTGGAGGGTGTCTTCACCGGGCGACCATCCAGATGAATGGCATATCCGCCCGCGATTTCTGCAGCCTCGGCCTTTTTGTAAAACCGCTTGGGCAGCTCGCGGCGAGACAGTTCACGCGCACGCTGTTCCGGATCGCGCGCGGAAGCTTGTTCGATTTCTGACAAATAATCGCGCATCAAGCAGGCTCTCTGTTCAGTTTAAGGCATTCGGAAATTGAGTCGAAGAGCTCATCGAAGTGATTGATAACATTGACAGCTCCGGAGCGGCGCAACGCATCTACTTCATGATAGCCCCAGGAAACACCAATGGGTTGCGTGCGCCCGGCAAGGGCCATTTCCATATCGAAGGTCGTGTCGCCAATCATGACGGCCTTATCCGCCTCCACGCCGGTTTCCGACAAGGCCCGAAGGATCATGTCCGGATGCGGTTTGGAGGGGGAAGTATCCGCCGTCTGGATCGTGACGAACCGGCCATGAAGGTCATGCACGTCCAGCATGTGGTCCACGCCGCGCCGCGCCTTGCCCGTGGCGATGCCGAGCAGAATGTCGTCGCGCTCGCGCAGCCGATCAAGCGCCTCGCGTGCGCCCGGATAGAGCGGATCTTCATCCGCACCGATCTGCCGTCTTGCGATCTTTGCTTCGCGGTACGCCTGGGCCATGTCGGGCGCAAGATGGGCATTGAGCGGACCAACCAGCGTTTCAAACGCCTGTACCAGCGAAAGGCCGACGATAGACAGCGCTGTCTGCCGGTCCGGCATCGGAAGCCCCACTGCGTCGAAGCCCACTTCAAGGCCATGCAGGATCGTGTGCTGGCTGTCGATCAGGGTGCCGTCGCAATCAAATATGACGAGATACATATGGGCTGCTTTCCGGTTCTCTTTCGGAGGACCGCATGTCGCCTTTTTTTGGTGTTGGGTCAAGGGAAAGAAAAACGCCGACCCAAAGGCCGGCGCCGTCTTGCAACGGAATGTGCCGCGTGCCCGCTCCTGGAGCCCGTCTCACATTCACTGAAGCACTCGACGTGCTCCAGATATTTGGTTTGGCGTATTTCCTGACGGCGAACCGGTATCCACTTCGCCTGGAAAGGCTCTAGAACCTGTAGGTCGCGCGTGCCATCAATGACCCGCCCCATGCATTTCCAAGTTCATAAGCTCCGATTGCCTGGGTGGTCGTCCCGAACTGACGAGAATCCCCTGTTCTGAACTTGCCGTAATAGTCCAGATTTGCGCCGAGTTTGAGCTCGAATGCCTCGGTAAGTGCGTGGCTGACTTCAACACCGCCACGGGCAGCAAAGCCTGTTTGCGTGTGACTATCGACAGTTGCGTATGCGACCCTGGTCGTTTCCGGGCTTTCATCAATATCCGACAAGCGGTTGATGGATAAACCCAGACCCGCAATGGCCGAAACAGACGTAGATGAGCTTACATCCATGGAGTAGCTGACATTTGCCAATATGACATGGGATTGCGCTTCACCGTCAAAGCGCGCGCGCTGGGATGCTCGGGGAAACGCCGCGAACCAGCGAACATCTCCGCCGACATAATCGTAGCTCATGAAGACGCCAAGCGCGGATGAGAACTGGTATCCGACTCGGCCACCAACGGTGAGTGCGGTATCAAACTTCACATCTGACACAGTGCCGGTAAATGAAGCGCCACCGTTTTTCGTGTCGCTGGTGGCTGATCGGAAGGATGCACCGGCTCCGATATCCGCGAACCAACCCTGCTCTGCGGGTTCGGCTGCTGCAGTTCCACCGGCCACGGCGGCTGTAATTAGTGCGGCAAGAATGCCTGTACGGACGAGTGTTTTTGTGGCCATGTCAAAACCTTGACGTGATTGACGATCCTAACTTTCTCCTAGGCGATTCCTGATCTCGCAGCCAGCGTGAATTTCTACCTGTAATTGCATTTTCGTGAGAATTTCACGCTATCGGGGCGAAAGGGTTTTCGCTCGACACAGACGCTCGCAGACCCTACGAAGAGGCCATCTGCTGAGAGGATATCTGCCGCGTGACCAAAATCATCATGCTTCTGCTGCTGTGTATTGCCGCCATTCAGGTGATCCGGCCTCTTGGTTGGCCGGGTCTGAAAAAGCGTGCAGACGCGTGGAAGCTGGTTGCAGGCACAGTCGCCCTGACCTTCGCCATGCTTGTGCTCACTGCGTTGTTTCAGGGGCTGTAGCTCGCCTTGGGGCCTGTTGCCTAATCGATAGCCGACTTATTCCGGGTCATCTGCTTCCGGATCATAATCCGAGACATCGAAGCCCAGCAGGTTCCAGGTCTGCTGCATGTGCGGCGGCAGGGGAGCAGACACATCGATCATGCCGTGTCCGGAGGGATGCGGGATAACGATCCGGCGCGCGAGAAGGTGCAGCCGGTTCTGGATGCCACCCGGCAGCTCCCAGTTCTCGATGTTGAAATACTTGTCGTCACCAATGATCGGATGTCCGATATGCGCTGCATGGGCGCGCAGCTGGTGCGTGCGGCCCGTGACCGGCTTCAAGGTCACCCAGGACAGCTTCTGGCCCGACTTTTCAAAGACGGAATAGAGCGAAACTGCGTGCTGGGCTTCATCATCGCCGTGACGGGCAACCCGCATGCGCTCTTCTTCCTCGCTCCGGGCAAGGTAAGTCGAAATCCGGCCCTGGAACGGCTTGGGGACGCCAGCTAGAATGGCCCAGTAGATCTTGCGGGTATTGCGATGGCGGAAGGACTTGGTCAGCTCCTGTGCGGCCTTGCGCGTCTTGGCCACAAGGATGATGCCCGAGGTCTCGCGGTCGAGACGGTGGACGAGCTTCGGCTTTTCGCCCTTCTGGTTGGTGAAGGCGTCCAGCATGCCATCCAGATGGCGCTTGAGGCCGGACCCGCCCTGCACGGCAAGACCTGCGGGCTTGTTCAGCACCATTACATGATTGTCTTCAAACAGCATCATGTCCTCAATGGCGGCGCGGTCATCGGCCACCAGCTTTGAGGACTTCGGGCGGGCGTTCTTCTTGTCATCTGCAGCCAGCTCGACACCGAGTGGCGGAATGCGGACGATCTGCCCCTTTGCAATGCGTGTGTTGCTTTCCGCGCGCTTGCCATCGATACGCACCTGACCGGTACGCAGCAGCTTTTGCAGGCGACCGAAGCCAAGCCCCGGATAGTGGGCCTTGAACCAGCGATCGAGACGCATGCCCGCTTCATCTGCGGTAACTGTTTTCTGCTCAATGGCGGACATGATCGTTCTTTCGTGTGATGCGGTATCAAAGGCGCGGGTTTCCGCGCGGCCCCGTTCGGGCATGAGTTGCCACGCGTATACGCAACAATTGCCCCAGTGAAAAGGGGCGGATCAGGCCGAGCCCAGGCTTCTCATCAAAAAGAGGCCTGCAAAGACCGCCACAAGTGACAAAATCACCGAGGCGGCAATGTAGATCATGGCCAGCATCGTATCCCCGCGCTCCCACAATACAGCCGTATCCAGCGAGAATGCAGAGAAGGTCGTGAACCCGCCGAGAATGCCCGTTGCCACGAAATAGAGCAGCGATTGCATGCCTGCGCCCTCATGGCGGACAAGCCAGCCGATGAAGAGCCCCATGACAAGGGAGCCGATGATATTGACGCTCAAGGTGCCAACCGGAAAGCCGGGTCCAAACGCACGCAAGGTGCCAAGGGACACCAGATGACGCAGGCCCGCGCCAATTCCGCCGCCGAGCATGACGAGAAGCAGGTGATTCATACGCGGATTATAGCGGGCCGATGCCTTGCTGCCAGCGATGATCTTGCGCCCGTTAGAGTATTTCCAGGCGAAGTGGATACCGGTTCGCCGTCAGGAAATGCGCCAAATCAAATATTTAGAGCACGTCGAGTGATACAGTGAATGCGAGACGTGCTCTAACGGCCGACCGGATCAGGCCACGTAATCGACCGGGTCGCTCACGCGCTCCGCGGTCGCCATGGCCTCGATTTTGCGCTCGACCGTATCCATTTCGGCTCCAATCGTGCGCAGGTATGGCCGCTCCTCATCCAGTATGGCACGGAAAATGTCGTGCTTGAGTTTCAGCAAGCGGTCCGGGTCGATCTCGATATCATCGGAGGCCGACAGCACGATGGAAATCAACCGCTCTGCCGTGTTCAATCGTCCCCAAAGATAGTCATGTTCGCGCCAGCTGCGATTGAAGAAGGCTCCAAAAGTGTTGAGTGCCTTGCCCTTCAGCTCGAACCCTTCCTCCTGAAGGGAGGTCGCGTCCTTGGGGCTGATCCGGTCGACAAGCGTTTCGCCGACTTCTGCAAAATCATTTCCCTGCAGGCCGGGGAAAATCACCAGATCATAGAAGGCATAGCCGATATAGGCCTCGATGAGCCGCTTGTACCAGTCGCCTTCAAGCATGTGGGCCGCGACATCCGACAGGATTTCATCCTGCCAGGCGTCCAGCTCGGGAAGGCGCATTTGACCGGCGAGCATCTTCAGGAAAACCACCAGCGCACCCAGCCGTGCCCCTTCCGTGCCGGTCTGGCAGACTTCAGCAAGATTTCGCGCAGCGTCGCTGACTTCCGGTTCGAAGAAGGCACCCGTCCAGCGCGCCTGAAGCAGGTCGATCTGTTCATACAGTCGGCTCTTCAACTGGTCGAACTGGATGCGGGCCCCCTCGCCATCCATCAGCGCGGCCCGTTCCTGATAGAAGCTGTTCAGCCTGCGGATGGTGAAGCGAAGCCGGCGAATGCGGTAATCGACATCGAACTGTTTCAGGAAGTGAATGATGGCGGGCGACGGTTTCAGGTTTCCCCCGCCCGGCAGGTTGGACAAGGTGTCCAGGTAGCCGTTGATCAACCCCACCCAGTCGTATTCAAACGTGTCGTCCGGCTCTGGGTTGGCAAGCTCGCGCAGCAGAGCGGCCAGACTGTCGGAGATCGCGTGCAGCTTCTGGCTCTGATAATTGAGATAGGCATATCCGGCCTGCTCATGCGCCATGGCATTTGCCTTTTCGCGGCAGCTGGACATGGTCTCGGGCTTCATACGCCCCCAAAGTGGCAGGATCTTGCGAACGGCAGGTGCAGCAACGGGGTCAACGGCTGAAATTGTATGGGCGAGCCAACGGCTGCGGCGGTTGCCCGCCTCGATTTCCATCAGGTCGTCGCCCACAGGCTCGTTGCGCGGAATATGGGCGAGAGACGCAAGAATGACACGGAAGAACCCCGGGAGCTCCTCAAGATCGTTCGGCGCGCCCTTGCGGTCCACCGGAACAGGATCGACATAGACCAGCCGCCGGGCGACTTCTCGCGTTGCCGGACGTTGCCGCACCACTTCGATCACAGGTGCAAAGGGCTTGTTCATGACCACGCTGCCATCCACAAAGCAGTGGTGGGCCGCCTTCTCGCCGGTCAGCTCCAAACGCCGCTTTAGGAACTTTTCGCGGTTTGGCCAGATTTCGCCGCGCTCATCCAGAACCTTGTCCATCTCGGCGATGGTTGCGGGCGGAAAGGCTCCCGGAAAGGAGGATGTCGCCCGGGCTGCAAAGACGAGTTCCGGGGCCGCACGGCTATCCAGTTCGCTTTCCAGATCGCCCGTGGCGCGGTGTCGTGCCTTGAAATTGAGGATGCGTCGGTGGTCCCACTCCTCGATGAAAGCAGGATCATCAATCCGGATCTTGCGGCATCGCCCGTGATAGTCGGTGATGGTAACAAAGAGATCGAGTGCCTGGCCTTGCGGGATCAGCGTTGCGCCCGGCTCCGCCCCCTCCTCCATCTTCTGGTAGGCATCCAGCATCCAGCTGATATAGGCCTCACCGGAAAAGGGCGGCGTGAACCACCGTGACTGCATGAAGAGCCGCAATTTCTCGCGGGTTTCAGGCTCCGTAATCTGACGATTGAGCTGGGACGAGATCACCCGGTTGAGCACGGGGCTGACCCCTGACTTCAGGTATCGGGTCAATCCGTCCTGGGGCCTTGCAAGCTCCGTGACATCGGCGTGTTTCAGCCACAGGTCCCGATGGCTATCCAGCGGCAGGTCATGCGCGATGGCTCGCGCCAGCATGACACCATTGACGCCTCCGGCCGACGCGCCGGCAATGGCATCCACCACCACCCGCAAACGCACGGTTTCGCCGACGGCTTCCAAAAGCGCCGCGTAGGCCTTTTCCGACGGAGACAAGGCTCGGCACTCTTCGGGAGTAAATGGGCGGTTCGGTTTGGGGGCGCGGGAAGCGCAGGCTCGAACAAGTGAGAGGATTTCCCGGCTGACCCCATGCATGTAGATGGCAAGGGAAACACCGCCGTAAAACACCAGAGCCAAGCGCAGTTCTATTTCCCTCATGGCCTACCTCCTGCGCTTTTGAAATTTCAAGCGCCCTGCCCGCCCGAACCCCGTTCGCGTCTCAGCCGTGCCCAGTATTCCAGGCGCTTGCGCAGCTCGCGTTCAAATCCCCTGTCCGGCGGATCATAGTAAGTTTGCCTGCCTATGGTTTCCGGAAAGTAATCCTGACCGGAAAAACCGTCGGGTGCATCATGATCGTACTGATAACCGGTGCCGTAACCCTCGGATTTCATCAATTTTGTGGGAGCGTTGAGAATATGTTTGGGCGGCAGGAGCGAGCCGCTCGTCTTGGCGCTGCGCATCGCCGCCTTGTAGGCGACATAATTGCCATTGGATTTCGGTGCGCTGGCCAGATAGATGACCGCCTGCGACAAAGCCAGTTCGCCTTCTGGAGACCCCAGCATCTGATAGGCGTCGCGCGCAGCATTGGCCTGAACCAGCGCATGCGGGTCGGCAAGACCAATATCTTCCACCGCCATGCGGATCAGGCGGCGGGCGAGGTACATCGGGTCCTCGCCCCCGTCCAGCATGCGGCAAAACCAGTAGAGTGCTGCATCCGGGTCCGACCCTCTAACGGACTTGTGCAGGGCAGAAATGAGATTGTAGTGCCCGTCCTGGCTCTTGTCGTAGATCGGGGCGCGCCGCTGAACGATCTGCTGCAGGCGCTCTGCGTCAAACACCTCACCATCATCCGCAGCGCGCCAGACGTCCTCGGCCAGCGTCAAAGCCGAGCGGCCATCGCCATCGGCCATGCGAACCAGTACGGAGCGCGCTTCCTCGTCAACCGGCAGCTTGCGCCCTTCCAGCTCCTCGGCCCGCGTCAGCAATTTGCCGATCGCTTCGGAATTGAGCGAATGGAATGTCATGACATGGGAGCGGGACAGAACAGCGGCGTTCAGCTCAAAAGACGGGTTTTCCGTTGTCGCACCAACCAGTGTGATCGTGCCATCTTCCATCACGGGCAGGAAACTATCCTGCTGGGCACGATTGAAACGATGGATCTCGTCGACAAAGAGCAACGTCCCACGCCCGCCCATGCGGCGCGAGCGAGCCATCTCGAACACCTTTTTCAGGTCCGCGACGCCGGAAAAGATCGCAGAGATCTGTTCAAAGGCGAGATCTGTCTCGTGGGCCAGAAGCCGCGCAATGGTTGTCTTGCCTGTGCCAGGAGGTCCCCAGAAGATCAGCGAACCAAGGCTGCGGGTCTTGAGCATGCGCGACAGGGTACCATCGGGCCCGAGCAAATGATCCTGCCCGACGACGTCCGCCAGCTTCTGCGGCCGCATACGGTCGGCCAGCGGACGGTTCACGTCCTTGTCCAATCCCGATGCGGCAAACAGATCGCTCATGAAACGCCCTTTCCGTCAGCCTCTCAACCGGATGCGCTGGATCTGGTCACCGCGTTCAATCTCAAGATCCCACACCCGCGCATCACGCCGTGTTTCGCGCTCCAGTCGGCGCGTGCTGTCAATCTTCGTTCCATTGACGGAATGAACGATATCACCGACGCGAAGGCCAACACGAGCCGCGGTGCCGCGCGGATCGATCGACGTGATCACCACGCCCTCGAACTCGCCATCAAGACGCAGTTCTTCGGCGACCGCCGGCGACAGGTTCATCACGGTCGCCCCTTCAAACGGGGAATATTCTTCAAGCAGACGCTCGTCACGCGGGACCGTTTCAGGAGCGGCTTCAAGTTCGATCTCGACAGCAGCTTCTCCACCGGAGCGCAGAACCGTGAAGGCAGACACTTCGCCGAGCTGCCGTGTGGCAAACCGGTATCCGAAACTGTCCGGGTCAATCACTTCCTTGCCGTCGACCGAAATGACCAGATCGCCGACACGAAGGCCAGCGCGAGCCGCCGGCGAGCCGTCGAACACATTGGTGATCAGGACGCCGCGCGGGCGGTCCAGCCCGAGGGCTTCGGAAATCTCGGCGCTGACCGTCTGGACAGTAGCGCCCAGCCACGGCCGACGAACCATGTCGCCTTGGCTTGCGGCGGAAGCCACAAAACGCGCCATATGGGAGGGAATGGCAAAGCCGATGCCGTTGGACCCGCCGGAACGTGAGAAGATCGCGGTGTTGATGCCAACCAGCTTTCCTTCCATGTCGACCAGCGCACCACCGGAATTGCCCGGATTGATGGCCGCATCGGTCTGGATGAAGAACTGATAGTCCGTAATGCCCACCTGAGTACGGGCCAGAGCGGACACGATGCCCTGTGTCACCGTCTGGCCGACCCCGAACGGATTGCCGATGGCCAGAACGATATCACCCACCTCCAGGCTGTCCGCCTCGGCAAAGGGAGCGAAGTCGAAAGGCCCCTCCCCCTTGATCTTGAGAACCGCAAGATCTGTGCGCTCGTCCTTCAGCACGATCTCCGCATCGAACTCGCGGCGGTCGTTCAGGGCAACGCGAACCTCGTCCGCATCCTTGATCACGTGATGGTTGGTGATGACCGTACCGTCTTCGGAGATGATCACGCCGGACCCGAGAGACGACTGAACGCGTTCCTGCGGGCGACCGAGATTGCCACCTGGATCCCCGAAGAAACGCCGGAAGAAGGGATCATCGAAGAATGGAGAAACCCGGCGCTGCTGCATGACCTTGCGGCTAGCATAGACGTTGACCACGGCAGGCCCTACCCGCTTCACCAGCGGCGCGAAGGACAGCTTGATTTCCTCCGCCGAGCTCGGCATCTGGCGAACTGTTCCCCCATCCTGAGCCAAAACGCTCCCGGTCGACAAACCAAGTGTGACTGCAAGGACAGCAGACAGTTTCATAACCCGTTGCGCAGCGACAAATGCCATGCCTCAACTCCCAATACGTCTGGCGCGGACCGGCGCTTGACCGCCAGCTGCGCGATTCCTTCTCATCTGGAAGGGCGTACTAGCCAGATAGGGAATTTTAAGGGCAAACACAATCAACCGGCGGTGACGGATGTGTGTGTTGGCGGATTTTGGATGATCTGGGCGCAGCAAACCATCACTTGATCAAACAAAAAGGGCGGACCGATTGGTCCGCCCTCTTCGTATTCAGTCTGAAACGTGAAGCTTATGCAGCTGCTTCAGCAGTTTCCTGAGCTTCAACGCGTGCGCGGTCTTCTGCGCCGCGTGCTTCCGGATCACGGTCGACCAGCTCGATGACAGCCATCGGAGCGTTGTCGCCATAACGGAAGCCTGCCTTCAGAACGCGGCTGTAACCGCCGTTGCGTTCCTTGTAGCGCTCGCCGAGGGTGTCGAACAGCTTCTTGACCATCGCCACGTCGCGGATCTGCGAAATGGCCTGACGGCGTGCGTGAAGATCACCGCGCTTGCCCAAAGTGATGAGCTTGTCGATGATCGGCTTCATTTCTTTAGCCTTCGGCAGGGTCGTGACGATTTGCTCGTGCTTGATCAGCGACGCTGCCATGTTCGCGAACATAGCCTTGCGGTGGCTAGAGGTCCGGTTGAGCTTGCGGCCGGATTTCCCGTGGCGCATGGTGCTCTCCTTTGTCTATCAGGCAGTCTGCTGGTCGATGCCAAGCACTTGCCCGGTGGTTCCGTTCAAGGACGCGTACGCCCCTTAATACTGATGATCTTCGTAACGCTTGGCGAGGTCATCGATGTTCTCAGGCGGCCAGTTGGCGACTTCCATGCCGAGATGGAGACCCATCTGGGCGAGAACTTCCTTGATCTCGTTAAGCGACTTGCGGCCAAAGTTCGGCGTGCGCAGCATTTCCGCTTCGGTCTTCTGAATGAGATCGCCAATATACACGATATTGTCGTTCTTCAGGCAGTTTGCAGAGCGGACGGACAGTTCCAGCTCGTCGACCTTCTTCAGAAGTGCAGGGTTGAAAGCCAATTCCGGGACACTGTCCTCGGCGACTTCGCGCTGCGGCTCTTCGAAGTTGACGAAAATGGACAGCTGGTCCTGGAGAATGCGAGCTGCGAAAGCAACTGCATCATCCGGCTTCACCGACCCATCGGTTTCAACAGTCAAAGTCAGTTTGTCGTAGTCGAGAACCTGACCTTCACGGGTGTTTTCAACCTTGTAGGAAACCTTCTTGACCGGAGAGTAGAGGCTGTCCACCGGGATCAGGCCGATCGGCGCGTCTTCCGGACGGTTCCGGTCGGACGGCACATAGCCCTTGCCAGTGTTGACAGTGAACTCCATGCGGATTTCCGCGCCCTCATCGAGAGTGCAGAGCACCAGCTCCGGATTCAGGACTTCCACGTCGCCTACGGTCTGGATGTCACCAGCCGTTACAACACCAGGTCCCTGCTTGCGCACGACCATGCGCTTGGGGCCCTCGCCTTCCATGCGGATGGCGATTTCCTTGATGTTGAGGACGATGTCGGTCACGTCTTCACGAACGCCCGGAATGGACGAGAACTCGTGAAGAACGCCATCGATCTGCACAGCGGTCACAGCAGCGCCCTGAAGGGACGACAGCAGGATGCGGCGCAAGGCATTGCCAAGCGTCAGACCATAGCCACGCTCAAGCGGCTCGGCCACGACCGTTGCCAGAAAACGCGGGTCATCACCCGGTTTGACTTCCAGCTTGGTCGGCTTGATCAGTTCTTGCCAGTTCTTTTGAATTGTCACGTTTTTTGCCCCTTCGGCTATCCCGCCTGGATGCACAAGTCCCAGACTATTCTTTGCCACTGGAGAAACAGTTGCCCAAAGCCGGACGGCCTTAGACGCGACGACGCTTGCGCGGACGGCAGCCGTTGTGCGGGATCGGCGTCACGTCGCGGATGGACGTGATGAGGAAACCAGCAGCCTGAAGGGCGCGCAGCGCAGATTCACGACCTGAACCCGGACCACGAACTTCAACTTCCAGCGTACGCATGCCGTGCTCGGCAGCCTTCTTTGCAGCGTCTTCTGCAGCAACCTGGGCAGCATACGGAGTGGACTTACGAGAGCCCTTGAAGCCCAGAGCACCAGCGGACGACCAGGAAATCGTGTTTCCCTGTGCGTCGGTGATGGTGATCATGGTGTTGTTGAACGTCGAGTTCACATGCGCAACGCCGGAGGAAATGTTCTTCCGCTCGCGGCGACGGACGCGCGTGGTGTCTTTTGCCATTTGAATTCCTTACTTTGATCTCTTCACTGCCGTAGTGCCGGCAGCTCCACCGCCAATCGGAGGCAATTACTTCTTCTTGCCAGCAATCGGCTTCGCCGGACCCTTGCGGGTACGTGCGTTCGTGTGCGTACGCTGACCACGAACCGGAAGGCCGCGGCGGTGACGCAGGCCACGGTAGCAACCGAGGTCCATGAGGCGCTTGATGTTCATTGCAGTCTCACGACGCAGATCGCCTTCCACCATGTAGTCACGGTCGATGGTCTCGCGGATGGACAGAACTTCAGCGTCAGACAGCTGATTCACGCGGCGGGCAGCATCGATGTTGTTCTTTTCGATGATTTCCTGGGCGAATTTCGCGCCAATGCCGTGGATATACTGAAGCGCGATGACAACGCGCTTGTTTGTCGGGATGTTAACGCCAGCAATACGTGCCACGTTCGTCTCCATGTCATGCAGCCCGTAGGCTGCGGCCATTATTATAACCGCGTCCGGTGGAGGCCGGCCCTTGCGGTTGGTTTTGGTGCGTAGCCTTTGTCAGGCACGCAAAATGCCGTTCCCATGATTCCATGGGAGCGACGCAAACCTTTTTCAGGATTGAGCGCGTGCTTTAACGAAACTCAAACGTTTCGTCAAGACGCAAAAGCGCGCCAAGGGCGCGCTTTTCCTGAGGTTCTCTTGCCAAGCGCCTTCAGGCTTCCTGGCTTTGCTTCAGCACTGCCTCGATCTCTGCCGATACGGCATCGATCGACTGCATCCCATCAACAACCGTCAACAGGCCTGCCTTCTCGTAATAAGGAATCACGACAGCAGTATCGCGGTTATAGGCGCTGAGACGATCCTTGAAGACTTCCGGATCGTCATCCTTGCGTACCGGCTGACCGGCGGCCTTTGCTTCTGCAGCGCGGTTGATGATCCGGTCGACCAGTTTGGTCTGGTCTACACGGAGTTCAATCACCGCATCCAGCTCAAGGCCATTGTCCTTGAGCATGTCTGCAAGAGCGTCAGCCTGTGCGATGGTCCGCGGAAACCCGTCAAGGATGAAGCCGTTCTTGGCATCCGGTTCCTTGATTCGGTCGCGAATGATGCCAACGACGATTTCATCGGAAACCAGTCCGCCGGCATCCATCACAGCCTTGGCTTTCAGACCGATCGGCGTTTCCGCTGCAACGGCAGCGCGCAGCATATCACCGGTCGAAAGTTGCGGGATGTTATGGTTCGCAACCAATCGGGCTGCCTGGGTACCCTTCCCTGCACCCGGCGGTCCCACCAAAATCAGCCTCATCTACGCTTCCCCCTCAGTTTTGCTTTCTTCACCAGACCCTCATACTGATGCGCTAGCAAATGACCCTGGATCTGAGAAACGGTATCCATTGTCACGCTGACGACGATCAGAAGTGAGGTTCCTCCGAAATAGAACGGAACGCCCGTCGCCGATATGAGGAATTCGGGTAATAGACAGACGAGGGTTATGTATATCGCGCCTGCAACCGTGATGCGAGTCAACACATAGTCGATGTACTGAGCCGTACGCTCACCCGGACGAATGCCCGGAATGAAGCCGCCATGCTTCTTCAGATTGTCCGCGGTATCCGTCGGATTGAAGACGATAGCCGTGTAGAAGAAGCAGAAGAAGATGATCATTGCAGCGTAGAAGACCATATACAGCGGCTGGCCGTGGCCAAGCAGAGCCGTAATCGTGGTCAACCACTCATTTCCCCCACCCGTGTTGAAGCCGGAAATCGTCGCCGGCACCAGGAGAAGAGAGGATGCAAAGATCGGCGGAATCACACCTGCAGTGTTCAGTTTGAGCGGCAGGAACGAGGTGTTGCCCTCGAACATGCGGTTGCCCATCTGACGCTTCGGGTACTGGATCAGCAATCGCCGCTGCGCACGCTCCATGAACACGATCACCGCAATCACGACCACAGACAGAATGATGATCGCAAGGATGATCCACGTTGCAAGCGCACCCTGACGACCGAGTTCAAGCGTCGAAACGATTGCGGACGGCAGACCGGCAACGATACCAGCGAAGATGATCAGTGAAATGCCGTTACCAATGCCGCGCGAAGTGATCTGCTCACCCAGCCACATCAGGAACATGGTGCCGCCGACGAGTGTCAGAACAGCAGATGCACGGAAGAACCAGCCCGGATCGGTTACGACGTTCGCCGCACCTTCCAGACCGACGGCAATGCCATAGGCCTGAAGAGCTGCCAGAACGACCGTACCGTAACGGGTATACTGGTTGATCACCTTCCGGCCCTGATCGCCATCCTTCTTCATCTGCTCAAGAGACGGAACAACCGTCGTCATGAGCTGCATGATGATCGAGGCGGAAATATAGGGCATGATGCCAAGCGCAAAGATTGCCATGCGCTCGACAGCGCCACCGGCAAACATGTTGAACATGCCGATGATGCCGGATTGCGCCTGGTTGAACGCCTGCCCGAAAGCTTCCGGATTGATTCCGGGCAACGGAATGTATGTGCCCAGTCGATAAACCAAAAGCGCCCCCAGTGTGAACCAGATGCGCTTTTTGAGTTCTTCAGCCTTGGCGAAAGCTGAGAAATTTAAATTTGACGCCAGTTGCTCGGCGGCCGATGCCATGCCCTACTCCGGTCAGTTTTTTACCGACAAAATGGGAAAAGCCCAGGCCTATTCGGCCTGAGCTCCCTTAACGACTACCTTGCCGCCCGCTTTTTCCACCGCTTCGATTGCGCCCTTGGACGCACCGGCTACTTCAAACGTGACTGCAGTCTTCAATTCGCCGTCGCTGAGAAGACGGACGCCATCGCGGACGCGCTTGACTACACCAGCAGCCTTGAGAGCTTCGACAGTCACTGCTGCCTTTGCATCAAGCTTGCCTGCTTCGATAGCCTGCTGAACACGACCCAGGGATACAATGTTGTAATCCTTGGCGAAGATGTTCGTGAAACCGCGCTTCGGCAGACGACGATGCAATGGCATTTGGCCGCCTTCAAAGCCCTTGATCGCTACGCCGGAACGGGACTTTTGACCCTTGACGCCACGACCACCGGTCTTGCCCTTGCCAGAACCGATACCGCGTCCAACGCGGGTCCGGTCCTTAACGGCGCCGGGGTTGTCCTGAAGTTCGTTGAGCTTCATGTTTCTACTCCCGATCCCGTTTACGCGTTGTCTTCAACGACGCGAACGAGATGCTGGATCTTTCTGATCATGCCGCGCACTTCCGGGGTGTCCTTCAGCGTCGAGCGGCGGTGCATCTTGTTCAGGCCGAGACCGATGAGCGTTGCGCGCTGTTCCTTGGGACGGCGCAGCGGGCTCCCGATCTGTTCGACCGTGATGGTCTTTTCGGTGTTCGCCATGGAACTAACCCTCGTTCAAGTGGGTCCGAAGACCGCCGAAATCAAGCCTCGGCGGCTGCGGTAACCTCATCGTTATTGTCCCGGCGGCGCGACTGGATCACAGAGACCTTCAGGCCACGACGAGCTGCGACGGAGCGCGGGCTGTCTTCCCTGGTCAGTGCTTCAAAAGTTGCGCGCACCATGTTGTAGGGGTTGGAAGACCCCAGCGACTTGGCAACAACGTCCTGAACTCCGAGCGTTTCGAAAACTGCACGCATCGGACCACCCGCGATGATACCGGTACCGGCCGGAGCCGAACGCAGGATCACCTTGCCAGCACCGTGACGGCCTTCAACATCGTGATGAAGGGTCCGGCCCTCACGAAGAGGAACGCGGATCATGGTGCGCTTGGCAGCTTCAGTTGCCTTGCGGATTGCTTCCGGCACTTCACGTGCCTTGCCGTGTCCAAAGCCTACGCGGCCTTTCTGATCACCAACCACAACGAGCGCGGCGAAGCCGAAACGACGGCCACCCTTGACCACCTTAGCGACGCGGTTGATGTGGACCAGCTTGTCGACGAATTCGCTATCGCGCTCTTCGCGCTCGCGATTGTCTTGTCTCGCCATTTTATACGTCTTCCGTTCTTAAGAGCGCCAACGGGCGCTGGTCAGAATTCAAGTCCACCTTCGCGGGCTGCATCAGCAAGCGCCTTGACGCGCCCATGATACTGGTACCCACCCCGGTCGAACACGACCTGCTTGATGCCGGCGGCAGACGCACGCTCGGCTACAAGCTTGCCGACCGCGGCAGCTGCTGCGGTATCGGCGCCCGTTTTCAGGTTGCCCTTGACATCCTTCTCGATCGTCGAAGCGGATACGAGAGTGTGTCCGTTCGCGTCGTCGATGATCTGTGCATAGATCTGCTTCGACGAGCGGAAAACCGAAAGGCGCGGACGGCCATTGGCCGCCTTCTTGAGTGAACGGCGCACGCGATCGCGGCGGCGTTCGAAAGCATCTTTGCTGTTCGCCATGATCCTGCTCCGTTACTTCTTCTTGCCTTCTTTGCGGACGATGAATTCGCCAGCATAACGAACGCCCTTGCCCTTGTAGGGCTCCGGCGAGCGGAATTCGCGGATTTCCGCTGCGACCTGGCCGACAACCTGCTTGTCGATACCATTGATCACGATTTCGGTCGGCTTCGGGCACTTGACCTCGATGCCTTCCGGAACGTCGTAAACGACGTCATGCGAGAAACCCAGCGCAAGCTGAAGGTTCTTGCCCTGCATTTGGGCACGGTAACCAACACCCGTGATCTCGAGCTTTCTTTCAAAGCCTTCGCTCACGCCGGTGATGATGTTCTGGACCATGGTCCGGCTCATGCCCCAAAGGGAACGCGCCGTCTTGGTATTACCACGCGGATCAACCTTGATCCCGTCGTCCGTCATTTCGGCCAGCACCAGGTCGTTGAGCACGAAGGAGAGTTCCCCCTTCGGGCCCTTAACCGATACGGTCTGACCGTTGATCGTTGCCGTTACCCCGCTAGGCACGGGGACTGGCTTTTTGCCAATACGAGACATCTGACCAACCTTGTCGTTGTCTTAAAAGCGAGACCACCGCATCAGAAGATGCGGCAGAGAACCTCGCCACCTACGTTTTCTTCCCGCGCCTGATGGTCGCTCATGACGCCACGCGGAGTCGACAGAATCGACACGCCCAGGCCATTAGAGACATGCGGGATGTTCTTCACCGAAGAATATACCCGGCGACCCGGCTTGGATACGCGCTCAATCGTGCGAATCACCGGCTCACCATCGAAGTACTTCAGTTCGATTTCCAACTCGGACTTACCGCCCTCGAATTCAACCGTGGTGAAGCCACGGATGTATCCTTCTTTTACGAGCACTTCAAGTACGTGTGCGCGCAATTTGGAATTTGGTGAACTGACCTTCGTCTTGCGACGCATTTGCGCGTTGCGGATGCGGGTCAGCATATCCCCCAACGGATCAGAAATTGCCATCGGAGTTTCTCCTTACCAGCTCGACTTGACCAGGCCGGGGATCTTACCCAGGGAGCCCAGTTCACGAAGCGCAATACGCGACATCTTCAGCTTGCGGTAGTAACCGCGCGGACGTCCGGAGACTTCACAACGGTTGCGAACACGGTTCGCAGCCGAGTTCCGCGGCAATTTCGCAAGCTTGAGACGTGCATTGAACCGCTCTTCAAGGCTGAGGCTGTCATCCTTCGCCATCGCCTTCAGAGCTGCGCGCTTCTCAGCGTATTTCTTCACAAGCTTCTTACGACGCTCGTTCTTTTCGACCGCGCTCTTCTTCGCCATCGTCGTTCCCTTCCTTGCCCGTTATTTCTTGAACGGGAAGTTGAACGCGCGGAGCAGTTCGCGCGCTTCGTCGTCGTTTGCAGCGGTGGTGCACACGATCACATCCATGCCCCAGATCTGGTCGACCTTGTCGTACTCGATCTCCGGAAACACAATGTGTTCCTTGATGCCCATCGCGTAGTTACCACGACCGTCGAAGCTCTTCGGGTTCAGACCCCGGAAGTCACGAACGCGCGGCAGCGCGATGGTGATCAGACGGTCCAGGAATTCGTACATCTGCTGGCGACGCAGGGTGACCTTCGTGCCGAGCGGCATTTCTTCACGAACCTTGAACGTCGCGATCGACTTCTTGGCTTTCGTGATGACCGGCTTCTGACCGGCGATCAGCGCGAGGTCGGCAGCAGCGGTACGTGCCTTCTTGGAATCACCGACAGCTTCACCGACGCCGATGTTCAGAACGATCTTGTCCAGCTTCGGAACCTGCATCGGGTTCGCGTAGTTGAACTTTTCCTGAAGCTGCTTGCGCACGACGTCTTCGTAGTGCGTCTTCAGGCGCGGTACATAAGTCTCAGCCATCGATCAGGTCTCCCGAACGCTTGGCCACACGGACCTTGGAACCGTCTTCCTTGACCTGGAAACCAACGCGAGTGGCCTTGCCGTCCTTCGGATCAGCAACAGCCAGGTTGGACAGATGGATCGGTGCTTCCTTGGAAACGATCCCTGCTTCCTGGGTCTGGGTCTGCTTCTGGTGGCGGCGAACCAGGTTCACGCCACGGACAAGCGCCTTGTTGTCAGACGGAAACAGCTGGATGACTTCACCGGACTTGCCCTTGTCACGTCCGGTGAGCACGACAACCGTGTCGCCCTTTTTAATTTTCGCAGCCATCAGAGCACCTCCGGCGCGAGTGAAATGATTTTCATGTGGTTCTTTGCACGGAGTTCACGCGGCACTGGCCCGAAGATACGGGTGCCAACTGGCTCCTTGTTGTTGTTGACCAGCACGGCCGCATTGCGGTCGAACCGGATCACGCTGCCATCGGGACGGCGGATATCCTTTGCCGTGCGCACGACAACAGCCTTCATCACATCGCCCTTCTTAACACGGCCCCGCGGGATCGCTTCCTTGACGGAGACAACGATGATGTCGCCTACCTGAGCGTATTTCCGCTTGGAGCCGCCGAGCACTTTGATGCACATGACACGACGTGCGCCGGAGTTGTCGGCTACGTCGAGGTTTGTTTGCATCTGAATCATGACTGGCTGCCTTGTTCTTCTATCGGCGCTCCTGCCAGGGGCGCCTGATGCTCAACCTTCATGGAAAGTGGTCAGTTGCTGACCACAGTCCAACGCTTGTTTTTCGAAATCGGCGCGCATTCTTCAATCTGAACAATGTCGCCGATCTTGTGAGTGTTGGCTTCGTCGTGCGCCCGGTACTTCTTGGACCGACGAACGGTCTTCTTCAGAAGCGGATGGGTGAAACGACGTTCGACCTTTACGGTCACCGTTTTGTCGTTTGCGTCGCCGACGACGGTGCCCTGCAAAATACGCTTCGGCATTATGTCGTCTCCTTACGCGCTAGCCGCCACACGCTTTTCGCGCATGATCGTTTCGATCCGGGCAATATCGCGGCGGATCTGCCGGACGCGCCCAGTATTTTCAAGCTGACCCGTAGCCCGCTGGAAGCGCAGATTGAACTGCTCCTTCTTGAGGCTCTCAAGCTCAGTGCGGAGCTCGTCGAGGGTCTTTGCCCTTACATCACTCGCCTTCATGGCCTTGACTCCTTGCCTGCCTTACTCGGCGATCCGCTGGACGAACCGGCACTTGATCGGCAGTTTGGCGGCGGCAAGACGCATTGCTTCACGAGCAACGTCTTCCGGAACACCATCGATTTCGAACATGATCCGGCCTGGCTTGACGCGGCAAGCCCAGTAGTCCGGAGAACCCTTACCCTTACCCATTCGGACTTCGGCCGGCTTCGAGGAAACCGGGAGGTCCGGGAAGATCCGGATCCATACGCGACCCGCACGCTTCATATGGCGGGTCATGGCACGGCGGGCCGCTTCGATCTGACGCGCAGTAACGCGCTCCGGCTCTACAGCCTTCAGACCGAAAGCGCCGAAGTTGAGGTCAGTGCCCCCCTTCGACAGACCGTGGATGCGGCCCTTGTGCTGCTTGCGGAACTTTGTGCGCTTCGGTTGCAGCATCGTTCTTCTCTCGTCTTTCGTGTTTAACGAGCAGCTGGCAGCTTAAATTAAGCTGCGCGCTCGCGGCCCCGATCCCGGCGTCCGCCGCGATCACCCTGGTTGTTATCTGAGCCCTGGGTCGCACGGCGTTCAGACGCCATCGGATCGTGCTCGAGAATTTCACCCTTGAAGATCCAGACCTTCACGCCGCACACGCCGTAGGCAGTGTGAGCAGAAGCAACACCGTAGTCGATGTCTGCGCGAAGAGTGTGGAGCGGCACGCGACCTTCACGGTACCATTCGATACGCGCGATTTCCGCGCCACCGAGACGGCCACCGCAGGTGATCTTGATGCCTTGTGCGCCAAGACGCATAGCCGACTGAACGGACCGCTTCATGGCACGACGGAATGCAACACGGCGTTCCAGCTGCTGGGCGATCGAAGCCGCAACGAGAGTTGCGTCAACTTCCGGCTTGCGCACTTCAACGATGTTGATGTGCACTTCGGACTTGGTGATGTCAGCAATCTTCTTGCGAAGACGCTCGATGTCTGCACCCTTCTTGCCGATGACCACACCCGGACGACCGGAGTGAATGGTAACGCGGCACTTCTTGTGCGGACGTTCGATGACGATCTTGGAAACAGCTGCCTGCTTCAGTTCGTTCATCAGGAATTCGCGAATGCGGAAGTCTTCATGAAGAAGAGTGCCGTACTCACCCTTGCCGGCGAACCAGCGGGAATCCCAGGTGCGGTTAATCCCGAGGCGCATGCCGATCGGGTTTACTTTATGTCCCATCAGGCACTCTCCTCGACTTCGCGGACGACGATGGTCAGGTTCGAGAACGGCTTCTCGATCCGGCCAGCGCGGCCACGTGCACGAGCCTGGAACCGCTTGATGACAAATGCCTTGCCAACATGAGCTTCGGCAACCACCAGGTTGTCGATGTCCAGGTCATGGTTGTTTTCCGCGTTTGCAATCGCAGACATCAAGGTCTTCTTGACATCCTGCGCAATGCGCTTGCGGGAGAAGGTCAGGTCGGCAATCGCGGTGCCGACCTTTTTACCGCGGATTGCAGCCGCAACGAGATTCAGCTTGCGCGGAGAAACGCGCAGCATGCGGGTCATTGCCCGGGCCTCATTGTCGGCGAGCGTCCGCTCACGCTTCGGCTTGCCCATCGTTACTTCCTCTTTGCCTTTTTGTCGGCGCCGTGTCCGTAATAGGTCCGGCTCGGGGAAAACTCACCGAACTTGTGACCAATCATCTCTTCAGACACCAGCACCGGAACGTGCTTTTGACCGTTGTAGACGCCGAAGGTAAGCCCAACGAACTGAGGCAGAATCGTCGACCGGCGGCTCCAGGTCTTGATAACCTCGTTGCGGCCGGACTCCCGTACCTTGTCCGCTTTCTTGAGAAGGTAACCGTCGACAAACGGACCTTTCCAGACAGAACGTGTCACGATCCTTGCCCCTTACTTCTTACGCGCGTGGCGGCTACGAACAATGTACTTGTCCGTGGATTTATTGCGCCGCGTGCGCTTACCCTTAGTCGGTTTACCCCAAGGAGTAACCGGATGACGGCCACCGGATGTCCGACCTTCACCACCACCGTGCGGGTGGTCGATCGGGTTCATGGCGACACCACGAGTGTGCGGGCGAATGCCAAGCCAGCGAGAGCGGCCTGCCTTGCCCAGATTGATGTTGGAGTGATCCGGGTTGGACACTGCACCAACGGTAGCCATGCAGGTACCGAGGACGCGGCGCTGTTCGCCGGACATCAGACGCAGGGTTGTGTAACCCTGGTCACGACCAACAACCTGAACAAAAGCACCAGCTGAACGTGCGATCTGCGCGCCCTTGCCCGGCTTGAGTTCGATGTTGTGAACGATCGTGCCAACCGGAATGGAAGCGAGCGGCATTGCGTTACCCGGCTTCACGTCAACTGCCTGGCCGGCAACGACAGTGTCGCCTACGCCCAGACGCTGCGGAGCAAGGATGTAGCTCAGCTCACCGTCTTCATAACGGATCAGCGCGATGAATGCGGTCCGGTTCGGATCGTATTCCAGGCGTTCCACGGTGGCCGGCACGTCGAACTTGCGACGCTTGAAGTCGACCAGTCGGTACGAACGCTTGTGACCACCACCCCGGTTCGGGGCAGTCAGGCGGCCGTTGTTGTTACGGCCACCGGTCTTGGACAGGCCTTCGGTCAAGGTCTTGACCGGCTTGCCCTTCCAGAGGTCGGACCGGTCAACCTGCACCAGCTGGCGGCGGCCCGGCGACGTGGGATTGAATGTCTTAAGTGCCATCTTCTTCTGTCCCCCGCCTTAGAGCCCGGTGGTCACGTCGATGGCCTGCCCTTCGGCGAGCGTCACGACGGCCTTCTTGAAGTCGGACTGACGGCCAATGCGACCGCGGAACCGCTTCACCTTGCCCTTGCGGACCAGTGTATTTACGGCCGTAACCTTGACACCGAACAACGCTTCGACAGCTGCCTTGATCTGCGGCTTTGTCGCGTCATTGGCTACCTTGAAGACAACCTTGTTTTCTTCAGAAGCCAAGGTCGCC
This sequence comes from Roseibium sediminis, assembly GCF_008711325.1. Classification (GTDB taxonomy): domain Bacteria; phylum Pseudomonadota; class Alphaproteobacteria; order Rhizobiales; family Stappiaceae; genus Roseibium; species Roseibium sediminis. The sequence goes on from NZ_VXDB01000002.1 coordinate 119,680, forward strand.
TTTTCGGTGATTACCGGGCCGACGATTTTGTCGTAGTGAGGAAGGTTGCTCATTTAAAGCGCTCCTCAAGTGCGGACACCGCAGCCTTGGTCAACACCAGGGTGTTGGCCCGCAGGATGTCGTAAACGTTGATGCCCTGAACCGGCAGAATGTCCACATTCGGGATATTCCGGGAAGCCAGTGCAAAGTTGTTGTCGACCTCGGCGCCATCAATGATCAGCGCGCTGGACAGCCCTGCCTTTGCAAGGGTTTCCTTCAGAGCCTTGGTCTTTGCTTCGGCGGCCTTTACGTCTTCAACGACGATCAGGCTGGATGCCTTGGCTTTCGCAGACAGGGCATGCTTGAGGCCCAGCACGCGAACCTTCTTGGGAAGGTCGTGGCTGTGATCGCGAACGATCGGGCCGAATGCCTTGCCGCCGCCGCGGAACTGCGGAGCCTTGCGGTTGCCGTGACGCGCACCGCCCGAACCCTTCTGGCGCACGAATTTCTTCGTGGTACCAGAAACTTCCGAACGACCGAGCGCCTTGTGGGTACCGGCCTGGCGCTTGGCAAGCTGCCAACGCACCACGCGGTGGATCAGATCGGCGCGCGGCTCAAGACCAAAAATCTCGTCCGACACCGTGATCGAACCGGCCGCCCCGCCTTCCAGGGTCTTGACCTGAAGTTCCATCACTCACTCTCCTTCCCGGCCGCTTCAGCAGCAGCTGCAGCGCCTTCCGGCGCACGGAATGCACCCGGCATCGGCACACCTTCCGGAAGTGCCTTCTTGATCGCGTCGCGAACCACGATCCAGCCGCCCTTGGCGCCCGGAACGGAACCTTCAACCATGATCAAGCCACGCTCAACATCCGTACGCACAACTTTCAAGTTCTGCGTGGTCACGCGGACATCGCCCATGTGACCGGCCATTTTCTTGCCCTTGAAGACGCGGCCCGGATCCTGACACTGACCGGTCGAACCGTGTGAACGGTGCGAAACAGAGTTACCGTGAGATGCGCGGCCACCACCGAAGTTGTGACGCTTCATAACACCGGCAAAACCCTTACCGATCGAAGAGCCGGTGACGTCGACAAACTGACCTTCGACGTAGTGGTCAGCGGTGATTTCCGCGCCAACGTCGATCAGGTTGTCAGCCGACACGCGGAACTCGGCGAGCTTGCGCTTGGGCTCCACCTTGGCAACCGCGAAATGTCCGCGCATCGCCTTAGGCGTATTCTTTACTTTTGCCAGACCAACGCCGACCTGCAGCGCGGTATAGCCGTTCTTTTCTTCAGTCCGGTGGGCAACCACCTGGCACTTTTCCAGTCGCAGAACTGTGACCGGAACATGCTCGCCTGCATCATTGTAGATGCGGGTCATGCCCACTTTCTGAGCGATCACTCCAGAACGCATTTACGTGTCCCCTTCGATCCGCCTCAGAGCTTGATCTCGACGTCCACACCAGCGGCCAGATCGAGCTTCATAAGAGCGTCAACCGTCTGGGGCGTCGGATCAACGATGTCGAGAAGGCGCTTATGCGTGCGCATCTCGAACTGATCGCGGCTTTTCTTATCGATATGCGGGCCGCGAAGTACTGTGTACTTCTCGATCCGCGTCGGCAGCGGTACGGGTCCCCGTACCTGTGCACCGGTCCGCTTGGCCGTGTTCACGATCTCCTTGGTGGAGGCGTCGAGAATACGGTGGTCAAATGCCTTAAGACGGATCCGGATATTCTGACCGTTCATTTCAGATTTCCCGAGGTAAATCGGCAGGCCCGCCGCCAGAGTGTTTCATTGAAACCGGAGCAGGCCCTGCCGGCGATTACTTGATGATGGAAGCGACGACGCCAGCGCCGACGGTCCGGCCACCTTCGCGGATAGCGAAGCGCAGACCTTCTTCCATGGCGATCGGAACGATCAGCTCAACGTCAACAGAGACGTTGTCGCCCGGCATCACCATTTCAGTGCCTTCCGGAAGGGACACAACACCCGTCACGTCCGTCGTACGGAAGTAGAACTGAGGACGGTAGTTGGTGAAGAACGGTGTATGACGACCGCCTTCTTCCTTCGTCAGGATGTAGGCTTCTGCCTTGAAGTTCGTGTGCGGGTTAACTGTACCCGGCTTGCACAGCACCTGGCCGCGCTCAACGTCTTCACGGCCGATACCGCGGATCAGTGCGCCGATGTTGTCGCCTGCTTCGCCGCTGTCCAGCAGCTTGCGGAACATTTCAACGCCCGTAACAGTCGTCTTCTGGGTGTCGCGGATGCCGACGATCTCGACTTCCTCACCAACCTTGACGATGCCACGCTCAACACGACCGGTCACAACCGTACCACGGCCGGAGATCGAGAAGACGTCTTCGATCGGCATCAGGAACGGCTGATCCTTCGGACGCTCCGGCGTCGGGATGTAGGCGTCAACCTGAGCCATCAGTTCCTTGATCGCGTCACGGCCGATAGCCGGGTCACGGTTTTCAACTGCCGCCAGTGCAGAACCCTTGACGATCGGAATGTCGTCGCCCGGGAACTCGTAGGAAGACAGAAGCTCACGGATTTCCATTTCGACCAGCTCGAGGAGCTCTTCGTCGTCGACCTGGTCAACCTTGTTCATGAACACGACAAGTGCCGGAACGCCAACCTGACGAGCGAGAAGGATGTGCTCGCGGGTCTGAGGCATCGGGCCGTCAGCTGCGGAGCAGACCAGGATCGCGCCGTCCATCTGGGCAGCACCGGTGATCATGTTCTTCACGTAGTCGGCGTGGCCCGGGCAGTCAACGTGAGCGTAGTGACGGTTTTCCGTCTCGTACTCAACGTGTGCCGTGGAGATGGTGATGCCGCGCGCCTTTTCTTCAGGTGCTGCGTCGATCTGGTCATATGCCTTAGCAACTGCGCCGCCGGTTTCGGCAAGCGTCATCGTGATTGCTGCAGTCAGCGTCGTCTTACCATGGTCAACGTGGCCGATCGTGCCAATGTTGACGTGAGGCTTATTGCGCTCAAATTTTTCTTTCGCCATCGGATTACTCCGTTTCTCTATTTCTTTTTGACTACAAGAGGTTGGGGTCAGGCGTATTTCGCCTGAACCTCTTCGGCGACGGCCTGCGGCACCTGCTCGTAATGGTCGAAGACCATCGAGTACTGGGCACGGCCTTGGGACATGGACCGCAGGTTGTTCACGTAGCCAAACATGTTGGCCAGCGGGACCATTGCGGTGATGACTGTCACGATACCGCGGTTTTCGGTACCGGCGATCTGACCCCGACGGGAGTTCAGGTCACCGATCACGTCACCCATGTAATCTTCCGGAGTGACGACCTCGACCTTCATGATCGGCTCGAGAAGCTTCGGACCAGCCTTCTGGATCCCTTCACGGAAACCAGCGCGACCAGCGATTTCGAAGGCGAGAACCGAGGAATCAACATCGTGGTAGGCACCGTCGATGAGGGTTGCCTTGATGTCCAGCATCGGGAAGCCTGCCAGCGGACCGGAAGACATGACGCTTTCGATACCCTTGCTCACGCCCGGGATGTATTCCTTCGGAACCGATCCACCGACGATCTTGCTTTCGAATACGAAACCGGCATTTGCTTCAGCCGGCTCAAGCACGAGCTTGATACGGGCGAACTGACCAGAACCACCGGACTGCTTCTTGTGGGTGTAATCCACTTCAGCAAGCTTGGTGATGGTTTCGCGGTAAGCAACCTGCGGAGCACCGATGTTGGCTTCAACCTTGAACTCGCGACGCATACGGTCGACGATGATGTCGAGGTGAAGTTCACCCATGCCAGCAATGATGGTCTGGCCGGATTCTTCGTCGGTCTTGACGCGGAAGGACGGATCTTCAGCAGCCAGGCGGTTCAGGGCGAGGCCCATCTTTTCCTGGTCGGCCTTGGTCTTCGGCTCAACAGCGATCTCGATAACCGGCTCAGGGAACTCCATGCGCTCAAGGATCACCGGCTTCAGCGGGTCACACAGGGTGTCGCCGGTCGTGGTGTCCTTCAGGCCTGCGATAGCAACGATGTCACCAGCATAGGCGATATCGATGTCTTCGCGGGAGTTGGAGTGCATCTGCATCATGCGACCGACGCGCTCTTTCTTCTCCTTGACCGTGTTGAGCAGGGTTACACCCTTTGTCAGCACGCCGGAGTAGATGCGGCAGAAGGTCAGAGAGCCAACGAACGGGTCGTTTGCAATCTTGAATGCAAGCAGGCCGAGCGGCTCTTCGTCAGAAGACTTGCGCAGAACTTCGCCTTCGGTCTTCGGGTCGATGCCGCGGATGTCCGGAACTTCAACCGGGCTCGGCAGATAATCAACAACGCCATCAAGAAGCGGCTGCACGCCCTTGTTCTTGAAGGCAGAACCACAGAACACCGGAACGAACATGCTGTTGATGGTGCCCTTACGGATCAGCTTGCGCAGCTGCTCGTTGGACGGCATTTCGCCTTCCAGGTAGGCTTCCATCGCAGCTTCGTCGACTTCAACGGCTGTTTCGATCAGCTGCTCGCGAGCTTCGTTTGCACGGTCCACCAGGTCAGCCGGAATATCAAGGACATCCCATGCTGCACCGAGGTTTTCCGACTGCCATACGAGAGCCTTCATTTCGATGAGGTCTACGCAACCGGCAAACTCGCTCTCAGCACCGATCGGGAGCTGCATGACAAGCGGAGTAGCACCAAGACGGGTCTTGATCATGGTTACGCAACGATCGAAATCGGCGCCCAGCTTGTCCATCTTGTTGACGAAGATCATCCGCGGGACCTTGTACTTGTCGGCCTGACGCCAGACAGTCTCGGTCTGCGGCTCAACACCAGCATTGGCGTCGAGGAGAGCAACTGCGCCATCGAGAACGCGGAGCGAACGCTCAACTTCAATCGTGAAGTCAACGTGGCCCGGGGTATCGATGATGTTCAGACGCTTCTCTTTCCAGAAAGCGGTCGTCGCAGCAGAGGTAATCGTGATGCCACGCTCCTGCTCCTGCTCCATCCAGTCCATGGTGGCTGCGCCATCATGCACTTCGCCAATCTTGTGGCTCTTGCCTGTGTAGTAGAGGATCCGCTCGGTCGTGGTCGTCTTGCCAGCATCGATGTGTGCCATGATGCCGAAGTTGCGGTAGTCCTCGATTTTATGCGTGCGCGCCATAGCGTCAGCCCTTCGAAGTCCTGATTACCAGCGGTAGTGCGAGAATGCACGGTTGGCGTCAGCCATACGGTGCGTGTCTTCGCGCTTCTTAACTGCAGTGCCACGGTTGTTGGCTGCGTCGAGCATTTCGCCGGACAGACGGTCAACCATGGTCGTTTCGTTGCGGTTACGCGCTGCAGTGATCAGCCAGCGAATTGCGAGAGCCTGACGACGGTCAGAACGCACTTCCACCGGAACCTGGTAGGTTGCACCACCAACACGGCGGGAACGCACTTCCACTTGCGGCATAACGTTTTCAAGAGCTGCGTGGAACACTTCAATCGGGTTCTCACGGGTCTTGTTTTCGATCACATCGAAAGCACCGTAAACGATGCGCTCTGCAACCGACTTCTTGCCGTCGTACATGATAGCGTTCATGAACTTGGTGACGACAATGTCCCCGAACTTCGGATCCGGGTTGATTTCGCGTTTTTCTGCGCGGTGACGACGGGACATCTAATGTGCTCCTTACTTCGGCCGCTTCGCGCCGTACTTGGACCGGCGCTGCTTACGATCCTTGACGCCCTGGGTATCAAGCACACCACGAATGATGTGGTAGCGAACACCCGGCAAATCCTTCACACGACCGCCGCGGATCATCACGACAGAGTGTTCCTGAAGGTTGTGACCTTCACCCGGGATATAACCAATGACTTCAAAGCCGTTGGTCAGACGGATTTTTGCCACTTTACGCAGAGCCGAGTTCGGCTTCTTCGGAGTGGTCGTGTAAACGCGGGTGCAAACACCACGCTTTTGCGGGCAGGCCTCCATGGCCGGCACTTTGTTCCGCTTCGGCGGATCTTTCCGCGGCTTGCGGATCAACTGGTTGATGGTCGGCATATCGTGCCCTTTACCTTGTCCATCCAAAAATTCGTATCGCAACTGCCGTTTTCGCTGACTTTGCATGCAAAATCGCGCCCGCGCACTCCAGAGGAGCGGCAGGCGCTGCGAAAACCAGAGGACCACGCACTTTCATACGCGGTCATGCAATCGACGCTTATTCGCCTTTATGAACCCGGCAGCGTTTAAGAGGCTATTTCCTGCGCGAGCCGCGCTGGACAATTCCGCTCTTACCGCCTGCCCTTGGGATGGCCGGAACCTACTCACATCCCCTTCCCGCGTCAAGCGGTTTATCGGAATTTCCCGTTTTCCGGGATTTCGGCAGATTCCTAGGCTTTTTCAGTCGATTTTCGGACAATTTGCGCAATCTTGTTTCGCGGATAGCGCTTGTTTCAATCGTATTGTTACCGATACCGGAAATGCATGGCTGGCATACAGATGAACAAATGCTTAACACATTGGTTCAATTCATGACTCGGCTTTGGAATCACGTTTCCAAGAATCGGATTTCGGCGAATCCTTTTGCCCTATTCGGCAAATGCGATCACCGCGACGTTTCCGGCCAACGCATCCTCATAGGCTGCTTCATAGGTCGGGTCTTCCGGCTCGCCGTCCATGACGCCGATCTGATCCAGCTCCGCTTCGACATAACCCTTAGAGGTCAGCGCCTCGAGCGTCTTGCGAACCGCATCATCATCATCCGCTCCACGCAGGAGCACATGGACCGGAGTAGCTGTTTCTTCAGTGCCGTCTTCATGGTCCCATACCCGACCGATTACTATGTAGACGACCGGATCGAGTGTATCGCCATTGTCATTCATGATGAGATTTCCCTGGTACATATGAGAAGGGCCGCCCGAAGGCGGCCCTGCATTTTTCATTTGGTCGAACCGTTATTCGGCTGCGCCGCTGAGATCTTCCAGAAGACCTTCGGCGGATGCTGCGCTTTGCGAAGACTCCTGCCGTTGTGCTTCCTGGATCAGATCGTCCCGGTGGGTTGCGATCTGGCGGATGCGCTTCATCACCCCGCCGGTACCGGCCGGGATCAGGCGACCAACGATGACGTTTTCCTTGAGGCCGACCAGCGGATCCACCTTGCCGCCGACAGCAGCTTCGGTGAGAACGCGCGTCGTCTCCTGGAAGGACGCTGCGGAGAAGAACGAACGGGTCTGCAGCGATGCCTTGGTGATACCCAGCAGAACCGGGTTACCCTTGGCAGGATCGCGAGCGTTATCGATCGCCTTCTGGTTGGCTTCCTCGAAGTCGATACGGTCGATCTGTTCGCCCGCAAAGAACTCCGTCTCACCCGGATCAGTGATCTCAACCTTCTGCAGCATCTGGCGAACGATCACCTCGATGTGCTTGTCGTTGATGGTCACGCCCTGCAGACGATAGACTTCCTGGATTTCATTGACGAGGTAAGCAGCCAGTGCCTCCACGCCCTTGACGGCCAGAATGTCATGCGGTGCCGGGTTACCGTCGAGGATGTACTCACCCTTCTCGATGGCATCGCCTTCCTGAAGATGGAAGTGCTTGCCCTTCGGGATGAGGTATTCGACGGGCTCCATCCCCTCGTCCGCCGGCTCGATGATGATCCGACGCTTGTTCTTGTAGTCACGGCCGAAGCGGATCGTACCGGAGATTTCCGCGATGATCGCGTGATCCTTCGGACGACGTGCTTCGAACAGTTCTGCAACGCGCGGCAGACCACCGGTGATGTCCTTGGTCTTGGCGCTTTCCAGCGGGATACGAGACAGAACGTCACCGGCCTTAACCGATGCACCCGGCTGAACCGACAAAATGGCGTCCACGGACAGAAGGATACGGGCATCCAGACCGCGAGCGGTCTTGGAAACAGCACCCTTTGCGTCCTTGACGACGATTGCCGGCTTGAGGTCCGCACCACGCTGGGACGAACGCCAGTCGGTAACGACACGCTTGGTGATGCCGGTCGCCTCGTCGGCGGTTTCCTGCACGGAAATACCGTCAACCAGGTCTTCGAAGTCCACGATACCGTCGACATCGGCAAGCATCGGACGCGTGTATGGATCCCACTCGGCAATCCGCTGGCCGCGCTTGACCGTGTCGCCATCGTCCACATGAAGCTTGGAGCCATATGTGACACGGTGAACGGCACGCTCGTTGTCATCACTGTCGAGGACAACGATGGACATGTTGCGGACCATGGCAATCAGGTTGCCATCGGAGTCGCGCTGGACATTGCGGTTTCGGATCTTGACCCGGCCATCGACGTTGGATTCGATGAACGAAGAGTCGACAACCTGTGCCGTACCACCAATGTGGAACGTACGCATCGTCAGCTGTGTTCCCGGCTCACCGATGGACTGGGCAGCGATAACGCCGACAGCCTCACCCATGTTGACCGGAGTACCGCGAGCAAGGTCACGGCCGTAACAGGTCGCACAGACGCCGGTTTCGGTTTCACAGGTCAGAACCGAGCGGATCTTGACCTGCTGAACCTTGGCAGCCTCAATGACTTCCACGTCCTTCTCGTCGATCAGGTGGCCCTTCGGAACGATCATTTCACCGGTCTGGTGATTGTAAACGTCCTCTGCGGTCGTACGACCCAGAACGCGCATGCCAAGGGAGGCAATGACGTTACCGGCGTCAACGATCGGTGCCACGGTGATGCCACGCTGGGAACCACAATCCGGTTCAAGGATGATGGAATCCTGCGCAACGTCCACCAGACGACGGGTCAGGTAACCGGAGTTAGCAGTCTTCAAGGCGGTGTCGGCCAGACCCTTACGAGCACCGTGTGTGGAGTTGAAGTACTCCAGAACCGAGAGGCCTTCCTTGAAGTTCGAGATGATCGGGTTTTCGATGATCTCGCCGGACGGCTTGGCCATGAGGCCGCGCATACCAGCCAGCTGCTTCATCTGCTGGGGTGAACCACGGGCCCCGGAGTGGGACATCATGTACACCGAGTTCATCTGCTTCTGGCGACCGGTTTCCTCGTCGAATTCCACCGCCTGAATGCGCTTCATCATCTCGTCAGCAACACGGTCGGTACACTTCGCCCAGGCGTCGACAACCTTGTTGTACTTTTCGCCCTGGGTGATGAGACCGTCATTGTACTGCTGTTCGTATTCGGTTGCCATGGCGGCAGTCTCGGCCACCAGCTTCTGCTTGGTGTCCGGGATAACCATGTCGTCCATGCCGAACGAAATACCTGCTCTACAGGCGTTCTTGAAACCGAGACCCATGATCTGGTCACAGAAGATGACCGTCTCTTTCTGACCGCACGCACGATAAACGGCGTCGATCATCTTGGAGACTTCCTTCTTCGTCATCAGCTTGTTGCAGATGTCGAAGGGAACTTCATGGTGCTTGGGCAGAAGCTCACCGATGAGCATGCGGCCCGGCGTGGTTTCGTGGATTGCGGAAACCTCGTTGCCATCCGCGTCAATGGTCCGGAAACGACCCTTGATCTTGGTGTGCAGCGTGATGACCTTGTTCGCCAGCGCGTGATGGATTTCGCCGATGTCGCCGAAGGCCATGCCTTCGCCCGGCTCCTTCTCTGCCATGATCGACAGATAGTAGAGGCCGAGAACGATATCCTGCGACGGAACGATGATCGGGCCACCGTTTGCCGGATGCAGAATGTTGTTCGTGGACATCATCAGCGTACGTGCTTCCAGCTGGGCTTCCAGCGAGAGCGGTACGTGAACAGCCATCTGGTCACCGTCGAAGTCGGCGTTGAAGGCCGAACAGACGAGCGGGTGCAGCTGGATAGCCTTGCCTTCGATCAGGGTCGGTTCGAACGCCTGGATGCCAAGACGGTGAAGCGTCGGCGCGCGGTTCAGCAGAACCGGGTGCTCGCGGATCACTTCGTCAAGGATGTCCCAGACTTCCGGACGCTCTTTTTCAACCAGCTTCTTCGCCTGCTTGACGGTGGAAGAGAACCCCTTCGCGTCAAGACGGGAGTAGATGAACGGCTTGAACAGTTCGAGCGCCATCTTCTTCGGCAGACCGCACTGGTGCAGCTTGAGTTCCGGGCCCACGGTGATGACCGAACGGCCGGAATAGTCAACGCGCTTACCAAGAAGGTTCTGACGGAAGCGGCCCTGCTTGCCCTTGAGCATGTCGGACAGCGACTTCAGCGGACGCTTGTTGGCACCGGTGATGACGCGGCCACGGCGGCCGTTGTCAAACAGGGCGTCAACAGACTCCTGAAGCATGCGCTTCTCGTTCCGGATGATGATATCCGGAGCACGCAGTTCCATCAGGCGACGCAGACGGTTGTTACGGTTGATCACGCGGCGATACAGATCGTTCAGATCCGACGTCGCGAACCGGCCACCGTCGAGCGGAACCAGCGGACGCAGATCCGGCGGGATAACCGGAACGACGGTCATGATCATCCATTCCGGGCGATTGCCGGATTCAATGAATGCCTCGATAACCTTCAGGCGCTTGGCCAGCTTCTTCGGCTTCAGTTCGGTCGTGGCTTCAGCAATTTCCTGACGCAGCTGTTCGCTTGTGCGCTCGAGATCGAGGCTCATCAGGATTTCGCGGATTGCCTCTGCACCGATCATCGCGGTGAAAGCGTCTTCCCCATATTCGTCCTGCGCAGCAATGAAGTCTTCTTCGGAAAGAAGCTGGTGCTGCTTCAACGGGGTCAGACCCGGCTCAAGAACGACATAGTTTTCGAAGTACAGAACGCGTTCCAGATCCTTCAGCGTCATGTCGAGCAGAAGGCCGATACGGCTCGGCAGGGACTTCAGGAACCAGATATGCGCAACAGGCGCAGCCAGTTCGATGTGGCCCATGCGCTCACGGCGAACCCGCGACAGGGTGACTTCAACGCCACACTTTTCGCAGATAACGCCCTTGTACTTCATGCGCTTGTACTTGCCGCAAAGACATTCGTAGTCCTTGATCGGGCCAAAAATACGCGCGCAGAACAGGCCGTCACGCTCAGGCTTGAACGTACGGTAGTTGATGGTCTCAGGCTTTTTGATCTCGCCAAACGACCAGGACATGATCTTTTCCGGGCTCGCAAGCGAGATCCGGATATTATCGAAGGTCTGTGTGGGAGCCTGCTGATTAAACAGGTTCATGACCTCATGATTCATGGTCCATCTCCTTCACTGCAGGGGCCGGGAGAACGCCCGTCGGCGCTCTCCCCTCAGCCAGCACTGCAAGTCTCAAATCGGTCTTAGTCTTCACGTCCGGATCACTCGGCTGCGTCAGCAGCAGGTTCGTCGGAGAGCTGAGGCTGATCGGTGCGCTGCAGCTCCACGTTCAGACCCAAAGACCGCATTTCTTTCACAAGCACGTTGAAGCTTTCCGGAATGCCTGCCTCGAAGGTGTCGTCACCGCGAACAATGGCCTCATAGACCTTTGTACGACCGGCCACGTCATCCGACTTGACAGTAAGCATTTCCTGCAGCGTGTAGGCTGCACCATAGGCTTCAAGGGCCCAGACCTCCATTTCCCCGAAGCGCTGGCCACCGAACTGCGCCTTACCACCCAGCGGCTGCTGGGTAACGAGCGAGTACGGGCCAATCGAACGGGCATGGATCTTGTCGTCGACCAGGTGGTGGAGCTTCAACATGTAGATGTAGCCCACGGTCACACGGCGATCGAACTCTTCCCCTGTCCGGCCATCATAGAGGACCGACTGGCCGCTCGTATGGTATCCGGCAATGTTCAGAGCATCGACAACATCTGGTTCACGCGCGCCGTCGAAGACCGGCGTTGCAATCGGCACGCCCTTCTTCAACTGTTCGGCAAGGAGCGTGATGCTCTCGTCATCGAATTCCTTGACGTTATCGCCCTTCAGATTGTCGCCGTAGATCTCGACGATCTTTCCGCGAAGCTCATCAATCTGGCCCGACTTCCTGTACTCATCGTACATTTCGCCGATACGCAGACCCATGCCGCGGCAGGCCCAACCCAGGTGGGTTTCAAGGATCTGACCAACGTTCATGCGCGAAGGCACGCCGAGCGGGTTCAACACGATGTCGACATGCGTGCCGTCTTCCAGGAACGGCATGTCTTCACACGGGTTGATCTTGGACACCACACCCTTGTTGCCGTGACGGCCAGCCATCTTGTCGCCCGGCTGAAGCTTGCGCTTCACGGCAACGAAGACCTTGACCATCTTCATGACGCCCGGGGGCAGCTCATCACCACGCTGCAGCTTCTCGACCTTGTCGATAAACCGCTGCTCAAGGCGCTTGCGGCTGTCATCATACTGACCGCGCAGAGCCTCGATTTCGGACATGAACTTCTCGTCTTCGGTCGCAAACTGCCACCACTGGGACCGCGGGAATTCATTGAGTGCGTCGCCGTTCAGCTCCCCACCCTTCTTGAAGCCCTTGGGCCCTGCAACAGCGGACTTGCCGAGCAGCATTTCTGCCAGACGGCCATAGACGTTACGGTCCAGGATTGCCTGTTCGTCGTCACGGTCCTTTGCAAGACGCTCGATTTCCTCGCGCTCGATAGCCATAGCGCGCTCGTCCTTCTCAACGCCGTGGCGATTGAAGACACGAACTTCGACAACGGTACCCGAAACTCCCGGCGGCAGGCGCAGGGACGTGTCGCGAACATCGGACGCCTTTTCACCGAAGATGGCGCGCAGAAGCTTTTCTTCCGGCGTCATCGGGCTTTCGCCCTTCGGAGTGATCTTGCCGACGAGAATGTCGCCCGGATGCAGTTCCGCACCGATATAGACAATCCCGGCTTCGTCGAGGTTCTTCAGGGCTTCTTCCGAAACGTTCGGAATGTCGCGCGTGATTTCTTCCGGACCAAGCTTGGTGTCACGCGCCATCACTTCGAATTCTTCCAGATGGATCGAAGTGAAGACGTCATCGGACACGATCCGCTCGGACAGCAGGATGGAATCCTCGAAGTTGTAGCCGTTCCACGGCATGAACGCGACGAGCACGTTCCGGCCGAGAGCCAGATCACCGAGATCAGTCGACGGACCGTCCGCAATGATGTCACCCTTGTGAACCCGGTCACCCACGCGAACCAGCGGGCGCTGGTTGATGCAGGTGTTCTGGTTCGAACGCTGGAACTTCATCAGGCGGTAGATATCAACACCGGACTTGCCCGGATCGAGATCTTCGGTTGCCCGGATAACGATACGGGTCGCGTCAACCTGGTCGACGACACCGGCGCGCTTTGCACCGATGGCCGCACCGGAGTCGCGAGCCACGATCGGCTCCATGCCGGTTCCAACGAACGGAGCTTCTGCCCGCACGAGCGGAACGGCCTGACGCTGCATGTTCGAGCCCATCAGGGCGCGGTTCGCGTCATCGTTCTCAAGGAACGGAATGAGCGCGGCAGCAACAGACACAAGCTGCTTCGGCGAAACGTCCATGAGGTCAACGCGATCAGACGGGACCATCATGTTTTCGCCGGCGTGGCGGCAGGTGATCAGTTCGTCCGTGAACCGTCCGACGTCATCATAGCTGGCGTTGGACTGAGCCACGTAGTGCTTGGCTTCTTCCATCGCGGACAGGTAGACGATGTCGTTGGTCACGACGCCGTCCTTCACCTTGCGATACGGGCTTTCAATGAAGCCGTACTTGTTCACACGGGCGAAGGTTGCAAGCGAGTTGATCAGACCGATGTTCGGGCCTTCCGGCGTCTCAATCGGGCAGATACGACCGTAGTGCGTCGGGTGAACGTCGCGAACTTCGAAGCCTGCGCGCTCACGGGTCAGACCACCCGGGCCAAGGGCCGAAAGGCGGCGCTTGTGCGTGACTTCGGACAGCGGGTTCGTCTGGTCCATGAACTGCGACAGCTGCGAGGAGCCGAAGAATTCACGAACGGCAGCCGCTGCCGGCTTCGCGTTGATCAGGTCCTGCGGCATAACGGTGTCGATCTCGACAGAGCTCATGCGCTCCTTGATCGCGCGTTCCATGCGCAGCAGGCCAACCCGGTACTGGTTTTCCATGAGTTCGCCAACCGAGCGAACACGACGGTTGCCCAGGTTGTCGATGTCATCGATTTCGCCCTTGCCATCACGCAGCTGCAACAGCACGCGAATAACTTCAAGGATATCTTCCTTGCGCAGGACGCGAACCGTGTCTTCAGCATCGACGTCGAGACGCATGTTCATCTTCACGCGGCCAACGGCGGAGAGGTCATAGCGCTCTGCATCGAAGAACAGCGACTGGAACATGGCTTCCGCGGAATCGATGGTGGGCGGCTCACCCGGGCGCATCACGCGGTAGATGTCGAACAGCGCGTCTTCGCGGGACTCGTTCTTGTCCACGGCAAGGGTCGTGCGGATGTACGGGCCCGTGTTGACGTGGTCAATGTCGAGAACAACAAGATCGTGGTAACCGCGATCAACGAGTTCCTCGAGGAGCTTGCCTGTGATTTCCTCACCGGCTTCCGCATAAATCTCACCGGACTGAGCGTTGACGATGTCCTCAGCCAGATACTGGCCATGCAGGTCTTCGTCGGTCACCTTCAGAGCGGTAACGTTCTTTTCAGCCAGCTGCTTGATGGTGCGAGCCGTGATCTTGCGACCACCTTCGACAACCACTTCGCCGCTGTCAGCGTCGATCAGGTCATAGGACGCCTTGGTGCCCTTCAAACGCTCGCCGTCAAACGGCATGCGCCAGGAACCATCCTTCTCGCGGGTATATTCAATCCGGTTGTAGAAGGTGTTCAGGATCTCTTCGCCGTCAAGGCCGAGGGCCATGAGAAGCGAGGTGACCGGGATCTTGCGGCGACGGTCGATACGCGCATACACGACGTCCTTGGCATCGAACTCGATGTCCAGCCAGGAGCCGCGATAAGGAATGACGCGCGCTGCAAACAGAAGCTTGCCGGAAGAGTGCGTCTTGCCCTTGTCGTGATCGAAAAACACGCCCGGCGAACGGTGCATCTGGGAGACGATGACGCGCTCGGTGCCGTTGACGATAAAGGTACCATTGTCCGTCATGAAGGGCATGTCGCCCATGTAGACGTCCTGCTCCTTGATGTCCTTCACCGACTTGGCGCCGGTTTCTTCGTCGACATCAAACACGATCAGGCGCAAGGTGACCTTGAGCGGCGCTGCGAACGTCATGTCGCGCTGGCGGCACTCGTCAACATCGTACTTCGGAGCTTCAAATTCGTAGGAAACAAACTCAAGAAGAGATGTTCCGGCAAAATCGGAGATCGGGAACACGGACTGGAATACGGCTTCCAGACCATCATTTTTGCGTCCACCGCCCGGCATCTCGTCGACCTGAAGGAATTGGTCGTAGGATGCTTTTTGAACCTCGATGAGATTGGGCATGGCCGCGACATCGCGGATTGATCCGTAGTATTTACGAACCTTTTTGCGACCGTTGAACGTTTGGGTCATTGTCGCTCCTCGTATCGGCCGGGTAACGGCTTCCCGAAACGCCCCTTGTCCATCGGATGCTTTGCATCCAGGCGCTTCGGAAAAACGTTCCCCATTGATCACCCTGCCAGCGTGAAACAGGATCGTGATCGGTCTATGGGGTCTGAGGCATCCCTTTGGAAAGAGGATCCCCCAGTGGTACGTTTGCCCCGGAAACGGGAGAACCCGCCGGGGCCAGAAAACGGCCCCGGTTACCCGGGACCGTTATTGGGCTAAAGCCCGATTACTTCAGCTCGACGGTAGCGCCGGCTTCTTCGAGCTTCTTCTTCAGCTCTTCTGCTTCTGCCTTGGAAACCTGTTCCTTGACCGGCTTCGGAGCGCCTTCGACGAGTTCCTTGGCTTCCTTCAGACCGAGACCCGTGATGGCACGGACTTCCTTGATGACGTTGATTTTCTTGTCGCCAGCAGATGCCAGGATGACGTCGAATTCGGTCTTTTCTTCTTCAGCAGCAGCAGCGCCGCCACCAGCAGCAACAGCAGCAACTGCAACCGGAGCAGCAGCAGAAACGCCCCACTTCTCTTCCAGAAGCTTGGACAGTTCAGCAGCTTCCATAACGGTCAGTGCAGACAGTTCTTCGACGAGCTTTTCAAGATCAGCCATTTTTCAGTACCTTAAGTTCGAACCAGTGTGTTGGTTTTGATTGACAGTGTTTTGGTCGCCTTATGCGGCCTTGTCCTTCTCGGCGTACGCGTTGAAGACGCGGGCGAGCTGCCCGGCCGGCGCGTTGACAACCTGAGCAATACGGGATGCCGGGGTCTGGATCATACCGACCAGCTTTGCGCGCAGCTCATCGAGCGACGGCATAGAGGCCAGAGACTTAACTCCGTCCGCGTTCAGGTTTGTGGTTCCGAGAGCGCCACCAAGGATTTCAAACTTTGCGTTTGCCTTGGCGAAGTCTACTGCTGCCTTCGGGGCTGCGATCGGATCCTCGGAATAAACGAGGACGGTCGGGCCCTGGAAGAGGTCAGCAATGTGCTCCAGTTCCGTGCCTTGAAGGGCAAGTTTCACAAGGCGGTTTTTCGCGACTTTCACAGAGCCACCAGCTTCACGTACAGAAGACCGCAGGGCAGTCATCTGGGAAACTGAAAGGCCTGCATAGTGCGCGACGACAACGACGCCGGTCTGTGCCAGCTCGGCGTTGAGAGACGTCACGAACTCGTGCTTTTCCGCTCTTTCCACTTGCCTTCTCCATTTGATGACGTTTCCGTCACCGGTTTGCCTTTGCCGCAGCAGGTTTCCCGAACCCGGGACGCCCGCTAACGACGCTCAGGGTCCTGTCCCCTCGCTCGCGCGAGCAGCGCGGCAAGGCCTGGTTCGAACCGGGTGTTCGCTTTCGCGAAAGTTCGGCTCTTACCTATCTATGCAGGCCACTTGGCTTAAACCGGTTTCCCGGCACCTGCAGTCTCGGACAGGGTGACCTGGCGGCGAGCCACCAGATCAATCAGCCGGTTGCCCGGCCGAAACTTGTAGATCCGACGTGTCGGATTACTCGCTGACGGTTGCCAGGTCGACCTTTACGCCCGGGCCCATCGTCGAGGAAATTGCGATCCGGCGCATGTACTGCCCCTTGGATCCGGACGGCTTTGCCTTCTGAACAGCATCAACAAATGCCTGGATGTTCTGCTTCAGAGCATCTTCAGAGAAGGAAACCTTGCCGATGCCTGCATGAACGATACCGGCCTTTTCGACGCGGAACTGAACAGCACCGCCCTTGGCGTCGTTAACAGCAGACTTCACGTCCGGAGTTACCGTTCCGACCTTCGGGTTCGGCATCAGGCCGCGCGGGCCGAGAACCTTACCGAGGCGACCGACGAGCGGCATCATGTCCGGGGTAGCGATGACCGTATCGAAATCGATCTTGCCGCCCTGGATGGCTTCAACCAGGTCTTCTGCACCGACGATGTCTGCACCGGCTGCCTTGGCTTCTTCAGCCTTGTCGCCACGAGCAAACACGGCAACGCGAACAGTCTTGCCAGTGCCGTTCGGCAGAACACACACGCCGCGGACCATCTGGTCTGCATGACGCGGATCAACGCCGAGGTTGATTGCAACTTCGACGGTCTCGTCGAACTTGACCTTGGAACGACCCTTAACGAGAGTCAGAGCTTCGCCCAGACCATAGGTCTTGTTGCGATCAATACCCTCACGAGCTTCCGTGATACGCTTTCCGAGCTTAGCCATGATCTTACTCCGTAACTTCCAGGCCCATGGACCGGGCGGAGCCTGCGACCATCAGCATTGCTGCGTCGATGTCGTTGGCGTTCAGGTCTTTCATCTTTGCTTCAGCGATTTCCTTGACCTGCGCCTTGGTCACGGAACCAACGGTGCCGCGGCCGGGGGTCTGGGAACCCTTCTGAAGCTTTGCGGCCTTCTTGAGGAAGAACGACACCGGAGCCGTCTTGATCTCGAAGGTGAAAGACTTGTCGGAATAATATGTAATGACGGTCGGGCACGGAGCGCCCTTCTCAACATCCTGGGTCTGAGCGTTGAACGCCTTGCAGAATTCCATGATGTTCAGACCGCGCTGACCCAGCGCAGGACCAATCGGGGGAGACGGTGTTGCAGAACCAGCCGGCACCTGCAGCTTGATATAGCCGTCAATTTTCTTCGCCATGTTGATCTCCATTCATGCAAGCGGATGATGGCTCATCAGCCTTGCGGGAGTTGGTGGTGTGACCCTTGATGCCTGCCCGGCGATGAGCAGGCGGATCTACCACCCGATTACCCTGCCCCGTTCAGGACAGGCACGGAGACTGCCAAAGCAGCCAAACAGTCAGATCAGAGCTTGTCGACCTGACCGAATTCCAATTCGACCGGCGTGGCGCGACCGAAGATCGACACCGCCACCTTCAGGCGCGCACGCTCGTCATCAACTTCTTCGACGAGGCCGGAGAAGGACGCAAACGGGCCGTCGGATACGCGAACCTGCTCACCAACCTCAAAGCTGATGGTCGGCTTCGGACGATCAACGCCTTCCTGCACCTGATTGATGATGCGAAGGGCTTCCCGCTCGGGGATCGGCACCGGCTTCTGGTCTGCACCGAGAAACCCGGTAACTTTCGGTGTATCCTTGATGAGGTGGAACGCCTCGTTGGTCATGTCCATCTTCACCAGAACATAGCCCGGGAAGAACTTGCGCTCAGCCTCAACCTTGCGGCCGCGGCGAACTTCAGTGACCTTTTCCATCGGAACGAGAATTTCCTCAAAAAGGTCGGAAAGACCCTTTTGCTCGGCCTTTTCACGGATGGACTCGGCGACCTTCTTCTCGAAATTCGAATAGGCGTGCACAATGTACCAGCGCTTGGCCATGTTCTTCAGTTCCGTTTCTTGTTCTTTTCAGCGTGTTACGGGCAGATCCTCAATCGGGATCGCTTTAAACACCAAGCAGCCAGCCGATACCCCAGCCCATCAACTGGTCGGCAAGCAGGAAGAAAATCGACGCAATCACCACCATGACAAAAACCATGACAGTGGTTACGGCAGTCTCGCGACGTGTCGGCCAGGTGACTTTCGACACCTCGGAGCGAACCTGCTGAATGAATGTAAAGGGATTGGTCTTCGCCATTCCGATTCCGGTCTGTTAAATACGAGTGGGCGCGCGACCCATGTTCGCGCGCCTCACCCGAGGTCTATGTAACCCCTCGGGGCTCTGCTTTCAAGAGCAAAAATGGCAGGGGCAGCAGGGTTCGAACCCGCGACCTGCGGTTTTGGAGACCGCCGCTCTACCAACTGAGCTATACCCCTTCAGGTGATCGAATTTCGATCTTGCTCCTGATACTCGCCTGACCTCGATTTATCAAGGCCTGACGAAGATATCCACCGGGTCCGGGCGGACCCGGTGGACACCAATTCTTACTTGATGATGGAAGCGACGACGCCAGCGCCGACGGTCCGGCCACCTTCGCGGATAGCGAAGCGCAGACCTTCTTCCATGGCGATCGGAACGATCAGCTCAACGTCAACAGAGACGTTGTCGCCCGGCATCACCATTTCAGTGCCTTCCGGAAGGGACACAACACCCGTCACGTCCGTCGTACGGAAGTAGAACTGAGGACGGTAGTTGGTGAAGAACGGTGTATGACGACCGCCTTCTTCCTTCGTCAGGATGTAGGCTTCTGCCTTGAAGTTCGTGTGCGGGTTAACTGTACCCGGCTTGCACAGCACCTGGCCGCGCTCAACGTCTTCACGGCCGATACCGCGGATCAGTGCGCCGATGTTGTCGCCTGCTTCGCCGCTGTCCAGCAGCTTGCGGAACATTTCAACGCCCGTAACAGTCGTCTTCTGGGTGTCGCGGATGCCGACGATCTCGACTTCCTCACCAACCTTGACGATGCCACGCTCAACACGACCGGTCACAACCGTACCACGGCCGGAGATCGAGAAGACGTCTTCGATCGGCATCAGGAACGGCTGATCCTTCGGACGCTCCGGCGTCGGGATGTAGGCGTCAACCTGAGCCATCAGTTCCTTGATCGCGTCACGGCCGATAGCCGGGTCACGGTTTTCAACTGCCGCCAGTGCAGAACCCTTGACGATCGGAATGTCGTCGCCCGGGAACTCGTAGGAAGACAGAAGCTCACGGATTTCCATTTCGACCAGCTCGAGGAGCTCTTCGTCGTCGACCTGGTCAACCTTGTTCATGAACACGACAAGTGCCGGAACGCCAACCTGACGAGCGAGAAGGATGTGCTCGCGGGTCTGAGGCATCGGGCCGTCAGCTGCGGAGCAGACCAGGATCGCGCCGTCCATCTGGGCAGCACCGGTGATCATGTTCTTCACGTAGTCGGCGTGGCCCGGGCAGTCAACGTGAGCGTAGTGACGGTTTTCCGTCTCGTACTCAACGTGTGCCGTGGAGATGGTGATGCCGCGCGCCTTTTCTTCAGGTGCTGCGTCGATCTGGTCATATGCCTTAGCAACTGCGCCGCCGGTTTCGGCAAGCGTCATCGTGATTGCTGCAGTCAGCGTCGTCTTACCATGGTCAACGTGGCCGATCGTGCCAATGTTGACGTGAGGCTTATTGCGCTCAAATTTTTCCTTCGCCATCGGCGTCGCTCTCTGTCCAATACGCGTTTATATCGATATAGGCTCGCGGCGGGACACGTTCCGAAGCTTTGGAATACTCCTCAGACGACGAATTTATCCCATAGATTTTCAGGATGTCCGGGCGAAAGAGCCTTCCGTTCCGGTCACTCCGATCAGCACCCATGATGGAGCGGGTGAAGGGAATCGAACCCTCGTCGTCAGCTTGGAAGGCTGCTGCTCTACCATTGAGCTACACCCGCGCGCCGGACCCGAAAAGAAACGATGGTGGAGGAGGTTGGATTCGAACCAACGTAGGCTTAGCCAACGGATTTACAGTCCGTCCCCTTTAGCCACTCGGGCACTCCTCCATCTCGTCTCACTTCACGCCGAAGCGGTCAGGATGGCTTACCGAAGAGCCCGCCTTGGTGGTGCGAGCAATCCCGTGGCGCGTGTTATGCAGATAGGGACCTTTGGTGTCAACGGCGTTTTTGCGAAGAAGTTCATAAAATCGTCGCTCGTTCGAAGTTCCCCTCCCCGAACGTTGGATACGGACCGTTGCTTTCTCCCGGTATCCTGCCCTTTTCTGGCGGTTCTGTCACGTTTCTTCACAGCTTCTACGTCGCAAATTGCCCCATCGGAACACCTGTGTGGAAAACCCGAGAAGGCAAAACCGACACTTTTTGCGCCCCTTTTGGATTGGCGATTCAGCCCGTTGGCCTAACAGAAGCCCAAATAGATCGCGGGCTGCCTGCTTATGACAATTGTCACTCTTTAAAGCTTCGGGGTTTGGGAGTAGGAGTGCTGTCATGACTGAGAACAACAATGGTTCCGGAGCCAAGCGTCCGGGAGACAATCGCCGCCCGCGCAACTTTTCGCGCCCGGGCCAAGGCAACAGGAAACCTGCGCCGCGCCGTCCCGGCCTGCCGCCGGAAGGACCGATCCTTCTCTATGGCCTGCATACGATCGAGGCAGCCTTTGCAAACAAGGAGCGCAAACGCCGAAAATTGTTTGCGACGGAAAACGCGCAGCGCCGGCTGACCGAGCGCGGAGTAGTCATAGACGTCCCGATCGAAACAGTGCCGCCAAAGGCGCTGGACCGGATGGTGACAAGGGATGCGGTGCATCAGGGCGCCGTTCTGGAAGTCGTAGCGCTGCCTGCCTATGGACCGGAACACCTCAAGGGTGCGCGTCTAGTGCTCGCGCTTGATCAGGTGACCGATCCGCACAATGTGGGCGCGATTCTTCGTTCAGCGGTCGCCCTTGATGCCGACGCCGTTGTCACGACCGAGCGACACGCTCCTGAAGAAGGCCCGGTTCTGGCAAAATCTGCCTCCGGTGCCCTCGACATGATCAAACATGTTCGGGTGAAAAACATGGCGCGGTTCGTGACAGAAATGCAGGATCAGGGTTTTGCCGCCATTGCACTGGACAGTGATGGCCCCGCCTCCCTTGAAGACACCGAGTTTGCCGAAAAGACGGTGCTGGTTCTTGGCTCTGAAGGCAAGGGCGTCCGTCAGGGCGTTCGCGAAGCCTGCACAGCGCTGGCACGCCTCGACATGCCCGGCGCCATCCGCTCGCTCAATGTTTCCAATGCGGCTGTGCTGGCTCTTTATGTCGCGCGCCGCAAGATGGGCCTGTGACGCGCAGCCCCTACATTTGGATTTAGACGCAGAATTGAAAAAGGCAGAGAGGGATCGCTGCCTTTTTTGTTCCCAGACGCAATGAGGTCAGGCTCAAGCCGCTGAATTGGCGGCCGCCCCACTCAGAGGCTCCTCCCTTGCCTCGGCCCGTGTCAGGAATGTCGCCAGCGACAGGCTGAGCAGCAACATTGGACCCGTGACCATGAGCCCTGTGCGAATGTCATAAAGATCGGCAACGGGGCCGATCGTGAGCGGGCCGATCAGGAACCCGAGAAGCGCAATAAACGACAGCACGGCGACATTTGAAGCCGGACTGGTTCCAGGTGCTGCTGATGCTGCTGTGACGCCGAGCGGGAATGCCAGCGACACTCCGACCCCAAGAACGCCGAGGCCTGCAAGAGCGACCGGAGCAGAAGGCGCAAACCAGATCAGGGCAACGCCGAACAATCCGATAAGGGCAAGCCCCTGCCCCAGCCGACCGGGTGCTGCCATCTGGCGCAGACGATCTCCGAACAGGCGTGTCGTTGCCACGCAAAGGGCAAAGACGGAGACGCCGAGACCTGCGAGACCGGGATTGGCAGCGAAGGTGTCTCTCAGATAGACCGCAGCCCAATCGGCCATGGCTCCTTCGATCAGGGTCGTTCCAAACGTGAAGATGCAAACGCCCAGAAGGATCGGATGCGGAAGCCTGAAGCCTTTTGCAGTCCCCTCTTCCATGCGCTCGACCCTGGTTGGCACGGGAACGCCCTGGATTGTCGGATAGGCAAGAACCTGCACCACAATCGCAATCACCATGCCGGCGTATAGTGGGCTCATACCTGCCCATGCAACTGCGGAACCGATCAGCGTGCCGCTCAAAAGGCCGAAGCTCCAGAATCCATGCGCAGTGCTCATGACCTTGCGGCCTGTCTCCTTCTCATATTCATCGGCCAGCACATTCAGACCGAGTTCCACAAGAGACAGTGAGCTGCCAACGCAGGCGAGCGCGGCCATCAGGACCCATTGCGACGTGGCCAGGAACGGCGTCAGCATCACAAGGAGAAATACGGGGAAGAAGACGAAGGTGATCAGACGCGCACCGAGCCAATTCGCCACTTTCCCGGCGAAAAGAAGCGTGGTCAGCGTACCAATCGGCGCGCCGATCAGCGCGATTGCCAGTTCGCTGTTTGTCAGGCCCAGAGCTGTCTGGACGCCAGGAATATGCGGCAGCCAGGCACCAAGGGCGATGGGTTGAAGAAAGAAGATAATGCAAATGCGTTGGGCGTGGGTCATGACGAATCCTGCCGAAAGAAATAATTTCGGCTTCCGAACTAACAGCAAGACCAACGTTTGCACAGACGGGAGAAATCCCAAGGGCAAACTCACCTAACGTCATTTTCTCGCGGAATTCTGAGATTTGTTGGCTCTTCATCCCCAAAAAGGGTCAGCGGCTTGCAGGAAAAAATCTCCCCTGCAAGCTGAGCTTCAAACTGCCGGTTAGTTGATCGGCGAAAGAAGGTCTGGATTCACCACCAGATTACGAACGCCGTGAGCGTGGTCTTCGTCAAACGGATTGTCCGCCAACCAGGCAGCGACGGAGGAGATCGAAACCTTCAACACTTTAGGATGAACATTCCAGGTCACCTGAAAGGGCGAGGCCTTGGTGTTGTACCCAGGTCCGGTTGTCGACCCGGCATAGCTGACCGGCTGCCCCAAATCCGAAGGCATATTGATCGCTTGATGATTTCCGTCGACGACCCCAACCTCATTAAGGACGCGCAGGTCGGCAGCCTTATCATCGTTCACCAGCACATATACAAAGGCCTCAACGCGCAGCTGCGGGTTCGCATTTGCCTCTGACAGGCAGGACCCAAGGGTCGGACCAGGCGTGATTGGCGCGGTGGAATGCACGTAGTGAATCTCGATCGTATCCCCCGGCTGCAGATCACCATGCTTGCCCTCACCGACAGGATAGTCGATGGCTGCCAGCTCAGCGCTGCTCAGCTGTCCGTCATAAAGGTATCCGCCCCCATACCCATGCTCATCGGGATTACCGGCATGGCGCGTGTATTCCCCGCCCTTGTGTTCTGCACCTTCATGAAAATGAATGTTGCAAAGGTTCATCTGGTCCACAGGGGGAGCCTTGCCGAATGCGACGGGATTGCTGCCTGCAACAGATTCGATGTCTCGCGGCGCCTGCGGTCCGAATCCTGCCTCATTCGCCATTTCCGCAAGAGCCGCCCGTTGACCGGCGATGGTTTCGTCACTCAGGCGATTTTCGCCCGCGTTGGCGCTTCCGTTAGAAAGCAAAAGACAAAGTGAAAGGCCGACTGCCGTAGAAACTGATAGTTTCACTTGTTGCTCCTTTATTCAAATAATTGTGCAGCACAAAACGTAACTCGCTACGCGTCGGAATATAATTATTTCTACGTATACTTTCCATAGTTACAGATTAGATCGTCCCGATCCGCACCATCACTGAGCGCATTCCAGGGGGAAGCCCAAGGGTTTGAAACTGATACTGACATGCGTCTTGACCGCGGCGTGTTATCCACAAACACCTTGCCGCTGGTTTCATCAGAAAACGGAAAATCAAAATTCCCTCTTGCCCCGCAAAGGCAATTGAGGGTACACGGTGCTCCTCGCTTCGGGCCATATCCGAAAGCGCTTGACCCTTAGCCGGTATAGCTCAGCTGGTAGAGCACGTGATTTGTAATCTCGGGGTCGCGGGTTCGAATCCTGCTGCCGGCACCACCTCCCCCTTTCTATAGAGTCCGCTTTAGCTGCGAGCCACTTGGTTCTCGCAGACGATCGCGGCCTGCGCCTTCCGGTTTGAAGAGCGGAAGGACGCAGGCCATCTTTCGAACAATTGGCACCTAGTTTCGGACTGTTTCCTCGCCCGGCGGGATATAGCCCGGCACATCAAGTTCGCCGTACCATTTTGCCCACAAGGCGTCGAATTCGCCGCTTTGACGAAGTTCCGCGTAGCGCTTCTTCATGTGTTGCCGAATCTCGACCGGCGTCTGGAGCGAGGCGGCAAGATAGGTAACAGGGATGCCGAAGGCCCGGATCGGCGTGGCCTTCAGCGGTTTGCCATGACCGCCAGCAGCCAGCCAAGCCTCGGTCTCCTTTACTGAAACCAACGCCTCTTCCTTGATTACGATTGTGCCGCCCAATCGTCCCATCGAGATTCTTTGCGCATCCGACATCAGGGCCGGCCTGCCGTCGACAAAAACCAGATCGTGCTCGGATTCCATCTTTTTTCGATAATCGACATCGGTTTTAAGCCGCTCAATATCCAACACGCGATCGAAGTCTGATGCCGCCTTGACGAAGAAATTGCTCCTGTATTCCGGGTCTTCCTGCAACCGCTTCTCAAACTCCGGGTTCCAGGCAATTGCCTCGTCAATTTCGATGAAGTTGGGCCCGAGAACCAGATCATCAATATCGTCAAGGTCACCAATCGACTCTTCGGCCCGGGTCACCAGATAGGCAGCCTCGGTGTTGAACACGCCGATATAGTCCATGAAAGTCAGGCGCTCGGGGCGATAGGAAACCAGCGGCAGAAAATTCGCCTCCCCTGTCCGTATGTTTTCCAGCGACCTTTTCCAGACCGGGGCATCGGCAAAGCTGACGGCAAGATCAACCGGCGCACCGTCCAGAAGCGCATTGATCAAATCGACTTCAAATCCCGTATACGCCTGCCGTGTTGCATCATAACCCGATGCAGGCACCTGCATCGATAAATAGGCCCGCAACGTCAGCGGCTCTGCTTGCAGGTGTTGGCTGGAGAGGACGCTCAACATTCCTGCGGCCAACACCAATCCACCAGCCCTCAAGAAGCCATTTAAACGAACGATCATTGTTTCCATGTTCACGCGCCCTCCCGCTCGAACATTGCCAAATTGAAAGCCGGCGCCTACGTGAAGTTGCGGCACCACAATAGAGAGCGCTCCGAAAGGAGAGACGTTGCCAGCTGGCAAATTCTTTCTCCTTCAATGCATGCGTCATCGTTCCCGGAAATGCCTCTACGCACATCCAAAGTTCCAATCGAAAGACATTGCATGCATTCGAACGCTGCTGCCAGACGCAGGAAAAGAAACCGTCATCCCTGGCAGAACACACTCGCCCACCAAGTCAAACACCCGGAAAGAGATAACTTTTTATAAATTCTTCCCATACGTAAGCTGCGAGAGATAACCACATTCGCCTCATCTTACGTAGTTGTCATTTACTGCAATTTCCAAAATTAATTCTGATTCTAAAAGATATTCGACAGGATCGCATTGTTGCAATTATGCCTTTAACTCAAACCATTAAATACGCCTTATATTAACTTGCATTTGGTAGTATCGTAGAGGTTGAAATTTGTAACTCACCCGTCTGGAGAAGGATGTCGAATGCGTTTTGGATCTGCTCTTGGACCTCTTGCTGTTGCTCTCTCGCTCACAATTCTGCAGCTGCCTTTTGCCGCGACTGCAAGTGCTGCGGAGACACTGTTCGCGTTGATTACCGCGGATGGAACGTCAACTGATGTCACCGACAAAACCTTTGAAGAGATCGGCTACACCGAGATCAAGACTCGTCTTGTCGGTGAAGCGGACACGGTTTCCACCGTTCGCGGCGTCCTGTTTTCCGCCCTGCTGGATCATTACGGTGTCGATGCGGAGACCGTACAGGTGACCGGACTCGACGGATACATGGCCGAGCTACCTGTCGACGAGCTGAAGCAATATCCGGTCGTGATAGCAACTGAAGTCGACGGAAATCGCCTGTCAGTTCGAAGCAAGGGCCCGGGTTGGGTTGTGTACCCGTTCACGGACCATCCCGAAATTGACGATCAATTGCGCGAAGCCCGCTGCGTGTGGCAGGTCCGCGATATCGCCGTCCGGAACTAGAGGAAGCGAGCAGGGTTATAATTGCCGCTCAGCGGCAAAGTTTGTGTGGCGTTGAATACTCCTCACCGGAACTCCTCTCTCTCAGTTTCTAATATGAGAGAACCTATCAGGGAGCTACTCCGGGAGGATGCTGCGAAAAGGAACAGGATGAAGCCAAAAACCAAAGCGCTTGCAGTCAGTTTGCCGCTATTGCGGTCGGCCCTTGTGATCGTTTTGTTCGTGGCTGCCATGACCTTCACGCATTTCACCATCAACAAGGTTGTTGGCGATTTTGACCGGCGTGAATTCTATTCTGCCCGTCTTGAAGAGGTCAGCCAGTTTGGCTGGGAATACCGTAGCTTCTACGAAATGGGTGCGGCGCTGGCCTATGGCGAGCCGTGGGCCAGCCGTGCCGACCTCAACCGCGCGCTTGATATCTTCTGGTCTCGCACACATACATTGTCGCAGGCTGACTATATCGAGGCGTATGACGATCCTGAAAAACCCCTTCGGCTGGTCAAGGACGTCAAGGACGCCCTGCCGGAATTCGAAAAGGCCGCAAATCTGATCGTTGAAGGCGATCCAGAGAGCCTTGCCCCTTTGAGAACCCTTTATCTCACCTATCGGAACGATATTCTCGATTTCTCACAGGCGGCCTACAACATGCGACGCCTGAAGGCTGCAGCAGCGCTTCAGTCGCAATTCGAGACGACCGATACGCTCAAGGACCTCAACCTTTGGCTCGGAATCGGCGGTTTGCTGGGCTTCTTTTACCTGTTGTTCGAGCTGTTTCAGACGCGACGGCTTGCCGACAAGCTGCATGCCTCTAACAAGAAAGTGCGGGAACTCGCGGAAACGGACTTCCTCACCGGCCTCTATAATCGCCGCAGCTTTTCCGAACGCGTTGAAAAGATGCAGGCGGATGATGAAACCGCGGCCTATAGCCTCCTTTATCTCGATCTCGACGGCTTCAAGCCGATCAATGACCGGCTCGGCCATATTGCCGGCGACGTTGTGCTGCGGGAAATCGGAGTGCGCCTGAATTCCCTGTCCGATGACATTTTCATTGCCCGACTGGGCGGGGACGAATTCGCGATTCTGGCATCCGGTGGAGCCGACGCAGCACAGCGCCTGTCTGAACGGGTGCTTGAGGTCATATCGGCCAGGATCGACTGTGACGGGGCGACCATCTCCATATCAGGCAGTATCGGAATCACAGTCGTCGAGGACGGGCGCAAGCCGACAGTCTCGGAACTGATGCATGAGGCTGACCTGGCTCTCTATGAAGCAAAAGGCCGGGGACGACGCGGTTTCCGCTTCTACCATCCGCAAATGGCCAATGAACTGCGGCGCCGGGTCCAAATCGAGGAAGAACTGGCGCGCGCCATCGAAACCCAGTCGATCGAGATCGTTTTCCAGCCGATTGTCGGTGAGGAGGATGGCAACATCATCGCGCTGGAGGCACTCTCCAGATGGGTTCACCCGATTTCCGGCGCGATCGGGCCGGAGGAAATGTTCGACATCGCCGAGGAGATCGGTCTTGGACCGGCGCTTGGCAGTTATGTCCTGGAACAGGCGTGCAAGAGCGCCCGACCTATTCTTGATGCATTGCCGGAACTTGCCCTGTCGATCAACGTCCGCCCCAGCCATGCCGCGGTAGATGAATTTGTTGACGACTGCCTTCGTGTGGTTTCGGTCAACGGCCTGAACAACAGCGGACTGGTGCTTGAATTTACAGAAGATGACATGGCAACCAACTATAGCCGCATCGGAAAGAACCTTTCGGCCCTGACAGATGCCGGCGTCCGTATAGCCATCGACGATTTTGGCAAGGGCTATTCAAGCTATGCCCGCTTGATGCAATTCCCGTTCTCTGTGCTCAAGCTCGACAGATCGATGATCGCCCATATCGAAACCGATGCTCGCGTGGCGACAATGGTCTCTGCGCTGGTTTCCATGACCCGCAAGCTTGGCGCCGAACTCATCGTTGAAGGTGTTGAGACCGGCACGCAACATTCCATGCTTCAAAAGGCAGGCGTGACACGGTTTCAGGGCTTTTTGTTTGCCACGCCGATGGCACCCAAGGATTTGCTTTCCTGGCTGGATATCTGTCCATCGCGCCGCAAGCGGCTGGTCTGACCTTCCCTAACACTACAACGGACTTTCCTCGCTCCACAGCTGACCTGAAAAAGGCTCAAATGCTCTCGTGCTGTCTGAGGGATTGGAGAACCTTCTGGAGATCGACCAGAGACAATGGCTTTTGGAGGAAGGTCACCGGCTCGATATCAAGGATTGCCTGTTCCTCATGCTCTGGAATGTTTCCGCTCATGAAGACGAAGACGGCGGTATGACCGGACCGACGGAAGAAGCGAAGCACTTCACTTCCAAACCCCTCACGCAGGACAATATCGCAGAACACCACGTCAAGAGATCCGAGAAGCTGAGGAGACAACGCTTCCACCCCCTTCAAATCGGATGCGGCAGTAACATCATGCCCCAGAACCAGGAACAGTTCCTTGAGTGTGAGCTGCAAGTCGATGTTGTCCTCGACAATTAGAATCCGGAATGACCCCTTGCCGCCCTTGCTCGGAGCATCTGCCGGTGCGACGGGTATAATTCCGGGCTTGTCTTGCGCCGGGAACACCAGTGTCGCTGTGGTTCCCTTGCCTTGCTGGCTTTCAAGCTCGAGCCGGCCGTGATGACGGGCAGCGAAGGCCGAGACTGTTGAGAGGCCAAGGCCAGTACCGGTTCCATTTGTCTTGGTGGTGAAGAATGGCTGAACCACCTTTTCGATCAACTCCGGCGCGATGCCCTCTCCATTGTCCGTGACGCCAATATGAACTTCACCGTCGATCTGGCGGCAGGACAATTTGACCTCTCCACTCCCCTTTGTCGCATCGCAGGCATTTGAAAAGAGGTTGAGGATCATCGTTTCAAGGAGAAGCGCGTCGATCAGGATATAAGCCTCATCCTCCAGCTCCAGCTGCACTGACACATGGAACCGATTGCTGTGGGACAGCAATCTGGCTGTTATTCGCAAGACATCGGCTGCGTCCACGATCTCGATCTGCTCTGGCAAGTCCCTGACCGAAGAAAGCAATTGCCGGGTAACGATCGAGGCGCTGTCACAGGAATGGAGGATATTGAGCAAAATGGCCTGATGTCTGGCGTCGAGACCTCGGGCAGTCAACAGCTCGCAATTTGCCTGAATGACCGCCAGATAATTATTGAAGTCATGCGCCACACTGCTGGCAAGCATGCCCAGGGCCTTCAGTCGTTCGTTCTTGGAGGCTTCCTGATCAATGCGACGCTGCTCGGTAACATCCAGCATCGTCAGGATATAGCCTGTTTCATCGTCGCTGAGCTTGAACCGCTTGCACCCGGTGCTGAAATAACGACCGTCTTCCTGCGGCAAGTCTCGCCTCCCCCATTCCATGCTGGCGGGGCCGGACATGATCAGCTCTTTCAGCGGCACCGGCACGCTGCCTCCGACCTCTGTCCCGGGAAAGAGCTTCTCGAAGGCAGGGTTCATGCGGATGATATTCATTCGCTCGCCAATGACGGCGACGCCTTCGCTCAACGAGTTCTGGATGTAGTCTGAAAACTCCTTCTCCCTCCGGAGCCGCTCCCGCTCTTCCTCGAGTGCGGCATTCGCCTGAATGACCTTGCTTTCGATGAAACTTGCCTGGGACGAAATCCAGTTGATGGCCAGGGTCAAATTGATGGCAGTCGCCGTTCCATGAAAGATCCACCAGATCAGTCCGTTGGTTTCCGGCCACATCCATTCAGGAGAAGCTGGCCCCAAAACCAGCAGAAGGAAGCTGATATAAACCACTGGCAACAGTGGATAGGCAGCAAGAAGGAACCGGGCGTTGTAACTCAGGAAGCCGAACATCATCGGGATCTGGATGCACACCGACCCGAATACGGTGACAAAGTGCTGCTGCCCGGCCTGCAGAACATAGGCTGCGCAGGCAAGAACGGTGCTGAGCGTCGACAAAAGCGCATGCCATTTGCGCAGCCGTTCCCAGAGCCCGAGATCAAACCTTCGCTCTACCAGACTTTCCTTCAGCGCGCCGCACATGAAGACTGCGACAATACTTGGTGCAAAAGCAAGGATGTAGGGCAAAACGTTGAAGGAAAGATCCGGTGTAACGACATCAAAAATAAATGCGGAGAGCGTAAGGAGCGAAACGGCAAAAACGCTGAACCGGGAAAACTCGAAATAGATCACGATCCCGCGGGCTGTGCGGAGCTCAGTTCGCCCCAAATGCTTGAGTGCGGCAGCCTGATCCGCCACGGGAAGCCGTGACGCCCCGGTTCTCAAACAGCGTATCGCTCTCCCTACCCCACCCAATGCAGAACACTTCTTCCCGTGAGATGCCCGGACTTTACTTGCCCTTGGCAATTATAAGAAGTTTGCGCCTTAAAGTAAGTCCCCCTCCTGCCCTTTTTCTGTTTTACTGCCGACAAGGGCTGCAGCTGCGCCTCTGCGTTATCCAAGTGATTTCACCTGTACGGGATTTACTGATGACATGACGCAGGAAGATAATCTCTATCTGGCAGATCAAATAAGAGCGACGCCTTGCTAACGGACAGATGGGAAAAATGCGGGTTTAGGGAGTTGCCAAAGCGGCAAATCGGGCTCGAACACCTTTTACCTGCGCTGCTTTTTTTGCTCTGTGCCTTGATCCTGATTTTCTCCCAGTACCCCCATACGGCGAACGCCGACGAGGCACGTATCCGGATCGTGGATAGTGACCAACCGCCATGGACCGCCGTCGGGCGTCTCAACATGGCTGGCCATGACCGCCTATCGATGTGCACCGGTGTACTGGTTGGTCCCAAAACAGTGATTACAGCCGCTCACTGTCTTTTCGATGGACGCAGTGGATACCCGCATCCTGTGAATGACCTTCGGTTTGTCACGGGAGTCAGGCGAGACCAGAATGCGGGAGTCGCCGAGGTCGACTGCGCGCTTTTTCTGCCCGGGTTCACATACGCACGAAAACCCTCTGTGAGGGACACACGGTGGGACATCGCAGCTGTCATTCTCAAACACCCCTTGCCGGTCCTTCCGGTACCGGTCATTCGCACCAGCGCCCTTGCACGGGTCGGCGGCGAAACCCGTCTGAGAGCCGCCGGATATAGACGATCACGCAAGTTTCTCCCGACTCTCGATGGAGATTGCCGCCTTTTGTGGACACGCGATGGCATCTGGATCACCAGCTGCGCGACGGAAAGCGGGGCGTCCGGAGGACCGGTTTTCGTGGAAGACGACGGGATCTGGAAACTCGCTGCGATCATGTCTGCACGTTTGAACCGCGCGGGTTCCATTGCTGTTCCGCGTGGCATCTGGAGCGACCTTGTCCGCAGCGATGCGTGTCCGGGACCATAGGCAAAGTCCGCCCGACAAGGGGAGCGTTCCCGTTTATCGGACCCATAACGGATGGGAACCGGACCGATCCTCCCAATTAAGGACTTGGCGCAGCGACATTTTCCTGCATTTACTTGTACGCAGCTTTTGCAATGCACCAATTTGCAGTGACAAGGACAACCCAGCAGCTGGCCATGAATCAACATGTAGACGCCCGCACGAACCTTCAGACGGAAAAGCTGGCTTTCGTATCCAGCGATACCGACGAGGCCATTGCGGCACGTGAGGCGTTGTCACGCCACTACGGATCGGTGGAAGCGGAAGACGCGGACGTCATCGTCGCTCTTGGCGGCGACGGCCTGATGCTGCAGACCCTGCATCGTTTCATGGGTACGGGAAAACCGATCTACGGCATGAACCGCGGCTCTGTCGGCTTCCTGATGAACGAGTTTCGCGAAGAAGACCTGCGGGCGCGCCTGAAAGCTGCCGATGTCACGACAATCCACCCTCTGATCATGGAAGCGGTCGATCTGGACGGCACGCAGCACATGGCCCGGGCGATCAACGAAGTCTCCCTTCTGCGTCAGACTTCTCAGGCTGCCCGGCTCAAAGTGTCCGTAGATGGGCGGGTACGACTTGAGGAGCTGGTCTGCGACGGCATTCTTGTTGCCACTCCCGCCGGCAGTACCGCCTATAACCTGTCGGCTCACGGGCCGATCCTGCCGATCTCCTCGCCGCTTCTGGCCCTCACCCCCATCAGCGCCTTTCGTCCGCGCAGATGGCGCGGAGCCTTGCTGCCTGATCATGCAAGGGTCGACATCGACATTCTGGATTCCGACAAACGCCCTGTCAGTGCATCGGCCGACCACAGGGAAATTCGAAACGTTGTGCGGGTATCCGTTCGCGAGGAATCCAGCCTTGATGGCCTGATCATGTTTGATCCGGACCATGGCTGGGACGAACGCATTCTGACAGAGATGTTCCGGTACTGACGGAATCCGGGTGTTCCGGCATCGCTCATCAGCCCGAAATTAGCCCCCGGTTAGGTATAAACTGAAAGCTACCCACAGAATGCGAGCGGGATGTGATCGTTCAACTTGCATGTAGTGGTAGAATAGGCTCGTGTTCGATTCGTGACTTCTGCAGCTATTCGTTGCCCTCGCGCGACGGGTAAAACAATCGAGAGACGTCCCATGGGTCCAGACGAACTAGGCGATGACGAGGACTATGAAGTCATCAAGCCGCCCCGCAATCTCAAATCCAAAGTTCGAGAATTGAGCGCACGCGAAGCTTCGAAGTTCGACCCGATCAAGGATGCCGAAACCGCCCTGCAACGGCTGTCGGGCAACTTCGACGACTGGATGAAAAATGAAACACGTGATCTGGCAGAAGCCTGGAAAGCTGTCGAGCAGGACGGGTTGAACACGGAAACCATGGACCGCGTCTATCAGACCACCCACAATATCAGGGGACAGGCCGTGACGTTGGGCTTCCCTCTTGTGGGCGAGGCTGCGGCCCTGTTCTGCCATCTGATGGACACCGTGCCGGATGCCTCGCACCTGCCGAAGGAACTCGCCGCGCGCTACGTTGCCGCCATTCGGGCCATGGTTGCCGAGAACGCGCGGGACGAAAACAGTCCGACAGGCAAGGCACTGGTCAATGGCCTAGCCGATGTGACCGACGCGCTTTTGGACAGGATGCCAAAACCCAAGCAAGACTGACAATCCCCCCAACGGAAAAGGCCCCGGCGGATGATCGCGACGGGGCCTCTTTTTATTGGATCCGGTGCTGTTACTCAGGCTGCTGCAAGCGCCTTCGTTGTGCTGGTTTCCCTCATGAAGGCACGAGCCTCCTGGCGCGCGACATCAACGGAGAAGTTGCGCAGGAAGGCGACAATGTCGTCGTTTCCGTCCAGCGAGTCGTCCTGCAATTCCTCAAGCAGATACTCGGTCAACATGCGAGCCTGCTCGATATGGAGATCGCGAGTGAAATCTGCCTGAACCTGCCGAGCCAGATCAATGGTCATCAGGAAGGCCTGATGCGAGCGAAGCGGCAGGCCAGCCTTTCTCAGCAAGGCGCGCAGGACAGCAGGGCGAACCGTCTGCAGTGTCTCACGCAGCCGTTTGACCGGGACATTCCCGAGCACCGAAAGCGCATGGACGAACAGGCGCAGTTGGCCGCAGCAAACCGCACGCAGCAACAAACGGGTGTTCAGATGCGCTTCTTCACGCAGGTACCCCACGAAATCCGCCAGCTGCTCCTCATCTGCCTTGGAGGCAAGCTTCAGGATGACCTTGTCACCGGACTCGGTGGCAAACTTGCCGCGAGCGCGTTCCGACAGACCGGTTTGGACCAGCGGATTGTTTTCCAGGCTCACCGCAAGTTTCAGCAGCAGCTTGTGGCGCATGCGAATGCAGATGTCATCACGCTGCAGCAGGCGTTCGCGAACGATCGGGTGATCGGCAAAGCGATCCGCGATGCGAGTAACGGCGGACTGAATGACGGTGGCGCTGGTGTTGTCCAGAAGCGCAGCACACGCCGGCGCCTCGCCCACTTCGGCAAGGGCAGCGGCAACAGCTGCAGACAGATACGGCCTTTGGGCAATGGCAACCTGAGCCCGTTCGGACCCCTCGGCCGCCAGATCGACCAGTTCCGTATCGGAGAATATCGGGGAGCGACGCAGGATCGGCTCAGCCACCTCGTCCACATCACCAGCCAGACCGCGAATGATGTGCGGCGGGGCTTCTGCGCTTCTCGCCAGGTTCTCGGCGAGGGATTTCCGAACATCGATGCTCGGATCGTCCAAAAGCAGCGTCAGGGCTACGGTTGCGCCCTTCCGTTCTTCGTAGGACAGTTCCGAATGAAGCCACGCACGTGCCAGTGCACCTGCTGCTTCAGCTCTCGGCCCGTCCGGGGCTGTTTCGACCCATTTAAGAAACTCGTTTATGACCATCTTCAACGCACTACAGATCCGTTTCCACCAGACCAGAGTGACATCAAAGCCTTAACGATCGGTTCACCATAAAAACAGCAAAACGCGTTTTCTTACGCAGGGGGAAGCAAGTCCTTCTGCTCCCTTTTGCCGTCAAGGATCAGAAACCGGGTAAGATCCAGCGGCAATCCATCCTGAGCCACAGCCAATTCCTGGATAGCCAGTTTGGACCCATTGCCGGACAGCCGCGAATAGGCGCTTTCCTGAACAGCTGCAAATGCCGACGCCAGACGCGCCTTCACATTGACGTTTTCAGTGGCAGCGTCATTTCGAAACAGGGCTTCAAACGGGTTGGATGTTTCTGTTGCCTGAAAGGCGGACAAGACCCGACTGGACACGCCCATACCGACCTCGGAACCATCCGACTGCACGTCGCCCGCGCTTGCCACGGCATCGGGGTCCGGCCGCTGCGACGGGACACCAACATTGAGGGTCGGCTTGTCCGTTGGCAGCATGGCGACCTCGGTCAGCCCCCTCACCTTCGGCTGGCGCCCATTGTCGGATACGTTCGCGATCATCGTTACAGCGTCATGCTTTGAAACGATGACATTGTAGACCTCTTCCATCGACCGGGGCGTTCCGTTCCGGTGATAGAAGATGGGCTTGTTCGCCCTTGCCTGCTTGGAGAAAACGGCGTCCGCCCGCATGTCCGGGCTCGACTCCATCGCATTGATCAGCCGCGATGCACCAGTTGCTCCCAGAAAATGCGCCATATAGAGCTCGCCATCGCTCGGCGGACGGCCGATCTTTCGGCTGAGCTGGTCAGCGTTCTTCTGGGTCAGGGCTCCGGCCATAAGGGCCGAGATCTGCGGATCCTTCCGCAAATCCAGGATCTCCTGTTTCACTCGGGCATCGCTGACATAGTATTTGCCGCTTCTGCTCCGCTTTATCTGGTCGGCGTAGTTTTCAAGTCCGTGTTTCGGGCCTGCCTCTTTCACTGTCTCCAGCCAGGTGGACTCGATGAATTGGAACAAACCGGTCGCACTGGACGTGCGCGCCTTGGCTGTAGGGTTCATCGACGATTCACGCTGGGCCGTCTTCACCAGATAGTCGAAAGACGTGCCTGTTGAACTACTGGCTGACTGAAAGGCCTGCTCGATCCGGGACGCGACCGACGCGGTCTCAGCTACACGCATGATACCCGCTCCTCGAGAGTTTTAATCTATGGTTAATTTCGAGCCACAAAGGTTAACAAGTGGTTAACAATCCACACCGCCGCGTCATTTTTCTGAAATTACGAACTAGCTTCAAAACATTGATAGTTCTTATTATTTTTGGATACTTGAAACAATTGCCTCCCGCAAGCCTTTTTACAAATTGCAATTTGGATCAAGGCTTAATGATGGCTATTGCAAGTATTTACATGACAAGAAAATACAAAACGCAGCACATCTGGAAGGATGTGCTGCGTTTCATAAAAGCGAGACCAAAAGACTATTGGCAGAACTGCTATCCGCCGGGGCGTCCCATCTCGAAAACCTCGTTCACCACCGCATAATCCTTGTATCCCAAACGTGATAGTGGCCGAACCTTGGTCACGTCGAACCGCCCATCGGTCAGAACTTCATCCTTGATGTGAATGGCAACGACCTGGCCGAAGACCACATGGCTGCCGGTTTCCTTGCCATCCAGATCACGAATGTTCTCGGCCTTCAGAAGTTTACACTCCAGAGCCGAATAGGCTGCGGCCACACGCGGAGCCTTTACAAAGCGGCATTCAGCCATCTCAAGGCGCGCTGCCTCGAACTCCGACATGCCATGTGGCAACGGGGCTGAGGAAGCGTTCATCGCGTCCTTCAGATCATAACTGACCATGTTGCAGACGAATTCGCCGGTTTCCTCGACATTGGAAACGGTGTCCTTGTATCCCGTCGAAGAGAACACGACGATTGGCGGAGTATCTCCCACGGCATTGAAGAAACTGTAGGGCGCAAGATTTGCCCGCCCTTGCAGGTCCAGCGTGGAAATCCAGCCGATCGGGCGCGGGGCGACAATGGCCTTGAAGGGGTTGAACGGGAGACCGTGATCGTTCTTGGATGTCTCGTAGAACATGCGTTTTTCAGCTTTCCGACCAGTTGGAACAGATATCTGCAAGGTTTGGGCGATCCCGCTCGACGGGGGCCTGTGTTGGCAGGCCGATATGGATGAAGCCGGCGAAGCGCTCACCCTCCCTCCGGCCAAGGAACTGGCTCGCCTCGTCATCAAAGGCATACCATTCCGTCAGCCATTGAGCCGCATATCCGGCCCCTCCGGCTGCGTTGACAAGGTTCATGCAGGCCGCACCGGCAGAGAGCTCCTGCTCCCACACCGGGATCTTGGGATGGATGGCTGCCTTGCTGATGACACCGACAACCAGCGGTGAACGGGTGAAGCGGGTGCGCTCCTGCTCCAATCGTGCCTCGTCCAGTGGGCCAAAATTTTTCTGCGCCAAGGCAACAAGCCGATCGCCGATCCGCTCCCCCTGCTCGCGGCGATAAACGACAAAGCGCCACGGGGCCAACTTGCCGTGATCGGGAACACGGGCAGCAGCGGTCAGAATCTTTTCAAGTTCTTCGTCCGCAGGACCGGTGCCTGTCATTGTGATACAGGGATGAGACCTGCGGGTCAGAAGGAAATCCAGCACTTCGGGGCGTGGAGCAGCATTCGAGGTCATGAATAATACCTGTATAAAGGGAGTGCGGCAGGACGATAGATGACGTAATTCATTGACCGCAATTGTCAACTTTTGACAAGCTGTCTTGAATTCGCCGGATTTTCCATTGCAGGAAGATCATGAAGTGCGTTTAAAGACGCCTTTCGGCAAAGAATGAAGGTCTGGAGTAGGAAGTGTGCTGAACCATTCGCTCAGAATCAGAAAACTGGCGATATGCGCTGCAATGGCGATTGCCCTCGCGCTTCCTTCTGCAACGAGCGGGATGTTCGGTTTATCCGGCTATGCCTGGGCCCAAAGCGAAGAGACCGCAGTTCGCGCGCCCCGAGAAAAACCCAGCCCGGAAGAACTCGTCAGCGAACCGGAAGCCCCTGTTGAAAACCTGCTGGACCGACCGCCGGAACCTCTGTTTTCCGATGCGTTGCTTCCCTACGCACCGGCCACGCAGGGAGCCAACGGATTTCCGGCAGGCGCAAGTGAGGGTGTTCTTTATCTTATGGCGCGACTGACGCGCGATACGGAACCTCTGACCAACGGCCTTGTCTGGCGCATCTATAGCGAAACGACCAACTCCGATGGCAAACTGGAACTTGTTGCCAAGTCGGAAGGCGGCAACGGAGAATTTCGCCTCGATCCGGGCGTCTACCTGATCCACACCGGCTACGGCTATGCAACTGCGGTCAACCGGATCGTGATGGGCCGAAAGGTCGAATCCAAGATGGTGATCCTGAACGCAGGCGGCGTGAAGCTGAATGCCGCTCTCGATCAGGAAACGCCGCTCAAGGCGAACGTCAAATTCGACGTTTACGGAATGGAGTTCAACGAACGCGGCGAACGCCGTCTGATTGTCGGAGATATTCCACCGGAGACCATCGTGCGCCTGAATGCGGATACGTATCACATCGTCAGCCGATATGGAGAAACGAACTCGGTCGTGCGGGCGGATGTGCAGGTTTTGCCCGGCAAGCTCACCGAAGCCATGCTCTATCATGATGCAGCCGAAATCACGCTGAAACTGGTCAATGAAGGGGGCGGAGAGGCCATCGCCAACACGTCATGGTCTGTACTCAGCCCCGGCGGTGATGTGGTGGTGGAAGCAACGGGTGCCTTCCCGAGCTTTGTTCTGGCAACCGGCGACTATGAGGTCATTGCCAGAAACAACGGGCGTTTGTTCCGGGACACGTTCGAAGTCAAGAATGGCGACGACCGTGAGGTCGAGGTCCTGGCCAGCAGCCGAAGCGACAAGGCCGCTCCGGCCAAGGTGAACTGACACACCGGCCAACACGGTACCGGGCTCTCAAGGCCGACGTCTGGCGTCCTGTTCGTCAAGAGCTGCTTCAAAGCTGGACCTATCCCACCGTTCCGACAACGCCTTGAGGAACAACTGTTTCTGCGTTTGCGGGGCCAGACCGCCGATCGGCGGGTCGCGGTCCAGATTTGTCGGGAAGGAATACCCTTCCGCGCAGGAGGACACTGCCGCCTCAATGGATGACCAGGACATGCTGCCGGATGCGTGTGCATCCTTGAGCGCGGGATAGAGCGCCTTGCACATCGCCATCCTGTCGATGCTTTCCATCGCCCGACCGAAAGCGCTGGAGACCTGAAGAAGATTGACCAGTCGCTGCACGTCCGCGCTGCGATTGGCACCGGCGGCATGAAAGAGGGCCGGATTGAAGAAGAGCGCGTCGCCCTTTTCCAGAGGCAGCTGGATGTAGCGCTTCTCGAAACAGGCCCGGAACTCGTCCAGTCTCCACGCGGCGTAACCTGCCCTGTAAAGCTGGGAAAACGGCAGAAGTTTAGTCGGCCCACTTTCAATCGGCATGTCCACATGCGCAACGCCCCCCTGAAGGGTCATCACCGGAGACAGGTCGTGCACATGCGCCGGATAGGAGGCGCTGATATCCGCCGTCTGAAAGCCGAGATGATAGTCCCTGTGCGCCTGCTGGGCTTCTCCACCCGGGCGCACCAGATTGACCTGCGCGGTCATCTGGTAGTTCGGCCCGAGCCACGCTTCGCACACGGTGTCTATCGCCCGGTTGCCAAAACAGCCGGCAAAGACCGCTGGAGCCTGCAGACACAGCTTTTGCAGGGAGTTCCAGATCCGGTCATTTGCACCAGCCTTGGCGAAGTGATCCGCCCCACCGCCGTTTTCAAGCTTTTCGCGCGCAATGATGTCGTGAAACACCTTAGCGGCTTCATCAAGCGGAGCCGTGTCGGCAAAGGCACCTTTAAGGACAAGAACACCGGACAGGTCCTTGAGGACATGCGCCCATTCCGCCATCAACCGACGACGCAGACCCGCCCCTTCCAGCTCCTTGCCAAGTCCTGCCACATCATAGATCGGGACATTCTTGACGACGGTGTCGGTGAAAACCAGCTCACTTGCCTCAAGAGACCTGCTGACCAGAGCCCGAAACTCGTCGATGTGGCAGGATTTTGCATCAAAATATCCCGAAACAGGCAGTCGAGCATCCATCGTTCTTTCCCCCGGCTTGTTTTCCTTTCCCTGAAAGTACCGTCGCGTTCCGCTTGATTTGCGCTCGATTTCCATCAAGAATCCATCAAATGACCCATCGTTTTCCCGTCAAGGAGATTGCCCTCCAGTCAGGGCTCAGCACCGCCACCGTGGACCGGGTTTTGAATGATCGCCCGAATGTCAGTCCGCTTGCCCGTCGCCGGGTTGCGGCAGCGCTCAAGGAACTGGAAGCTCAGGAAGACCAGCTGTCGGCGCGCGGCAGGCGGTTGATGATCGATATCGTGGCCGAGGCCCCTTCCCGTTTCCTGCGCGAGATCCGCCATTCGACGGAGCGCGCTCTTGCCTCGTTTCTTCCGGCCTCCGTCAGATGCCGTTTCACCTTTCAGGAAACCATGTCCGTGCCTCAATGCGTGGCCGAGCTCAATCGCATTGCCAAACGCGGAAGCAGCGGCGTTTGCCTGAAGGCGCGGGATGTTCCGGAAGTCCGTGCTGCAATTGCGGAGTTGAAGAACCGCGGCATTCCGGTGGTGACCGTGTTCACCGATTGCCCGTCCTCCGCCCGCATTGCCTATGCCGGGCTGGATAATCTGGAAGCCGGGAAAACTGCCGGATATCTCATGTCGGGGCTTCTCAACGGTCTTGAAGGAGCGGTTCTTGCGTCTCGAAGCGACAGAAGTTTTCAGGGCGAAGAGGAACGTCTTCAGGGGTTTGAACGGGAACTATCATCCTGCCGACCGGACATCGAGATCCTGTCTGTGGTCAATGGCGCAGGCCTGAACGCCAGAACTGCCCGCTCTGTGGAGGAGGCTCTGCGAGCGGGAACCGACATTATCGGCGTTTATTCAATGGGCGGTGGCAACCACGGCTTGCTCGGCATGCTGGACAATCTGGGCCAGAAACCGGTGGCTGCCATCGGTCACGATCTGGATGAAGACAATGTGGAGCTTCTGAGGTCGGGCGACCTGTCGCTGGTGCTCTACCATGATCTTGAGCAGGACATGCACATGGCCATCCGGCATCTTCTGGCGGCCCAGCGCGTTGTTCCCGAACCGGAAGAAGAGGCCCTGAGCGATATCCAGGTCATCACACCCCGCAACATTCCCGCGCGGTTCAGATTGCCCTGAACGAGCTGGCCTTAGCGAAACAACCTGAACAAACCGGTGCGCTACAAGCCGCAATTCTCGTCTTCCATTCGTCGATAGAAGTCTTTCAGCGTCTTTCCTGGCTCGTGCTGAAAGGTCTCGCCCGTGTCCAGCACCGCACCAACCCGGTCCAGTCGGAACATCCGAAAATCATCGCGCAATTCGCACCAGGCAACCAGTGTCCAGACCTTGCCCCAGAACCAAAGGCCAAGAGGACGGAGGATGCGTTTGGTGTCTGCGCCAGCCGCGTCCCTGTAGGTGACTGATAGCCGCCTGCGTTCGTTGGAGGCCGTTTCCAGAAGATCAATGAGTTCCCTGACTTCCGGCGTCATTTCGAAGGCAAGCGCGTGGATTTCAACCCCGTCGGTGCGCAGCCTGAGGTTTCGCGGTAGAACTGCGTCGATCTTCACCAGCGCTTCTTCCGCCGCGCGGGCCATTCCTGCCCCGCCCCAGGCGCGGATCAACCGCGCTCCTGCCACCAGAGCCACGATCTCGTCACGGGTGAACATCAAGGGTGGCAGGTCATAGCCGTCACGAAGGATATAACCGACCCCGGCAGCGCCATCGATCGGGACGCCGGTTGCCTGCAGATCGGCTATATCGCGATAGATGGTCCGTTCAGAGACTTCCAGCCGATCAGCCAGTTGTCTTGCCCGCACAAGCCGCCCGCCCCTCAGGTATTGAACAATCTGGAACAGGCGGTCTGCGCGTCTCATGAAACTGGCCTTGGGGCTTTACTTCGGATTGGCCTGAAACATTCCGACGGAATTGCCATCAGGATCAAGGCCATAAACAAACCGTCCAGAGGGAATGGCAATCGTCTCGGACACGATTTCTCCACCAGCTGCCGCAAACCGTTCAACTGTGGCTTCAAGAGTATCAGGGCATGCAAGGTGGATGGTCGGGCCAGTTCCGCGCGCAGGCGGTTTGCCCGGATAGAGGTGCCCGGCGACGCCGTCTTCCCCTGCGGAAGGGAACATTGCAATCGGGTTTGGCCCCATGTCTTCCACCTTGTTCAACTCTGTCTTGAAGACGGCGTTGAAGAAGCGGATCGACGTTTCCAGATCGGATACCGGGAGTTCGAACCAGACTGCAAAATTTGCGGGTTTGAAAGTCATTTGAAATGTCCTCGTTTGTTTGTTCAACGAGGAGAGACCTAGCACCCCCCTCCTGACAGCATTCTGTCAGGAGCCTGTCAGGATCAGCAATTTTCCTGAGTTATCTGTCATGCTTGCCATAATAGAGGCCGACAACATGCTCGGCCTCTGCAAAGAACAGCCATCTGGACGCGAAGGTTCCAAGGACAAAAAAGCCGGCTGCAAACACGGTTCCAGCCAGACTTCCGGGCCACGTGGCGACGATTGCAATTGGCAGCAGGATCATGGAGACAAAGGCGATGACCCGCAGTTTTTGCGCATGCTTGCGTCCGACGACATGGACCATCTCCTTCAGGAGATAATTCGTGCCGGTGTGGGGCGGTTCAAACAGGCGTACCTTGCCAAGCTTTCCCAAACCGGTGGCACTTCCGATGTTGCTGCCTTGCTGGGCAAAGCGCCGGTCGCCGAATATCCAGTGCAAGAGCTGCGCAACACTGGCGCAGACCAGCAACAGGAGCGCCGCGGCAGTCTGCTGGGCCAATATTGCACCTCCC
This sequence comes from Roseibium sediminis, assembly GCF_008711325.1. Taxonomy (GTDB): domain Bacteria; phylum Pseudomonadota; class Alphaproteobacteria; order Rhizobiales; family Stappiaceae; genus Roseibium; species Roseibium sediminis. Next base: position 162,859 of record NZ_VXDB01000002.1, read on the forward strand.
GCGAGAGACAGGGTCAGCATGTAGACGGGGGTGAGCCAATGGTTCCAGCGGGGAACGGTCTTGAGCTGCGCATAGATCATCGCGGTTGAAAACACGGTGGCAACAGCAAGGGCTGCGCCCAGCCAACCAAGCGGGGCAATTGTGCTTTCCCGGAAGATGACGTTGATGGCATAAAGACCCATGACCGCCAGCGTGGCGGCAGAAAGCCAGGCCTCACGCGACAGCCAGCTGGTCTTCCACTGGCTGAAGGCCCGCAATGCGCGTTGCGGATTGCCGAGATGGAAGGTCGACGCGATCAACCCGGAAACGGCAAAGGTGAAGGCGATGGCAAAGGGCATGAAAGCCGCAACGCCCTGAACGTCCAGAACACCAATCCCGAGGAAGGCAAGCATTCCAAAGCCAAGACCGGAGAGAACGGTGAAGATGATAACCGAGGGAGCCGGATGCATCAGAGTGCCTCCAATGCCTTGTCGAGCCAGCCAAGGAACCCTTTCGGCTCCTCGGCGACCGGAGTGAGAGAGGATATGTCGACCGGTTGCGCTGTCAGCCTGTCCTTGGGCCTTGGCGGCAGATATTTGTTGGTGGGCGCTGTGCCCTGCTCGGGCATCAGGTCAAATCCGCCGCGTTCGGCCACCAGCTTCGACACGTCGCTGTCCGGGTCTCCAAGATCTCCGAAATGGCGTGCCCCGGCGGGACAGGTGCGCACACAGGCCGGCACCCGGTCCACCTCTTCAAGGTTCTCGTTGTAAATCCGGTCAACGCACAAGGTGCATTTCTTCATGACACCTGCGACCTGATCAAGCTCGCGGGTACCATAAGGGCAAGCCCAGGCGCACAACCCGCACCCGATACAGGCGCTTTCATCGACCAGAACGATCCCGTCCTCGGATCGTTTATAGCTTGCCCCCGTCGGGCAAACGGTCACGCAGGGTGCCGTGTCGCAATGCAGGCAGGACTTTGGAAAATGAACCGTCTGGCTGCACCCGCCGCCAGTTGGCGCGATCTCATAGGAATGTACCCTGTTCAGGAAGCTGCCAACGGGATCGGCTCCATAGGCATCTACGTCGCTGAGCGGCGCGCCGTAGTTTTCCGTGTTCCAGCCCTTGCAGGCGACGACACAGGCATGGCATCCGACACAGGTATCCAGATCGATGACCAGCCCGAGCTTGCGCTGCGTTGTTGCGGGAAGTTCGGTCATGCTTCCACCTTTTTCTGAACAATCGTCGGGCCTTCGCCGACGGGCGACACCTGGGATGATGTCGTCGGCTTGCTGTGTTTCCGCGGTCGGGATTTTTCGATCCGGACCCGCAAATCAAACCACGCGGCCTGTCCGGTGATCGGGTCTGAATTGGACCATCTCAGACCGTCTCCCTTGGGGGGAAGAAGTTCGTTGATGAGGTGATTGAGGAGAAAACCCTTGGTGGCCTCCGGTGCGCCCTTCTCAAGCGCCCATGCCCCTCGCCTCTTGCCGATGGCGTTCCAGGTCCAGACCGTGTTCTCGTTCAGTCCGGCCATGTGCGCAACCGGCACCCGGATTTCTCCATGCACCGAGGTGACCTTGGCCCAATCCCCGTCCTTGAACCCCTTCTCTTCCCAGATCTTGGTCGGAACATAGAGCGGATTCATGCCATGGATCTGGCGCAGCCACGCGTTCTGACTGCCCCAGGAATGGTACATGGCCATGGGTCGCTGGGTCAGCGCATGGACGGGATAGGCATCCTCGTCGATCTCGCGGTCCTCCAGCGCCGGATACCAGATCGGCAGCGGGTCCATGCAATCAATGATCCGCTGTCTGAGGTGATCCGGCGGCTGCCTGTCGCCATGCCCTTCCGCAGCCAGCTGCATGCGGCGCAAGGGTTCCACATAAAGCTGGAAGAGATAGGGCTGCGGCTTGTCGTAGAAGCCAAGCCCCACAGCCCACTCCTGATAGGCCGTGTTCCATGGCTTGTAGAACGCGGCTTCCTCCGGCACATGCTCGACAAAAAACCCGCCATTTTCGATATAGCGGTTCAGCTGGTCCGGATTGACCTCGCCTCTCCCGCTTTTCGAGCCATCGCCCCTGAACCCCGCCAGTGGGCCAATGCCCGGTCGGCGCTGGTGGTTGACGATATAATCCGCGTAATCGGCATAAATCGCCTCGCCCTTGTCATTGACGAAACCGGGAAGGCCCAACCTCACGCCAAGATCGACCAGCACCGACTGGAAGCCGCGCACATCGCGGTCCGGTTCGATGACCGGCCAGCGGATTGCATCAGCAGCTGCATCCGCCTCACAGATCGGGCGATCCAGCAAAGAGATGCAGTCGTGGCGCTCCAGATAGGTGGTATCGGGGAGGACCAGGTCCGCGAAGGCGACCATTTCGGACGAATAGGCATCCGAATAGATGATCTTCGGGATGACATAGTCGCCGTTCTCGTCCTTGTCTGTCAGCATGTCCATGACGCTGCTGGTGTTCATGGACGAGTTCCAGGACATGTTGGCCATGTAGAGGAACAGCGTGTCGATCTTGTAAGGATCACCGGCATGGGCGTTGGAGATCACCATGTGCATCAGCCCATGGGCCGAGAGCGGGTTCTCCCAGGTAAACGCCTTGTCGATCCGTGCCGGCGTGCCGTCTTCCTTCAGTGCAAGGTCCTGCGGGCCACGCACGAAGCCAAGATGCGGCCCGTCCAGCGGACATTTGGGCTGGGACTTGCAATGCGGCGTTGGATGCGCTTCGACCGGCTTCGGGTAAGGCGGCTTGAAGCGGAACCCGCCGGGAACTTCCACCGTCCCAAGCAGGATCTGCAACACATGCAGCGCTCGGCAGGTCTGAAACCCGTTGGAATGGGCGGAGATCCCGCGCATGGCGTGAAAACTGACCGGGCGACCCAGCATTTTTTCGTGACGCTCGCCGCGAAAGTCTGTCCACGGCTGGTCCAGTTCAAAGGCCTCGTCAAACGCCACACGGGCCACTTCCGCTGCCAATGCCCGAATGCGATCTGCCGAAATTCCGCACCTGTCAGACACTTTTTCAGGGGTATAGTCTTCGGACAGAAAATGCTCCGCCATATGCTGGAACACGGTGCGATGTGTCGCCCCGTCCATATCGACTGAGCCGGCAAGATCAGGATTGATGCCCGCCTTGTCGAAAGGCTCAAGCACACCGGTCTTGCGGTCAACAACCAGCGGCTTTCCGGTTCCATCGCGCAGCAGCAGCCCCTTCTCCGGCGAGCCGGGCGTCTCGTTCACCAGACAGGGTGCATTGGTGTAGCGGGAGAGATAGTTCAGATCGATCTTTCCGGCCTTCATGAGAAGGTGGATCATCGACAGGATCAGCAGACCGTCGGTTCCGGGCGTAATCCCGACCCATTCATCCGCAACTGCATTGTAGCCGGAGCGGATCGGGTTGACGCCGATGACCTTGCCGCCGTTCGCCTTGAGCTTCCCGATCCCCATCTTGATGGGGTTGGAGTCGTGATCCTCGGCAACGCCGAATATGACGAAGAGTTTCGTGCGGTCCCAGTCCGTCTGACCGAACTCCCAGAAGGCGCCGCCCATCGTGTAGATGCCGGCGGTTGCCATGTTGACGGAGCAAAAGCCGCCATGGGCGGCATAGTTTGGCGTTCCGAAGTTCTGCGCCCAATAGCTGGTGAAGCTCTGTGACTGGTCGCGCCCGGTAAAGAAGGCCAGTTTTTCCGGAGCATTATCGCGCAAGGGCCCAAGCCATGAGGTGGCAATTTCAAGGGCCTCGTCCCACGAGATTTCCTTGAATTGTCCCGATCCCCGCGGCCCCGTCCGCAAGAGAGGCGCCTTCAATTTCGAAGGGGCGTTGACCTGCATGATACCGGCGGAGCCCTTGGCACACAGGACGCCCTTGTTGACCGGGTGATCGCGATTGCCCTCGATATAGGCAACCCGCTTTTTCCCATCCGGGCCGTCTTTCATGTGGACGTTGATCCCGCATCGACAGGCGCACATGTAGCAGGTCGTTTTCCGAACCTCGTCGGAAACCTTTGGCGAGGTGTCGAGGGTCGGGTTCGGACTGGCCATCAATGGACCTCCATGAGTGACAGGGCGTTGCGGGCGATCATCGCCTCTTCCTCTGCAGGCACGATCCAGACCTGAACCTTCGACTGCTCTGTGTGGAGACGGGTGGAATTTGCGGAATTGGCATCAGCATCAAAATCGACGCCGAGCCAGGAAAGATCGGATACGATGCGTTCCCGGGTTCCGGCATCGTTTTCGCCAATGCCGCCGGTGAAGGCGATCGCATCCGCGCCGCCCATGGCCGCGATCATCGATCCGGCGTGGCGGACGGCCCAGTAACAGAAGTGATCGACAGCGAACCGGGCCTCCGGCGTATCCGCCGCTTTCAACTCCCGCATGTCGGACATGCCGCCCAGCGCAAGAAGGCCGCTTTTGCGGTTCAACAACTCGGAGGTTTGCGCAGCGCCGTGATCTTCGACTAGCTTCAGGACGGCGTTGGCATCAATGGAACCGCACCTGGTGCCCATGGTCAGGCCTTCAAGCGGTGAATAACCCATTGTCGTTGCAACAGACTGACCGTCCCGTATGGCGCAGATGCTGGCACCATTTCCAAGATGAAAGGCCAGAAGGCGTTTTGGCAGCGGTTCGCCGGACAGGACCGGCAGCAGATGCACGAGGCTTTGATAAGAAATGCCATGAAAGCCGTAGCGCCGCAGCCCTGTTTGGGTCAGCTGCGGCGGGATCGCATAAGTCGTGGCAACGTCCGGGTTTGTCGCATGAAATGCGGTATCGAAGCTGACATATTGGGGCAGCTTCGGCGCCAACTTGGCAACCGCCCGGATACCGGAAAGATTGTGGGGGTTATGAAGCGGCGCAAAGGGTGAGCACCGCTCGATCTCCATGAGGAGTTCTGTGGTCACAAGGTGGGGGGCGCTCAAGCTTTGCCCGCCATGAACGACGCGGTGGGCGGCAGCGGCCAGATCGGACAGCTTGACCCCGTCGCCTTCAAGAGCGCTCAGGATCGCTGCCAGCGCGTCCTCATGGTTTGCAAGTGCAATGTCCTGCTTCCGGGGCCCGATCGTCAGCCGGGACGCACCGCCGATCTCGACGGCACTTCCAGAGACTTTCTTTGCCATATCCGCCCCGAAGAGAGCGAATTTGACTGAGGACGAACCGGAATTCAGAACCAGAACATTGCGCATCACAAGATCCAGCCTGTCACATCAGGCTGGGGTCTGGGGTCGCATATCCGACTTGGAAATGCCTGCAACCACCACCGGCTTCTTCATGGCATCACGCCGGAAGGGTTCGCCGAGCTCCTGATTGATCAGTGCTTCGATCAAGGTGGTCTTGCCTTCCTTCATCTGGCGCTCGATGGCCTTGTCCAGCTCCGAGGTCAGCTCATCCATCGTCCGTGCCTGCACGCCTTCCAGGCCACAAGCCTTGGCAATCCCGGCGTAGCTGACATTGTCGTCAAGTTCCGTGCCGACGAAATTGTCGTCATACCACAGGGTCGAATTTCGCTTTTCCGCGCCCCACTGGTAGTTCCGGAAGACGACCATGGTGATCGCAGGCCATTCGCTGCGGCCAATGGCGGTGAGTTCCGTCACCGCAATGCCAAAGGCACCATCGCCCGCAAAGCCGACAACCGGCGTATCGGGACAACCGATCTTTGCGCCCACGATGGATGGCAGGCCATATCCGCAAGGACCGAAGAGGCCCGGTGCCAGATATTTCCGGCCTTCTTCAAAGCTCGGATAGGCGTTGCCGATGGCGCAGTTGTTGCCGATATCGGAGCTGATGATGGCTTCACGCGGTAGAGCGGACTGAATGGCGCGCCATGCCTTGCGCGGGCTCAGCCAGTCAGGCTTTGCAGACCGAGCACGCTCATTCCAGGAGGTGCCAGGATCATCATCCTCATGGTCCATCGAGGACAGCTGCTGGGCCCATGCGGATTTTGTCTGCGCGATCATCGCCTTGCGGTCGGCACGACCTTCATCGCCTGCTGACGGGCTCAGCTTGGCAAGGATGCTGTCTGCCACCTTCTTTGCATCGCCGACAATACCAACGGAGATTGTCTTGGTCAGGCCGATGCGGTTCGGGTTGATGTCCACCTGAATGATGCTGGCATCCTTCGGCCAGTAGTCGATTCCGTATCCCGGCAGCGTCGAAAAGGGATTAAGGCGCGTGCCGAGCGCGAGAACCACGTCGGCCTTGGAGATCAGCTCCATACCGGCTTTCGATCCGTTGTAACCAAGCGGACCAGCAAAAAGCGGGTGTGAGCCGGGAAATGCATCATTGTGCTGGTAGCCGCAGCAGACAGGTGCATCCAGACGCTCAGCCAATGCCATGGAAGACGGGATCGCACCGGCAAGCACCACCCCTGCCCCGTTCAGGATGACCGGGAACTTTGCCTTGCTGAGAAGGTCTGCGGCTTCGGCAATCGCCGTTTCGCCGCCGCTTGGGCGCTCGAACTCGACAACTGCGGGCAGGTTGATGTCGATAACCTGTGTCCAGAAATCACGCGGCACGTTGATCTGCGCCGGAGCGCTGCAGCGGTGGGCCTGCTGGATCACGCGGCTCAGAACCTCCGCGATACGGGTCGGGTCGCGGACTTCTTCCTGATAGGCCACCATGTCCTTGAAGAGAGCCATCTGCTCAACTTCCTGAAAACCGCCTTGGCCGATGGTCTTGTTGGCCGCCTGCGGTGTTACCAGCAGAAGCGGTGTGTGGTTCCAATAGGCCGTTTTTACGGCTGTCACGAAGTTGGTGATCCCCGGACCATTTTGGGCAATCATCATGCTCATCTTGCCGGTGGCGCGGGTGTAGCCGTCTGCCATCATCCCGCCGGAGCATTCATGCGCGCAGTCCCAAAAAGTAATGCCTGCCTTGGGAAACAGGTCGGAAATGGGCATGAACGCCGAACCGATGATCCCGAACGCATGTTCGATCCCGTGCGACTGGAGCACCTTTACGAAGGCTTCCTCGGTCGTCATCTTCATGTCACTTACTCCCGTGAGTTCAAACAGGCGAAACCTGCATCAGCAATATTGGCAGTAGTTTTAACCTCCTTCCCCTACGTTGTATTAGGTCCAGTTTTTCTTGTAATGTAGATCCAGTTTTCAATTTCAGTCCCAAACTGGATCTAGACCCTCATCATCAGACACACCTTGCAACCATGGATTTTTCCGACCGGATGTATTTATTTTGATATTTGCGGTCTCATTTTTGGATAATTAATCCATTTTTCGACCCGAAGGGGCCGCCCATACACTTTTTTGATGGCAGCCGCTTAGAAGCTGATTTCGGTTTTCTGGCATCCAGATTTGCGGTCCAAACCGGATCTACAGCGCGCTCACCGCATCGCTTCGCCAATCCGTTTGGCGATCAAGGCCATTCCTTCGGGAATATTGGCTGAGGGGATCGAGGAATAGGCAAGGCGATAATAGCCCGGCACTTCACTGTTTCGGGCAAAGAAGGCACGCCCCGGCTCGATCAGGACGCCGTCATTGCGCAGATTGAGCGCAAGCTCGGAGCTGTCGATATCCTCTGGTGTGCGCATCCAGAAGGACGAGCCGCCAAAGGTGCCCTGCCCCGGCATCAAGAGCCGGTTTTCCGCCATGCACTGTTCCATGAGAGACCGACGCTTCTGGTAGATCCTGCCCATGCGGGCGATCTGCGCGTCGTAGTGTCCGAGAGAGAGAAAGTAGGCTGCCGTGCGCTGGATCAGGCCGGGAGGATGGCGCAGCACCAATGACCGCAAGGCCCTTGCCTCGCGCACAAAAGGTTCGGGAGCCACCAGATATCCGAGCCGCAGACCGGGAAAGAGGGACTTGGAAAAGGAGCCCGTGTAGATCACCGAGCCACTGCGATCGAGAGACTTGAGCGCGGGGGATGGCGACTTGAGGAAGGAAATCTCGAACTCGTAATCATCTTCGACAATCACGAAGCCGTTGCGGGCGGCGAGTTTCAACAGCGCATGACGACGAGACACCGGCATCGTCGCATTGCTGGGGCAATGGTGGCTTGGAGTGGTGAAGACAACGTCGATCTGCTCTGGAAGTTTTTCCGGCGGCAGTCCTGCCGCATCCACATCAACCGAGACTGTATTGCATCTTGTCTGGTTGAGGATCTGCCGCAACCCCGGAAAGCACGGGTTCTCGATCACGGCGACCCGGCGCTGGGTCAACAGCAGTTGCGCGGTGATCCAGAGCGCGTTTTGAGCGCCCATCGTGATGAGGATTTCCTCAGGCTTTGCAGCAATTCCACGCCTTGGCAGGATCTGGCGAACGATGAACTCCACAAGCATGGGATCGTCCCGCTCGTAGTAGTCCGTTGCCAGAATATCAAAGTCCTTCCGCCCGACCGCCTGCAACGCGCATGTCCGCCAATTGCTGTGGTCAAACAGGCTGGGGTCAGACTGCCCGTAAATGAAGGGATATTTGTAATCGCGCCAATTGGAGGGACGCACGAGCGGCACTTCATCGGAAAAGCGCTGGCTGATCACGCGGGACCAATCAATCTGATTGGCTTCCCCTTGCGCGGGCAGCTCGAACTTCGGACGGCTCGGCGCAGTGTTCGCAACGAAATAGCCAGAGCGTCCGCGGGAAACCAGATACTCGTTTGATACCAGTTCCGTATAGGCAATTGTTACGGTGATGCGCGCAACGCCAAGATGATCGGCCAGCTTACGGCTCGACGGCATCTTTTCTCCGGGCAGGCATCTGCCCGAGAGGATCGCTTCGACAATCAGCCGCTGTATCTGGTGCTGAAGCGTCGTTTCGCTATCGGGCTGAAGGAAAAAGGTCTCTGCCGGGATCGCCATAACTGGCCTTATTTCAAGAACCTACTGGCACCATTAAACAGAAACACTCTGCCCCTGACAACTCTTACAATGCGATTCAGGCAACGACGCCAAGTCACTCTACGGCAATAATAAAAAAGTGTGGCGGCACAGGGCCGCCACAGTTCTTCGGCTAAAGGGAGTAATCGATGCGAGTGTCAGCCGAAAACTCTTGTCAGCGCGACATCGATAGCGCTGGTGATCTGATCGATGTCATCCGGCGTCGCAATCAGGGCCGGTGACAGGCAGAGTGTGTTGTTGAGGCCCGGAAGAGCGCGGTTCGTGGCACCGATGATGACGTTTTGTGCCATGCACTCGCCAACCACCGCCTGAACCAGCTTCTCAGCCGCCGGTTCCTTTGTCGCCCGGTCTGCCACCAACTCGAGCCCGCAGAAGAGACCAAGACCGCGGACATCACCGACGGCGCGATGCTTTTCCTGCAGAGCATGGAGATTGCCCATCAGGCGGGCGCCCATGGCCGTGGTGTTGTCGAGAAGATTTTCGTCCTCGATGATCCGCATGTTTTCCAGTGCTGCTGCCGGCCCGGCGGTGCATCCGCCATAGGTGGAAATATCGCGGAAGTGGCTCATGTGATCGGACGGATCGTCCTTGAACATGTCGAAGACCTTTTCGGTCGTCACAAGGCAGGCAACGGCGGCATAGCCCGAGGCAACGCCCTTCGCCATGGTCACGAAGTCCGGCTTGATGCCGTAATGCTGATAACCGAACCACTTGCCGGTTCGCCCGACGCCGCACACCACTTCATCGAGATGGATCAGGATTTCATACTTTTCGCAGATTTCCTGAACCCGCTCCCAGTATCCCTTTGGCGGCGTGATCACCCCGCCACCGGCGGTTACCGGTTCAAGGCAGATGGCGCCCACCGTGTCTGGCCCCTCCCGCAGAATGACTTCCTCAATCGCGTTTGCGGCGCGTTCGCCATAGGCTTCCGTGTCCCATTGGGCCCGGTATTCGCAGCAATGCGGGACTTCCACAAACCCCGGTGTATAGGGACCATACTGGGCATTGCGCTCCGGCTGCCCACCGGCAGAAATCGCGCTGATAGAGGACCCATGATAATCCCGCTCACGGAACAGGATCTTGTGCTTCTTGCCACCATGACGCTTGTGAGCGATCTGGCGGACCATCTTGAAAGCCTTTTCGTTGGCTTCCGTGCCGGAGTTGATCAGGTATACACGGCTCATGCCCGGCATCTTCGAGATCAGCCGCTCGGAAAAACGGGCACCGGGGATGGAACCTGCGGAATTGGCGAAATAGTTCAGCTTGATCAACTGGTCGCGCACCGCGTTGGCAATGCTCTCGCGTCCATAGCCGACATTGACGGTCCAGACCCCGCCGGAGACGCCATCCAGATGCTCCCGCCCGGTCGCATCCCACAAACGCATGCCCTTTCCTTCGACCATGATTTTCGGGTCGTTGGTCTCAAGCGACTTGTGCTGCAGCAGATGGTGCCAGACATGGGCGCGGTCAGCTTCAATGACGTCGCTCAGATCGTTCGGCGAAGACGCAATATTCATGACATTTTCCTTTCGTGCCACATCAACACGTACAAATGCTGGGTACTCAACAAGCCTGCCGGTCCGAGTAACGGAAAGAAGCGCCGCTCCCTATTCAGTTCCTCGCCATGCTCATGTTCAAATCAAACTGCACGCGTTTTGGGCAACATATAGGGCCAGTTCTGAACTTACCTTAGGTCCAGACCACTGTTTCTATTGTCAGAAGGCTCAACACCCGCGACCATTTTTACCTACGCAGGAAAGCCGTGGTCACAATCACGGTTTCAAGACGGCAAAAGCTGCGGACCTGCGAAAGTCTAGGGAACAATGGGAAAATCTATGACCATCAAATCTAAGCTACTCGGCACGCTTGCAGCACTTTCGGTGATCAGCGGCGTACAGGTTTCGCATGCTGCAGACGAACTCACCGTTGCCTATTTCCTGGAATGGCCGATGCCGTTCCAGTACGCAAAGGTCAAAGGCACCTACGAAAAGGAACTCGGTGTTCCGATCAAGTGGGTTTCCTTCGACACCGGCACAGCAATGTCCGCTGCCATGGCATCCGGCGACGTCCAGATCGCGGTCAGCCAAGGCGTTCCGCCCTTCGTGGTCGCAGCCTCCGCAGGACAGGACCTCCTGTTGGTCGACGTTGCCGTCAGCTACTCGGAAAACGATAACTGCGTTGTCGCCGAAGCCCTGGAAATCGACAAGACCAATGCCAAGGAACTGGAAGGCAAGAAGGTCGGCGTGCCGATCGGCACCGCCGCACATTTCGGTTTCCTTGAGCAAATGAAGCATTTCAATGTCGACATCACCAGCATGGAAATCGTTGACATGGCCCCGGCTGACGGCGCTGCCGCCTTTGCGCAGGGCAATCTCGACATGGTCTGCGGCTGGGGCGGTGCGCTTCGCCGGATGAAGGAACATGGCAACGTGTTGCTGACGGGTGCGGAAAAGGAAGAGCTTGGTATTCTCGTTTTTGACGGCATCAGCGTTCCTTCTGATTTTGCCTCCAAGGATGGCGAACTCCTGACCAAATTCCTGAAGGTCACGGCTGACGCGAATGCCATGTGGCGTGCTGGCAACAACCGGGAGGAAATGCTGGACGTGATCGCCAAGGATGCCGGTATGGAGCTGGCAGACACGGCGTCGACCATCGACACCTTCACCTTCCCGACGCTTGAGGAAACCCTCAGCGCCAAGTGGATGGGCGGCAACGTCCAGAACTTCATGCTCGGCGTTGCCGACGTGTTCCAGGGAGCCGGTTCCATCCCCAAGGCTCTCGACACCTACACTGCCACCGTCGACGCCAGCTATCTGGCTGCTGCCGGTTCGCAATAAGCCGCAGTCCTGCAAGACGCGGGGTGGCCAGCGGCCACCCCCATGTTTCATGTCTCAAACTGCAGGAGAATGCAGGCTATGGGTGGCCTTCATATTGAAAATATTTCCATGCGTTTTGACCTGCCGAACGGGAGCCACGTTCAGGCCCTTCAGGACGTATCCATTGATCTTCGCAAGGGCGAGATCATGTCCATCCTCGGCCCGTCCGGCTGCGGTAAGACAACACTCTTGAACATTGTTGCAGGCTTTCTGGCCCCGACCAGCGGTCAGATCCGCATGAACGGTCATGTGGTGACCGGCCCGGCAGCAGAACGCGGCATGGTGTTTCAGAAAGGCGCCCTGTTCGAGTGGATGAATGTCCGCGAAAACGTGGATTTCGGCCCGCGCATGAAAGGCATGCCCAAGGCCGAGCGCGACGAGATTTCAAATCGCCTTCTGGAAACCGTCGGCCTCAGGGATTTCAAGGAAAAGGCCGTCTATGAACTTTCCGGCGGCATGCAACAGCGCGTGGCCCTCGCCCGCTGCCTTGCCAATGACCCGGACGTGATCCTGATGGATGAGCCGCTGGGTGCTCTTGACGCCCTGACCCGCGAGAAGATGCAAGGTCTCGTGCTGAAGCTCTGGAAGGAAACCGGCAAGACCGTGATCCTGATCACCCACTCCGTGGAAGAGGCCCTGCTTCTGGGCGAGCGGCTGCTGGTTATGGCCCCGCGCCCCGGTCGCATACACAAGGAATATCGCCTTCCCTTCGCCGAGCGCGGTGTCGACAATGACCTCAGGGAGGTCAAGAAGAGCGAAGGCTTTGCGGAGACCCGCGAGGAAATCCTCTCCATGATCTGGGAGATGGAAGAAGAGATCATGGGCAGATCGGAGACAGCAGCATGACCGGCCTTGTTGTCCTTTTCGTCTATGTCGCCCTGTTTCTGCTGGCCTATTTCGGCGTCAGATACATTGTCTCCCGCCGCCAGCAGGCGCAGGACTTCACAAGTCTGAAGACCGTTACCTTCGGCGATGAAAGTGCGATCCGGCCAGACCGCGCCGCATCGATCATTTCGATCATCGTGGTGTTTCTCATCTGGGGTGCATTCACCGGGTCCAAGTTGGTTCCGATCCACGTTCCCGGCCCGTTCATTGGCGAAACGCAGTTTACCTACACAGCGACTGATGGTTCCGGAAATACCGGGGACGCCACTGTTACCGTGATCGTTCATGATCCCGGTGAGGATGTCGAGGAACCGGTGCCTTTAGCTCGTGACGGCTTTGCGCAGGATGATGCGGCAACCGTCGGAGCCTGGCGGTCGGTACTGATCAAGGCAACGCGCAACGATGGGGACGACGCAAATGTCACCGCCATCGACGGCAAGCCGATTGCTCCGGGTCAAACCGTGGATGTCGCAGATGGTCAGGTGACCATGACCTCAAAAGGGTCCCTGAACTTTCAGCCCGACAAGGGACTCCAGATGGAACCCATCTGGATGCCGTCTCCGGAAGCTGTTGTGAAGCGCTTTGGTGAAATCGCTTCCGAGGGCTATCAGAACTTCACCTTGTGGGAACACCTCGGCTCCTCCCTTCTCAGGGTCATCGGCGGCTTTGTCCTTGGGTCTCTGGTTGGCATTCCGCTCGGCTATGCCATGGGGCTCTCCAGCTGGGTGCGCGGATGGTTCGACCCGATCGTGGAGTTCATGCGTCCCGTTCCACCGCTTGCCCTGATCCCGCTCGTCATCATCTGGTTTGGCATCTGGGAGACAGGCAAGATCGTGCTTCTGTTCCTTGCCGCCCTCTGGATCATGACAATCGCGGCAAGAGCCGGTGTCTCTGGCGTCAACATTACCAAGGTTCATGCCGCCTATTCGCTCGGGGCCAGCAAGGCGCAGATCCTGTGGCATGTGATTGTTCCAAACTCCCTGCCGGAGATCTTCACCGGTGCCCGTGTCGCCATGGGCGTGTGCTGGGGAACGGTGGTCGCTGCTGAACTGGTTGCCGCGCAAAAAGGTGCCGGCATGATGATCATCGCGGCCTCGAAGTTCCAGCTGACCGACATCGTGTTGATGGGAATCATTCTGATCGGCATCGTCGGCTACAGTATCGACATCCTTATGCGGATGGCAGAGCGCGTGCTGGTTCCGTGGAAGGGACGTTCCTGACAAGCCTGATTGGCGGAACAAAAAGAGAGGCGCACCAGACATCGGTGCGCCTTTCAAGTTTCAGGCCCGAATGTGAGGACCGGGCCTCGGGAATTTCAGTTTGGCCGGGCGGCGTCCTCAAGGATCATGTCGCTGGCCTTCTCGCCAATCATGATCGCCGGAGCGTTTGTATTGCCACTGACGATTTCCGGCATGATGGAACAATCGGCCACCCGTAGTCCCCGAATGCCGTGGATCCTCAAACGGGCATCGACCACAGAATTGGTTCCCTCGCCCATCCGGCAGGTGCCGGTCGGATGGTAGATTGACGTGGAATTGCTGCGCGCCCAGTCCAGTGTTCCCTCGTAATCATCCATCTCCAGCTCTTTGGTGGGACGGAACTCTTCGGAAATCTTGGATGTCAGCGGTGCGTGCCGCGCAATCTTGCGGGCGATCTTCACGCCCTCGACGATGGTTCGGCAATCAAGCTCTGTTGAAAGATAGTTTGGAGTGATCTTCGGATAAGTCCGGGGATCGGGCCCTTGCAGGGTGATCTCACCCCGGCTTTCAGGACGAAGCTGGCAGACCGACATGGTGAAGGCGGAAAACGGATGCACGCCCTCGCCGGGACTGTTGGCAGACCACGGCTGAACATGAAACTGGATATCGGGCGTCTCGACATGCGGTCCGGTTTTCATGAAGCCGACGGCCAGACTGGCCGCCATGGTCATCGGACCTGAGCGAAACAGAGCGTATTTCAGCGCGATCCGCGCCTGATTGTAGAGACTGCGCACCTCGTCATTCAGGGTTGGTTCGTTGCACTTGAACACCAGCCGCGCCTGCAGGTGGTCCTGCATGTTCCTGCCCACCGCCGGCATGTGGGCAACCACATCAATGCCGTTTTGCTTCAGCTGCTCCGCGTCGCCAAGACCGGACAACATCAGGATTTGCGGGGAGTTGATGGCTCCACCGGAGACGATGACTTCGCGGTCGCAGGCAATCGTCTGTTCGACACCCGACTTTCCCGAATACACCACCCCGGTTGCCCGTCCGGCTTCGATTGTTACCCGGTGGACGAGCGCATTTGTGATGATCGTCAGATTGGGGCGGCTGCGGGCGGGATTGAGAAAGGCGACAGCAGAACTGCAGCGTCTGCCGTTTCTCGTCGTCAGCTGGAAATAGCCGACCCCCTCCTGTGTTTCTCCATTGTAGTCCGGATTGAACGGATAGCCCGCGGCCTGCGCCGCCGCCACCCAGGCGTCACAGATCGGACGCTGCAGGCGCATGTTGGAGACGGACAGCTCCCCCTGATTACCGTGAAAGGCGTCTGCACCACGTTCCTGATTTTCGGAGCGCTTGAACAGCGGCAAGACATCATCCCAGCCCCAGCCTTCGTTGCCCATCTGCCGCCAGCGGTCATAGTCTTCCTTCTGACCACGCACATAGAGAAGGCCGTTCAGCGACGAGGAGCCTCCCAGCACCTTTCCGCGCGGCCAGTCGATTGCCCGACCATTCAGCCCCTTGTCCTTGTCTGTGCGGTAACACCAGTCGACGGACGGGTTATGCATGGTCTTGAAATATCCGACCGGCACATGGATCCAGGGATTCCAGTCCCGCGGCCCGGCTTCCAGCAAGACAACCGTGTTTTTTGGGTCCCGGCTCAGCCGATTTGCCAGCACGCAGCCCGCCGATCCACCTCCAACCACAATGTAATCAGCTCGTATTGCTTGCATTTTCGGAACACCGGCCCTGCGGAAAATATCGATGTCAAGTTTCCCTTGCGGCATTATTCATAATCGACTAAAAATGATACTACAAGTCTCAAAAATACTAATTTATGAACATGGGAGGAGAGTTCATGAAAGTATCTGACAAACTGCGAGGCATTTCGCGCCGTGACCTGTTCAAGGTTGCCGGGCAATACGGATTGTCGTCCACGCTGCTGGCTGCAGGTGCGCTTGGGGGCAGCGTAACGCTGAGCTCGTTGGCCAAGGCAGCTGAGTCCAGCTACCAGAAGCGCTATGCCAAGGAAGCCAAGCACACGCTGAAATTTGGTGCCGCCGGTTTCAACGCCCGCAATCTGCTGATCGAACGCGCAGGCTGCCTTGAATTTGCACGTGACCTTGAAGAGCGCACGGATGGGGAGATCCGGGTCGAATTCATTGGTGACAACCAGATCTGCGGCCAGCTGTCCTGTGTCGAGAAGACCCAAAACGGCATCGTGGACATTTATGCAGCGTCAACACAGAACTCGGCAGGCGGTGCGCCCTATCTCAACGTGCTGGACTACGCCTATGTGTTTCCCGGCCGCGCGTCCCAGTACCACTTCCTGTACAGCCCGGAATCCAACAAAATCCTGCGCGAGCCGCTGGAAAAGCGTCATGGCCTGAAGTTCCTGTTCAGCCACTGCGAGCTGCGCGGCATTCAGCTTGGCCAGTCTTTCGCCGACAGGCCGACCGTCACGAAGCTGGAAGAGCTGTTTGGAACCAAGAACCGCGTCACCGGCACACAGCTCGGGCGTATCGCCATGCAGCTGTTGAACCTCAATCCGGTTCCGGTCGCCTGGGAAGAAACCCTTGATGGCCTAAAGACTGGCCTGATTGACGGCGCAGAAACCTGGGCCTCTGCCGTTGCCTACGCCAATATGTCGCCGGTCGTCTCGCAGTCCGTTGACCTGCGCTTCTTCTGCGGCACGGAGCACACCTCCATGTCGGCGAAGGTGTTCGACAGCCTCGACGGCCATCTTCAGGACGCTGTCATGGAATCTGCCTATCTGGCGCAGGTTCACGTTCAGGCGGCAAACGAAGCGGCACTCGTCAAGACTGTCGGCTTCTCGAACCCGGTCATGCCGGGCACCCTGTTTGACGAGTTCAACGTTCGTCCGGCCTTCCTTGCTGACGACCAGATCAAGCTGGCAGAGGAAATGTGCTCGCCGGAGTTCAATCCGGAGCCGTGGGCGCAGTGGCGCGAGCGGATCAACAATTGGGCCGGTGGTCTCGACACCTACACCGAGCTGCACCGTGTTGCCCGCGAAGTGCCGGCAGACATGAAGCCGGAAAACGTCGAGCCGCGCCGCTGGTGGAAGGCCTAACCTCCCCGACTGCGGCGGCAAACCATGCGCTTGCCGCCGCATTTTTCAAAGAGACAAAAAACAATCATAGCCGGCTTTTGGGAGGGGCGGTCGTGAGCACATTTGCAAGTGAAGTCGCTGAAATTTTCAACGCAGTCCTGTCAAACGACTCGTGGATGATCAGCGAAGCGTTGAGAGCAGATGCAGCCTGGGTCATAGGGGGCATCGCCACATTGCTGGGCGGTGCCTTTTTCCTGCTGCTCTACAAGCATGTTCCGTGGATCGAGCGGAAGCTGGAATCATCTGTGATGGTGTCCACTTATCTCCTGATTGGCGCGATCATCTTTGTGGAAGTGTTCCGTCGGTTCATCCTGAACCAGCAGGCGCCGTGGTCCACCACCCTGCCACCTTTCCTGTTCCTTATCATGACCTGGGCCGGATGCGCCTATAACGTGAAGCTGAGAACTCATCTCGGGTTCTCGGAGTTTCGCTCGATCATGCCGCGCGCCTTGCAGTTCGCCTGCCTCACTCTGGATGCGCTTCTGTGGATCGGCTTTTCATGGGTGGTTGTTGTCACGTCAACACAGGTGACTGCCAACTCCGCGGCAAATTTCCAGATCCTGCTTGGGACCGACGATGTGCTGCAGTGGTGGTTCCTCGTCACGGTGCCGATCAGCTTTCTTCTCATCACGGCACGGGCCATGGAAAACTGGCTGGACGACCTGAAAAACTTCAGAACCGGCGCTCCGCTTATTGCCGCCGTTTCCATCGGTTCGGACTAGGGAGCGCGCGAACATGACTGACGGGACCTGGATTACCCTGATATCGATTGGCGTCACGATATTCTTCATGCTTGGAGTGCCGGTGTTTCTGGTTATCGGCTATTGGGTCATCGGCATGAGCTTCGTGCTTGGCCTTCCGCTGATCAACACGGGCGCTGCGCTGGCCGATGTCTTTACCGACGGTTTTGCGCTTCTGGCCATGCCGCTGTTCATTCTGACCGGAGACCTGATCAATCGCTCCGGCATCGCAAAGCGCTTGTCCGATTTCGCCTATGCCTGCCTTGGCTGGCTTCGCGGCGGGCTTGCCATGGCAGCGCTTGGTGCCTGCGGTCTCTTTGCCGCGATCTCCGGCTCGAACTCTGCAACAACCGCCACCATTGGCTCCATGCTGCATCCGGAAATGGTGAAGGGTGGGTACGATGAGCGCTTTTCGGCAGCAACGGCTGCAGCTGGCGGCACCGTCGGCATCATCATTCCGCCGTCGATCATCTTCATCGTCTACGGCTTCCTGATGAACCTGCCGATTTCCGAACTGTTTCTGGCAGGCATCATTCCCGGCGCGATGATGGTCGGTGCGATGATGCTGGTTGCCTTCATCTACTGCACGAAAATGGGCTGGGGTTACCTGATCAAGCTGGAGTTCGCGCGCATTCTCAAGACCGGCATCGGCGCCTGGCTCGGGTTCTTTGCCATCGGTCTTGTGCTTTGGGGCATCTACACGGGCAAATTTTCTCCGACGGAAGCTGCCGGTGTGACCGTGGGCTTTTGCATCATTGCCGGTTTCGTCAGTCTGCCGATCCACAAGATGATGGGCTCAAAGTCCGAGGACCGGGATTTCCGCGAACGTGGAATTGCAGAATATCTCGTGGTTCAGGGCTTTGGCCCGCGGGAAGTTCCGTCCATCACCATGCGCTCGGCCCAGATTGCTGGCATTTTGGCCCCGCTGATTGCCGTGTCCGTGGTCATGCAGCAGATCCTGTCGGTTCTTGGCGCGCAGCAGTTCATTGGAGACTTTGTACGAGGCATGGGCGGATATCATGCTGTCCTGTTCACATCGATGGCGATTGTCTTCGTTGCCGGGATGGTTTTGGAAAGCCTGCCCGTCACGATCATTCTTGCGCCGATTCTGGCGCCGATTGCCCATTCGGTCGGTGTCGAGCCGGTCCAGTTTGCCGTGATCTTTCTCGTTGGCGCGTCAATCGGCTTCATCACGCCTCCCTATGGCTTGAACCTTTATGTCGCCTCCGGTGTTACGGGAGTTCCCTACTTCCGCCTGCTTCGCTATACGGTGCCCTATCTCTTTGCCCTTCTGGCAGTGTGGATAATCGTCGCTCTGGTCCCAGTTCTCTCGACGATCCTCATTCCAACCGGCTAAGAAGCATAAGTTGTTTCAGGTTGGGGGAAGTATGACAGACGAAAATTCAGAAGGGTCCGTCCCCCCCAACCTTCGCCTTCTCCTTGTTCTGGAGGAGCTGGCAGAAGCCGGTGTTCCGGTGACCCCGACGGAGGTCAATCAGAAGCTCGGCCTTCCCAAGCCCACGATCCACCGCCTGTTCAGCACGCTGGAAAGCGAGGGCTTCATCCAGCGCGAGATTGATGGACGTGGATACTCGCCGGGCCAGCGCCTGCGGAAGATGTCTACCGGCATTCTTTCATCGCTCCGGATCAGGACAGCACGGGTTGCCATCCTGAACGAGCTTGCCGAACGCATTGGAGAGACCTGCAACATCGCTATCCCCGACCGCGACGCGATGGTTTATCTGGACCGCGTCGAGACAAAGTGGCCGCTTCGTATCCAGCTGCCGATTGGGTCCCGCGTTCCCTTCTATTGCACGGCCAGCGGCAAGATGTATTTGAGCACGCTCGACCGCAGGCACCTGAAAAACTATGCCGGGTCAGCCGTTCTTGACGCCCGGACCCCGAAAACGATTACCGACCCTGACGCCCTCATCGCCGAGGCCAAGGCCATCAGGGATCGCGGGTATGCGACCGACAACGGGGAATTCATGGACGAGATGATCGCGATTGCGGTTCCGATCTTCGATTCCAACAGGCGGCTCGTCTCCACCCTCTCGTTCCATGCCCCCGAGCAACGCTTGTCGCTGGAGGCGGCGGTTGAGCATGTCGACAAACTGACGGAAGCGGCTACCCGTCTTTCGAACCTTTTGACTGGCGAATAGCCGTTCCCTCAGGCCTTCCTGGCCGCGACATAGCCGCGGCTGATGGCACGGGCACCGTCCACGAGAAACAGGCTTGCGACAATCACGCCGCCCCACTCCCGCAGCACCGGGACTTCGGCAATCTGCCAACCGAAGCGGAAGATGCTGTCGAGACAAACAGCGGACCACCAGCCCCCGAGCGGCAGGACAAATACCAGCCGACCCAACCTTCCGGCACTCCAGAAATACCCGGTTTCAGCAATCAGCACCTTTCGGGCTTCCGCCCGCGCTTTGAGCTCGGAGCGGATTTCCTCTGCAGCAAGGTCGGCATCGACCCGATGACGTTGATTGGCCAGTTCCATGCGCCGTTCGGCAATGGACAAAAGCCGGTTCAGGAGCGTTGAAGACAGCCAGCGAAGAAGCATCTCCATCATTCCTCGCTCCCTTTCCGCCACCCGGCCGGTCCAACAGTCCAATGCCGCAGCAGGATATTGATAATGCCCAGCGCCAGTGCGACCCATCCAGCTTCCCTTGGCGGCAGAACATCCGGCCAGGGAAACTTGTCCAGATAGTCACTGATCTGGAGCGCGATCACAGAAAACCCGACGAGACTGTTGAACAGAAAGGTTTTCCAGCCGCTGCAGCAGCGTTCGATTTTCGCTGTTTTCGATTGGGTGGGCTTCGGCTCCGCATCGCTCATTGCATGGTCTCCGTACGAAAGCTGAGACTTGGCAGGAACCGGCCACGGTGCCGCCATGCCAGATTGAAAAGGATTGCAATCAGGGCGATTGCGAGGGTGGCGGCGAGCACATCTGCCAAGGGAAAACGGGCGAGCAAGCCGACGCCGCATGCCGAAACAGCACCGCCGGCAGTGCTGATCCAGCCCTTGCGGCTTGCCAGAGCCCGGGCGATCCGGGCGCGTGTTGCCGGGCCCGCGATCCCGTCAACAAGCAGGGGCGGATGGGCTTGCTGGAAAGCGCGGATCGCATCGATCAGCGAACCGCTTGAGGAGCCATTGACCGGGCCGGGATCAAAGCCAAGCGTCCTCAGGCTCTTCTGGAGGTCCAGAATGTCCTCATTGTCCGGCTCCGGCTTTTGGCGAGAAAGGCCGTAGTCGCCAAATTGCAGGAGGCGCGCTTCGGCAATACGACGACGCACGAGTCCAGCCAGTTTTCGCCCCCCCGCTGTCGTTCCGGTTCTGGCAAGAAGGTCCGCAGCCTTGCCGATCTTCCCCGCCTTCAGCGCCGTGGCCCACTTCCAACTGAGGGCCCTTGGGCCAAGATTGTAGACAATGGAAACACAGGCATCGAACAAGGGCTGGGCCAGTCCCGGCAATGCTCTTTCCACCGGCGGGGCATATTCCTCGTCCAGCAGTTTCATGAGCAGCGTATTTGCGTCTTCGCGAGACAAGGTGTCGCCCAACACAAGCCCGCTCCCGTCATGGCGCACCCGCCACCACTGGGCGAAAACCCGGCTTTTCATCGTGAAGCCGTAGCCGATGGTCAAAACTCCGGCGGGGTCGAGATAGGCCCGACTGACAAAACCCTCATGGCCGGCAATGAAGGCCAGCCCGCGTTCGCTTACACGCATGGACAGTCTCCTCAAGGATCTGGATTTTCAGGATTAGGGACGCAGCGCGATCGGCTGCGTGAGCCAGACGATGGCTCTTTACGTTCTCGTAACGTGGATCATGGTAAACCAATCCTTACGCAGGATGGCGCGAGCCTCCCGCGGGACGGACAAGGGGACATCGCATGAGCGCGAGATTTGGGGCCCCCTTGCGTTGCGGTTACCGCATTTTCTGGCAGCTTTTTGGTATTGGCGTATTTGTTGCCGGGCTCGGCATTGCAACTGAACTGAGGGCCCAGAACAATCAGGAAGTCACGTTTAGGACGCCCAGTTCCGAATGGGAACTCAGCTGGCTGGACGAGCTTTACCACGCCGAATTCACCGCTCAGACCGGCGAAGAGCTGGATTGGAAAATGCCCCCCTTCGAGACCGCGATCCGCGATCTCGACAGCAAGCCGGGGAATGCAGCGATCCTCGTCAGATGGACACATCCTGATTATTGCACGGCGTCCGCCTGCCAACTCGATGTCTGGTATTGGGATGCACCCGAGGCGATCGACCAGGGGGTCTACCGCAAGGTCCTCAAGGGTATTGCCCTTGCTTCCACCAAAATCGGCCCACAGAAACATCTTGGAATGCGTGACATTTGGGTTGGCGAAATCCGATACCGCTGGAACGGCGAAGCCTACGCAAAGTAGGACTTGTCACTCTGGTGCCGCCGGCACGAAACAGTGGACGGCGATCTTCACGGCACCTCCCGTGAAGGCCCCGGTCTGAGCCGTCAGGACAACATCGGTTGGTGAATAGAACGCCGTCGGCCCGATGACACCCAGATTGCTGGCTCCTTGCGATATGCCCAGAAATCCGCCGAACTTGGAAGTTTCCCCCGGCACGCCGCAATCATAGGCACTTGCCCCGGTTATGGCAGCGCTCGTTCTGGTGGACACGCAAAACACGATGGCCCGATTGGGGATCAGACCGGGTGCGGAGACGGACGACCCACTGAGATCGGTCAGCTCGGCCTCGACCACTTTATGAAGACTTTTGGCTCCCAACGCGCCTTCTGCCAGAACGGTCTCAGCCGATGGCTTGTTTGAAAGAGACTGCCAGCCGGTTCCGTCATGAACCAGAAACGCCGCTTCATCCTGGATGAAGGCCGTCATCCCGGCGCGCGGGGCAACAAAGCTCCATCCTCCAGCATCGAAGAACGCGATCTGACCATCAGCACCTGACCACAGGCCGCCTGCCCCGCCCGGTACGAGGTAAGCGTCACCCTCTGTCAGGCTTGCCGGTGCCATGGTTGACCGGCTGAGCAAATCAAGGTGCATCAGCCGATCGATCCGCACCAATGCCTCATTATGCGTGACGTGTTTTTGCGCCTGTGCCGCAGCGAGCAGAGGAAGATTGAAGCGAGGTGTTTCAGACATGGATTGTCGCCCTTGTTTCTGCGCCCCGGCCATAGGTGGCCGAAAGCTGGACAGCAGAAAGGCTCAGCTCGGAGACAGGAGCCCCGAAATCTGCCAACTCTGCTGCGGTTTCATAAAGAACATGCGGTGTTGCCGTGGAGAGGGTCCTCAGCACGGCACTCTCTGAACCTAGAATATCGACCTCATAAGCCTCCCTCTCCTCGGCAAGCGGAACCTCCGCCTGCTCCCAGCTGTCTCCGCCGTAGCGCGTGCGGCGGACCCAGCTGATCCAGATACCACCTTCTTCCCGGCATGCCGTGAGATGAACCGGTGCGAGCGGCTTGCTGCCTCGCCGGTTGGAGACATGGTCAAAGCGGACGACCGATGGATCGTCCATAGTCATCCCCTGAGGCACCAACAGATAGGAAAAGGCTTGTCCGGCAAGGTCCTGTGCAAGCGGCACTTGCGGAACGGAAACAGCGTCCAGCATCACGACCGCAGCCCCTGCATCGGCCCCGTTTGCCATCTCCATCTCGGTCCCCTTTTGCCCGCGCAGGAGCCCGCTCAGGCGATAGCGACCGGGTGACACTAGATCAGCAGAGCGGAACTGGAGGATTTCGAACCCGCCAGACCGACATTCGACCGCCAAAACGTTGCCACCGGACAGGACTTCGTTTTCCGTCCTGCTTTCCAGATGGCCGCCAAACATCTCCAGATCGATGATGTTGGACGTATCCCATCGCCACAGCGGCCCCGTTTCCAGCGGACTGGTCAGTCGCCCCATGATGGCGGGTCTGTCGATGGTCGATATCGCCTCAAAGCCGGTTTCGCTGGTGGAGCGATAAAGGACATAGGACCCCGGCCAGGGTGAGCTGAAGACGGCAAGGCGCGGTGCATGGGGCACATCATCTTCCGTCAGCACGGGTAGATCCAGCATCAGGTGATGTGGCGGGCCGATGATCGTCGACTTGAACGGGGCCCCGGTCACCGGTTCTGCACGAATGACAGATGGGGCACCCGTCCCCAAAACCGTTGCCTCAATCTGTCGCCGGTCGGTTTCCTCAATGTTTTCGACCCGCAACCGGAGAGGCGGCGAAAAGGTTTCGAACGGTGTGGAG
The DNA here is from genome assembly GCF_008711325.1 of Roseibium sediminis. Lineage (GTDB taxonomy): Bacteria > Pseudomonadota > Alphaproteobacteria > Rhizobiales > Stappiaceae > Roseibium > Roseibium sediminis. The sequence goes on from NZ_VXDB01000002.1 coordinate 186,756, forward strand.
CCGAGCTCGATCATGTCACCAACATCAATCGCCTGCTCGGCTGGTCCCAGCGCAAACTGTACCCGTTCCCGTTCCTGCCAGATGCGGTGCAGCCGTCGTTCGGCGAGAGACTGGGCATCCGCCGGTTGCAGGACCGCAGCAAGATCGGCGCTTTCAATTGTTCGGCTGCCGCCTTCCAGTCGCCGAGACGCTGCAATCCGTGTTCTGAAATCGCTCAAGGGGTCATGGGCGCTGAAACGAACCTCGTGAGCCAGCTCATTTGCCTGCGCCCGCTTGCGCGACAAAAGCGCACCCTCTTCTGCAGGTTCTGCAAGGTTCTTTGCCTCAAGCGCCCACACGACCGGGCCCTGATGATCTTTCAGAACAACATGCGTTCCACAGTCGGCAGCGATACCGCCATAGGCTGACAGCAGGGGTTCGAGCACCTGACGGGCGGAAACGGGCCCCGGAATGGCAATGCCGTCAATCGACCCGCTCATGTCGTGCACCTGAAAATCGGATGCGGACAGACCGAAATCTTCAAGGATCGCCATGATGACCGCTGTCAGCCCGGATGCCCCGAGCCGCCCTGTCAGCCAGTGGCCAAGCATCCAGTTGTCCCCATCCGCCCAGACATCGCCAAAGCGGGGAAAGGCCGGATAGGGCCGCGCGTCCCAAGTCCACAGATAAATCCCGGCGGGGTCGATCATCGGCCCGCCATAGACCGGAGATACCGGCTGATCTGCGGGCGGATGAAGTGGATGCCCCGCCCCCCAGTAGCTCAGATGCGCTTCCAGTGCCCTGCGCTGGATCAGATCGTCCCGGTTGCCTCTTGAAAAATGAGGCATGGCATTTTCCGACGACTTCGGATCGACAAACACATTCGGCTGGTTCGCGCCTCGGTCAATGGCCGGAAAGCCAAGCTCGGTGAAGCGGATCGGCTTGGACATCGGCGACCACGCCGTTGGAACATGCAGCTCACTCCCGCCAACCCGCTCGTGATGCGGATTGGCCCACCAGGAGCGAATATCCTTGGCCTTGTAGACCCATGGTTTGCCGGCCGCCCCGTCCGAAATCGGCGTTCGCAAACCGGCAAGCCGGTCTGCCTCGCTTGCATAGTACCAGTCGTGAAGTTCCCCCTGCTCGATCTGGTCACGCAATGCGTTGACGTCATAAGGGTTCCGATTGCCATCCGGGTCACCGCCGTCGCGCTGATCGGCGAGCGGCAGATAGTTGTCGATGCCGATAAAGTCGATATGAGGCGACGCCCAAAGCGGGTCCAGCGGAAACCGCAGTTCACCCGCCGCGACCTGATGCGCGCCGTATTCCGACCAGTCAGCGGCATAGGAAGTTTGCGCCCCGCTTCCCAACAGCGCACGGACCTCGGCAGCGAGCGCGGCCCACTGGTCGACAAACGGATAGTGGCCGTTTCCGGCATGGGCACGGGTCAACCCGCGCATCTCGGTTCCGATGAGAAAGGCCTCCACACCGCCCGCCGCCTTGGCAAGCGCAGCACAGTGGAGAACATGACGCCGGAACTGCCACTCCTGCGGCCCGCTGTAGGAGACAGTGTCGCCTGCGACATGAAAATGCCCCGCACTGGCCGACCCGAAAAACTGTGCAGCCTCGGCAACCGGATCAGCTCCTGGCATAATGCGCCCGCGCCACGGAAAGGCCGCCTGCTTTGTGCCGCCATAAGGATCCGGCAGGCTGTTGTCTGGCGGAATATCCATCAGGACAAATGGTGTAACCATCACCTCCAGCCCGCGAGCCTTCAGGTCGCGAATGGCGGCAATCACTGTTTCATCGGACGGGGTTCCGCCATAGGCAGGCCTGTCCTCGACGCGGGAAACAGGAACGGCGTCCTCTCGCTGCACCCCTGCGACCGACCAGCTTGCCCCGGACGTCTGTTTCCAGCCTTCCTCGACCTTGGGGCGGATGGTGCAGTGGCCAGCACGCAGGTCATCGCCGAACCAGGCCACTATCAGCGCAACACGCTTCAGATTGGGGCAAAGGGCCTGCAGCTCGTCAATGGACGCGGTCCAGTCCGACACACTGCCCGGCACATGGGCATTGATGCTCTCCGTTACACCCGGTTTGGGGTGGCTGGTCACCCTGCCCGGCGCATAGACGAACTCACCGGCACCGGGAATAATGGTGACAGCCTGAACAAGCTTTTCCAGATGATCGACAGGCCGGATCACCTCGAAGGATAGCTGCGGCAGACGATTGCCGAAATTCTCCAGCGGCAGGCGCTCGAAGACGACATAGGCCGTGCCCCGATAGGCAGGGGTTGCTCCCCCCTGAACGGCGGCAATCAGTGGGTCAGGCATCTGGTCGTCGGCCCCCTGATGCACCCGCATCGTGAAAGCGGACGGATCAATCTCCTTGCCATCGGCCCAAACCCGGCCAATGCGCACAATGGGGCCTTCGCAAATGCCGACGGCGAAGCTGGCGAAATAGGCGTAGGACTTCACTTTCACGGAGGGCCTGCCGCCCTTTCCACCGTGCTTTTCCTCGCTGACGACTTCCTCGAACCGGGTCGACCAGATGATCTGACCGGCAAGGCGCACCCGGCCATAGACCTTGGGCAGACTGGCGCCTTCGGTGGAGGCCTGAACATCGAGATCCTTCAGCCGCGCCCCTTCGATGGTGCGCGTGGAACCGAAAAGGTTCTGGTCCAGCGCCCCGCCGATCAGCGCACCTGCGGCCTTGCCGACGATTGCCCCAAATCCGCCTGCGCCCAACGCAGCGCCAAGGGCCTGACCGGCGGCTGCCAGTATCAGCGTTGCCATGTTGCACCTCCGGGAAAGGCAAACCGTGCTGCGATCCGCCGTTTCCACGCTGGAACCAGCGGCGTCTCGACGACACCAACGCGGTCATAGGAATGGATGATCTGGCCGCTTTCGCTGACAATGCCCGCATGTTTTGCCGGCATTTCGTCTTTCCAGCGAAAGACAAGAATGTCGCCCGCGACGGTATCGTCCGAACGCATATTCTCGATTGGTCGCTCGATCAGCCAGCGACGCCCGGCTTCAAGCAGGGTCTCCCTGCCGCCCGTTTCCGCCCAGTCGGCGCTATAAGGCGGCAGTGTTTCAGGTTCAGCGCCGTAGATCGCGCGCCAGACCCCACGCACGAGACCAAGGCAATCGCAGCCTGCCCCCTTCGTGCTTGCCTGATGGCGATAGGGTGTTCCGATCCAGGACCTTGCCTCGGCGACGATCCGGGCACACAGGTCATCGTCAGGGCACAAGAGGTCCGCCATCGTTTTCTCCGGTGTTTCTGGAAGGGTAGGACAGGACGAAATCGGACCCCGGCATGTGCGGGAAGCCCTGAAAGTTCACTGCATTTGCAAATTTTGCGCGGCAGGTGCCAAAGCGCTTGTCGCAGCCTGCGGTCACTTCAATCCCGGTGCCGTCCGCGAGTTGTTCGGCAGGCGCCTGCCACAGACGAAGCTCCGCCAGACCGCCTGATCCGCCGTGATGCGAAATCTCGCTGGCAAACCCGGCAAGGGCACCGTCAACAACCCGCAGCCGACCGCCGGAAAACCAACCGGCAGCATAGGCGCCAAGGCCGCTCACCCGGACCATCTCCCGCGTTGACCCCGCTTCGACCGAAGCAAGTGCCCGAAAAGCCGGATTGGTGAGATCCACCTTGCATCTGGCATCGCCGAGATCGGCATCGCAGGCCCGCTGAAAGACCCGCCCGTGTTTGGACTCCAGCAGATGCGACAGGCCGCGCAGCTCCGCCTTGAATGCATTTCCCTCCTGTGTCACCTCGCCAATGAAGGCCCGACGCAGCAGGATGTGGTCCTCAGGCTTTTGCCAATTGACCCTGTAGACCCGGACCTCCGCGCCATCCCAAAGGCCGGATACGAGATCCTTTGGCTCAAGGGCAGGTCCCGACAATTGACCTGACACCTCGCCGCCGCCAATGGCAAAGCCGGGACCATCGGCAAGCGCCGAAACGCTGAGACCGTTTTGCGGATGGCAGGGCGTGCCCTCAAGGACAAGCGGACGGTCGTGGTCGGTGAAGCCAAGTGTCAGGCCGTCCTTTCGGGCGACCAGCCAGCAGGCGGCAAGCGTCGTCACCCCGCTGGCGAGATGCGCCGCAAGTGTGGAAGGTATCTGTTTCAAGACATACCCCTTGAGATCGGGAGAAAACGCAGGTCAGTCCAGCCGAATTTCCACCAGCGGAATGGAGGGAATATCGCCTGCGCGAAAATGGGTGATGCTGATCTCCAAGTGATCGGTATCAAAGCGAACCGGTACATCGAACCGGAAGCCTGCCGTGATTTGTGCCCCGTCAGGCGGCGCTTCGGCAAAGACGAGCTCACCCGTTTGCGGATCGATGGAGACGTGCGAACCGGTTTGCTGCGGCACGCCGCCAACAGCAACTGTCACGCTGTCGGCCTGCGGCAGCCGGATTTCGCGAATATAAGCCTGCCCACCGCCTCCATAGGTCTTCGTCAGACGAAACCGTGTCTGAGCCCCGTCTCCCACCCCGACAACCTGGTCCGCATTCGAAATTGTTGTTCCGGACAAGGCAGAGGAATGATCGAGCGGATCGCGAAACCTGAATCCGACCAGTCGCCCTCTCGCCTTTTCAAACAGGGAGACGACCTGCCGCAAATCGTCGACCGATCGAATGCCACTGCCGGCGTCATATCTGCGGCGGCTGTCGGACCAGCGGGCGTTTCTTGCCTCAAACCCGGTCGCAAGCGGTACAATGTCCGTTTTTCTTTCAGGCCCGCCGGTCGCGCCGAAGGCGATGGCGAGCGGAAAACTGTCCTGAAGAAATGAAATCATGGGTTCAAACCCTCGAAGTGAGGCCGGATTGATCTGCCTCAAGGTTTCTATCTGCGACCATCGCCATTCTGCCTTCAAACAAAGGAGGCATTGAATGAGCCACGTACCCCACGAGCTGCACGAAGAATTCCCGGATCAGGTTCAGGCGATCCACAACCTGAAAACGTCCGACAATCACTTCGCGCGCCTTGCCAATGAATATCATGAGGTCAATCGCGAAATTCACCGGATCGAGGCGGAGATTCAGCCGACCTCCGATGACGTTCTGGAGGATTTCAAGAAGAAGCGCCTTCACCTGAAAGACCAGATCGCAGCCATGCTGGCTGCCGCTGAAAACGCCGGCACCTGAGCCCCTCCTTTTCAGGCCGGTGTTAGAGCCCGCGCCGTCCCCGTCCGACGGCGCGGGCCACAATTGCAGAGACCTGCGCTTCCGATCTTCGGAAGCTCTCCACATCCCGCGCGACGACAGTTACATTGATCGCGTTTCCGGCATTGCCGGTTCCAGTGCGAACACCCAGGCGTCCATCCGCACCTCGTGATAGCGGCAGGATTGCCTCGGCTCCCGCCTCTCCGGCGAGCCCCGTTCCCCCTTGCATGGAAAAATAGGTGGGCGTTGCCACCACGCCTCCCTTTGCAAACGGGGTGATGGACTTCAGGATTGAGGGGAACAGCCCCTTCCCAATTCCACCCAAGCCGCTGAACAGGTTGCCCGCCAGAGACCCGGCCAGCCCCTCAAGCGGCGCCAGGGACTTTGCCAGAACCTTCGACGACAGGCTGAGCGCCATTTGTCGGAATACCGAATCCAGCGACTTCCCGTCGACAAGCGCCGACTTCATGCCTTTCGACAAGGTGGAGGAGAAATCGCGCGCCGAGAGGTTCAGCTCAGCCATCTGCCGTTGAAGGTCAGCAAGATCGGCCAACGGCTGTCCCCTGTCATTGTCCTCAATCATTGCCACTCTCCGTCGAAGGCTGTGCGTCCGGGAACCGCTCCATCAGCCCGGTCAATTGCCGGCGGGCAAATGCGGGAGGGCGAACAGGAACGAACGCCGCTTGCAACTCGGCCAATGTTGCGGACCAGAAAACGGCCGGGCTCCAATGCAGGCGGGCAAAGGCGAGATGCATCAGATCCTGCCATGGCAAAGCGGTTCGTGAAGGGCTGCAAAAGGGGGCTGGTCTGTCTGACCGCCCTCCCCGGCTCCGCATGTATCCCCCATAGTGCTGTCCTCGGCGGCATCCGGTGCGCCAAAGGTCACTTTCAGCAGGTCTGCGGCAATCGCGGCAAAGCCAGTGGCTCCTGCAGGTGTGCGCATGGTTGCGACCTGATCGTCGCTCACCTCGTGCCCTGCGCCGCGCAGCCCGGCACCAATGATGCGGATCATGTCACGCGCTGCCAGCCTTCCTTCCGAGAACCGCGCCAGAAGCGATGGTAGGTCCTCACAGGAAAAGGCGCCTTCCAGTTCCGCCAACGCTCCCAATGTCAGAACCAGTGTCCAGGTCCTGCCGTCGAGCACGGCTGATATTTCCCCACGTCTGCGATTGGGCATCCTCGATCCTCCCGATTGCTTCAAACTGCGGCGAAGGTCAGTTCGCCCGCCGATTCCAGAGCGATTTCATAAGTGACTTCACCGTCATGATTGCCGGCATATTCAAGGGCTGTGACCTGAAACAGGCCCGAGATGACGCCGAAGTCCGGGATTACCACCTGCCATGGCCGGATTGCGCCATCGAAAAAGACGGAGCGCACTTCGGCATCGCTCGCCGCATCCTTGAAGAGGCCTGCCCCGGAGAGACTGGCTGTGCGAGTGCCTGCCCCTTCCAGCAATTCACGCCAGCGTCCCGCGCTTTCTGCCGTGGTGACATCCACAGATGTCGCATTGAGGGAAAGCCGCCGGGCCCGAAGCCCCGCAACCGTTGAAAAACTTCCGTTTTGCGCGACATCCAGCTTCAGGAGCAGGTCGCGACCGCGTTGAGCGCCCATGCAAGGCCTCCAGATTGAGTTGAATTGAGATCAAGCGACAGGTTCCGTGACCGCCCGCAGGCGGATGGCTGCCTGAAATCCCCGCCCATCGCGAAACCGGCGGGACTGAACGCTGCCAAGGGTGAGATTGACCAGTCGGTGACCGCTCAACTGCACTGGCCCATGGATGAGCGTTTCACAGGCCCTTTCCGCAATTGCGACCGCCTCATCCCGGCTTTCGCCGCGGCTGTAGACAGACAGGGTCAGGTCGTGCACGAAGCCGTCTTCCGGATCACTCAGCACAGGCTTGCTTTCCAGATCCTGCAGCACAAGAAACGGCATGGCCTGAGCGCGCGGAACACCGTCGAACAGCCGACTTCCCCCCAACAACCCCGTCAAGGTTCCGTCGGCTTCCAGACACTGAAAGAGGCCACTGCGCAAAGACGTCTGGGCGCTGACGCTTGCCGAGATGGATGCGGTCATCGTCCTTCCTCCTCGGCCAGACACTCAAGTTCCCGTTCGCGGCCATCCGGATCGGCCACGGCAAGCAGGCGAAAGCTCCGCTCGCTGGTTTTAAGTCGCCATCCTCCGGCAAGATCCGGGCGATAGCGCATGCGAATACGATGAGTTGCCGTGCCATCCAGGCGTTCATGGGCAAACTGCTCCTGCAGGCTCAAAAGCCTCAGGGACACGAAATCCGGCCCGGCATTTGTGTAGATGAGTGCGGCCTGTCCGCCCGGAAGCTGCGTTGACACCGGTTGTTCAACGGTCACCGGCACCCGATAGCTCCCGGCACTCACAGCCGCGGCACCTTGTAGGGGGCGACAAGACGGTCGACACCGTGAGGAATGCTATCCAGCACCACCCCACCCTCTTCGCGATGTTCAAACCAGTGGGCAACCAGAAGCCGGATCGCCTGTTTGAAAGCCTCCGGAACGGCATCGGCAGTTGCCCCATATCCGGCGGAAAACTCGATTTCCGCGCCCATCATCGAGCGGGATGGAACGCCGGTATCAAGGCTGACCTTCACTCGCGCCGGAGCGACGTCACGCCCAAGCGACCATTTGTCAGGTGATAGCGCATGCGGAATGCCGGTAGCGTCATAAACAGTGATGCTGTCGATGCTTTGGACCGGAGCAACGGGAAGCCGGACTGCCCGCCCTTCCGGCCAGGCGTCGAGATAAAGCCGCCATCCTTGAGTGATGAGCGCGCGCCCTGTCAGGCGCTCTACATGCTCCCGCGCTGCCTTGATGTAATCGGCCAGCAGACCATCTTCCGTCTCGCTGGCAAGGCGCAAATGCGCACGCAAGTCCGCGACCGTCAACGGTTCGACCGCTGGCGCCGCAATCAATATCGATGTCATGAAAAGACCCCGCACCACAAAAAAAGACGTCGGCCTCTGCGAAAACGCCGACGTCAGTTGGGGAGGATTCAGGTGACCAGACGTGCCACCTGAATGAAAAGACTATCGGGACCAGCCGCTGTGATATCAACCAAGGCCGATTTCACGCTGGCTCGTCAAAATTGTCAGACCGAGAACTTCAAGAGCTTGATTGCATCGAAGTCCTGAACACCGCCGCCGACACGTTTTGTGGTGTAGAACAGCACATAAGGTTTGGCCGAATAGGGATCGCGCAGCAGACGGACACCCACCCGGTCAACCACGAGATACCCCCGGCGGAAATCGCCAAAGGCAATCGGTGTGGCATCAGCGCCGATGTCCGGCATGTCTTCAGCCTCGGTCACGGCGAAGTTCATAAAGGTCGCTTCGCCGCCTGCAACCGCTGGCGGTTGCCAGAGGTAATTGCCGTCTGCATCCTTCAGCTTGCGCAAGGCTCCTTGTGTCCTGCGGTTCATCACGAAACGGGCGTTCTGGCGATAGCCGCTCTTCAGCGTGTAGATCAGATCGATCAACCTGTCGGCGGGCGCAGTGGCTGCAAAGTCCCCGGCAACGCCGGTGGACAAGGTTCCGATGCTGCCCCAGGACCAGGCCGCCTCGTCCACCTGTGGAACACTCAGGAACCCGGTCGGCTTGTTGACCCCGTCGCCGGAAACGAACGCTGCGCCCTCCTGCTCGGCAAAGGCTGTCTCCACCTCCTCGGCAATCCACGCATCCAGATCGATGGCCGCATCATCCAGCAAGGCCGAGGTGGCAGCCGGCATGGCGTAGAGTTCCATGGTCGGGAAGGTCAGCTCAGCAAGGGTAGGCGATGCCGTTTGCGGGCGCGGGCTGGTTTCGCCCACCCACCCGGCTTGCGGACCTGTCTGGGCGAAGGGCTTCTTGTAGCTGCCGGACGAGACCTGGCGGTTTCCGGCAATCGCACGAATGGGCGAGACGAGCGAGAGGCGGCGCAGGATCTCCGTCTCGGTTTCTTCGGGAACCAGATAGCCGCCGTCGCTTCCGGTGCCGGAGTTCATGGATTTCAGTTCCAGCATGCGCATCTGCTGATCGCGGCCACTGCGCATGTAGCTTTCAAAGGCAGCCTTTTGCTCAAGAGTACGGGAGCCGCCCATGGAGCTGGAGCGATGACCGAGGGCTGGACGGCGCGCCTTCAAGCTCAGGTCATCAAGACGCTTCTTGGTCATGTCCAGCGTGGCATCGAGGCGATCCAGCTTTTCGAGGGTCAGCACATCGGCGCTGCCGCGTTTTTCGATTTCCTCCAGCCGGGCATCATTCACCTGCCGGTAAGCCTCAAACGCGCGAAAGAAGCCGTCGAAACTGCGCGCGACCTCGTCGCCAGAACTTGGCATCTGGGATGGCTCGTCAAAGGAGACATCGGCAACCGGGAAGCCGGCCTTTGTTTCAAGGTCGGTCGGGAGCGCGGAAAAATCATGATCGGAAATGGACATAAGCATTCCTTCTTTTGCTGGAAAATATGGTCAGGAGAGAAGACGGGCTCTCGCCCCTTCAACCTGCGGGAAGGTCACGAGGGAAATCTCCCACAGGTCAATTTCGGACAGGCACCGGACACCGCGCTGGTCCCGCGGACGGGTTGCCTTGCGAGCCTGGAAACCGATGGACAGACCGCTGAGCGCACCGGCTTTCATCAGGCAGGCCGCCTCGCGGCCAAGCGCCGTTCCGCCGATCAACCGACCGATGACGCGCAGGCCGACCCGGTCCTCGACGATCCGTTCCCATCGCCCGATTGGCCGGGTCTGATCGTGCTGCCAGAGCATGGCAATCCGGCTAGTCCCGCGTGTCATCAAGCTCTTGCGAAACGCCCCCGGCAGCACCTTGTCGCCCGCTCCGTCGACAATTCCAAAGAGGCTCGCATAGCCGCTGATCAGGGTTCCATCACTCACCGCTTCCGCTCCATTTTGCCTTTGCGGCCTGCGGCTGCGATCTCCTCTTCGGCCATCCGGGCAAGGTGGCATGCGAAGGTTCTGAAAACGGCCTGGTGATTGGCGACAGGCGGAATGGAGACTGGCGGGAGGGTGGCTGGGCGGGCGCGCAGACGCGGCACGCTCCAGCCGGTGGACTGGACACATTGATCGGTCATTGAAAACACCTGAAATCTGGCAGCAAAACTCCGTCTTCGGGGCAAACTTCCCGGAATAGGCAAATCTGCCGCTACGTAAATTTGTCAGTTTATTGAATCGGTTCGCCGGAAACGCTCACCCCGCTCCGCAAGCGGTTAAGGCGTTGATTCAAGTCGGAAAGCTCGTTCACAAAATCGGAGAACCGCTGGTTGGATATGGCCAGTTCCTTCAACAGGAGCAGGGTCAGAAATGATGCGGTTGCAGCCCACAGAAAAAGGGCCAGATGGGCAAGATCACCCCGGTCGAGAACCGAGCGCGCAACATCTTCAAGCATGGGCTCGTCCTCCCTCGCGGGAGCCGTAACCAACGGCCATGCGCTTTTCATCCTCGCTCAGGAAGTCGGCACTCCCCACCCGGCGCCACAGCGCCTCTCGCTCACTCGACAGGGCCTCGATGGCATCGATATCCGGCTCCAGCCGCAGGTTGCCCTTATAAGCGGGACCAAGCCATGCCGCCAGATTGGCCGCCATTCGCTTGACCAGAGGCAACACGGCACCGCGCCAAAAGGCCCGGTTGGCTTCCTGATAATTCGAATAGGTGTTGTCGCCGGGAATGGCGAGCAACATGGGCGGCACCCCGAAGGCAAGTGCAATCTCGCGCGCGGCCTGATTCTTGGCTTCAATGAAGTCCATGTCCTTGGGCGTCAGCCCCATGGGCTTCCAGTCGAGCCCGCCTTCCAGAAGCAACGGGCGACCTGCATTCTTGGCACCCTGATAGCCACTTTCCAGTTCTTCCTTCAAACGCTCAAACTGGTCGGCGGTCAGATTAAGGGCATCCCCTGCCCCATAGACCAGGGCGCCGGATGGCCGTGCTGCATTGTCGAGCAACGCCTTGTTCCAGCCGGTTGCCGCATTGTGGATGTCGAGGCTCATTTGTGCAGCTTCGACCGGTGCGAAACCGTAGTGGTCATTCAGCGGATGAAAGAAGCGAATGTGGCGAACAGCTGCAATCTCGCCTTCCCCGTCAGCGGGCAAACGAATGGTCTTTCCATCAACGGTGTAGTCGAATGCCTCAGGCCAGCCATTTGCCCCCGGCACGACCTTCATCCGGTCGGGCCTCAGCGCGTACAGCTCCCTCGGGATGCCATCAACACCGACCTGCTCCAGATAGGCATTGCCTGCCGTCAGCAGATAACCATAGGCGCTTTCCAGAAAATCCGGCCCGGTCTCCTGCCGATTGGGCCGGGCGAGCAGGTCCAGCAGCGGGTGAGTGACGAGCTCTTCGCCCCCCTCATGCAGCAGCAGCGGCACACTTGCCGCCGCCTCCGCCACCATACGCACGGCACGATAGACAATCGGGTTTCGGGCGTAGCCCTCGCGGGCCAGCGCCGCATAGTTGCGCGTGCTCCAGACCGGCTGGGATTGTCCGTGAACAGCCAGAAGCGCCCCGGTTCGGGATGCCTTCTCCTCACGACCCTGCTCCGGTCCCCTTCGAAAAATTGATTCAAATCTCTCGCTCAAGCGCATGACATGGCTCGCTTTTTTCAATGTTTTTCAAAAATGAGGAAAGCGTTTTCTATTCCAATCGCTTTCAGGCGAGGCACTCCCTTTTTCCCCTCCCCCATGTGGGGAGGGGTTAGGGGTGGGGGTGAAGTTCCCGAAGCCTCGATCTTTGGCATGAGCTGAGAACTCGCAAGCCCCCCACCCTGGCCCTCCCCACAAGGGGGAGGGGAACTGAGTTCCAAAGGGCAGCTGCTTTCGTGCTGGTACGTCTTAAAGCCCGCGTACCTTGGGTGTCGCTTTCGGGCCCAGCATCAAATCGGTGATGGCCCAGACCAGCGCGTCCAGCCGATCCGGTGATCTGCCTCCCGACAAACCGGAGGTGCCAAAATCCGCCATTTCATCTTCCAGTTCCGGAAACGGACCGACATGGTGCACCTTGCCTTGATCGTAAAGCATGGCCACGGGCTCGGCGCGCGAGTACTTGCCACGGGTCGCCCGCACTTGCCGAACAGGAACTGCAGGGTCGACGCCGGCAATCACCTCCGCCACCATCTCGCCGCCCTGATTGACTTCGGCAACGAGACAATCTGCGCTCAATCCGTGCCAAAGGCCAACTGCTGCAGCCGCCCAATCGGTGGGTTTGGCTTGCCTTCGACTTCGATCAGCCAGCACATAGGCGCGCCCCTCCTCCGACAGACCAACAGCGACAATCCCGCAGGCATCGGAGCGCTTGCCGGAGGTGGCGGGAGGGTCTATGGCCACCACGATGCGCACAAGCGTTGGCGGAGCACCATCTACGCGGCAGGCCTCCAACCCTTCCCTGGACCAGAGAGCGTCTGGCCGGTCGTCTATCATTTCCCCGTCGAGTTCCTGCCGACCAAGGCGGGTTCCCGCATATCTTGCGACCACGGTTTCCAGAAAGGTAGGTGCCAGATTATAGGCATTGACCCGTGTTGCGGCATGGGTAACGGCGGTATCGGTCTGTCCCGTGAGCCGTTTGAGGATCGGGACCGGGCGCGGCGTTGTGGTAATCAGCTGGCGCGGCCTTGTCCCCAGACGCAGGCCAAACTGCAGCATGTCGAAGGTTTCCTCCGCATGTTTCCATTTCGCCAGCTCATCACACCAGGCCAGATCGAATTGCGGTCCGCGCAAGGCCTCCGGATCTTCGGAGGAAAACACCTGCGCAACCACTCCATTTTGCCATTCCAACCGCCGACGGGACGGGCTCCAGACAGGTCTTCTGCCCTTTGGGTGCACAGCCAGAATGCCCGAAACACCCTCGATCATGACTTCACGGACATCGGCATAGGTCTCGCCGATCAGGGCAATCCGGCCAGCTTCAAGGAGGCTTCTGCCAGCAGGGCCCAGCGCAAGGGAGCGTATCCATTCCGCTCCCGCCCTTGTCTTGCCAGCCCCTCGCCCGCCCAGCATCAACCAGGTGGACCACGATCCGGGCGGCGGCAACTGATGAGCATGGGCAAACAAGGGCCAGTCAGCCAGAAGGAACCTTATGTCCTGCGGACTGAGACTTTGCAGCGCGTCCTGCATTTTCCCCATCCGAGCACAATCCATGAAGGCGGCCCGCAAGTTCGCTGCGGAGGTGGTCCGGATCGACATTGTCATCACCTTCCGATGCCTCCTTCTCGTGGCTTTTCCGAAGATCGGATACCAGCTCCAGTGTTCTTGCCAGACCGGCGAGCATTTTCACGGCCTTGTCGAGCTCTGCGATGTCAACACTCTGGTCGCCCATCTCGGCGAGTTTTGCTTCAATTCGGTCCAGCTGACCGGTGCAAGTCTCATAAAGCCGACCAATCAGATCGACCGGTTTTGCGCCCACCGCCCCGCTTGCGGAAAGGTCTCCACGGCATTGAGAAGCCCCGCTGTCCGGAGGCTTCCTCCTTTCGACCCGTCGCATCTTTTTCGCCCTCGCCCGCTCAGAGCGAAGGCTTGCGGAAATACCCCTTTCAACCAGACCGGAAAAACGCCCTTGGGCCGAGTTACGTGTTTGATCAGTCATTTTGGCCAACCAGAAATATTGATAAAATTTATTACTACATTTATTACTGCTCAAAATCTCTTTTATTGAGATAACTACATATATTTTCGCAATAACAATGCGCAATAACACGCATCATTATTCCCGCTTTACGCTTTTTTATTTGTATTACCCTACATCTTTAACTCAGTAGAATATCAGACTCGTGACTGCGGCAGGCGCCCAAAATGGACAAAACACTTGTAGAGATGCTCCACATCAGCAATCTGGAGATTGCCGATCGGCTGAAAATCCTAGGTATTTCAGCCGAGGAACTCGACCTGCTTTCCGGCTACAAGCCCATTGTCGAAGCTTGCGCGGAAACAGTCGTTGAGCAGTTCTACGAAGTGCAGGCAAACCACGACGAGGTGGCCCTTCTGATCGGCGATTCAGAGACAATGCGACGCCTCAGAAATGCCTTGAGGCGCTATGTCGTTGAACTCTTTTCGGGCTACTACGATCATGAGTATGTGAACAACCGACTGCGGATCGGTCTCGTTCACAAACGCATCGGCGTGGAGCCGAAATTCTATCTCGCCGGGATGTTGACCCTGAAGTCGATCCTCACCGAAACCCTTGCAGCACACGAGACTGACACCGAGCGGCTACAGAAATCGCTACTGGCGCTGGACAAGCTCCTGCATTTCGACACGACCCTTGTGTTCGACACCTACATTCATACGGTCGTGACCGAAGTTGAAAACGTCAAGAAACGGGCAATCCTGTATGCCAACGAGCTTGAGGAAAAGAACAAGCTCCTGGGCACCTATGCCGAGCGTGACTCCCTCACGAACATCCTGAACATCCGCGGGATGCAGAAAATCCTTCGCCGCGAAATCGCCATGGCGCAGCGACGCAAGTCCATTCTTTCGGTCATCTACATTGACGTGGACGACTTCAAGCAGGTCAACGACACCAAGGGCCATGCAAAGGGCGACGAGATCCTTGTCGATCTGGCGAAGTGCATTACCGAGAACATGCGAAGCGCCGATTTTGCCTGCCGGATCGGCGGAGACGAGTTCTGCGTCATCCTTCCCGATTGCGATCAGGCAGGCGCCTTTGCAATTGCCGATCTCATTCAGGACGCCTTTTCAGGGCGTTACCCGAACAATACAATCAGCATCGGCGTTTCGGAAACCGGACATCAGGAATACAAGGACGAGACGCGCCTGCTCCATGAAGCCGACGAAAAAATGTATGCGGACAAGAGCGCCAAGAAGGAACAAAAGACCGCCTCGACACAGGACGCTGCGGAATAACAGCTCCGGCGAACACGAAAACACCTTTGCTGGACGCGACCTCTGGTCCGGCACTGATACTTCTTGTTCTTCTTGATGTTCAGAAAAAACCGGAACAGCGCCTCAGCCGCAGTTTTCCGATCATGGCAAAACCCTATCAGAACATCGTCACGCTGTCAAGAATTTTTTCCTATTCCAGCGAATTCGGCACAACGGCTATCCGGACAGCCGCCACCGGCCTTTGTTTTCCGCGCGCCCATTGAAGAAGTCCCGCTACGTCACCAAGTGTCTGCTGTCGAACAAAACACTTCAAATATTATCAGGTGACATAATGGGAAAACGCGTCTTGATGGTTGGCTGGCATCCAACAGCTACTGCAATCGATTATACCAAATGGCCGGATCTGACGCCGGAAAAGCTGCTGGCCATGCTAAACGCCGACAAGGACAAGATTGCCGCGACAGGGCATGACATTACGCTGGCCTTCATTCACACCGCCGAGTCAGCTGCGGGCGATGTTCAATCCATTCTCGAACAGGACGACTTTGACATCGTCATGATCGGTGCCGGGGTTCGCCGCGTAGACGACCATTTCCTCGTGTTCGAGCGGCTGGTGAACGTGGTGCACGAACACGCGCCAAAGGCCAGAATCGCCTTCAACACCCGTCCGGAAGATTCCGCCGAAGCCATTGAACGTTGGGTTTGATCCTACCTGTCTGACAGGAAGTGTGCCGCGACCTGCCGTTGGTGAGGCCGGTCGCGGTGCTCGAACAGATATATGCCCTGCCAGGTGCCCAGTGCCATTCGGCCACTTTCAACCGGAATGGACAACGAGACCGGCAGGAGCGCGGCCTTGATATGGGCTGGCATGTCATCCGGCCCCTCATAGGTGTGGGTGAGATAGCTCATCGAAGGATGATCGCTCGGCGGCACCAGCCGCTGGAAAAAGGCGGCCATGTCCGTTTGAACTTCCGGATCGGCGTTTTCCTGAATGAGCAGGGAACAGGACGTATGACGCACAAACAGCGTCAACAGGCCGTCGCGTGCCCCGCTCGCCTTCAGCCAGCTTGCAACCTGCGCCGTGAATTCGGTGAGCCCCTGTCCGCGCGTATGAAGTTCAAAACGGTGATGCATCCGGTTCCCCTTCCGGCCTTGCAAATGCCACAGAACTCGGCCACCTGAAAGACATTCTGATCAAACGGGTTTTCAAAATGTCTTCTTCTGACCCAAGCGTGCAACGCCCCAAAATCCTGATTGCAAGTCTCGGCACCCGGGGCGATGTCCAGCCTTATGTCAGCCTTGCCCGTGCGTTGCATGCCGAGGGCGCAGAAGTTGTGCTGGCAACCGGCGAAGGCTTCGACGACATGATCCGCGCTGCCGGGGCGCGGCCTCTGGTTCTGCCGATCAACTACCAGACACTCCTTGGCTCTACCTCAATGCGCGAGGCGCTGTTTTCCCTGCGCGGAATGATTCAGGCTGCACGGGACACAACCCGACTCCAGCAGGAGGTGGCTGAAACGCTCTACCGCGAAACATTGAGCGAAAAGCCGGACCTGATCCTTTTCAATGTCAAGGCAGCCACAATCACCATTGCTGCTCGCAAACTCGGCGTTCCGGCCCTGCCGACCTGCCTGCAGCCGATCCTTGCGGCCACATCGGACTACCCGATTGCCCTGTTCGGCCTTCCGAATCTTGGCTCCATCGGCAACCGCGCCAGCTGGTGGGCGTTCCGAAAGCTCTTTTATCTCGGCATTGGCCACTTGATGAAATTCATGACCGGGCTAACGGGAGAAGATCACAAGAAGCGCGGCGATCTGGTGGACGGGTTTGACCCGAGCGGAGGCGCTGTTCTCTCCCTGCAGGGCTATTCTTCGGCCCTTGTTCCAAACGCGTCCGACTGGCCCGCTCATGTGCGCTCAACCGGCTACTGGTTCACCGAGCCGGATGCGCATTATTCACCTCCGCCAGAGCTTGCCGCGTTTCTGGAAAGCGGACCACCACCGATCTATGTCGGGTTTGGCTCCATGCCGAGCAAGGACCCGCAAGGCTTTACGCAAATGATCCTGACCGGTCTTGAGCGGGGAGCCTCTCGCGCCATCCTTTCGACCGGATGGGGCGGTCTTGCACCTCATGACCTTCCGGAGACGCTAAGGAGCAGGGTGCATGTTCTTGAAAAGGCGCCGCATTCGTGGCTGTTCCCGAAATGCGCGGCCATTGTCCACCATGGCGGGTCCGGCACGACCCACGAAGCCCTGCGCTGGGGCAAGCCCTCCTTCATCTCGCCCGTCTTTGGCGATCAACCCTTCTGGGGCAAGCAGGTGGCCACCATTGGCGCCGGCCCAGCCCCCATCAAGCAAAAGCACCTGACAGCAGAAACCTTTGCCCAAGCTCTTAAAGATCTGGAACAACCGACCTATCGCCAAAATGCGGAGAAAGCCGCATCGGTCATGGCCGGTGAACCGGGAGCTGCCGGCACCGCGCGAATGCTGATAAAGACATACTTGTAGACCGCTTTGGGCTTTTCTTTCCCTCAAACCCCTGACACACCTTGGGGCGAGAGATTCTTCGGAGAGGACTGACCCGCATGCCCCCTTCCCGCCATTTTGCATTTTACCTTTGCTGCCTTGCGGCGATCCTGTTTTTTCTTTTGGGGCTGGTCTGGACAGCCTGGTTTTTCTGGGGTGCCCTGATATTTGGCGCACTCGGCGCTGTCGGGATTTGGGACCTTTGCCAGAAGCGGCATGCGGTCTTGCGCAACTACCCGGTGATCGGACATTTCCGCTATCTGTTTGAATCCATCCGCCCCGAAATGCGGCAGTATTTCTTTGAAAGCAATCAGGACGGGCGGCCGTTCTCGCGCGAAAAGCGTTCACTGGTCTATGACCGCGCCAAGAACATCGAAGGCAATACGCCGTTCGGGACAGAATACGATGTCTATGCGCAGGATTATGCATGGGTGAACCATTCGATGGTGCCCCATGCGCATGGCACTCAGGACCTTCGTGTGACCATCGGCGGTCCGGATTGCACGCAGCCCTATTCGGCGTCGCTATTCAACATTTCCGCCATGAGCTTCGGCTCCCTCAGCGCCAATGCAATTTTGGCGCTCAACACGGGTGCCAAGCGCGGTGGCTTTGCCCATGACACTGGCGAAGGCAGCATCTCCCGCTATCATCGGCAGGGCGGCGGCGATCTCATCTGGGAACTGGGCAGCGGCTATTTCGGCTGCCGGGCGCAAGATGGCGGCTTTGACGCGCAGAAGTTTGCAGCGCAGGTCAAGGATCCCCAGGTCAAGATGGTGGAGATCAAGCTCAGTCAGGGCGCAAAACCCGGCCATGGCGGCGTTCTGCCCGGACCGAAGGTGACAGCAGAAATCGCCGAGGCGCGCGGCATTCCGATTGGCAAGGAATGCGTCTCGCCTGCCTCGCATCCGGCCTTCTCCACCCCGCTCGGCCTGTTGAACTTCATCAAGCAGCTTCGGGAACTCTCGGACGGAAAGCCTGTCGGCTTCAAGCTCTGCCTTGGCCACAAGTGGGAATTCATGGCCATCGTGAAGGCGATGCTGGACACGGGCATCAAGCCGGACTTCATCGTCGTTGATGGCGCGGAAGGTGGAACGGGAGCGGCTCCCGTCGAGTTCACCAACCGGCTTGGCACACCGCTGCGGCAGGGCCTTTCCTTCGTGCACAACACGCTCGTGGGCGCGGGGATCCGCAAGGACATCAAGATTGGCGCCAGCGGCAAGCTGATTTCCGCCTTTGATCTTGCCAGCGCCTTGTGCCTTGGCGCCGACTGGGTGAACTCTGCCCGTGGCTTCATGTTTGCCGTTGGCTGCATCCAGTCGCAGAGCTGCCACACCAACCGCTGCCCGACCGGCGTTGGAACGCAGGACCCGGAGCGCCAGAAGGCCCTTGTGGTGCCGGACAAGGCGGACCGGGTCTATCACTTCCACAAGAACACGCTGAAGGCTTTGTCCGATTTCACGGCTGCGTCCGGTCTCAATCATCCTTCCGAGTTCCGCCCGGAACATCTTTTCATCCATGAAGGCCACCGCGCCGTGCAACCGGCAAGCGCCGCCATGACATGGGTGAAACCCGGCGCGTTACTAGCCGATGATCACGACATTCCGGGCTACTCGCTCTATTGGCGCATTGCCGACCCGGCCAGCTTTGCTCCGCTGAAATCCGTCAGCGAGGCGAAATTTGGCAGTTCCGCAGCCTGAAAGGGCCTGACTGAATGGGCCTGAGATGAGCGGTTCTGGCACAAACAAGTCGACACGTCCCTATGACCCGAAGGGCCATGGCAGGGACAAGGCCTTTGAAACGGTGCACTTTGCCGAGACAGAACCGCCCGATCATTTGCGTAGCGTTGTGCATCGTTTTCTGGAGTTGAAAACGCAAGGCGCACTTGGTGAAGACTACCGGTTTCATGCCCTTCCCGATGCCTGCACCTATGTTGTGCTGGACCAGAGCGACACGCGGATTGCCGGGGTCACACGCTTGAAGGCCTCGTCCGAGGAACTGAACCTTGGCCGGTCCTTTCACTTCGTCAACATCCGCTTCCTGCCCGGTGTCTGGCAACCTACCATGGAGCCAGTCCACTATGGTCTCGTCGATACGCCTTATTCAGGCGCCTTGCCACTCGTCTCCCTGTCCGCAGCCGTCTCTGCCAAGGGTTTTGCCGAGAGCCAGTCCGATTTGTCGGGCTTTGTCGATGATCTGGTCCATCGGGGGACCGTGGTTCCAAACCCGGTGACCGAGAAGATCTTCGACCAGCTGGAAGACATTCATTGCGTTGCAGACATGGCCGAGGCGGCGCATCTCTCAGCCCGCCAGCTGCAGCGCACCTTGAAAGCCACCACCGGCTTTACCCCACATGATTTCCTGAAGGTTCTGAGGCTCCAGCAGTCGCTCAAGGGAGAGCCGTCGCTTTCCTACGCTGATCAGTCGCATTTCATTCATTCGTTCAAACGGGCAACCGGATATACGCCTGCGCGCTACTCCAAAAAGTTCGATGTCTGAAATCTACAATACCCGCCAGCGCTCTCCTGTTAGGCCTGCAGCATGGTTGACCATGACAGGAGATTGGCATGACACAGATGAACGCGATTGGCTGGTTTGATATCTTTGTTGACGACATGGAGCGCGCCGTCCGCTTCTACGAAACGGTTCTGGGCCAGAAGCTGGAGGCGATTGGAGACCCGACCGGCGAAAGCCAGATGATGAGCTTTCCGGCAGACATGAGCGCCTATGGCGCAGGAGGGGCGTTGTCAAAGACCCCGCATGGTAGGCCGGGCCCGGGCGGTACAATCGTCTATTTCAATGCCGAGGACTGCGCCACCGAGGAGGCCCGCGTTGTCGCTGCCGGCGGTCAGGTCATCCGCCCCAAATTCTCCATTGGGGAGTATGGCTGGGTGAGCCTGTGCCAGGATACGGAAGGCAACCTCTTTGGCATCAGCTCAATGAATTGATTGGTTAGAGCCTCTGCCGGGGCGGGGCGACAACGCCCCGCCCTATCCCCATTTCCCTACTCGGGAAACTCAGGCCCGCTCGCCAAGCCTTGCAGCGCGGACCAGCATTTTCTCGCGGTCCGCGTCAGCAGATCCCATGATCGGGGCAAACCAATGGTATCCGGTCATTTTCAGGCCGCAGAAATTCAGGATCTGCTTTTGGGTCTGCTTTTGAATGCCCGCCCCATAAATCCAGCGAAAGATCCATCCGGGCGTGTCCGCTGTCACCAGAACTTCCGATGTCCGACCCTGCATCAGCTTCTCCGGCAGGGAGTTGCCCTTGACATATTTGAAGGTCTTGCCGGGCAGAAAGACACGGTCGATCAGGCCCTTCAGTTTGGCAGGCATGCCGCCCCACCAAAGGGGATGCGCCAGAACGAAATGATCGCACCATTCCAGATCCGCGAAAAAAGCCTCCAGATCCGGCTCCCATGGCTTCGTGTTATGGAAGCTGGACGTGCCAAGATCAGGGTCGAACCTCAGCGCAGACAAGGCAATGCGACGAACCTCATTGCCGCTGCCTTTCGCGCTCTCGGCATAGGCGACAGCCAACGCCCCGCAAAAACTGTCCCCTGCCGGATGGCCATCCAGCACCAAAATCTTTCGGCTCATCGCCTGCTCCTGTAAGAAACGAAATTAATTGACCGTGGTCATTTTTTTAATGATCTAATGTCGAAGGTCAAGAATTATTTTGACCATGGTCATTTTTTGACAGAGTGATGACAGACCAGCCTCGCACCCGGAAACCTCAGGCCAGAACCCTTCTGACCCGCAATCGCATCCTCGAAGCCGCACAGGAAATGGCGGGCACGTCTTCGCTGGAGGACATTACGGCAGAAGCGCTTGCGCAGGCCGCAGGGGTCGCCAAGGGAACGATCTTCGCTCATTTCGGCGATATGGACGGGCTCTATTCCTACGTTCTGCTCGATCGCCTGACAGCGCTGCGCGCTGCAACCGACAATGACGACATGTTTGATGCCGCCGGAAAGGAAGATCCGCTAACGGTGCTCGTGTCGCGCATGATGAAACTGGTCGACGTGATCACTCACACCCCTGTGATGCTACGGATTTTCATGGACAATATTGGCGCGACCAAGGGAAATTGCGCTCCGGAATTCGTCGAACAGCTGGACAGTCTGGACGCTCATCTGGCCTCGTTCCTGGCCAAGTGGCAAACGTCCGACGACATGCGCCCCCGTTTGCGCCGTGACCGGAACCCGCAAGAAATGGTCGACGGTTTGATCGCCTTCATGTGCCACGGCGCAATCCTTCGCCGCTCACACCAACTTGAAGATCGCGATTTGCTTGCCCAGAGGATCAGGCGCCATGTGGAAGCATTCCTGATTTCTGCCCCCGCCAATGAATAACCGTTAACAATTGGTGAATCGTCTTTATCGAATTCGTCTTACTTACTGCCAGCAATAGCGGAAAGACGATCGATACAACTCCCAGTATGGACAACTTCTTAACCATATGAGAGCATGACTCATCCCGACAAGAAAAATCCGGGATTGTGCATATAAAACATATACTTGACCCCATCAAGGAACCACGTCATGCTCTTCACCGCCTATGTCGCTGTGTGCTTGTCCACAGTCTCGATTCAGGATTGCAACAGAGAAACAGCCCTAAGCTGGATGGTTGCCCCCGGAAATCACCAACTCGCTTTCTGCATGATCAACGGCCAGCGCTATGCCGCAACATCCGGCGTTGTTCATGAAGGCGAGTATGTGAAGATCTTCTGCAAGGCCAACGACCAGTTCACCACAGCCGGTTAATCGCTGGTTTGCGGGACCTCCCCCGGCCATGAGACAACATGGTGCTCGTAATCCTCGAGCGCCATTCCCTCTTCCGACACGGTGCGTCCCTGAACGGAAATGCCGGCCTGATGCACGGTGTCAGGATCGCCGGAAACAAGCGGGTGCCACCAGTAGAGGTCTTCGCCGTCTCGAACCAGACGGTAGGCGCAGGTGGGCGGCAACCAGGTCAGCGTGCGCACTTCAGATGGTGTCAGCTGAATGCAGTCCGGCACGGTCGCGGCCCGATTGTCGTAGTCCTTGCAGCGGCAGCTGTCGCCATCGAGCAAGGTGCAGCGCACATCCGTCCACACGATCTCGCCACTGTCCCAGTCCTCAAGCTTGTTCAGACAGCAGCGTGCGCAGCCGTCGCACAGGGATTCCCATTCAGCCGGAGACATTTCATCAAGGCTCTTGGTCTTCCAG
Source organism: Roseibium sediminis (assembly GCF_008711325.1). Lineage (GTDB taxonomy): Bacteria > Pseudomonadota > Alphaproteobacteria > Rhizobiales > Stappiaceae > Roseibium > Roseibium sediminis. Next base: position 209,486 of record NZ_VXDB01000002.1, read on the forward strand.
AACGGGGTGACTTCGGTTGACGACATGCATCGTCCTTTCAGGGCTCGGGCAGCTTGTGAACTGACCCTGGCAAGCAAAGCGGGAAACGCCGGGTATCACGCCTTTTGCAGGCAGGCAACCAAATGCCGACGGGCATCACGGCTACTCTGCTTCCACCCCTTGCCACCCGCCAAACCACCAGCCGTCTTCTAATTTCACTTTTTGCGAAACACTGCGGTTCTCATTTGCGCTGCAACCGGCTATTTTGTCTGTAATTGTGACGAGGACGGAACAGGTTTCTTCAGACCGTGAGCGAGCAACCGCCCGAAGACGAAAAGCAGTCAGCGATATCGCAGGTACGGCCGAAGCGAAAATTCTCGCACATGCTGCTGGCGGTCGACGCCTGGGTCGACACTGCGCTGTGGACGATTGGCTCTGCCATCGCACGCGTTTTCGAGGCCTATGACACATTCTTGCGGCGGTTTCGGGCCAGGGGTGGCTGGCGGGTTGCCGCCGAGCTGTCTTCAGATGGCCTCACCTATGGCGTTCTCGGCTTCATCGTGGTGCTTGCCTTCGCCCAGCCGGCTTTCGAGGCAACGCGGCATGCCGACTGGAGAACCACCGACGATTTCTCCGTCACCTTCCTCGACCGTTTCGGTAACGAGATCGGCAAGCGCGGGATCGTCCTGAACGACAGCGTGCCGCTCACCGAAATTCCGGACGCGCTCATCAAGGCGACTTTGGCCACGGAAGACCGCCGGTTCTTTTATCATTTCGGCATTGATGTCATGGGCACACTCCGTGCCATGGTGGAAAATGCACGCGCTGGCGGGGTTGTTCAGGGGGGCTCGTCGCTGACGCAGCAGCTGGCCAAGAACCTGTTCCTTTCGAATGAACGCACGCTCGGCCGCAAGATCAAGGAAGCCTATCTTGCCCTATGGTTGGAAGCGAACCTGACGAAGCAGGAAATCCTGAAACTGTATCTCGACCGCGCCTATATGGGTGGCGGGGTTTTCGGGGTCACAGCGGCTGCTGAATTCTATTTCAACAAGAGTGTCCGCGAGTTGTCGTTGGCGGAAAGCGCGATGCTGGCCGGGCTCTACAAGGCGCCGACAAAATACGCGCCGCATGTGAACCTGCCTGCAGCCCGTGCTCGCGCCAATGAAGTCCTGACCAACATGGTTCAGGCCGGTCTGCTGACCGAAGGCCAGGTGATCGGCGCCCGCCGGAATCCCGCCATAGCCATTGACCGGTCTCAGGAGCGCCTGCCGGAATATTATCTCGACTGGGCTCTGGAAGAGGTCAAGCAACTGGCCCGCGCTACACCCTCCCTTGCCAATGACCGTATCCTGACCGTCCGCACCACCTTTGACCCGGCGCTGCAGCGGCAGGCGGATTTTGCGGTGGAAACAACCTTGCGGGATGAAGGCAAGGCGCGTGATGTCAACGAGGCTGCCTTTGTGGCCATGGTGCCGGATGGGGCGGTCGTTGCCATGGTGGGCGGCAGTTCCTATGGCAACAGCCAGTTCAACCGCGCCACCAATGCGCTGCGCCAGCCCGGCTCGACCTTCAAGCCCTTTGTCTACATAACCGCCTTCATGAACGGCTATTCCAAGGACAGCATCGTGCCGGATCGGCCGATCTCCATCGGCAACTGGTCGCCGAAGAACTACACCCGCAGCTATCGCGGACCGGTCAGTCTGAAACTGGCCCTGACGAAGTCGATCAACACGATCCCGGTCCGCCTTGCGCAGGCTATCGGCCGCGACAAGATCATCGAGACCGCCTACAAGATGGGCATCACCAACGAGTTGCAGAACTCCGTATCGCTGCCCATTGGCTCATCAGAAGTAACAGTCATGGACATGGCCGCCTCCTATGCCACCTTTGCCAATGGCGGATTGCGGGCCGAGCCCTATGCCATTGTGGAAGTGCAGAACAGTGTCGGTGAGACGCTGTACAGGCGCGAGGAAGTTGAGCCCCTGCCGGCACGGGTTCTGCCTGCCGACAAGGTGGCCGAAATGAACGACATTCTGGTCAATGTGGTGGAAGCGGGCACAGGGCGCCGGGCGAGGCTGGAAAACGTGATCGCCGCCGGAAAAACCGGAACCACCAACGCTTACCGCGATGCCTGGTTTGTTGGCTATACGGGCAATTTCGTGGGCGCTGTCTGGTATGGCAACGACAACTTCCAGCCGACCAGACGACTGACTGGCGGCAGTCTGCCCGCCATGACCTGGGAGAAGTTTATGGCCTATGCCCATAACGGCATCGAAGTGGCCTCCCTGCCCGGAATTGATGCCAGCACGCTGCAACGCCCGCAGCTGGCAAAAACGGTCACACAGGATGATGCACCGCCGCAGCCGCGCATTTTGAATGCCCGGGCCCTGTCGGTTCTCAAGGATATTGGCTCCAACTTGAAAGCCATCAAGACCTCGCAGGCAGCCGCTGTCGCACCTGATCAAAGCGTGGCCCAAGCCCAATGAACAGGCAGTGGCAACCCGTTGGCGAGGAAAACCTCTTTCGCTCTGATCTGCCTGCGATCCTGCAGGTGCGCCGCCCTGCTCCATTGCGATCTACGCTGGCTGTCATGATGGTCATGATCCTCGGCGCGCTGCTCGGCATTGTCAGCGCCTATGTGGTGATTGAACGGGATCGCCCTCTTCTGCCCGTTGCCATCGGGCCGTGGGAGGCTTATCCGCAGGCCGGCACACGGGACTCAGACCCCTATTCCATCGCGATCTACACCCGCGGGGCGCTGGTGCCGCTGGCCTCGGGTGAAGGGCTGATGTTGACAGCCTATTCCGACAGCAACGGCCGCCGCCTTGACCCGACCTGCACCTACACGATTTCCGGACAGACCCCGACTGCCCGCTTCTGGACGCTGACCGCCACAACTGCGAGCGGTCGCCTGCAGGAAACCTATGCAGGCCGCACCTATGTAACCAGTGATCAGCTGCTGCGGCGCGAGGATGGAAGCTTCGAGATCACGGCAGCCGTGCGACCGGAGCCCGGCAACTGGTTGCCGCTGCCCCGCTATGCGAGGCCCCGCGACGGGCTGGTTCTGACCGTCCGTCTTTATGATGCGCCGGTCACAACCGGCGGCGCACTGGACGGCGTGTCGATGCCCTCCATTACGCGGGGGCTTTGCCAATGATGCTGTCGCGGCGCATGAGCTGGACCATCGGCCTTCTGGCAATTCTGGCGATTGCCGGGATCGTGCATATTCTCGTGATCCTCTCGATCCCGAAAAATGTCACCCACAGCGCTTATGCCACCACGGCGAAATTCGGACCTGATTTTCAATTCAATATTCTGGAAACGATACGGCCGGGAGAGGAAGCCCTGCCCGCGCTTGACCCCGCCATGACCCATGCGGCCTGCCGGTTCCAGCTGGATCAGGGGCCGGTGCTCTTCACCGCAAGTCTGCCGACCTCCTTCTGGTCCATCGGGCTTTTTGATGAAAGCGGGCAGATCATCTACAGCCTGAACAATCGGACGGCGGGGTCCGCGTCCCTGTCACTCCTGCTGCTATCTGCGGAACAATTGTCGATCTTGCGCGAAAATCCGCCGGAAAACCTCGAAGACCTGATCGTGATCGAGACGGACAGGACTGCGGGCTTTGCCCTTCTTCGGGCCTATGTTCCAAACGAGACGCTCGCGCCCGAAACAGCCGCTGCGCTCTTGTCGGCAGACTGCGAACCGCTCGTGTAACCCTGCGTGGAGCCCTACGCTTTCCGCTAAGGCACTTTTTGAACCAACCCCTTCAAGGCATTCGCAATTCTAATTTTATCTGCAATTTCACTCATGATAAAACTACTTAAGAAGTTTCACTAAGTATCCTTATACATGCTAGTGGCACATATTTTATTTGTCGCAGCAAATTAATTACCCGTTGCGATCAGTCGCTTGAGAGCTGGGGGACCAATAGGAGACCAGACACAAATCGCGGGCCGCCACCTGCATCTTCGTGTTCACATATTGCTCCCGCAGTTCGATTTGCCACCGCAAATCATTCTTCCTGCACGAGACTGAACTCAACTTCCCACCGTTTTTCAGCTGCCGCTGGAAGGCGGTGGTTTTCCATGGGCCAATAGAGCACGTCTCGCATTCACTGAATCACGCGACGTGCTCCAAGTAACTGATTTGGCGCATTTCCTGACGGCGAACCGGTATCCACTTCGCCTGGAAATACCCTAGCCGCGAACGCAGCGGCACCTTGCTCCAAACGGCGCGGCAATTCTACCCGGGAAACTCCGTACTCCGGATGGTCTATTTCGGAAAAAGCAGGATCACTTTTGCGGAGCCGGCCGCTCGTCACCCCAGCTCTGGAAGATCCGGGATCGGCGAACAGGAGCTTCGCTCAGTCCGGTTCCCTTGCCGTCACAGCCCTTTTCAGCGATGCGCACTTGGCCTTCCAGCTGACGAATGGCCGTGTTGACCTGCCACATGCGATCGCCCGTTGGCGTTTCAATCTCCAGACTGTCCAGCGCGGTCCTGTAAGCCTTGATGCGGTAGCGCAGTGCCTGTGCCACCCAACTGACCACGGCCCGGTTTTCCCAGACCCTCGCTTTCGCCCCTTCGTAGATTTCGCTTGTGGTCAGGCTTTTGCTTTCCAGAACGCGCAGGCGTTCCTGATCGGCCTTGCCCACACGCGTGGCGATTTCGCAAAAGGGCGGCACAAGTTCGGAATCCCCGCGTGCATCGCTGGCAACACGGTCATAACGGGCGTCGCTTGAGCGAAACTTGTCGGTTCGAAGGAAAATGTAATAGAGGTCCGGCGGTACCCTGCCTTCTGCTTCCGGCAAGGCCCGGGTTCTAGAAAATTCAACCACTGTTCCGCCAATCCAATCCTTGGTCCAGGGGGGGCGGATCAAGGCCCAGGCGCGATCGCGAAGGAGCTCTTCGTCGTTGGTCATGTTGAATTTTGAAACAGGATCGCCGCGCCATCTGGCAGCCTGTTCTCCCACTGCCGGCATGACTTCGTCATGGATCACGGAAGGGGCAGCCCGGTCAAAATCTCCGGTGGGACGCGTGCAAGCCGAAAGACCGGCGAGCAGCATAAGCGATAGCAGTGCGGACGACAGCGGCTTTGGCAAGGCCGGAGCGGACGCAGGGTGATTGCGTCGGCACGGTGCTGCTTTGGCTTCGGGTCTAAAACCCATGGTGCTGGTCTCCGCGGATCCTCATGATCGGCAGGCCAGCCCGAGACCTTCAGTCAGCGTCCGGCAGTGCTGGCCTAGCCGATTTACTGATCGTCCCGATTCTTGCAGCCAGATCAAGTTCCTTGCGCTCGTAGCGCACACCTGGAAAGATCACAACCTCTCCCCGCTGGCTGTTCATGTGTCTGTCGGCTGTCCGGTCGGTTCTTTTCAACCGGGTTGTGGGCCGTGGTGCGGATGCAAAATCCAGCAAAGTACCCATCGATTTCTCCTCTCGTTCCTGACGACAGCGCTCAAAATCATCAAAACGCATACCGGGTACATTGGGCGACGCAATACTTCGACTTTTACAAGCCTTATTAAGCCTTCATCAGGGTTAACAGCTTGCTAACGCTTTTCGCGCATGGTGCCGATAAGCCCCTTTTCGGTCGCGGGTCATAGTGTTGTTCGTGTCGTAGAATATGAGCCAGTTCCAGAAAAACGATCCTGCCCCTGATGCAATTGCCGCATCCAACCTGTCTTCGCCGTCGTCGGACCGCGGGGTGCTTTTGTCTGCGTGCGAGCTTTTTGTCAGCCGAGACCGGCACGATCCTGCGGAAAAGCGGGTCTTTCAGGAACTTGCCCTCAATCTGCTTCCCAAGGCGAGCCTTGCCGATCGGCGCCGGGTTTCGAGCATCCTGTCACGGCATGGCGATGCGCCCTTGGCCCTGGTGGATGCCCTGGCCCGCGACGAAGATCCGCTGACCGCCTATTCGGCACTGCGCTTTGCGTCCAATCTGCCGATGACAACCCTTCTGGAAACGATCGAGCGCGGGCCTGACAGCCTGCGTCAGGCCATTGCCGAGCGGCCTGTGCTCACCGAGCAGATTGTTGAGGATATCTGCCGCTTCGGCGGGGAAAACGTGGTTCAACGATTGCTGGCGCGTCCCGGCATCTCCCGCTTCATCAAGAAAGCGAAACCCGACCTGAAACCCGGGGAGGATGTGGCTCCCTATGTCGAGAACATTACCCGGGAAACAAAGAAGTCTCCGGAGGCCCTTATGCGCGATTTCTTCAATCTGGATTTGAAACTGCGCAACAAGGCGGTCGCTGCCGCGGAAATGACCGCCCTTGTCGGCCATACCAACGGACAACTGCCGCTTGGCGACGAGCTGGTACGGGACGACGATCTGGTCGAATTGGTGGTGAAGGCCGCCCGATCGGAAACCCCGCAGAACGCCGTCAAGCTGCTGGCCCAGTCGGTGCGTCTGCCAGACACCACCGCAGACCTCATTTCCTCGGAAGACAACGGCGATACGCTGGCCGTCATCTTGAGGGCGACGGGTTTTTCCGAGGAAGAAGCAACCACGGTGATCATCCGCACGCTGGGTCACAGACGCGGCCTGCTGCAGATCCGTCCGGTCTTCTCGCTATTCAACAATATCAGTCTCAATGCCGCTCGCGTGCTTCTGGACCAATGGAGCGAAGATGCGCCACAGCAGGCAGTGCCAGCAGCCGCAGCCGGGCATCAGCCGTTTCATTCGGACGCCGCGCGCCGCCACGAACCTGCAAGCGCCACGCCTGCGGCGGACCCTGCTCAGGTGCAAAAGCCCTTCGGTCGCCGCGTGGGCTTCAAGGCCTCATAAAAACGGATCAGCGGGCTTGTCTTTGGGCTCGTCAGTGACGACAGGCAAATCGACAGCCCCATCCCGGGCCTCGATTTCAACGAGCCAATAGTCCGGATCCATCCGGTCTTCGCTCGCCAATCTTGTCATGACGGCCTCTTTTTCCGAGCAAGACAGGATCTTCTCGAACTGGCGCCCGCCTTGCTGCATCACGTCAAAGAAGGCCTGTGGTGCTGGTCCGTAGAGATCGAATGTCCGGTCCAGGCGATCGACCAGAATGAAGATCGCTCCGGCCTCATGCGCGCCCTTTTTTGAAACGGCAGCAAACCCCCCTTCCCCGAACACCCGCCGGACAAGCGCACTGACGAAAAAGTCTGATGTTAAACGCATGGGACACCTGAAACAGAAACAGCCTCGGACACTTCACCCGTCAGAGCTGAAATGTCCAGAGCGGTTCTGTCACACATGGGTCAGTTGCTGATCCGCTGACCTGTCACCTTTTCCAGATGACGGACAACCTCGGGGCTCGGCTCGCCGCTGAGCGGCAGTCCCCGATCCAGCTCGAAGCGCCGGATGGCGGCCGAGGTGTTTTCACCCATGGCGCCGTCAGCCTGCAGAGGGCCATATCCAAGCTCGGCCAGCAGACGCTGGATGTTGGCAAGACGTGCATCCCTCGGCGGCTGGGCCACGGGCTGCTCGTCGAACGACGTGTCCGGTGATGCCCCGACAATCCGCCCCGGCTTGCGGCGAGGGATCGGCGCATAGCTGGTGACAGGTTGCGTCAGTGTTGTCTCGTTAGCCGTCTTGTTCAGGGACATGGCGGCCAGCAAGGCTTCAGACGGCTCGCCGTTCTCCATCTTGCCGAGATTGCGCTGCATGTGGCGAATGGCCCGCTCCGTTGCCGGACCGTTGACCCCATCCAGCGGGCCTTCGTAAAGACCCTGATTTCTCAATTCCAGCTGGATGTCCAGAACAAGCGGAGACATCTGCTGAACGGGTACCGACACGGTTTCCTGAGGCTGAACCTGGCCTTGATCGCGCGTGGAGAACAGCGGCGCCGGATGGCGACCTGGCTGCAGACCAAGAGCGTTGGCGACAATCAGAGACCCTGTCAGCGCCATGACGAGCGTGCCGCCAGCCGCAACCGGATTGTCACGCGCAAAGCCGCCGACCCGATCGATCAGGCTCTCGCTCTTTTCTGTCTGCTTTTGTCCTCGACTACGCGGCATATGCCGTCCCTTGTTCTTTCAAATCCGTGGGGTTGCCCCCGTTTCAACAAACTCTGCCCGTCAGGCCATGCCTTGTGGCATGTGTTCTTCAGGCGATCCTCAAAGACTTCGGTGCCGAATGGCGCTCCTGGTCAACAGGTGACACGGCAACCGGCGCTGCACAGGGAAGCCGCAGCAACAAGCGGCAATCACCGTTCGGCTCGACATGGCTTTCCGTGACGCCGCCTTGCATGGCGCACAAACGTTCAACCATTGTAAACCGGAAGTCGTTTTCGACTGTCTTCGAAGGTTCGCCCTCTGCCGAGGCATGCTGCCCCTGCAGAACCATTTCCACATATCCGCGGCCACGTCTGAGAGACAGGCTCACCTTTCCGCCGTCCCGGGAGCCATCGACAACAGCGCGCAGAGACTGGATCAGAAGGTGCTGAACCGCTGCCTTGTCTGCCGGGATAGTCAGCCGGTTCTGCGGAAGATCCAGTTGCAGGCGGACCCCGACGCCGGTAGCGACAGGCGCAACTTCGCCACGTGCCGTCTCAATAATCTCGTGAAGATCGACTGCGGTGATTTCGAGCGAGCGGTGCCCGCCACTCAGAGCTGCAGCCTCTTCAAGTCCGTCGACCGTTTGCAGCAGCTTGCGGCCCGTCCAGAGCATCTCGTCCACAACGGCACGGGTGCGCTCCCCGCCCTGTCTGTTGGTTTCCGGCAGGGCGTTCAAAAGGCTGCTGAGCTTCACGAAGTTTTCTGCGGAGCCGCGCAGGTGAATCCCGGCAGCTGCCACCAGACCCACCTTTTGCTGCAGCTCAGCTTCGATGGCCGTGCGCGCAAGCTCATGGTCCTGATCGACTTCCTTGCGCTCGGTGATGTTGGTGAGGCAAAGCAGGATATCTTTTTCAGAAGAATCGACCGCTTCAGCCGTCTTGAGATCCGCGCTGATCCAGATGTAGTCAGCAGTGCCTTCTTCGCCCGGATCGCTGGCACCGTGACGCAGGCGAAACTCTATGCGCTTGCGTGGTTCTCCAGCGCGCGCATCGGCAAGAGCTTGAAGATAGCTCGGCCGATCTGCGACATGGACCCGCTGGAACAGCCAATTGCCGCGCAGCTGGCGTTTTGTTGCCCCAAGAAACCGTTCCAGATTGCCGCCGACATACCGGATATCCCCGTCAGCTTCGCAGCGAAGGACGAGATTGTCGGTTCCCTGATTGAGAAGGCGCGCTTCCCCTTCCCGGCTGACAAGCTTGGCGTGAAGGCGCGTCTGATCGGCCACAAGACGCGTGCACAGCCCACCACTGTAAAGGATCGCGGCCAGCGAGGACGCGGCAAAGAGGGATGACCCCGGCAGGTCAAATGCCAATCCGGAGGGAGCCAGAAGAAACAGGGCCGCAACAACGGCGACACAGGCGGATGCCGCTGCAAGCACGACACGCTTTGAACCGGAAAGCGCGGCTTCCATCGGCACAATCGCCAGCCAGATCACCGCAAACGATGCCGGGCCGCCTGACACAAAGGCCATGGCACCCAGAAAACCGGCAAAAAGAAAGGAAGACAGTCCGTAGGCCCGATCAAGGCGCCCGGTCTGACTGAGATAGTGAGCCAACGGCCACTGCGCGAGCATCCATCCAACCAGCAGCACCATGGGAAGCGGTGTGGGCCCTAGTAATGCCAGATGAAGGGGGAGAAGAATCAGCGAGACCGCCCCCGTCACGAGCGCAACGGCGAGGAAGGCGCGATGCCGAGGGGCTTCAAGCGGATCGTTCGCCCATGTGGGATGCACCATTCCGTTCAGAAGGCGCAGGGCTTCCCGCCAGATCGTCGGTATTGATTGCTTTGTTTTACGCACGTCTTTTACCGCGCCCATGCGGGCGATTCACTACTCGATTACTCTGACCCGCATTTTTGGCAGCGACCACTTAAAGAACGATAAAGGATACCTGCACAAATACGCCAATCGCCAACGGACTCATTACCGATAACGCTTGGGAAATACTGGCATTTTTGTCGATAGATAAAATTTGACTCAATTTCTCTTCAAACTTTCGGCAAATACCTGATTAATTTGATGAAAAACTCGCTCTGACATTCAACCGGGCGTTTTCACCTGCCTGCTATTGTGCTGCCATAACACAAAGAAAGCCCACCAAAACCGGGCTTCGGAAAAAACTGAACAGGGTAGCAAAAGATGTTTTTTCTTCTCAGGACAGCGTTCTGGATCACGCTGGTTCTCGTTCTTATCCCTCTTGGTTCGGACAAGGAGGAATCGGCTCAACTCTCTATCGACCCGGTTGCGACCTTCTTTGCGGCTCAGGCTGCGGTGTCTGATTTTGGCGGTTTCTGCGACCGCAACCCGGACGCCTGCAAGACCGGCGGGGAAGCGCTGACAGCAATCGGCGCTCAGGCCCGCGACGGCGCACGGATCGTCTACGAGTTTCTCGATGAGAAGGTTGCCACTCCCGATGGCCAGGGCGGCTTCGATCAGTCCGGCGCCTCCGTCGTCTCCATCGAGCCCCAGTCACCGCTGACCACAGGCTCGACCAACAGGGTTGGCGTGTCCGACCTTGCTCAGATCAGTGGCCCTGCTTCGCTGGCTGCCGGTCACTCCATCGACGCCCCTGCTCAGGGGCCCGTTATTGGGGCCATACCTCGCCCCAACCCACGTTTAGGTCACCGGACCTGAACGCGGAGACCGGACTGGATCCGACCTTAGGTCGCCCACTCGGTTGTTTGCGCCCGCTTGATCAGGCTCCGGAGAATGTGCTCCCTGCCTGGATGGCAGTTACACCTTAGCGGAATTTTCCGCACGCCGCAGATGGGCTGCTGCCCATACCATCTGCGGCGTTTTTTCTTTTCCGCGCCCCTTTTCGCTATTCCTTCCCTGCCGACGGTTTGCCTCCGGCCGCGGGAGCGGTATATGGAAAGGCATCTTCCCATTCAGAAGCGGACAGACATGGCAACTTCACTTCAGGACATCATCGACTCCTTCGATTTTCTCGACGATTGGGAAGATCGCTACAAATACCTGATCGATCTCGGCAAGGAGCTGCCCGGCCTCTCCGATGACGAGAAGAACGAGGTCAACAAGGTGCGCGGCTGTGTGTCCCAGGTCTGGCTGGTCACCGAAGTCGACACGAGCGGTGCAGAGCCCGTTCTCACCTATCGCGGCGACAGTGACGCGCTGATTGTTCAGGGGCTGGTTGCTGTTGCCCTTGCCCTGTTTTCAGGCAAGACGGCTCGGGAGATTCTCGACACGGACGTGGACGGCTTCTTCAACACGCTCGGCCTGAAGGAACACCTCACTCCACAGCGCTCCAACGGCCTGAAGTCGATGATCGGACGTATCCGCGCCGATGCCGATGCGGCCCAGCGGTCCGTTCAAGCCTGAACCTCACTGCAACCTTCTTTTCCGATCCGTAGCTATTTCAGGGCGGGACTGTTTCTGATTTCAAGGCTTTGCGCCCCTAAAACCGGCACGTCAGACGTGCCGGGAGACCACACCTGTGTCTCAACCAGCATTCACTACGTAGCTCCTCTACGTAAATAATGCCTAGAACTTTCTGATATGATTAATTCTTTCTCAATGTATACGTTCGTTGCGCAGTCGTTCTGCGCCGTTATTTTTAGGAGGAATTATGCAACTTCATAAGGCTGGGGCCGGTGCCGCCGCCCCTCAAATGCAATCCATGAAGGCAAGTGCCATGAAGATGGCGCTTCAAACTGCACAAGCCAATCACATGGCTGCCCCAATGCCAGCGGCAGCGAAGAAACCGGCAGCTGCACAGATGGCCGCCCCTGCCCAGATGGCGGCTCCTGCACAGAAGGCAGCCGCAGCCCCGGCTGCTGCCGAGGCCCCGAAAGCGGATGCCGCTCCCAAGGCTGAGGAAGCAAAAGAAGCCGATGGCGGCAAGGATGGCGGCGGGTTCGACCTGAACGGCCTGTTCAAGGGTATCGTGGACATCATCAAGGCAGTTGCTCCGATCGTCGAGAAACTGCTTCCGGCAATTCTCGGGGCCGTCGGTGGTGCTGCTGGTGGCGGAGCTGCCAAGGCGAAGTAATGTGCCTCCCCCTTTTCACCCGGAGCATTTTTCTCTGCCCGTGGTGATCAGAGAAAAGGGCGTTTGGGGAGCCTTTCCCAAACGCCGTAACAAAACCAAGCCGCAGTCAATTGCCGGCCACGGCTTGGGGGGCTCAATGTGCGCTACCGGGATCTGATGACCACACCTTTATCCGGCCTAGCCTGTCGGGCGCCTGTGTGACCATGCCGTATTTGACCGCAAGGCTGTTCAACGCGATCTGGAGAACGATTTTCGCAGACCGTGCCGGCCACCCCTGCTCCGCCTCTACCGCCTCCAGTCCCTTCGAATGACAGCAGACATCGATGAGGACGCGGGCGCATTTGGGCTCCAGCCCGTCAAGGATGGTTTGAACCCGCTGGCGGGCAGCGATCACATCGTCGCGCATCGCCCCGGCACCTTGCCCTCCACTACCCTTCGCGAAGCCGGACGGTTCCCCTTTCCAGCCACGGCCAAAATCCGGCATCAGGGACGCAAAGGTGAAATCCGAACGTAGGCGCTCACCTGCCAACACCTGTATTTCGGTGAGGAGCGGATTTCCCTTCCGGTCCTTGCGCCTCGCGAGCCAGGCCAGCGGACTTTCGGCAAGGTTCATCATGGCTGGAGGGGCAGAAGTCTCTTGTTCCTGGCCATCGTTCAGGGGAACCAGCGATCGATGCTGGTCGGCGATACCGTCTCCGCCAGCCAGAAACCGCTTCAAGGCCTTCAGCCAGTTGGCGCTGATCCGCTTTTCTGTATCACCAACCGGTTCCAGATATTCGGCGCGCACGCCAAGCTCGACAATCTCGCTGAGAACCTTCCGGTTTCTAGCGGGCAATCGATGCCGGAGGTTCCAGCTTCCTTCGCCGTTTTCATCCAGCATCAATCGTGTTTTCCCACCGGCCAAAGCCTTCAGGAGCAAAAGCAACAATTCAAAATCCTTGGGCAAACGCTTCGTCATAAGCCTCTCCACAAACGGAAAAAAACAATGGATCGTCCTTCAGGGAAATCAGTGTCTCCAACTGCGAAACCAGTTCATCAAATTCCGGGTCATCCCTCCTGCTTTCGGTGACACGGCAAGCATAGGCCGCCGTGCTTCTATGCCGATGATACCTGTGCCCGACATGCTCCAGCGACAGACCGAGTTCGACATGAGCCAGGTACATGACGAGCTGGCGGGCCTGGGAGACATGCCGCTCTCCCCTTGTTTGCAGGAAAAACTGCGAAGGTCGGATGCAATACGCCCGCGAAACATACCCCTCCGCTATATGGAGATGAGCGGCCACACGATTTTGCACCAGTTGGGCGAAAACGGGATAGGCACCCGGATGCAGGCGTTCGGCTTCACCTCCCCTCCGTTGCACGTTCATTTCCACTCCCCGCAAACGACTTTGGCATAATAGGTATATTTTCCTATATTTTAGCACAGTATTTCCGGTGGTGAATAACTTTCGCAATAACGTTAAGTTGCATCTTGAAAACCGGAGTATTCTGCGCTTTCCGGGCTGCACCATTTCAAGGAAAAAACAACTAGCGGTGCCTGATCCTAAATGTCTGCGAAGTCAGGTGCGATACTCGCGCAGACCGGACACCACCAGACTTGCACCCATGGCTCCGAATACGCCGCCGAAAACCAACTCGACGCCGCGCCAGAAGCGTTGATAGGCGCGCGAAGCTGTTCCGGTGAAAAACAGGATGGCATACGCCCCATAAACAACCATTGCACTGAGTGCCGCGACCGGAGCGAATGCCGCCACCTGAGGCGCCGACAATCGCGACCCAAACATGAAGGATGCGATAGCGGTCCAGCCAAGTGCGGCCTTCGGGTTCGACATCACAACGAGAAGACCTCGGCGCCATGAGGCCAAGCCCGTCTCAAGACGATCCGCCTGTGGAATGCGGATGCTCTTTCCCCTTGCGGCTGCGTAAAGGGCGCGGCACCCGATCCAGAGCAAATATGTTCCACCGACGAGTTTGAGACCTGTCAGGATTTCGGGCTGTCTCTGGATCACGAACCCAAGACCGAGAGCTGCAAGAATGACCCATATGACCGCCCCGCAGGAAACGCCGAGGGCAACCAGCAATGCCGCCTTGCGCCCCCTGCTCATTCCTTCCGCCGCGACGGCAATGAGATTTGGCCCGGGAGCGATCTGCATGGCGATCAGGGCAGCAAGGGTAAGTGCATAGACTTTGATCATGAAAGTACTGCCGGGCGAGTTTCTGGATCGGGAACCTGCGTGGGTTCCAGCGGGCCACATTCCTGCGGCCATTAAAAAACCGCCCGGAGGAGACCGGGCGGTTCAATATCTCTTGAAGAAGAGAAAGGCTTACTTGCCGCGCTTGCGCTGCTGGCCGAGACCCATCTTCTTTGCAAGCTCGGAACGAGCTGCTGCGTAGTTCGGAGCAACCATCGGATAATCCGGGCCCAGCTCCCACTTTTCGCGGTATTCGTCCGGAGTCATGTCGTAATGCGTGCGCAGGTGACGCTTCAGGGACTTGAACTTCTTTCCGTCTTCAAGACAGATGATGTAGTCCGGCATGACCGACTTCTTGACTGGGACAGCAGGCTTCAGCGGCTCCGGCTCCGGCTCCTGAGCGGTCGTGGAAGTGCGCTGCAGGGCACCGTAAACCTCATTGATCAGGTTCGGAAGATCTGTCGACGCCACAGTGTTGTTGCTGACATAAGCAGACACGATATCTGCTGTAAGATCTATCAGATTGCCGTCTACCGGGGTTTCCGTCATTTCTGGTCCATTCTTGTTTAAACCGGGAATTCTGTTTCTCTGACCCTATAAAGCTTCTTGACGCGATAAGCACCGTAAATAATCGATACTATGGGACGTCACTCACGAAAATGATTCTACTTTTCAGGTTTCGAATAAGCGTCTTATATGACGACTTACCGTCGTAGACAACCCCTGTTGTCAGTAAATTACTGTCCAATTTTAATTAAAGCACGCTTGTTCCTAATATTGGAAACAAAACCAGCGAGACAGTTCCAAAAAAATTGATAGTATATGTGATCTGCCAGCGATGGTTTTAGGATTGGGCCTGATATAATGGCCCAGCCTTGGTTTTTCCAGCGTTTCCATTGATATAAATACGCAGAAGGTCTGAACGACAGAAGCGGATATCTCGCCGTTCTTGTGCCGTGAACACGTGCCGCGTCTATGACTTGAAACATGGAATGGCAGAAAAAGTTCGGGCCCGGTCTACAAGATCCGGGCCCGTTGGAACTTGCAGAAAGTCAGTTTGCCTCGCCGGGGCGAATGACTGCCTTGAAGTCATCCCTCTTTGTTTCGGGGCATGGGCGATACCCTGCACGGTAGGCTGCGGTTGCCAGAAGGTGTGCTGATACCGGCGCCGTCAGCAGGAAGAAGATCACCCCCGCCACCGCACGGGTGAAAATCCCCGGATCGGAAGCATGGACAGCAAGCGCCAGCAGCATGACGCCTGAACCGAGGGTACCAGCCTTCGAGCCTGCGTGCATGCGCATGTAGACATCGTTCAGCCGCAAGATGCCGATGGAGGCGACCAGAGCAAACAGGGCGCCGATGACAATCATCACGCCAACGATGATATCAATCCAGGGTCCCATCATTGTTCGGCCTTTCTGCGTTCAATGGTTTCGTCCACTTCGTTCATGATCGCACGATCCCCTGCAACGCCCCGATTGAGGACGAAGCGGGCAAAGGCAACCGTTGCGAGGAAGCCGACAAGTCCGAGGGTGATCGCCACGTCGATGTAAAGATAGTAGGACGTCAGCACGCCGAAGGTTGCCAGAAAGCCGATGCCGACAGCGACCAGCATGTCGAGCGCCACAACCCGGTCCGGCAGGGTCGGCCCCTTCACGGTCCGGATACAGATCAGGATGAAGGACAGGGTCAGGATCGCAAGCGCGATGCGCACACATGCATCAAGAAAGTCGCCCGCAAAAATCTCAAGTGGGGTCATCGAAAGGCCTCCAGAATCTTGCGTTCAAAACCGTTCTTGATGTCGTCGATCGTTCCTTGCGGATCCGGGACATCAACGCAGTGGATGAACAGCGTCTTGCGATCATCCGACACGTCAACGGACAAGGTGCCCGGTGTCAGGGTGATCAGGTTGGCCAGAATGGTGATCTCGAAATCCTTGTCCACGGTCAGCGGGTAGGAAATGATGCCGGGCTCCAGATCGATCTTCGGGCGAAGCACGATCTTGGCAACACGCCAGGAAGACAGGACCAGTTCATAGATGAACAGGATCGCCAGACTGACGATCTTGCCGGACCGTGAGAAATAGGCCGACGTTCCGACCTGCTCGCGGATGAGGAAGAGAGCGCCGGTTCCCAAAAGGAAACCGAACACCAGATTGACGACGGAAAAGCTTCCCGTCACCGCTCCCCATGCGAGCGAGAGGAGAACATTGATCAGAAACAATCCGGTCATTGTGCACCTCCAAAGACAGAGTTGAGATAACCGGACGGATCAACGTTACCGATCGACCCGTAGGCGGACAGAGTGAACATGCCTTCCGGCTGGATACCGAAATAGATCACCAGAGCGGTGAGAATGCAGATCGGGACCCAGACCGCTGCCGGGGTCAGCAACTTGCTGGTAGCAGGCAGGGCAACGGCAGTGCCGTCTGCAGTCCCTTCCGGACCACCGCGCCAGAAGGCGTAGATCCAGATCCGGCCCATGGCGATGGTTGTCAGGAAGCCGCCAACGAGGATGGCAACGGCAACCCAGGTGCGTCCGGTGACGATCGCAGATTCAACCAGCATGACCTTCGGCCAGAAGCCGGAGAACGGCGGCAGGCCGGAGACGGCAAAGGCCAGAATGAGGAAGATCGCCGCGAAGGCCGGGCTGGCGGCATAAAGCCCGCCCAGCTTGCGAAGATCGTAGCTTCCGCCCATCTGCTGCATGACGCCGGCAACCATGTAGAGTGCCGTCATCACGATGATCGAGTGAACTGCGTAGAAAATTGCACCGGAGATCGCCAGCGGTGTTCCGATTGCAAGACCTGCCAGCATGGAGCCGATACCCGCGATCACGAGATATCCGAGCGCGCGGCGAACTTCGCTTTGGGCAATGGCACCAAGTGCTCCGACGATCATCGTTGCAATCGCCACGACGGCGATCAGGTCGGCCATGTATTCGCGCGAGGCCGGCATGATCATGACGAAGATGCGCAGCAACGCGTAGACACCGACCTTGGTCAAAAGACCTGCAAAGACCGCGGAGACGACCACGTTCGGCGTGTGATAGGACGCCGGAAGCCAGAAGTTCACCGGGAAAGCAGCCGCCTTCATGGCGAAGGCCAGAAGATAGAGCGCGGCAACCGTTGCCAGTGTTCCGTGGGCCGGAGCATCCAGCTGGGAAATCTTCATGGCAATGTCGGCCATGTTGAGCGTGCCGAGGATGCCGTAGAGAAGACCCGTGCCGATCAGGAAAAGGTTCGTGCCGATCAGGTTGAGGATGCCGTATTTCACGGCCCCATCCAGCTGCGGCCGGTCATTACCGAGAACAAGAAGGCCGTAGGAGGAAATCAGCAGCACTTCGAACCAGACATAGAGGTTGAAGATATCCCCGGTCAGGAACGCGCCGCACACACCTGTCATCAGCAGGAGCAGGAACGGATAGAAGCCGTAGCGCCGCCCGGTGCTGCCCACGGATGAGGCCCCGTACATGCCCGCGCACAGGGCGACGACAGACGCGATCAGCGACATGGTCGCGCCCAGCGTGTCCACCGTGAAGGCAATGCCGAAGGGCGGCAACCAGGAGCCCATCACCATGGTGATGACGCCCTTGTCGAGCACCCTGAGCAGCAAACCGCCATTGGCGAGCACCAAGAGCGTCAGGAAGATGAGACCGAGTTTCGGCTGTGCATTGGTGTTCTTGCGCGCCATCAGGCACACCGCACCGCCGATCATCGTGATGACCGTCGGAGCCACCACCAGCCAGTCACCTGCAGATACAGGTGTCAGGTTCCAGGCAGCGGAAAAGTCGACTTCAGGAGAAGGATAGGAACCGGCCATGTCAGATCAATATCCTTGCGGAGGAAGAGGGTCGTTTTCTGGTTCGGCAACGCGCATTTCGTTCACATCGTCCGTTCCCAGCTCCTGATAGGCGCGGAAGGCCAGCACCAGAAGGAAGGCGAAGAAAGAGAACGAAATCACGATTGCCGTCAGCACCAGGGCTTGTGGCAGCGGGTTGGCTGTCATTTCCGCAGGCAGATAGAGATCTGCCGGAATGACCGGGGGAACCTCACGGGTCAGCCGTCCGTTGGTGAAGATCGACAGGTTCACCGCATTGCCGAGGATCGCGACACCAAGCAGCATGCGGACCAGCTGCTTGGAGAGCATGAGATAGATCGAAACGGTAAAGAAGATACCGATCAGGATCGCAAGACCAAGTTCCATCAGTCGCTCTCCCTTTCTTCCAGAGCAAGGGCAATGGAGCCGATGGCACCAACCACCACGAGATAGACACCGATGTCGAAGACCAGCGGGGTCGACAGTGCCACGTCCACGTCGAAGAACTTGAACTCAAGCCACTGGCTGGTCATGAACGTCTGCTTCTTGAACAGGGACGGCAGACCGGACAGCGCCGCGATGAACAGGCCGAAACCGGCAATGCTCATCGGGTGAACGACGATTGCCCGGCGCACGGATGCAACACCGCAGGCGATACCGAAGATCGCCAGCGCGGACGCCGCGATCAGTCCGCCGATGAAGCCCCCGCCGGGCTCGTTGTGCCCGCGCAGGAGAACGAAGATCGAGAACAGCACCATGAGCGCGGAAAGGTAAGGCGCGACAGTGCGGAAGATGACGGTACGCATCAGGCGGCCTCCCCCTTCTTTTCAGGCGCCGGATCGGCGTCCTTCGGCCTTGGGGTATGAACCCGGATAAGCGCAAGGACGCAGAGACCGGCCAGTGTCACCACCGCGATTTCGCCCAGCGTATCAATGCCGCGGAAGTCGACGAGGATAACGTTCACGATGTTGCGGCCATGCGCGATGGAGCGGCTGTATTCGGTGAAGAAGTCCGACAGGCTCCGGTCAAACGGCTGCTGGGTGATGGCGATCAGCGTCAATGCCAGACCAAGACCAACGGCGAGCGCGATGACGCCGGTGACCAGTGCCGCTCCGCCCGAACGATGGTCGCGCGGGGTCAGGTTGAGACGCGTCATGACGAGGGCCAGAATAACCACCGACAGGGTTTCCACCATCAGCTGAGTGAAGGCCAGATCCGGCGCGCCATACAGCATGAAGATGATGGCGACCGCAAAGCCCTGAATACCCAGAGACACAATGGCTGTCAGACGGGTCTTGGCCACAAGGACGGCAATCAGGCCGATCACCGCGATCAGGAAGATGCCCCACTCATAGAAGTGGTAGGAGGGCATCTTCGGCATCGCTGGCCAGCCACCCGTCAAGTAACCCGGCAGGAGAACCGCAACACCGGTGACGATGAAGGTCAGCGCCATGTAGGTCTGCATCTTGCCGTTCTGAAGGGCACGGGTGATGACCGAGGACAGGGAAACGATCTCGGCAATGACCTGATCGAAGCCCTTGTCCGGTCCCCAACTCCGCAGCGGGCCAGACAGAATTGCGGCGACGAGTGCCCGCAGGCGATCCAGCTGCCAGAACAGGACGAGGCCAAGTGCGACGGTCGCCATGGACAGCATCAAGGGCACATTGCCAATGAAATATGGCGGCACGAGATGCAGCTCGACTTCGGTCGGCTTTCCAACGAGTGAGGAGAGCATCGGACCGACGAAGAAATGACCGGTGAACAGGGTCGTCAGAGCCAGCACCAGTCCGAGGAAGGACAGTGTCACCGGCCCGGCGAAGAGCAGAATCGGCCCTTCATGGGCGTGCTTGGGTGTTTCCACTTTCGGCCCAAGGAACGGCTTGATCGCAACGGCGGCGGCAATGACCAGCATCAAGGCATTGCCAACGACGGCAGTAATCGTCAGCCAAACGGCGGCACTCGGGGCGCCCGTGGTGCCGTAATACAGCACTTCCTTGGCAATGAAGCCGATAAACGGCGGCAGGCCCGACATGGAAAGCGCAGCAAGGCAGGCAGCAGTGAACGTGATCGGCATCGCGCCACGCAGGCCACCCAATTTGGTGACATCTCGGGTACCCGCCTCGTGATCAATCGTGCCGGCGACCATGAAGAGCGCGCCCTTGAACAGCGAGTGCGCGATCAGATAGAGCACCGCCCCTTCCAGAGCCCGTTCATAGCTTGTGCCGACCAGCATGACGAGAAGGCCAAGCGAGGCAACCGTCGTATAGGCGAGCATCAGCTTCAGGTCTGTCTGGCGAACGGCGAGGATCGTACCGACGAGAAG
Source organism: Roseibium sediminis (assembly GCF_008711325.1). Classification (GTDB taxonomy): domain Bacteria; phylum Pseudomonadota; class Alphaproteobacteria; order Rhizobiales; family Stappiaceae; genus Roseibium; species Roseibium sediminis. Next base: position 229,839 of record NZ_VXDB01000002.1, read on the forward strand.
CGTTGCGCCACCGAAAACCGGCAGAACCGTTGTCCAAAGATCAGTGTCACCAAGCAGCGGATGCATGCGCATCAGGAGGTAGACACCGGCCTTGACCATGGTTGCCGAGTGAAGGAACGCGGAGACCGGGGTCGGCGCTTCCATGGCGTTGGGCAACCAGAAATGGAACGGGAACTGCGCAGATTTCGTGAAGGCGCCGCCGAGGATCAGGAAGAAGATCGGGACGTAGAAGCCGCTTTCGCGAATGATGTCGGGCGACTGCAACAGGACGGACATTTCCACCTGCCCCGTCACCGTGATGATCATCAGGAAGCCGGCCAGCAGGACCAGACCGCCGCCGCCGGTCACCACCAGCGCCTGAATGGCGGCACGGCGGGAGGCGGCACGAAGGTGATCGAAGCCGATCAGCAGGAAGGACGTGATGGACGTCAACTCCCAGAAGATGAACAGCGTGAACAGGTTGTTGCCCAGAACAAGGCCAAGCATCGCCCCCATGAACAGGAACAGGAACGAGAAGAACCGTCCCTGCTGCGGATGGCCTTTGAGGTATCCGCCTGCATAGAGAATGATGAATGTCCCGATGCCGGAGATCAGCAACGCAAAGACGGTCGACAGACCGTCAACGAAGAAGGACAGATCCACCCGGTAGATCGGAGCCCATGATCTCGAGGCCACGAACGTCTCACCGTTCGAAACCGGGCCAACAAACCCGGCGAAGTGCCAGAAGATCCAGGCAGGCACCAATGCCAGCAGCCAGGCTGCATTGTGCTTCAAATGCCGAGTGAGGAAGGGAGCGATGGCGGCGGCCAGGAAGGGCGCCAAAACCGCTAGGAGAGTGGTGTCAATCGCAGATTGCGTCATGCTGGTCCGAGTTCATGTTCGGTGCGGATGACGATGGGCGAGTACTTTGAAATAACGGCGCCCGGCACCCAGACTGGAAGGCCCAAGAGATATGGTTTTTACTTACGTCCTAGAGGGTTGGCACGCAACCGTTAGAAAAACGTTTCCAGATAACGGACACTATTAATTGTGGGTTTCCCCGCTAGATTTGAAATCTTGCAACAACGCATAGTCAAACCCCCTGAAAATTATCATTGTTGGCCGATATAGGTTCGGGGCTTTTCTTGTTCAATCGATTCTGGGTCGCTGTTCTTCTCACCAGCGATTGAAAGCCCCCGCCCCCACGCCTTTCCAGACGCTAGCACAGGCAGAAGACCGCGACAAACCTGAGATTCCGTCAATATGGACTGCGACAATCTGTTCCGCTCCGAGTCTCTCTCAAATAAAGATAGAGCGGCAGGGCACAGGACAGTCCGACGGTAAAACCGGCAGGCAAGACCATCCACCACGTCCGCACGCCAAGATGTCTTGCATCCGCAAAAGACCAGACCCAGAAGACAAAAATCGAGATCAGAACATCAGCCGAAAATCCGCCTGCTGCTCCGTTTGCAAACAGAGACTGGAGGAACAGCGGCACATCCAGACCGTTTTCGGCGAAGAATCGGGAAAAGAAGACCCAGGGAATCACCGTCCCGACGATTGTCATGACGAGATAGAAAGTCTTGAGGGACATAGTGATGGTCCTTAGGCTGTGTGGGCGACTTGGAGATGCATTTCGCCAGGAAATGCTTTGATCACTCAAATTGATCGGATGGCGGGCAAAGTTTCATTGGTGCTGACAACGCACTCCTGCTAGCGCTAGTCTTGGCCGAAACTCAAGAGCTTCCTGCATGTCAGCATCCGGAACACCCACTGATCCTTACGCCCCCGACGGCACCTACGCCTGGTTTCGGCTGGCGATTTGCATCATCCTGTCCACAGTCGGTGGTGCAGGCATGTGGGCGATTGTCATCATCCTGCCCTCTGTGCAGGCGGATTTCGGCGTGGATCGTGCGGATGCCTCCCTGCCCTACACCATGACCATGCTGGGTTTTGCTGCCGGCAACTACCTGATCGGACGTCTGGTTGACCGGTTCGGGATCGTCTTGCCGGTTCTCCTGTCGGCGTTTTTTCTCGGCGCAGGTTTTGTGCTTGCTGCGCTCAGCCCCAACATTCTGCTCTTCACGCTGGCACAGGGCCTTCTGGTCGGTCTGGGTACGGGAGCAACTTTCGGCCCCCTGCTTGCCGATCTGTCCCACTGGTTCCAGCGCCATCGCGGCATTGCCGTCGCCTCGGCAGCGTGCGGCAATTATCTTGCAGGCGTGCTCTGGCCATCCTTCATCCAGTGGGGGTTCACCTTCACCGACTGGCGCACCACCTACATGATGATTGGCGGGCTTTGCGTTGCGATCATGGTGCCGCTCACCTTCTTCCTGCTGCGCAAGCCGGACCACGATCTTTCCGGAGGCCATGCGTCTGTGCTTGGCCGGTTCGGTCAGCTGTCTCCGCAACTCAGTCCGGCGAAGCTGCAAATGCTTCTGGTTCTGGCCGGGCTCGGCTGTTGTGTCGCCATGTCCATGCCACAGGTTCATATCGTCGCCTATTGCGTGGACCTTGGCTTCAACGTGGCGCAGGGCGCGGACATGATCGCACTCATGACCGGCTTTGGCGTGATCAGCCGCCTTGCCTCCGGTTATCTCGCCGACAGGATCGGCGGCATTCGGACCTTGCTGCTTGGCACCTTCTTACAGTGCGCAGCGCTGTTGCTGTTCATCCCCTTTGACAGCCTTGGTTCGCTCTATGTGATCTCGATGATCTTTGGCCTCTCGCAAGGCGGCATCGTGCCGAGCTATGCGGTGATCGTGCGCGAGTATCTGCCCGCCCGGGAAGCCGGACAGCGCATTGGCCTTGTCATGATGTCCACCATCCTGGGCATGGCGCTTGGAGGCTGGCTGTCAGGCTGGATCTACGACCTGACCGGGTCCTACGACGCGGCGTTCATCAACGGCATCGCCTGGAACCTGATGAACATGGCCATTCTGGTGTTTATCCTGAGGAATGCGCGCGGACGCGGCGGTGAACCGGTTCCGGCTTGAAGGTTGGTATTACCCCTGCCGTCGCAGCAGCCAGATGAAGAAGAGACCGCCGATCAGACCGGTGACGATACCGATGGGAATGTCTTCCGGTGCCATGAGCGTGCGCGAGAGAATGTCGGCCCAGATCAGGAAGATTGCGCCTGCCAGCATGCTTGCCGGGATGACGCGTGAATAGCTTCCGCCAACGAGAAACCGCACGATATGCGGGATCATCAGGCCAACAAAGCCGATCATGCCCGAAAAAGCCACCATGACGCCGGTGATCAGTGCCCCGACGACGAAAACCGTCAGACGGAACCGCGCCACCGGGATGCCAAGCGTGGAGGCTGTTTCGTCGCCAATGGTCATCGCGTTGAGATCCCCCCCCCGCAGCCATAGAAAGGCCGAGCAGAGCACAAGGACCACCGACGGATAGACCAGATGCTCCCATTGCGCGAGCCCCAGCCCGCCCAGCATCCAGAACACCACCGTGTGCGTCGCCCGCGGGTCTCCTAGGAAAATCAGCGTGTTGGCGAAGGCCATGATGATGAAGGAGACCGCCACACCGGCCAGCACGAGCCTGTCGGCGCTGGTGGCCGCTGCAAAGCGCGTGACGCACAAAACCAGCAGCGTCGCGCCAAGAGCCCCGACGAAGGCCATGAACGGCACCGTCAGAAGTCCGAGAAACAACCCGGTATGCATCAATGCCAAAATGGCCCCGAAGGCGCCGCCGGAGGAAATGCCCAACAGATGCGGATCGGCCAGCGGATTGCGGGTGACCGCTTGAAGCGCTGCCCCGACAACGGCCAGTCCTGCGCCGACAAGACCGGCCAGCAACACACGCGGAAAGCGGATATCCCACACAATGGCTTCGCGCCCTGTCGACCAGGCCACTTCCACTGTTCCTGGAAAAAGCTTGCTTGTGACAATGCCGATAACCGTATCCGCCGGCACCGACACAGCCCCGACCGAGACCGCCATCACGATGGAGGCCAGCAACAGACCGAAGCCGCCAACCATCGCCTGGCCGAAACCGGTGGGACGAATGGCGATCGCTCGCGCATCTGTCCGGCGCAGCTCGACCTCTTCGGTGTCGGTCCGGTCTGTCATGAGTGTCACTCTCCCCAGAAGCCGTTGCCAAGCTTCTTTACGGCATCGATGTTGCGCGGCCCCGGAGTAGCCTCGGCATAGTCGAGCACCACGAAACGGTCGTTCTGTACGGCAGGAATATCAGCAAGGGCCGGGCTGGTCTTCAGAAAGTTGATCTTGTCTTGCGCAGTGACGCTGCCATAGTTGACGATTACAATGACGTCCGGGTTGCGGTCGACCACGCTTTCCCAGTCTACCCGCGCCCAGCTTTTCTCGAAATCATCCATGATGTTGACGCCGCCGGCAGCCTCAATCAGCGCGGTCGGCATGGCATAGCGACCAGCCGTGAACGGCTTGTCCTCGCCGCTGTCGTATACGAAGACTTTCAAAGGCTCGCCGGTGATTTTGAGCCCTGAGGTAAATTCCTCAAGCTCCGCCCGATAGGCGGCCACAAGGCTTTGTGCCTGATCCTCGACGCGGAAGATCTTCCCGAGGTTGAGAAGGTCGTTATACATGTCGTCCATCGACACTTTCGGCTTCTCGCCAATGTGAATGCAGGACTCCGTCAACTCGTAGACCTTGATGCCGAACGGCTCCAGAGACTCCGGTGTGACTTCTCCGCCCACCTTCATTCCGTAGTTCCAGCCGGCGAACAGAAAATCGGCGTCCGCGCCAATCAGCACTTCCTTGGTCGGATATTTTTCGGAAAGCTCCGGTAATTCCTCGACCGCTTCCCGCGCCTCTTCATCCAGGGTCTTCCAGCCGGACACACCGGTATAGCCGACCATGCGATCGCGCAGGCCAAGAATGAGCATCATCTCGGTGAGATTGGAATCGTTGGAGACCGCAGCCTTCGGCGCAGCATCAAACGTTACGGTCCTGTTGCAGCTTTTGATCTCGACGGAAGCTAGAGCGGACGTTGCAAGGAGGGAAAGGGCCAGAGAGGCCAGAAGGGATTTCATGGTGTTCGTACCTTGGGATCAAAGAGAAAACGTGAAGTGCGGGTCGCCGCTCGGTTGCAGGGTTTGAATACTGGTGCGAACCGAAAAGGCGGTCTCCACACGCTCTGGAGTGAGGACTTCTTCCGGGGGGCCAAAGGCAAGGGCCTTGCCATTTGAGAGCAGAAGCAGGTCATGGCAGAGCGAAGCAGCCATGTTCAGATCGTGCAGGCTCGTGACGATGGTGATGCCGAGGCCACGCACGAGGGCAAGAATTTCCAGCTGGTGGCGGATGTCGAGGTGGTTGGTCGGCTCGTCCAGCACCAGAAGTTTCGGCTCCTGCGCCAGAGCGCGGGCCACCATCGCGCGTTGCCTTTCCCCGCCGGACAGGGTGCCAAGCCGTCGGCCCGCCAGCGGCAGAAGCTGCATGCGCTTGAGCGCACCTTCCACGATTTCCGCATCCCGTGCCCCGCCCCGAGCAAGACCGCTTGCATGCGGCGCGCGGCCCAGCGCCACGATTTCGCGCACGGTCAGCGCAAAATCGGTCGGCTGCTCCTGCAAAACGGCAGCAATGTTGCGGGCAACCTCGCGCGCATTCATCGACCATATGTCGGAGCCATTCAGAATCACCCGCCCCTGACGCGGACGGTTGAAGCGATAGAGAAGGCGCAACAAGGTGGATTTTCCCGCCCCGTTCGCCCCGACAACGCCGAGGATATGGCCGGGTTTGAGCGTGAAGGACAGTGGGTGCAGCAGGACGCCCTTGCGGTCCGGACCCCATGTCACTTCATCGACAGTCAGCTCCGCAGCGCTCATGCTCCGGGCCCCTTGATGGCTGGTATGCGGGCCAGAGCGGTCCGCCGCAATTTTCCGGGTCGGTCCTTCGATATGCACCACCCGTCTTCAATCTCGCGATATTGGTGCGCAAAGGTCAGGAGATCGGCGACATCCTCGTCCGGCGCCATGTCGCCAAAGAGATAGGTTGCCTTGCCCTCGGCACGAAAGGCCACCGTGCAGGATCTTGAACAGCCCGCCATGCACTCCGGTCCGGCAATCGAGAACGCTTGGCTTAGGGTCGCGTCCCTTGCCAGTGCGCCGCTCAGCTGATCAAGGAGTGCCTTGCCCGGACGCTCTTCGCTGCCCGCCTCTCGGCAGGTGGTGCAGACGATGATCGCATGGGATTTACCGGTCATTGGCCGCATCCAGGTTGGTCAGGTTATGTAATGTTATTACATCACACAACTGATGCCTGTCCATGCCTTTTTCTGACCTGTCCGGAGCCATTGCACGGCCCGCGCGTATGCCAAGCGGCTTCAAAAGCTCGCGCATTTCTGAAAGTCGGGAGTTTCTGTACCCGTTTCCTCGTTTCATATCGCCCTCCGCGATTTGCGGGGCCATGAAAAGAAACCGGGTCTGGAGCAGAAGGGCGGACACTCGTCCGCGCTGTTGTCATAACCTGCGGCTTCTTGTCGGACACCCCGCCCGATTTGAAGTTCATCCGCTGATGGCAGGTCTCCTGACTTGCGGGTCGCCATGCTGCCTGCGCCTTCCCGGGTCTCCTCCCAGTGGCCTTCCTGCAGGTGCACTCGCCGCTCACAGTTGCGGGGGCAGTCACGGATTTGGTGGCTGATGCCTACGCCTCACCGTGTTCCCTTTTAATGCCAGAGAGAAGCTTCTTTCTGACAACCATTGCGTCCTTTGTTCATGTCTTCGGAATCGCGGGATGTCAATCTCTTCCACGCATTTATGACCGTTTCGCAAGGCTGCGCCCGAACCATGAAGGACCAAGCCGATCTTGCTCTCTTGATGAAGCTCGGCTTGGACTTGCAATTGACCTTATTGGCTCAAGAAACTGACCAGATGTTCATAAGACGAGCGAATTGATTTTTAATTGCCAGTGACAATCGAAACTATCAAGCCACCGAATACCCATGGTGATTTTACGATCGATATACTGCAGGCAGTCTCGCTCCCTGCAAAGTAAGCCATCATGACCGAAGCCCTCCCGATCTTCCACGAAGCTTCCATCTCCGGCATGCGAAAGGCAGGCACCGCCTTCAGATCATGGAATCGGTTAATCCGCTTCCTTGCGATGATTGCCCTCATATTGGCGGCAACACTTGCAAGCGCAGCATGGGCACAAGACAGCATCGATGGTCTTGCCGCGCAAAAGGCCGATGCAGACACCTACCTTACGCTCACGGATCAGCAGGTCAGACAAATCCTGCTCAACGAGATCAAGGAAAAGCGTGCCGACCAGCCTGAACAAAGCGCGGTCTTCAATCCTGCGAAAATCGCCCATTTCTTCAATTCGACGCTAGGAGACTTGTCGAAACATGGCCGCGAGATCTTTGGAGCCTACCAGGAACTGCCCGGAATCTTCTCGAGAGGCTTCGACGCCTTCAGCAAAGACCAGTCACCGGGATCGGGTGGACGGTTTGTTGTGGCGTTGTTCGTTTCACTCGCGATTGGCGGAATAGCGACAGTCGGGTTCTGGCGTTTTCTGGCGGCCGGAAACGGGCCAGTCTCCGAGCAACAGACACTTTTGCCCAGCGCCTTTGACAAGTTGTCCTTGCACGCCAGCGCCATCTTTCGGCAGATCCTGTCGATCTGTCTCTTTGCGGCGACGGCCTCCCTCATCTACTTCGTCTTCTTCGATGAAAGCGCAAAGAATAGGCTGGCATTTGTCTTCTACCTCGTGCCGATCTGTCTGTTCTGGTTCGCCACCGCCTTCCTGACCGCTTTCTATTCACCTGGAAATGAGCGGTTGCGGCTGCCATCCTTCACGAATGATCAGGCACTGAACCTTTTCGCCACAATGCTGATAGCTGTCGGGTTTGGTGCATTTGCGTTCTTCACCTGCGCCTTGATCAACACCCTTGGCGTTTCCGGTCCGGTACACGACCTTTTCCTCGTCACCGTTACCGGTATTGCAGCGCTGCTGATGTCGCTGTCATTTGCGCTGAACCGTGCGGCGATCGAGCAGGATCTGAACGTTGGCCCGTCGAGAAGCCGAAGCAGGTTCGCACGATACTGGGCAGGCTTTTTGATTGCACTTCCGCCACTCGTCTGGGCGCTGCTGGTCATCATGGAGCTGATCGGCGATGCGGTTCCTTATGGTGCCGGTTTACTCACGTTGCTTCTTGCCGGCGTCTATCCGCATATCGATGCTCTTCTTGTCCGCAGCGAACTCGACCTCCAACAGGACAAGGAACGCGGTTTTTCCTACGCCCTCATCAATACACTCCGTCCTTTGGGAGCAGCCCTGATTGCCATCGTGTTTCTGGCGTCTTGGCACCTGTTCGCCGTGGCCGGGCTTTCAGAAGACGATAACGGGTTGCGCCAGTACTGGAACACGCTGGTCAACAGCCTGTTTTACATTCTCGTGGGCCTATCCCTCTGGAACTTCAGCAACATCTATATTTCTCAGCAAATCGAGAAAGAAGATGCCTTGAGCGGAAACGCGGACGATCTGGGCGAAATGGAAATTGGCGGCACCGGGCTGTCCAGAACCCGAACGCTCCTTCCCCTCATAAAGCGCGCAATACAGGCACTGGTGATAGCCACGGTCTCCATGGCAATCCTGACCGCTGCAGGTGTAGACATCGCTCCTGTCCTGGCTGGCGCAGGTGTTGTCGGCCTCGCCATCGGCTTCGGCTCGCAAACGCTGGTGCGTGACATCGTTTCCGGGGCCTTTTTCCTCATCGATGACGCAGTCCGTATTGGCGAATATATCGACACCGGTTCGGTCAAGGGCGTTGTTGAACGGATGTCTGTCAGGTCACTGCAGCTTCGACATCACAGGGGCGCGGTTCATACAATTCCGTTTGGCGAAATCCAGACCCTGACGAATTACAGCCGCGATTGGGCGATTATGAAACTCCGCTTCACGGTGCCGTTTGACACAGATCTGGAGAAAGTCCGCAAACTCCTCAAAAAGGCTGGTCAGGAACTGTCCGAAAAGGAAGATATCAAGGACGATTTCCTTCAGCCCTTCAAGGCGCAAGGCGCGGTTGAGGCCAGCGACTACGGCTTTGTGATCAGCACAAAGTTCATGTCCAAACCGGGCAAACAGTTTGTCATCCGCCGCCATGCCTTCGCCACCGTGCAGAAGGTCTTTGAAGCAAACGGCATCCAGTTCGCCCGCCCGACGATCAGTGTTTCTTCCAATTCAGCGAAAGACGACCCCGAAACTGAAGGCGCCGCCGGGCTTTTGGCACACGCCAATGCAAGGAACTAGATCGGGACGTATTTTTGCCGAAGCGGCTCTTCGCAGAATACCCCACGCGATCTGACACTTTCGCGCAGATTGCAGGTCTTCTGACTTGCGGGTCGCCATGCTGCCTGCGCCTTCGCGGGTCTCCTCACCGTGGCCTTCCTGCAGGTGCACTCGCCGCTCACAATTGCGGGGGCAGTCACGGATTTGGTGGCTGATGCCTACGCCTCACCGTGTTCCCTTTTAATGCCAGAGAGAAGCTTCTTTCTGACAACCATTGCGTCCCCTGTTCATGTCTGTGGAAGCGCGGGATGCCAATCAGCAAGGCTGATCGAGGAATCAGGCTGCGGGAATGAGCCTCCGTCAACTCTGCGAATTCAAGAAATATGCGGTTTTCGCCCCCTGCGACCAACTGGCGTCAGTCAAAGCTTATGGCATCTGTACCGAAAGGAGGATTGAACTTACATGTCGTCCAATTTTTCTTACGGACAATTCCCTTCATCACGTGTTTGAAGTTTTCTGGTACAAATTCATCTTTCATATAAGCGAGCGGCTGAAGGGGTATTGTGTTCGCCTGTAGATGCCTCCACTGGTACGCTGACAAAACGTCTCCATCGCCAGAAATCAGCCTCCCAGTTTCTTGGTCAAAACCTGCGGTCGATAATGACTTAAGGCTATTCGCATATTGCCGCATAGCATAGTCGGCACAATTTACTCTCTGTAGATATTTGACCTCAGAGGTCCATCGGAACGGATCTTGAAGCCATGTATAAGTAGCACGTCTTCGCTTATACGATTCTTCTTTGTTACTATCTTGTTCTGGTCTGGCCGCCTCCACATTCTTGAAACTCGCCTCCACGACCTTAGTTGGACGAGAGTATTCTGAACTTTGTGAAGGATACAAAACCTTGAAAGACAAAAAGCCAACACCCAAACCAAGCAAAGGTAAAAAAAGAAAATCAACTAGCTTTTGCAACACTACCCCCCAGCCCTGGACAATATCGACACAAAGTATTTTGACACTGGCTAAAATACCATTTCATCTTCACATACTTCCTTTTCGTAACTAATTAGGAAACACGACCCGCGCGGTGGTGCTTCCACCCCTCACCTGACAAAAATAACGGTGACAAATGGCGTCGGGCGGCTCGAGGCCTGATGGTTTTCCCTTTTGGTCAGAGTAAGTTGCGCAGGATCTAGAACCGTGTGGCGAGCATTATGGACCGCATGTCTATTCCTGTGGTGACCATCGGACTGCTGGTCATTTCCAACCTGTTCATGACCTTCGCCTGGTACGGGCATTTGAAGTTCAAATCAGCCCCGCTTCTGACGGTCATCCTGATCAGTTGGGGGATCGCGCTTTTCGAATATTGTTTTCAGGTTCCGGCCAATCGCATCGGCCATGGCCATTTCAGTGCAGCTGAACTCAAGACAATACAGGAAGTCATTACACTTACTGTTTTTGTTGCTTTTTCGGTCTGGTATCTGAAAGAGCCCCTGCTCTGGAACCATCTGGTGGGTTTTGCGTTCATCGCAGCGGGTGCCTTCTTCATATTCCACAAGTGGTAGCCTGTGATTTCACCGGCCTCTTCCCTTGCCAATTCCGTCCAAAAAACCTAACTCGAATTGCATGACACATATTCCCACGCCCCCACGCGCTGACGCGCGGCCTGTCACCCTTGAGATCAACGGCTTCAAACGTCAGGACGACTATGCCTGGCTGAGAGCGGAGAACTGGCAGGAGGTGATGCGTGATCCTTCGGTTCTTGCAGATGACATCCGCCAGTATCTGGAAGCGGAGAATGCCTATCAAGGTGCCGTCATGGCACCGACCGAGGCGCTGCAGGAAGAGCTCTACAAGGAGATGCGCGGGCGTATCAAAGAGGACGATAGCTCGGTCCCCTCGCCTGATGGTCCCTATGCATACGGCGTGAAATACGTCACCGGCGGACAGCATCCGAAATTCATTCGTACGCCCCGCGATGGCGGCGAGGAAACCGTTCTACTCGACGGCGACAAGGAAGCGGACGGCAAGGCCTATTTCAAGTTTGGCGGCGCTAGCCATTCGCCGGATCACAAGCTGCTGGCCTGGGGGCATGACGAAAAGGGATCGGAATACTATTCCCTGAAGATCCGTGACCTTTCCACCGGCGCGGACCTTGATTATTCCATCGAGGATACCGCTGGCGGCGGGGTCTTCTCCAAAGACAGCAAGCACCTGTTCTATATCCGGCTCGATGCCAACCATCGCCCGTCCAAGGTGTTCCGCCACGAGATCGGGACCGATCCGTCGGCAGACGTGCTGGTTCACGAGGAACCCGATGCCGGGTTCTTCATGGGCGTTGGCGAGACCCAGTCCGGCGATACCATCGTGATCGACATTCACGATCACGAGACGTCGGAAGTCTGGATGATCCCCGCAGACAAGCCGCTGAGTGAACCGATGCTGATCGCCCCACGCGAGACCGGCATCGAGTATTCAATCGAGGATCACGGCGACACGCTCTACATCCTTACGAATGTCGGCGACGCGGAAGACTTCAAGGTCGTCACCGCGCCGAAGTCCGCTCCTGTCCGGGACAACTGGCAGGACCTTGTTCCGCACAAGCCGGGCACCCTCATCCTGTCGCTCACCGTCTACAAGAGCTTCATGACACGGCTTGAACGCGACGGCGGCCTGCCGCGCATCGTGATCCGGTCGCTTGCCGATGGGGCCGAGCATGAGGTTGCCTTTGACGAGGAAGCCTATTCGCTTGGGCTTGGTGGCGGCTACGAGTTCGATACCTCGACCATTCGCTTTTCCTATTCGTCCATGACGACCCCCTCGCAGACCTTCGACTACAATGTCGAAACCCGTGAGCGGGTTCTCCTCAAGGAGCAGGAAGTGCCGTCGGGCCACACGGCGTCGGACTATGTCAGCCGCCGCCTGCAGGCCAAGGCATCTGATGGCGAACTGGTGCCGATTTCGCTGTTCTATCACAAGGACACACCGCTCGACGGGTCCGCTCCGTGCCTGCTTTATGGCTACGGCTCCTATGGCATCACCATTCCCGCCAGCTTCAACACCAATGCCCTGTCGCTGGTGGACCGTGGCTTTGTCTATGCCATTGCCCATATGCGCGGCGGCAAGGACAAGGGCTTCCGCTGGTACAAGGATGGACGGCGGGAGAAGAAGAAGAACACCTTCACCGATTTCATTGCAGCCGCCGACCATCTGGTGGCCGAGAGCTTTACGGCCCACGACCGGATCATCGCCCATGGCGGCTCTGCCGGCGGAATGCTGATGGGCGCGGTGGCGAATATGGCGCCGGAGAAATTCGCCGGGCTGATTGCCGAGGTGCCCTTCGTGGATGTTCTCAACACAATGGTGGACGATACCCTGCCTCTGACCCCGCCGGAATGGCCGGAGTGGGGCAATCCTGTCACCGACAAGGACGCCTACCAGTACATCGCCTCCTATTCCCCGTACGACAATGTGGAGGCGAAAGACTATCCCGCGATCTTTGCAATTGGCGGCCTCACCGATCCGCGTGTGACCTACTGGGAGCCCGCAAAATGGGTGGCGCGCCTTCGGGCCACAAAGACGGGCGACAGCCTTCTCATGCTCAAGACCAACATGGACGCGGGCCACGGCGGTGCCTCCGGGCGGTTTGACCGGTTGAAGGAAGTCGCGCTCAATCAGGCCTTTGCGTTGATGGTGACAGGCAAGGCCTGATCTTCCTATTTGGAAATTGAATTTACGCCGGTCCAAAACCTTGGATCGGCGTTTCTTTATTTTTATTTCCCATTAGAGTTTTTATCGCCCTACCAAAACTGAAGGGAATTTCCATGACACACTCTTCCGTGACGCACATGCTGGCAGGCAAGTTTGCGCGTGGCCTAGCCGTCGCCGCATCTGCCGCCCTGCTCACTTCAACCGCGCACGCTGCCGACATCAGATGGGCGTCGCCGACCGATCCGCAAACCATGGACCCGCATGCGGTCAATTCCGCTGCCGTTCTGGGGTTCCTCAACAATGTCTATGAGGGTCTCGTGCGACGGGACCGGAACATGGCCATTGAAGGGTCTCTGGCGGAAAGCTGGGAACCGCTTGGAACCAGCGGCTGGCGTTTTCACCTGCGCAAGGGCGTCAACTTCCACGACGGGGCAGACTTTACTGCCGAAGACGTGCTGTTCTCCTATCAGCGCGCGTCATCCGAACAATCCGATACCCGCGCCTGGTTTGCATCCGTGACCGAGGTCAAGATCGTCGACGATTTCACAGTCGACTTTCTGACCAGCCAGCCTGATCCGATTTTCCCCGATTCCATTGCGAACTTCCTGATCATGGACAAGGGCTGGGCCGAAGCCCATGGCGCGCAGCTGCCGGCGCGGGATTCCGAAACCTACGCCACATTGTTGACCAACGGGACAGGCCCGTTTCGCCTACTGGATCGGGAACCGGGTGTGCGCACCGTTCTCGTGCGGTTCGACCATTGGTGGGACAAGGTGGAACACAATCTGACACGGGTGGAGTTTCTGCCGATTTCCAACCCGGCAACCTCGGTTGCCGCCCTGCTAACCGGGGAAGTTGACCTGATCGATCCGGTACCGGTGCAGGATGTTGACCGGATTGCCTCGGTCGACCACCTGAAACTGCACAAGGGCATTGAGGCGCGGGTGATCATGCTCGGCTTTGGTCACAAGGCTGAGACGCTGAAATATTCAGACGAGATGACGGACCGCAATCCGTTTCAGGACCCTCGGGTCAGGCAAGCCGTCTCCCATGCCATTCACACCGACGCCATCGTTGACAAGATCATGCGCGGAAACGGCGAAGCCGCCTCCCAGCTCGTCAGTGCCCAGATGAAGGGCTACAGCGAGAAGGCCGCAGGGCGCCCTGCCTTTGATCCGGACAAGGCAAAGGCACTGCTTGCCGAAGCCGGGTATCCGGACGGGTTTTCCTTTGGCCTGATGTGCCCGAATGACCGCTACATCAACGATGAAGCCATCTGCAAGGCCGTTGCGGCGATGCTCGCGAAGGTGGGCATCAAGACAAATCTGACCGCCATGCCGGTTCGCAACTACTGGCAGGAACTGCGGGAAGGCAATTTCGACATGTATCTTCTGGGCTGGTCGCCCGGCACCTTTGATGCAGAACACCCGATCCGTTTCCTCGTTCACACCCAAAACGACGAGAAGAAGCTCGGAAGCTGGAACTTTGGCGGCTATTCCAACGCCCGTGTCGACGAGCTTCTGCCGCAGATCCAGCGCGAGATTGATCCGGCCAAGCGTCAGGCGATGCTGGATGAGGTTGCCCTCATCTTGAAAGACGACACGGTCTATGTCCCCCTGCACATCCAGCCCCTGCTCTGGGGCTCGCAGGGAAACATCGACCTCGTGCAGCGGGCCGACGATTTCGTCATGCTGCGCTGGATCACGGTGAACTGATCTGAAAGTGCGCCGGAACTCCCGTGGTTCCGGCGTTCACGCCGCTGCGCCCCTCTTGGCAAGTTCGCGAAAGAATTGTAGGCCTGAGGCACGTAGCAACGCGACTTGATCGCACCCTTTTTTGGTTCAGGAGATTTTCAATGGCATCGGCTCGATTTGCCCCAAAGCGCTTGGCCGGGCTTGGCCTTGCGGTTCTGCTTTCCGGCGTTCTTGCCGGTTGCCAGTACCAGTCTGCCGAAGACCTTCTCTTCAAGCCGACACCGACCTTCTACAGCATTCCGCAGACCTACGGCACGCAGTATGACTGCCGCAGCTTTGCCGGCCCGGGCTGGAAGGGCACGGTTTCAGGCAAGTATGTCTCTTTCGACCAGACGCGCAATGTCAGCCGCGTTGGCTGCTTCAAGACTTTGCCGGAATGCCAGACATTCCTGACCTATATCGGCGGTTTGATCCAGATCGGCATCTATTCGCGCTGTGAGGAAGTTGGCGTCTGATTGTCGGGCTTATCCGAGAGATACAAAAATGCCCGCCGGTTTGGCGGGCATTTTCTTTTCCATAAGGCTCAAGCCGGATCAGGCATGCAGATCCTGCGTGATATGCGTGCCATCTGGTGCAATCGCATTGGGGTCGACCGCAGGCGACGCCGATGGATCTTCCTTCAGAGACTTCAAGAGCCCCCATGTCATGGCCAGCAGGACGAAGGAGATCGGGAATGCAGCCGCGATGGAAGCGGTCTGCAGGGCACCGAGCCCGCCTGCCAGCAGGAGCACGGCAGCGACCAGACCTTCACCCATACCCCAGATGATGCGGAATGCCTTTGGGGGATCATCATCGCCCATGGAGAGCATGGTGGTGATGACGAGGGTTCCGGAGTCGGACGACGTGATGAACCACGACGCGAGCAAGAAAGTCGCCAGCGCCGACAGTGGCCAGATCATCCAGCTCATGTCGCCCATCCAGGATGTCCGAGCGAGGTTGTCGATCGTGCCATAAAGGGCGGAAGGAAGATTCCAGGCCCTGACAGTCTCGATGACGCCTGCACCGCCTGCTGCACCCGGTCCACCAACTGCATTCATTTCCTGCCAGATGGCGTTGCCACCAAACATGCAAAGCCAGAAGAAGGCGATCAGGGTGGGAACGAACATCACGCCGACCATGAACTCGCGGATCGTGCGGCCACGGGAAATGCGGGCAATGAACATGCCGACAAACGGCGACCAGGAGATCCACCAGCCCCAGTAGAAGATGGTCCATCCACCCTGCCACGCGGCATTGCCGGGCTCATTGGCCGTCCAGAAGCCCATGGGAACCACGTTCCAGATGTAGTCACCAATGGAAGTGATGAAGAAGCTCATCAACCACTTCGCCGGACCAACCGCAACAAAGGCCGCCAACAGGACGACTGACAACCAGATGTTCCACTCGGAAATGATCCGGATGCCGTTGCCAACGCCAGACACGGCTGACAGGGTCGCGATGATGGAGATCACAAGGATAAGCATCAGTTTGGTGAAGATCGAGGGCTCGATGCCGAACAGGACGTTCAAGCCTTCCGCCATCTGGCTCACGCCAAGGCCCAGCGATGTTGCAACGCCAAAGACCGTCCCGAAAACAGCCAGAAGGTCAACAGCGTGACCCCATGGGCCGTAAATCCTGTTGCCGATCAGCGGGAACAGCGCCGAGCGCATGGTCAGCGGCAGCTTCTTTCGGAAGCCGAAATAGGCAAGGCAAAGCCCCACCATCACGTAGACCGACCAGCCGTGGAAGCCCCAATGGAAATAGGTCACCCGCATGGCGTCGACTGCCCGCTGGATGTTCATATCCATATGGCCGTTGAGATCGGCATGGGGATTGTTCGGATAGCCAAACGCACCGGAGTTATCGAAGTAGAAAATCGGTTCGGCAACACCGAAGAACAGGATCCCAATCCCGACCCCTGCAGAAAACAGCATCGAGAACCAGGAGAAATTGCTGAATTCCGGACGGCTGTCGTCGTCCCCGAGGCGCAGCGAACCGTATTTGGAGAACATCAAGTAGACGCAGACGAAGAACATCACCGTCATTGCGGTGATGTAGTACCAGCCGAGACCACTTTCGATCCAGCTGCGCACTGCGCCATAAACCTTTCCGGCAAAATCCACGTTCAAAACAGTAAAAATGACGAAGGCCGCCACCATTCCCTTGGCTGCTATACCCATCCCCGGGTGAAGCCCGGCAAAGAGACCACTCTTTGCCACGAGATGACTGTTCGGATGACTGTCACTCATCTAGTTTTCCTCCCCTACCAACAATGGTTAATGGTAGGTTACCCAGAGGAAGCTGATGGCATGTATGCGACCTACTTTTGTCTAATGCGACCCATTTTGTCGCACCCGGACAAATGATCGACGGCTTTTCTTGTCCGTTGAAACGTTATCCAGCAGTCCGGAAATGTTGACCTAGCGTTCGGGAAGCGCCTTCAGATAAACCGCAATTGCCGCCCTGTCCGAGGCAGCCAAATGGGCCATGTTTTCCTGAACGGAGACCATTTCGCCGCCCACGGAATCGTAGTCCGGCGTGAAGCCGCTTTCCAGATAGTAGGCAATGTCACCCGCGCTCCAGCTGCCAATTCCGCCCTCGCCCGGTGTGATATCCGGGATCTTGCCGTCTCCAACGGGTGCTGTCGCCCCGGCCAGCCAACGGGACTTGTCCAGTCCGCCGATGGCATTGCGCGGCGTGTGGCATTCGCTGCAATGGCCGGGCCCCTCCACCAGATATCGACCGCGCTGCCAGACAGCCTGATCGACGTCGCTGCCGGAAGGCGCCGCGATGACTGGAGCCGGATCAAGATAGAGAAGCTTCCAGAACCCTACGGCACGGCGGATGTTGAACGGAAATCCGATCTCGTGCTCGGCCGCCTTTCCATCAACGGCAGGCAATGTCTTCATGAAGGCGAAGAGGTCCGAGACATCTCCAAGCGTCATGCGGGAATAGGATGTAAAGGGAAAGGCGGGGAAATAGTGTTCCCCCTCCGGCGACGTTCCCTTCAGCATGGCATTGGCGAAGTCTTCAAGAGACCAACCGCCGATCCCGTCTGCCGCGCTGGCGGAGATATTGGGGGCCACGAATGTCCCGAAGGGACTTTCCAGCTTCACACCACCGGTCAGAACCAGTTTGGCCTCGCCCTTTGCGCCGGGGGCCGCGTGGCAGGATGCACAACCACCTGCCCAAAAGAGGGTTTCTCCACGAACTGCGTCCCCGTCTCCGGCCTGTGCCACCTCCTGCGCCGGAAGCGTTTCAGGCGTGCTGAGCAGATAGGCAACTGCTGCTGCAATACCGCCAACAACCAGCAGAAATGCGAGGACCTTTTTCATGGAATCTCCAAAAGAAAATAGTTATCTGCTTCGCAGATGATCTGCGAAGCGGGAGTTATACCAACCTCAAAGGATAAAAACCTATCTGACCGTGTTTGGGGACTGTTCGGCAAGGAACAGGTTGCAGGGCGATATGGTTTATCGTTCAAAACCTGTAACGCAGCAGAACTGTGCCCAAACACGGCCTTCGGTGGCTCGCTCCGGCTCGCCGGACAGCGTTGCGCTGCTTGAACGGCCAGTCAGGCCGTCCTGCGCAGCGCGCCTTGCCGGACAAACCGGACCAGAGCCATCAGATGGGTTCTTATCCTTTGAGGTTGGTATGAATGTCCAATTGCAGAGATCGGGTTACTTGACCCGGTAGCCTTCATGGCAGGACTTGCAGGTTCCAAGGATCGGAGCGAACGAAGCCTTGAAAGCCTCGATGTCAGCCGGACCTTCCTTGCCGGAAGCAGCAGCTGCAGCGTGGGCAGCGCCGGAGAATTTCGCCAGTTCCGCCTCAAACCCGGCCCGATCTTCCCAGATCTTCGGTGCAGCTGTGGTGTCGGCGGCCACATCAGACCCGTCCGGGAACAAGGCACCGAAGGTGTGGCCTGCTGCGTTCATGGTGGCGATGGCGGCCTTGCCGGCGGCCGGTGTGTAGGCGATTTCGCCCTTCATCATTCCGCCGCCAAGACCGGCAGCGGCCCCGACGGACTGCATGACAGCCTTGCGGTCAACAACCGGATTGCCTTCTGCAGCAACTGCGGCAACGCTTGCGGCAGCCAAGGATACGACGGCAGCGGCAATACCATATTTCAAATAACGCATGTGTTTCTCCTCTCAAGAACACTCGCAACGTGAAACCGTGCGAATTTACGTATGGGAATACACTTAGGCATTTCCGTGTTCGAAGGACAAGACACGTCGAAGTGAAACAGTTTCAAACAAAAAACCCCGGCCCATACGGACCGGGGTTTGTTCAATAATTCTTGCTGATTTGGGATCAGGAAGCTGCTTCGTAGAGTTCCAGAACGTAGTCCCAGTTGATCAGGCTATCGACAAATGCCTCAAGGTACTTCGGACGGGCATTGCGATAATCGATGTAGTAGGAGTGCTCCCACACATCCACGCCCAGAAGCGGAGTTGCGCCCAGAACCAGCGGGTTTTCGCCATTCGGGGTCTTCATGATTTCCAGCTTGCCATCCTTGAGCGCCAGCCATGCCCAACCGGATCCGAACTGTGTGGTGCCAGCTGCGATGAAGTCGGCGCGGAACTTGTCGTAGCCGCCCAGATCGCTGTCGATCTTGGAAGCCAGAGCACCCGGAAGGGCCTTGCCGCCACCATTCGGCTTCATCCACTTCCAGAAATGGATGTGGTTGTAGTGCTGACCGGCATTGTTAAAGAGGCCAGCATTTTTGCCGAAGCTTTCCTTGACGATCTCTTCCAGGGACTTGCCTTCCAGACCGCTGTCTTTCAGCAGATTGTTGCCGTTGGTCACGTAAGCCATGTGGTGCTTGTCGTGGTGGAACTCCAGCGTTTCGGCAGACATGTACGGGCCGAGTGCATCATAGGCATACGGAAGATCGGGCAATTCGAAAGACATGGCAAAACTCCCTTGGGTCTGAGGCTAACGGAAGGAGCAACCCAATTCTGCTTCGGCCTTCCGCTTCGGGCTGCAATTTAGGAGCCCGAATGCCAAACGGCAATGACGGAATGCGGAATAAAGAAAATTTTTCTTGTTTTTATTCCTCCGGACAATCACGTATGCACGAATGCGTTCCGCATCAGCTGACTGTCGAACTGATCGGGCACCTCGCCTTCCACCGCATAGATGTAAAGCGCCGCGCGCATGATGGCGCTCAAGGTGGAAATCACCAGATTGGCAAGCACGATCCAGATAATGGCCATGGCCACCAGACCCATTGCCAACTCCGGTGAAGTGGGAGCCAATTGCCCGACCAAGAGAAACACGGGTAAGACGACAATCGTGGCGAACATACTCAGCACGCCAAAACCTACGTGGCTGACAAGGGACTCCCCCCATGTCTTGCGGATAGCTTCGACAGATCGCTTCAAGGCTTCCGTTGGCCCTACACCGTCGACGACCAAAATGGGAACTGCAAAATAGGTAGCCACGGACCATGCAGCCCCAAGCAGCCCGGTCAGAAGCTTGGCAAGGCCCTCCAAGCGGCTTTCAAGGAGCTGAAGAAGCACGCCGACGGTTGCGGTGAGAAGCGCCCACGTCGCGATCTGTGGCAGGTTTTTGATGGAAAGACGGAACCCGTCCGCAATGGTCGGGTTTCCGCCAGAAAACCTGATCAAGGCACATCCGATCAACGCTGCATTGAAAAAGATAATTACGAAGTAACAGGCGAAGTAGAAGCCTAAAGCCAAAACCATATAGAGGATCTGCTGATCAACCTGCTGGCCGTCGCCCGTGTTTTGCGTAAGTGCATCGAGAATACCGGCCTCTTTCAGCGGAATAAACCCGCCGACCAGAACAGCAACAAGTGCAATCGCGCTCATGACAGGAAACAACAGGAGTTCCTTGTCCAGCATGAGCACGCGCCAGCACGGACCTAGCAGACTAAACGCGCGGGAAACCTTGTCAAACATTCACGAGCTCCCAAACCAACCTCCCCTTGACTGCAATAGTTTGATTTACCTTGGGTAAATTTCACTGATTTTCCGCTCAATCGTCACGAAATCGCTCTGTTTGCGTCCAACCATGGCAAACAAGTCCTTACCGACAGGTCTTTTCAACCTGTCGGTAACCCGCCAGATGCCAACAGTTGAAACTGGCCAACTCGCGATTCGATTGAAGTTCACATGACCCAGCCGTGTAAAACCGGGTTCCGCGCGCTGATTTGCGCCCTGCTTTTAATACCCGCGAGCTGGGTCGCTCCAGCGGCCGCGGCAACGAATGTGCGTGTCGTGGACGGCGACACACTGGTTATCGGCGGTCAGACCTTCCGTCTTGAGGGCATCGATGCTCCGGAGCTCGGTCAAAAATGCGTGAGTGCCAATGGCAATACGGTTCGCTGCGGCGCGGCTTCCAGAAAATATCTGGAACGCCTTGTCTCCAGGAAAACCATCACCTGTTCCGGAGATACACGCGATGCCTATGACCGCGTGATCGCGACCTGTTTCGCCGCCAGTTTGAACCTCAATTCCGAAATGGTTCTGCGTGGGCAGGCCTTCGCCTTTCGAAAATACTCAAAGCGCTACATCCGCGAGGAAACCCAGGCACGCAGCGCCAAAGCCGGGCTTTGGGCCGGACGGGCGGAAATGCCTTGGGACTTCAGGGCCCGAAAATGGGAAGTGGCCGATCAGGGGGCTCCGGCGGGATGCCCAATCAAGGGTAACATCTCCGATCGTGGCAAAATCTATCATCCGCCTTGGTCACCTGCCTATTCCCGCACCCGCATCAATGTGGCGAAAGGCGAACGCTGGTTCTGCTCGGAGCGCGAAGCCCGGGAGGCGGGCTGGAGACCTGCTGCAGGCTCATAAAACAGATCATGCGGATTAACCGCTATCCGCATCAATCAAAACGATAGAAACTCCACATACAACCCTGACACGGTTAACACGGTTCCCACAGGTCATTTATAGTTCCGGTCAGGCGCACGAAGTTTCCGGAAAAAGTTCCGGAAGCATTGGCCCTGCTTGTTCGGCTGATGTGCTGAAATGGTAGGCGCGACGACGCATGGGGCGGGTGGTGAATGCCGGCAGGCACGAAAAGGCAACTTTCTCCCGCACTACGCGAGAAAGATGAAAGCCCAGACGAGAACCCGGTTGTAAGCGAGCTGGATATTATCCGGTTGGCCTGCGGCTTTCCCTCACCGTCCATCAGGAAAGCCACGACCCGGTTTGTTCGACAGGAACAGTTCCGCAACTTCTTCTCCGGCAACATCCATATGCAAATGCTGGGATTTCCGGGCCTGCTTGCCACCTACATGATCATTCATCCGTTTTCAAACGGCACGCAGGTGGCGTGGTTTTTCCTTACTGCGATGGAATTTGTCGTTCAGTTCCTGCTTCTGATCGCTTTTGGAAACGCGGAGAAGCGGCGTCGCTATTCCCGCCGCCGCATTTACGGCGTCTATTTCCTGATGGCGATCTGGATTTCCGTTGCAGTGGGCTTGATGCCAATGATTGCCGACCAGACCGCCCATGGGGAATCCCAACGGCTGGTCCTCTATTTCATCTTTCTATTGTGGGTGTTTTTCGTCACGTGGTGGTGCGCGTTCTTTCCGATCATGAGCCTTGTCGCAGTGACCATCATGATGTCCCTGTATCTGATAACGTCGCAAAATTCCGACATAGTGGGGCGGATCGAGTGGACCATTCCCTGTATCTACATGCTTTTCGTCATCTTTTTCTGGCGACAATGGCGCGTGTTCGTGGACAGCACGCTGCTGCGCGACGAGATCAGGAGATCGCGGGACAATGTCTCCCTCGCCCTTGCAGAATTTGAGATAGCTGCGGAAGACTGGCTGTTCGAAACCGACCCGGACGGTCGTATCAACACCGTGCCAGACCGGATGCGCGAGGCTGCAGCTCCAATCATCATCATCGAAAACCAGACCCGGCTTTCAGACCTTTTTGAGGAAGCCACCGGCGCGTCCTACAATCTGATGACGTCTTATCGCGTCCGCCTGCCCATCCGCGATCTGGTGGTGCAACTGAAACCCGCCACGGACGAGCGGTACTGGAAACTTCGCGGTCGCCCCTTCCACGACGAGGACGAGGGGTTCAGGGGGTACCGGTTCATCGCTACCGATTTTACCGAAACCCATGCGCTCCAGATCTCTTCGGCAGAGCGGGAAAGACACGATGCCATTGTGCGAATGACCGCCATCATCGCCCATGACTTCAACAACTACCTCGCCACCATTGTCGGCTCGCTGGATGTTCTGGAAATCCGGGACAACCTCTCCCCGGCAGGAAATGCAGCTCTTCAAAATGCCCGAAAGGGTGCGATGCGGGCGGCCCAGGTAACCCATGACCTTCTGTCCTTCACCAATGATCACAAGCCGCTGGCGGCCCGGCAGATCAACTGCCTGAAATCCATTGAAGATGTCTCGCAGGATATCCTGAGTGCCCACGGCCTCGCTCTCATTTTCAAGATCTCCGTCGACGCTGACCTTCATGTGCTCGCCGATCCGGTGACGTTTCAGCGGGCCCTTCGCAATCTGATGGAAAACGCGGCAAAGGCCATGAGTTTCAATGGCCTGATCAAGGTGCGCGCGGAAATGATTGACGATGGCAAGATCGCAATTTCGATCCGCGATCACGGCCCGGGAATCCCCGACGACATGCTAGACAAGGTCTTTGAGCCGTTCTTCACCACACGCAGATCCGAAGGGGGAACCGGTCTCGGGCTTGCCATGGTGAAGGCCTTTGCCCGCAAGTCCGAAGGTCATGTGAAACTGGAAAATGCCCATCCCGGCCTGAAGGCGACACTGGTTTTACCCGCGGCACTGGCCTTGCAGGACTTTGCTCCGGAAGCCGATGAAACCCGCCACCAGCCGCGATCCTATAACGGTCGGAAAGCCTTGCTTCTGGAAGACAACAAGGAGCTGGAGGCGACCATGAGAGAGATCCTTGCCGATCTCGGATTTCAGGTGACCTCTGCCGACAGTCTGGACGCCTTGAAAAACCGGACGCGGCTGGATGGCCGACTGGATCTGATTGTAAGTGATATCGTGCTGACCGACGGGCATTCCTTTAGTGCCGTGGAAGATATACGCCGCTCACGCGAGAAGCCGCCCGCGGTGATTTACGTTTCAGGCTACTCCAAGGTGCAGCCGCCCGAAGGCACCGAAATCCTGCTCAAACCCTTCTCCATGAACGACCTTTCCGCCCGCATCCATGCTGTTCTGGGTGCCGAGGCGTGAACGGCTAGCACCCAAGCTGCAGCTTGATCTTGCACGACCAAAGCAGGTAGCCTCAGCCACCTTCCCGTTTTGCGATTGGTCATTGCTTGCGCCCGTCATCTTCTCCGCTTCTTCTCGCCGTTGGCGGCCTGATTTCCCTTGCAGCCGCCATGGGAATTGGCCGCTTTGTCTACACACCGATCCTGCCTTTCATGCTGGATGGCACGAGACTTTCCGCCGACGATGCAGGTCTTGTCGCCTCGGCGAATTTCCTCGGCTATCTTGTCGGGGCTCTGGCCGGGTCCATGCGGGGGCTCCCCGGCAGCCCGAGAGGCTGGTTCCTCACAGCCCTTCTGGCCAGCGCGATCAGTTCGGTGATGATGGGGTTTGGCGAGAGTTTGGGCGGATTTCTTGCCCTTCGGTTCATCGGCGGCTTTGCCAGCGCCTTTGTGCTGGTGTTTTCCTCCGCCCTTGTTCTGGACCGGCTCAGGGACGCGGGAAGGCCGGATCTTTCCGCCGTCCATTTTGCAGGGGTCGGCTGCGGAATTGCCTTTTCGGCGATCCTGATTGCAGCGCTCGGCCATCTCGGAGCCAACTGGCAGGAGCTTTGGTATGCTTCCGGAGCGGCAACGCTGTTGCTCTTTGGCCTTGCAGCGCTCTTGGTTCCCGCGACATCGCCTGCGCCAGCACCAGCCGCCGCATTGCCTGGGCAGGAGGCGCGAACCTCACCGTTTGACGCCCCCCTCTTTCGCCTGATCGCCGCCTATGGCCTGTTCGGGTTCGGATACGTCATCACCGCAACTTTTGTGTCCGCACTTGCCCGCTCCACCCCGGCCTTGCAGGCAAGCGAGCCCTATGTATGGCTGGTGGTGGGGCTTGCAGCCGCGCCGTCGATCTTTGTCTGGAACCGTGTGTCCGTGGCCATCGGCTCCCGCAAGGCATTCAGCCTTGCCTGTGTCGCGGAAGCCTTCGGTGTCAGCCTGACAGTTCTCAGCCAGAAACCGCTTCTCTTTGTTCTGGGGGCTGGACTATTGGGGGCAACATTCATGGGCATTACAGCCCTTGGGCTTATGGAAGCCCGCGCCCATGCAGGGCGTCAGGGGCACGCCAATCCGAGACAGATCCTTGCAATCATGACGGCTAGTTTCGGGCTTGGCCAAATGGCGGGGCCGTGGTTTGCCGGAGAGCTGCATGCCCTTACCGGTTCGTTCCAGACCCCGACCCTGTGCGCTGCAGCCGCGCTGCTTGTGGCGGCTGCGCTTGTTTACAGGTGATCAGCTATACAGGTGATCAGCCAGCTCACGCGTGGGCAAATTCCCAATACAGCTCGCGCGCCTTTTCCGCGACCGGGCCGGGCTGGAGGCTGCGCTCTTCAATTCGGTTGACCGGCGAGACCTTGTTGTAGTTCCCGGTCGAGAAGATTTCGTCCGCTTCCAGGAAATCCTTGTAGGCCAAGGTCCGTTCATGCACCGGAACGCCCGCCCGGCGCAGCAGATGAATCACCCGCTGGCGCGTCAGACCATTCAGGAACGTTCCGTTCGGGGTTGGTGTATGGACTTCGCCATCCTTTGCCATGAAAAGATTTGCGGAGGTCAGTTCGGCGACATTGCCCAGCATGTCCAGCACCACGGCGTTGTCAAAACCGCGGCCCTTCGCTTCTACCATTGCCCGCGCGTTGTTGGGATAAAGACAACCGGCCTTGGCGTTGACGGGCATGCATTCCATGGTCGGACGGCGGAATGGCGACAAGGTGATCGAGGCCGCAGCACCTTTCGGGGCCATCGGCGCATCGAAAAGGCACAGGCAGAACTGCGTGCTGTTGGCATCCGGCGCAATCACACCGGGTCCATCGCCTTCCGCCCAATACATCGGCTTGATGTAGATCTGCTTGTCGGGAGAGAATTTCGAAACGCCCTCCTTCGTCAGCTCCATCATCTTGCCAACCTCAAACGTTGCCTTCATGCCAAGCGCCGCTGCGGAATCGTTCACGCGCTGGCAGTGAAGATCAAGGTCCGGCATCACGCCTTCGAAATAGCGGGCACCGTCAAACACGCTGGACCCGAGCCAGGACGCATGGGTGCGAGGCCCCATGATCGGCGGGTTGCCCGCATGCCATTCGCCTTCATACCAGGTCCAGGTTTCGCTCCAGGAACTCATGATCGTTTCTTCCCCAAAATCGCATTCTCGGCCCAGGCCTGTATCTGCCTGCGCACTCTTCGTCTTTAGTGGAAAGAACGACACCCGCTCAGCAAGGTCAATACTTTCGCCGTCATTTGGTTCTTTTGGAATGAATAATCCCGCTGAGCCCGGTTTGTCGAAATAAATGGAATCAAAACCCCACCCACTCCGTCACTTTTTTCTCGCATTCCGGCGCTGGAATGATCGACAGAATTTACACGATGTACACGTTAGCGCGGTTTTCACAGCGGGCGGCGATTGACACCGCGAATTTCGTGTTCCTACTATGTTCTCACAAAATCAATATAGGGCTTTCGTGATGGAACAGCGACTCAGCATGGTCACCCTGTCGGTACAGGATGTTGCGGAAACCCGCCGATTTTTCGAGCAGGGCCTCGGTTGGAAGGCGAACAACTTCGAGAGCGATGACATCGTCTTCTTCCAGACTGGCGGAAGCGTTCTGGCCATCTATTCGCGTCAAGCGCTTGAACGGGATCTCGGACAGGCCGCCACCCAATCCCTCGGTGCGATGACGATCGCCTGGAACGCCCGCACTGAAAGCGAGGTGGACGAGGTCTTCTCCCAAGCCATGCGGGCCGGGGCGATCTCGGTTTCACGACCAGCCAGAGCCTTTTGGGGAGGCTATTCCTCCCATGTCGAGATTCCCGGCGGACACCTTCTGGAGATCGCCTACAATCCCTTCTGGTCCATCGACGATGCTGGCAATGTGACGATCCCCGAAGGAACGTGACCGTTCTTCCGCAACGACCTTTTACCGCAGTGCACACTTACGCGGTTTGTACGGCTTGACGATTGTCGGGGCGTCTGGTCATGTGAGCGCCGTTTGGTGCCCAAATGGCTGGAGTCTCGCATGTCGCACGCTGCTTATGTTTTTGATGCATATGGAACTTTGTTCGATGTTCATGCGGCGGTGCGCAAAAACTCCGAAAAGCTCGGCCCGGATGCACAGCGCCTCTCCTCGCTCTGGCGGGAAAAGCAGCTGGAATATTCCTGGGTGCGCGCACTCATGGGGCAATACAAGGACTTCTGGCAGCTGACGGAAGACGCGCTGGACACGGCCTTTGCGCTGGTCCCCAGCGCCGACAAGTCCATGCGCGAGGAGTTGCTCAACGCCTACTGGACGCTGGACTGCTATCCGGAAGTTCCAGAAGTGCTGACCCAGCTGAAGGCAACCGGCGCAAAGCTCGCGATCCTCTCCAACGGTTCGCCTGCCATGCTGGACGCTGCCGTTAAGGCCGCCGGCATCGCAGAGCTGCTGGACGACGTCTTTTCCGTCGACAGCCTCAAGACCTTCAAGACCGACCCGAAGGTCTATGAAGAGGTCACTTTCTCCTACCGGATCTACCCGGACGCGGTCTCCTTCCAGTCGTCGAACCGCTGGGATGTTGCGGGCGCAAAGAAATTCGGCTTCCGCACCGTATGGATGAACCGCACCGGCATGCCCGATGAATACGCGGACCTTTCTCCAGCCGCGACCCTCAACGACCTTACGGGCCTTCCGGCGCTCGGATAACTCTCTCCTCCCGAGAGATCGCCGCCCCTCGCCCGCCGCTGCGCGTCGACCTCTCCCCATGGGAGAGGTGAAACGGCATCGCGCTCAAACGGAATTGGGTTGACGATTCTGAGAGCTGCCCTCTTGCGCCGTCCTGCACGTGATGCGGGACCTGTTTCAGCAGTCATTGGCAGTCGCAGTAGATCCCGGCTCGCACTGCGCTTGGCCGGGACGGCGGCAGGGGCGGACATTCGATTTGTGATCAACGACCGATGCGCTCCCTCTCCCCGGTCCGGACTCCCCCAAGGGGGAGGGGATTGAAAGATCGCGCACAGCCTCATCCGTCATCCCGGCCAAGCGAAGCGCGAGCCGGGATCGGAGAGCCCCCAATGTCCATGTAAGATACCGGGTTCACCGACCCCGGATCTCCGCTGCGCTTCGTCCGGGGTGACGATGGAGAGATGCTGCTACACCTCCCTCTCCCACCGGGAGAGGGCTGGGGTGAGGGGCCGAGATGCCACTGCCCTCCCGAGAGATCGCCTCCCCTCACCCGCCGCTGCGCGTCGACCTCTCCCCTTGGGAGAGGTGAAATGGCATCGTGCTCATCTCGAAAGAAGTTGCAGGGAGCCTTTACTCTGCAGCTTCCTGAAACGGCTTGCCTTTTTCAATGACATGCGTGGTGTAGACGACAACCGGCGCGGAGCCGGTGTTGGTCATGCCGCCGTGGACCTTTCCTTCCGGAAAATGAACCGTCATGCCTTCGGTGAACATGATGGCCTTGCCATTGGGCGCGGTCATTTCTCCGCCGTCGACCACCACCAGATGCTCATCCCCGTGATGGGTGTGGAGCGGAATGCGCGCGCCCGGAGCAATCTCCAGCCGGGAGACGACAACCTCGATCGACGGATCGCGGGTCAGGTCCGCACGGTTGAGGATGGTACGGGTCACGCCGTCTTGCGCAAGCGCCTGCAATCCACCCGACAAGACCAATGCCGCAAGACCCAAAGCGCCAAAAGCCAAAGCCCTACTTGAAAATACCTTTCCGAGCACAGTCATTTCCTCCCCTGCTGCGCACGTTCAACGCGTGCACAGTGAGAATACAACAAGTTACCAGCAAGTCTTCTGATTCCTCACCAAACGGAGGCTTTTAATCTGGCTCTTCGGCGAAATGTCCCTTCACCAGTTTCAGAACTGGATCGGCAATGTCTCGCCCGTGGACAGACGGCAGGAGCCGACGCCGCCGCCGGAAAAACCCGATCCGGGGCTCGCAAGGGTCAGGCGGCATTCCATTGACCGGGCGTGGCTCATCAATATGCCACGTGCTGTAGATGTCGACTCGCTCTTGGCATTTTCAAACAGGGCAAGATCCCCGAACTTTTTCTTGTCTATGTTCCAGTTAAGACCGACGCCCAGATTGTCTGAGACGGCCTTTTCAATAACCAGCTTGCCCTGAAAAAGCTCGCCGTTTTTCATCTTCGCTGTTGCCATGGCGCTGTCCTCCAGGAACTCCTCGCGGATATCGAAGGTAACGCGCTCGGCGGCATAGCCGTTGAGGGCGGTGAGCTGGCCGCTGCCGGTCGTTGTCTGGGTACAGGCGGCCAGCATAAGGGCGCAAGCAGCCGCGCCGGTGAGTGTCGTTTTCATGTTTCCGTTTTCCAGTGGGAGTAAGGAATGACCTCCCCCGGCCGGGATGTGGGTCTCCGGCCGGGAAGATGGTCCGCCTGATCAGAATGCGTAGGAGACACCCAGCATCAGGCGATGGTTTGCAGCGGTGCGCTCGATCTGGCTTCCACCGAACATGTCCTTTTCGTTGAGGATGCCGGTTGCCGAATAATCCGCACGAATGCGCCAGTTTTCAGAGACAGCCACTTCGACACCGCCGCCGAACATCAGGCCGACCCCGACCGAGGAATGCGTCTTTCCATTGGCCTTGGTGGAATGTTCGGTTGCCGCCAGACCGGCGGAGAGATACGGCATGAAAGTTTCGAACGGCAGACCGACGCGGGCGCGCAGACTGCCTGACCACTTGCTGCCGGCCTTCACCGACCCGACGCCAGCCAGGTTCTTCTTGCTCTGACCGCCGAGATAGGTTGCCCCCGCCTCGACACCCAGCACAACGCGGGAAACCTGCCAGTTGTAACCGCCGAACAGGCCAAAGGCGGCATCTGTGCGAGACGCGGTGCTCTTGGCGCCGGTTGCCTTCAGTTCCGTCAGGGTTTGCGAACCGCCGACTTCCGCACCGAAATACGCCCCTTCCCAGATGGAGCCGCGCGAGGGCAGGGTTGGCGTGACGAATTCATCATAAACCGGCAGGTCGGCAGCCTTGGCTCCAACAACGAGCCCGCCGAGCACGGTGCACATGACAAGCGGGCGCAGCCAGAAATTCCGGTGCGCAGCCACCCGGCCAGCCGCTCCACGGCCCGCGGACAGGCGGTGGTACGGGAATACGGGCTTCAGGCCTGCATGCTTCATTTGATCAATCTGCATTGGATATCCCAATCACTCTTGCTTCAATCTTGCCTCTTCGAATAAATTATCGTGAGACAATAATTTTCTAATTTGCTAGTTTTATTTTTTTGTCAATCGCTATATTTTTTTCTTGTACCATTCCCATCTTGGGGCTAAACACCCCACACTCGCCAAAGTCTGCCCGAAGGAGAGCGATATGAGCCCGGCTGAAGCTGCTGTGAAATCACGCTCGGAACGAGCGGCGCGTCTGACCCGTATTCGGCGGGTGTCGCGGCTCATGAAATGGTTCGTGACCCTGTTCATGATGCTCTTGCTGGCGACGCTGGTCCTGACGATTGCAGCGGTCTATTCACCTGAAAGCTTTGATGCTGCTGGAGAAATCATTGAGCTTGGCGATTTCGAACGTCGCCTTGGAGACATTCCGCTTGAGCAAAGAATGCTTACCATGGGCCTGCTCGGCCTGGCCTTCGGCATCCTGTTCGTCATTTGCTGGCAAGTCCGGCGGTTGTTCGAGTTTCTGCGTCAGGGAGACTTCTTTTCTCCACGCACCCTGTCGTGTTTCGTTGCCATCGGCCTTTGGCTGATTGCCTTCGGGATCCTCGAAATCCTGATCGATCCGATTGCGTCCTACCTGCTGACACTGGACATGCCGGACGGACAACGCGTATTCGACATCAGCCTTGATGGCGGGGAACTGTTTTTCGGCATTGTCGGCGGGCTGATGATCGTCTTTGGCTGGACCTTGCGGGAGGCCGCAGCCATCGCCGAAGAGAACCGGCAGTTCGTGTAGGGCGCAAGGAAGACAGGAGAAACCGATGGATTTGCCCCTCTCACAAGACACCGCAGTGCGCTTGCAGCGACTCAGCAGGCTTGCCTGTATCCTCAAGTGGGTTACGACGGCTTGCATCGCAATCATGGTTGTCGCCGCAGCTGGTCTTGCCCTCGCGCTGGTCTTTCCCGATTTCGACTACTTGGCGCCCGAGACGTCCGTCTATCTGGAGGATTATGAGCGCGCCTATGCTGATATCCCGCTTCTGCAGAGGATCGGTCTGCTAGGGCTTGCTCTTGGGTTCTTCGGCTTTCTGAGCGCCCTTGCCTGGAACATGCGTGCACTGTTCAAGCAATTCGAATCCTTGCGCTTTTTTGAGCAGGAAACCCTGCACCGTATCTTCCTGATTGGCAGCTACCTGATCGCGTTTGCAGTGTTCGACTTTGTCGAGGACCCCATTTCCTCTGTTCTGACCACGCTCGATTTGCCTGAAGACCAAAGGATCGTTGAAGTTTCCACGGACGGAGCCGAACTGTTTGTTCTGATCTTCGGCGGCCTCATTCTCGTGTTTGGCTGGATCATGCGCGAGGCGGCGTTGATCGATGAGGAGAACCGGCACTTTGTCTGAATTCATCGCTTGTCCGCCCGGTTGCCCGGAGGTGCCCCATGCCCATCATCATTGAGCTGGATGTCATGCTGGCCCGGCGCAAGATGCGCTCCAAGGAGCTGGCCGAACGCATCGGAATCACCGAGCAGAATGTCTCGCTGCTGAAATCCGGCAAGGTAAAGGGCGTGCGGTTCGAGACTCTGGAAAAAATCTGCGAAGTCCTGAACTGCCAACCCGGCGACATTCTCATCTATGAACCGGAAGATGGCGCCGAAAGCTGACTGTTCTCTGGAACAAGGCGCGCGTCACCCCCTTGCGCCGTCCCGCACCCGATGCGGGACCTGTTTCAGTACTCATCGACAGTCGCAGCAGATCCCGGCGCGCGCTGCGCTTGGCCGGGACGGCATGTGGAGAGAATTCGTCGTCCTCCTCGGCCCTGTGCCGAGGATCTATCCAAGGCTGATGTTCCGTAGATGGTCGGGACAGGCCCGACCAAGACGAAGATTGTAGTTGGCGTCGCCGACTGCCTGCGCCCCTACTCCGCGGCCTGCTTCGGCTCATAGCCCAGCGCTGCGTTCAGCTTGCCGATGAGATCGACGGCGGCTTCGGCGATGACGGTGCCGGGGGGGAAGATGGCGGAGGCGCCAGCGGCCAGGAGTTCGTCGTAATCCTGCGGCGGAACAACACCGCCGACCACGATCATGATGTCCCCTCGTCCCTCATCCGCCAGAGCCTTTTTCAAGGCCGGAACGAGGGTCAGGTGTCCTGCGGCGAGCGATGACACGCCAACGACGTGAACGTCGTTTTCCACGGCCTGACGGGCAGCTTCTTCCGGGGTCTGGAACAGCGGGCCGATATCCACGTCAAAGCCGAGATCGGCAAAGGCGGAGGCGATGACCTTCTGGCCACGGTCGTGGCCGTCCTGCCCCATCTTGGCAACGAGGATACGCGGACGGCGTCCGTCGTTTTCCTCGAACTCTTCGACGAGCGACTGGATCTTGTCGAGCGTTCCGCCCATGGCACCTGCCTCCCTCTTGTAGACACCAGAGATGGACTTGATCTCGGCGCGGTGGCGGTCGAAGACCTTTTCCATGGCCATGGAGATCTCGCCCACGGTGGCCTTGGCGCGGGCGGCCTGAACCGACAGGTCCAGGAGGTTGCCTTCGCCAGTTTGCGCGCATTTGGTAAGCGCCTCAAGGGCGGCTTGAGTTTCGGCCTCGTTGCGCTCGGCGCGCAGGCGTTCCAGCTTTTCGATCTGGCGCGCCCGGACTTCCGCATTGTCCACTTTCAGGACATCGATCGGCTTTTCAAAGTCGGGCTTGTACTTGTTGACGCCGACCACGGTCTGCGCGCCGCTGTCGATGCGGGCCTGCGTCTTTGCGGCCGCTTCCTCGATGCGCAGTTTCGGAATGCCCTTCTCGATGGCCTTGGCCATGCCGCCAAGCTCTTCCACTTCGCGAATATGCGCCATGGCCTTGGCGGCGAGATCGGCGGTCAGCTTTTCGACATAGAAAGACCCGCCCCACGGGTCGATGACCTTCGTGGTGCCGCTTTCCTGCTGCAGGAACAACTGGGTGTTGCGGGCAATGCGGGCGGAGAAATCCGTCGGCAGCGCCAGCGCCTCGTCCAGCGCGTTGGTGTGCAGCGACTGGGTATGGCCCTGCGTTGCGGCCATGGCCTCAACACAGGTGCGCACCACGTTATTGAAGACATCCTGCGCGGTCAGAGACCAGCCGGACGTCTGGGAGTGGGTGCGCAGCGACAGGGATTTCGGGTTTTTGGGCGCGAAATTCTCGCGCATCAGGGTCGACCAGATGAGACGCGCGGCACGAAGCTTGGCGACTTCCATGAAGAAGTTCATGCCAATCGCCCAGAAGAAGGACAGGCGCGGCGCAAAGGCGTCGATATCCATGCCTGCAGCAACCCCGGCGCGGGCATATTCAATCCCGTCGGCAATGGTATAGGCCAGCTCCAGATCCGCCGTCGCACCGGCTTCCTGCATGTGGTAGCCGGAAATGGAAATGGAGTTGAAGCGTGGCATGTTTTGCGAAGTGTACGAGAAGATATCGGAGATGATCTTCATCGATTGCTTCGGTGGGTAGATGTAGGTGTTGCGGACCATGAACTCCTTCAAAATGTCATTTTGAATGGTGCCCGAGAGGTCTTTCTGGGCAACGCCCTGCTCTTCTGCTGCCACGATATAAAGCGCAAGAACCGGCAGCACAGCGCCGTTCATGGTCATGGAAACGCTCATCTTGTCCAGCGGGATGCCGGAAAAGAGCGTGCGCATATCATAGATGGAGTCGATGGCCACACCGGCCATGCCGACATCGCCGGAAACGCGCGGATGATCGCTGTCATAGCCGCGATGGGTGGCGAGGTCGAAGGCAACCGACAGGCCCTTTTGCCCGGCGGCCAGATTGCGCCGATAGAAGGCGTTGGATTCTTCTGCTGTCGAGAAGCCGGCATACTGGCGCACGGTCCAGGGCTGCTGGACATACATGGTGGGATACGGCCCACGCATGAAGGGAGCAAGACCCGGCCAGGTGTCGAGGTGTTTCAGGCCGGCAATATCGTCGGCGGTGATCACTGGCGCAACATCGATGCCTTCCGGCGTTGTCCAGGTGCCGGCGTCCTTCGGGGTGGCAGCCTTGCCAAGAGCGTCCTTGAAGGCAATGGTCGAAAAATCGGGGATCCGGCTCATGACTTGGCCTCCAGCTTCACAACATTGTCTTCCGCAGTCTTCGCGATCCCCAGACGCTCATGCGCCTCGCCAAGCAGCGACAGGAGATTTCCGCCAGCATAAAGATAGGTGTCAACGCCTGCGCCCGTGAGAGCCGCTTCCAGCTCTCCCGGCTTTCCTGCAAGGTAAAGATGGCTGGCGCCAGCCGCCTTCAGCGCCTTTGCGGCAGCTTCGGCCTGATCGGCATACACACGATCTGACGAGACGATACAGGCCATGCGCGCGCCGCTTGCCTTGAAGGCGGCAACAAGGTCGTCCAGCGAGGCGACAACATCCCCGCCCCGGGCCTCAATGCCGCCTGCGGCGAAGGCATTGCGGGTCCAGGTCGCTCTTGCGGTAAACTCCGACAGGGAGCCGAGGCAGGCGAGGAAGATGCCGGGCAGTTGCCCAGTCTTCAGTTTCGCAAGCTCTGCCTGCTCACGCAGGATTTCAAACGGCACAGCCTCCCGCTGGGCATGGATGCGTTCCATGGTGCCAGCCGGTGCGCTGCCGGGTCCGCCGATGGTGATCAGCTCGCAAATGTCCGCACCGTCGAGATAGGCCGCGATCTTGGCCTTCAGGAAACTTCCGTCGGATGGCTTGGGGAGCTCCCGACGTGCTGCGCTCAGTTGAACGTCAAGCGCCTTGTTTTCCAGAACCGAGACAGGCTTTTCGAAAAGGTCAGGAAACTCGCTGACACCTGTGATCGGACGCAGACGACGGGCGATCTTTTCGCCGCGCGCTGCTGCTGTCGCGGCGATGCGGTTCTGCACGATACCCTTGGTCAGGGCCTTGAACAGCCCCCCTTCCTTCTCGATGTCCTGCAGCATGCTCCAGGCGGCCTCGACCAGCTGCTCCGTCCGTGCCTCAATGGCACCGGAACCCGCGGAAGGATCGGCCACCATGTGCAGGTTGCTTTCCTCGATCAGGATGGACTGTGTGTTGCGCGACAAACGGCGGGCGAAGCTGTCCGGCAGGCCGATGCTGCCGGTGAACGGCAGGACGGCCACCGTATCCGCCCCGCCAATACCGGCTGAGAAGGCAGCGACCGTGTTGCGCAGCAAATTGACCCAGGGATCGTTCGTGGTCAGCATCCGGTAGGAAGACTGCATGTGCAGTCGCATGGGTGTTTGGTCCAGACCACATCCATCCAGAATGGCAGCCCAAAGCCGGCGAGCTGCGCGGGCCTTGGCAATGGTCCCGATCTGGTCGGCATCTGCAGTCAGGGTGAAACCGATACGGTTCTGAGGGGCAGTATGATTAGGCAGACCAGCCTCGAGCAACCGCAGATACTCGATTGCAGCGGCCATCACGCAAGCGAGTTCCTCTGCCTGGCTCGCACCTGCGTTGTGCCAGGTCCGTCCATCCGGCTCCAAAACATGCGCCCTGCAGCCGATTTCATCCAGAGCGGCAACCGCATCACAGATCCGGGCGCTCACCATCTCGCGGTCAAACCAGTATTCGCCGCGCTGCGCGTTCCAGCCAAGAGGATCCCAACCGGCGTTCAGGGAAACCGTTTTGGGATCCAGACCGGTTTTCGAGAGGTGGGCAGCAAACATGGCCAGCATGGGCGCCCACTCGTGCCCGGCAGCGATGCGCAGCGTCACGAGATCCAGAAGCACGCCATCCAGCAACTGGCCAAGATCGGCAACCGTGTTGACCCGAATGCCATTGCCGTCTGAAATCGTCGAGCTGGCAAATACAAGCTCCAGACCACCAGCACCGCCATTGAGGTCTTCAAGGATCTGTGCATTGGCATCGCGGACTGAGGGAAGATCCACACGCTGGACGATCGTCCAGGGAACCCCTGCACCACGTCCCGCCTGCGGAGCTGCATCTCCACGACGCTTATATATAGGCTCGATCGAGAAGCCGTCTTCCGACCGGCCCGTCAGTCTGGAGCGGTCTGCGCCTTTCAGGGCGGCATCAACGGCGGTCCACCAGTCCTCTTCCCGTGCTTCAAGAAAAGAATCGGGTATCGTCACAAAAGGGCAATCAGTCATGCGCGTCTCCAGTTGCCCTGTTTTAGTCTTGATGCTGAAAAAAAGGCAACTCAGCCGTTGGGATAGCACGCCCCATGCGACTACACATCACGGCTTTCTGCCAATTATTGGTTGCAGGCAAAATAGATCGGGACAATACGGCGCCAATTACGTCAGTTTGACACCATGACGAATCGGGTTTTCCGGCAAATCATTCACTACAATCAAAGATTGCATTAACGAAAATTAACTACGAAAAATTGTTGTTATTCTTTGTTTACTTAGCCTTATCGATGGTTTTTACAACTTGATACTTGCTGCTCATTACAAGAGATTGTCTTCACGTTGGCTTTTTTATTAACCCGACTTTTTACGACAAATTTCTGGCGTAAAATGCCAATTTCCCGGAATTTCCCTATTGGTACGATCGTCAATTGTATTGTACTTTCTCAGTGCTGCCGCATGGGAAGAATGCCCCCATACTAGCAGGAGGCTTGCAGAGCCTCGTCTACTCAACGGAAGGAGACGCTGAAATCTGCTAAATCCCATCGGCGGGCCGCCGAAATAAGTGCAAAAATGCACAGCGAGCGGGCCGGACAAAAAAGCGATCGATGAAAAAAGATTGCAAAACAATGGATGTGCACAATGCTTGACCAATCTGAACTGAAGAACAAACTCCGCGCTATTTCCGAGGCGAATGCCGCTCACCACGTGTTGGACATTCTTGAGTCCAATCTGCGCCGTATGGGTGCGACCCACGTGCTGATCACCGGCCTTCCGATGCCGAACCGGCCGATCGACAGCCTCGTTCATCGCTTCCGCTGGCCAGACCAGCGCAATGATGGCATCGAGAGCACTTCGCTTTCTGCCAATGACAGCGCCCTCATGCTGGGCCTTGCTTCCAACCGCGCCATGGTCTGGACCATTTCCGCTGGCGACATGGAGCATTCCGACCTTCTGGCAGCAGCCGGTGAAGGCAACCAGGTCGTGATCGTTCCGGTCACCGAACTGCACCCCTTCCAGGCATTCGTATATGCCAGCGGCCCGTCCATTCAGGCGAACAAGTGGGAGCTGGCAGGTCTTGAAGTCCTGTCCAACGCTGCCTTCGCCCGTCTTCGTGACCTTGGTGTGGTTTCCGGCCAGCGTCCGGGCGCCCTCTCTACTCGCGAGCGCAAGGTTCTCGAACTGACCGCTTTCGGCAAGACTGCCGGTGAAATCGCCGACCTGCTGGATATTTCCCAGCGCACGGTTCACGCCCACCTGCAAAATGCCAGCGTCAAACTGAACGCCTCCAACAAGACACACACTGTTGTCGAGGCTCTGCGGTACGGTCAGATACGTGTCTGACTGAACCCCTTCAAGAAATGAAACTAACAGGCGCCTGACTTCCACCAGCAGGCGCCTTTTTTCATGCCAAAATCAGCGTTTCAAATAGAAAATGCCCGCCAAAAGGCGGGCATTTCTGTTGTCAACGAGCTGTCAGGCTCAGTAGGTCATCATCGGCGGCAGTTCTTTTGCCTGCTCGACCCACTTGATCACCTGGCTTTCGCTCGGCACCTGACGGACGAGTTTCTTTTCCTCGTTCACCTCGACCATCTTGGCAGCGAGGTTTTCCGGCTTGCGGTGCTTGAGTTCCTTGACTGTGTCCACACCGGCAGCTTCCAGAAGCTCGGAATATTCTTCACCGACGCCCTTGATGCGCATCAGGTCAGCCATATTCGCCCATTTCAGGATGCGCTTGTCATCAATGCCGGTTTCCTCGGCCAGAGCCTTGCGACCCTTCGGGTCCTTGGCACGCTCCAGATAAGCATCCGTGGTCTTGATGCCGACAGCCTGAAGCTTCTCAGCGTAAGTCGGACCGATTCCTTCAATCTCAATGATCGAATATGCCATCAGCCAATGTCTCCTTCCAACCGAACCTCTTGAACCCTGGGGTAATCAAATGATCTGGCTCAGGCCCGGGATATTCGAAATCACATCGTTTACGACGTCGTCCCCGGCCTTTTCCTTAGCATAAGATACGAGTTCTTTTGTAACTGTTTGTACTTCTCCCATGGAAAGACCTGACGATGTCAGCTCTCCAAGCGCTGCCATGGCGCCGCCGCTGCCACCCATCATGCCGCCGAGCGCACCCAGAATGCCGCCGCCACCGCCGCCGCTTACTGCACGTTCGGCAATCAGTTCCGATGCTCCCGGCAAAGCTGCCAGAACCTGCTGCATCTGGTTGGACGGGCCATCCTTGTTGAGAAAGTCAAGGATGATCGCGATTGCCTTCTTGGCGAGATCGGCATCGATTCCCGCTGCCCCTGCAATGCGATTGATCAGTTCTTCCATAAGTCACTCCCATAGCCTTCCCGAAAGGAAAGCGATTCACCAAAATTCCCGCACACCTTCGCTATAAGGCAGACGAAGTTCATCGTCGACCGTGACAATACGATTGCGGAATGCTTTCTTTGGGGCAATCAGTAATTGGATTCGCTTGGAGGAAAAAACGCGGTGAGCAAGGATACGGGTATATTTGTCGGAGCCGCTCCGCAGGACATTTTCCTGAACCTCAAGCTGGCCAACCGGCATGGCCTGATTGCAGGCGCGACAGGAACCGGGAAAACGGTCTCTTTGCAGATCCTTGCGGAAGGGTTTTCAAACGCGGGCGTCCCGGTCTTTTGCGCCGACATCAAGGGCGACCTGTCCGGCATCGCGATGAAGGGGGTCGAGAAGGACTTTCTGGAAAAGCGCGCCAAGGACATCGGGTTTGCGGACGAATTTTCCTACACGTCCTTTCCCGCGACCTTCTGGGACCTGCTCGGCGAACAGGGACACCCGATCCGCACCACGATCTCCGAGGTCGGTCCGCTTCTGCTCGCGCGATTGCTGGAGTTGAACGACACGCAGGAAGGCGTCCTGAACATCGTGTTCGAGCTTGCAGATGACGAAGGTCTCCTGCTTCTGGACCTCAAGGACCTGCGCTCCATGCTTGCCCATGTCTCGGACCGGGCAGACGAGCTATCCAAGCACTATGGCAACGTGTCCAAGGCCTCGGTCGGGGCCATCCAGCGCCGGCTGCTGGTTCTGGAACGGCAGGGCGGCGAAAACTTCTTCGGCGAACCGGCGCTGAACATCCGCGACTTCCTGCGCACCGGCCCGGACGGCCGGGGCATGATCAATGTGCTGGCCGCCGACAAGCTGATGACGGCGCCGCGCCTTTATTCGGTCTTCCTTCTCTGGCTTTTGTCAGAGCTGTTTGAGGAGCTGCCCGAGGTTGGTGATCCGGAAAAGCCGAAGCTCGTCTTCTTTTTCGATGAGGCACATCTCCTGTTCAACGATGCGCCCAAGGCCCTGGTTGAAAAGGTGGAACAGGTCGTTCGCCTGATCCGCTCCAAGGGGGTTGGCGTGTATTTCGTCACCCAGAACCCGCTCGACATTCCCGAAACGGTCCTCTCCCAGCTTGGCAACCGGGTACAGCATGCCCTTCGCGCCTTCACACCGCGTGACCAGCGGGCTGTTCGCGCAGCAGCCGAAACCTTCCGCCCCAATCCGGACCTCGACACGGATCGGGTGATCATGGAACTGGGCGTTGGCGAGGCGCTGGTTTCAACGCTGGAAGGCAAGGGCATTCCGTCCGTTGTGCAGCGAACCCTCATCCGTCCCCCCTCCTCCCGCCTTGGCCCGGTGACCGATGCCGAACGGCGCGAGATCATTCAGGCGAGCCCGTCCTTCGGGGTCTATGAGCGCGTTCGCGACCGGGAATCGGCCTATGAGGTGCTTCTGCAGCGTGCCGAGGAAGCGCAGCGGCAGGAGGAACGCCAACGGGCTGCCGAGGAAGAGGAATGGGACCGCGCAGGCGAACCCCGTCGCACCCGTTCGGGCTTCCAGTTGCCGGATTTTGGCCGCGATGACCGCCCGACGCGCAAGAGCACACAGCGCCGGACCCAGCGCCGCAGTTCCCGCGATAACGCCATGGAAGCCGGCCTGAAATCCGCGGCCCGCAGCATCGGCAATTCGCTTGGTCGCGCTCTGGTTCGCGGCTTGCTCGGATCGCTAAAACGCGGCTTCTAGAAACACCCTGTGGTAGAGGTCAGATCCCTTTGCGGAAGCCTGACCTTTGCCAAAATTGGGTTTGCGATCCGCCCCGATTTGGTGTCTGTTGAGCGTTCTTTGAAGCGGCTGCAAGGGCTGCTTTGGAACCCGATTTTTTCTCTTGAGGATACGCGATGAGCAACATCGACACGGTCCTCGCCCGGATTGATTCCAATCTGGATGCGAGCCTTTCCCGCCTTTCAGACCTTTTGAAAATCAAGAGCATCTCCACCGATCCCGCGTTCAAGGCCGACTGCCGCGCTGCCGCCGAATGGCTCGCCGCCGAGCTGAACGAGATCGGCATCGAGACGCGCGTTCGCGACACGAGCGGCCATCCGATGGTCGTTGGCCACAAGAAGTCCGGCAAGCCGGGCCCGCATGTCCTTTTCTACGGCCATTATGACGTTCAACCGGTCGATCCGATTGCCCTTTGGAACAGTGATCCGTTCGATCCGCAAATCGTCACCAAGGCCGACGGCACGAAGATGCTGGTTGCGCGCGGTGCCTCCGACGACAAGGGGCAGCTGATGACCTTTGTCGAGGCTGCACGTGCCTTCATCCAGGAAACCGGCGATCTGCCGATTGATGTGACGATCCTGTTTGAGGGCGAGGAAGAAAGCGGCTCTCCGTCGCTGCACCCGTTCCTGGAGGCCAACAAGGACGAGCTCTCCTGCGATCTGGCGCTGGTTTGTGACACGGGCATGTGGGACGCCAACACGCCTGCCATTTCCACCATGCTGCGCGGCATGGTCGGCGACGAAATCATCGTGCGGGCAGCGTCCCGTGACCTGCACTCGGGTTCTTACGGTGGCTCTGCCCAGAACCCTAACCATATCGTCGCCAGCATCATTGCCGGGCTTCACGACGAAAATGGCCGGGTCACCCTGCCCGGTTTCTATGATGGCGTTCCCGAAATTCCGGCGGACATTATGGAAAACTGGAACAACCTTGGCTTCGATGTTGAAGAGTTCCTTGGCGAGATCGGCCTGAAATATCCGCGCGGCGAAAAGGACCGCACCCCGCTTGAGCACCTGTGGGCCCGCCCGACGGCGGAAGTCAACGGCATGTGGGGCGGCTATCAGGGCGCCGGGTCCAAGACCGTCATTCCGGCCGAGGCCCATGCCAAGTTCACGTTCCGCCTTGTGGGCGACCAGGACCATGAGAAGGTTCAGGAAAGCTTCCGCGCCTATGTCCGCTCCAAGATCCCGGCCGACTGCACGGTGGAGTTCATTGCCAAGGAAGGTAGCCCGGCAACCCGCCTCGACACGACCATTCCTGCCGTAGCAAAAGGCAAGAAGGCGCTCAAGGACGAATGGGGTGTTGATGCGGCTCTCGTTGGCATGGGCGGCTCCATCCCGATCGTGGGCGACTTCAAGCGTATGCTCGGCATGGATTCCCTGCTGATCGGTTTTGCGCTGGAAGACGACCAGATCCACTCCCCTAACGAAAAATACAACATAAAGAGCTTTCATAAGGGGATACGCTCTTGGGCACGGGTTCTGGACGAGCTGTCCAGAGGTTGATTGGACATGCTGCGGGAGCCCGGTTCCCGCAGCTTCCACCGGAGGAATGAGATGAAGTCAGTCTGTGTGTTCTGCGGCTCCAACTATGGAACCAGTGAAGCCTATTCTCAGGCAGCATGGGACATGGGAAAGTCCATTGCGGAAGCCGGCCAGACGCTTGTCTATGGCGGTGCCAATGTCGGCCTGATGGGGATGGTGGCTGATGGCGCCATTGATGCCGGGGGCAAGGTCATCGGCATCCTGCCGAAGGCGCTGCAGGAAAAGGAACTCGCCCACACCGGCCTGAGCGAACTGCATATCGTTTCCTCCATGCATGAGCGCAAGGCCATGATGGCCGAGCGATCGGATGCCTTTGTGGCCCTGCCCGGCGGAGCGGGAACCATGGAAGAGATCTTCGAGGTCTGGACCTGGGGCCAGCTTGGCCTGCACCAGAAACCGTGCGGACTTTTGAACATCCACGGCTTCTACGACCATCTGATCGAGTTTCTCGACCATCAGACAACTGAAGGATTCATGAAGCGGGAAATGCGCAACATGGTTCAGGTTGCGGAAAAGCCTGAGGCGATTTTGCAGCTGTTTCGGACCTATGTGCCGCCGTCCACGCCGAAGTGGATCCGGAAAAGCGAGACATAAGGGCTGAAAGAGCAGCTCTAACCTTTTGTGTTTTCTAGCAAACCATAAAAAGCCGTTCAGAACATTTTCCTGCCTTTGCGTCGCCCAATTTCGAGTGCTAATTGCTTCGCACCTGACAAAAACAACACTACCGGGTGCTTGATATATGGCTTTGCCTCGCCTTGTTGGCGCGCTGCTGATCGCCGCAGCTGCTGCCGCCTGTTCTCCTACAATGGACAGTGATGGTCCGCTTCTGGTTCCGCGGACATCGGATGTCACGCTGGTGAAATTCACCGACGACCATGTTGGCGGCATCACGGCCAACACGAGCTATGGTGCCAAGGCCATCGAGGCGGCCCTTCCGGGCTTCACCACCGAAGGCATCCAGTCTGCCAACGAGAACAAGACCGAATGGGCGCTCGCCGCGTTCAACTCCGACGGTTTTCAGGTTCTGCAGGTCTTCAAGGGTGACAATGGCAAGGTGCGCACCGTTCATGGCGTGACCCACCATCTGGAAGGCCCGAACGGCGAGCGGATCGGCATGACCTTTTCCGAA
The DNA here is from genome assembly GCF_008711325.1 of Roseibium sediminis. GTDB lineage: Bacteria > Pseudomonadota > Alphaproteobacteria > Rhizobiales > Stappiaceae > Roseibium > Roseibium sediminis. The sequence goes on from NZ_VXDB01000002.1 coordinate 272,685, forward strand.
ACGCGCCAGCGCCGCAGCCAGTGCCGGGTTGGCAGCAACCTGTGGCGCGGCATGGCCATCTGTGCCTCCAGAGGCCATCCGAGCGTGGAGCTGATCTATTCCATCCCCGGCTTTCAGGGCCCGTTCGACAAGCTCGCCCCTGACAACGAGCTGGAAAATGCGATCCTGCAACGCATCGTGTGGACACCGCGGAGCTGAGGGTCGCTTCCCTCAGCTTATCCAAATGTCTGATGGCTTTGCCGGGCTTCCGGCTCAAAAGGCCCGTGACGGCGGGCTGCATGTCGGTTAAGCCTTGGGAATGTCGATTCAAACTCCATCGCGCCTGAACAAGGACGCCCTTGCCGAGGGGCTTCGGCAGGGCAATCGTGCGGCTCTTGCCCGCGCCATAACGCTTGTGGAATCCCGCAAGGCCGAGCATCGCCAGATCGCCCGTGCGCTCATTCAGGACCTGCTGCCCCTGACCGGCAAGGCGCACCGCGTTGGCATCACCGGGGTGCCCGGTGTGGGCAAATCCACCACCATCGACATGCTGGGCTCCAACCTGACAGCCGCAGGTCACAAGGTGGCCGTGCTGGCGGTTGACCCGTCCTCGACCCGCACCGGCGGCTCGATCCTCGGCGACAAGACCCGCATGGCGCAGCTGGCGGTCGACACAAGTGCCTTCATTCGCCCCTCACCATCTGCCGGAACACTTGGCGGCGTCGCGGCCAAGACCCGCGAGACGATGCTTTTGTGCGAGGCAGCGGGTTTCGACATCATCCTCGTGGAAACCGTTGGCATCGGCCAGTCCGAGACCACGGTTGCCGACATGGTGGACTTCTTCCTTGTCCTGATGCTTCCCGGCGCGGGCGATGAGTTGCAGGGCATCAAGAAGGGCGTTCTGGAAATTGCCGACATGATCGCCGTCAACAAGGCTGATGGTGACGGCGCACTTCGGGCCCGCTCGGCGGCCTCCGACTATCGCGCCGCGTTGCATATCCTGGCGCCAAAGTCTCCCACATGGTCGCCGCCCGTGATGACCATTTCCGGCCTTGTCAATCAGGATCTCGACAAGCTGTGGGAGCAGGTGGAACTCCACAAGGCGAAGATGACCGCCACAGGCGAATGGCAAACCCGCCGCGCCGACCAGCAGGTCGCCTGGATGTGGGACATGCTGCAACAGCGCATGATGGAAGCCCTGAAAACCGACCCGCGCACTGCCAGCCGCCTCAAATCCCTTGAGACATCCGTCCGCAACGGCGAAACCGCCGTGTCCTTTGCAGTCGACGAACTAGCCGGGCTGATCGGGCTTTCTAACACATGACCACCAAAACAATCCTCGTTACCGGCTTTTCCGGGTTCCCGGGAATGCCGATCAATCCGACGGCGACGCTGGTTCAGCGGTTGCCGAAGCGGTTGCCGGCTCGTGTGCGCGGCGTTTCGTTTCGCTTTGCCGTTTTGCCGCCGGAATGGCGGGCGCGGGAGAGCGTGACGCAGGCGCTTATCCGGGATGTTGATCCCGATTGCGTGGTTCACTTCGGGGTGGATGGCAAGCGCCGGGCGATCAATATCGAAACCCTGGCCCGCAACTGGGCCTCGACGATCCGGGCGGATTCTGCGGGCGATGTCGCCCCTTCTGCGCTGCTGGCCCCAGCCGGCACGCCTGATCGGCCCTCAACCCTGCCCGTGCAGCATATGCAGCAGGCTGCGTCGCGCAGCGGGGTTGATGTGCGGCTGTCCGACAATGCCGGGGATTATCTCTGCAATGCGACCCTGTGGGACACGCTTGGCACGGGCCGCCCGGCGGTTTTTGTCCACGTGCCCGCCTTTCCTCGTGGACGCTTTGAGAACCGGCCCGCCTATCACGCGGTGGAAGATGCTGCCGTTTACATGCTGCGCGATCTGGCGCTGCGGATGAGCTGATCTTTTGAGATCGGCATGACGACATCATGAAGGCGGAAAGACCGGCCTCACGCAGTTGTTGGTTGAGTGTCATCGGCCCAACCCCCATTTTCAGTCCACAGACAGTTTGTGGAGGTTTGCCATGTTCACCCGTCGCCGGATTTCGATCATTGCCCTTTTGGTGCTTGGATTTGCCGCCGTCCTGACGTGGATCGTACCGTCCGAGGCCAAGGACCCGCTGGCCCTGACCGGGTATGATCCGGTCTCCTATTTCGCCGGATCGAAGCCGGCGAAAGGCAAGGCCGAGTTTACGGCGGACCACCGCGACCAGACCTACCGGTTTGCCTCTGCCGAGAACCGGGATGCCTTCTCCGCCAATCCGACACAATACGCGCCCCAATATGACGGCTATTGCGCCTATGGCGTCTCACGCGGCTACAAGGTCGGCGTTGATCCGCTGGCCTACAAGGTCGTGGATGGGAAGCTTTACGTGAACTACTCCAAGTCCGTGCAAAAGACATGGAGCAAGGATATTGCAGGCTACATTTCCAAGGCCGAGCAGAACTGGTCGAGCCTGAAATAGGTTATCCCAACTTCAAAAGGCGGCGGACCTCGCTCAGGACACCGTCGCCGAAACGAACAGACTGGCCTGCCCGCCCGAGCACTCGAAGCCCCATGAATTGCGACACGAGCGCTTTTGCCCCGGCGCGAACGTCTTCCGCTTCCGGCCCCTTGTTCAGGTGATCGGCAAGCGCTGCTGCAAATCCGTCCTCCATGCGGGCAAACATGGAATTGAGGCGCAGTTCGACATCCGGATCATGCGCCGCGCGATCAACTGCTGCATTGCAGAGAAAACAGCCGACCCTGTCGCCGTTTGATCGTCCCATGTCGACGATGGACTGGAAAACCCTCAGGATGCGGTCGTGGCCCGACCCCGCAGTTCTGTCCATCAGCCCCTCCACCATCGGTACGATGGACTGTCTGGCATAGAGATCAAGCGCGGCGAGATAGAGCGATTTCTTGTCCAGAAAGGCCTTGTAGAACGAGCCCTTGGTCAGACCCATATCGGCGAGCAGATCGGCAAGGCTGGCATCTTCGTACCCCTGATTCCAGAAAACCCTCATGGCCGACTCTAGCGCCTTGTCTTCGTCAAATGTCCTGGGTCTTCCCATTCGGCTCCGGCCTCACAAGTGTCTCACGCGTAGTTGAACCGACGTGTTTTGTACCAATCGGTTCCAAACCTTATGTTTGGTCTGTCGGACCCAAACGAACCGGTCGCGCCCTTTAGGGAACTGATCGGTTCACTAATCTCTCACACTCCCGACGCACCGACAATCATGCCGTTTCACTCAGGAGCCACCCGAATGTTCAGCTATCTCAAAAAGGGCATCGTCGCTGCCCTGTTCCTCGCAGGAACGACTGTTTCCGTTCTCGCCGCCGGAGCCGATGTCAACACGACTGTCACCGGCCTTGCCATTCGCGGCCATGACCCCGTTGCCTATTTCACCAAAGGCGAGCCGACCGCTGGTGAGGTCAACATCACGGCGGACTATAATGGCGCCACCTATCGTTTTGCCAATGAGGCAAACCGGGACGCCTTCAAGGCCGACCCGGCGAAATACGCTCCCCAATATGGTGGCTTCTGCGCCTTCGGCACCGCGATGGGCTTCAAGTTTGATGGCGATCCGGACGTCTGGAAGATCGTCGACAACAAGCTTTACCTGAACCTGTCCAAGAGCGTTCAGGAGCGCTGGAATGAAGACGTTCCGGGCTTCATCGAGACCGCCAACACCAAGTGGACCGACATCAAGGACGTTGCCCCCGGCGATCTGTAAAAACCGCTCGCCATCCTGATGTCAGCAAGCAAAGGCCGGGTCTGCCCTCCCCGGCCTTTGTCGCTTTGTACCAACCTGCGAAGACCAGAACTTGTCCTTGCAGGTGCGAATTAAACCATCCCCTTGGCAAAATGACGAAACGGCACGGTGCTTGCACAGTTGGCATCAAGTAGATCCAACGATCCCGAAACGGGACAATGCAGGGCAAAAATCGTGGCGTTTCGAGACACATCCGTATTGAACCGACGTGCCTTTCTGGCAGGAAGCGCCTTGTGCCTGTCCTCGGCGAGCGCAAATGCTCTGGTTCAAATCGCGGAAATGCGCGGATCCATCGAGGCGCCGGAGCTTGGCCTGTTGCCGAATACGGGGACAGACCAGACCCAGCAATTCCAGAGCGCGGTCAACCGGGCCGTAGAGAATGGCCGTGCCCTGTTCCTGCCCGCAGGCATCTATCCCGTTGCCAATCTGCGCTTTCCCAGCGGCTCATTGATCGTTGGCATTCCGGGGCGCACGCGTCTTGTCTATCAGGGTGGCGGCGGCCTTCTGGCCCGCGCGGAAGGTGTCAGCAATATCGGGTTGACCGGAATCACCTTTGACGGCGCGAACCGCACCATTGGCGAGTTCACCGAAGGCCTTTTGCATTTCATCGGCGTTCGAAACCTCACACTGGAAAATTGCGAGATTGCGGGCTCGACCCGTACCGGCCTGCTGGTTGACCGCTGTTCCGGGCGCATCGAAAACTGCCGCATTTCGGGTGCTGCGGAAGCCGGCATCCGCTCCAACGAGGCAGACGGGCTCTCCATCATAGGCAATACCGTTGCCGACTGCGCCAATGGCGGTATCTGGGTGCATCGCTGGCGTGACGGCGAGGACAACACGATTGTCTCCGGCAACCGGGTCGAGCGCATTGGCGCCAAATACGGCGGCACGGGACAGTTCGGCAATGGCATCAACGTTTTCCGCGCCCATGGCGTCACCGTGTCCAACAACAAGGTGTCGGATTGCGCCTTCTCGGCCATTCGCTCCAACGCCGGGTCCAATGTCCAGATCGTTGGCAACACCTGCCTTCGGTCGGGCGAAACGGCGATCTACTCGGAGTTCGGATTTCAGGGTGCGCTGATTTCCAGCAACATCGTCGATGGCGGCACGATGGGCATTTCCATCGCCAACTTCATGGATGGCGGGCGTCTTGCTGTCTGCTCGAACAATCTGATCCGCAACCTGACAACCCAAGGGCCTTACAAGCCGGAAGTGGCTGGGTTCGGTATCGGTATTGCCGCAGAAGCAGACACGACGATCACCGGTAATGTCATTGAAGGCGCACCGCGCTTCGGGATGCTTCTGGGCTGGGGGCCCTATATGCGCAATCTCGTCGCTTCCCAGAACATTGTCCGTCAATGCGGAACGGGAATCGCGGTGTCGGTCGTGGAGGGCGTCGGCTCGGCGGTCATTTCCGGCAACATAATCCAGGGCAGCGAAAACGGAGCCATCACCGGTTACCGCTGGCTGGACAAGGCAACCGGCGAGCTGAACGGCTCAGATGAGTTCCCGTCCCTTTCTGTCACCGGCAACCAGATTTCGGCGTAAGGGAATAATCACCCTTCCGCGTGGCGCTCGGCCTGGATCACGAGGTTGCGGAGCATGGCTTCGGCCTTGCCGCGGATATTGGCAAGGGCCGGATCGCTCTCGGCAATGCCGGATGGAACCAGACTTTCCAGCGAGTCGATCAGGGAATAACGCATGTCGATGGCGGCCAACTGGCTGTTTTCCGCCATCAAGAGTTCCTGCTGCAGACAACGAACGATGAAGGCCATATTGACCTGTTCGACCATGCGCGATCGGTCGATGAGTTCCTGCAGATGCTCTGCCAATTCCTCGTTGGTCACTGGTGCCCGCTCCGTGCATACATTAGCGGCGCCAAGGCAACCACGGTCCGATAAAAATGACAAGGGCGACCGGTGATTTCGGCCAGTACTCCCCAGAGGAGTTAAGCCTTTGGCTCCGCTGCGGCAAATCGCAGGGACAGACAGGACAGCCCGCCATCCACCTTGCGTGCCTCATGCGTCGGCACAATAACTGTCCTGAAGCCAGCCTCGCGGATTGCCACATCGGTTTTCGGATAGCCTTCCGGCACGAGCACGACATCGTTCACACGGATCACATTTGCCGCATAGTCTTCCCCATCCGGCACGACAACGACTTTTCTACCATCGAAAAAGCCGCTCTCCGCCATCACGCGGGTCGCAAGGATTGCGCCGTCGCCAAGGGTTGAACAGGCCGTCTTGAAGTGCAGCACGCCGTCCGGCGTCTCGCAAACCCGAGCCTCGTAACCGAGCGCATTGAGGATCGCCTTGAAGTCCTCCGCCCCGCGACGGTCCGTGCGCGCGGAAAGACCGATAAGGATTTCGTCGTCCAGCATCAGGACATCGCCACCATCGACAAAGCCCCCCTCCGGCAGGTCGATGATTACGTCAAACCGGTCTTCGAGCGCGGCGCGAATTTCTTCAGCCTCACCCCGTCGGCTCTGTGTTCCCGGGCGCAATACGATCGCGGCGTCCGGCAGGCAAAAGGCAGGGTCCTCGACGAAACAGCTGTCGGGATAGCCCTCCAGTGCTGGCAAAACGGTGACCTCGAGTCCCGCCTCTTGCAAGGCACTGACGTAGCGTTCATGTTCCAACCGGAAGGCTGGACCGCTCGGGTCGCCCGAATCCACGGCCCGCAACCCGTTGGCGACACTGTCGGCAGGCGTGCGGGTGATGGCGTGGGTGAAGCGGAACGAGAGACCGGTTTGAAGGGGCATTGCGTAAACTCAGGTTTGTTTCAAATGACTGACATCACTCTTAGACCGGCACGATTGGAAGATACAGAGGGATTGGCACATTGTATTGACCGTGCCTACGAACCGTTCAGAAAGACCATTCCCGACCTGCCGGATGTTTCTGCGGGTTTGGCAGAGGACATTCAGGACCACACCGTCAATGTAGCCATGGCTGGCGACGAAATTGTTGGTGGCTCCGTTCTCATCCTCAGCGAAAACCGGGCAACCCTGGCTAACATAGCCGTTGCGCCGGATCAGGGCGGCAAGGGCATTGGCGGGTTGCTGATCCGTCAGGTGGAAGTCGACACAAAGGCTGCCGGCCACACGGAACTGCACCTGGCGACCCATGTGGACATGCCGCAGAACGTGAAGCTCTACGAGCATCTGGGCTGGAAAGTCACGGAAACGACTGGCCACAAGGTCCTTATGGTCAAGCAGCTATAATACCAACCTCCAAAGATAAGAACGCTTCTGTTCAGTCCACGAAGACCGCGCCGCCGTTTTCGATTCTTGCCATGATCGCATCGATGGTCCGACGCCCGTTTTCGACTTCTCCGTCCAGCTTTTTCTCCAGCGCGCAGACATGCGTCAGCCGTTCGATGACCGCGTCTATCTGGTCGAATGGCACAACCACCACGCCATCACGGTCTGCGACGATCATGTCGCCGCTATTGACTGTCTGCCCGCCGATTTGCAGCGGCAGGCCGATGCGTCCGTGCCCGGATGAAAAGGGAGAGGCGGGATTAAGTCCCGTACACCAGGCAGGAAGACCTGCGTCGACAATGCCCTGATAATCCCGCATGGGTCCGTCGGTGACAAATCCGGCCCCGCCAGAGTTGCGGAGCATGCCCATGACCCGGTCACCGGCCACTGCCGTTCCCTGATGCGCATTGTTACCCGCAACAAGAACGTCACCAGGCTGCACATATCCAAGGGCAGCCAGCGTCGCCAGAACATCGGCCGGCCCATTGTCGGCAGTCAGTACCGGACCAACGGCCACACAGTTCAGATCCCGCCCGTCACCAATGGGGCGGATGGACATGTCCAACGCGCCGCGTCCGTCCATGGCATCGACCACAAAACTGGTCGGCATGCCCTTGAACGTATCAATCTGCGCTTGTGTTGGCCGTGCCCAATGACGGCGAATAGTCAAGGATTTCGGTTCTTCGATCATGGCCCCCTCCCGGTCTGGAACAGAACGGTAGGAGGCCGCCAGATCGTTGACAATGGCAGTTCCGTGCGGATGTGTTCGCCCGAACAGGCAATCGCGTCAGACAGCTGCCTGACGCACCTTTTCCACGAAATCGGCGGTCGGGCGAACCTGACCGGCCACCACTCCGCGCCGGGTCAGGATGTCGGTGCGAACATCCTTTTCCAGAACCTTGGCTTCGTCGTCGCTGAGATCCAGAAGGCCCTGCAGAACAGTCGCCATCATGACTTCGGATGCGCGGGTTGCCCCGTCGTCGCATTTCAGGGCAACGCCATAGCCAAGTTCGGGAATGGCAGCGCAAAAGACACCTTCAGCGCCCGTCTTCACGAAAACACGGCCACGGAACGTTTCCATGCTGCGGGTGCAGAAACGATCTGTTCCGGCCACCATATAGGGCTCGTTGACACAGGCTTCATAGAGCCGCTCCGCAGCCTTGGCCCGAAGGGGATCCAGCCCCTCGCCGGTCCCGAAGCGTGCAAAGGCAAGCGCGAACTTGTCCAGGGCGGTGGCATAAGTGGGGATCGAACAGCCATCCGTTCCACACACATCGGCGGTCAGCGTGTCGCCGGTCATCTGCTCCATGACCAGCTTGATTTCCTGCTGCACTGGGTGGTCGGCATTCACATAGCCCTGCGTCTGAACGCCCATGACGCGGGCAAGGCCCAGAAAACCGGCATGTTTGCCCGAGCAATTGTTGTGAAGCGCACAAGGCTGTTCGTCGGCCTGAATAAGCTTGGCCGCGTCTTCCATGCGCTTGGGCCACTGCGAGCCGCATTCAAGAGCCTCTTCGCTCAAGCCCGCCTTGATCAGCATGACGCGAGCGGAGTTGGCGTGAACCTCTTCCCCGCTATGGGAAGCACAGGCAAGCGCGAGTTCCGCATCATCATAATCCAGCGCTTCGGCAGCACCCGACTCCACCAGCGGCAAGGCCTGGAACGCCTTGATGGCCGAACGCGGAAAGACGCGGGCAGACACGTCGCCAATGGACAAGACAGACTTGCCGTCCGCATCAAAGATCGAGATTGCGCCACGGTGGCGGCATTCAACGAGTGACCCGCGGGTCACTTCAACAAGCGTGGGATTATCCATGCGCCAAAGCCTTTTGGAGGATTGGTCTTTCGACCGATATTTCAGCGACTAGCTAACGCAGTTTCCGGCAAAAGGTAAGCGGAAAGACGCGACAACGCTTCGTCAATTACGTCATCCTTCTTGCAGAAGCAGAAACGGACAAAGTGGGTCGGCGCGTGATCGGCGTAGAAGGCTGAAACGGGTACCACGGCCACCCCGGCCTCCTCGACCAGCTTCTTGCAAACACTCACGTCATCTTCGCCAATCCCGAGGCCGGAAATGTCGCATGTCAGGAAGTAGGTCGCCGCGCAGGGAAGAACCTTGAAGCCAAGTGCTTCCAGCCCCTTTGCCATGCGGTCCCGCTTTTGCTGCAGGTCTCCGGCAAGCCCTTCGTAATAGTCGTTTTCCTTTGCCAGCCCGAAAGCAACTGCCTTTTGCAGGTTGGGCGGGGTGGTGAAGGTCACATATTGGTGGGCCTTGGCAATCGGATCGATCAGCTCTGCAGGACCAGTGATATAGCCCACCTTCCAGCCGGTCAGGGAGAAGGTCTTGCCAGCAGATCCGATGCGCACACAGCGGTTTCGCATGCCGGTGAAATTCATCAAGGGCCAATGGCTCTGGTCATCGAATACCAGATGCTCATACACCTCGTCGCAGATGGCAAACACATCATGCTGAACACACAGGTTTGCAATCTGGTTGAGTTCCTTGTCGGAGAACACCTTGGCGGCCGGGTTCATCGGATTGTTGATGAGGATCGCCTTGGTGTTTTCTGTAAACGCCTCGCCCAGTGCCTCAAGATCAAGGTCCCAGCTTGGCGGCGTCACGCGCACCCGAACCGGGATGCCGCCTGCCCGCTGCACCAGCGGCATGTAACAATCATAGAGCGGCTCAATGAGGATCACCTCGTCGCCCGGTTCCACCAGCGCCATGATCGTGTCGGCAAGTGCTTCCGTTGCGCCCGAGGTGATCAGGACTTCGGTTTGCCAGTCGATATCAAGGCCGTAGAAGCGCTTGTTGGCGTCTGCCACCGCCTTGCGCAGGTCCGGCAGGCCCAGCATCGGCGGATACTGGTTCGGCCCGTCAATGAGCGCCTCAGCCGCCACGCGGCGAATGTCTTCCGGCCCGTCCACATCGGGGAAACCCTGCCCAAGATTTACCGCACCATGCGCCATGGCAAGGCGTGACATGGTTTCAAAGATGGTGGTCTGCAGGCCGGTAAAAACCGGATTGGTTGGCTTCATGAAGGGCTCCCGACGGGTTTTCCGGCATTCTTCTGTCTGGGCGGATATACGCGGTTCTACCCGCCTCGGCCCGTTCCGTCGAGCATGTTTTCCGATTTGCAACCACGTGATTAAGGATGGGTTCCCGGTCCGCGACGTCAATTCATATCGACGGAACCGACATAACCTTCAGCGATTGTTTGCGGGTATCGTTCTGCGACCAGTTCGCCGATGATCCGATCAAATTCCTCGAACCGATGGACCCAATGCGACTTTCTCGAAATGCCGAGATAAAGGTTCACCGTGTTCCCCGGCCGGTAAGCGGTCTTTTCGAACAGTCCCGACAGGCTGTTGGATTCCAGATAGTAGTCGACCTGACAGTCCGTGCCGACGATTGTCTTGATGCGCTTGTTGATCAACATGTCGACGAGGTTTTCCTCGGTCGCAACACCAACCTTGCGGATGGAGTCATCCGCGTCGAAGGGCTCGAAATAGGCCGAGTGCAGAACGTAGCCAACGCTGAACTTTTTCAGATCCTGATAGGTCGCAATGTCCTTGCCCTCGCCTTTCGCCGTGTAGAAAACCGTCGAGCAGGCGTAATAGGGTGTGCTTGTGTAGAGGATGTATTTGGCCCGCTCTTCCCGATAGGCCAACCCGGTCATGACGTCCAGAATCCCGAACTCCATGGATTTCAGGCTGCGTCCCCATGGCTTGTGCTCGATCTGAAACTCGATCCCCATGCGCCGTGACACCTCGGTGATCAGGTCTACATCAATGCCTTCATACCCCTTGGGAGTCTCGATCCGGAAAGGCGGCCATGCGTCCATTCCAAGGCGAATGGTTTCAGCATGCACAGGGCCCTCTGCCGCAATCATCAACAGGCCAGCCCCCAGAACGGCACGTGCCAGGCTTCCCAACATCTGTCGAATATCCTCGATCATGCGCGCCTGCAAAACCAAGCCTTATGAAATAAAAAATGCGACGCACCAACAGAGCTTTGAATAAATCATGGTCCGATGCAATCCACTTTCACTAAACACATCGGCCTATACCATTATCATGGTTCTTTTTTCATTTTTCCATACGCGAATTTCCCCAGAGGAACTTCCCATGATGCAAAAAGTGGCGAGGGTCTGTCCGCAGGGGCGAATTTATTGACGCTAACGGGAAGAAAGCGGCCAATTACTCTTGCTGCATTGCAGAAGGGTCGTTACAAGTTCCGCCAACGTTGCGTCCCTTGCGGCCTCCTGCGCCCCCGGATCGTACACAAAATCCTGTCGCCAGTTGAAATTTGGAGCTCGCCTTGTCCGCTCGCGCCGAGGCCCTTGGGCCCGTGTCTACCGAATTAACGCCAAGCCGCATCAAGACCGAAGTCCTCGCCGGACTGACCGTCGCGCTGGCTCTCGTCCCCGAAGCCGTTGCCTTTGCCTTTGTTGCAGGGGTCAATCCGCTTGTCGGGCTTTATGCCGCTTTCATCGTCGGCCTCATTACAGCCTGCTTTGGTGGTCGTCCCGGGATGATTTCCGGAGCGACCGGCGCTCTGGCAGTGGTCATGGTGTCTCTGGTCGCCCAGCACGGGGTCGAATATCTGTTTGCCACCGTGGTCCTGATGGGGCTGATCCAGATCGTGGTCGGCGTCCTTCGCTGGGGCAAATTCATCCGCATGGTGCCTCATCCGGTCATGCTGGGCTTCGTCAATGGCTTGGCCATTGTCATCTTCCTTGCCCAGATGGGGCAGTTCAAGGTTGAGGACGCAAGCGGCGCGCTGACCTGGATGACGGGAGCTGACCTCTACCTCATGCTGGGGCTCGTTGCCCTGACCATGGCGGTCATCTGGCTCTTGCCGAGGCTCACGACCGCCTTCCCGGCTCCCCTCGCCGGTATCCTGTTCGTGTCTGCCATCGTGCTGGGACTTGGGCTGGATACGCGTTCGGTTGGCGATCTGGCCAGCATCGCCGGAGGATTGCCGTCCCTGCATATCCCCATGGTGCCGCTGACGCTCGAAACGCTGGAAATCATTCTGCCCTATGCCATCATTCTGGCAGCCATCGGCCTGATTGAATCCCTGCTGACGCTGAACCTTGTGGCCGACATGACCGGAACCAAGGGCGGCGCCTCCAAGGAGTGCCTTGCCCAGGGCGCGGCCAATGTGGTCACGGGCTTCTTCGGCGGCATGGGCGGCTGCGCGATGATCGGGCAATCGATGATCAACGTGAAATCGGGCGCCAGAACCCGCATTTCCGGCATCATGGCTGCCTTGTTCCTGCTGTCCTTTATCCTGTTTGCCTCCCCGCTGATCGAACAGATTCCTGTCGCTGCACTGGTCGGCGTCATGTTCATGGTCGTCATCGGCACCTTTGCGTGGGCCAGTTTGAAGATCATGCACAAGATCCCGCCCACAGACGCGCTTGTGATGGTGGTGGTGACCTGTGTGACCGTCTATTCGGATCTTGCCGTGGCTGTTGTCGTCGGGGTGATCATTTCGGCTCTAGCCTATGCCTGGAATGCCGCCAAGCGGATTGATGCGCGGATCGGCACGAGCAAGGAAGGCTGGAAGGTCTATCGTCTGTCCGGGCCGCTGTTCTTCGGTTCCACGACCGGCTTCACCGACCTGTTTGATCCGGCAACCGACCCGGACGACATCGTGATCGATTTCATCGACAGCCGCGTTGTCGACCATTCCGGGCTGGAGGCCATTGATGCCGTGGCTTCAAAATACGAAGCAGCTGGCAAGCGCCTGCATCTGCGGCACCTGTCGCCGGACTGCATGAAGCTGCTCGACAAGGCAGGCAATCTTGTCGAGGTCTCCGTTCTGGAAGATCCCGACTATGAGATTGCAGTTGATTACGGCCACCGGTTCGAAACACCGGCCAAGTCCTGACCATATTGAAAAAGGGGCGGATTTTCCGCCCCTTTTTCTTTTTGCTTGCTGTCAAATGCAAGCGTTCCTCAGGCCGCTTCCACGCCCTTGAGGAAGCTATCGACCTCGTTGTTGATCTCCTGCGTGCGACGCGCGAGCCCGGACGATGCCTCAAGCACGCTGTCGGCGGAGTTCTTGGTCTCTCCGACCGCTGAGCGCACATGTTCCATATTGCCGGTAACCTGCTTGTTGCCTTCGGCGGCACTTTGCACGTTGCGGGCGATCTCGACAGTGGCTGCGGACTGCTGCTCGACAGCGGAAGCAACGGAGGCAATGAACTCGTCGATCTCCGACATGGAAGAGGCGATGCCACCAATGCCGTCGACGGCCTCTTCGGTTGACGCCTGAATGGCCGTCACCTGCTGGGAGATTTCCTCCGTCGCGCGGCTGGTCTGTTCGGCCAGCGACTTCACTTCGGACGCCACGACCGCAAAGCCCTTGCCCGCCTCGCCAGCACGAGCGGCCTCGATGGTCGCATTGAGTGCCAGAAGATTGGTCTGGGAGGCAATGTCGGAAATCATGCCGATGACCTGACCGATCTGCTGTGCTGCAGTCGCCAGGGAGCGGACCTTTCCGTTGACGCTTTCAGAATCCGCAGTTGCCGTGTTCACGAGGTTCAGGCCCTGTGAAAGCTTGTCGGAGATCTCGCGGATCGATGCTGTAAGCTCCTCGGTGGCCGAAGCAACCGTTTCCGCATTCTGTGTCGCTTCAACAGAGGCGTCAGACGCGCTTTCAGCTGTTGTCGAGGTTTCCTCGGCGATCTGGTTCAAGGTGCCTGCTGCTGCGCTCAACGCACCGCTATCGCCGGAAATCTCGCTCAGGATCGTCTGGACACGCGAGCGGAAGCGGCTGATGAGCTCATCCACCTTCCGCTGACGGGCAGCGCTGCGCTCGCCAGCCTTGGCAGCCTCACCTTCCAGCTTGACCCGTTCCACGCCGCTCATGCGGAAGACCTCAAGAGCCTGCGCAATCTTGCCGATTTCGTCAGCACGATCACGGTAAGGCACGTCGATTTCAAGCTCACCCCTGGCAAGCCGCTCCATGAGATGTGTGATCTCGTTCAGAGGCTGGATTGCCGTCTTCTTGACAAGGAGCCCGAGCGCAACTCCAAGGCCAATCACAAGAGCGCCAAGGGAGCTTAAGATAACAGTTGCCTTCGAAACCAAAGCTGCTGCACGGTCGTCCGCACTGTCGCTCAGCGCATCAGCCGCGTCGATCACAACGTTGATCTGGGCGACCAGATTGTCACCAATCTTGTCGACTTCCTCAGCCTGAAAATCGGCTTCCAGCTCAGCCTTGAGCATCTTTTCGTGCGTGCTGAAGACACCATCAGCAGCAAGCGCCATGTCCGCCCAAACCTTGAAGTCGGCATGAACGTCCTTCATTTCGGCAAGGTCGGCATCTGTCTCTGCGTTGTCTTCCAGAACCTTTAGCCATTTATCTGCGGATGCTACGAGATCAGAATAGATTTGGCGGTGCTTCAGCATGTTTGCCGGGTCTTCCTCGGCGAGCGTCTCATCCACGGCGCCTTCGATCGCCTTGACCAGCGCGCGAAGCTTCAGGGAAGCTTCCACCATCGGGTAATCGCGTTCAAAGAGTTCACCGAGAATGTCATTCACCTGAGCTGCCGTTGACCCCGCCTTGCCAGCGAGGACGTCGCCCGCCTCTTCAGCGGCTGCCATCTCCTGCTCATTGCTCTCGGAAATATCCAGTAGCCGTTTGCTGAACGCGTCGCCTAGCGCATCCTGCTCTTCCATTTGATGTTCGGCCTTGACCTCAAGATTGAGGGCGCTCAGGTGCGCGGAGTACATGGCATCCGCTGCGGCGAACAGGGCCTCCTTCTCGTCGGCGAGCGAATTGACAGCCTCATCCATCTCGGGATCGATGATGACTTCCTTCAATTCCTCAAGCGCCTTGTTGAATCTCACGACGGTGGCCGCATATTCCTGCTTCAGGCCCTCGACATCGGGGATATCCTCGTCCGCCAACATTTCGACAATGAGCTTCTGCATTTCCGTCGAGTAGTAGACAACGTCATCCGCTGTCTCGACTGTCGGCGCGATCACGTCCGAAATCTCGTTGATCTGCCCCTCGATCGACTTCACCTGCCAGAGCCCGATCCCGCCAGATATGACAGCCAGAACTGCCATCAACAGGATACCTGACATCACTTTCTGCTGAATTGTCATCCCACCACTCCGAGAACCTCGTGATGACAGAGTTACCACCAGCCTTTTAATTAGCTCTTAAAATATTGTATTTATTACGTTATTTGCATTTATATCATCCTGATTAATAGCAGGGACTTTTCATTTTGAAACAAATGCCAATAGTCTCCTCAGGCGCGAACTCGCAACACGCCTGCGCCGAGCAACCGATCAGGTACCGACCTTGAAGACCAAACTCAAAATCGTACCCACCCTGTCCACCGTGATAGGCACGTTTGTGTTCCTGACGTCTGCGCTGATCCTTTTCGTGGAGTTCCGGGCTTCACAGAAGCTGTTGCGAGACCTGGGCAGCGAGTTGATTGTCGAAACGGTCTCCAGTCTGGGGCTGTTCCTTGATACGCGTGGGCAGGATGTGGAGGAACAGGCGGGTTTCATTGCAACATCGATAGAAGCCGGCAGTCTGCTTCTTGAGAACAGACAAACGGTCGCCTCTTTCATCTACGGGGCCATGGCCGGTACGCCGCAGACCTCTGACATTTGGGTCGTTGATCCCGATGGAAACGCTGTCGGTGTCGAACAGGGAGATGCAGATGGCATTTTTGCGCCCCTGCTTGTTCACATCGACAATCTCCCCCTCCTGAAACCCATATTTGAAGAAGCCCGGACATCCGAAGGAGCCTTCTGGACCGATCCGATCTACTTCACCGAGCGTGGACAGACCTATTTCATCTTTGCCGATCCGGTGCGTGGCAAGGACACGTTTCTGGGACTTGTTCTCGTCATGGTGTCGATAAGCCAGGTCTCGGAGGTTGCAGCACAATTGTCGGACGATGATTTCACGGTGTTCATGACGGCGGAAAACCTGCTCATCGCCCATCCGGATATCGAGGAATCGCTTGTCAATCTCTCGTCAGCAAAACCGTTTCCGCTGCTGGAAGAAGCGAGCGATCCTTTCATCGCCTCCTTCAAGCAGCTCGAGCGACTGGATAACGAAACCTATGGCCTTGAAGACAACTACGAAGTCTATTTTGGAAATGCGCCCGGAGGCGACAAGCGCTTCATGGTGCTCCAGCGGCCGGTCAAAGGCGACTTTTCAGATGTGACGGTAGGCGTTCATTTTGACGCTGCGCTTTTTGGCCAACCTTTCCTGCAATTGATCGAAGCCGCCCTTCTGGCGCTTGCCATTCTTGTCGTCGCGCTGGTGTGTGCGGTTTTCCTTGCCAAGTGGATTGCGCGCCCCATTCGCCGGGCAGCCTTCGGAGCCCGGCAGGTCGCCGATTTTGACCTGGAGGCGGTTCAGTCGCTGCCTGCCAGCAAAATTCGCGAGCTTGATGACCTTGCCTCCGGCTTCAATGCCATGGTGGAGGTGCTGCAGGCCTTTGTACGTTATGTCCCGCGCAGCCTTGTCCGGCGCATCATGTCCGAAGGGCGTGACATTTCAGCCCCGACCGAACGCCAGCTGGCTGTCCTTTTCACCGATATTGCGGGTTTCACTTCGGTCTCGGAAAAGATGGGAGCCGTTGAGACAGCGGGCTTCATCAACCATCACCTCGGTCTTGTCGGCAATGCGATTGAAGCCAATCACGGAACAATCGACAAATATATCGGCGACAGCGTCATGGCCTTTTGGGGCGCCCCGGAACATGTTGACCATCCCGAGCGACTGGCCCTGTCTGCTGCTCGTTCGATCGCAACTGCCATTCGGCAAGACAATGCGACCCGCCAGACAAAAGGGCTTCCGCCGGTGCGTATCCGCATCGGCATTCATGTCGGGCCTCTGGTGGTTGGTGATATCGGCGCGCCGGGCCGGGTCAACTATACGGTGATCGGCGACACGGTGAATATCGCTTCAAGGCTCGAAAGCCTCGGACGCGATGTTGATCCTGATGCGGACGTCATGATCCTCGTCTCGCGCGAGGTGATTGCAGACCACTCGAATGCAGACCTGACCATGGAAGACATCGGCGACCGCGCCGTGAAGGGCAAGGATCAGGCCGTGCATGTGGTACGGGTTTTGCCCGAAGCCGAAACTGCCCGCTTTTCAGCGGACAGTTTTACTTGAGTAGGCTCGACCCAGATTATCGAACCAGAATGTTCTTGAACTGCCACGGGTCGGAGAGATCGAGATCCTCCGGGAAGAAGCCCGGGCGGCCGTCCAGCGGGGTCCAGTCGGTGTAATACCCGTTGACCGGTCCGAGATACGGCTTCTGGATTTCAAGGCAGCGCCGGAAGTCCATCTCGTCGGCTTCGACGATCCCTGCTTCCGGGTTTTCCAGTGCCCAGACCATGCCCGCCAGCACCGCAGAGGTCACCTGCAGGCCGGTCGCGTTCTGGTACGGGGCCAATTTGCGGGTTTCCTCGATGGAAAGCTGGGAGCCATACCAATAGGCGTTCTTGCCGTGGCCATAGAGCAGGACACCGAGCTCATCGGTGCCGTCCTGAATTTCGCTTTCATCCAGAACGTGGAGCTTTTCCTGGATCTTGCCTGCGGAGCCGAACATCTCATGCAGGGAAAGAACGGCCACATTTGCCGGATGATAGGCATAGTGGCAGGTCGGCCGGTAGGCGAAGTTCTTGCCTTTCTTCACGGTGAAGTAGTCCGCAATCGAGATCGACTCGTTGTGGGTGACAAGAAAACCGAATTGCGGTCCCGGCGTCGGGCACCAGGTGCGCACGCGGGTGCTGGCGCCCGGCTGCTCCAGATAGATCGCGGCCTTGCTGCCCTTCTTGTGCTTTTTCGCGTTTTTCGGCTTCCACTTTTCGTGGGTACCCCAGCCCAGTTCAGCTGGCTGAAATCCTTCCGACAGAAACCCTTCAACGGACCAGGTGTTCCAGAAGGCATCCATCGGCTTGGGGGAGTTGGCACGCTGGGTGTCGCGTTCGGCAATGTGGATACCCTTCACGCCGACGGTCTGCATGAGCATGGCCCAGCCCTTGCGGCTCTGGGGCATGTCGAATTCCAGACCGCTTTCAGCAGCAATATCGACAAGGGCCTGCTTGACGAACCAGGAAACCATCCCCGGATTGGCGCCGCAGCAGGATACGGCCGTCGTTCCACCCGGACGCTTCTTCTTCTCCTTGCGAACGGTTTCGCGAAGAGCGTAGTTGGTGCGGGCAGCAGCGGGAGCGGTTTCGTCGAAATAGAAGCCGAGCCAGGGTTCAACGACCGTGTCGATATACAGAACGCCCAGCTTGCGGCACAGCTTCATCAGATCCAGCGAGGAGGTGTCGACCGAAAGGTTGACCACAAATCCCTGCCCTTCGCCTTCTGTCAGCAGCGGGGTCAGGATGTCCTTGTAATTGTCAGGCGTCAGCGCAACCTGCTCGAAGCGGTAGCCTCGATCGGTTACCAGCTTTGCATCGGTGTCGACAGGATCAATGACGGTAAAGCGCGACTTGTCGAAGTCGAAATGACGCTCGATCAAGGGAAGCGTTCCCTTGCCAATGGAGCCCAGACCGATCATCACCAGCGGTCCGGTGATCGTTCCGTGCTTTGGCCAGACCTGAGCCTTGGGTGCGGCTTTGCCCGGTTTGCGCGCTGCCGACTTCTTGGCAGCAGCCGGTTTCCGCTTGGCAGGTGCCGGTTTTGCCGGACTTGCTTCGGCCTTGGCTCTTACTGGCCTGGCCCTCCCCGCGGTCACCGTTTTTCCGGTTTCTTCGGTCATTTGGTACTCCTGCTATGTCACTCAGCCGGGCTGACAAACCCTGGCATCCTGTCGCTGACGTCCTTCTGGAAAGGTGCGTTGTTTCCGATCACCGGATACAACGCTGTCTCACTGTCATATACAACTTCGCAATTCAGTCGGCTATCACAGCCGATCGCCAATTTGCGAAAAGCGATCCTGATCTGTCGCCAGACCGGTCTGTGCCATCTCGCCTGCCGCCTGCAGCACGCCGCAAAGGGCAGCAGATGCCCCTGCCCGCAAGTCAAGCGCAAGGAAGCGGTGCCGGTCAACCGGGCCGGGAAGGTCCAGATTAGCCAGCAGGCCACCGCGGAAACCGAAACGAACATAGTAGTTCGGGTCTCCCACGAGGATGACAGAGCGATGGCCGAAGACGGCAGCCTGGTTCAGGGCGTGACGCATCAGCCGGTCGCCGACCTTCTGGCCACGCAGGGCCGGGTCCACAGCCAGCGGGCCCAGCAACAGGCAGTCCGTGCCGTCCTCGTCGCGGACGGCCCACAGGCGAACGGTCCCCACAAGGGTGCCGTTTTCATCCAGCGCGCTGTAGGCAAAGACCGGCAGGCGGCCTTCACGTAGCCGCTCGCTGGTTTTCAGATGCCGATCGGGACCGAAGCTCAGGTCGAGCAGGGCCTCACGGACGCCGGTGTGAGCCGGCACCTCATCAACAATCGTAACCATGACCCTGGTTCCTAGATCACGTAGGAGGCGAGCGGCGCGAAGCCGTTGAAGCCCACTGTCGAGTAAGTGGTGGTGTAGGCGCCGCAGGCTTCGATCAGGACCTTGTCCCCGATGGACAGGCTGACCGGCAGCTCATAGGGCGTCTTCTCGTACATCACATCGACGCTGTCGCATGTCGGACCGGCCAGAACACACGGAGCAGTCAGGTCCCCGTCCTTCGGGGTCCGGATCGGATAGCGGATGGCTTCGTCCATGGTTTCGGCCAGCCCGTGGAACTTGCCGATGTCCAGATAGACCCAACGCACTTCATCCTCGGCGGACTTGCGGGAAATCAGGACCACTTCGGCCTCGATCATGCCGGCATTACCAACCATGCCGCGGCCCGGCTCGATGATGGTGGATGGCAGGCGATTGCCGAAGTGTCTGGTCAGCGAACCAAAAATGGCAGCCCCATAGGTCGGTACGCCCGGAACATCCTTCAGATAGCGGGTGGGGAAGCCCCCACCCATGTTGACCATCTTCAGTTCGATCCCGCGAAGCGCCATTTCCTTGAAGACCCCGGCTGCCATGGCGAGAGCGAGATCCCAGGCTTCGAGGTTGGCTTGCTGTGAGCCGACGTGGAAGGAGACGCCGTGTGCGAAGAGGCCGAGTCGGTGGGCGTGTTCGAGCACGTCCGGGGCCATAGCTGCATCACATCCGAATTTTCTTGAAAGCGGCCATTCGGCTCCGACACCGTCACACAGGACGCGGCAGAAGACGCGGCTTCCAGGCGCAGAACGGGCAATTTTTTCGACTTCTTCGACACAGTCCACGGCAAAGAGGCGGACCCCGTACGCGTAAGCTTTGGCAATGTCCTTCTCCTTTTTGATGGTGTTGCCATAGGAAATTCTGTCGGCGGAAGCGCCGGTTGCGAGAACCATTTCGATTTCGCCGACCGAGGCGCAATCGAAGGACGAGCCAAGACGCTCCAACAACGCCAGGATTTCCGGCGCCGGATTGGCCTTGACTGCGTAAAAAACGGAAGTGTCCGGCAGGGACCGGGCAAAGGCGTGATAGTTTTCGCGCACAATGTCGAGATCGACGACAACGCAAGGGCCGTCTTCGTCGCGTCGGCGAAGAAACTCGCGGATACGTTCGCTCATGAGGGTTTCCCCTTCCAATTTTCAGCTGCAAGCGCGCATTTCTTGTCTTTGCGCAATGCAGTTTCACGTCGCAGGGTGCTGATGACGCGGCGTCCCTCCTCCGGTTTGGAGCCGGAAGACGGATGACGAACCTCAGCGACGGTTGGGCGATGCGTTGACAGGCGCAAAGCTTTCCCGCGTCGGGAATGCCGTTGATTGGATCGGGATACCGAACCGCACGTCGGGCAAGGATGTACTAGGTGCCTCTTCTCAGTAACCCCGGAGGATGGAACCCCGGCAGAGACCAAAAGGGCCCTCTTACGTCGTTGCTTTAAGCCGTCCGGACTTTGCTGCCCCGCCCCTTGGCGGTGTTTACTGGCAGCGGCCCCTTAAGAGATTTCTGATGAACCTCATGAACGACCACGGGCACGTGCGAATTTGGGCAAGACCCATATGCGGCCAAATACCCTTAAGATCAAGTATAAATTTCGCGTTTTTCGGAATTGTTTTTGGAGAATGCAAAAGACCGCCCGGATGCTATCCGAAGGCGGTCTTTGTCCTGTCTTTTCAAACAGCTATCTGAGGCCCGGCGAAAACCGGAATTCCTTGGTTTTGAGAGGTATCAGGCGACCTTGCCGACGACCTTTTCCATCAAGGGTTCCAGCAAGGGATGGATGTTCGGGCTTTCCTCGTGGATGAAGCGCAAAAGAGCCTTCTCGTTCTCGTGAAGGATGCCGTCCCGGCCAATGCGATCCACCAGCCAGCGGGCTTCCGATTCCGTGACCACTTCGTTGGCGGCAATTTCCTCTGCCAGTCGGGCGGTCCTTTCGGCTGCCGGGTCCCTTGTGAGGTCATTATAGGCGTCACGCGCGGTGGACGTGCTCGCGCCGACCATGGATTTGAAGAACCCGCTTACCCCGCCGTCAAACCCGCCTTCCTGGGAAAGCCAGTTCTCACGCGCCAGAGCTACTTCTCGCGAAGGAGGTGTGAAGCCGGAAAGCCCCATCAGGAAGTTTGCAACAGCCTTGGCAAACAGCTCGGACCACGCTGGTGCATTGTCTGCCTCGGCGGTTGCGTCATTGATGTCGAACAGGATTTCAGCTTCCTCGCGGGAGATCGCAATGCCGCCGCCATTGGCTCCGGCATAGAGGATCTGGCGGATCAGCTCGACCTCGGCATCGGAAATGACACCGGGCTTCAGTTCCTTGCCCGACCGCGTCGTGCAGGCACCATGGATCACGGAATCCTTCACCGCCTCCAGCGCAAACAGCTCAAGGGATTTTGGCACCGAACGCGCCACATCCATTATCTTGAGGATCGCATCCAGTTCAGTTGGCGTGCAGATGTGATCATCCCGGGTAATCGCGGCAATCAACCAGTTCGACTGGTCCTCGGTCACATACCCGGCGGGCTTCATCTGATGCACCACAAAATCGGCAAGCGCTTCGGGAAACAGGACGCTCCATGCCGGGTCCGCATCGGATACATTTTCGTTCAGGTACAGAAGCGCTTCGGCCTCTTCCTGACTGACAACACTCTGTGCATCATAGATTGTTCGCCGCAGGCGAAAAACATCATCAGTCGTGATACGGTTTGAGCGAATAATCTCGTCGATCAACTGCCCCAGATTTTCCTGTTTCATGTGTCCCGGCCAATTTTTTCTAAAATACCGCGCAGAGAATGCCCACCAGCCGTAAAAATAGAAATAACGCTAGGGAACTTTATCAATGCAGGAATAAAAAATCGGGGCCACGCCAGTGCGCAGCCCCGGTTTTGGTCTGATTCAAACGGCGTCTCCAGCTGGGAGATCAGCCATTTTGTCAGTTGTCGTCGCCATCGCGGTCGTTGTCATGACCGCGGCCATGGCCACGTCCGTGCTTCCACATGCCGCGCTTCAGGTCGGCCTTGGTGATCACGCCGTCCTTGTTGCTGTCCATGCGAGCGACCATTTCGGCGGTCTTGGCCTGTTGCTCTTCGCTTGTGATACCGAGATCGCCATTGGTGTCCAGCGACTGGAACATGCGAACGAGATGCTCGTCATTCAGTGTCGCCCAGATGGCGGAGAAGCCGTCCTTGTCGAAGGACCCCGTACCGGACGGATCGGCGGAGGCGAAGAGCTGACCGCGAACGGTGTCGAATTCCTCACGAGTGATCTTGCCGTCGCCATTCGTGTCGAAGGTTGAGAAGATCATGCGCATCGGGTTCGGTCCGCCGCGCTTGCCGCCATGATGACCATCACGGTCGCCACCACGGCCTCGTCCGTCTTCGCGAGCGTTTTCGCCTTCACCGCGTGCCTGTTGTTCGCCGCGCTCACCGCGCTTTCCGCCCTTTCGCGGTTCCAGAATGCCGTCTCCATCGCGATCCATCCGCGAGAAGATCTTTTCGGACAATCCGTCGAACTCTTCCTTTGTAACTGTGCCGTCACCATTGCGGTCGAGACGCTGGAACGCACGGATGCGCATCGGTTCGCTTTGCACGACGAACTGGGCCTTGAACTCCTCCAGTCCGACGATGCCGTTTTTGTCGGCGTCTGCCGCAGTAAAGAGGCTCGCAGTTTCCGCATCCACTTCTTCCTGCGAAATCGAGCCATCCTTGTTGGTGTCGAAACGCTTGAACATGTGGCCGCCGCGCTTGCCGCCGCCCATGTGCCAGCCGAATGCCTTGTCACCGCCCCCCCAGTGACCGCCCTCACGGGCAGAAACCGCGTAGCTTGCAGTCAATGCGGTAGCGGCGACGGTTGCAGCCAGAAGAGCCAAAGTCGTTTTCTTGAACGGTGTCATCCCAATCAACTCCATCGGGTTTGTTTCCCGCAGGTTGTCCCTGCGACATCCTCAAGATAGGTGGGACATGTGGCAGAACTATCCTTGAAAAACCGCTGAACTGTCGCGGTCTGTCGCGAATCCCCGCGCTGATACATACTGATACAAATTGACCCGGCTTCCGGCAGAAAATCGGGAAAAACCCTCACCAGATTGGTGTAGGAACAAGATCAGGCAAACCCGGAGCAACATGTGTCCGACCCAAGTCCGCATATTCTCGTCGTAGATGACCACCGCGATATTCGCGAGACCCTCGCCCGCTACCTTATCAAGAACGGCTTTCGGGCAACGGCAGTCGAAAGTGCCGCCCATGCACGCAAGGCCCTGAAGGCCGCGGTGATCGACCTTGTCGTGCTGGATATCATGATGCCGGGTGAAGACGGCCTGTCCTTGTGCCGCCATCTGGTGGAGACAGGATCGATCCCCGTCATTTTGCTCACAGCGATGGCCGATGACATGGACCGGGTGATCGGTCTGGAGATTGGCGCGGATGACTATGTGACCAAGCCGTTCAATCCCCGCGAATTGCTGGCACGGGTCAAAGCCGTCCTTCGCCGCACCAATCAGGAACCGCGCGACCGCGATCCGCTGGAAAGTGACCAGCTGCATTTCGAGGGATGGCGACTGGATGTGGGCAAGCGGGAGCTGTTCAACCAGCTCGGCGAGCCGGTCATCCTGTCCAGCGGTGAATTCCAGCTGCTCTGCGCCTTTTTGAAACGACCGCGCATGGTGCTCAACCGCGATCAGCTGATGGATCTGACCAGCGGGCGCATGCCAAACGTGTTTGACCGATCCATCGACAATCAGGTCTCGCGCCTGAGAAAGAAGATCGAGGTTGACCCGAAGGATCCGCGCCTGATCAAGACGGTCTGGGGCGGAGGCTACATGTTTACCGCCGATGTGTCGGATAGCGCCGCATGATCAAGGCCACCCTGTCCCGCCTTGCCCCGAAAAGCCTTGCCGGCCAGCTGATCTGTCTGCTTCTGGCGGCCGTCTTCGTGTCGCAGATGATCAGCATCTGGGTGTTTCATGACGAGCGCCGGATCGCCCTGATCCAGCTTGCGCGGGACAATCTGCTTCAGCGCAGCGTGGAAGTGGCCAAACTCCTTGAAGACACTCCGGCCGATCTTCATCCGCGTATTCTGGAAGCGTCGTCCAGCCAGTTCACCCGGTTCTGGGTCTCTGACAAGGCCCTGCTCCGGTCCAGCGGAACCAGCAGCACCGAACGTCATATCCTGCACATGCTGGGATCGGAATTCGCCGACGGCCGCGACATCAATCTGCAGATGGAAGACCCGCCCCGACGGGACAGGCGCCCGCCTCCCCCACCGCGCGCAGAGGATCGGCGCAAGGATCGCTCGCCGCCGGACCGGCTGCTGGGTCGCAAGGTGGACCTGAAACTGAGCATTCCGCTCAAGGGCGGGTCCTATCTCAATCTGGCCACCAGCTATCGCCCGCCACCCTGGGCCATCAAGCCCCTGATGACCCAATTGGCGATCATGGCAGCCCTGATCATCCTGATCGTGATCTTCGTGGTGCGCCGCCTGACGCGCCCGCTGAAGAACCTTGCGGATGCCGCTGGCAGCCTGGGCCGGGGCGAGGATGTGCCGCCGCTGAAGGAAAGCGGACCCGGCGAAGTGCGGGCCGTGATCGCCGCCTTCAACGAGATGCAAGACCGGCTGACGCGCTTTGTCTCGGATCGCACCAAGATGCTGGCGGCCATCAGCCATGATTTGCGCACGCCCATCACCTCCCTGCGGCTGAGAGCCGAATTCATCGAGGATGACGAGAACCGGGAGAAGATCATCCAGACCCTGGATGAAATGGCGTCCATGGCCGAGGCAACGCTGACCTTTGCCAAGGAAGCCTCCTTCAAGGAAAAGGGCGAGACCATCGACCTTGCCGCCCTCCTGTCGGAGCTTGCCGCCGACCAGCAGACGCTCGGCCACGCCGTGTCACTGGAGGAAGCCGCACCCCTGCTTGCTCCTTGTCGTCCGATGGCGCTGAAACGGGCGCTGCGCAACCTCGTTGAAAACGGAGTGCGCTACGGGGAGGCGGTATCTGTTCGCCTGATGGCAGAACCGGACGCGGCCCTCATCACCATTTCCGACAAGGGCCCCGGCATTCCGGATCACAAGCTGGATGACGTGTTTGAGCCCTTCGTACGGCTTGAGGATTCCCGCAGCGAGGAAACCGGCGGCATTGGTCTCGGTCTCTCCATTGCCCGCTCCATCATCCACGCCCATGGCGGGCAGCTGAGCCTCGCCAACGGACCGGCAGGCGGCCTTGTGGTGACAGTCAGACTGCCTTTGGGTTGATCATCGAAATGCAGTGATAGCGGCCCACTTGGTTTCAACTCCGTCATATCCGCTACCAAGCCATTCGTTCATATTCACTTCGGACCAGGCACCGTTCCGGCGCCACACCGATATCAACTCTTCTGGGGTTAGGTAGTTATAATATCGACCAAATTTGTCATAACCCTCGGCTTCTCCAAGTTTGAAGCTTGCCCAAACTACTCCGCCCCCCAACAAGGCCTTGTTGATGCGGATAACTATGTCGGGCAGCAAGTTTCTTTCGGCGTGTGTGAGGGACGCACACGCATATACTCCGTCGAACGCACTATCGAATTCCAGCTCGTTGAACTGCATGATTTGAACTTGCCGCCCCAAACGTTCCGTGGCAATAGCGGCCAATTCTTCTGAACCATCTGTGGGCAGCACGTCAAAGCCGTTTGCAAGCATTATTTCTGCATCCGCTCCACTGCCAGTTCCCAGTTCCAGAACCTTGGCGCCAGATTTCAGATATTTTGTAAAATGATTTAAATTTTCATCGGGCATCCCCATATCAGAGGCGTATTTGAGGGCGTTTATATTGTAAAATTTCAAAGTATCATTCACTAGACTTCTCCATCTGCATGTAAAGACTTCACATACAACACTGGGTGTCTTACCCGCCATGCACCTCCACACTGTCCGTCGGGGCTTCATCGCGGTCGGTCATGCCATAGTCGCGGATGATGCTGACGACGCGCAGGCGATAATCCTTGAAGAAGCTGCCCCGGCCAGCGGCCTGGGCTTTCCTGTGCTGGGTCAGTTTTCGCCATTCATCGAGCGCGGCCTCGTCGCGAAAGAACGACAGCGACAGCAGCTTGTCCGGATTGGTGAGGCTCTGGAACCGCTCCACCGAGATGAACCCGTCGATCTGCTCGACAAGCGGGCGCATCTGCGCGGCCATGGCCAGATAGGCGTCCTTCTTGTCCGCATGCGGTTCCACTTCAAAGATGACGCCGATCATGATGTTTCCTCTCCCCTCATGAGGAGGCCAGCTTCAGGAAGGTGCGGTCTTCCCGCAAGAGGAATTTTTCCTTTTGCGCAAAGAGATAGTTTTCGCGGCCCAGCGGGTCGTTCATCAGCCGGGCGCGGTAGGCCTCGTATTCGGCTAGGCTTTCCATATTGTAAACCCCATAGGCCAGCGTGCTGGACCCCTCATGCGGGGCATAGTAGCCAATGAGGTCTGCGCCGCAGCGCGGAATCGCAACGCCCCAATTGCGGGCATATTCCTGAAAGGCAGCCTTTTTCGTGGGGTCGATGTGGTAACGGATGAAGCAGGTAATCATCGTGTTGGTCCTTTTTGGTTTGGTGGCCTGCTTCTGCCATGTTGCGCGCAACACATGCTTCGATTAGGATCGAAGTATGAAAGAAGGACCGGACATTGCCCAACTTGCCGCGCTGATCGGCGATCCCGCGCGTGCCAACATGCTGACGGCGTTGATGAGCGGCAAGGCGTTGACCGCTTCGGAACTGGCTCAGGAGGCAGGAGTTGGTCTCTCCACCGCCAGTTCTCACCTTTCCAAGCTGCAGGACGGCGGACTTCTGGCGCAGGCCAAACAGGGACGCCATCGCTATTTCAGCCTCTCGGGGCCTGATGTCAGTGCGGTTCTGGAAGCCCTGATGGGTCTTGCGGCCAATCAGGGCCATTTGAGAACGCGCACCGGCCCGAAGGACCCGGCCCTGCGCGCTGCCCGCGTCTGTTATGACCATCTGGCGGGCGATCTGGCCGTGCGTATCTTCGACAGCCTGACGGAACGCGGCTTCCTGACCGCCCAATCCGGGCCCGGCGGCCTTGCGCTGACGGCAGCGGGCAAGGCTTTCATGAGCGAGTTCGAGATTGACCTTGCTTCGCTTTCCAAAGCCCGCCGTCCCATGTGCCGCGCCTGCCTTGACTGGAGCGAACGCCGCAACCATCTGGCCGGCGGCATCGGCGCTGCCCTCCTCTCCCGCTTTCAGGATCTCGGCTGGGCCCGCCGGGAAAAGGACAGTAGGATCATCCACATCTCCCCGACCGGTCGGCAGAAGCTGCTGGAGCTGTTCCCGCTCGGTTGAGCTGGCTGGACCCCATGCCTTGGAAACATGAGAACTTACCTTGCCAAAACGGGTGATGCGAAGCCCTGTGAATGCCGTTCATGTTCAGTTCGTCCTCCCCGACTTGATCGGGGATCCATTGGATTCCAGCGGCCTATCCGTTTTAAAAGTTCACTCGACACGACAAGAGCTCACGTTTCAGCTCGTGCAAACCTGAGAGGCATATTGGATCCCGCATCAAGTGCGGGATGACGTCTCGTGTTGGTGGGGCCTCTGTGGTCTTAAAAAACAGCGCCGCACGCGATATCACCATCCCCTCCCCTTTTTGGCGAGGGAAATTCATCGCGTTCTGGCGATCACCGGAATTGACAGGGACCGCAGTTCCGACCACACCCAGACATAACGCAGAGGTATTTTAAGTCGTATTATTGGGGAGCAGGCACTAATGGCATACTGGATAGAGCTGGCCTATAGCAATCGGGAACCGCGCTTTGAGTTTCTGGATGGGCCTGAGAACATGTACATGTATGGCTTGAGCGCATACAGAACTGCTCCTGTTGAAAGGCTACCGACGCAGGCAAGGGAAACCTCCAAGAAAAAGGTCTATCCCGATATCTTCGCCATGCCCGGCCTCAATGCTGTCAGTGAGCGGTTCAAGACCCTTGTCGAGAGCTTTGAGCCGGGGGTCCATCAGTTCTTTCCCCTGACGCTTTATCGCAAGGATGGCGAGTTGGTCGAAGACCGTTACTACATCTTCAACTGCCCAATTTCCTTTGGTTGTGTTTTGACAAATCGTTCCGAGGTGATCTGGGTCGAAGGGACAGAATTATATCCGCCACGCCCAGACCTAAGCCCCGCCAGAAAAACTGTGTTTAGTAAACCAGCCATCGATGGGCGACACCTTTGGGGAGAAAGTTTCAGAATGACTGGGCTTTTCATCTCGGACGAGCTTCACAAGGCGATGAAGCGCGAGAAGATCAAGTACTTTACCGCTGAGTATTGCGAAGAATTGGATGAGCCCTGGACGCCGGAAGACAACATTCAGCCGATCCTGGATTGGGAAAAGGCGCATTCTGGCAATTGAAAAACGGTTTTGCCCAAGGGAGCATTTGAGTCGGAATGATGTTTCGCCTTGCCCGACCGTCATCCCCGACTTGATCGGGGATCCATTGAATTCCAGCGGCCTGTCCGTTTTCAAAGTTCACTCAACACGACAAGAGCTCACGTTTCAGCTCGTGCAAACCTGAGAGGCATATTGGATCCCGCATCAAGTGCGGGATGACGTCTCGTGGAGGTAGCAAGTTCCTGCTCGGCTGGAGCAACGGAAGCTGCACGATCTCTCCGTCCCCTCCCCCTTGTGGGGAGGGCAAGGGTGGGGGTGAAAGTCGTTCTGCAGGACCGGGTTTCCGGATGGGGCGGGATGTACCCCCTCCCCACAAGGGGGAGGGGAACAAGTGGCCATTGCAAGCCAAGCGGTGGAACGCAGACGACCAGAGACGCCCAAATGAAAAAAGGCGCGGACCAATTCGATGTAGCTGTTTGGCTATCTTGTTCCTTTAAACACCAGATTATTGGCCGCGTGAACAGAGCGATATAATTTCAAGAAACGCGCCACGCCCGCAGCGTCGGAAACCCGATAAAAACACCCAAACTCCCTTAGATGAAGGCATGTATTTGGACCTTGCAAAGACACAACAACCTGAATAGCGTGCGCGACCGAATTAGCGACAAAAAAGCCTTTTGAGGGAATCAAATGAAAGCACTTTTCATCATGGTGTTGTCACTCGCGCTTACCGGGTGCCTGTCCAACGAAAACACTTACAAGCAAGCGGACGATAGCGAAATAACCGAGTACGAAAATCAATTAAGAAGCGGAAAATCGGTAGTCATGGGAGACGTCTATATAGACGAAACCTTTTGCGGGATCAGCACGACGTACATTGCGCGAGAAGGCGGAGAGGAGGTATACAGCATTAATAAACAAGATAAAATCAATCGATCTATTAGTATATTCTCCAAAGAAGATAAGGTCGTCGTTTCACCCGGCAACTACAGGGTGGTAGGATTACGTTGCTACAAGAGCTATGTATCACTAGAGGACGGAAAAAAGTCCCTCTCGAAAGAAATTAACGACCTGAAAGCACTTTTGCAGCCGCGATTTAATGTTAAAAGCGGGCAGATACTTCACATTGGCACCCTGAGAATTAAGACGGTAAAGAAATCTACGTTCCTAAACGACGCCCGGGTATTGGTGGTGAGAGAGCCCACATCTGAACAGGCGAAAGCAGCGGCAAGAGATGCATTCGGGCGATTGAGTAATCAGCTCGTATTCACCGAATAAGTATGCCCTTGATAATTTTTATAGTCCTGATCGTTTTGCAACGATCAGGATCAATCCGAGGCTCCCTGACCGGTCGGCAGAAGCTGCTGGAGCTGTTCCCGCTGGATTGAATGCAAAAAAAGCGCGGACCGGAGCCCGCGCCTCATTATTCTGATGAAACCTGAAAGTGTCAGGCAGCGTTCTTGGACTTGAACTCGGCCCGGCGGCGATGCAGGACCGGTTCGGTGTAGCCGCTTGGCTGCGTGGTTCCTTCGAACACCAGATCGCAAGCCGCCTGGAAGGCGACGGAGCCGTCATAGTCGGCCGCCATCGGACGGTAGAGCGGGTCACCCTCGTTCTGGCCGTCGACCACCTTGGCCATGCGCTTCATGGTCTCCATGACCTGATCGCGGCTGGCAACGCCGTGATGCAGCCAGTTGGCAATGTGCTGGGCGGAGATGCGCAGGGTTGCGCGGTCTTCCATCAGGCCGACATTGTTGATATCCGGCACCTTGGAGCAGCCGATGCCCTGCTCGACCCACCGCACGACATAGCCAAGAATGCCTTGTGCGTTGTTGTCGAGTTCAGCCTGAATGTCTTCCGGGGCCCAGTTCGGACGCTCGGCGACCGGAATGGACAGGATGTCTTCCACCTTGGCCGGGGTGCGCTTCTTCAGCTCGGCCTGCCGCTCGGCAACGCTCACCTTGTGATAGTGCATGGCGTGCAGGGTTGCTGCGGTCGGGGACGGAACCCAAGCCGTGTTGGCGCCCGACATCGGGTGGCCGATCTTCTGCTCCAGCATGGTGTGCATCAGGTCCGGCATGGCCCACATGCCCTTGCCGATCTGCGCGTGACCCGGCAGACCGCAGGCCAGGCCGACATCCACGTTGTTGTTCTCATAGGCCGCGATCCAGGTCGCTGCCTTCATGTCGCCCTTGCGGATCATCGGACCGGCATCCATCGAGGTGTGCATCTCGTCGCCGGTGCGGTCAAGGAAGCCGGTATTGATGAAGAACACGCGATCCTTCGCAGCGCGGATGCATTCCTTGAGGTTGACCGTCGTGCGGCGTTCCTCGTCCATGATGCCCATTTTCAGGGTGTTGCGCGCCATGCCCAGCGCGTTTTCGATCCGGTCGAACAGCTCGACCGCGAAGGCCACTTCTTCCGGGCCATGCATCTTCGGCTTGACGATATAGACCGAACCGGCACGCGAATTGGCGCGGCGGCCGTTCGGGCCAATGTCATGCAGCGCGATCAGGGATGTGACCATGCCGTCGAGAATGCCTTCCGGGATCTCGTTGCCATCCTTGTCCAGAACCGCATCGATGGTCATCAGGTGGCCGACATTGCGCACCAGCAACAGCGAGCGGCCATGCAGCGTGACCTTTGACCCGTCCGGACCGGTGTAGGCGCGGTCGCCATTCATCTTGCGCGTAACCGTCTTGCCGCCCTTTTCGAAGGATTCCTGCAAGTCGCCCTTCATCAGGCCGAGCCAGTTGGAATAGATGACCACCTTGTCTTCGGCATCCACAGCGGCAACGGAATCCTCGCAGTCCATGATGGTGGACATGGCAGACTCGATCACGACGTCTGCGATGTGTGCCTTGTCTACGGAGCCGATCGGATGGTCGGCATTGATGATAATATCGAGATGGAGGCCGTTCTTCTTCAGGAGCACGCTCTTTGGCGCAGAAGCCTCGCCGGTATAGCCCGCAAATTGAGCGGCATCGGCGAGCGACGTGGCGCCGTCATCCGTGGAAACAACCAGAGCGCCATTGGCAACGGAGAGACCCGTGACGGCAGTCCATGAACCGTCTGCCAGCGCGGCAGCTTCGTCCAGAACCCTGCGTGCATAGGCAATCACTTGCGCACCGCGAGCCGCGTCATAACCACCGCCCTGCGGCTTTGAGCCCATGGCGTCGGTGCCGTAGAGCGCGTCATAGAGCGAACCCCAGCGGGCGTTGGCAGCGTTCAGTGCATAACGGGCATTCATGACCGGCACGACGAGCTGCGGGCCGGCCACTTCGCCGATTTCCGGGTCGACATTGGTAGTTCCGACCTGAAAGTCGTCGCCCTGAGGGACCAGATAGCCGATCTCGCTGAGGAACGCCTTGTAGGTTGCCATGTCCGGGGACCCCGGATTGGCCTTGTGCCAGGCGCTGATCTGCTGCTGCAGCGAAGCCCGCTTTTCAAGAAGGGCCCGGTTTTTCGGGCCAAGATCATGGACCAGTTCGGACAATGCTGCCCAGAACCCGTCTTCGGAAACACCAGTGCCCGGAAGTGCCTTCCGGTTGACGAACTCATAAAGCTCTGCGGCAACCTTGAGCCCATGAATGTCGATGCGATCTGTCATTAAAGCTAAACCCCAAATTCGTTCCAGAAACCGGCAATGAGTGCCGGACTTACCACGCGTTGTGGGCCCCCATGGCCTTCGGGTCAATGGGACCTGCCCTTAATGACCTTCTACATTATCGAAACAATTGAAGTAACGCTTTTCCCAATTCAGGCAATCACATAATGCCTCTTCCGCCCTTGCCACCCTCGTGTTTCTGCGCCATGAGGTGTAGACATGCGGCTTTCAACCGATATCCCGGCAACCGATAGTCCGTCCCAACCGAAGACCTGCAACCGTCTTCCTTAAGCAGTTTTCGCAATGACCAGCGTCCTTTCCGTTCTTGGCGGTCGCCTTTATGGCAATGCCATCCTGCTGCTGACCCTGACAACGTTGTTCTGGGGCGGAAATGCCGTGGCTGGTCGGCTGGCGATTGGCGAAGTGTCCCCGATGGTCATCGTGACCTTGCGCTGGTGGATCGTCGGCTGTGTTCTGGGCATCAGTCTGTGGCCGCGCATTCGGGCCGAATGGCCCATGATGCGCCCCTATTTCGGCCGGATGATCCTGATGGCCGGGTTCGGCTTCATTGCCTTCAATTCGCTTTTCTACGTTGCCGCCTACACGACCACCGCCGTCAATATCGGCATCATTCAGGGATCGATCCCGATCCTTGTCCTGATCGGCTCTGTCTTTTTGTTCAAGACCCCGGCATCGCTTGCCCAGGTCCTTGGCATTTTGACCACCCTGCTAGGGGTCGCACTTGTTGCCTCGCATGGTGACCTGAGGGTTCTGCTGACACTGACGGTCAATCCCGGTGACGGCATCATGCTGTTCGCCTGCCTGCTCTACTCCGGCTACACACTTGCCCTGAGAAAACGCCCTCAGGTTTCCGGTCTGGTTTTCTTTGCGGTGCTGGCAATGATCGCGGCGGTTACCTCGCTGCCCGCCCTCGCCTACGAGATTGCCAATGGCACCGCCCGGCTCCCCACGCAAAAGGGCTGGATGATCGTCATGTTCATCTCGCTGTTTCCGTCCTGTCTGGCGCAGATCTTCTTTATGCGCGGCGTGGAACTGATCGGCCCGGCCCGGGCGGGGATTTTCGTCAATCTGGTGCCCATCTTTGCCCCCATACTGGCTGTTCTGGTTCTGGGAGAACCGTTCAAGTGGCACCACGCGGCAGGTCTTGCGCTTGTTCTGGGCGGAATCTACCTTTCCGAGAGGAAGAAAAAGGCTTCAATCTAAAGGCCTTACCCTAGGTTATTATACCAGATAATTTCCCATTTTTTTGACCAAACGGTTGACATTTACATCACGCAACGGAAGGTTCGCGCCAAACCTGAAGTCATTCATTTGAATTGTTTCGAAAGCGCGCCCATGACCTTGTTTTTGAATCGCAAAACCCTTTCAGCCCTTATCGTACTCTTGGGCTTTTTGGCGCTGCCGCTTTCCGCGGAGGCGGGTTTGCTTTCAAAACTCGCAAGGGAAGGTGCAGAGGCTGCAGGCAGCGCTGCAAAAAAGTTTGATGCCCCGATCCCGAAACTGGAAGACGGCATATGGTTTGCCAAGAAACTGCCTGCCAAGGCCGGGGCCGCTAACATGGCCCTTCTGCCGGGCGAGAACGGCACCTGGCGGCTGATCACGGAAGCTGGCGACGAGGTTCCCCTTTCCTCTCTGGATGAAATGGCCGGAGCTGCCGACGGCGCTGCAACGCAAGTCGTCAAGGGCTTGGCCGGAGACGCACCCAAGATCACAAAGCTGAAGAACACCCAGATCGCCATCCGCGAGGCTGACTTCTTCAAACTGCGCGACCAGATCGGCGATATCCCGAAGTCGCTGGATCTTCAGATTGTCCGCAATTCCGGAAAGACCCTGCCACTGAAGCAGGTTCGTGCCGGAGACAAGTCCCGCCTCATGGTGGAGCTCGACAAGGATGTCCTGCTTAACCCGAAAAACCTTCGGGCAATGGATGCGAACCTGAAGTTCCTCGACACACCGGTGAAGCAGGCGGACCTGAAAATCGCCCGGTTCGATAGCACCGCGAAGGCCAAACAGCAGGCAGCCAGGCAGACTCT
Organism: Roseibium sediminis; assembly: GCF_008711325.1. Taxonomy (GTDB): domain Bacteria; phylum Pseudomonadota; class Alphaproteobacteria; order Rhizobiales; family Stappiaceae; genus Roseibium; species Roseibium sediminis. The sequence goes on from NZ_VXDB01000002.1 coordinate 307,197, forward strand.
GAACGATCCGACATCCATTCTCGATCCAAACCTGCTGGAATCCAGCCTTGCCAAATACAAGAACCGAACCCTGATGCTTGGAGGCAAGGTGACCACGGATCCGGCAACCGGGGCGAAGGTCCTGCAGGTCAAGGACGGCGGCAAGATCGTCAATCTGGATCTCGCCACTCTGGATGCCTCTGCTGCGCGCCAGCGCGTCAATCTGATGCTGGTCGACACGGGAACCCCCACCCAACCGGGCAAGTCGCTCTTCTCCAAAACCAGTCTGGAGAAGCGCTTCGCGACAGCCCAGACGGCCTTCACTCAGGCTGATCTGATGAAGGCCGTAACGCCGCCCAATGCGAAGACGATCATCAATGCCGCCGAAGACGGCAAAACGCGGATCACAATGACGACCCGCCACTTTGACGCTGACCCGGCGGCCGCAGCTGCAGCCGCTGCAGACGATTACACGCTTGCCGGATGGCTACTGGAAGGCGGCGCGCGTGTTGCCGCCCGTCAGGTGACATACTTTGCCGAAGACCCGGATCATACCGAAGAGATGAACGGGCGCTGGCTGCCCTGGTTCAAGAACATGGACCTGATCGTCTATAGCGTGTTCGCTGTCGTCTTTGTCTTCACCGCTACCAAGACCTGGGGCTGGTGGAAGGCTCTTTGGCGGATGGTCGCCCGCAAATCTCGCGAGGATGAAGATTTCCCGAAGGGGGTGCGGATTGCCCGCATGATCACCTTTGCCCCGTTCTCCATGGTCATGTTTTTTCCGGCGCTTGTCTGGATCGGGGTTGTCAGCCAGCTCTCGTTCCTTGCATGGCCATTCCGCAAACTGTTCGGCAAGGCAAATCCCGGCGCAGCGTGACAACGCGGTCTCGACGGAAAAGCAGCGCTGTTTTGCCATAATTTTTCCGTCGAAACTGCTTGGAAATGTCATGAGTTAGGGGCACATTGCCCCGCATGGAAACACCGATTGTCGTCGGCGCCTTTGCGCTTTTGCTCATCACGATCTCCCTGCTTCAGCCGCTTGCCCGCCGTCTTGGCGTTGCCCCGAGCGTGCTTCTGGCCATGGTTGGAACCTTGATCGGGATCGTGGCGACCTACCTGCTCTATACGCCGACAACCGATGCTTTCAACGAGATCGCGAACGTCTTCGTGAACCTGCCGTTCGATTCGGAGAAGATCCTCTACATCTTCCTGCCGATCCTGCTGTTCCAGACATCGCTGACCCTCGATTTCCGCCGGATCATGGAGGATATCGGCCCCATTCTGGTCATGGCGGTTGTCGCGGTGCTGTTTGCCACGGCCTTCATCGGCTTTGCGCTTTATCCATTGTCCGGCGTTCCGCTGGTCGCCTGCCTGCTGCTCGGCGCGATTGTCGCCACCACGGACCCGGTGGCCGTCGTCGCGATCTTCCGGGATATCGGCGCCCCGGCGCGGCTTGGGCGTATCGTGGAAGGGGAAAGCCTTCTCAATGACGCGGCGGCCATCGTGCTTTTCGTGATTCTGCTTGGCATCCTGACGGGTCAGGCGGAGCCGGACGCAACGCACGCAGCCATTGCCTTTGGCCGGTCCTTCATTGGCGGTCTCATTGTCGGCATTCTCGTTGCGCGTCTTTTTGTCTTTGCCCTGCCCTTGCTGCGCGACCTTCCGCTGGCACAGGTGACCCTGAGCCTTGCCCTGCCCTATGCCATCTACGTTTTCAGTGACCAGTTTGCGGATGTGTCTGCCGTAGTGGCGGTTGTTGCGGCAGGCATCGTGTTCAATCTTCACGGCCCGTCCCGCATTTCGCCCCAGCACTGGACATTCCTTCACAATGTCTGGGAGCAAATCGCGTTCTGGGCGTCCTCGCTCATCTTCGTTCTCGCCGCTATCTTGATCCCGCGGCTTGTGGCCGGATTTACGCCGCTCGACATCCTGTTGCTTCTTGTGGTGATCATTGCGGCACTTGCCTCGCGCGCCGTCGTCATTTTCGGACTGCTTCCCGCCCTCAGCCTGTTTGACAAGCGCAAGGCCGTCAGCACCAAGTTCAAGACGGTCATGCTCTGGGGCGGCATGCGCGGCGCCATCACGCTCACTCTGGCACTCAGCGTTGCCGAACACTCAGCCTTGTCCGATGACATCTCCAGCTTTGTGACCCGCCTTGCCACCGGCTTTGTCCTGTTCACGCTTCTGGTCTATGGCACGAGCCTCAAACCTCTGATCCGCGTTCTGGGGATCGACAAGCTGTCCGCCCGAGATCAGGCGCTGCGCAGTCAATATCTCGCGCTGGCCCTGTCCGATGTGCGCCAGGGCGTCAGCGAAGCGGCGCAAGATTACCAGATCGATCCGTCGGTTTCCGGCCCGATCGTCTCGACCTATGCAGAACGAGCGGATGCGGCCCTTGAAAGCGCGGGACAGTCGGACGGGCTGACCGACAAGGATCGCGTTATCCTCGGGCTGATCGCGTTGACCGACCGGGAACGTCAGCTGGTTCTTGAGCATTTCAACGAAAAGACGCTGTCGAACCGGACCGTCGGCATGCACCTGGCACTTGCCGGTCGGATCAACGACCTGACGCGGCAGGACGGGCGTGCGGGCTACAACCGGGCAGCGCGCGAACCGCTGAAATTTGGCTGGCGGTTCCGGCTTGCCCAGATCCTCCAGCGCCGCCTGAAGATCAATCGGCCACTTGCCACGCTTCTGGCGGACCGGCTGGAGTTCCTCCTTGTCTGCAGGATCATTTCTCGTGAGCTCGTGACCTTCAACCGAAACCGCATTCGCCGGCTTGTCGGGCCGCGTGTCGGTGACATCTTGCACGAAACCCTTGCGACCCGCCGTGGTGAAATCCTCAAAGCCATTGAGGCCATTCGCCTGCAGTACCCCGATTATGCCGACGCGCAGGAAGAGCTTTTCCTCAAGCGCACGGGCTTGCGCATGGAGGAGACCACCTATGCGGAGGCACATGAAAGCTCGCTGATCGGCACCGAGCTTTACAACGACCTGATGCGGGAGACGTCCAAGGTTCGCCAGGAGACAATGCGGCGCTCCGAACTGGATCTGCGGATGAAAACGCGTGAGCTTTTGGCCGAGCATACGCTGTTCATGGGCTTGTCCGACAAGCGTTTGAAAGACATTGCCCGCATGATGCGCCCGCTTTTTGCAACGCCGGGCGAACGCCTGATCCGCAAGGGCGACAAGGGCGACAGGGCCTACTTCATTGCCTCTGGCGCGGTGGAAGTCCATGCTGGCAACAACGCCTTCCGACTTGGTAGCGGCGATATTTTCGGCGAAATCGCGCTGGTGACCGGCCAACCCCGCAGCGCCGATGTGATTGCGCTTGGCTATTGCCAGTTGCTGACACTCAATGCATCCGACTTCCGTGCCTTGATGGAACGCGCCCCTGACCTCAAGGAGCACGTGGATCGTCTGTCGCGACGGCGCCTCAACATGAACACCGGTTCCGCATTGATCGAGCCGGAAGCCATCGCTGCGCCGGCAGAAACCCCGGTCCAACCCGCTACTGAACCTCCAGTATCCGAAGCTCCCGAAACAGTACCAGCGCCTGCAGATCCGGTTCCGGAACAGAATGAGGCAGCTCAGGCACCTGAAGCGGCGGAGGCTGACAGCAAGGCGGACACCACGACAGAAGCCGATACAGGGCCGACCCCGGTCAACACCACTGACGGACCTGCGGCCGAAGAACCTGCTGCGGAGACCACGGCCACAGATCCGGATCAGCCCGCGCCTAAGGTCGCACAGACGACGCCAACAGATACCGCCGAACCTTCACTCGAGGTGGCGGAGGCGACACCGCCAAAGCCTTAGACTTCTTTGAGCCAGTATCAAGGAGACTTGGCCTGCTGCGTCATGGCGAACCAATTCGCCGCCTGCAAGCCTTGTGTGACAGCTCTGACTGGGGAACTCTTCTTCCCAAAGATGATCTGAACCAGGGAGATGGGCATGTCGTTATCCGGCAAGGTGGTTTTGGTAACCGGGGCAAGTTCGGGAATTGGTCGCGCGACGGCGCTCGCTTTTCTGAACGAGGGAGCCCGCGTGGTTCTGACCGGGCGCAGGCAAGCCCAGCTACAGGAAACGGCCGATCGGGCGAAATCGGGAGAAGCCCTGTGTGTTTCCTGTGACGTGTCCCAGTCGGATCAGGTGGATGACCTGTTCCGCCAGATCAAGGAACGCTTCGGACGGCTTGACGTCACCTTCAACAATGCAGGCAACAACGTTCCGCAGGCCCCGATTGATGAAATCCCGGTCGAGGATTGGCTGAAGGTCCTCAATGTGAACCTGCATGGCGCGTTCCTGATTGCGCGCGGGTCCTTTGCGATGATGCGCCACCAGTCGCCGCAGGGGGGACGGATCATCAACAACGGGTCGATCTCCGCGTCTGCCCCGCGCCCGGGTTCTGCCCCCTACACCACCACAAAACACGCCATCACCGGCCTGACCAAGACCCTGTCGCTGGATGGGCGGGCCTTTGACATTGCCTGCGGCCAGATCGATATCGGCAACGCAGCATCCGAAATGACGGCTGACTTCGGCAAGGGCATGCCTCAGGCCAATGGCACCGTGATGCCGGAACCGGTGATGGATGTGACCCATGTGTCCGATGCCGTCTTGAACATGTCCCGGCTGCCGCTTTCCGCCAACGTGCAGTTCATCACCATCATGGCCACAAAGATGCCGCTGATCGGACGTGGATAACAAAAGGGCGGGGTTTCCCCCGCCCGCTGTTTTTTCCATGTGATGGTGCTTATGCCGATTTCGGCACAGACATGATGTGCGGGTAAGGAATGTTGATGCCGTTCTCGTCGAAGGCCTTCTTCACCGCCTTGAGCATGTGGAACTTCAGCTCCCAGTAATCGCTGGCATCGCACCAAAGGCGCACGCCCAGATCGACCGAAGAATCTCCGAGATTGGTCACCCGCACCCACGGGGCCGGATCGGAATGCACGCGGCTGTCAGCCTTCGCAGTGTCGATGATGAGCTGGATCGCCTTGTCGGCGTCATCGCCGTAATCGATGCCGAAGGTCAGGTCGAGACGGCGGGTTTCATGGGCGGAAAAGTTCGTGACCACGGCCCCCCACGCCTTGCCGTTCGGCATGATGATCTGAACGTTGTCGGGTGTCACCAGCTCGGTGACAAAGAGATTCAGATCCTTGACCGTTCCGGAGGTGCCGCCAATATCAACGAACTGGCCAAGCTTGTACGGGCGGAAGATGATCAGCATGACGCCGGCTGCAATGTCGCTCAATGTCCCCTGCAGGGCGAGACCGATGGCTAGGGTGGCGGCACCAAGAACCGCGACAAGGCTGGTCGCCTCGATACCGAACAGCTGCAATACGGCAATGATCGTGACCAGAAGCACAAGCCAACGAACGAGCGATGCCGCGAAATTGCCAATCGTGTCGTCGATCTTTGGATGGCTGACAACCCGGCGACGGACGATCCCGGAGATCAATCCGGCCAGAAACCAGCCGAGGATGAGAACGACGATAGCCTTTACGGCATTCATGACAACCGGGCCGTAAGCCGCTGCGTATTCCATTGGCATATCCAAATGCATCCGAATTCCCTTAGATCTTCAAGTCCCCCTGGCAGCCTGTATAATTTTTGCAATGCGAAATAGAAACCCCCAATTCCCATAACGTAAGCATTCTTCAAAGGGCGCGTTTGATACACCAAGTGAAGACCCCGCCGACGGGAAAGTGTGACACTGGACTACCCGACAATCTCGCCAATGAGGATCTGAGGCTCGACATCTGTGTAATTGGGAATATCAGCGAGGACCGGACGTCCCGATGCCATGGCCTTTTTCAGCGAGTCATGGTCCTCGAAGATTGCCGTTGCAATCGCATGAAAGCCGGGAGGACTGTCCGGGCCACCGGAAATGCCTTTCGACACAAAGGTCGACAGAATGTAGTCCCCCATGTGTTCCTGCATCAGCGGAAGGTGGGTGTTTTCGTAATACTCGTGGTCAAACCGGCTGCCTTCCTTTGCCGGATAGAGGACCTGCAGGGAAATGGACATTTTACACTCCGTTTCTTGGTCACTCGGTCGGCAATAGCGGCAGACCGGTTCTTGTATTTCCTAAAGCGGCTTCCCGGAGGTATCGACTTTGCGACCGATCACCATCTCGCGTTTTCCGGCAAAGCCCCTTTGTTTTTCAATTTCAAATCCGGCGGCAATCAGGTTCCGGCGAACCCAGCCTGCCGATGTATATGTGGCCAACGTCCCTCCCATGGCCGTCAGTTCGCAAGCCTTCGCCAGCAGGTCTGGCTCCCAGAGTTCCGGGTTTCTGGCCGGAGAAAAGCCGTCCAAGAACCACGCGTCGATGGATTGAAGGACCGGACGACCGGTTTCATCGCATCGGGTGAGATCGGCCGCCTGAGCCTGCTGTACCTCCCCTATGAGCTGGCGCGCATCCCCAATTCCAAGAACGAGGGTTGCCTGATCAAAGTTCAGGATATTCCAGCCGGGCGTCGTTCGCCATTTTTCAAGGAGGTGTGCCGAGAGACCGGAAAGTTTGGGAAAGGCGCCAAGAGCACGGGACAATTGCTCCTGGTCCATCGGGTAAAGCTCGAAGGAAAGGAAGGTGAGATGGCATGCAGCACGACTCGCCTTCAGCGCCTGCAAGGTCGTGAGGAAGTTCAGTCCGGTTCCAAACCCGAATTCCGCAATCGTGAAGGTTTGGCGATCCATGAACCGGTCGGGCATGCCGTTGCCTGCGAGGAACACATGCCGTGTTTCCTCAAGCCCACCAGCCTTGGAAAAGTAGGTGTCGCCGAACAGTCCGGCACGCGGCACGTCATTGTCCAGCCATTCCAGATCCGGCTTGTGGCACACAGACGCGGGCCCCTTCTCCGGCTCAATCAACGACTTCGTAGTGTCACACACCTCACATCCACCTTGCGCTTGTGATATGGACCCAAGCGCATACCGTATATTCTTCATCGTGACCACTGGCGGCAGTTCCTTGACCACGTCTTCCTTGTCCCTCTCCCTTGACCTCGTGATCGTCGGCGCCGGGGTCTTCGGGCTGTCCATTGCCTACAGGGCCCTGAAGGCCGGAATGACGGTTGCCGTCATCGAAGAGCAGTGTGTTGGGGCTGGTGCAAGCGGCGGGCTTCTCGGCGCGCTGATGCCGCACATGCCTGCACGCTGGAACCCGAAAAAGGAGTTCCAGTTCCAATCCCTGTTGCAGCTGGAAACCCACGCACGGGAGGTGGAAAGCGAAACCGGCCTGGCAACAGGCTATCGTCGCTGCGGCCGGATTCTGCCGCTGACCAGCGATGACAAGCTGCAACATCACACCGAGCGCGCCGAGGAAAGCCAAATCCGCTGGAAACCGGAAGAGACCGGCTTTTCCTATGTCGTGGAACAGGCCGGAAGCCGGGCAGACTGGCTGGATCCCGCCTCTGCTCCGTTCGGTCTGGTGCATGAAACACTGGCAGCCCGCATCAGCCCGCGCGCCTATATTGCAGCACTTGCGTCTTACGTGCGCATGAACGGCAATCTTTTCGAGGGTCTTGGTTTCCGCGGATATGACGAACGGACCGGCAAGGTCCGGACAGAGGGAATCGGCCCGACCCTCACATGCGAGAGGCTTGTGCTTGCCAACGGATACCAGGCCTATGACACGCTGCAGGACTTTACCGGACAGGCGATTGGCCGGGGTGAAAAAGGGCAGGCCATCCTGATGGACGGGCGCGGGCTGGAAGACCGCCCGGCGATCTACTGTGAAGGCCTGTATGTGGTTCCCCATGAAGACGGCACCGTTGCAATCGGCAGCACCTCGGATCGTGATTTTCAGGATGCCTCGGTCGATCCGCGCCGGACGGAAGAACTGGTTTCACGGGCCACAGCCTTCTGCCCCAGCCTGAAGGGCCGTGAAATCCTGACGGCATGGGCCGGGATACGTCCGCGCTGCAACAAGCGCGACCCCATGATCGGCCTCCTGCCGGAGCATTCAAGGACATTTGCTGCGGTCGGCGGTTTCAAGATTTCCTTTGGAATAGCCCATTTGGTGGCACGGGCCCTTGTTTCGGAACTTGCCGGTCAAACACCCGAAGTTCCCCTGCCCGAAACCTTCCGCCCGGACCATCACTTCGGCACGAATCTACTGCCCGCGGATCAGCGGGAATGACAACAAAAAACCGCGCAAGGTCTGGCGCGGTTACCGGGCAGTACAGATTGCAGGAAGGGTCAGCTGCTGGCCAGCAGGTACATAACGTACACTGTCAGCGCAATCGAGCCCCAGAACAGGCCGTTTTTCGCAAGAAGCAGCGGAAGACCCAACGGCTCGATCTTGTGCGCAGCCGCGACCGAAGCGACCGATTGGCGCTCTGTGCGATGATGTGAAACTGCTGCAGCCTTTGGCATGATGACGCCTGTGGGTGGAGATAATTATTCCCAATGTGCTATGAGAACCCTTAATACATGGTAAAGAGATTACTCTAGAACTTCCTATTGCCAAGTGTGATTTTTTGACATTTCCAACCTCAATTCACGCAGCGTCACAATCTTTAAACTACCTCAAATTGCATTTTACATGAAAACGTCAGTCCACGGGAAAGAAATTGAGCCTCGAAAGCGTTCGAAACCATCTCATGTATGCCGCCCCGGATGTACGGATCATCATAACGGAAACCAGCAGCGCGACAGTGGATTTGGCAGCCGCCGCCCACGGCGTCGAACCGGCACAGATTGCCAAAACCCTCTCCATTCGCGGCAAGGAGGAGGTCTTCCTGCTTGTAACTCGGGGCGACGCGCGACTCGACAACAAGAAGGCCAAGGCAACCTTTGGCAGCAAGATCAAGATGCTGGGGCTGGACGAGGTGGAGGAGATCACTTCCCATCCGGTCGGCGGCGTCTGCCCGTTTGGCCTGCCCTCACCTCTCAAGGTCTATTGCGACACGTCCCTGAAGGCCTTTGCAGAGGTGATCCCGGTAGCCGGTGCGACCAACGCAGCCGTCCGCATCTCTCCGGACAGGATGGCAGACATCACCGCAGCCACATGGGTGGATGTCTGTCAGGAACCGACAGCATAGAAAGCAATAACCGTGCGAATTATTTCAAAACTATTTCTTGGTATCTGGTTATCAATTCTCATTTTTCTGGCTCCCGCCTCTGCAGACAGTGACATTCAAAGAGTGAATAATTGCTGGGCGATGCCGTTCAAGGAACATATGCCTTCAGAGGCAGTCATTATCTCTTTTCGTCTGGACGAGGCTGGCCAACCTCAGAATATTGAGATCGTAAAATACCTGCCTGAAGGTACTTCATTTCCGGAACTCGGCTTTAGTGCAATCCGTGCTGTCAAGCGCTGCGCGCCGTATCATGGCGTAACCGATCCGCACGTGATTTTGACCTTCAAACACGAGCAATGGCCGGGACAAATTCAAAAAAGTAAGAATAAACCCTAAACCCCGTAATACTCGCGGTACCAGGCGACAAATTTGGCCACACCCTCTTCGACGCTGGTTTTCGGTTTATAGCCGGTGAGTTTTTGCAAGAGGGACGCATCAGCCCAGGTGGCGGGAACATCGCCGGGCTGCATGTCCATCATGTTCTTTTCGGCCTTTTTGCCGAGCGCGGTTTCAACCGCCTCAATGTAACGCATCAGCGGAACACATTCGGAATTGCCGATATTGACCACCCGCCACGGCGCGACCGGCGACAGGCTGTCGCCCTCCTCTACCACGCCGTCTTCCGGGCGGACGGGAACCGCATCGATCAGTCCCCGGATCCCTGCCACGAGGTCCTCGACATAGGTGAAGTCGCGCTTCATGTCGCCGTGATTGTAGACATCGATGGGCTTGTCTTCGAGGATCGCCTTGGTGAACTTGAAAAGCGCCATGTCCGGGCGGCCCCACGGGCCATAAACGGTGAAAAAGCGGAACATGGTGACCGGCAGACCAAACAGATGCGCGTAGGAATGCGCCATGTTTTCCGTGGCCTTCTTGGTCGCCGCATAAAACGACATCTGGTGATCCGCCTTTTCCGTTTCGCGAAAAGGCATGTTCGTGTTGGCACCAAAGGCAGAGGATGTTGACGCCATGAGCAGATGCTCCGGCGGATGCGCACGCGCGGCTTCCAGTATCTCGAATGTGCCGCAAATATTGGCTTCCAGATAGGCGCGCGGATTGTCGATCGAATAGCGAACGCCTGCCTGAGCAGCCAGATGCACCACGACGTCCGGAGTTTCGGCTGCGAACAGCTCCATCATCAGGCCGGGTTTTTCGATGAAGTCGTTGATGGCGCGAAAATGCTCGTTCTGCAGCAGCCGTTGCTGACGGCGCTCCTTCAGCTTCACGTCATAATAATCGGTCATGGCATCCACGCCGATGACCCGATACCCATCGTCCAAGAGCCTTTGGCACAAAAATGATCCGATAAAGCCAGCCGATCCGGTGACGAGCGCAGTTTTCATGAAGCCGAATTCCGATTTGAAAAGATGCAGGAAGCTGTAGCCGGGTCACTCTCTCGCTTCAAGCCATGGGTTGGAACAATTGCGGAAAAGCTGCTGGCGAAGCACTTGTTCTCTCCCCCTTGTGGGTTGTACGGGCCGGGGAGAGGTGAAGGGGGATCGCGCAAAGTCGTCTTCCTCGGCCTTGAGCCGAGGATCTACCCAGGTTCGCAGCACGGTAGATGGTCGGGTCAAGCCCGACCAAGACGACGGTGAAGTTTGATCAAGACAGCTTCGCTCACAAATAGCTGCTATGCCCCACCCCCCTCGTTCGTCATCCCGGCCAAGCAACGCGCGAGCCGGGATCGGGGAGCCTCTCATGTCACAGCAAGGCACCGGGCGCCCCGGCCCCGGATCTTCGCTTTGCTGCGTCCGGGGTGACGATGGAGAGGTGGTGCAAGCTCGCCTTTTTCATCGAGAAATGGCGAAGGTTTCGTGATTTACGGCGAGACCCTATCCCCTCACCCGCCGCTGCGCGTCGACCTCTCCCGATGGGAGAGGTGTAGGGGCAGAGCCCTCATACAATCCTCCGCCGCCCGCAATTTCCGTTTGGGCATATTTAACAAGGCGCGTGTACAGTCCCGGTCCGTTGCATGGTCAAAGTGATTTCAAACGCGCTGCGAGGCCGATTTAGGGTCAGCCTGAGGAGATGATAATGACAGAAGGCGCTGTTTATGCTTTTGGTTTCAGGGCCGAGGCGCCACACCTCATCGGCTCCCGCCTTTTGGACGGGAATGTCAGTAAAATCGAATACATCGATTCAACTTTTGACAAGGGGCTTAGTCCTCTTTTTGAGCCGGGCGATATGTATGCTGGGCGCGCCGTCAAGTCGGAACATGTTCCGACAATGGTTGAATGGTCCAGCAAACGCTACCCCCCCCCGATACTTTTCTGTCTGAAGTGATCTTTGTGTCAGATGCGTTCAAGGACATCGTTGAACGTCACGAGCCCGGTGTACATCAGTTCTTTCCTGTTGAAGTGGTCTACAAGGACGGATCGTTTGCGCGACAGATGTATTTCTTCAACATTTGCAATCGTCTGGACACAATGGATCGGGATAGGGCGACTGCAGAACTTCGCAATGGCATCATGTGGGACCCCCGAACTGGCGACTTCGCCTTTAGTCTAGAGAAAATTGGTTCCGCCCATGTCTGGAAGGACAAGCATGTTCATCCGGGACGGTTCTTTTCAAGTGCCGTTGCAGATGAGTTCAAGAGCCAGGGCCTCACTGGCATTTCTTTACATCCATATCCTGCCGTTTAGAAACGTAATGAGTTCCTCTTTCGTCTTCCTCGGCCTTGAGCCGAGGATCTACCCAAGTTCGCATCGCATTAGATGGTCGGGTCAGGCCCGACCAAGTCGACGCAGAGATGGTGCTACCTCCCTCTCCCGTTGGGAGAGGGCCGGGGTGAGGGGTGGAGATATTGGGGTTTACGGCGAGACCCTATCCCCTCACCCGCCGCTACGCGGCGACCCCTCCCCATGGGAGAGGTTTAGGAGCAGAGCCCTCATACAATCCTCCGCCGTCCGAAGTTTCCGTTTGGGCATATTTAACAAGGCGCGGATACAGTCCCCGTCCGTTGCATGGTCAAAATGATTTCAAACGCGCTGTGCGCCGGTTTCGGGTCAGCATGATCAGCGTGAGGAGAAAGTTATGTCAGAAGGTGTTGTTTATACTTTTGGTTTCAGGGATGAAGCACCGCATATTATCGAGTCTACGCTTCTGGATGGGGATCGCCGTAAGATCGAATATGTCGATACGACTCTTGATAAGGGGCTGAACTCTCGATTCAAAGCAGGGAAAATGTATGCGGGGCGTGCAGTCAAATCGGAACATATTCCTACAAAGGTTCAGTGGTCCAGCAAGCGTTATCTGCCACCTGATATCTTTCAAAGTGCTGGCCTGATCTTTGTGTCCGATGCGTTCAAGGACATCATCGAGCGCCATGAGCCGGGCGTGCACCAGTTCTTTCCTGTTGAAGTGGTATTCAGGGACGGATCCTTTGCGCGGCAAATGTATTTCTTCAATATTTGCAATCGTCTGGATGGGATGGACCGGGGTAGGGCAACCGCCGAACTAATTAATGAAATAGCCTTTGAACCACGAACAGGCACCTTCGTGTTCAGTCTCGAAAAAATCGGCTCCGCCCATGCGTGGATTGATAAGCATGTCCACTACGGACAGTTTTTTTCCAGCCAGGTAGTGGATGACTTCAAGCGCGCCGGATTAACCGGCCTTGTTGTTCAACCCTATGTAGCATTCTGAAACTTAAAGAGGTTTTCGTTCGTCTTCCTCGGCCTTGAGCCGAGGATCTGCTCAAGTTCGCAGCGCAGTAGATGGTCGGGTCAGGCCCGACCAAGACGACGCAGAGATGGTGCTACCTCCCCTCTCCCGTTGGGAGAGGGCCGGGGTGAGGGAGTGAAATGTCGAGGTTTGCGGCGAGATCGCATCCCCTCACCCGCCGCTGCGCGTCGACCTCTCCCCATGGGAGAGGTGTAGGGGATTGTGCAGGTTCGTCTTCCTCGGCCTTGAGCCGAGGATCTACCCAAACTCGCAGCACGGTAAATGGTCGGGTCAGGCCCGATCAAAACGACGAAGAAGTTTGATCAAGACGGCTACGCTCATAAATGGCCGTTTTACGCTTTCTCTTCGTTCGTCATCCCGGCCAAGCGAAGCGCGAGCCGGGATCGGAGAGCCCCTCATTTCACAGCAAGGTATCGGGCACCCCGGCCCCGGATCTGCGCGCGGCTTCGTCCGGGGCGACGGTGGAGAGTTGGTGCGTACCCGCTTATTCGATCAGGAGAGAGGCGCATCCATCCCAAAACAAAAAAGGGCAGCTGATGCCGCCCCTTTTCGTCTGTCTGTGACCGTGGTGATCAGATGTAATCGCCGTGGGAGACGAAGTTGGAATTCGTCAGGAGGCCCTTTTGCTCCAGAAGGTCCAGAACCTTCTGGGCAGCGACTTCCGGATCGCCGGTGTTTTCGATGCGAAGTTCCGGGTTCTCCGGGGCTTCATAGGGGCTGTCAATGCCGGTGAAGTTCTTGATCTCGCCGCGATCTGCCTTGGCGTAGAGCCCTTTCGGGTCGCGCTTGCGGCATTCGTCGATGGGTGTGTCGACGAAAATCTCGATGAACTCTCCATCGTCCAGCATGTCGCGCACCAGTTGGCGTTCAGCCTTGAAGGGCGAGATGAAGGAGACCAGCGTGATGAGACCGGCATCCGTCATGAGCTTGGCGACTTCGCCAACGCGGCGGATGTTTTCCACCCGGTCCGCGTCGGAAAAGCCAAGGTCCTTGTTGAGACCATGGCGGACATTGTCACCGTCTAGCGTGTAAGTGTGACGGCCCTCCAGATGGAGTTTCTTTTCCACGATGGAGGCAATGGTTGACTTGCCCGAACCGGAAAGCCCCGTGAACCAAAGAACAACCGGCTTCTGGCCGAGCTTTTCCGCCCGAGCGGCCTTGTTCACATCCAGCGCCTGCCAGTGAATGTTCGTGGCGCGGCGCAGCGCAAACCAGACCATGCCAGCCCCAACGGTGGCGTTGGTCATCCGGTCGATCAGGATGAAGGCACCGGTCGTGCGATTGGCTTCATAGGGATCAAAGGCAATTGGCGACGCGGTGGTGAGATTGCAGAAGGCGATCTCGTTCAGGTCCAGCGTTTTGCCCGCGGTATGCTCGAACGTGTTGACGTTGATCTTGTGCTTGATCTCGCTCACCGTCGCATTGACGGTCTTGGTGCCGTTCTTCAAGAGATAGGACCGACCGGGCAGCAAGGCATCGTCCGACATCCAGATGAGATGGGCTGCCAGTTGGTCCGCCACATCCGGACGGGCAGCAGGATCTGCCAGAAGGTCGCCACGGGAGATATCGATCTCGTCTTCAAGCGTGAGAGTGACCGCATCCCCTGCCCGTGCAGCCTCCACCTCGCCCAAGGGAGAGATGATCTTTTCCACGCGGGAGGTTTTGGCGGGACCGGCTACGACGATCTCGTCGCCGACCTTCACCCGGCCACTGGCCACCGTTCCCGAATAACCGCGGAAATCGAGGTTCGGGCGGTTGACCCACTGGACGGGAAAGCGGAACGGGGCTTCCAGCTCATGCTCGCCCACCTGAACCGCTTCCAGATGCTCCAGCAGCGTCGGGCCGGCAAACCACGGCATTTTCTCGCTTTTGCCCGTCACGTTGTCGCCATAGCGGGCGGACATGGGGATTGCCTGCAGGGTTTCGAAGTCAAAACCGCTGGCAAACTGTTCGAATTCGGCCTTGATCTGGTTGAAGCGCTCTTCGGAGAAGTTCACCAGATCGATCTTGTTCACCGCCAGAACCACATGGCGAATACCAAGCAGCGAGGCAATGAAGGCATGGCGGCGGGTCTGTACCATCAGGCCATGGCGCGCATCGACCAGCAGAACGGCAAGATCAGCGGTCGAAGCGCCGGTCGCCATGTTGCGGGTGTATTGCTCGTGGCCCGGCGTATCAGCGACAATGAACTTGCGCTTGTCGGTGGCAAAGAAGCGGTAGGCGACATCGATCGTGATGCCCTGCTCGCGCTCGGCTTCCAGACCGTCCACCAGAAGGGCAAGGTCGATATCCTCGCCCACCGTGCCGTGACGGCGGGAATCCTTTTCCAGCGCTGCCAGCTGATCCTCGAAGATCAGCTTGGTGTCATAGAGCAGACGCCCGATCAGGGTCGACTTGCCGTCATCCACGGAACCGCAGGTCAAAAAGCGCAGCTGGTCCTTTTGCTCCTGGGCGGCAACATAGTCGGCAACCGCTTCTTCGGCGGAATAGAAATCTTCAGCAACGGACATGATCAGAAATACCCTTCGCGCTTTTTCTTTTCCATGGAGGCACTTTCGTCCTGGTCGATGAGACGGCCCTGACGTTCGGATGTGCGGGCAATCAGCATCTCGCGGACAATGGCTTCCAGTGTGTCGGCATTGGATTCAATCGCACCGGTCAGCGGGTAACAGCCGAGTGTGCGGAAGCGGATCATCTTCTCTTCGACCGTCTCGCCGGGTTTGATCTCCATGCGCTCGTCATCGACCATGATCAGCATGCCATCGCGGTTCACCACCGGACGCTTGGCGGCAAAGTAAAGCGGCACCATCGGGATGTTCTCCGTCAGGATGTATTGCCAGATGTCGAGCTCGGTCCAGTTGGAGAGCGGAAACGCGCGGATGCTCTCGCCCTTGGAAACGCGGGCGTTGTAGAGGTTCCACAGTTCCGGGCGCTGGTTCTTCGGGTCCCAGCCATGAGAGGCATTGCGGAAGGAAAACACGCGTTCCTTGGCGCGGGACTTTTCCTCGTCGCGGCGCGCGCCGCCAAAGGCGGCGTCAAAGCCGTATTTGTCGAGTGCCTGTTTCAACGCTTCCGTTTTCATCACATGGGTGTGAAGGGACGAGCCGTGAGAGAACGGGCCGATGCCCTTTTCCAGACCTTCCGGATTGGTGTGAACCAGCAGCTCCAGACCAAGCCGCTTGGCGGTCTCATCGCGGAAGGTGATCATGTCCCGGAACTTCCAGGTCGTGTCGACGTGGAGCAGCGGGAACGGCGGCTTCGAAGGGTAAAATGCCTTCATGGCAAGATGCAGCATCACGCCGCTGTCCTTGCCGATGGAGTACAGCATCACCGGGTTGCGGAACTCGGCCGCAACCTCGCGGATGATGTGAATGCTCTCGGCTTCAAGACGCCGCAAATTGCTCAGGCGATCCTCTGGGAGGGTCATGTCAGGGGCCTCGTTTGGTCAATACTCGTCCTACGCGGGCGGAAAGGCCCACGGCAGATTGATTTGGGTCGTGTGGTTTCGCTCAGCTCAGGTGTTCAAGTATTCGCCGATCACCAAGGGCTATGAAATCCGGGTTCAAAAGGTCCGATTTGCGCGCAGTGCCTGGAACCTCATAGGTTAGCGGCATCCTGTCATCGCGCCGCACAGTCACTCCGCCGGCGGCTCGCAGAACCGCGTCGCCAGCGGCAATATCCCACTGCATCGTCGGCCCCATGCGCGGATAGACATCGGCCTTCCCGGCTGCAAGCCAACAGAGTTTCAGCGAGGAGCCGACGCAGATGCGTTCCTTCACATCAAGCCTGGCTATCAACTGTTCGGTTTCCTGCGAAAGATGCGACCGGCTGGCAAGCAGCGTCAGGTTATCGAGGTCTGCTTCGCGCACCGTGATTTCTGCAACGTCTTCGATCTTGTCACTGACAACTTGTCCGCTGAAAGCTGCAACCTTGCCACCGTTGAGACTTCCGCCCCAGCAGATGTCTCCCTTCACCGGAGCAGACACCACGCCAAAAACCGGCGCGCCATTCTCGATCAGGGCAATATTGACGGTGAACTCGCCGTTCCGATTGACGAACTCGCGTGTGCCGTCCAGCGGGTCGACGAGAAAGTAGCGCGTTCCGCAATTTGGCAAATGCCCCGCCTCAACTGCTTCTTCCGCCACAACCGGAATATCGGGAAACAGCGCATTCAGGCCACCGAGGATGATGTCTTCCGCAATCTGGTCTGCCTTGGTAACCGGCGAGCCGTCTGCCTTGCTGTCAATGTCACAGCCCTCTTCATAGATAGCGACGATTGCAGCCCCGGCCTTCAAGGCAAGGTCCAGAACGCTGACCTCATTTGGGCTCTGCTGCCGAATTGTATCTATATTCAAGGACATTCCTGGCTCCGGAGGCACCGTCGCAGAGGCTTTATGGCGGTGCATGTTCAACATGTGCGCATCATTTCAGAAGGCGATGCGAACACAAGAAATATCGTTCCGCCAAAATTCTCGAACGTAGAATGTCTTTGTGAATCAATACGACTGAAACCGCTTACACGGCTTGCATGCATGCAGTTGGGGGCTCAACCCTTGCCGGGGCCAATGTGTCGCAATGACATTTCAGGTCACCAAAGCTACCTGTCTGTTGGTTCCTGTCAGGCTCACGCTTGGCGAATTTAGACCCGCAGCTTGAGGCAAATGACATGTGCACGACCCAAACCGGCGACACTGAGAAAAGCTGGTCGGCCATCGAACCCTACAAGACGGGTCCGCTTGGTCGCTGCCCCCGGTGCGGGGAAGGCAAGCTTTTCAAGGGCTTTCTTACTCTGGCGCCGTCATGCGAAAAGTGTGGACTTGATTATTCCTTTGCAGATCCTGCCGACGGACCGGCATTCTTTGTTATCTGTTTTGGCTGCGTGCCGAGCTTTGCCATGGCCATGTGGATTGAGCTCGCCTTCCAGGCTCCCTATTGGGTTCACTTGGTTACCAGCCTTCCATTTCTCATTCTGACCTGTGTTCCGCCCTTGCGCCCGCTGAAGGGTTGGCTTGTTGCTAGTGAGTATTTTTACAAGGCTGGGGAAGGAAAACTGAAAACCAACCATTAATTTACTTCCATATATTCGAACCATCATTTTTACACTTTGGTCGGTATTTCCATTTTTCAAACAATTTTACACTTTTCTTTCACGATTAGGCTCGATTTTCGGAGATCGAGTTCACCGTAATTCAACGATTTTTGCGTAATACACGTAAAGATGGCATTCTACAGATAACAGAGATTGGCTATGGCCTTGACCGAAGATCCGAACAACAACGTACCCCCAGCCGAAGAAAACGCTCAAGCAGAGCGCGCTCCGCGTATGCGGGTACTCAAAAAGGGCAAGATCCTGTTTGAAAACGGGACGCGGAGCTACACGGTAACTGTACGGAACATCTCCGAAACCGGCGCCCGACTGCAACTTTCAGACCCGCAAGCTGTGCCACTTGAGTTTGTTCTGCAGGTGGAACTGGACAATTTCCGCGTTCCATGCCGAAGGGTCTGGGATGAGGGCCTGCTTTATGGCGTCGAATTCACCGGCGAAAAAGAGCTGCTCGGCCATGAACCGGTTCATCAGGCGGTTCAGTCTGCGGAGAGCATCCGCAGCAGTTTCCAGACCTATGGAATGAGCACAAGTACCACGGACACCACGTCCGATAACAATCCGGGCGGGACAGTCCGCCGTTCGTCCAAGCCCGGCTTTGGGCGTCGTGGCGGGTAAGAGCTGATCCCAACTGCTTTGATTAAGCTGTTAGCCCGGAGACCGCAGTCTCCGGGCTTTGTTGTTTTTTGCCTATCCCGGTGCCCCACCTGCCTGCCTCCTGAGCAAGCCGGTCCCGACATGGGCAACGTAACCAAACCATCCTCCAACACAGCCTGGTGAGCTTCAGAATCTCATACCCGTTGACGAGAATAACTGGCTACAGCCTTCGGTAGAGCGCAACGCCAATGTCCAGACCGGGCAATCCACGTTGCCCACCCCGCACCGGGCGACTCTCACCCTTGGCGTAAAAGAAAAGCCCGCAGAACCTGTTTCCTGCGGGCTTTATTCCGTCTAAATCTTTCTCAAGCATCAGCCAGACAGATAAGGCGGCGGAAGCTTCTTGTAGATGGCATCTGCGATCGTGTTGATCATGTTCGCAGCTCCGGCCTTTACGGGGCCTCCATAGACATATCCGTCCCAAGTGGAGAGCTGGCTCCAGCCGTTCTGACTGGGATTGCCGAAGAGGACAAACTGCTTGCGTTCCTGGTCAATCAGGTTGTTGTTTTCCCAGGCAGACTTCAGACCAGCCCAGGTTCTGGGCATGTTTGCGGGATAAGTGTGACCAGCTGCGGTCTGGTTGATATTGGACCAGTTGCCCGGAGAGTCTGCCGGTGCATCTGTCCAGAGAGCAACCACTGGAAAAACCGCCTGACGACTTTCTGTTGGCTTATACCAAGTGGACCTAAGACCTTCATTGAAACACTCTAGACCAGCTTCGGGAATATCTCCCCCGCCATTCGCACGCTCAGAGTTCACAAAATTCTTGAAATCGTTGTTTTGCTTCGGCAACTCCAGAAATTGGGACGCCTTCATTCCGTAGGATGTTGCCCACCAATAGCGCCCTGCATAACCCCAAGGATCGTCATAATCCCAGTAATAAATCGGACGCACACGCACGACATCAATCTGGCGCCCAAGCTCACGTAGGCGTTTTTTCAGATCCTTTTCGAAGTTCAGGGCATTTTGCTGAACAGCAGAAAGAGCAAATCCCATACTCCCGGTCGCATCAATGCACATGACGAGATCGAGAATGTTCTTCTGCCCCCCACCCGTCGCGGTCGACTTCAGATAGGTCTTCATGTCCTCAAAGCCGAAGATACCCATGAATGTGGTCGGCAGGGAAATCGTGGCATTGACGGTTACTTCATTCGTTCCCTTGTTGATTGCCACTTTGAAATCAGACAAGGTTGCGCCGTAGATGTTCACATCACCTGCACGGGCCGTGTAACTGTCTAGAGCTGCCTTTCGAATTTCAGAATCGCTACCAAAATCGGAATACTTGATCGCAGCTGCAAGGCTGGCCCCGTCAAGGCTGTTGATCATCTTTGACTTGACACTGATGAGTCTCGAATAGTCAACGGCGACACCGACGGCCAGAATGAGAAGCATCATCAAGAATGCCCCCAAGATGGCAACAACACCGCGCTGGTCTTCCTTGAAGCCAGACAAACGCAGAAATATTTCACTCATGACGCACAGACTCACCTAAATAACTTTAGCGAACCTTACGTAAGAGCAATTAAAGAATAATAAAAACGTTCATATAAACGCATGTATTAAGCTAAATACATAATTCGTTTACCTTAATATTTTCTCTATATTCGAAACCGCGCACAAAATTGCACTGCCAAGCCGACGCATGCAAAAGAGCCGCGCCAAATCAAATATTGATATTCGGAGAAAGTGGCTGGGGTGGAAGGATTCGAACCTTCGCATGGCGGTACCAAAAACCGCTGCCTTACCGCTTGGCTACACCCCAATGCCGTGGAGACGCTGTATAACGGCGGCAGATGCGATAGGCAAGCCTTGGCCCCTATCTTTTTCCCCCTGCCCGCGCGTGTTTTCCCCAGCCTGTTTTTCGTCTTGAGGCGTTCGGAAGACCTTCCCGCCAATCTTGCAACGGCATGAAATCATGGAAAGAACAGGCATATGCCCCTTAATGGCAAGAATGCAGTCCGCACCGGAGCAGCCCCACCGGCGCGGCGCATGGGCAAGATATGAAGCAGGAAGCAGCGCTGCGCCAGACTGGGGAAATGCAGCCCTTCCGGCATGCGCAAATTTTTCACAGGATGATTTGCAAACCCCTTGCGGATGCAAATAAGCGGTGGTATCTACCCCTCCCATCGGCGAGGCATTGCCCGCCACGCGAGGAACCTTTTGGTTTTTCGCATCCAGGAAGTCGGAGTGTAGCGCAGCCTGGTAGCGCACCTCGTTCGGGACGAGGGGGTCGGAGGTTCGAATCCTCTCACTCCGACCATTTTTTCGAATCAACCAGATTTGATCCTGGCACGCCTGATGGCGTTGGCTAAAACGCGCGCTGTTACCCTGCATATTTGGCTGAAGTTTGCTGCGCATAATCGCCTTTCCGTTATTTGCCACTAGCTGGACACCCGCAAAAACCTCGCGCTGTTGGATGATTTCTGATTCACTGGCTTCA
>NZ_VXDB01000030.1 GCF_008711325.1 Roseibium sediminis
CGGCTGCTCCTAAAAGGCCAAGCCAAAATCATTGGGTTTTTGCGGGTGTCCAGCTTCGATGCTATACTGAACGCTTTTTCGACCGTAGCCCGATCAAGGATGAACCACGGATCTAAGGTAACGACAATTCCAAGTACTCCACTTTCCGATAAACTGATATTCGTATCTGTCTTGCGGGTACGTATCACGCTGTGTGTACGCCATATCTGCTTTACTCCCTTTGCAAGCTCTTCGTAAACAGATTGCATGTCATCTAGAACTGATGGATTGGGAGATTGACGAACAGACATGTTTAGTCGTCGTGCTTTACACTCTCCAATTATCGAAACGCGCCCATCGCAGGATAAGTAGAAGTCAGAGGAACTACCATAGCTCGTCACGAATTCTGGTGAAACTGTCATATTTTCGGGACAATAATGACTTAAAATAACACGTACATACTCTTCGAACCGATGAGAACACAACCTTCGCAATTCTCCGTTTCCTACAACATCAAAAAACAAACCATCCGATACACGTTGCATTACCAAATCTGGCATGGGTGCATATGCTAATACTTTCTTCTTAGCGCCATGCACTATGATCGGATACTTACGCAAAATGCTCGCTTTATATGCAGACTGACCGGGCCCCATTCTGAGGGTTGCTGCATACCTCCGGATATTTGGCACATTATCTGCTACGATTGAAATAAATCTCTCAAACTCCAATTTGGTTATATTTAGCTCACCAAGAGATAAAGAAACATCCACTGCCGGATTTTCATGCGTCAATGCATAGATAATGAAGCCAATCTCAGCAAAACGCGGAATGGAAATGCCGTGCAACCTTAGGAAATACTCGGAAGCTTCATCAAAATTGTATATGTACCAAGAACGATAAAGAGATTGAGCATTGCAGATGCCGTTCTGCCAAGGCATCTGCCGCCACAGTAAACGTGGTAAAGCATGGAGAATAGCGCCTTCTTCAATATCGCTGAGGCTATCCGCATTTTCGTAGGCTCTTAAACGGTTCATTAGCGTCGCAAATACCGCCCATTTTCGCGTATCTAATCTCTTTGTTCCCTTTGCTTTACAAACGAAATACTCGTTGACTAATGTTTCGACTGCCCACCTTTCGATATACCCTTTACTTCCTATTTCTTGCTCCTCAAACTCTTTCGGATAGTATAAGCGACCTCGAATGCTATCTCCGCGTTTTGCACTCAATGCATCTGCACACCAAACCATCTTCAAAAAGTCGCACGTCTCGATTTTGCACAAATAATCATGCAATCTATTTCTGTGGAATGCCACTCGAGTTCTAGAGCTTCTTGTTCTCATGTGATCTATGAATTTTTCTTATGAATATTACAAATTATAGCCAGTCCGCTAGGCTTGGTCTTTTCTGGCGTCCTCGGCCGCGCATGGCCGGGGATGCGATCATGGAGTTGAGGACGGCTTCCTGGGTGGTCTCGGCGGCAGCCTTGAACAGGATATCAATCCTGCCCTCGACCAGACAATCGCGCGCGATAAAATCGCCCTCCTGATCGTGCGCGATTTTTTGCGCCGTCGAGAAGGCAACCGCGATATCGCCACTGCCATTGCCGTAATAAGCCCCCAAACGAGCCAGTCCCGCGCCGCCCCTGCGGGCAATGCGTTTCAATTGGCGACTGTCCAACGGCACATCCGTTGCGATCACGATGATGACTGAGCCGCGCTCTTCCGTTTGGCTCAAATCCTTCGGTGAGGGCTTGCGACCATCGGGCAGGACCAGATCACCCGGCTTGCCAAAATTGGACAAGACTAGCGTCCCGAGCATGTAGGTCTTGCCATCCAGCTCAAAGGCTCTCGAGGCAGACCCTATACCACCCTTGAAGCCAAAGGCGCTCATGCCTGTTCCGGCCCCAAAGCTGCCTTGTTTAAAGTCCGATGAGGCTGCATCCAGCGCGGCAAAGGCATCTTCCTCGCTCAATGCCATCGCCTGAATATCGCTTAAGTAACCGTCATTGCATTCCATCACCAGCGGGTTGACGGTTCCCGTCGACCATCCGATATCCGGGTTTTCGGCGATTGCCCTGCGGCAGAGCGCGTTGATGCCCGTACCAACACCGAATGTATTCGTCAGCAGGATCGGCGATTCCAGCGTGCCCAACTCGTCAATCTGCATTAGCCCTGCGCTCTTGCCAAAGCCGTTGATGACTTCGGTACCGGCAATCAGTTTTTCGCGGAAGAGATTACCCTGATGCGGCAGAATGGCTGTAAAGCCGGTCCTCAGATCGCCTTCGATCTTCGTTAAGTGGCCAACACTGACGCCTTCAACATCACAAATCGTGTTTTTGGCACCGGTTGGCATGTCTCCGCAAATCAGACCAAAATCACGGGAGAGTTTTCTGGGGATTGCCATGTCTCTCGACTTCTTAAGGAGTTACACGGTTTCGAGGTATTCTCGCACACTGAAGCCTTCCGAGGCCGCCGGCCTCACAAAATGCCGGGTGATGGCATCAAACTCCTCGTCGCTTACCGAGAATTGATGTTCACCACTGGCATTGCGAGAATGAAGACGTGCTTTACAAATGTCATCGGAAACATTCAACAGGTGCAGGGAATGATCGCACCCTGAAAGGTCAATTACTTCTCTCATCCAGAGGCGTGTTTCGGGTGTGTTTGCCGGAAAATCAAGAACAACAGACGTTCCCAACCGCAACACCTCAACCACATGATTTCCCATGATATCCCTCAGCCGCGCCGAATACCTTACATAGTCCTTGATGCTGGTCAATTCCGGGCCGAACAAACCAGACAACCATGCATCCTCGCTCAACAGAACGCATCCGTGCTCTTCGGACAGTTTTTGTGCAAGCGTCGATTTTCCTGCCGCGATCTTTCCGGCAACCAAATGAAGATAACCGGTCATCCTCGCGCCTTTCGGGTAGCCGCGATCCATTCCAGAGTGCGGGCCTCCGGATCATCGTTCAGCGTTATGTCGGTGACCACAGACGCGATATCGGCCCCGTGATCAAGCGCTGCGCGGGCGCGTTCCGGCGTCAGGCCGCCAATCGCAACCAGCGGGATGTCCCCGATCCGATCCTTCCAGACACGAAGTTTCTCGAGCCCCTGCGGTGCCCATTTCATCTTCTTCAGGATCGTCGGGAAAACTGGACCTAGCGCAATGTAATCCGGCTTGGCGGCAATGGCTGTATCCAGCTCCGCATCATCGTGACTGCTCAGGCCAAACTTGAGGCCAGCTGCCCGGATCGCGCCGAGATCAGCGTCCGCAAGGTCTTCCTGACCAAGATGGACCCAGTCACAGCCTTCCTCGATGGCCAGTTGCCAGAAGTCGTTGATCACCAGCGTGATTGCGAACCTGTCGCAAATCGCCTTCGCAGACCGTATTTCTGCCCGCAACGCTTCGCCTTCCAGATCCTTCACGCGGAGCTGCACCAGTTTCAAACCGAGCGGCGCCAGTCGCTCGATCCAGCTGGCGCGGTCGACGATCAGGTAAAAGGGATCAAGTTTCATGAGAACACTGCCTGTCCGATAAGCGGAGTTGACGGGGTCGCGAAATCGCGCGGCTCCAACATGCCAGCCAGATAGCCTTCCCGGCCCGCTTCAATCGCGTTCCTGAAAGCCCGCGCCATGGAAACAGGATCGCCTGCCTTTGCAACAGCCGTATTCAGAAGTACGGCATCATATCCAAGTTCCATGACCGTTGTGGCGTGCGAGGGTCGCCCCAACCCCGCATCCACAATGAGCGGGATACCGGGAAAATACCCGCGCAGCGTCCTAAGAGCCGTCGGGTTCAACGGACCTGCGGCGGACCCGATTGGCGCGCACCAGGGCATCAGCACCTGGCACCCTGCCTCAAGCAGCCTTTCGGCCAGCACAAGATCATCGGTCATGTAGGGAAAGACCTCAAAACCGTCAGCGCACAATTCGGCTGCTGCCTCAACGAGCTGGAACGGGTCCGGCTGGAGTGTGTCGGAGTTGCCGATGACCTCCAGCTTGATCCAGTTGGTCTTGAAGAGATCACGGGCCATCTTGGCTGTGAGGATCGCATCGCGCGCAGAATGACACCCCGCAGTGTTCGGCAGCACATGGACACCAAGGTCCTGAATGAGGCTCCAGAACTTCTGGCCAGACTGCTGGCCGCCAGCACTTTCCCGGCGCAGCGAGACGGTCAGGATGTCGACTTCACCCGCCTTTGCTGCATCGCTGAGTATCTGCGGTGAAGGATATTGGGCGGTCCCCAGCAGAAACCGGGATGTGACGTCCTTGCCATAGAGAGAAAGCATGTGGTCAACCTCCTTGCATGGGGGCGAGGACTTCGATCCGGTCGCCATCAGTCAGCCTGAAGCCGACGCGCTCTTCTGCTGCGACGAGGTCATTGTTGACCGCAGTCGCCAGCCATTCCCCTTCAAATTCCAGTTCGGCCAGCAGGTCGATCAGCGTTTCGGCTCTCACCGTCTGCTCTTCGCCGTTGACGATCAATTTCATGAGGTCAGTTCCCCAGTCCTTGCTGCTTCAAATGCCATATCGGCCGCCTGCTGCGCCAATGTCGGCGCTGTCAGGTAGCCGTGGCGGTAAAATCCGTTGATGGTGATCAGTCGACCAGATCGCTCCACGCGCGGAACATTGTCGGCATATGCCGGGCGAACACCCGAGTTCATCTCGACGATCTCGGCCTCGGCAAAGGCCGGATGCAGCGTGAAGCTGGCGTTGAGGAGCTCGACAACCGCACGAACGGTCGGTCGCAGCTCTGCATCGCTTTCGATCATCGTCGCGCCGATCATGAAGTGATGATCCGCCCTCGGCACGATATAAAGCGGAATGCGTGGATGCAGCAGACGGACGGGTCTTGAAAGAGACACGTCAGGCGTCCGGACGATCAACATCTCGCCGCGCACACCGCGAAGGCGGACATCCTTCTGTTTCATGCCGACGGAATTAACGATGAAGTCGAAGCCCGGCGCGTCTTGCTGCCCCTCTACCCCCAGCTGAATATCCACACCGAGCTCAAGCAATTTCTCATGGAGAAGCTGCATGGCGCGTCTAGGATCTATGTGAGCCTCTTTCGAGAAAAACAGCCCCTTGCGAAATCGCCCGGACAAGTGCGGTTCAAGGTCTGAAATCCCTGTTCCGTCAACAACTTCAAAATTGGTCGTTTGCGATCCAAAACGGTTAAGTTCAGCAACATCGCGTGGAGCTGCCACAACGAGGGTGCCGTTATTCACGACCTCATCGGGAAAGACGGTTTTCCACCAGTCGAGCGCGCGTATTCCCAGCCCGACGACACAGTCTTCGGCTGATTCACCTTCACACCACGGGGCCAGCATGCCGCCAGCCTGCCAGGACGGGTTTCCGCCGATAGAGGAATTGCACTCCTTCAGCGTAACCAGCGCTCCACGGCTTGCGAACTCATAAGCTGCGCACAGGCCGCCAATTCCCGCTCCGTTGACGAGGACCTTCATTGTTGGCCGCGCTCCCATTCCGCACATTCGGACAGGCAACCGACGACGCCCCTGACGAGCTCAGGACTATGACGTTTTGAGGTCGGGGACACAGGCCCCATCGAAGTGGTGAATGGCATACCATCCCTCCGCCAGCATCATCTGGTTCAGGTTCAAAGGGTAACTGCGCCCCGGTGTTTCCCAAGCAACAACCGGACCGGCAGACTCTCAGCCCCCTGACAGGGCTCCCCTTGGTTTCGCTCAAGTCATGTGTCGACGGCCCCGCTCTGTCAATGGGCAAACACGCAATACGGTCGAAAGTGGGCCTTTGGGTGCACAGGAACACAGCGAATGCAGCCCCTAGGTCGGCACCGCTAAACCAGAGGGTCGAGGCCTTTGGATTTGCGCCAGGGTTCGAAGGTGCAGTCGCCGTCCAGCACCATACGACAGGCCATCACGGCGACCTGGACCGCCTCTTCACGCACCCGGCTTCTGGGCTCTTCGAAGGTCGCCTTCGACAGCTCACCAACTTCCTCCATCAAGGCAGCAAGCGTGACATTGTCGCCGGGAAATTTTTCGCGGGCTCTGGCCAGTTCGGCCCGGATCTCTTCGAACAGGATGTCGATCTCGTTTTGACCGGTCATTTCAACCTCCACATGACGGAAGGCCGACCGTGACCGGATTCGCCCTTCGTTCCAACTCGGCACTAGGCTGTGTGGACGAATTGGCGATGTATTTCGCCGGGAAATTCAGCGCCCAGGATAAGGCAAAGGTGGCGCAGGCGATGTGGTGCATCGTCGAGCCAGATTTGCATTATCCTGGGCGCTGAGGGCCCGCCCCATTCGGGTGGATCAAACGGCTGCAATCTGATGGAAACAGCCCCTTGAACGTATGTTCAATACGTTCGTCGGGCCCATTTCCATCATACTTTGCCCTTTGATCCACGAAATACGCCTCCAATTCGACCACACAGCCTAGTATTTCCAACAAGTCCGTACCCGAACCGGATGGTGGCAATTTACATATTGCCGTTCGCGGTATAGACGCTTTCACAAGATGGCAATTGCCGGAACGACATGATCAACGGGTAGCAAGGTATGAGCGAGTTCAAGTCGGAGTACATGCAGGTTCTTTCCGAACGCGGGTACATCCATCAGGTTTCCGATCCAAAGGGTCTGGACGACCTGTGCGCCAAGGAAACCGTGACCGCCTATATCGGCTTTGACTGCACTGCGCCGAGCCTCCATGTCGGTTCGCTTGTGCAGATCATGATGCTGCACTGGTTCCAGAAGACCGGTCACCGCCCGATTGCCCTGATGGGCGGCGGCACGACCCGCGTCGGCGATCCCTCCGGCAAGGACGAAAGCCGCAAGATCCTGACACCGGATGATATCGAGACCAACAAGGCTGGCATCAAGCAGGTTTTTGAAAAGCTGCTGACCTTTGGCACCGGCCCGACTGACGCCGTCATGCTCGACAATGCCGACTGGCTGTTGTCTCTCAACTATGTCGACTTCCTGCGTGACATCGGACGGCACTTTTCCGTCAACCAGATGATCCAGCGCGATTCCGTTCGCCTGCGTCTGGAACGCGAGCAGCATTTGTCCTTCCTTGAATTCAACTACATGCTGCTGCAGGGCTATGACTATCTTGAGCTCTACCGCCGCACAGGCTGCCGTCTGCAGATGGGCGGGTCTGATCAGTGGGGCAACATTCTGTCTGGCACGGACCTCGTTCGCCGAATCGAGGGTATCGAGAGCTTTGCCCTCACCTCGCCGCTGCTGACTACATCGTCCGGGGCCAAGATGGGCAAGACCGCCGACGGGGCGGTCTGGCTGAACGAAGACCAGCTCTCCGCCTATGACTACTGGCAGTATTGGCGCAACACGGAAGACGCTGATGTCGAGCGCTTCCTCAAGCTCTTCACGCTCCTACCATTGGACGAGATCGCACGCCTGGCAGCTCTTGAAGGGGCAGAGATCAACGAAGCCAAGAAAATTCTGGCTACCGAGGCAACTGCCCTCCTTCATGGTCGTGACAAGGCCGTAGCCGCCGCTGAAACCGCCCGCAAGGCGTTCGAGGAAGGCCAGTCCGCGGAAGGATTGCCGACTATCGAGATCAGTCGGTCAGAGCTGGAAGACGGTGTTGGCATCCTGAATATCTACGTCACTGCGGGGCTTTGCGCGTCCAACGGCGAGGTTCGCCGCAACATCAAGGGTGGCGCCGTGAAGATCAACGACAAGGGTGAAGGCAGCCACGAGCGCCAGATCTCCCTGTCGGACGTCACGGATGACGGCGTTATCAAGCTGTCGCTCGGCAAGAAGAAGCACGTGCTTTTGAAGCCGGTCTGATCGCCGCTTTCTGAACTGTCAGAACACGAAGCCGGGCCAAGTGCTCGGCTTTTTTTATTGCTGGAATTCAAACATCCGCCGGAAGATCCCCGGAGCGATCGCGGAAACCGGGTTGACCGTCAGCGTTGGATCGGCAACGGCGCCGCTCAGCTTGTAGGTCACGCCGATCAGTCCGCCCTCGTTGCTTCCGCCACCAAGGGCAAAGCCGAGAATCGGGATCTTGGCAAAGATGTTGTTCAATGCGTAGATCGGAACGAAGGTCCCCGACATATCCAGCGTCTGATTGGTGAGGTTGATCTTGCCGGCGATCGTTCCCCCGAACACCGCACCCTGCAGGGCCCCGCGCAAAATGTCGATGTGATCGTCGACCCGGACAAACTCAATGTCGAGTGTCTCGAAAGAGGCATCTGCGCCCTTCACGTCGCCGCCGCTGTGAATGACGATCTTGCCGGGATCAGAAACACCGTTTCGGCCAGTTCCACGCTTGCGGAGGCGCTCCAGCGCCGGGTCGTTAGCGATCGCCAATTGGCGGACCTTGAACTGGCCTGTCCACTGGGTATCGCTGGACAGAACAACATCAAGTTCTCCCTGCCCGCCGCGCATGCGGTTGAACACGTCGAGGAACGACAGCATGGCGCCGGAATTGCCGAACTGACCGTTCACGGTGCGGCCCTTGGCAAAAGGCTCCATGACGAATCGGAAGGGTGAGCCACCTTTCATCTGGCCAGACAACTGGACACCATTGATGTCCGACCCGGAGATTTCAACAGAACCGGTAAAGTCGTCAATCCGCTCTGCGTTGTAGCCGATCACCTTGCCGATATTGGCCGTGACCGAAATTCCCTTCTGGAAATCCCCCTGTCCGCCTTGCGTTCCCGGAGCCTTGATCTGGCGGATGAGACCCCGCGCGTCCAGTTGATCCCCGACCATGGCAACCTTGTAGGTTCCTCGGTCTGTCCGCTGGATACTCAGTGAAAGATTGTCGTCCGGTCTAAGCTGAAACTTCGAGAAGGAGGCTGTTCGCAGCACACCTTTTCCGTCGATCGCCATGCTGCCAAGGACCGACACGCCATCCGCCTCCAATACGAAGTCTTCGACCTTCTGGCCGTCGTCTTTCGCCTTGAGGAGAAAACTCGCCTTCGCCGGAACACCGGCTTCCTTTGTCCACCCCAAGGCAGAAATCGAGACCTTTGTTTTCCTCAAATCCACGGAGACGCTTTGTGCGTCGCCGTCCTTCTGGATTTCAAGCCGCAAAGGACCGGACAGAAAATCCGTCAGATCAACGCCACGCTTTTTCAGCTGTTGCGCGTTGATTTCAACTCCAACGTCCTGACGACCTGCCACAGACGATCCACCGAGCGGCAGAACTAGGTCGATATTGGCCTTCAGACCGTCCAGCTGCCCTACCCCGAGAATGGAGACATGTGACGGTTGGGCTTCCAGAGTGATGTTGGCGTTCTTGATGCTGTGCCCGAGGATCGGCGAAGGGGACGTAAAATTCGCCGACTTTGCGATCGCCTTCCAGTCAACGTCGGCAAGGCGCACCTTGTTGTCCACGCTGAAACTTGCCTTCAAGTTCATCGTGCCGGATCCGATAACGCCGTCCGACGTCACATCCGCCTTTTCAAGAACATGAAATGGTTCACTGTTGACAACATTGGCGATGCCCCGGACCGGACCGCTGAGATCAACGTCCAGTTCACCGACCTTGCCCTCACGAATACGCACATTCGGGATCGCGAAGGTGACACGCGGTATGGCTACGGGTTTTCCGTCAACGGCGACCGCCTCGATCACGCCGTCTGCACCTTTGACCAACAAGCGTCCGTCGGTGATCTCGACAGATCCGTCTATCCCCGTCGCATCCGGAACATCTCCAATCGGAGCAATAACAGCATCAGTGAACGCCAGCTGAAAACTGAGGTCTTCCGGTTTCCAGCCCGGATCCGGGTTGCTGCGGTCGAACGCTGGCGGCTGAATGGCTCCGATGAAGCTGGCACTCTCAACCAACCCGTCTTTGACATGATCGATAACCCACTGCCTTGCAGGCGGCACCAGAGTAATCGGCCATAGTTGTTGTGCCATCACGACAGGCACCTTTTCAGCATCGATCGCAAGCGCAAGATATGGGCCTTCCTTACCAATCTGAAGGGACCCTGCACCCTGAACGCCCGCCTTTCCGGACCGCACGGAAAAGTCGTCGAAATAGATTGCGCGCTCTTCAAGTGACAAACGACCGCTTATGGCAGCTGATTCGACAACATGCGGAGGATGATTGATATCGATCGGGCCTATGGCGGAGTAGTTTGACCGTATCCGGTAAGTCCATTCCTGCTCACCCTCCAAGGGTGGCTTGAATTCGCCCGCCAGATTTATGTCCGTTAGTCCTACCTGATACCGCAGCTCGTTCAGCCGCACACCTTCGAACTCCCGGTTCCAGCCAAGCGACAGCGCAACATCATCGTAGCTCACCGTTGCCCGACCAACTTGAAGCCAACCGTTTCTGGACCTGAACGCGACCTCCGAGCTGCCAAATTTCCCGTCTGGATCGACCATACTGTCGAATTGCAGTTGGAAAGGAAGCCCAGCCCCCTTGCCCGCCTGGAAGTCCCGATCCGGACCGGCGAACTCCTTGATCGTCAGATCCGAACCACGAAGCAGAAGCCGGCGGCCGATCGGCAAGCTCGCACTTGCGGCCTGTATGTACCACGGCCCGTTGTTGCCATTGATTGTGGCCATCAGCTGGACCTGGCCGGATGCCTGTCGCCCGATATTGAGATCGATCCCGGAAAACGACCTCTCGAAAGGCCCACTGATCGTTACGTCGGCATTCGAAATCTTGATTTGTTGCACACCAAGGCGTTGCAAGCTTTCGTCAAACTGCTGAGCCGCCACATTTGCGAGTTCGGTGACGCTTTGCATAGACGGAACCGGCGCATCTTCCGGCGTCTGCACAGACACCTCGATCCGCGGACTTTGAATATCGATTCTGTGGGCTTGAATGTTACCGGCCCAAAGCGCGTCCGGCTCAAGAACAATTTCGACAGACGGAATGAACACATGGCCTGCGGACGTTCCGGAAACAGAAACATCCGCATCCAGAACAAGAACGCTCGGTCCGTCCGGAGCAGTCAGGTCAAGTTCGATGCCGGAAACGGATGCGCTTGTGGTTTCAGTGCCCACAAACCTCTCAACAAGGCCCGGCGCAAAAGGCAGGCGCACGGGTCCTGTGCCCAGCCTTACCGCAGCATACAGCAGGAAAACCAGCAGTGCTGCAACAACGCACCAGACGAGGAGACGCAGCCACCTGCGTTTTGGTTTCCTGAAAACAGGTTCAGTGGAATTCGCGTTGGTCATTCAGTTCCAGAGGTCGCACCAGCTCTTTCCGAATTCCCCCGCATGCGCACGGAAAGCGCAAACATTCATCGTGTATTTGTCTCTGACTGAATTGATCGAGTCATCCGACGCCCTATGATACTCCGAACTGCCTTCGAAAAGCGACTGCTGGTCACCTGCGTTCGGGGGCATTTCTCTTCTTTGGCACCACAATCCACGACTATGACGGAAGGATGGCGAGATGGCAGCACTCGATATTGGATCAACGGCACCGGTTTTTGATCTTCCGGGCGATGGAGGAGCAGCAGTTTCCTTGTCGGCCCTGGCTGGAAACCCGGTGGTTGTCTACTTTTACCCGAAGGACGACACGCCCGGATGCACCAAGGAAGCAATTGCCTTCACTGGCCTGAAGGCCGAATTTGACGCTCTGGGCATCACGATCATCGGCATTTCGCCGGATACAGCCGCAAAACACGACAAGTTTGCCGCCAAGCACGGCCTGCAGATCCGCCTTGCCGCAGACACCGAGACGAAAGTGGCACAGGACTATGGTGTATGGGTGGAAAAGAGCATGTATGGCAAGAAATACATGGGTGTCGAACGTTCCACGTTTCTGATCGACCAGAATGGCAAGATCGCGGTTATCTGGCGCAAGGTGAAGGTTCCAGGGCACGCAGAAGCAGTCTTGGAAGAGGCCCGCAAGCTCGTCGTCGCCTGACACAGATCTCCACAAAGCCGAAGTTTACCGATGCTGCAGCAGTTAGAAATAGAAACACCCGTAACACTTCTGGCCGGTGCCCGTCAGATTGTTGCAGCATCGAACACGCGTCTAAAGACGGCCCTTGCCTACAAGACTGCTCGCGCCTGGTTTCAGCGAGAGCTTGCCATTGGATCAGCAACCCGGGACGGCGGCATGCCCGAGCGCCCGGGGCGTCCTGAGCGACTGCAACTGCTAGCCCCCAGAGACATGCCGAAACGCCGCTTGGGCGGTGATCAGGGAAGAATCGCCCTTATTCATTCCCTTGCCCATATTGAACTCAATGCGGTTGATCTGACCTGGGATCTCGTCGGACGGTTTGCCGGTACACCTTTGCCGCGTTCCTACTATGACGACTGGGTCCGGGTCGGGCTTGAGGAAGCCAAACACTTTTCCATGCTGGAGGATCGATTGGCGCTTTTGGGCGCGTCCTATGGCGATCTTCCAGCACATGACGGCTTATGGCAGGCCGCTCAGGAAACCGGGCATGACCTTGCTGCCCGTCTGGCTATCATTCCGCTTGTTCTGGAGGCCCGAGGGCTCGACATCACCCCGCCGATGATTGCTAAAGCACGGGAAATGGGTGACGAGGAAACGGCAAAGTGCCTCGAAATCATCTATCGGGACGAAAAGAATCACGTAGCATTTGGCGCAAAGTGGTTCCGCTTCTTGTGCGACCGAACCGGCAAACGGCCCGAGCCTGCCTTCCAGGAATATGTCCGCCGCCACTTCAAGGGACCGCTCAAGCCCCCATTCAATGACAGGGCGAGATCGGAAGCAGGATTGACTCCCGGATTTTACAAGCCGCTAGCCTCTATCAAGGGCTAATTTTACGATGCGGAACAGGAAAATATTAACCTTACTGCGCTTTTAATCTTCACACAGATCGGCGGCGTGCTGAATGAGTGAAGAATCCGATATGAAAAAGCAGAACGCTTACAAGAGCTCCTTTGAGCAAAATCCATACTCAGCTCCGAGAGCTCCCATATATTCGGCTCAGCGTCAGAGAAACGCGACGCCGAACAAGGGTCTCATGATTACGGCGCTTTGCCTCCTTTTCCTGATGGCAATTGGCGCTACCGGGTTTGGAACTTACGTCTACCTCAAAGAAGACATACACGTTGCAGCTTCCGTCGAAACGTCGGAAATGGAGCTTGAATACCAGGACAAGATCGCGCGCCTGCGTCTGGAGATCGACCGTCTGAACAGCCGCCAGATTGTGGACCGCGAAAGCGTCGAAATGCTGGTGCAGGAAATCATCGAGCGGCAGGAAACAATCTCGCGTCAGCACCAGATCGTTTCGACCCTGATGGACCGCGCCGAGAAGAGCGGGATCAAGATCGCGGCTGCCAGCGCGGTGCCTCCTAGCAAACCGTCAGACACCGAAGTGGCCGCAGAGAGCGATAGCGACAGCGACACGTCCGAAAACCTCCTTGCAATCGGTGGTGAGGCTGAGCCGCTGACAGACCCGCTCAAGCTCCTTGGCCTGCGCGGCACCGGTGCGGAAACAGCACCTGTTGCCCCCGAAGCGGAAGCAAAAAAAAAAGATGACGGCGAAGATCATGCTGCCCTGAATGCGGTGATGCATGATCTGGAGCAAATGGATCACGAATCCTACACGGCCTTGAACGCTTTGGCTGTTGCCACCGAAACCAAGGTTGATCGTATCGTTGCCGCAACTCGCCCCCTTGGGATCAAGATCAAGCTTTCTCAACTGGATAACTCGGCAGTGGGCGGCCCGTTCATTCCGCTGACCGGCACAAGTTTTGATGAACGTGTTGCTCGCGCCGAAAAGGCGCTCATGGCACTTTCCAAGGCGCGCTCTGAAGTCGCAAAACTTCCCGTACAACGCCCCGTTCGAAAAGTTCAGATTTCGAGCCGGTTTGGCCCTCGCCTTGACCCATTCTTGCGCAAGTGGGCCCTTCACAGCGGTATCGACTTCAAGGCGTCCTACGGCTCACGCATTTACTCCGCCGGCCCGGGCAAGGTCGTGTATGCCGGCTGGCAAGGCGGTTATGGCAAGGTCGTGATCATTCAGCATGCCCATGGCTACAAGACCCGCTACGCGCATATGAGCCGTATTCAGGTTTCCAAGGGCGAAACGGTAACTGCTGGAACGGTGATCGGAAACATCGGCTCCACCGGACGCTCGACCGGTCCCCATCTGCACTACGAAGTGCGTCGGGGCGACAAGGCAATTGATCCCTCAAACTTCATCGCGACTGGCGATCGCCTCAAGAGTATTGATGGCATCTAATTGAAAAGGCCGCCCGGTTGAGGCGGCCTTTTGTTTGTCTCGATGTTACTCGATGTCATCCACTTCGACAGGGTCCCCGCCGAAGACACGCTGCGCAAGCGCCGCTTCCATGAAGTCATCGAGGTCACCGTCCAAAACATCATCTGGTGACGTGCTCTGGACTCCAGTGCGCAGATCCTTGACCAGCTGATACGGCTGCAGGACGTAAGAGCGGATCTGGTGACCCCAACCGATATCGGTCTTGCCTGCAGCCTCGGCATTGGCCGCTTCTTCCCGCTTCTTCAGCTCTGCCTCATAGAGGCGCGCCTTCAGCATGGACCACGCGGTTGCGCGGTTCTTGTGCTGGGAGCGTTCCGACTGACACTGAACTACGATGCCGGTAGGCTGGTGCGTGATACGGACCGCAGAGTCGGTCGTATTGACGTGCTGGCCGCCTGCACCCGAAGCGCGATAGGTATCGATCCGGCAGTCACTTTCATTGATATCGATTTCGATCGTGTCATCGACAACCGGATAGACCCAAGCGCTTGAGAAGCTCGTATGACGGCGGGCATTGCTGTCATATGGCGAAATACGCACGAGGCGGTGAACACCGGATTCGGTTTTCAGCCAGCCGTAGGCGTTTTCACCCTTGATCAGAAGGGTCGCGGACTTGATCCCGGCTTCTTCCCCGTCATGATATTCAAGCAATTCGACCTTGAAGCCACGTTTTTCCGCCCAGCGACGATACATGCGCAGCAGCATCGACGCCCAGTCCTGGCTTTCCGTTCCACCTGCACCCGAATTGATTTCGATATAGGTGTCGTTGCCATCCGCCTCACCCGACAGGAGAGACTGCATCTGGAGTGCGTTGACCCGCTTCTTGAGGCTGCGCAGCGCTTCTTCGGCTTCCTGGACGACGGACTTGTCGCCTTCCATCTCACCAAGCTCGATAAGTTCCAGATTGTCTGACAGGTCGCGTTCCAGGCCGCGAAGGCCATTGATACCATCGTCAAGCTGCTGGCGCTCGCGCATCAGCTTCTGTGCTTTCGCAGGATCGTTCCACAGCGACGGATCTTCCGATGCTGCATTGAGTTCATCTAGTCTGACAAGGGCCTGATCCCAGTCAAAGATGCCTCCTCAGCAGGCTTATGGCCTGCTTGATTTCATCAACGATCGCTTCCATTTCGGCGCGCATCGGATACCTCGTCTTTTGGGTGGTTGAACCGGCGCATGAAACACACCGACCTTTAAATCGGCGGCGACCTTACCGGCGCGGAGACAGCCTGTAAACTACCTGAGGGAACGCTTGCGGGTTCTTCCCCATCCGCTCAGCTTTTGGCAGTCACAATGCCAGGCGATTGCAGCTCAAGCTGCATGTAGACGACATCAATCCACCGACCGAACTTGAAGCCGATATCCCGCGCCACTCCAAGGTCGCGAAATCCGAATTTGCGGTGGAGACCGATAGAGCCGTGATTTTCGCTGTCCCCGATGACGGCCATCATCTGGATCAGTCCTCTGGCGCGACACTCGTCAATAAGGCGGGACAACAATTTGCTGCCAATCCCATGTCCCAAGGCTTCGGGTGCAAGATAGATGGAATCCTCGACAGCAAAGCGATAGGCGGACCGAGCGTGAAAGGGCCCGGCATAGGCATAGCCGAGCACAGTCCCCTCCACTTCGGCAACGAACCACGGCAGGTCCTTCGCCCGGATTGCCGTCAAACGCCTCAGGATCTCGGTCTCATCGGGAGCCACTTCCTCGAAAGTGGCTATCCCGTTGAGAACATGATGGGAGTAGATCTCAGTGATCCTCGCGATGTCCTTCGTATCGGCCCTGCGGATATCTGCGCTGTCTGTCACAAGCGTTGCCATCAGTCGCTACCGATCAGTAAAGACCGCCGGTACCGCTCAGCACGGCTTGCCCTGCTTCCGGAGAAACGGTACGCGGAACACCGAAGTCGTCCTGGAAACCGATTACCGAATAAGTATCCGGCGGAGCCATACCGGGCTTGAAGGCTTCCAGGATGGCGCCAGGCGCCCCTGCAGCAACCCGCAAGCCCGTAGTCCGGTTGATCGGAATAAGCTGTAGGCCCGGCGGGACACGGAACTCGACCGGCGGTGTGCCTTCAACTGCCTTCTTCACGAAGTCCGTGAAGATAGGCGCAGCCACCTGACCACCCGTTGCCCCTTTGCCCATGGCTTTAGGAGTGTCATAACCAACGAAGACACCAACGGCGAGGTCCGGTGTGAAGCCAATGAACCACGCGTCCTTTTCGTCGTTCGTCGTACCTGTCTTGCCAGCAACCGGTCGGCCAACGGCCTGCACGGACGTCGCCGTACCGCGCTGAACCACACCTTCCATCATCGATGTAATCTGGTAGGCGGTCATCGGATCAAGAACCTGTTCGCGTTCATCAATCAGCGTCGGTTCGTCCTGACCTTGCCAGCTGTCCTGCGTGCAGCCTTCACAAATGCGCGCATCATGCTTGTAGATGGTGCGGCCATAACGGTCCTGAATACGGTCGATCAGCGTCGGATAGATACGCCGCCCGCCATTTGCGATGGTCGCATAAGCAGAGGTCATGCGCAGCACCGTGGTCTCGCCCGCCCCAAGGGACATGGAGAGAACCGGCAGCATGTTGTCATAAATACCGAACCGCTTGGCATATTCAGCCACAAGCGGCATGCCCATGTCCTGTGCAAGGCGCACGGTCATCACGTTACGAGACCGCTCGATCCCGGTGCGCAATGTGGAGGGGCCATAGAACTTGCCGCCATAGTTCTGCGGCTTCCAGGTATCCAGACCCGGGCCCTGGCTGATCTCGATCGGCGCGTCCATCACCACGGAGGACGGCGTGTAGCCGTTGTCGAGCGCTGCGGCATACAGGAATGGCTTGAACAAGGAACCCGGCTGACGGTAGGCCTGCGTTGCGCGGTTGAACTCGCTCTGTGCAAAGCTGAACCCGCCAACCATGGCCAGCACGCGGCCGGTATAGGGATCCATCGCAATCAGGGCACCGGATACTTTCGGAACCTGACGAAGCTCATAGGACCCCGGTGCAACAGGGCTCGGCTCGACATAGACCACGTCACCAGGCGCCAGAACCTCCGATACGGAGGACGGGGCGCGCCCGTTTACACGAGCCCATTTCATGGTGTCCAGAAACAGTTTTCCGATCACGCGTTCATCGGAGATCTGGCCTGACACAAGGCGCTCGGGCTGAATGCCGACGGTCGCTGTTCCATCACCCGCATCCAGAACAACTGCCAGCTTCCACTCAGGCAAGTCTTCAAGCGCCTTAACTTCGGCGAGTTCCTTGCCCCAGTCTCCGACAGGAGAGATCTTTTCGACAGGACCAAGCCACTTGCCGCGCTCGTGATCGAACTTCATGAGCCCGTCCATGAGCGACTTGCGGGCCATGGCCTGCAGTTTCGGATCAACCGTCGAACGTACGGAAAGCCCGCCTTCGTAGAGGCGCTTCTCACCGAAGATATCAGCGACTTCGCGGCGAACTTCTTCCGTGAAATATTCAGCGCCGGCAAGCCGGGTCCCGGTCTCGCGTGGATGAACATCCAGCGGGCGGACCTTCGCCTCTTCCGCTTCGGCTTCGGTCACATATCCATTTTCGACCATGCGGTCGATGACCCAGTTCCGGCGCGCAATTGCGCGATCGGTCTGGCGGAACGGATGATAGTTGTTCGGAGCCTTCGGCAAGGCCGCCAGATAGGCCATCTCGTCGAGCGTCAACTCGTGAACGGACTTATCGAAATAAACCAGCGAGGCTGCAGCCACCCCGTAGGCACCAAGGCCAAGATAAATCTCGTTGAGATACAGCTCGAGGATCTCTTCCTTCGTGTAGGCCTGCTCGATGCGGAGCGACAGGATCGCTTCCTTGATCTTGCGCTCTACGGAGACCTCGTTGGTGAGAAGGAAGTTCTTCGCCACCTGCTGGGTGATCGTTGACGCACCCTCCGGGCGGCGACCGGTGCCGATATTTTGCGCGAAGCGAACCACGGCACGCGCAATGCCCTCCGGATCAATGCCTATGTGACTATAGAAATTCTTGTCTTCGGCAGACAGATAGGCCTGTTTCAACCGGTCGGGGATGGACTGGATCGGCAGGAACATGCGGCGCTGGGTGGCGTATTCTGCCATCAGCGTTCCATCGGAAGCATGCACGCGGGTCATCACCGGCGGCTCGTAATTCTTCAGGGCGGTATAGTCCGGCAGCCCTTCGCTCATGTGCTGAAGGTACATCCAAACGCCTGCTGCAACGACCAGCCCGAATGCGGCCCCGATCCCAAACAGGTATCCAAAAAACTTGACCAGGAATTTCATATTGCGAGCTCGTCTTCTCCGGCTCTCAGGTGCGACTTTGCACCGTCATAACACGGGACAGCATGCGGCGGCACCAGCCATTGGCACTTTGTCCCAAACATCCGCGACCTTAGTCGATCACCAATATGGCGATGCTGAGGCACTTACTCTGACCTTACGGCATTTTTATTGACCAGTCTTTGCATTAAGCCGTTCTAGTTGTGGTCGAAAATAGATTTCGATGGCCTCGACCATCGCATCCGCCATTCGCTCCCGCCATTCTTCCGAAACAAGCAGCTTCTCATCGTGTTCATTGGAAAGATATCCGAGCTCGACAAGAACAGACGGAATGTCGTGCGCTTTCAACACCTTGAATCCCGCTGAGCGATGCGGGTTCTTGATCAGCCGCACGGCACTTTCCAGCTCCGACACAAGTGTTCTTGCGAAATGAACAGAGAAATTCCGGGCTTCCCTGCGCGCCAGATCCAGAAGGATATTCGTCACTTCTTCCGGCTCGTCATGCAATTCCACACCCGCGATGATATCGGACATGTTTTCCGTCTCGGCGAGTTCGGCTGCCAGATCATCCGACGCATTGTCTGAAAGCGTGTAGACAGTGGCGCCGCGCACAACGTTTTTGCCATGACGAACCGAATCGGCGTGGATCGAAATAAAGAGATCGGCTTCGGCATCATGGCCAAGCCGGACACGATCACGCAGCCTGATGAACGTATCATCCTCTCTGGTGAGTTTGACCTGATAGTTTCCGGTCTCCTCAAGCTTGCGTTTCAAGAGACTGGAAAAATCCAGCACCACCGCCTTTTCAAGGGTACCGGCGCCACCTACGGCCCCTGTATCGATGCCACCATGCCCGGGATCGAGCACAATCAATGGGCGCTCGCCCTCCCTGGATTGCGTCTCACGGTCCCCTTTGGCGAGAGCTTGACCAGTGTCCCCCTTGCGAGACGCCCGTGCCTTCTCGACGAAGTCTGCATATTCGGCAGGGTTGGACTTTACGAGATCAAGGACAAATCTGACCGGCTGCTTGTCAACTGCAGGAAGTACGAACATCTTGTCGACAGAAACAGGCCCGTTCACGTCCAAAACGATCCGCGACTTGCCTGCAACGAAAACCCCGTAGCGCCACATGGCGATGAGACCGCGTCCTTTTTCCCCGACATCGCCCGGCAAATTGAAGGCCATCGCCGGAAAATCAAGAATCAGCCGGTACGGGTCCGCCAATCCAGACACTTCCGGGGTAATTTCGCTACTTAAATCAAGGACAAAGCGGGTCCTGACGTCATCTCCGGCGATCCGCGCATCAAGCACTGTGACTGACGATACGTCACCTTGCTGCGCTGCAGCATCCCGGACCCCGAGCAAAATGGTCAAAATTACCAGCAGAACAGCCGGTACCAGAACCATGGTTCGCCTGAACCAGACCCCTGCCCCCTTCCAAGGCTTTATACCGCTAAATTCCGCCATTTATTCCCGCTCGTCGTATTCTGCCCGAATCTACGTTCCGGCTGTCTAATGCGATCAGATCGTGAGGTAAATTACTTTGTCGGACTTACATTGCTTGCAAAGCGCTCCTGTGGATCGTAAAAGTACCTTACGGATTTTGATCCTGTTTCGATATTGGTCCAGATGGTGATCCCACACGAAAGTTCACGCCATCGGTCCTGCTAGGGTTATTGGGTAACGAAATAAGGGCAAACATGAGGCCGTTTGCCAGCCCTCCCTGACGGATTGCGGACCCTCTGTCCATTCAGGGTCGAGTACACCCCTCTTTGTTGCTTCCTGACTGTCACGACATCACGACATCACGGGATAAGAACGGAGCCGGGTGAACATCCGGGAAATTTCGATGCGGCATGGTTGCGCATTCCGGCGCATGCTTCATCACGTGAACAGAACAACAACTAATCACCAGGGCTTGCTTGCCCTTTGAGGACCCGCGCGATGCAAATGAAGTTCAACATATCAGCTGGCCCCGCTTTGGCGGCCGCTGTTGTTGAGACTTCCGCAGCGATGGACGCAAGCCCCTTTGCACCACATCACAAAACCATAGCGGTACGCGCAAGCGCTTCTGGCGCTCCTGCGGCGAAGAGATATCCCGCCTGCGCTGCCGTGGAGACTATTATCAATGGCAAACAAAATGCTGATCGACGCGGCCCACCCGGAGGAGACCCGGGTTGTCGTCGTGCGTGGAAATCGGGTTGAAGAATTTGATTTTGAAGCCGCGAACCGGAAACAGCTTCGCGGAAACATATATCTGGCCAAGGTTACTCGCGTAGAACCCTCGCTTCAGGCAGCCTTTGTGGAATATGGCGGAAACCGGCACGGTTTTCTTGCCTTCAGCGAAATTCATCCTGACTACTACCAGATCCCTGTTGCGGATCGTCAGGCGCTTATCGATGCCGAAGCGGCCGAACGTGAGCAGGACGAAGTATCCGAAACGGATGAGCGCCCCAAGCGCCGCCGTCGTGGTCGGGCAGCCCGCAACGAATCCAGAAGCGAAGTTGTTGCCGGTCCTTCAGAAGAGGCTGACGCACATGACGGCGCAGCTGAAGCTGACACCGAAGAAGGCGCAGTTGACTCCGTAGCGGATGCCGCTGCGGACGACATGGATGTTTCTGCAGAAGCATCGGACGACACATCTGACACTGATGCTGTTGAAGCAGACGCGAAAGCCTCTGATGAGGACGATGCTGACGACGACAACGACGTCTCCGAAGAAGAAGGTGTTGAATCCGTTGGTGCTGAAGACGCCATGGAAGAAGTACCAGTGCGCCGCCAGTCGCAGCGCCGCCAGTACAAGATCCAGGAAGTCATCAAACGCCGCCAGATCATTCTCGTTCAGGTCGTCAAGGAAGAGCGTGGCAACAAGGGCGCCGCGCTGACCACGTACCTTTCGCTGGCCGGTCGTTATTCCGTTCTCATGCCGAACACGGCGCGTGGCGGCGGCATCTCCCGCAAGATCACGCAGCCGACAGACCGCAAGCGCCTCAAGAAGATTGCATCCGAACTGGATGTGCCGGAAGGAATGGGCGTTATCCTTCGCACAGCAGGTGCAAGTCGCACCAAGGCCGAGATCAAGCGTGATTTCGAATATCTGATGCGGCTGTGGGAGAACGTGCGGGAACTGACGCTGAAGTCCAGCGCACCAAGCCTCGTCTATGAGGAAGGCAGCCTGATCAAGCGCTCAATCCGCGACCTTTACAACAAGGACATCAATCAGGTTCTTGTGGCTGGTGAAGACGGCTACCGCGAAGCAAAAGACTTCATGCGCATGCTCATGCCGAGCCATGCCAAGAACGTCCAGCCCTACCGCGACCCTTCCCCGCTGTTCATCCGTTTTGGCATCGAGCCTCAACTTGACGCCATGTTCTCCCCGCAGGTGACGCTTCGGTCCGGTGGTTACATCGTCATCAACCAGACGGAAGCTCTGGTCTCGATTGACGTAAACTCGGGCAAGTCGACCAAGGAACACAATATCGAGGACACGGCACTCCAGACGAACCTGGAAGCTGCCGAGGAAGTTGCCCGTCAGCTTCGTCTCCGCGATTTGGCTGGCCTGGTTGTCATCGACTTCATCGACATGGAGGAGAACAAGAACAACCGGACCGTCGAGCGCAAACTGAAGGATTGCCTGAAGAGCGACCGCGCACGCATTCAGGTTGGCCGTATTTCCCATTTCGGCCTTCTGGAAATGTCTCGCCAACGTCTGCGTACGGGCGTGCTGGAAAGCTCGACCACTCCGTGCCCGGTCTGTAATGGCACTGGCATGATCAGGTCGGTGGAATCCGTGGCGCTGCATGTGTTGCGCTCCATTGAAGATCATCTGTTGAAGGGCGCGACCCACCATTTGATCATCAAGACATCCACAACTGTTGCGCTCTACATCCTGAACCAGAAGCGCTCTCACCTTTCCGAGCTTGAAGCCCGGTTTGCCGTCGAGATCCAGGTACAGGCCGAACATATGGTCAATGGCCAGCATTATGTTCTGGAGCGTGGCGAGCTCGTCGACCGCGAACGTTTTCCCGCGCCGGTCCTCCAGTATGTCCAGCCGGACTCGTTCGACATTGTCGATGAGGACGAGGACCAGCCCGAGATCGAGGATGAGGACGAGGAAGAGATCACCGAGATCACCGAGGCCAGCGGACAGGAAAGCGAACGGGATCGCGACCGCAAGCGTCGCCGTCGGCGCAAGCGTCGGCGCGGTGGCAATGACACTGCCGAGCAGTCCGACGACGAACAGTCCGCAAGCGAACAGGACGAAACCGCCGAGGCTCGTGATGAGCAGGACGAAGACGGTTCGACCGAGGAAGAACGTCGCCGCAAGCGCCGCCGGGGCCGTCGGGGTGGACGTCGCGGACGCCGCGGCAACGAGGGTGATGCGCTCGCAGCTGATGGTGAGGAAACTTCCGAGGCCAGTGATGGCTCAGAAACAGAAACTGCAGAAGTTGTTGTTGAAGCCGGAACGGAAGCCATTTCTGTAGATACCGAAGCTCAGCCGGAAACAACCGAAGCAGCGTCGCCCGTCGCAAATGGGCATGATGTGGCTGAAACGGACGAAACATCAGCTGATGCGGTGGAAACTGCCGACCAGCCGATTGTCACGGCTACCCCTGCCTCCGAACAACCCGTTCAGGTAGCGAAGGCCGATGAGACGGATGATCAGGACGAAACGCCGGCGAAACCGGTGCGGACCGCCCCGGCAGAGCCCGTTGTGACGAGCGAAAAGTCTTCAGACGACGATGAACAACCGAAGCCAAAGCGTGGTGGCTGGTGGCAGCGCCGCTCGTTCTTCTAAGACAATAAGTCTTTTGTGAATCAAAACGCCCCGGACCAGCATGGTCCGGGGCGTTTTCTTTTTATGTGTCTTGAAAGTGCCTGTGATCAGGCCAGCCAGTTTTTCAGCCGCGTCAATGCTTCGACCATGTTTTCATTCGAGCCTGCAAAGGAAAAGCGGGTATAGGCGGACCCATTCGATATATCGAAATCGGCCCCCGGCGTTGCAGCCACACCGGCCTCCTCGAGCATTGCCTTGGTGAAGGCAAGCGAGTCGTTCGAAAAGCGGCGCGTGTCGGCATAGACATAAAAGGCACCGTCCAGCGGCAACAGCTTGTCAAAACCAAGCTCCGGCAACGCTTGCAACAGCAGCTCGCGGTTTTTCGCATACCCGGCTTTCACAAGTTCCAGCTCATCAGTCGCATCAAGAGCGGCCGTTGCAGCAATCTGGGAAAGTTCTGGCGGCGAGATGTAAAGGCTCTGGGCAATCCGCTCGACCGGACGCACCAGACATTCGGGCAGCACCATCCAGCCAATGCGCCAACCGGTCATGCAATAGTATTTGGAGAAACTGTTGATGATGATGGCGTTGTGGGACGTCGAGAGAGCTGTCGCCTGCTCTGTCCCGTAGACAAGACCGTGATAGATCTCGTCGGAGATGAACC
Source organism: Roseibium sediminis (assembly GCF_008711325.1). Lineage (GTDB taxonomy): Bacteria > Pseudomonadota > Alphaproteobacteria > Rhizobiales > Stappiaceae > Roseibium > Roseibium sediminis. The sequence continues at coordinate 23,891 of NZ_VXDB01000030.1, forward strand.
ATATCCCGTTGCCATCGCAATAGCGGACCAATTCGCTGAGTGCCTGCGGCGTCATCATGGTACCTGTAGGGTTTGCAGGGCTTGCGACCAGAACACCCTTGATGGGACCATCCTTTTGAGCGGCTTCAAGCAGATCCGGCGTCAGGCACCAGCGTGTCTCCGCACCAACCTCGATTTCAACCGGAACCAGCCCCAACGCCCGAATGATGTTTCTGTAGGCAGGGTACCCCGGTGAGGTCAGCGCGATCCGGTCTCCGGCATCAAAGGCCGCCAAAAAGGCCAGATTGAAGCCTGCCGATGATCCGGTTGTGGCAACAACGCGGCTTTCATCGATTTCCACACTGTAGGTATCCCGATAGTGACGGACCAGCCGCTCACGGAAGCTGCGAATTCCCCGAGCTTCCGTATAGCCGAGCCTACCGTGCTCAAGGGCTGCGCGAGCTGCGGTCAGAGCCAGTTGCGGCGCAGGCGCTGATGGTTGCCCAACCTCCATGTGAATGATCGTGCGCCCCTCGCCTTCCAGCCGGGCAGCCGCGCTCAGAACGTCCATTGCCAGAAAAGGGGCAACGTCGCTTCGACGAGAAGGTTTGGGGGAAAGGCATGCTTCAGACATCAAGGGGTTCCGCTCGTGCAGGATTCGCTCGGGCCAAATGGCCAATTGTGCGCTATGTGTAGCAGGAGCGACCATAGGCACAAGTCCGCATCGAGTATTCGGTCCAGCTTGACCGCATCGGTGCTCGGCCATACGGTCGCCCAAATTATTGAGTGAGTTCCAGCATCAACACAAAATTCGGCGATTACGAGTGACCAGCTCTTCTTCCAAGACAAGATCCATGATCCTCCCCGGTTTGCTGAACCAGTTTGCCCGAAAGGCCCTTGCGACTGCGTGTGCAGCGGCAATTGTCCTGCCGACACTTGCCCTTCCCGTTGCAGCTCAATCTGGAAAACGCGGTCTGCCGCTGGTACGCGATGCCGAAATCGAGGATTTGCTGCGCGATTATGCAACCCCGATTTTCAAGGTTGCCGGGATCGCTTCGTCCACGCCCGAAATCATCTTGGTGAATGACAAGGCTTTCAATGCCTTCGTTCCGGACTCGCGTCGTATCTTCATCAATATCGGCATTTTGATGGATGCCGAGACTCCCGGAGAGGTGATCGGCGTGCTTGCCCATGAAACGGGCCATATTGCCGGTCGCCATCTAGTGCGCGTGAGATCGGCGGCTGCGAATGCCCAGATCATGACGGTCATTGGCGCAATTCTCGGCGCCGGTGCTATTGCCGCGGGTGCCGCGACAGGATCTACCGGTGCGACTACCGGCGGTCTTGCCACAGTTCTTGGATCTGGCTCCGTCGGCCAGCGATCTTTCCTCGCCTATCAGCGCGGTGAAGAAGCTGCGGCAGATATAGCAGCGCTTCGATACCTTAATGCGTCTGGCCAAAGCCCCAGAGGCCTTTTGGCCAATTTCCAGAGGATGGCGGAACAGCAGGCCTTTGCTTCCAAATATGTCGATCCTTATGCGGTTAGCCACCCGATGGCGCGTGATCGCTACTCGGCTCTGGAAATCGAAGCCAAAAAGAGCAAGTACTTCGACAAGCCTGAAGACTATGTGCTCCAGTACCGACATGACATGGCCAAGGCAAAACTCTTTGCCTTTACCAGCCACCCTTCCGCTGTTGCCCGACAATATCCGAGTTCGGACAAGGGACTGCCCGCGCAATATGCGCGCGCTATTGCGGCGATGAAAAGCCGTAGCAAGACTTCGGAAAAACTGATTGATGACCTGATCAGATCGCATCCGAACAATCCCTATTTCCATGAATTGAAGGGACAGGCGCTGCTTGAGCGCGGACAGCCCAAAGCCGCCATTGGCCCGTTCCGCCGCGCCCTTTCCATCAAGCCCAATGAACCGCAGTTTCAGGTCTGGCTTGGTTACGCATTGGTCGGGTCAAACGACAAGTCGGTTTTGCCCGAAGCAGAACGCTTGTTGAAGCAGGCAATTCAGCGCGACCCGAACTCCGGGGTCGGATACGCCCAGCTGGCGATTGCCCATGCCCGGCAAGGGGAAACCGCTGAAGCGGATCTTGCCACCGCCAAGGGGCTGATGATCCGCGGAGACTTTGCTGCTGCCAAACGATACGCAGCACGCGCTCAAAAGAATTTGAAGCGCGGTAGTCCCGCATGGCTTCAAGCGGATGATATTGTGGCTTACAACCCGCCACAGTTGAAAAACTAGACGACCGAACCAATTCAAGGGTCAGAAACGCCAGATTCGGTGACGGCCCGCGCCAGGAGATGCTTATGTTTAAATCCCACCGCCTGATGGCGCCCTTGTTTGGCGCCCTTGCCCTGCTGGCCCTTGCCTTTGGTCCGGTCGCAACGCCTGCTTCAGCGGATGAACTCGACAAGGCTCAGGTCGAACAGATCGTCAAGGATTACCTTCTGCAGAACCCAGAAGTGATTGCCGATGCCCTGACTGAGCTAGACCGCAGGCAAAAGGCTGCAGAGGAAGCTGCCCGTGTAGCTGCCCTGAGCGATTCTGCCGATATTCTCTTCAATTCCACGCGGCAAGTTGTCCTCGGCAATCCTGAAGGCAACGTCACGATGGTCGAGTTCTTCGACTATAATTGCGGCTACTGCAAACGAGCCCATGGCGACATGGTCAAGCTGATGGAAGAAATGCCGAACCTCCGTGTTGTCCTGAAGGAGTTCCCGGTTCTCGGACAGGCGTCCATCGAAGCTGCTCAGGTGGCAATAGCAGTCAACGCAATCGCTCCGGAGAAATATGGTGAGTTTCATGAAGGCCTTCTGCTGCAGCGCGGTCGCGCCAGCAAGGAAAGCGCCATGAAGGCGGCGACTGATCTCGGCCTTTCCGAAGAAGACCTGAACAAGGCAATAAGTTCCGACATTGCCGGTCAGACCATCGAGGAAGTCTATTCGCTTGCAAACCGTCTCGGCCTGACAGGAACCCCGTCCTACGTCATCGGCAACGAGGTGATCATGGGCGCCGTGGGCTACGATGAACTGCGCGGCAAACTCGCAGCAATGGAGAGCTGTGGCACAACAAGCTGTTGAGTTCGTCTTTCGGATAATGTCCTGAGCGAAACAGGCTTTTCCTCGCCTCATTCCGCGCTTATAAGATGCGGGGCCCGCACCAGTGTTGTGGTGACGGGCCCCGCACATTATGTGACATGTGCAAAGCCGGGTGGGGAAAACGGGCCACACCTACGCAATTTTGAACTGGGGGCATCACGCGCCGGATCGGCGATGGCCCTTTGGGAAAACCGCGGACAAGTGCCGCGCAACGAACGGGAAGCTGCAAAGTCAGCTGCTTTGAGAAACCGAACACGAAAGCCGAACCAAATGTCCAATGATAACAAGAAATTCGACACGGCCCTGATCCGCGATATGGCCGTGCTGCTCGACGAGACCAACCTGTCTGAGATCGAACTGGAACATGGCGATGTGCGAATTCGTGTTGCCCGCCAGCTGACTGCCGAGGCTCCGTACACCTATCATGCACCAGCTCCGATGGCCGCCGCTCCCGTTGCTGCGGCCGCTCCTGCTGCTGCACCAGCTGCTCCGGTCGAATCTGCCGCCTCCAACGCTGGCGCGATCGCTTCCCCGATGGTCGGTACGGCCTACCTGTCCCCGGAACCGGGCGCGTCGGTGTTTGTCAATGTTGGCGACAAGGTCAAGGAAGGTCAGACCATCCTGATCATCGAAGCCATGAAGACCATGAACCACATCCCGGCAACCAAGTCCGGCACCGTCAAGCAGATCCTTGTCGAGGATGCCCAGCCGGTTGAATTCGGCGAGCCGCTGATCATCGTCGAATAAGGACCCGAGGCGAATGTTTTCCAAGATCCTGATTGCCAATCGCGGCGAGATTGCCCTGCGCATCTTGCGCGCCTGCAAGGAGCTGGGCATCTCCACGGTCGCTGTTCATTCGACAGCCGATGCCGATGCCATGCATGTCCGCCTTGCCGACGAGAGCGTCTGCATTGGCCCGCCTGCTGCACGCGACAGCTACCTCAATATTCCGAACCTTCTGGCAGCCTGTGAAATCACCGGTGCTGATGCGGTTCACCCCGGCTATGGGTTCCTTTCCGAGAATGCCCGGTTTGCGGAAATTCTCGAGGCCCATAACATCGAGTTTATCGGCCCGACCGCCGAGCATATCCGCATCATGGGTGACAAGATCCAGGCCAAGCAGACGGCCAAGGAACTCGGCATTCCGGTTGTTCCGGGTTCTGAAGGCGGGATTACCTCCAACGAGGAAGCCCACCGGGTTGCCGATGAAATTGGATATCCGGTTCTCGTGAAAGCTGCTTCCGGTGGCGGTGGCCGCGGCATGAAGGTTGCCCAGACAAAGGCTGACCTCGATGTCGCCTTGTCGACCGCCCGCTCGGAAGCCAAGGCCGCGTTTGGCGACGATGCACTCTACATGGAGAAGTATCTCGGCAAGCCGCGCCACATCGAAATTCAGGTGCTTGGCGATGGCAAGGGCAACGCAGTCCATCTGGGCGAACGCGACTGTTCCTTGCAGCGCCGCCACCAGAAGGTCTTTGAGGAAGCACCCTCCCCGTGCCTCAATCTGGAGCAGCGCGCCGAGATCGGTGAAGTCGTCGCAAGTGCAATGCGCAAGCTGAAATATCGCGGTGTGGGCACGATCGAGTTTCTCTATGAGAATGGCGAGTTCTATTTCATCGAAATGAACACCCGCCTTCAGGTGGAACACCCGGTAACAGAGATGATCACCGGCATCGATCTGGTCAACGAGCAAATCCGCATCGCGGCTGGTGGCTCGCTGGACATGACGCAGGATGACATCAAGTTCACCGGCCACGCCATCGAGTGCCGCATCAATGCCGAAGATCCGCGCACCTTTGCTCCGTCTCCGGGCACGATCACCTACTATCACCCGCCGGGAGGCCTCGGTGTGCGTGTCGATTCCGCCGTCTATCAGGGCTACAAGATCCCGCCCTATTACGACAGCATGATCGGCAAGCTCATCGTTCACGGGCGGAACCGCGTGGAATGCATGATGCGTCTGCGGCGCTGCCTGGACGAATTCGTTGTTGACGAAATCAAGTCGACCCTGCCGCTGTTCCGTGACCTCGTTGACAATCAGGACATCGCCAATGGCCAGTATGACATTCACTGGCTGGAGAAGTACCTGGCTGACGGGTCCAAGTGACCCTGACCACCAAGATATCGAAAAGGGGCCGAGTGGCCCCTTTTTTTGTCTGCGAGCTACCGCGCGGCGATAGGCACCGGCATGTCCAGCGTCGCAAAGAATTTCAGTTCCGGGCTCTGTCCGGACGGGACGAAGAACGCCTTTGTCAGATCGGGATTGCTCACGTGGACCGGCGCCGTTGTAAAGGTCGTGATGTTGGTCAAGTCGCTGTTGTCTCGTGGATAGGCATGGTCCACTGTGTTAACGACAGCATGATGTCCGTAGCCGCCGCCGGTTAGCGCTCCCAGTCCGTCGACATTGAACACCAACCCGCCCGGCGAGGTCGCCACAGCCCCACTGACGATGCTCATGCCGCCTGACGGGATCAGCTGGATCTGGATAAAGAGCTGCCCCTTCTGCGGATAGGCCCGCACCAAGCGCCGCTCGGCATGGTCGAGGCAGATTTCCAAGCCGAAGGTAACGTGATCGAGATGGAAGATCGAGCCGCCGTTGAAGCCGCCCCCGCCTCCACCGCCCGGGGTATTGATTTCCTTCGTGTAGCTGGCATCGCCGATTGACGGAAGATGGCTCGTGTTGAAGTCGGAAAGCCCACTTGCCGGAAACTTGAGGTAGTCAATACCGCTCTTGAACTCCTTCATGACAACAACACGATTGGCCAATTGGAGATCAGGATCGGAATAACCGCCCTTTTGGACGATCGCGACATTATACGCCTCGTAGGTGTTGGTCTTTGGGTCGAGGCTTTGCAGAATGACCGTTCCGAATACGAACAGCCAATCCCGATAGCGGCTGTCGCTCACGGCCGCGGACAATTCATCGATCAGCGACGGAGCTGACATATCTCCCTGAATGCCGGTCATCATTTCAATGCCATACCCGCCATGCAGGCCACGAAAATAGAACTCCGGTGCCATGAATATCTTGAGTGTTCCCGGGCTGGTATCGACCGACCCGTTGCTTGCTGCCGTGGATACGGCCTGTTTCATCAGGCCAATTCGCGTGTTCAGATCATCCACGTCGGACAACTGGCCCGTATAGGCGGCGCTGGACGTTCCCGGATTGGCTGGTCCGGCGTAAATGTCGTACCCGATAAACTGCACCTTGTTGTAGTACATGTGCTTTCCCTTCCTGCGTTGCGGGAGGCCTTGACGGCGGTCACCGGAAGGGACGCAGGCGGGGAACAGCTTGTGAAAACCCGGCTTCGGGCTGCGGCCTGAGAATGCACCGCAGCGTAATTTTCGGTTGAAGACGGAAAGTCTTCTGTTTTCCTTTTGAAAAATCTGCCAAATTAGTGTTTGCGTGCGCGTACTTACCCCATCAGCACCGGGATAGCCGCGCTCCCGAAAGAAGACATTCCGGAGACTTTTCTCCGAATTGCTGGAGACGGGAAGCCAAATGGCGGGATACAAAAACGATATCGTGATGGAAATCACACCGCAGGTGCTCCTGAAGGCTTATGCCTGCGGGCTGTTTCCGATGGCGGAATCTGCCGATGATCCGGGACTGTTCTGGCTTGAGCCTGAACGCCGCGGCATACTTCCGCTCGACAATTTCCATCTGCCGAAGAGCCTGAAAAAGACAATCCGGCAGGACGTGTTCGAGATTCGCGTCAGCACCGACTTTCAGGGCGTTATCGACGGATGCTCCTCTCCACTCGCCGGTCGGTCCAAGACATGGATCAACAGCGAAATTCGTCGTCTCTATGGCGAACTGTTCGACATGGGCTATTGCCACACTGTCGAAGCCTGGCAGGGTGACAATCTTGTCGGCGGCCTCTACGGGGTCAGTCTGAACGGCGCGTTTTTCGGCGAGAGCATGTTCACGATGGCAACGGATGCCTCAAAGGTCTGTCTGGCCCACCTTGTCGCGCGCATGATCACCGGTGGCTATACGCTGCTCGACACCCAATTCGTGACAGAGCATCTCAGCCGCTTTGGCACGGTGGAAGTTCCGCAAGCCGACTACAACGAGCGACTTGCGGAAGCGTTGAAACAGGAACCGGACTTCTACGCCTTTCCAACAAATGCGACCGGCGCCGAAGTTCTGACCGTTCTTGAAAGCTGGAAAGCCGGGCAGCGCTGACCGCGCCTCAAATCGCGGCAACAATGGCCGCGGCCAACCCGTCCGGTGAGTCAGCCTGGTAGGCGGGCACATTGGTTGGAATAACCAAGCTGCAGAGTTCCTTGTCATCGGTTCCGTAGAACGTGATGGTTGAAGAGCCGGCGAAGTCCTCCGATTGCAGAAGACTGTCCAACAGATAGGCATTGGCTGGCAAAGTGAACCTGAAGGTCGCCTTGTTGCCTCTTTCGCGACTGCCTTCGAACTCCCGTGACTGAGTGTTGGAATAGCTGTACCCGGCAATTTGTCCGATTGCCATGCTGGCTCCGGATGCTGCAGTTGACGTCAAGCTCGGAATTCCGATGGAAAAGTCGTTCTTTGTGGAGCTGGCGATCAGGCTTCTGAAGCTGCGGGTCCGGCTGGCCTCCATTTCCACTTCGATATCTTTTCCGGTGGAATTCTTTGTAAACGGGATGCGAAAGGTCATGACGCTGTAAGCATCGGAAGGCAAAAAGCTATCCGCGCTCACCTTGAGTGTGGAAACAAGACCAATGTTCTGAGACTGTGCAGATTTTTGTGCCCTGGCGCTTTGATTACGCCATTGGGAAGC
>NZ_VXDB01000031.1 GCF_008711325.1 Roseibium sediminis
CACCACCGGTGATCCACTCGATCTGCTCCTTGGTGCCATCGCCATCAATGTCGAAAGCGATCGTCTGGCCAACCTGTCCGTCGATGCGCTCCTTGGCTGTGGTCGCACCGGTCGTGGAGATCTTGCCGTCACCATTCAGGTCAAGAGCAACCGGAGAGGCAACCTTGTCCTTGCCCTTGCCGTTGTTGTATTCGGCGATCTTGTCACCAGCACCGTTCATGATGTGGTAGTTGCCGCCGCCCTGGTGAACAGCCGTGTAGCCCTTCAGCGCGCCATCCTTGAAGGTGTAGCCGCCATTGGCGTGGTTGTACTTGCCATGCCCGATCAACCAGGTACCGGCCTTGCCCTTGACGTAGTCGATGGCTGCCTGATCAGCTGCAGAGATCTGCGGCTTGGCCGGAACCGGCTGACCACCCCAGTTGCCACCATTGTTCGGCGTGGTACCGCACCACCCACCGTGGTTATGGCCACCATTGTTCTGGCCGCCGCCCCAGTTGCCGCCCCAGTTGCCACCATTGTTCCAGCCGCCGTGATTGTGACCGCCACCAACGTTTCCGCCGTGGTTATGGCCGCCATGGTTATGGCCACCGCCTACATTGCCACCATGATTGTGACCGCCACCAACGTTGACGCCACCACCAGCATTACCGCCGTGGTTGTGACCACCGCCGACATTCACGCCGCCGCCAGCGTTACCGCCAGCATTTCCACCAGCGGTGATGCCACCGAAAATGGACTTGAAGCCGCCGAATACCGCGTTCAGCAGACCGGTCTTGAGATTGAGGATCGTGCCCAGCAGGCCACCACCGCCGAGAATGCCACCACCGGCCTTACCGCCGAAGATGCCGCCCAGAAGGCCGCCGCCGCCAAGGATACCACCCAGGATGCCGCCCTTGCCGCCGAGGATGCCACCAAGAAGACCACCCTTACCACCGAGAAGACCGCCAAGAAGGTTGGTAACAACCCCACCGATCTTTCCGAAGATACCGCCAAGCAATCCGCCGCCCGCATTCGCCTGAACATTGCCATGCGCATGAGCATTTGCTGCCACCTGCGCCTGACCACCGAAATTCACCATCGCGTTGCCATTGGCGCCCGCAGCAGCTGCTGCTTCCGGCTTCTTCTGAGCTGCAGCAAGCGCATTCGCCGCATTCTGCTGAGCGATCTGCGGCGCGAACTTTGCCTTGCCAGCAGCAAGGTTATCAAAGTTAAGCAGCTTGCCGTGGCCAGCACCGATTTTATTGAACAAGGTCATCATTACCCCCGAAGTTACAATTCATCGACGGGGAAGCTATCCCTTAACAGCTGGTAAAAATATTCGCATCAACAACGGTGGTTCATACGTAGTACGCATAACAAAGGGTTAATTGGTAAATCAGGAGCCCGGCCCGAAAATGGCGGTAAAGGCATGTCCAATACGCAAAAACCAGAGCCCGGAATAACCCGGACTCTGGCACAAGCGGAGTGGATGGTTGTATTGGTATTCCGTCAAAATCGAATTTGGGCGAGAGCCAGAAAGCTCAACGCCAACCAAATCAGAGACGGTCCAGAAGCCCTCTCAATTGCTGCAACAAGTCACCGATCTGCTGCATCAAGGTAGGCTGCCCACCCAATTGCGCATTGGAGTTCTCGACGGGCGCGAAGCTGGCCGGCGCAAACTGAAGCGGCTGTCCCAATGTTGAGGGCGGATTCGGGTCCTGCATCACAGGTGCGGGTTTTGCCTGAGCTTTCGCAAGTGCGAGTTCCGCGTTCTGCCGCGCAAGATATGGAGCAAATTTGGCCTTGTTAGCTCCCAGAGTATCGAAGTTCAGCATTTCGCCGTGACCAGCACTAATTCTGTTTAACAAGGTCATATTCACCTCCGCGCACCAATAAATTTCCGCAGAGCATAACGAGCAACACAAGAAGAGTATATTCGCAATAAAAACTGGCAAAATATACGTAGTACGCAGGAAAAACAGTTAAATTACATTAATACTTATTTGGTAATTATAATACTAATTTAAATAAGCACTAAAATTAGAAAGCCAATTAATTCAGTACATTTGCGCAAAAACAAACCCCCAAACAAGAAAAAGGGGAAGCCGAAGCCTCCCCTTTCCTATGCCATGATATGTAAATCAGATCAGGCTTTTGCGAACCAGACGTCTTCAGAGAGCATCTGGCCGTTGTTGGCAGTCGACTGCATCAGGGTCTCGCCGCGCTCGTTCTTGACATCATTGCGCTGTGTCGAGAGCTGGGTCACACCGGCATCAGCTGCAGAGCGAAGCTCGCCAGCATCAACCGTGCCGTTGCCGTTGGCATCAACCCACACACCCATGTTGGCCATTTCGCCGCCGGTCAGCTGACCGTCACCGTTCTGGTCATAGGTGGCCATCTTCTGGTAGCCGTCTGCATAACGTCCACCCTGGTCACCCATAAGGGCATTGCCGTCGATCTCGCCATTCGCGCCGATCTTGGTCATGTCGACAACGAGGCCATCACCACCGGTGATCCACTCGATCTGCTCCTTGGTGCCATCGCCATCGATGTCGAAGGCGATCGTCTGGCCAACCTGTCCGTCGATACGCTCCTTGGCAGTCGACACGCCGGTTGTGGAGATGCGGCCGTCACCATTCAGGTCCAGAGCAACCGGAGAGGCAATCTTGTCCTTGCCCTTGCCATTATTGTAGTCGGCAATCTTGTGACCTTGCGGGTTCAGGATGTGGTAGTTGCCATCGCCCTGGTGAACAGCCTTGTAGCCGTCTTTCAGTGCGCCGTCCTTGAAGGTATAACCGCCGTCACCCTTGTTGTACTTGCCATGGCCCGCAAGCCACTTGCCACCCTTACCCTTCACGTAATCGATTGCTGCCTGATCGGCTGCAGAGATCTGCGGCTGAGCCTGCTGACCGCCGCCAACGTTGTTACCGCCGCCATTCACGGCTTGCCAAGTGCCATTGTTGTTTACAACTGCCCAGCCACCGTTGTTGCCACCATTGGCGCCACCGGCATTGTTCCAGTTGGCCGGAAGCGGAACAGGCTTGCCACCGCCCCAGTTTCCGCCACCCCAGTTGCCGCCGTTGTTCCAGCCGCCACCGTTGTTGCCGCCGCCCCAGTTGCCGCCGTTGTTCCAGCCGCCACCGTTGTTCGGCTTGGTACCGCACCAACCGCCATGGTTCCAGCCGCCACCATTGTTTCCGCCGCCCCAGTTGCCGCCATTGTTCCAGCCGCCACCGTTGTTACCGCCGCCCCAGTTGCCGCCGTTGTTCCAGCCGCCACCGTTGTTGCCGCCACCCCAGTTGCCGCCATTGTTCCAGCCGCCACCGTTGTTGCCGCCACCCCAGTTGCCGCCATTGTTCCAGCCGCCACCGTTGTTGCCGCCACCCCAGTTGCCGCCATTGTTCCAGCCGCCACCGTTGTTGCCGCCGCCCCAGTTGCCGCCGTTATTCCAGCCGCCACCGTTGTTGCCGCCACCCCAGTTGCCGCCGTTGTTCCAGCCACCACCGTTGTTGCCGCCGCCCTTGCCGAGCAGAGCCTTGAGCTGCTTTACAAGATTGACGATTTCCTTGAGCAGGTCGCCAATATTGCCCTTGCCGATGCTGAGGCCCTGTGCGCCGCCGAACCCGCCAGCATAGGCATTCATTGCGCCATTTGCCTGAGGTTGAGCGCCGAACGCACCAAGCGGTTGAGCTGCGGCAGCCTGTGCAGCAAAAGCGCCGTTTTGTGCAGCCTGCGGAGCGTGCTGTGCGTGCTGAGCAAGAACGTTGTTGAAGTTTGCAGCCTGCTGCTGTCCTGCCCCTTGGGCATTCTGAACATTGTGATGCTTGAAAATGCAGGTCATGGAATCCCCCATTGAAGCTAATTTCTGCCCCAAAGGTATCGGTTAACGCATCCTTAAAACATTCGTTCAAAACCCGTGATTATCTACGTAGTACTTACATGGAGGGGAAATGCCGGACAAAAGAAAAGATCGGCACTCCCGCCCCTGCAGAAATACCGACCTCAATGGTTTTTACGGCCAATGTGACTTAGAGATAGTCAGCCAGATTCAGGTTGAACACGATGGAGCTGGCCCGATAAGACGCTTCAAGATTGGTCTGAAGCTGCAGGATCTCGACAGCCAGCAGCTCCTTGTCCACCCCTTCGATCTCGTCGATCGTGGTGTTGTAGGTGGACTTCATCTGGGTGTGGCGATTGTCCGTGTCCTGCACCGTCCGAAAGGCGATCGAGATTTCTGTCGCAATGTCGACGATTCCCGACTGGTCCGCATTGGCTGGCACAATGGCCGTGCGCAGCCGGTCGACAAGTTCTCCATAATAAAGCTTGTCGATGCGCTCCTGTGCGAGCTTTTCTTCCTTGGTCGCAGTCGTGGGCATGTCCGTGCTGAAATCGGCAGACATGAAGGTCGCTAGCGCCTTCATGACATCTGAGAGGCCCTTTTCGTTGGCTCGTGCGCCATAATTTACACTCAACGTGTCGTCGATCCGGGCCTTCTTGTCCGTCCGCGCATTGGTGGTGGCCGTATTTTCGCCGGTATACCACTCAACCGTTGTGCTCGCGCCACTGGTCAGGGCAGTCGCGGTTTCAAAAGGAGGGCCGTCCACCCGCATGGGCGTAGCACCATTGAACGTGTCGAAGAACTGGTCCCCTGCCCACGCGGCCGCAGCTGCCTTCAGGCTCGTATTGGACTGTTCCTGCACCTTTTCAAGAATTGCGGCCCGCAGGTTTGTCGAAGTTTCCGCAAGATCGGCCCCGATCACGAATGTTCCGTCTTCCTCGCCAGTCGTGTCTGCCTTCAGCTCGATTTTCACCGGCTTGGAGTGCGACGGGGGCAAGGTCATCTCGATGGTGATCGTTTCACCTGCATTCGGCTGGCCTGTGAACTCGATGGCCAGCGCATCGGGAATGGCGCCGGTCGGTTGGGTAATGTTCACGTTGGTCAGCGTGCTCGTTGCGCTGGTCAGCTTGAAGCCGAAGTCATGCGCACCGTCTTCGGTAATCGTGATGGTGGAATCTGTCGGCACACCGGCGGTCAGATTGGTCACTTCCGGCGGAATGGTCAGGCGGCCCAGTTTGTCCGCACCCAGATTGGCGGAGATGTATTCGTTGACGACGGTCCGGATCCCGGCCTTTCCGTCTGCCCCATCCATGATGGCATCCACATCGGCAACCGGGTTCTCGTACGCATCCGTGCCACCATAAAGGTAGTAGCCGGCGACTTCGGTGTTCAGAAGACTGATGGCTTCGTGCAACAGGACCTCTGCGGTTGCCTGCGTGCGGGTCTGGCCATCGTTCTGCAGGTCAAAGTCGTTCAGGTCCAGCGCGCCCTTGGCATCCAGACGCAGGTCCTCAAGGCGGTCCAGTGTCACATTCATCGTCTTGATGTGCAGGTTCACTTGGGTAATCGTTTCCTGATAGGACGAAATCCGGCTCACCTTCTGGTTCAGCTCAAGGTCCAGCAGACGGTTGTCGCCGAGCCCTCCGTAGGTCGAGGAGACCTTGCCGGTCGCCAGTTGTCCGGTTTTCTCGGTCAGCCGCCCCTTTAGCTCCACCAGCTGCATGGTGAGATAGGACCTTGATGTTCCAATGCTCTCAATAGCCATGTCTTACCTCAGAATGCATTCAGCAGGCGGTCAAACAGCTCGTTCACGGCCTGCATCACCTTTGCGTTCGCCGCATAGGCATTTTGCAGGTTCACGAGCTGCGCCATTTCCTGGTCGATATCGACGGTGTAGCTTTCTTCGTAACGGATCGCGAAGTTTTGGGTCAGCGCGGATTTGGCCGCGGCATAGGTCTTGGCATCGTCCGCCTGATTACCCTGATGGGCCACCACCTGATTGATGTAACCCATCACCGAGCCTTCAAACGGGCTCTGTCTGGTTCCGATACCCGAGTCCGGACGGAAGCTGCCGGTTGTCTCGGTCAGGGCAGAAAACAGAAATTCGGCACGCGCCGGATCGTTTTCAGAGTTCTGTGTCGGGCTGGTCGTGTGAAAAACCAGAAGAGAACTGTCGTTCTTCAGGGCTGAATTCACCTTGATGGCAATTGCGTAGCCGGTACGCTGGCCACCATTTTCCAGATAATCGGTGAAGTTGGCTTCCCCGTCCCGATTGTCCGTAAAGACGTTGAGGCCAAGACCTTCGTTGGAAGATCCGCTGACAGTCCCAAGCAGGGTCAGCTCATCCAGAGTGATGTTGGAACCGGTATCCCCCAGAACCTGAAGGTTGTCGCTGCCGTCATTGGAAGCGACCAGGCCGGTGCCCCCAAGCGCGGCGACAGCATTTGCAATGATGGTAGCCGGTGTACCGGAGGAAATATCGATCCCGAAGACCGTATCATCCTTGCGGGTTGTTGCATCGTTGGACAGAGGCAGCAGCGACGGGTCGTTGACGGCGACCAGCGTGACAACCTGTTGCTGGCCGGCGCCATCGGTGTAGACAACTTCGACCTTTTCGCCCGGCTTCAGGGACGCAATGTCGAGTGTTTTGCCCTCTTCGGCCCCAACGGTCACGTCCGTACCGTCGGTCACCTTGGCATTCAGGGCAAGCGTCATTTCAGCTGCGATCTGGTCCAGCTGGTTCTGCGCCTCGACCAGAACCTCGTCCCGCAGCTCCTGCAGGGCGAAGAGCGATCCTGACGAAGAGCTCTGGGCGAGATCGTAGACCGTACCGCCGGGTGTGCGAACCTGCACCGGCTCACCATCCTGCCCCGGCCGCAAAACGGAGGTCTGGGTGAAGGATAGCTTTGAGGCCTGCCCGTCAGACATGAGCAGTTCGCCATTGCGGGTCGTGATCTTCAGCGAATCGTCCGCCTGAACGCGAACATTCACGTCAAGGAACCCCGAAAGCTGTTCGATGTAGCGGTCACGCTGGTCAAGCAGCTGGGCAGTCGAGGATTCCGACAGATTGGTTTCGCGAATGGCAACTTCAGTGTCAGCAAGGTTCGAGAGCAGGCTGTTGATGGTCTCGACCTGGCTGGCCATGTCCCGATCGGCACGCTGGCGCAGGTCCTGAATTTGCTCATAGGTGGTGCGGATTTCGAATGCCAATGCCTCGGCATCCGAAATCACAGTGCTTTGGGCAGTCCGGCTTCCCGGATCATTGATCAGGCTGGAAATGGACGACGTGAACCGGTTTGCAAGGGCGGCAACGCTGGTCCCGTCATTGAGAGTTCCGAAAATGCTATCAAGGTCTGACGTATATTGGGCAATTTGTGCGCCGTAAGACGTATCGGCCAGCGATCCGAAATAGGAAGACTGGATTTCCGTGCTGACGACGCGGGTGATTTCGGCGGAGAGCAAGCCACTGACGGAACCGTTGCCGTCGTAGAACACATTGGCCTGCACCTGTTTCTTGGTGTAGCCGACCGTGTCCTTGTTCGCGATATTCTGTGACGTTACATCAAGCTGGCGTTGATTGAAGGTAACACCAAACAACGCGTTATTCAGGGCAGACGTCAGACCCATTTATTGCCCCTTTCCTTGCGCTCACGACCTTGGAAAGCCAGCGGTGAACCATTCACCGCCGGCCAGTTTCACGAGTTACCGAACCATGTTCAGGGCTGAATCCAGCATTTCGTCCGCGGAGGTAACGATCCGGGAGTTCGCCGAATAAGCCTGCTGGGTCACGATCAGCTTGGAGAATTCGGTGGCGATATCCGCATTGGAAAGCTCAACCGATTCCGGGACGATGCTGCCGTTCGAAGAAATCAGAACCGGTGCGCCAGACAAGGAGGTTGCAGCAAAAGCGGCACCGTCAACACGCTCCAGCTCATATTCAGCCTCAAAGGTCGCCAGCGGAATTTCGTAGAGAGACCGGGTCTGGCTGTTCGAGTAGCTGGCATTGATACGACCAGATGAGTCGACCGAAATACCCACCAGCTCCCCGGCGGCATACCCGTCCTGAGCCAGGTCGACCGAAGTAGCTGCACCGGAGTTGGAAGCGAACTGTGTCAGCGAGTCATTGGCAAAGGAAACGTTCACATTGGCTGCAGACACATCACCCACCTGCAGGGAGGCGATTTCATAAGTCGTGCCATTGACCGCGACACCTGTTCCCGGGTTCATGGCATTCAGCGAGCCGTCCGGATTGAAGGTGGCTTCACCAATGCGGGCATAAGCCATGTCTGTTGCATTGGTACCGCGATCTGCCGCGTAATAGAGGTTCCAGGCGTCATCGGCAGTCTTTGCCCAGCGCAGCTCGACGTTGATCGACGTACCATTCTGGTTATAGACGGTGATGGACCCGCCGGAGATCGAGGAAGCCACAAAGGCATCCTTGTCGGCATTGGTGATGTCGCTGGTCGCCGTGACAGGGCCGACTGTACCAGCGGTCTGCAGCAGATCAGCATTGGCAAGACCCGGATTTGCCTTCGCCCGGTTCGTTTCCGGGGTGGGCGGAAGGTTTGCCTGATAGGTGATGCCGGTTGTCTTGCGGGCTGCGAGCGGCTGATCGGAGATCTTGATGACTTCCGGGTTATCGCCGATCGGGTTGCCGGTATCCGGGTTCAGCTCATAGCCCTGCAGGAAGTAGCCGGAGCTGTTGACCATGTAGCCGTTTCTGTCACGCTCGAAGTCGCCGGCACGGGTGTAATAGTCGGTGTCTTCGAAGTTCGTGGTTCCGTCGACCACGGAATTGGCTGAAGTTACAACGAAGTAGCCCTCGCCATTGATCGCCATGTAGGTATCGACGTCGCGCGCTGCGATGTCGCCCTGGAGCGTGTTGGTGGCGCGGGACGTTGCATAGGTCGTGCCGGACACCTGCGTTGCCTGACGGGAACCACCGCCCGATACCAGATCTGCAAACGTCGTATCCAGACGCTTGTAACCTGTCGTCTGTGAGTTCGCGACGTTACCGGAAATGTTCTCAAGCGCATGAGACTGCGCAAAGAGACCGGACACCGCAGAGTTAATTGCCCCATAGATACCCATGATACACCCTCGTTGTGGATACAGGCATGTGCCTTTGTGCCCAGATTGACAGCAAGCACCGTGCCACATTCGAGAAACACTCACTTAATCAATAAATTTCAATATCTTAATTGAATTCACGCTTCGCCAAAACATGGAAACCAACGGGAAAAATCGGACCAGTGGGCAAAAACTGCCAGCACGACAGGGAAGAAACGACCGGACGGGTTCCTGTGTGAACTCGCTCTAAAGCGCCTTGCAGCTTCCGGTGGCCAGCCCTACTGTTCCCTTGATGAAAAATGGGAATTCGCATGCGGTTTGAAGGTACGGACAGTTATATAGCCACGGAAGATTTGCGCGTGGCCGTGAATGCTGCGGTGGCGCTGGAGCGCCCCCTGCTGGTCAAGGGAGAGCCGGGAACCGGCAAGACGGTGCTGGCTCAGCAAGTGGCAAAGGCACTGAACACTCCGCTGATCGAGTGGCATGTGAAGTCCACCACCAAGGCCCAGCAGGGCCTTTACGAATACGACGCCGTCTCCCGCCTGCGCGACAGCCAGCTGGGCGACGAGCGCGTCAAGGACATCAACAACTACATCCGCAAGGGCAAGCTCTGGGAAGCCTTTGCCGCCGACCACCGGCCAGTGCTCCTGATCGACGAGATCGACAAGGCGGATATCGAGTTTCCGAACGACCTGTTGCTCGAGCTCGACCGGATGGAGTTTCACGTCTACGAGACTGGCGAAACGGTCAAGGCCAGGCAGCGCCCGGTCGTGATCATCACGTCGAACAACGAGAAGGATCTGCCGGACGCTTTCCTGCGCCGCTGCTTCTTCCACTTCATCAAGTTCCCCGATGCCGAAACGATGACAGATATCGTCGAGGTGCATTTCCCCGGACTGAAACAGCGCCTGCTGCAGGAAGCTCTCAGGTTGTTCTTTGAAGTGCGCGATGTGCCGGGGCTGAAGAAGAAGCCGTCGACGTCGGAACTCATCGACTGGATCAAGCTTCTCGTGAACGAGGACATCGATCCCGAAACCCTGCGCCAGAGCAGCTCGTCAAAGCTGATCCCGCCGCTTCACGGTGCGCTCCTGAAAAACGAGCAGGACGTGCATCTTTTCGAAAAACTGGCCTTCATGGCGCGACGGGAAAGGACCTGACAGCCAGGATGAAGCCGATACGCGACGTGCGCCCATTCCGCTCGCTGACACTCCTGACCGCCGCGATCCTTGCAGCAGCAAGTATTACCGGCACTCCGGTTCAGGCGCAAAGCGGTTTCGGCGCCAGCGTTCAAAACGACCAGCAAGCCGGCTGGATCGAGGACATGGCGGGCATGCGGCACTTTTCTGGCCTCAGATGCCCGGACGTTGTCGGCTCGCTGGCGCGGGCAAAAGTCCTCGCTTCCGACACGCAGCACATGTCCGGCTGCATCTATATTGGCTCGGAAGGAATGAATGCAGTGCTGCGCCAGCACCTGAAAGGACAGGGACGCGCTGCACTTGCCACATTCCAAAGCAGTTTTGCGTCTGCCGGTTTCAAGGAAGTGAAGCTGACCGGCATATCCGGCGGCGGCGTCTCCTTCCGCGCTCGCGAGTGGGAGAAAGACACCCATGTTGAAACTCTCTGGCAATTCGAGGGTAGAACCGCCGACTACACCTTATGGCTCCACTATGTCCTGCCAAAACACGAAACGGACGTTGGAACAATCGTTTCAGCCTTCAAGGACATGCTTGCCCGCCAGAATTAGCTATCCTGGCTGACCGGGAGCAAGCATCCCGAAAACAAATGACTGCACTGTGCCTGGGGAGGATCACAACGCATGAAAAGGCTCATTCTTTACAGGCACGCCAAATCGGACTGGGGAGACGCCAGCCTGACGGACAAGCAGCGCCCGCTCAACGAGCGCGGAAAAAGCGCCGCCCCGGTGATGGCGCAGCACCTTGCAGACAGAAACCTTTTTCCAGACCTTATCCTGTGCTCTTCCTCCCAACGCACACGGGAAACCCTGATCCCTTTCATCGGTCAATTGACCCGCGAAACCGAAATCCATCTGCTTGATCAGGTCTACCGGGACGGGGATGGAGACTACCTGAACCTGATCCGGCAACATGGCGGCACCGCCGACACGTTGATGGTCATCGGCCATAACCCGGCGACAGAAATGTCTGCCAGCGGCTTGGTCGAAAAGGGATCCGGGCCCGAATGGGACGACATGCGCTTCAAATACCCATCAGGTGCGATCGCCGTCATTGAATTCAACATCGCCAACTGGGACCTGCTCCAGCTGAAATCCGGCAACTTCATCAGTTTCACCAAACCACGCGATCTTATGGACTGATCCAACAGTTTGATTGCACAAAGCAGATCGGGTGCTTACATGAGCGCTCGGAGGTGCCTGTGAGCCTGTTGACGACCCTGACCGAAGAAGCCCGCCTGACCCTGTCCAATCTGACGGATGCTGCGAGCGATCTGGCTGTTCCCTCCGTGCGCCTTGGCGTGACGGGCCTTGCCCGGGCCGGCAAGACCGTTTTCATCACCGCGCTGGTGCATAACCTTCTTCATGGTGGTCGCTTGCCTGTCTTTCAGGCCGCAGCTGGCGGTCGTCTGGCGCAAGCCCGACTGCAACCCCAGCCCGATGACGCTGTGCCGCGCTTTGACTACGAATCCCACGTTGCAGCCCTCGTCAATGATCGGATCTGGCCCGATTCCACACGCCAGGTGTCGGAACTTCGCCTGACGCTGGAATTCGAAAGCGCGCATTTCTTTTCCCGCCAGTTCGGACGCGGAAAAATCCATATCGACCTGATCGACTATCCGGGCGAGTGGTTGCTCGACCTACCGCTGTTGTCCAAGTCCTATGCCGAGTTTTCCGCAAGCTCGATTGCCCGCGCACGTGCCGCCAATCGCTCCGGTCTGGCAGATGATTTTCTTGGCATACTGGGCAATCTCGACCCTGATGCGCCGGAAAGCGAACAGGACGCGCAAAAGCTTTCATCCGCGTTCAAGGGCTATCTGAAAAGCTGCCGCGAAGACGCCCATGCCCTGTCGATGCTGCCTCCGGGCCGCTTTCTCATGCCCGGAGATCTTGACGGCTCCCCTGCCCTGACGTTTGCGCCGCTGGATATCGCCGCCGATGCCACGCAGGCCCGCACAGGCACATTGCGCGCCATGATGGAGCGACGTTACGAGGCCTACAAGACCCACGTCATTCGCCCCTTCTTCCGCAATCACTTTGCGCGGCTGGACCGTCAGATTGTTTTGGTGGATGTGCTTCACGCCCTCAATGCAGGCCCGCATGCAGTCAGCGACCTTGAAGCCGCGCTTGGCGAAGTTCTGACCGCCTTCAGGCCGGGCAAGCAAAGCTGGCTCGCCTCCATCCTCTCTCGCCGGATCGACCGCATTCTCTTTGCCGCTACCAAGGCCGACCATCTCCACCGCGATGACCATGACCGGCTGGAGGCGATCCTGCGCAGACTGGTGGCGAAGGGCATCGAACATGCCGAGTTCAAGGGCGCGGAAGTCGAGGTGCTGGCGATGGCCGCCGTTCGCGCCACCCGCGAGGCAACCGTCCGCCACGGCGGCGAGCTGCTTCCTGCAATCCTCGGAACCCCTCTTCCGGGCGAAGATGTCAACGGAGAACGCTATGATGGCAGCACGGAAATAGCCATGTTTCCCGGGGACTTGCCGGAAAGCCCTGACAGGCTTTTTGACATGGTTGAATCAAACACTGAAAAACTTGACGTAGCGTCACAAGGACTTGAATCAGTGTCTGAGCGGCGGGATCGGGACCTTCAGTTCGTCCGTTTTCGTCCTCCGCGCCTCGACCAGACCGCAGAAGGGCTGACGCTTTCCCTGCCTCATATCCGGCTCGACCGGGCTTTGCAATTCCTTATTGGAGATCATCTGGCGTGACGGACAAAAACGGATCAGACACCCGAACTGCTCGCAAGCCAACGGCATTCCGGCTGGACGACAGGAACGTGCGTCTGAGCGAAGAGAGCAACTCTCTTCCCCTGTCCACGGAAACGGTGATCCGCGAAGATATCGACACCGACTTTGCCCCTGCCGAGTTGTCCGCCCGCCCGCCAGCACCAAAGACATCAAGCTTCGGGCGATGGATTGCAATTGGTTTTGGCGGTCTGGTCAGCCTTGCGCTTGGACTTGCCATAGACAGCCTCATCCGCGATCTTTTCCTCAGGGCAGAATGGCTCGGATGGGCGGGTCTTGCACTTGCCGGACTTGCTGTCCTAGGCATTTTGGGCCTGATGATCCGCGAGGCAGGGTCGCTGATGCGGTTGCGCAAGATCGACGATTTGCGAACCCATATTCAGGCTGCCGCCGACACCGATGACGCCAAGGCGGCCCGCCGCCATCTCGGGGACCTTGCAAATCTGTATGCCGACCGGCCAGATACGGCCAGAGGCCGCAAGGCACTGCAAGTCCATATGTCCGAAGTGATCGACGGACGCGACTTGGTCATGCTGGCAGAACGGGACCTTCTTGCTCCACTGGACAAGGAAGCCCGCCGCATCGTCATGTCCTCTGCAAAGCGCGTTTCTCTCGTCACTGCAATCAGCCCTCGTGCCATTGTCGACCTTCTGGCCGTGCTGTTCGAAAACCTGCGCATCATTCGCCAGCTTTCTCATCTCTACGGTGGCCGTCCCGGCACGCTCGGATTTCTTCGCCTCACCCGTCATGTTCTGCAGCACCTGGCCGTCACCGGCGGCATGGCCGCTGGCGACAGCCTCGCCTCACAGGTTCTGGGACACGGACTGGCCGCGCGGCTTTCGGCTCGCCTTGGCGAAGGCGTCATCAACGGCCTGCTGACCGCACGTGTCGGCATTGCCGCGATCTCGGTCTGCCGCCCGGCACCTTTTGTTGCCAGCAAGGGGCCCTGCGTCTCGGAGTTCATGAACGAGCTGGTTTCCAGTGCTGAAAAAGAAGAAGCCCCAAAGGGCAAGAAGTCCTCCTGAGACTTTGGAAAAACCATTCCAATGAAATTCCCGAATTTATTTTCGCATTGACGCACTGATAAATTTGACCTTGCGTAATCTACCAAGTATTCAATGCAAAGCCTTGTAAAACGACGAGGTTAGGCGGGAATAACTGGGAGCATACTCATGGAATCTCTACTACCCTTGGTCATCCAGCTCGTATCTGGTGCAGTCGGCGGCAACGTCGCAGGCAAGGTTCTGCCAAACATGAACCTCGGCACGCTCGGCAACTCGATCGCTGGCATCGTCGGTGGCGGGCTTGGCGGTCAGATCCTGTCGACCCTCTTGAACACATCTGTTGCGTCAAACGCAGGTGCGCTCGATATCGGCACGATCATCCAGTCGGTTGCCAGCGGCGGCGTTGGCGGCGGTGTGCTTCTGGCGGTTGTTTCGATCGTCCGCAAGGTTCTGGGCAAATAATCCTTTTCAAGGGTGGGCGGCTTCGGCCGTCCACCTGAAATCTGGTCGGGGACGTGCATCTGCAAGATCTCGACAAGCCTGCCCGCCAAACGTAAGGTCGGGCCATGTTCATCACTTTCTTCTCCGAACTGAAATCTGCCGGTGTTCCCGTGTCCTTGCGCGAGTATCTCTCGCTCATGGACGCCTTGAAGCACGACCTTGCCGAACGCCGTGTCGAGGACTTCTATTATCTCGCCAGAACCATTCTGGTGAAGGACGAGGCCAATCTCGACAAGTTCGACCGCGTCTTTGGCCACGTCTTCAAGGGCCTGGACCTTCTCAGCGATGCCCCTGCAGGTGAAATCCCGGAGGGATGGCTCAAAAAGCTTGCCGAAAAACACCTCACCGAGGAAGAGAAAGCGCAGATCGAGGCCCTCGGCGGCTTCGAGAAGCTGATGGAAACCCTCAAAGAGCGCCTCAAGGAGCAGGAAGGGCGCCATCAGGGAGGCAACAAGTGGATCGGCACTGCGGGTACCTCTCCCTTCGGCGCCTATGGCTATAACCCGGAAGGTGTTCGCATCGGCCAGAAGGAAAGCCGCCACCGACGCGCCGTGAAGGTCTGGGACAAGCGCGAGTTCAAGGATCTCGACGATACTCAGCTTCTTGGAACGCGCAACATTCAGGTGGCGCTGAAACGCCTTCGCAACTTTGCCCGAACCGGCGCGGCGGAAGAACTCGACCTCGACCACACGATCAAGGCCACTGCCCACAAGGGCATGCTCGACATCAAGATGCGGCCCGAACGGCACAACGCGGTGAAGGTTCTGCTCTTTTTCGACATTGGCGGATCGATGGACGATCACATTCGGGTCTGCGAGGAGCTGTTTTCAGCGGCGCGCTCCGAGTTCAAGGTGATGGAGCATTTCTACTTCCACAACTGCCTGTACGAGTATGTCTGGAAGGAGAACCGTCGGCGCTATACCGAGCGCATCGATACATTCGACGTGCTGCACAAGTATCCCGCCGACTACAAGATCATCTTTGTGGGCGATGCCTCCATGTCGCCATACGAAATTGCCTATCCCGGCGGCTCTGTCGAACACTGGAACGATGAAGCTGGCGCGACATGGATCCAGCGCATGACGCACCAGTATTCCAGCGTCGTATGGCTGAACCCGGTTCGCGAGGCCCACTGGCAGTACACCCATTCCATTCGCATGATGCAGGAACTGATGAACGGGCGCATGTTCCCCATGACTGTGGAAGGCCTGACAGAGTCCATGAAGGAACTGGCGCGCTCCTGACCTGTGCGTACGGAGCATTCCCAAGCGAAGTGGATACAGGTTCGCCGTCCGGAAATGCGCCAAATCAGATATTTGGAGCACGTCGAGTGATTCAGTGAATGCGAGACGTGCTCCAAGTCTCAATTGTCATGTTTGCCAGACAAGCTGTCATCAAATTGACACACATCAAATCAACTTCCGCTAAGTAATTCTAGACTTCCCTGATGTCCAAAATCAGGGAGGGGCTATGACAACGACTGCAGCATCCGCCGCGGTAAAGAAACCCGTTGCGAAAGCCGAAAAGATCTCGGCTGCAAAAAAGAGTGACACCAAACCGGCGACTGCCAAAGATTCTGGCAAACTTCCCGGCAAGGTTCCCGGCCAGATTCCGGAGCTGGAAGCCGAAGGCCACGTTCCGCCGTCCCAGCGTCGCCGCCTTGCAGCGCTTCGCCACGACGAGGCGGCCATTCACGAGGTGTTTGAAAAGGGCGAATACCCCTACACCTCGAAGATGAAACGCCCGGCCTATGAGAAGCGCAAGCAGAAGCTTCAGGCAGAACTTCTGAAGGCCCAGCAGTGGATTCAGGAAACCGGTCAGCGCGTCATCATCCTGTTTGAAGGCCGCGATGCCGCCGGCAAGGGCGGCACCATCAAGCGTTTCAACGAACATCTCAATCCACGCGGTGCCCGGGTCGTCGCCCTGCAAAAGCCGACGGATCAGGAACGCAGCCAGTGGTATTTCCAGCGCTATGTTCAGAACCTGCCATCTGCCGGGGAAATCGTGTTCTTCGACCGCTCCTGGTACAATCGGGCTGGCGTTGAACGCGTCATGGGCTTTTGCACGCCCAACCAGTATCTGGAATTCATGCGTCAGTGTCCGGATTTTGAACGCATGCTGGTGCGCGATGGCATCCTGATGTTCAAGTACTGGTTCTCGGTGACACAGGACGAACAGCTGCGCCGCTTCAAGTCCCGTGAATCCGATCCGCTGAAACAGTGGAAATTGTCGCCGATCGACAAGGCTTCGCTGAGCAAGTGGGATGACTATACCGAAGCCAAGGAAGCCATGTTCTTCTACACCGATACGGCAGACGCGCCGTGGACGGTGATCAAGTCGGATGACAAGAAGCGTGCCCGCGTCAACTGCATGGAGCATTTCCTGAATTCCCTGCCCTATCCGGGCAAGGACAAATCCATCGTGGGCGAACCCGATCCGTTGATCGTTGGCCATGGTGGACAGGTGATCGGCCGGGATGACCACATCCTCGGCAAGACATTGCATCCGGAAAAACGGGGTAGCTGACGCATCCTGCTTGCAGGCTGGTGTCCAGCCTTCACAGGCTCAGGAACCTGAAAGCACGATCCAGAATCAGAAAAGGCGGAGGTTCCCTCTCCGCCTTTTCCTTCTCAGGCGCGCCCGAAAGGGCGGCTACCGGCTACGCTTCGCCGCGCAGAACCATGACGGAGCATGGTGCATGGCGGACGATGTGCGCCGCATGAGACCCTATGAAATAGGTCGAAAGGCCCGGCTTGTGCGACGTCATGACAATCAGGTCCGAACCGCTGTCTTTCGCTGCATCTATGACTTCGCTGTCGACAACGCCAACACGCACTTCGGCAGAGACAAGATCAGAGCCAATACCCAGCTTGTCGGCAACGCCTTGCAGCATGGACTTGGTCTCAACGATTTCCTTTTCCTGAAACCCTTTCGGCAGCTGGCTGGCGACAAAGCTCTGCACTTCCGGGCAGACCGCCAGAAGATGGACCTTAGACTTGTAGTCCTTGGCCAGTTGTCCGGCCTTTGCCAACGCATCTTCGGCAAAAGCAGGTTCGGCAGGATCAATGGGGACGAGGATCTTCTTGAACATTGCATTCTCCGCAATTTTGATGCTGAGAGAAATGCAACGCGCCGTAAAAACCTGCCATGAGGCAGATCAATCTGTCGAAGTCTCCGAAAAATATCGTCCGGGCGTCACACCAAAGGCCTTTCGGAACGTCGCAACAAAGGCGCTGGGGCCTTCATATCCCAGTTTGTCGGCAACATCCGAAACAGCACTGCCCATCGACAGAAGCTCAAGAGCCCGAAAGAGTTTCACCTGCCTGCACCAGGTCCGGTAGTTCATGCCCGTCTCCGCCTTGATCTTGCGTTCAAAGGACCTGACGGACAGCGCAGCGCCGGAAGCAGCATCCGCCAATGCCTGAATGTCCGCCGGGCACCGGGCAATGGTCTGACAAAGAGCGCGCAGTTTTCGATCACTTGGCATGGGCAGTTGAAGCGGTGTTGCGGGCAGCATCTTCAGCTGATCAACAATCACGCCCGCCACCCGTGCAGCCGGACCTTCGAGCGCTTCCTCCCTCGGATAGGACATGAACTCCAAGATGAGTTCCCGCAGAAGCGTCGTGACGTGCAAAACCTGAGGCTTGTCCGGCAGGCCCGGAAAGATCTCCGGAGAAATATAGAGAAACCGGATCTCCGTGTCCGAGAGATACCGGCCATTATGTTGCAGGCCCGGAGGGATCCAGAGGGCGCGTTCCGGCGGCACGAAATAGGTGCCGCACTCGGTGTCGACCGCTGCGGAACCGGAAATCACATGATAGAGCTGCGCGCACTGGTGCGAATGACGCTCATTCGCCATGCCCTTCTTCTGGCTTTTCGCAAACCCAACCATCGGGGCAACAAGCGGCTCTGCCGGCATCGAGGAGAGGTCGGGATGAATCCCCATGGCAATTCTTTCGTAATCAAGGCGCATTTTTGGCGAGTGGGAAACATATGATGACAAAACCGCGCTAACACGCAAGAGGCGCATGCGACTAGATTTCCGGTCACGCAACACAAATCGAGACCAGACACGCTTCATGACGTATTTCACCCGCAGCGAAAACCCGATGGATATCAAGGGCTGGCGCTCTCCTGCCGTCCTTTTGATGATCATGGCCGGAGCCATGCAGCTTTCCTTTGCCGCATGGTGGAACCTGATGAACAACTTCGCTGTTCAGGAACTGAGTTTCACCGGTCAGGAAATCGGAATTCAGCAGTCCATCCGCGAGATCCCAGGCTTCCTGAGCTTTGCCGCCATCTATCTGCTTCTGCTCATGCGCGAGCAAACCCTTGCCTACGCATCCCTGCTTCTGCTGGGCGTCGGCGTGGCCGTAACCGGCTACTTCCCGAGCACCTGGGGCTTCTATCTGACCACCCTGATCATGTCGATCGGCTTCCATTATTATGAAACCATGGCCCAGTCGCTCTCGCTCCAGTGGCTGCCAAAGTCCAGTGCCGCGGCCAGCATGGGCAAGATCATCGCCGTTGGCGCCTTCGCCCAGCTGATCGCCTATGGCCTCATCTTTGTCGGCTGGAAGATGTTTGATCTCAGCTTCGCGACCGTCTTTGCGGTTGCAGGTGGACTGACACTGGTGGTTCTGGCCTTCGTCATGATGGCCTATCCCCATTTCAAGGAGGGCGTCGCCCAGCACAAGAAGCTGATCCTGCGCCGTCGCTACTGGCTCTATTATGCCCTGACCTTCATGGCTGGCGCCCGCCGCCAGATTTTCACGGTCTTTGCCGGTTTCCTGATGGTGGAGAAATTCGGCTACGACGTCCACGAGGTAGCTGCCCTCTTTTTCCTCAATGGTGCCTTCAACATGCTGCTGGCCCCCAAGATCGGTCAGCTGATCGTTCGATTTGGCGAGAGAAAGGCCCTGATTGTCGAATATGTCGGTCTGTTCGGTGTTTTCGTCAGCTACGCGTTCGTGACCAGTGCCGAGCTGGCAGCCGCGCTCTATGTGGTCGACCACGCCTTTTTCGCCATCGCGATTGCCATCAAGACCTACTTTCAGAAGATCGCCGATCCGGCAGACATCGCACCAACGGCCGGTGTGGCTTTCACCATCAACCACATTGCAGCCGTCTTCATCCCGGTCATTTTCGGTCTGGTCTGGCTCTATTCCCCGGCAGCCGTGTTT
Organism: Roseibium sediminis; assembly: GCF_008711325.1. Taxonomy (GTDB): domain Bacteria; phylum Pseudomonadota; class Alphaproteobacteria; order Rhizobiales; family Stappiaceae; genus Roseibium; species Roseibium sediminis. The sequence goes on from NZ_VXDB01000031.1 coordinate 19,521, forward strand.
CTCTCCGGCGCGGCCATGGCCCTTGTCAGCCTGGCGCTGTCGTCTCTCATTCCGTCCGATCCCGAAGAAGGACGGGAGGTCGATTTCTGGTACAAACGCCCCTCTCCTTCGCCCGCGGAATAGTCGAACGAACGACTCAAAGACAAAAAACCCGCCAGATCGGCGGGTTTTTCATTTTTCACCAAATGTCTCTGGCCGGGATCAGGCCTGGCGCTCAGGAACGTGCACGACCACACCATCCAGCTCTGCAGTCACCTTGATCTGGCAGGACAGGCGCGAGGTCGGCTTCACATCATAGGCAAAGTCCAGCATGTCCTCTTCCATCGGCTCCGGCTGGCCGGTCTTTCCGGACCAGGCTTCATCCACATAGACATGGCAGGTCGCACAGGCGCAGGCACCGCCGCATTCGGCCTCGATCCCAGGCACCATGTTCTTGATGGCGTTTTCCATGATTGTGGAGCCTTCGGGCGCGTCCACTTCCATTTTGGCGCCGTCTGCAGTTTGAAAGATGATTTTTGGCATGATCCGCGTCCGATCAGGTGTTTGGGAAATTTCCGGTTCCCGACCGACATAAAGACTCATTTTGAAACGTCAAGAACCCAAAGGTCCCCGACTGAAGAAACAGGGCGTGGCAACACGCCCCAAAATTGTCGAAAGCTATAATCTCAATCTTCGATAAGGTCGCCGATATATCCGTTGGCGTCCTCAACCAGACCCGAAAGTCGGGAGAAGCAGACTTCATCGCCTGCCAGGATGTGATGCTCAAGCCGCTCGCATTCCTGCGCAACCATGGTCGCGCCAATCGCCCGGGCCGAGCCCTTGAGTGTATGAACGAGCCTGCCGCCTGCGTCCCTGTCCTCTTCGGCAAGAAGGCGGGTCATCATGCTGTTGGATTGGGACACAAACATCTGCAGGACCTGAAGCTCCAGATCCCGGTTCCCCAGCGTGTTCGTGGCCAGTTGAACCAGATCGATGGGTGGGGTGATGCGAAAGGGGTTTGCGTTTCGCGATAATGCCGGTTGGGCCATATTCAACTCACATGTTCTATACGCGTCTTCACACGCAAAAGGCACAAAGACTGAACTGCAAGACAGGATGGCCGCCAGAAGACAAGAACCGGTTAATACCAACCTCAAAAGATAAGAACCTATCTGATGGCTCTGGTCCGGTTTGTCCGGCAAGGCGCGTTGCGCAGGACGGCCTGGCTGGCCGTTCAAGCAGCGCAACGCTGTCCGGCGAGCCGGAGCGAGCCACCGAAGGCCGCGTTTGGACACAGTTCTGCTGCGTCACAGGTTTTGAACGATAACCCATATCGCCCTGCAACCTGCTCCTTGCCGAACTATCCCCAAACACGGTCAGACAGGTTTTTATCTTTTGAGGTTGGTATAAGACATCTGGTTGCGGGGTGAAGATGGGGCCGATGTCCCCAAAAAAGTGTAAAATTGGTTAACGGGCTGTTTTCAAACGTTCGCTTGCCCGTTAAGAAAGAGCAATAAGACCCGACGAGTTACCTCGGTTTTCTGCAATGCATACATTGCGACCGCCGTTAACCTTTATTTGTTTTTTGGGTTGCAAGAACCGCTTCCCTCCCGTCATCCGTCAATTTGCAAATGAGCCAGTCAGGCTTAATTGGGTTGGAAAACCAAGGCTCTGCCCAGCCTTCGCGGATGCAGGCGCGGATGGTGCGTTCTGAAATTTCTTTCCCGTCCTGATCGAAAAGTGGCAATTTGCCACCCGCCTGATCCAGCCCACACGAGAGCCAATTCAGTTGCACGGCAGTCGGTGTCACGGGTTTGGAAGTGGTCTTTTTCACCATCGCACACTCCTGCAAAACTGGGCCAAAAACCACCCTAGAACGGGCCTCAATTACAGCCTCTAGGTTGTTATGGCCATTACTGTTTCTTGTCCAATGGCCAAGATTGTGCCATTAGATTTAGCAATGCGGCAAGGTGGGGAAAATGCTGCGCAGCTTGATGTTGCCAGCCGGTCAGCGGCGGCCCCTCACCGAACTGAGAATGAAGCGGAAACAATACAACAGCCACTTATGGCCATATGTTTCCGGTTCAGGAATCGACGCATACGGTATGGGGCACACGACTGGTGGCCCTACCGGCGTGTAATGAGTATGGACGTGAGGCGATCCTAAAATGGCAAATCCCCCGAAGGTGAAAGACCCGGCAGAAGCAGCTCTCTCTGCGGTCGAAGAAGCCCTGAAGCTGGATTTTGGTGGACCGGAGGCGCAGTCGGCGGCTCCCTCATCAGACAGCGCGTCAGCACCGGAGGCAGACACGCCCGAAAAGAAGCAGGACCGCAAGGCTGCAAATGACGAAGCGCGCAACGCCCGCCGGCGTGGTCGCAGCAATCGCCCGCCTGCAGCCAATGACGATCGTCGCAACATCGGCAGCCTCATTTATGCCTTGCAGCGACGCCCTTCTTCAGCTCCGTTCTGGGGCGCCGCAGCCCTCACCCTGCTCTGGGGTGGTGTCGGCGCAAGCCTTGCCATGTCCTCCTTCGGGGACAAGCTGTCCAGCCTCACCAGCTTTTCGGCAATCGCCCAGTCGCCTGAACTGATTCTCGCCGCCATTGCCGTCATCGTGCCGATTATCTTCTTCTGGGTGATGGCGATGATGATCTGGCGCGCCCAGGAAATGCGCATCGTCGCACGCGGAATGACCGAAGTCGCCTTGCGTCTGGCTGAGCCGGAAGACATGGCCAAGGAATCCATCCTCAGCGTTGGTCAGGCGATCCGTCGTGAAGTTGCCGCCATGGGCGACGGCATCGAGCGCGCCATTGCCCGCGCGAGCGAACTGGAGGTTCTCGTCCACAACGAAGTGTCCTCGCTCGAGCGCTCCTACAATGACAACGAACTGAAGATCCGCTCGCTGATCGAGGAACTCGTCAGCCAGCGCGAAGCCATCATCAACAACGCCGAGCGCGTGCGCGAGACCATCACCAGCGCGCACGATAACTTCGCCTCGCAGTTGTCGTCGTCTTCCGGCGATTTCGGCGCGACGGTCGACAAGGCCACCGAAAAGATGCTGGACGCCGTTAACGCCCGCGTTGACGAGCTGACCTCGACCGTTGACGAGCGCATTGCCTCTCTTGGCTCCTCGCTGACATCCTCCGGCAACGAGCTGGTGGAATCCCTGACCGTCCGTGCGGAAGACTATGTGAACCGTCTGTCCACGACCGGTAACGACCTCGTCGACAACCTGTCAGAAACCGGCAACAAGCTCTGGGAAACCCTGTCGAGCCGCGGCACGGACATCAACGCACGCTTTGCCGAAACCGCGGATCGTTTCGTGGAAACGCTCACGGCGCGTGGCGAGGAAATCAACACCAACCTTACCGCATCGACCAACACGGTCGTCGAAACCCTCAGCCAGAAGTCCGAGGAACTGCGCCTGTCGATGGAAACCACCGGCGCAAGCGTCGGCGAGACCATTTCCCAGCGCGGCGAGGAAATCAACGCCAACATGTCCCTCACGTCGGGCCGCCTGATCGACACGATCACGTCCAGAACCGAGGAACTCATCAACACCGTCGACACGCGTGTCACCACGCTTGATGCCTCGCTGGCCGCAACCGGCGACCGGGTTGTCGACAGCATTTCCGAACGTGGTCAGGAAGTCACCAACACGATCTCCGTACGCGGTGCGGAAATCGTCGAGACCCTGTCCGATCGCAGCACGGAAGTTGCTGAAATCCTTCGCGGAACCGGTGAATCCATCGTGGTTGACCTGTCCCTGCGCGGCGGCGAGATCGCGTCCAAGCTGGACGAGACCGCAGGCACGCTCACGGAAACCATCACGATCCAGGGCGGCTCGCTGGCAGAGAAGCTGGAGAGCATCTCCGACCGCATCTATTCCGCCATCACCATCAATGGCGATAGCCTTGACGAGCGCCTTGCTGCCCGCAGCAACGAAATGGCTGCGATTCTGGAACAGCAGAACATTGCCTTCCGCGAAACACTGGAAAGCGCCTCTACGGAGGTCACTGCAAGCCTTGGCTTCCAGACCCAGGAGTTCACCCAGCGTTTGGCCGAAACCGGCACGCAGCTGGCGTCCCTCATCGGCGGTCGCGGCGAGCGGATTGCCGGCGACATCAGCGTTGCAGGCGAGAAGATCATCGACACGATCGACGTTCGCGGCAAGCTGCTGGAGGAAAACCTCTCCAGCCGCCTCACCGAGCTGGACAGCATCGTTACGGAAAAGGGCGGACATCTCATCGAGGCGTTCGACACCAAGACCCTGCTCCTCTCCGAAGCTCTCGACAGCCGTCTGAGCACGCTGGACACCACCTTCACGTCGCAGATCAACTCGCTTGATGCGTCTCTGGGTGACCGGATCAGCACGCTCGACAACTCGCTGGGCGACCGCTTTGCCTCCATGGACGGCTCGCTCAACGAACATCTCAAGCTCATCGACAGCACTTTGGGCGACAAGATCGCAACGATCGACGCGTCCTTGAGCGAGAAGATCTTCTCCATCGAAACAACGTTCGGAGACAAGATCTCCACGATCGACACGACCCTCGGCGAACGTATTTCGACGATCGACTCCTCGCTTGGCAGCCATATCAACACGCTCGACCTTACACTGGACCAGCGTACGGCGAACTTCGAGGCCGCCCTTGAAACCCGCACTCAGATCCTTGCGGATGCCATCGACCAGCGCACCATCGGAATTTCCGATGCTCTGGAAGAAAAGACCCGCAACATCACCGATGTTCTGGCAGATCGCTCCGACGCAATCACCCTTCGCCTTGGCGAAAAGGTCGAGGCTGCCGGCGACACCCTTGCATCGCGTGCGGAGGAAATCGGCAAGACGCTCAACGAGCGTGTTGACGAAGCCTCTACGGCCATGGTCAGCAAGGCAGAGCATCTCGCCGACACAATGAAGAGCGGCACGGAGCGTATCGACGAAACGCTTGATGCCCGCGCACGCCAGATCAGCGAAACCCTGATCACCCGCACCCGCGAAATCGCTCAGGCCTTTGTTTCCGGTCAGGAAGAAATGACCACCGCCCTCGACAGCCGTCTGGCTGAGGCCGGCTCCGTGCTGACCAAGCAGAGCACAGAACTCACCGACTCGCTTTCCGAGCGGATCGCCGAGATCAATGTCTCCCTTGGCGCAAAGGTCTTCGAAGTCGCCGAAACCCTCGACACCCGCGCAAGCCAGCTGGAAACGGTTCTGAACGAGCGTCTGGAAAGCATTTCCGGCACCCTCAGCGGCGAAAGCCAGAAGGCTCTGGAAGTTCTCACCAACGTTGTGAGCGAAGCCGGAACGACCCTGTCGACGGAAAGCACCCGCATGCGCGACATGGTCACCGAGGCCGTTGCACAAGCTGTTGCTTCCCTCTCCGGCGAAGGCAGCCAGATCAAGAATATCGTCGACGGCGCTGTTGCAGATGCAGTCAGCAAACTGGCCGACGAGCGCAGCAAGACCGTTGGCATCGTGACCGGTACGCTGGATGATGCGACCGCACGCCTCTCCGAAGAAGGTGAGCGCATGCGCCAGATCGTTCTCAACTCTCTGGGCGATGCTCGCGGCATCCTTGAAGGGGAGAGCCAGAAGGCCAGCGATGCCATCACCGGCGTCATGGATCTGGCCCGTGGAACCCTGTCGTCCGAAAGCGAAAAGGTCCGCGATCTGGTCCTGTCCGCTGTCGGCGATGCAGCCCGCTCCATGGCCGCAGAGAGCGAGAATGCACGCGCCCTCTACGTTGGCACACTGGCTGAGTTCTCCGGCACTCTTACCGGTGAAAGCAATCAGGTCCGCGACGACCTCAGCCGTACCATTGCAGAGATCTCCGGCAACCTGTCCTCCGAAAGCGAACAGGCCCGTCAGACCCTTGCAAAGACGCTTGAGGAAATCCGCGGCCAGATGTCCGGCGAGGCAGAGATTGTCCGCGCCCGCGTCAACAACGCCGTCAACGAAGCTGCCGACCTCCTCCGCGAGCGTGGCAACTCCGTGGCCAACGAGCTGCTTGAAAAGGCAAACAGCCTGAACGACGCGTTCAACGCCCAGTCCGGCGAACTTGCCAAGATCATCGGCACCGATGGCAGCGAACTGATCGAAGCCATCGAAACCCGTGCCAAGGATCTGACCGGTCGCGTTTCCGAGGTTCACAGCGCAATCCTTGACGCGATCACCGTCAAGGGCGGCGAAGTGGCCGATGCCTTCGCGCAGAACGGTTTCGAGGCCACCCGCTCGCTGGTTGATGCCGGTGACCGCGTTGTCGCAAACCTTACCGAACAGAGCCATAAGGCTGCAGAGATCATGACGGGCGCCAATGATCGCCTGGTCGCCTCTCTGGAAGAGCGGAGCCGCCGTGCAGCCGCCCTTCTCGTCGACACCAAGCGCCAGCTGGAAACCGACGTTACCGAGATCCTCGAAAAGCTCGACGCGTCCAACCTCAGCCTGCAGACGATCATCAATCAGGCCGGCTCCAACCTCAACGAGGTGGAAATCAACCTGGGTCGCCGCGCCGGCGAGTTCCGCTCTGCGGTTGATCGTGCTGTCACCGACACAACGGCAACAAACGCGGTCATCACCGAACAGGTGGATGCACTGCGCACGGTGACCGAGACCACCCTTGCCGACATTCAGGCCCTGACCAACCGCCTGGGCGATCACTCCTCTGCCCTCTCCGACGCAGCACGTCATCTGGAGAAGACAAACAACACCGTCGAAAGCCGCGTTTCCGAACGCCGCACGGCGATCGAGGAAGTGGCCGAAACCCTGCTGGCCAAGACAGAAGCTGTCGACAGCCTGATGCGCACCTTCACCGCGTCCCTGTCCGAAACGCTGGAAACAGCCGACGACAAGGCCCGCGATGCAGCGCGCATGCTGAGCGCGGCAGCCGAAGCAGCAACCCAGAAGGTTGCCGAACAGTTCGAGAGCATGCGTCTGACCGCCGGTATGGAAGGTCAGAAGGCCCGCGACACTATTCGTTCGGCGCAGGAAGCCATCATGTCCGAAATGTCCCGGACAACAGCGGAAGCCTCCGAGCGGTTCAATGAAGCTGCAACCCGCATGCGTGATGTGGCTCGTGATGTTCACCTGGAGCTTGAAGCAACCCGCAACGAGCTGAAGAAGGGTGTCCTTTCCCTGCCGGATGAGGCGGAAGAATCCTCCGCAGCCCTGCGCAAGGTGGTCAACGAGCAGATCCGCGCGCTGAGCGAGCTCTCCGACATCGTTGCCAAGCAGGCGAACACGCTCGACGTGTCCCGCCCGCAGGACATGGCAATCGCGTCGGCCAGTGCTTCTGCAGCTCCGGCCGCAGCTAAGTCCTATGCTCCGCAGCGCCCGCAGCAACCTGCTCCGGCCCCGGTGGAAACCCGCCAGAAGCCTGCTCCGCGCCCGACGGAAACCCGCCGCCAGGCGGAACCGGCACCGGCAGGAAAGGGTTGGGTCTCCGACCTTCTGCGCCGCGCATCGCGTGATGACGATCCGTCCGAAGATCTTGAGACGGCCCGTGGTCCGCTGCAGTCCTTCGAGAGCCTGAACTCGCTTTCGGTCGACATTGCCCGCGCAATTGACCACGAGACGTTCATCGACCTGTGGGATCGCTACAAGAACGGCGAGCGCCGCGTGTTCACTCGTCGCCTCTACACTCTGCAGGGTCAGCAGACCTTTGACGAAATTCGTCAGAAATACTCCCGTGATCCGGAATTTCGGGCCGCCGTGGAGCGTTATGTGACGGACTTCGAGCAGCTGTTGCAGCAGGTTGCCCGCAACGACCGCGACAACATGCTGGGTCAGACCTACCTGACCTCGGATACCGGCAAGGTCTACACCATGCTGGCCCACGCCAGCGGACGGTTCGACTGATCCGATCAGACATGAAAAATCTTCAAGGGCGGCCCAAGGGTCGCCCTTTTTTCATGGCTCAAGATGGTTTGGGCATTTGCCCATTGGTGACGCAATCAATCCGGGCCAACCAGAGCAACCATGTCCCTGACATGCATACCTGACCAGATATCTGTCCCTCTCGACGGCCCTAGCACGGTCCGGCAAGGCAGCAGTTTCCTTCTGTCCGTTGTGATGCATCTCCTACTCGTGACCGTTTTCGTCTGGACAGTTCGCACCACGCCCGCGCGTCCTGTCTCGCCGCCGGAAACCGCAGTGGAAGTGACACTGGTTTCAATACCCTCCCGGTATGAGCCGGAAAAGGCGCCAACATCTGAACCCGAAACAGAAGCGGTGCCATCGCCAAGCTTGCCCATCCCCAGTCAGCTGCCAGAGGACAGCCCGGCAGATCCAGTCGAGGAAATCGCCGTCCTGACCGCTACCCGGCTTCCCTCAGGACTGGCGCGAGTGAGGCAAATCTACGCCAACAGGATCCTTGCCAGCGACGACGGCAGGGCTGCCAGGGCGGGGCTTATGACGGCTTATGGAGAAGAGCGCTGGATCCAGCTGTGCAATCTCGAAGCCCTGGAGCAGATTGCCAATGCGGATCCCTTGATGACGCCCCATCAGATCATTGCCCATACGCGTTCACCGATAGTCGTGAAGACAAACCACATCTCGGCCTATGGAGCGGCGGTCTATTCGAAGGACAGTTGGTTTGACCTCCAGTTTGAATGCTGGTTCAGCGAGGAGGATCTCGAATTATCGGACTTCGCATTCCGGCTTGGAGGCAAAATCCCGCGCAGACATTGGGACAGCTTGTGGCTTCCAGAGCCGCATTAGAACTGAATAGACGCTCGCGTGACCTTGACTGGTATTTTAAATCGGTTGAACCTTGACGAAATACTGAAACCCGCCAGAAATCGGCTCGTTATGCCCCCAAAATCCCCGTCCCCTGCCCGCGGACTGGGCTTTGCTTTTATCGGCTTTGCCTTATTCGCCATGCACGACGCCCTGATTAAATATCTGGGCGCGAGCTATTCGGTCTTTCAAATCATCTTCTTTGCCATGCTGTTTGCCTTCATTCCGATGGCAACCATCATGCTGGTCGACAAGGCTCAGGCCAATTTCCGGCCCCGCCATCCCTATCTCGTTGTCGCTCGTGCTACGCTCGGCATTATCAGCATGTCCGGAGCGTTCTACGCGTTCACGACACTGCCGCTGACAGAGGTTTACGGGCTGCTGTTCTCAACGCCGCTTCTGATCACAGCATTCTCTGTTCCGCTGCTGGGAGAAGTCGTTCGCGCCCAACGTTGGGGCGCAGTCCTTGTCGGCCTCGTGGGCGTGCTGATTGTTCTCAGACCCGGCCTCACCGAAATCTCGCTTGGTCACATCGCAGCCTTGGTCGCTGCCTGTGCGTCCGCGTTGACCTCTATCGTGCTTCGCAAGATCGGTGGGGAAGAACGATCGGCGGTGCTGATCCTTTATACGATGCTGGCTTCGATGCTCGTGACCGGCGTCCTGATGCCTCAGGATTACCAGCCGGTCGACCTGCCGCATCTGGCGCTCCTTGCCGGGATTGGTTTCCTGTCAGTTGTGGCGCAGTTCTGCTCGATCTCCGCCTACCGCCATGCCCCGGCTGCTGTCATTGCGCCGATGCAGTACAGCCAGATCATCTGGGCAGCAATTTTCGGGGCGATCTTCTTCATGGAACAGCCCGACATCTTTGTTGCCATAGGCTCCATGATCGTCATTGCCTCAGGCGGCTTCGTAGTCTGGCGCGAAAGCAGGGTGAACGTCTCAAAACGCACGCCGGTTCTGGGCAGTTCCAGCAACCGCTTCGACACCGGCCCATCCCCGGAAGTCAAACGCCGCGACTAGAGAACGTCTCGCATTCACTGAATCACTCGACGTGCTCTAAATATTTGATTTGGCGCATTTCCTGACGGCCAACCGGTATCCACTTCGCCTGGAAATGCTCTAGCAGGCTGCTGAATAACCCGCTGGTTTTTTCGCTCAAATCCTGGTTGGATGATGAC
>NZ_VXDB01000032.1 GCF_008711325.1 Roseibium sediminis
ACCAGATGCACCGCCGTCATTCAAATCCCACAAACACCAGATTCAGTCATAGCTCTGCAAAGTCAAAACCCATCACAAATTATGTGAGTGAGTTTGAGGTCGTGGGAGGTCGGGTACAAAACAAAAGTATTCTAATTTTGATAGTCAAATTTTCAATTCTGCGCGGCCAGTTACAGCACACGCAAACAAACAAAAATTCTCCAAGAAAAAAGTGGTAGCGGGAGAGGGACTCGAAGTATTCTTCTAAATTATTGATAAAAAATGATAAAAAGAATATCCACAGACGGTGATACCGTAGTCGGTACCGTGCTAATTTTTATCTTGATGCGGATTATGCCAAGTCGGACAACGAATTTATCGTCGGCACCGGGTTTCCGTGGATTTCAAATCCTGGGAATTTACGCTCAACCCAGATGTCGATGGTGTCGCCCTTCCTGTCGCCATGCTCGGCGATAAGGGAATGCGGAATTTTCAGAAGTGTGAAGTTGCCCAAGTTCTCCGTAGGGATGACGGCAATGACAGTCATGCGCTCAGCTTCTTCAGGCAACACAAAGTGGAGCTTGTTTCCATCTTGGCTGACGGCGATGACGGTTTTGACAACCAGATGCGCCCGATTGATGATCGCATTGAAATCAACCTTGGAAGATGGGTCTTCGTTGTAGGCGACATGTCCACCGTGCATTTGGATCATCCCGCCAACCAACTCAACGGTAGCATCCGCTATCTTGCTCCGGGTTTTCCGCTCGCTAGGGCTGAGTTCAAGCGTTGTGCCCAAATAGAGCCACGCCTCATCGACTCGCAGAATTTCAGCGATTTCGGCAAGCTTGTCCCTGCGGGGCTTAGTCTCTCCCTTGAACCACTTTGACATGGCTTCAGCTGAAACTTTGGTGCCGAACTGTTCCAGCAGTTTTTCACGGATCCATTTCTGTCTTCCGTGTGCGCTTGGGCAATAGGGATGGTTTTCACATGCCTGCTCCAATCGACGGATAAACTCCTTGTCGACCGGCTTTGATTGTGCAGGCTGATCGGGTTGATCGTCCAATATTAGTTTTCTTGGGCCATCAATGGACATTATCGGTACTCCGTAAATTCAATTCTCACTTGAATATAGGAGTAGTTCTTAATAAGTCAATAATCTGTTGAATTATTGCTTAACGGTTGACTGAATTTAGGCGAACACGCACTGCGTCGACAATCTTGTCTTGGTCAACCCCCTTAGTTCGAAGGAGTGCGTATTGACGTTCGTCTTCGGTTCCTTTTGCCATAAGGACATGAATGAAAACGGATTTATTCGCCTGCCCCGGACGCGCTAGGCGTCGGTTAAATTGGTCCCACAATTCCAGGGACCAAGTTAATCCGTACCAAACTTGAATATATCCACCATATTGCAAGTTTAGACCGTGACCGATCGATGCGGGATGGGCTACGCCCAAGCTGATTTTTCCCTCATTCCACTTTTTTACGAAATTTGGTTCCTCGTCGAAGAAGGTGGCTTTCTTGAACCGCTTCTTTATCCGCTCCTTGTCAAACTGAAAGCTGTAGGCGACCAGTACATTCTGGCCCGCAGCTTCCTCAACAATGTTTTCCAGAGCCCGAAGTTTGAGGTCATGGATTGCAATGGTTTCACGAACTGCCGGGAAAACGTCCGGGTCGCTACGGTAGAGCCCACCATTCGCGAATTGTAGAAGCTTGTTGACAAGGACACCACGATTCACAGCTTCGACATCGTATTCCTCCGAGACAAGGGTTTTTTCGAAGTCCTTATATTCCTTCAGATGCTTGGGCGACATTCGAACATAGATCGGATTGAAGATCTGCGGTGGGAGATCAATGTAATCCTGAGAACGCAGACCAATCATTACGTCCTTCATTCGGCCCATGATCTGTTTTCGCGCATTCGGTTTAGGAGTGATCTTCCGGGAGTATTTGCACTCATCAAACCAAGTATCGAGGTAGGCTGTGCGAGTAGGGCCTAGGCGCTCGCCTCTGTCTAGGATGAATGCTTGTCCCCCCAAATCAATGAGCCCGTTCGGTGCCGGCGTTCCGGAAAGCTCAACAACCCGCTTTATGAGCTTTCGTGCCTGGGCGAGAACGCCAAATTCGGTCAGGTTTGTTTCAACCCGGATCTTCTTTCCGTCTTTGTATTTCACCGATGGGGTCTGCCGCACGAAACCCTTCAGCCGGCTAGACTCGTCGTAAGCCAGAATGTGCCAGCGCCAGCCGACCGCTCCATGAATTGTGGACCACAACCACTGCAGGTTTTCCCTGTTGATCAAGGTGATCTGGGTGTCACGCCCGAGGGCTTCCTCCCTCTGGGCCGGGGTGCCGGCAACAACGCTGTAGGTAAGGTGCTTCAGGTGCTCCCACTGGTCAATTTCGTCCGGCCACGTGTTCTTGACTACTTCGAGCGGACCGACAATCAGGCATCGCCAGTTCGGGTTGTCGGCCAGTAGGCGCGCAACGCCGTCCAGGGTGGCTCCGGTTTTGCCTAGAGACATTTCCGCGGCGCCCAGCAAGTACGGCATCGTGTATATGCTGTCAGACAAATAGCGCTGATATGAGCGCATCATTCCACGGAACCGACGCCCTTCGGGAGTGAGAAAAATGTTCTTTTCGAAGTCGAAGGTGTATCCGCGAGCGGTCAGCAAGTCGAAGAAGGGGGAACCTTCAACCGCATCACCGGTTAGTGGTTCATTCTCTTGCGGGGACTGAACTCGCCGTAAAAGGTCAAGATACGGTGTGCATGTCGATGAGGGCAAAACCGGCTTCCTTGTTGTCGACTACGTGGACATTCATCCCAGCCGCGCGGAGGCGTTTGATCTCGCGTTTCTGTTGCGGGGTGGGGATTTTTCCCAGATCCTTGAACTCAATGATCAGGACTAGTCCGTCCTTGAAAAACCAAGAGTCCGGGCAGCCGACGCGTCCGATATATTGCATGCGTCGGGCCTTCCATCCTTTGGATTTGGCGTAGTCCGTGACAGGGTTCTGAACGTGAGGGATCTCGGCCATATTGCTACCCCAGAAGCCGCATATACTTTGTCATTGTAGTAGGTGCTCACTGAAAATCCCTATAAAGTTGAATTTATGAGGTTGCTGAAGAATGTGAAGGCTGGGCTGGAAGCGGACCGGTCAAAATCAACTTCGTCCAGGATCTTGTTCGCTTCTGCCACATATCGAGGATAGTCGAGGTCCAAGGGCATCTTTTGAGGCAATGTCATCAATGGTCGACACCCATCGGTCTTGGGGACTTTGGGGCGATTGCCGGTAGAAGGGTGAGGTTTGACCTTCACAATTGGATCCCCTTCCGTCGACCAGATGTAGCGGACAACTTTACCCAGAACCTCGTCACGCCAAGTGGCGCCGCCTGTTGCCTTGATGACCGTCACGAACTTCCGAACATCCCGGCATTGCTTGATTGTCGTCTCAACAGGTGTGCCATCGAGGATGTACTGCAGGGCCGCGTCGGAACAGATTGTCATCTGCGGGTTTTTCATCATCTGAGCGCGAAGGTCGTTTTCTTCCGGACGCTCGCTCCAAGGGTTGCCGATCGGCCCCTTTCGCTTGATCTTGCCGTCCGCGCGGATCGCGAAATAGCTGTTCACGGACTGATTGTGGATCGATTTGTATTCCACGAATTCAAGCTTGAAGCCCGTGGTCTTCTCCCACCAGTCGGTGATTTCCTTCAGCCGGCCCCCGGTCAGACGATCACCGTCAATTCCGCCCACCAACGATCTGGGGCAATGGAACAAGACGCCATCAGTGTTTCCGGAAACGACCGGTATACCCGCAGCCTCGGCCTTTTCGATCAGCATCAGCAGGGACAGCTGACCGGTCAGCGTGACTGCGATCAATAGGTGTGGGGCAAACAGCACTGAATAGGGTGAGCCCAGCTTACCATATGCCCCGTTGAGAGCGATCTTCCCGGCCTTGTCCCGAACCTTGTCCTTGGCCTTTTTGGCTGCCAAGCGGTCCTTGATGAGGCCTCCGTACACCTCAAGGAAATCTTTTCCGAGGCTCTTCGGATAGAGCCCCAGTTTCATGATGATCGAAGGATATTGGGACGCGACATCGGCATCGATCAGAACCCGGTCTGCAGTCGAATAGACTGACCGGTTCGCTTCGGTTGAATGCAGGCCCCCAATTCCCATTTTGTAGGTGGAGTCCCCGAACTCGATCTTGAATTTCTGGAACTCAGTCGGGAAGACAACCTTGCTGTTTTTATCAAGTACGAACTCGGTGTCTCGTATGACTGCGAGGATCTTCCGCATCTGGTCCGTTTCGAAATGAACCCAGTCGGGAATATCGTATTTGAACCTGATGCTCTTGGTGTGCTTCGGTCGGATTGGGCGCTGGCCGGTAAGCTGCTGAATACGGCTCTTGATGATTGCTTCGCCCATTTGTGCATCGGACTTGGAGCGGAAATCCATCTTGTACTGTTTGCCCAGGGCCTCTCTAAGCTCCAAGGGTTCCCGTAGAGCCTCGAATAGGTTCTCCGTGGCGTCGAGGTCGCTGATCAGGCAGTAATCAATTACCGCGTCCATTTCCTCGTCCGTCAGTATGGTGTCCGGGGCGTAGGGGAGATCCTGCAGACGCTTTCCGTGAAGTCGTCCGTTCAGTGTCTTCAGGCTCTGCATGACCGCAGGGTTCGGCTCTTCAAGGTCAATATGATCGAGGGCCTTCGGTATTTTGATTTCGAGAGCTTCTTCGGCCTCCCACCATTTCACGTTGTTCTTGATCAGAAGATCGCTGGCGCGCTTCAGTGCTTCGGTGTCCGCCCCAGAAAGTGCCAGGAAGATCATGGGAACGTCGTAGGACATGCCGCGGAACGTGACGATACGATTACGCATCATCATGCGTTTCAGTGCCCGCCGGTCCAGCTCACTTCTATGGCTGAGCTCGAACCCCTTCCGCTTGCCGTCTTCATGTCGTTTGAAGGCAGCATAGAAGAGGCCATGATAGCACTCGATATCGCAAAAAACGGTTGGTTTGCTTGGGGGCATGCATCGCTCATGGGCGGGGCGCCGAAGCGCCCCAAATCTGGAATTCAATCAAATGTCTTCGTCATCATCGTCGTCATCTTGACGCCTGGACGGCTTTTTCGATGAGCGGCGAGGGCGTTCATCCTCATCATCGTCGCCATCATCCTCATCGCCGTCGAAGTCATCTTCGTCATCACCGAGATCTTCGATCTCATCATCGTCAATGCCGCCGCCCGCAAACTGCTCGTCCTTTTTGTAGAACTGCAGGGCGTCCAGGGTTGCAAAGATACCGTTTCCACCCTTGGCCTTGTCTTTGACTGGGTAGAAGTGGAAATAGGCGACGGCCCAGTAACCGGAGACGAAAAGCTCTTCCAGCTCTTCTTCATCAACCTCATCGCCACGGCGGTCGCGGTATTTTGGCTTCTTGTCGTTGGTCAATTTGAGGTAGCGCGTGCCCTCGTAGTGTTCCCGCACATCGCCGTCCTCATTGGTGTAGTTGTCACCGTCAAAGAAGCCCGACCGGTCCTTCAGGGCCTTGAAGAACTTGACCTCATCCTTACCCGGCCAGTTTTCGGAGATGATGTGTCTGATCGCCTGCTGGACTACCTTGATGGACGCTTTGCCGTCAGGGCTATCCTTGTAGAGAAGACCGTTTGTCCGGTACTTCAGTGAGCCACCTTCAACAGATGCGGATTTCCGGAAGCCGTTGAAGTAGGAAAGCCTGACAAGAACTTTTACCCGTCCGGTTTTCGGGTCAAAACTTGGTTTGAATGCCATTATCGTTTTCTCCGTTGTACGGTTAGTCGTGGGAGCATCCCAAGTCCTCGAATTCGATCTCGGACATCAGTGCAGGCCGTTCATCTTCCAGCGGCACTACAATTGGTTTGGGATCGTTTTGGTGAACCAGCCTGCGTGGAAAGACACCTTTGCCTGCCAGTTCATCAATCTTTGCGACGGTAATCAGTTTTTTGTTGATTATGTCGAAGCGTTTAAATCCGTTGTTCAGCAGCCATCGTTCGGATGCTTTTTCGTCCTTGTGGTTACGCCTGCCTGCGCGACCCGCGACCGTTTTCACACCGTTAGACGGGCCGTTTTCGAGCAGGTCCGCAATTTCATCTGCGTGCAGGCGATCCAGCCAGGAGCGGATCATTGAGGCGTGCTGATTGATGTAGCGGCGACGGGCGGTAGTCATGCCCTCACGATCGGGCAGGCGCGGCGGCTCATCAGAATCCAGATCGTCGAAGTCCAAACCCAGAATATCGAGTTTCCAGCTCTCATGCTCAGGACAGGCACCGTCCATTCGGGCGAGGGGGCACCACTGGCAGGCTGCCTCTGAAGGCACACATGGCGCGTCCGGATTTCTGGTCTCTGTGGCGGCTCGCTTGACCTGCTGTCCGAATTTCTTCAGTTCATCAATAGTGGTGACCCATTCGCCGCCCCCGGCGCTATGGCGAGGTTGATCGATGATTATCCGGACGCGGGTCGCCGTACTGTGGTGGCGCCCAATATCCCGCCAGAAACCTAGGGCGTAGAGCTGCAGCTGTTTGTTATCGACAGGCGAAACCGGAACGCCTTGCCCATACTTCAGATCAGAAATGACGATCTCTTCCGGGCCAACTACACCGCTATCGACCGTCCCGCCTTGTTCATCGCCATCGTCATCGTATCCAACCCAGGGGGTCGTGTTGACCCGCACTTCGGAAAACAACCTACCTTCGAACTCGTGGATCCGGTCGATGCCCGGGATGAGATGATCGGCCATGTCCTCATCTACGACAAACATGAACCCATCAGCTTGGATCCGGGTGCCGACAAAATCATAAGGCGAAAAGCCGTAGGCGAGGGAAACCTCGCGGACCCAATGGGCCGCTGTACCTTCCGCAGCGAAGATCGACGTTTCATCTGAATCCGGCGCTAGTTCCTGAATGCGCCTCACACTGCCCGGACAGTTCATCCATCGGGAAGCCGCCGACGGCGAGAGTTGCGAATGCTTACCGCCCATCGCTTACTTTTTCCGGTTAGGGGCAAGGTCGATGCCGACAAGCATGAGTTCCGGCAAGGACAAGCGGGTAATCTGGTCAGACGGTGTTCCGGCAACAATGTATGCGTTGTGGCGGATCTGCTTTTTGGTTGCCTGCGGGCGCGCGCGTTGAACGGTCGTGAATACCGAAAAATGGGGGAAGGACGCTTTGTCGTAGGCCTCACCATCTGGCACAGCCATTCCGGCGTTCGAGGCGCACTCGCGATAAAAGCGTTCGCGAACCTTACTCATTCTGATGCTCCGGGCTTTTTAGAGAACAGGCTTGCACAGTGATTTTTGTCGCAGGGGGTACGGTGCAGAGTTAGATGATGGGGTGCCTGTTCACTGAAAAGCCCGGCCCAATCGCGGGCCGGGAATTCGCACGATTGGCTCAGATATCGTCGTCGCCGTCGTCGTCATCCTCATCCGGATCGGGGGTGATCCGGCCAGCCTTGACCTTCTTGTTGATCCAGGCCTCAAACCGGCCAATATCTTCCTCGCCCTTGATTTCCTTGGCAGTCTTGTAGCCGAGTTTGTCGAGGGCATTCTGAAGGGCTTCGCCGCGTGCATCGTTCTCCGGATCGTCTTCGTTGTCCTTGAACTCGCCGAGCCATGCCGCAGTTTTTTCGATCGCAGCCTTCAGCTCTTTGGGAATGGAGGCTGCCCGACGACCGCGCTTCGGCTTTTCATCGCCTGCGTCATCGTCATCGTCATTTTTCGCGGTCGAGGTTTTCGGCGAAGCGGGTTTTGCCGCTGCAGAGCCGAGCACCTTTTCCAGCAGTTCGTTGTGTTTTTCCAGGAGGTCGCTGTTCCGGTTCAGGGCTTCTTCGAGACTCATAAAATTCTCCAACAAATGGTTAGGGGCCGAACCATGGCCGTGCAAAATGGATAATACACAATAGAGACAATCAATCAATAGAAAGTTGAATATTAAAAATTGCGTGCTATGCTCCGATCAAATTCAAGACGGAGTCCCCAATGTTTCATGACTTGCTCGGCGGCAGTGACCCCAAGAACGGAAAGACAAAGCTTACGCGCCGCACGCCGGTGAGCCGTGGCCCTTTGCATGAGGTATTTACGCGTGGGCTGCCGGACCTGGTGAACGAAGAACATAAAATATGTGACATCAACAAACTGGCGAAAGCTCTCGAAGTCACACCTCAATGTATCTATCGCTGGATGCCGGTCGGTAAACATCCGACAATTCCGCTGCGTCAGGCCGACCGCATTATTGCGCTGTCTGAAAAGCAAACAACCGGCCCCGATGATTTCAAACCCCTGACAAGAGACGACTTCATTAAATTCCTCTGCTGATCCGCTCGTTCGAAATTCAATAAAAAATGGAATCGCGGGGTGGTTTATGTCGTTGATCAAACGATCAGCCGGCGCGTCGACCAAACAGGACCGTTGGCCTCATGCTGAAACATATTGAGCCGCTGCGCCGAATTGGGTTTGCCCTACATTGGCTGCATCCTCATTCAAAGCGCCCGATCGGTGATGACTGGTCGAATAAGCCGGTTCTGTCCCTGGCGCGTCTGCGTAAATCATATAAGCACGGCTATAATGTAGGCGTTCGGCTGGGAAGATGGTCCGAAGTCGGCGGCGGTTATCTACACGTCATAGACTTGGACATCAGACAGAATGGGGTTGTTCAGGAAGCACAGAAAGTGCTGACCGAAATGTTCCCCGGGTGGCGCTCGTTTCCAACGGTTCAATCTGGTTCCCGCGGCGAGAGCCGGCACTTCTATATCATCTGCGACACACCATTTTCTTCGCGGAAGCTGCGTCACAGCGGCTGCAAGTTCATTGATGAAAAGGGCACATCGCACTGGACTTGGGAAATCGAGCTTTTTGGGACCGGCAAACAGGTTGCAATCCCACCTTCAGTTCATCCGGACACAAGGCAGGAATACAGGTGGTTGACCCGGTTTAACGAGGCAGAACTCAGCCTCGGCGTCGGGCCTTTTGTTGATGCAGATCACCTTGCAAAACTGCTGGGCCGGGTTGACGACGATGGTGCCGATCTCAACCCCGGTCGCAATGCCCCCCTCGGGCTTAGTATCGATGAGGTCAAAGAGATTTTGGCCGAGTTGCCGGTGGCGGACTATCGCGAGGATCGCGACGGCTGGCTGACTGTCGGAATGGCACTGCATCACGAGTTCAACGGTGGGGATGAGGCCTACAATCTGTGGTCCGATTTCTCGATGTTGTCGGACAAATACAACAAGAAGGACCAGCGCCGGGTTTGGCGGTCGTTCAAGCGGCGTGACCGGCCAGTTCGGATGGCAACCCTGAAAAACGTTGTCAACGAGATCCGGCTGAGCAATGAAATTGACGATCTCGGCGACGAGGACGAATTCGACGATCTTGACGAATTAGAAGATGGTGAGAGAGCGGCTGCCCCCTATGCCGATCTGTTGGGGGAGACAGTTTCAGACGATGAGTTCGAGCTCCCCAGAAAGCCAATTCCGCATCTCACCAAAAGCCAGCTGAAACAGAAAAAGGAAGACGTTGAAGTCGCCCTCGGCAAGAAGCCGCCTAAGCGGATCGCCAAGCTGAATGAGCGCCATGCCGTTGCCTTTGCCAAAGGGAAGACCGTCGTTCTGACATTCGAAAAGGACGGCTCTGTTTCATATGGCGGGGTGACCGATCTTCACAATTTCTATGAAAACGACCGTGTACCCACCGACAAATCCACGGAACCGGTCACAAAGGCCTGGATGCGCCATCGGCAGCGACGAAGTTATCCGAACGGCGTCGTATTCTCGCCAAACGAAGAAGTTGAGGGTGCCTTCAACCATTGGCAGGGATTTGCGGTCGAGCCGGATCCAAAAGCCTCGTGCCGGAAGCTGTTGACCCACATTCGCTACAACATCTGCAAGAACAACCCCGAGCACTATCGCTATTTCATCGGCTGGCTGGCGCACATGGTCCAAAAGCCCGAGGAAAAGCCGGGTGTGGCCGTTGTTCTGCGCGGTCCTAAGGGCGCGGGTAAGGATACGGTCGGTGACTACATCAAATTTATCGCCGGAACTCACTATGTGAAGATCGTGCAGCCCGAGCACCTGTTTGGCAAGTTCAATGCCCACCAGGAGCGCTGTCTGTTTCTTCACGTGGAAGAAGGTTTCTTCGCCGGTGACAAGCGGGGCGAAAGCACGCTCAAGAGCCTCATCACTTCCGAAGTGTCCCTGATCGAGCACAAGTATGCCAATGCGTTCATGATCCAGAGCGTTCTGCGGCTGTTCATGTCGTCGAACGAGGATTGGGTTGTCCCGGCATCGGCGGACGAACGGCGATATTTCGTGCTGAATGTCTCCGACAAGCGC
Source organism: Roseibium sediminis (assembly GCF_008711325.1). Lineage (GTDB taxonomy): Bacteria > Pseudomonadota > Alphaproteobacteria > Rhizobiales > Stappiaceae > Roseibium > Roseibium sediminis. Next base: position 10,326 of record NZ_VXDB01000032.1, read on the forward strand.
CGTAGAGACTGGGACTATTTCCGCGCCATTCGCCGGGAAATGAAGGAAGAGAACGGGCCTGCCGCGCTGCTCCATTTCCTTCTGAACGTAGACCTGACCGACTTCAATGTTCGCAACGTTCCGGATACCGAAGGGCTGAAGGATCAGAAGGTCCAGGGGCTGAAGAACTTCGAACAGTGGTGGTACAATCAGCTGTTCAACGGCGAACTTGATTTCGATGCGACTGATCGCTACGGCGACGACAATATTGATTGGTCAAATGACACTCTCTACGCTTCGAAAAAGCACCTGAGAAATGGCTACGAAGCATGGATGAGGACACAGAAATTTGCCGGAAACGTTCAGAGCGCGGAGAAGATCTCGCACACTCTCAGGGCCTTGTGTCCCAGAATCGAACTGGTTCGCCAGATAGTCAATGGTCAGAGGCAATACTGCTATTGCCTGCCGCCATTGGATGTTTGCAGGGAGGATTTTGAAGAGTGGCTGGGTTCACCGGTCTCATGGGAGAACGCTGGTCGGTTGCTGGCGGATGCGGATTCTGAGTCTGATGACTTCGAATAGAGACAGATGCGATACGATGCCAGCAACCTTTGCAGACTAGTTGAGCTCTGTTCTTTGTTCTAAAACCTTCAAAGTTCACTCGGGGTCATTGACGCTCTCAATTGGTGGTGTTGGGAGAGACAGGAGGCCCTTTTGGCTTAGTTCGGAGATCTTCCGAGTTTCTTTGGCGAGTGCTACCATAAATTTCAGACCTGCAATCGGGTTATTGAGCATATTTAAGATTTTTTCGCAGTCTTCCGAATTGTATCCCAGCGCATCGCCCAATTCGAACATCAGTTCCCGTGCGGTATCAATATCCTGAACTGCTTCGCTATTAAGCTCAAAATTCTTTTGTGCTTTCTGCAAATGCCGCCGTCTACTAAAAAACTCTTCAATTTTTTGATAAGTATCGACAAGCTTCGATCCGACATCTAACCAAGCGTTTGCAACTTTTGCCAGCAACAAAAGGACGCCGAGGATCCCAGCAATGTCCATAAATCCGGGAGACGCGTATTTGATCGTACGGATCTTCAACGCATCAGCAGACGGAATCGAGTCATATAGCCGACTTTCAAGTTTCCAAAGAGGCATGTTACCCTGCCAAAAATGATCCGCCAAAAGGCGTTCCAAGTGCTCATTTTCCGGGTTGCCAGCATTCTGCACCGAATAAAAGTACGCATAGGTGTCTTTTAGCGCGTCGGCTAAATCGAGCATATCTTCGATGTCCCAACGTCCGTCCATATGTATTGAAAGAATGCCCTTTTTGGTCATTAACTACTTCCCGATTTAGAAAATGCGCAGATTATCGCCTGACAGTGCATTGTTTCCAGATGCATTTCAAAAACTAACCGAATGTTTGAATTCTGTTTTGCCTAGGTTCTGCCTGAGTTTTGGGGCATTTCTCGCTAAACCCAGACACGTATAACATACTGAAATAAATAAGGAAAAAACGTTGCTGCCCGGGTTGGCTGGGTTGGCTGGGGTGTTTCGTCCAAAAACTTTTATATGATGTGGATATGCAGGTTCGCGCTGCCACGTTCGGCGGCGACAATTCTTTTTGTCTCACAAACTTTATAGAAATAACCCAGCCAACCCAGCCAACCCGGGCAGAGGCTTGAAAAGAATAGTAATATCAATATACTAACCCTGTCTGGGTTTGCTCATTTTCTGCCTGGGTTGGCTGGGTTTGACGATATTCAAACTTGTTTTGATTTAATACCCGACATGAATTCCAAAAAAATTTGAAGTTGTTTGCGTACCGGGCTCTCTGCGCGCCCCCCGACAGACCCCCCGACCAGGAAGGACCCAGAGCCATCATGAGACGTGCTGACGCGGCAATGAGACAATGTAGGACGCCTAGACATACCTCAAAGCGCGCTAACGGTGAGACGCAGCGACATAGCTAGAGACGGCAAATCGGCCCAATTTCAAGCGTCCGTTGATAGGTAAAGTGAGACTTCCTGACCCATCAAGAGACCTCACAAGACATTAATTCAAGAGATAATTGATAAATTCAAAAGTGCGCTACGGTCCGGCTTTTCGCGTGTTTCCGGCTATCTCCAGTTTTGAGACGGTTATAGAAAGCCTAAACTATAGAGAAGCAGTGAGACACGATTTGAGATAAATTAGCCGTCTAATCAATGTGCAAAATGGAAGGGCGTCAAAACCGCGTCAACCTATAGTCACTATAGCTTTTTGGTTCGCCTTTAAATCCGTGGCCGCAAACACCTAAAGCTAAGAGACGCCCTGATACGGCAAGAGCCGCACAGAAACAACTAGACCCGACGCGCTAGGTACTGAGAAGGCCTGACATATAATCAAGCGCTAATTGACTAACCCCATAACTCAACAAACGCTTGACAAATGTGTATAATCTACATAAAGTTGAATAAATAGGTCGGGCGCGTAAGCGCACTGGCAGGCAACCCAAAACACCAGAATAAAGCACTCAAAAAAGCACCTTATAATTCAATAAGTAATTGACAAATAAGCCCCATCGTGCCATTATAACAATGCAACGGAGATAAGACGTTGCCTGGGTTGGTCCCCAGCATATACCAAGGCGCTCAAGCTGCGCTAACGTCATGTTGTGCAGCTTTCTTTATGGTTGGGCGTTCAGGAGAGCCGCAAGGCTCGCCGCTCCTTGGTGCGGTAGGACCAATCCTGTCTAGCCCAACCACCAAAGTTGGTCCTTTGGGGTTGGGGTAATGCCTAAACCAAGGACTTTGCCCAATGAGCACCCTTTCCATTCGTTGCCTGAGCTTTGTAGAAACCCGTGACGGTGTAACCGATTTTTGGGTAAAGCCATCCCGCCCCCTGTCATGGTCGGAAGCTAACAATCTCGGCAAAGAGCGCGCCGATGAGCTGATCACCTATTGCCGTTTGGCAAAGGATCCTTGCGCCTTTTCAAGCGTCGTGCAGTCAATGGCGGGTAATCCCGAGCCGGACGGCGTGGCGGTCGGGTTCCTTATGGCGATTGGTCAACGTCTGGCCGCCTAAGAACCCGCTTCACCTGGCAACCGGAAAGCGGTCTAAACCCTCTCGACATTAGCGGGCAATCCCTCTTTTCGTTTGACCAAAATCTGATAAATCAATATTATATTGAATAAAAACTCGTAAGTTGAAATTAGGAGTCGGTCCGATGCATACAGTACCAGAATTTACCAATGTTGCGGAATTGGCGCGCGGTTTCATTGCTGAAACAATCGAGCTTTTGGCAAGTGACGAAATGACGTTTCAATATGGGGCGGAACCGGAAGCAATCGAGAATGACCATGTTCCGGGATTTATCCCGTTCACGTCGGGCGGGTTTTTGGCTTGCCTCGCCAACCAGATCAGGAACGACGAGTCCAAGGATCCGCAACCTATTCAGGCAATCATTGCCGCGAATATCAAGGACGCTGCAAAGGCCTTTTGCGAGGAACACGGAGTCGAGCTTCCAGCCGAAAAAGAAAGCCTTCAATCGTGGGACTATTACAACGCGGTTTATGAAGCAGTCGAAACGGACTCCGAACTTGTGGAAGCGCTGCAAACCACTTGTGACGATTGGTTTTCTGAAGACTGCTATTTTTGGAAGGTCAGGGCGCTTTTCCTTATGCCGAACGATAGCGGCAATGAGACCGGCGAACCGGAAATCTATTTCGACGCCTATTTAAACACCGATCTGAACTATGGGCGCGACTCCGTCGATTGGCTGAAGGTCTACGGCAGTAATCCGGACCAGACGCGCGGCAACTGGAAAAAGACTATCACCGTCCGTCAACTTGAACGCCTTGCAAAAAGAGTAGGGGCGGAACGCCTAGCGGACGCGTTGGCAAAGAAGGCCTTTGAGTCTCTTTCGTCAATCTAAATTCAACAAAATATTGAACGAGGAATCTAATCATGACTACGGCAACGGTTGGAATGCAGGCAACTTATAACGGGAGTCTTTGCGTGATTGTGGGAGTCCGCAATGCTTCAGCTAATACGGCATGGATTGGCGGGGGCGGATTGCAGCAAGTCCGCCATCACCTGGAAATCGTCAAGGGAAATGATCTGTTTGAACTGTCCGAGCGTCACCCGTGGTTGACCTTGCGCCCTGATCTGCCGGAAGTGTTGAACACAAGCGAATTGCGCGCCTCGGCACTTATGAAGCGTGACGAAGTGCAAGCGGCTTATCGGGAAAAGTTGGCAAAGGGTCAACGCGAAAGAGAGGAATTCGAAGAACGCGCGCGCGCCATCGTTCCGGCATGGGCAAAGGCCGCAATCATTGCCGAGTCTCAAGTCGACGATTGCGACAGCATGACCGACTATTTCAACGTTAAGACCGAACGAACCGTTATTCTGGGGTTTTCCAAACACACCCGCGACCTGTTCCCGGAAATGCGCAAGTTTGCCGCCAACATGGAAGAAACCGCGCATCTGGCAACACCGACGAAGGGCGACGAACACCGCGAAAAATACTCGATGGGCGCCGGGTATTATCTCAAGGCGTGTTCCGGGTATGCGACGGGTTGGGCAATCCGCAAAGTTCGCATTGACGGCACCAAAGGTTTGCCGAGTGGTGAATTCCGACTCTCGGAACCTGCAGCAACGCGGAAACCTACGGCGCAACCGGTCAGCGTGGACTCCCAGTCCGAAGGCATGCCGGCAATGACGATTGAAAAGCACATCCACACCAAAAAGGGTTTTGAAATGTGGATTTGTGTTTTGTCCGATCGCGTCGACAGGGCGGAATTTGAGCGACTGCTAAACCGTGCAAAGGATCTCGGTGGCTGGTACACGCGCCAATGGGGAACGACTCCGGGCGGGTATGCGTTCAAGTCCGAAGATGCCGCAAACAAATTTGCCGGATCGGGCACGCCGTCACCGGACGGACCGCGCGGCACGGATTCCGATGATGTCGGTAAAACCGACGCGCCGTCGACCCAATCGCCACACCTTGCGGCACGGTTCCGGGAATTGGCGGACGGCATGCAGGCGGCTATTGACCACAAGCTTTCTGATCGCCGGGAAAACACACCAAAGCAGCAACGGGAAGCGGCAAGCGCGCGCCTTGATGGTTGGCACCTGGAACGAACACAGAAGGCCCTGAGAGTGCTTGCGGGCCTTCATGAGGCCGGAGTCTGCCCTGATGAATTGGCAGGGCTCAAAACCAAGGCCGCTATTCATGAGCTGACACGGGCGCAAATGGACCGTTCCGGGGGGTACTATGACGCGGGGCGGGAAACCGGCGAACCATACCACGACACGCCACAGGGCCGCGCAATTTGGGCCATGTTGTCCGACAATCCGGCAAAGCGTGCCGCCGAGGAATTGCGGCAGGAAATCGCGGGTCTGAAGTTCAAGAAGATTCCCGGATATTTCCCGACACCGGCACCAATCGTTTCCGGAATGATCGCGGCGGCAGGGATCGGGCCGGACTTCACCGGACGCATTCTTGAACCTTCAGCGGGAAGCGGGGCAATAGCGGACGCCGTGACCGATCACGCCACGTTTGCGGACCTCACCTTGTACGAAGTGAATCCGACGCTCTCAAAGATCCTTGAGCGCAAGGGCTACAGGGTGACCGGTTCAAACTTCCTTGAGGCGTTGACCGGGCCGCAATTCGACCGTGTGTTGATGAATCCGCCATTTGAAAAGGGTCAGGACATGTATCATGTGCGCCACGCGTTCGACATGCTGAAGAAGGGCGGGCGCCTGGTCGCGATCATGTCGCCGGGGTTCACGTTCCGCAATGACAGCGCAGCGCGCACGTTCCGCGATTGGTTCGAAGACCGGGGCGGCGAAATGATCAAGATTGACAGCGGCGCATTCAGGGAATCCGGAACCGACGTTTCGACCGTCATGGTCATTCTTGACCGCGATTAATAGCATTTACAAATTCAATAAAAAGGGGAATTATGACCATGAGCACCTTGACCGACACCAGCAAAACGGCCAGCCGTTACGCGCCTTATGCCGATGAACTGTATTTCAACCTGAAACAGGTTTTGCCGTGGGTTGCCAAGATGATTGCAGATGGCGGGCATTTGGACAGTGTGATGCCGAGGGGAGCTGAAAAGGCGCTTGCAAATGCCGCTCTGGTAATCGCCCGCGCAGAGGGCAGGGCGAACCCGGAAGCCACGGCAAACGAGCACGAACACACGAACCGGGCCGGGTTGGATTTTGGCTTCTTCGTCATCTCGGGGCGGGCATACGGCAAAGACGAAGCAACCACGCAAATCATTGGCCCTACTTCAGTAACCGAGGCCTATCTGCAGTTTACTGAAAGCGTAGCACCCACGGGCGGGGAATTGAGCGAGGCGCGGCAGGCGGAAGGGGATCCGGGCTTCTCCGGAGTCTTCATTGATGCCGTCATTCACAGCGCAACCAAACCAGTCTCAGTGATGTAACTGAAAATTCAACCAAAGGGTGAGGGGTCAACAAGATGAAGGAATTCAAAAAAGTTCACAGCTGCGGGCATCTTTACGGATCTGGCGGAAAGGGTGAGCGCATGCTTGACCTGGCACCCTTCATGCAAGGGTCGGAACAGATCATAAAAACCATTGATTTGCCCGGTTTCATTGATCAGTCGCGCCGGGATTTTAAAGTCACGTATGAATCCCATCATTTTTACGTGCATTTCGTGGGGCGAGGCGATCACGCCGTCGGGCTACTGGTGGTAGTTCACCATGGCGCGGGCTGGGAAGTGTGGCGGGGCGATCGGATGTTAGCCGATGCAATCGCCGCCTACGGTAACGACCATCAAGGCCTATTCAAATTGTGCTGGTTCATGATCGAGGCGACACGCTCGGCAGCGCAACGGGCGGCAGTGGAGGAATCCACGCGCTACAAGACAGCCTTTGTCCACGGGGCGCTGAAGAAGCGCAAGCAACGTGGAACCGATCATTACAAAGTCTGGATTGATGAATCCAAGGTCGCATGATTTCCAGGGAGTGAGAGTATGCCTGTTTTTTATGTGAAAGCTGATCCGACACAGGGTGTTGACGGCAGTGATTATAGCCTTTTGGTAGATGCCGGAACGGCTGAAGATGCCATTTTCGGATTTGTCCGTTACGCTGAATCTGAAGATGGTTTCGGGCTCGATCCCGAAGACTACGAAATTCAGAATGTTTTCGCCGTGCCACCCTCAACGATACGCACCGGCGATAAGGCCACAGAGCCGCGCCCGTTGCCTTGGTACGATGAACAAGGCGCCGCATGTGTGCGGGGGGCAGGTAGACCCTCAATATAGGAGGAAAATTATGTCGAATCAAGCCAAGCTGTCAGTCGCTTCATTAGCCGCGTCTCTCCTGATCTTGTGGCTGATGGCGATCAATTTCGGGTGGCTCTCGTGATGAGTGGAGGTTTACGCCCTGTTGACTTGATTGTAGGAAACATATTGCAAAGGGGAGATTCGGACATCATGCTGCAAGAAACTGGAAGATATATTACGGACGAAGGCTCATCCGCTGGCAAGCGACGTGTAAAGAACGGCAAGGCCACAACGGATTTGGTGCTCAGCGCATCAACTGAAGGCAATCAGGTCATCTTCCCGCAGATTCTTGACCTGTATGTTAAGCGCGGAAGCGTGATTGCGGATGTAACTTATGGGAAAGGCGTGTTCTGGCGTAATGTTTCGCCAGATGCGTACACTCTGAAAGCGACAGACCTTCAGACTGGAATTGATTGTCGAGATCTTCCGTATGATGATGGCACGATAGATTGTGTGGTTCTTGATCCTCCGTACATGCACTCCCCGGGAGGTTCTGCTTATGGCGATGAATCCCCCTTTGAAAGCCATTACCGAAACAACGCAACTGGAAACCTAACCTCCAACAAATATCATGAGGCGGTGCTGGAACTTTATGTTGATGGGGGACGGGAGGCACTAAGAGTATTGCGTGATCGCGGCGTATTAATCGTCAAATGCCAAGACGAAGTATGTTCAAATCGACAGCGCCTTACGCATGTCGAAATCATTCAAGAATACGAAAAGATGGGCTTGGTTTGCGAGGATCTGTTTGTGGTTGTTCGGAATAACCGACCGGGTGTAAGTAGATCGGTGCGTCAAGTGCACGCGCGCAAAAATCATTCGTATTTTCTGGTTTTCTGGAAGCAGGGATCAAGTCGGGCTCGCTGGACTTCACCGAAATGACGCCGATTGAATTGTTAATGGATGTCATAAAGCAACATGCACCTGAAGACATATGGCAAGGCTCAGCGTTGGCCGGATACAGGCTTCTCGGAAACACGAACAGAGGGGAAATTGGGGAAGAGTTCATCCGCCAATACCTTCGACGAAATGACATTGAAGCCAGTCACGGAATACGTACCTCGCCGACGGATATGAATGTATTTGGGAAGGGCTTTGAGATAAAAACAGCCTCCCTTGGCGCCAATGGTACATTCCAATTCAACCACATCAGGTTGGATCGCCAATATGACTATCTTCTTTGTCTCGGCATTTGTCCTGACAGGATCGTCTTCAATATGTGGCGCAAAGGTGAGGTTGCGGAAGGTCAGGCGGGTAAGCTTGTGCGAATGGCAGAAGGTCAATCGATCACGTTCAAGCTTACCAAGAAGGTAGACACTATGGTGGACATAGAGGGCTTGCCAGCGAGCATCAGTGCGATAAAGTAATGATGTAATCAGTAATTGCGCCCATGGGTTTTTTTGTATAGTTTTCGCTTTGCTTTTCTCATAGATTTCTATCGTTTGTTGTTGAAATGAAAAACAAAAAGCCAATTCTAAGGGCGCTTGTCGCGTTATTCGCGCTGGTTATTTTGGCCCTTATTTACCTGATTACGGCATTTGCATTCTTTGAGCCGCAGGACGTTACGGCAGATAGCTGGTCATACAAGTTGGGTATCCCGGAATTGCTGAAGGAGATCCCGGTTTATGCAGAATGTGAACCGGCGAGATATTCGCACAATGCCCGCGACGGCGAACGGGTCGGCGCTGGAATGCTTGAATATCAATCAAGTCAGTCACTCGAAGTACTGACCGAAAAGTACCAACAATATTTTTTAGACAAATCGTGTCCTGTGGGAGAGCTGCAGGAGTTCAGGTGCTCCGGGAATGGTTATTCAGTGTTAATCACCCGAGAGGAAGTGTGTACGTTAGTGGATATATTGGTTTTGGGAGATTTTAATTGAGTTCCTTCAAAGATATCAAAACTGGATATAAGAGGCTCAATAACAACGATATTAGTTATGGGCTTATCTATACATGTAACTGCGGTTGGTTGGATCTTGGGCACCTGTCGCCGGAAAATGACAATAAAATAATTGGCGCCCAAAATCTTTGGAGTCAGCTCAAAGGTGGTGGACCTGATGCCCAGGTTGCCTGGGGGTATCATTACCCGCCCGATTTTCGTCAATACAGCTATTCTGACCGGGTATTGAAAGACATGCGCCGGGATGGAAAGGCGCGTTTTGCAGATGGGGCCACAGGGTATCGCGTCACTCTAAGGCAAGAAATGATCCTCCCGAAACGAGTTGGGAGACTCGGCGAAACTCAGTCATATTTGATAAGACGCAATCTGCCTGAAACAGAGCTCAAGTCGGTAGCCCTATCGATTTTCATTCAAGTGAGTCTTGGTTTTGAGAGACTTCAGCAGTCTCTGGAATTCGGCGGGATTGCTAATTTTTTCACGGAGATGTTCCTGAATAAGCCCTATGACAGCGGGTTCTCCCGTGAAGACCTCGTTTCCAACCTGATCGGATTCTATATCGGGGTGGGGGAAATCACGAAAGCAGACGCTATTGCCGCATGTCATCCGGTCTCTGAAGAAAGCGCAACCAAGGTGTGGGAGCGTGAGGGGGCAGTAGGACAACGGAAGAATACGTCCTTCGTGCCGGACTATGCATCCGATACATACGTTGTCGATGACGTGTCCTGTAAGGATGAGTGCTTGGGGCAGCCGCGCCAGCTACCCAGCGTATTCAAGCAAATCCGCCCACAGCAACCGGGACGCAACTACCTCCCTTTGCGCAGCTGAGCGGGCCTAGTTGAATAATTCAACAAAAACTTGAAAAATAGATTGACATAACGGGCGAGCCGAGTATTATAAAATCAATAATAAGTTGAATACGAGGTGTCGAGATGACAAGAGAAGATGCCCGCGAAATCGCGCAGGAATACAATATCCCGTTGGATCAGGACTACCACACTTTGAGCGCCGAGCAGGTTGAACGAGTGTTGGCTGCGGCTGATATGCGGAAGTACCGCAAGCCTAGAGGGGCCTTCGGATCACGGGCCCGGTACTTCCACTCTCTTTTGTGTCGGGCTGCCGTTAGGGCAGAAAACCAATAACCGCATTCTAAAATTCAATAAAAAGCGGAATGAAATGTCAGGCAATATCAATCGCCCGCCTGAATTTTAGATAAAGGAGCAGGGAATATGCCAAGAACAGCACCTGAAATTATTGGCTTCCATCTCGGTATGGATTGGCTCGACGTTAAGGACGGTGTTTATCAGCCGTCGAGATACAAGACACCTCGCGTCTATGTTTGTGGCGATGATTATTTCTGCTGCCCGACCGCAAAGCAGAAGTTGCCAAGCGGCTTCAACTGGAAGCTCCGTGGCACCGAATATGGTCGTGAAATTTACATTTCAGCGGCAGAGTAAAAGGACTCCCACCTGTGACCGATCTCGTTGAGAGTTACAGCCGATCAGGATTGCCGAGAAATGGCCAGGGACCTCTGCTTTGATGGAAGAGAACGAACGACTCAAACTAGAGTTGGCCTCAATTACAAGCTGAATTCACTTCACTATTGATTTTCGAAAAGTCGGATATTTCATATGAACACTGTCAGAATTGGCCCAATTGCAAATCTCCCTCTACGTTATGCAAACCGGCATGGCCTCATTACCGGGCCGACTGGTTGCGGCAAAAGCGTTTCCCTTATGACCATGGCCGAGCAATTCAGCCGCGCCGGGGTGCCGGTTTTCCTCGCCGACGTGAAAGGGGACATCTCGGCGATCAGTCGGACAACTCCTGCCCGTCTGCTGGATCTCTTTGGGGAACGTGGAGAGCAGGTTTCAGCCAGTATCGGGGCATTTGGACCGGACACCATGGCGAGGGCGCTGGAACTGAGCGAAGTTCAGGCGGGGGCGCTGGAAGTGCTTTTTACCTATGCCGGCGCAACGAACCAGCGTCTGGGGAGCGTGGGGGATTTGCGCAATGTCATTGCAAGAGCCCTGGACGAACGTCAGGAGATCTCGGCGCAAATTGGACAGATCGGTCAAGCATCCCTCGGGGTGATCCAGCGGGCCATTCTCGGGCTCGAACGGCAAGGGGGCGCGCACTTCTTTTCCTCCAAGGAATTCGACGTTTCGCGATTGCTGGATTGTGATCCGTCAGGACACGGGGTTGTTTCCATCCTTGCTGCCGATCGGCTGATGGGCTGCCCGCGTGTCTATGCTGCGTTCCTCCTGTGGATGCTGACCGACCTGTATGAGCGCCTGCCGGAAGTTGGTGACCAGGAAAAGCCCAGACTCGCGTTTTTCTTCGATGAGGCACACTTGCTCTTTTCCGACATGCCCAAGGCGCTTTTGCGGAAAGTTGAGCAGACAGTGCGTCTGATCCGTTCCAAGGGGGTAGGAGTGTATTTTGTCACTCAACGCCCTGAGGACGTTCCGCAGGCGATCCGTGAACAGCTTGCGACCCGGATCGAGCATGACCGCTGGCTAGCAGTCGGGACAGCGCGAGTTACCCATCTCGACGGAAGCGGGAGACCGGTCAGCAAGGGTATAGTTCGCATCGACCTGCCGTCCTGCCAGCTGGGCGCCCTGGCTAAAGATGAACTGAATGCGATGACCGCCAATCCGCCAGCTGCAAAAGTCGAGCGCGTTGGTGGCCCGGGCGAACTCGTTGTTGGCGGTTTTGTTGTCGGGCTGCTGTTTTGCATAGTGATCGCAGCACTGTCGGTCTTCCTCAAAGGCCCAGAGGAATTGTTCATGGGCGCAATCGTCGGCGCGGGGCTTTGCTCGGTAGCGGCCACGGTCATCACGTGGAGAATGTATCCCAAGGTGAGCCCAACCGGGCCAGATGCAGATCAATTCAGGTCATGATTTCAGGGGTTAAGTCAAAAACGTTATGAACCCCTAATTTATAGCAATTTTCACTTTTCCATGGGCAACATTGTTGATCCACTCTTTTAATCCATCGTTCTTAATTGCTCCTACGCTTCCTGATTGTACCATTCCGATGGCTAAGTCCCGGAAATTAGCCGCCAGAAAACGTACAGTGCTAGCTTCCTTCTTCGGAAGCTTGGCTCCCAAACAATCGTTGCCCGGCATCTCCCAGGTTCCATTTTCTTGTCGCAGCGGTACAACAATACCAAATTGTTTGGAATTATATCGGTCAATTCGAATACCTCTGCCGCACTTTTCAAGGCCCTTTGGTTCTCTTGCGTTGTCCATATTAATAACAAACTCTAGAAGAGCCATGTCCTGCGAGTTTGCGAGATAACTACCACGGATGTTGAAGCTCATAGAACGTGTTCGGCCCCGTTCTCTGATCGATGCGTAAAACAGCGAATTAACCCTAGGTGAGGTCCCTTTGCTGTGAGCTAGGTCTTCACGGGCATCGACCTTGTATTTGGGTTTCGGAAGAACAATCGGTCCCCTTATTTCTACAACAACGGGTTCTGTTTTAAAGTTCGGGTCACTTGTTTGAGCGTATTGGCAAGCTGGCGCACCGCCGACATTATCGAACATAATGGCTGTATGCAAACCGCGCCTTTTGTTTGCAAGTATCCATTCCGATACCTCACGGTCTGGATACATCTGAGCGTAGACCAGCAAGTAGCTATCCAAATTGTCCTTGATGAAATGAAGGCTAGGATCGCCGGGGGAGCCGAACCTATCACCTCCTTCTTTACATCCGATCGCGTAGATTTTGTTCGTTTCCGCAGGAAATTTGATTCCTTGAACAATGAAGTTCACCGCATCATGACCGGATCGACCATCAACTTGATAGGAAAACAGATCCTCTCCAGTAGCTTGCTGTAAGGCAGCAGCGGCCATCACGAGGCTGGCCGTCGAGAACGAACCGTAGTGAAGCCCCATACCTGAGCGTTGGCTATCTATTGGAAAACTACCGTCCGGTCGCATGTCGTGTACAGCCAGCTTGTATACTTCAACGGCTTCGTCGACCGCCTTACGATCTCCCGTCATGAGCGCCCATAATAACCCGATATAGGTGCGCAAATAGGCTTTGTTATCCTGCCTGTCTTTCCAATGGCTTTGAGCTGCTTGAGAAACAAGTTTCCCAAGCCAAGGTCCGATTAGAGAACGCTCCTTTGGCGTCAATGATGGGGCTACTTCAGCTGTTGCAGAAACAAGTGCGGAGATTGCAGTCATCATCTGGTAGTCAACCGGCCTATTGCCCCAATTTACCCGGATGCCGCGGCCCAGCGAATTTGCTTTCGCCCATTCCAATAGTGAATTTTTAAGTAGGCGGGTAGCTACTGGATCTCTGCTGAGCCTTACGAAAGTTGAAGCCCGTTGAAACCACTGCGTCGCTACATCAACCTGAACATGGCGGTTGCCATAAGCCTCATCCAACTTGACAACAGGGATAGGTTTGGGCGGAAAATTAAAATCTGGCCTCTGGCCGTTACAGGCGGAATTACCTCGTATATCCGTAAACGGTGATTGCCACATCCCAAACTGGGCGGCTTTGTTGGTAGGAATTTTAACGGCAAAATTAGGCCGCTTGCCGAATACTGGGTGATTAAAGCACTGCCGAGCAGATTTATAAGCTTTCCAAAGGTCTTTGGTCTGTGCCTCCGAAAGAGTGTGGCGTGGAGGTGTTTTAAGATCGATACGATTTAACGTCCAAGCGCCGTGCGCCGTGAGGTAGGCCGTCAATTCGTTGCACCACAAAGTGCTGTTAACTTTGGAAAGTGGCGGTACGTCCATCTCGGACTTCTGGGCAAACGCAGCCGCCGCTAACTTCGTCTTTGCCCCCAACAATCCGTCGACAGGTCCCGGCTCTAAACCCAAACGTGTCAGTTGCGCCTGTACACATACAACATCAGCGAAACTGGAAGTTGGAATACTTATAGAAAGAGCAAAAAGTGCAAGGCAGATGCGGTACATGGCGTTCCGTCGTCGTAAAATTTTAATATCTCTGTTTAACGTGGGTTTCCCACTTCAATTTTTCACCTTAGGAGCATAAAGGCGGGGGATCAAGACAAGCGCCTTCATTGTTATTACAGTTGAGAATTAAGGTGTCGGATCAGATTTGGCAGTAGGGGGCGGGGATCTAGCCGTTTCAAAAAGACAGAACATTCTCGGCGGGAAAGCGGAGAGCGAGTACCGACTATTTTTCACCGCAGTGGCATCTTAGAAATCAATTAACATTTGACAAATCCACTTTTTATTGAATATTGAAGGGGAGCAACAGGAAGGTTCCCGATGACGCCCCTAAATACCGACCGAGCAGAAATCGTAACCCGCAAACATATCGCCAGGGTGCAACAACTTTTGCATATGATGGTGGTCGAAATTCTCTGCCGAAGTGAGTTTCACGACCAGTCAAAGTTGAACCCTGTCGAACTGGTTCCCTTGCAGAAAATGCAGGAAATCAACGACAGGCAGGGGCCTGCCAAATTCGGTACGCCCGAATACGAAGAGCGCCGGTCAGTGCTCGACGAGATGCTTGAGCATCACTACAGCCACAATTCCCATCATCCGGAGCATTTTAATAACGGCGTCAACGGAATGAGCCTCATCGACGTTCTGGAAATGTTGGTCGATTGGAAAGCAGCATCCGAGCGCGACGGTAACGACATTCTTCGTTTGGGTGCAGCGGTCGATCGATTTGAAATTGGCCCGCAACTGGCCGAGATCCTGCACAACACAGCTGTCGCTTTCGGCTTCAAACCCGATGTCGATCTCATGACCATTCGCGAGAAGAAATCCGCGGAATTCAAGGTGGGGTTTTCCGAAGGCATGCGGGCGGCAGAACACGCCCACTTGAGCCGAGGCGTAGGTGGCCTCGACCTTTCCATGAAGGCGCTTATGAATAATGGTCGGAATTAAGCCTAGATAACTGCGAACCTAAAAGAGTAGGGAAGAGCGACCAGAAACGGTCTAATATCTGACCGCCCCTCCCCAGTTGACCATCCAAAGCGAAGCTTGGCCTGCCGCTTCAGACAGCCGGTATAAAACACCATGTCTGTAAATAGATTCCTGTCCGTGGGATGCAACCTTGAATAAGGCTAAATCAAACCTAAACGGGCTTTCCGAAAACTGCTGAAACGCCTCTTTCTGAACTGGATGTTGCAGATGCTTGACGACTACGACGATTTGGATACGCCGACAAAATCGAACAAAGGCCACAACAGTGACCCAGGTGGTGTTGCGGGTGACCAACTCCGCGCCTTTGTCGAACGCATCGAGCGCTTGGAAGAGGAAAAGAAGGTCATCAGCGATGACATCAAGGACGTTTATGCCGAAGCCAAGGGCAACGGTTTTGACGTGAAGATCCTCCGCAAGGTGGTGGCACTTCGCAAGAAGCAGCCTCATGAGCGGGAAGAGGAAGAGGCTGTCCTCGACCTCTATCTTCAGGCATTAGGTATGACAGTACCGAATGACTATTGAGAACCTACTTGAAGCCATTCGCCGCGATCGCCTCTTCGTCAGCAACTGCTATGAGGGGACCGACGGCAGATGGCGTGCCTATCTACGCGACAAAAAGAACGGGCGAGCGACCCATCACGGTGTCGGCGACAGTCTTCTGACTGCCTTGGAGGACGCCTATCCGAAGAAATCACGTGACTATTCAGGGCTGCTCGGATGAACACGAAATCTGACCCGCTCGGAGAACTCCTGAGAAAGATCGCGCGGAATGGAGGGTTCAGCCACCTTTCGCTTGTCTGCAATGGTGGAGAGTTCACGGCTTCGTTCCGCGGCGTTGACGAAAGGGTATTCAGGACTGCTTCCGACCGCGATCCGGTGAATGCATGTTTGGCCGCAATGGACGGAGCAGGTGCGCCGATGGCTAGACCGAGACGGCGATCTTTCGACGGCCTTTTAGGATGAGCAACATGAATTTGACGGAGAAATTGCGCAAGGTCCGAGCGACGGGCAAGCTTACCCGGTTTAGCATCGTCGGCACATCGAAAGGCTATCAGGCTAATCTCGAAACCACACCTAGCAGTTTCCGGGTCCGTATTAAAAAAGATCCTTTAGAAGCCGCGATTGATGTACTTGGATCGGTGGCAGAACCCACCCCGCGCTCGTTCGAAAGTTTGCTGAAATGAGCGTGGTGTTGTGGCATGGGGACGCCCGGGGCAAACTGCGGTTGATGTCCGCTAGGGGTGACAAAGTTCATTCCTGTGTGACCGATCCACCATATCACATTGAGTCAATCGCCAAACGGTTCGGAAAGAAAACGTCAGCGCGTGCCAAGCATGGCCGGGACGGGGCCTTTGCCAGGCAATCGGCAGGTTTCCATGGCCGCAACTGGGATGCAGCCGATCCGCATGGGGTGCTGATTGCGCAGGACCCGGAGTTTTGGCGATTGGTTTCTGATGTGCTCTATCCTGGGGCGTATGTGGTGGCGTTTGCCGGGGCTCGTTCCTACCATCGAATGGCGAATGCGATCGAGGCTGCCGGCTTTGTCACGCATCCAATGATCGGGTGGCTATATGGCAGCGGCATGCCAAAAGCCCATAGTGCCCAAAAGGCCCTTCATAGGCTCGGCGTTGAAAGTGCAAGTTGGTCCGGTTGGTACTATGGCACACAGGCACGCAAGCCGGCGTTGGAGCCGATCTTCGTCGGACAGAAGCCGTTTTCAGAAGCCTCGGGCGCCCGCAACATCTCGGTACATGGAGTCGGAGCCGTAAACATCGATAATAACCGTGCGCCAGGGGGGCGTTGGCCGGCAAACCTGATGCACGATGGTTCTGATATGGTAGATGCTGTTCTGCCGCGAAATACCAAAGAGTTCTTCGAAAGCTTCCCATTCGAGGCGACACCGGCCATTTATTGCCCCAAGCCAAACAAGAAAGAAAAGGGCGACAGCGGGCACCCCACGGTGAAGCCACTGGATTTGATGCGGGCACTGGTACGGCATGTCACTCCACCGGGTGGAATTGTGCTCGACCCATTTGCAGGTACTGGGACCACTGGTGTGGCAGCCTCAGCTGAAAAACTCAGGGCTGTATTGATAGAACAAGAAGTTGAATATATAAGTCCAGCTAGACAACGACTCGGACTTGCCCCGCTACCAATTGGTTGGGGCAGTCCTTACGCCGAATTGCTGGGTGTTGAAGCCTGTAGATATTGCGGAAATTCCGGATGGTTCTATGGTGAAGTCGAGTTTGGTCCTTGCGAGTGCAAGACTTACTCATTGCCATAAATTCAATATAAAATGGAATAAGTATATCTATAAGTATATCTATGAGGAATTGCTTTCTACCGGTCGAAGGAGGTATAAATGAGCCTTAAGTTCGATCCGGACGGGTTCAGCCAAAAAGCCCTCACGGGTGAGGAAGCAGCACGCCACAGGGCGATGCTTCACAGGTTGGAACGTGAATGGTTTCCTATATCTGAAGACCATGCCGACCTTATTACCGCTTTCGGTGACATTGTTTCGGGCATGACCCTGCTCATCAAGATTGCGAAGTTCGCGATCCCAACCTTCGTCATCACTTTCATCGTTGGCATGGGCAGTAAGCTCCTAGGGGGATTCTGATCATGCGAAAAGCAGCTGTGGTTTGCGTGGCCGTGGCCGCGGCAGGGGTGATAGGCGTTCTATCAGGGCGCGGAGCCGGCGATACAATTATCGGTCTGCAGCGTCAGGTGAAATCACCACTCATGCATCGAAGCCACAACCTTCCCGACAAATGCCAGGTCATCGTCTTCTCGTGGATTGATTGTAATGGGGCTATAAAAACTGTTCGTGCTGAGTAGTGCTATGCGCGAGTTCGGCATCATTTGAACTCTTTTGACGAAAAGTTCGTTCGAATATCGGACCACGCAAATATCACCATCAGCAGGATCTGTGTTGGCGCGATCCAATAGTATCAAGTCGCCGTCGTGCAGCTCTGGTTCCATGCTGTCGCCACGAACCGCCAAGACGCTTAAGTCGTCGGGATTTAGATCCCGCCTCTTTAGCCAGCTCCTATTGAAAGCGTAGTAAGCGGTGCCAATTTCCGCTTCTACCAGCGATCCGTAACCAGCAGATACCTCAACGTCGAACCTCTTAATTGGCACAAATTCCTGCTCGTCCGAGATTACAGCCCTTTTTCCTGTCTGATGCGCTGTGCTTTTTACCTCCCGACCCGTTGCAAGCCATTCCAACGAAACGCCAAAATAGGCACATATTTTTTGAGCAAGCTGTAAACTTGGATCTCTTTCGTCCGTCAAATACCTCATCAACGTTCGATAAGGGATGTCAAGCTCAGTGGAAAAGTCTTTTAGAGACAATCCTTTATCGCGAGCCAGAAATTTTACCCGGGTTCCGAAGCCCATTATGGCACCTACCTATTGACGAGTGCCAAAACGGGCACTAAATTAACCTTGCGGAATGGTCGTCAGACATCAATTTGTCAAAATTGATATCAATTTTATGTGGATTGTTCAATAGAATGTGTAACTTAGGTGGCGTTATGTTTGTTCCAAAAATTGTTGAGCTGGACACCCGCAAAAACCTCGCGCTGTTGGATGATTTCTGATTCACTGGCTT
>NZ_VXDB01000033.1 GCF_008711325.1 Roseibium sediminis
ACCGCTTCCCAATGGCGTAATCAAAGCGCCAGGGCACAAAAATCTGCACAGTCTCCTGGTCGAAAATGGCCAGACAATCAACCGCCATCCAAACAGCCCGAACTGACAATCGGTTGAGAAATGGACCACTCCCGGGCTGAACAGAATGAGTTCCCCGGGATGGTCTTCTTCGCGCAATCCCCAATTAAACGGCGATTACACGAAGCTGTCTGTGAGGAAGATGGGTGGAACTTGATAGGATCGGGAAACGAATCTCGCTCCAGTCAGGGAAGACGGCATGTCGATGCGCTCCGCCGCCCAGAACACAAAACCGGCCACCACTCTGGACAAGCTGAAGGAAGGTCTCGCCCTTCAGTCCGCGGGCGACTATGACAAGGCCCAGCGCATCTACAAGCAGATCCTGAAAAAGGTGCCGAACAATCAGGACGCCTTGCATCTGCTCGGTGTCTCCTATCGGCAGCAGGGTTTTCCCAAACGCGCTGTCGACTATATCGAAAAAGCCATCCGCATTGATCCGAACCAGGGGGCATTCTACGCAAACCTTGCGCGGGCAAAGTCCGATATACCGAACATACCGGCGGAAGAGGTTCTGGAGCTTGCCGAAAAGGCTCTTGCGCTCGACCCTCGCATTCCCGAAGCGAATAACCTGAAGGCCTTGTCGCTGAAGAAGCTGGACCGGGAAGATGAAGCTCGGGAGTTGCTGGCGAAGCTGGTGAAGGTTTATCCGAACCACTCCGAAATCAATCGCAACTACGGCGTTCTGCTTCGCGATCAGCAGGATTATCAGGCAGCTCTCCAGTATTTCAGCAAGGCTTTGACCGTCCAGCCGGACGATGTCGATACCATTGCGGAAATGGCGCGGTGCCAAAGCGAGCTGAAGGAGTACCAGACCGCAGAGAACCTGCTTGTCGCCGCCCTGAAGGCGTTCCCGACTTCCGGCAAGCTGAAGCACGAGTTGGCCCGTCTTTATTTCACCTTGAGCCGCAACGCCGATGGGCTGCCCCTTGCGCAGGAAGCCGTTCGGGACAATTCCGAAGACCACCAGCGGCAGGTCACCCTTGCAGTTATCTACCTGAAGCTCGGCAACACGAAGATGGCGCTGAAGCACCTGACCGAGGCCAAACGGCTGACACAGGGCATCATCACGAATATCGACTGGAACATTTCCCTGACCTATCTGGCCATGGGCGATCTGGAAAAGGGTTGGGATCTGCACGGAAACCGCCTCGTCGGCAAGGGCGTGCCCGGCGTGGTCAAGCGGCGGTTCCCGGATCATCCGGTTTGGCAAGGCGAGGACATTTCCGACAAGACCATACTTGTCTGGACGGATCAGGGACTGGGCGACACGATCAAGGGCGGCACCATGTTGCCCGAGCTGATCGAGCGGGCCGGAAACGTCATCTTTGAAGGCCCTCCGAAAATCCTCGACTTGTTCCGCAGATCATTCCCGCAAATCACCTGCCGCTCTCCCCATGTCACGAATGACGGCAAACTGCACCCGACCAAGGAAGACTTCGACTATCAGGTCTGCAGCACGGATCTGGCGAGGTATTTCCGCAGGTCGCTGGGCGATTTCAAGACACGAAACTGGCCGGTCTACGCCTTCGACAAGGACCTGGCCTCGCGCTTTCAGCAGCAGCTGGGCGATGTCAGCGGCAAGAAGGTTGTCGGTATTGGCTGGCGGTCAAAGAACCTCGATGCTTACCGCATCCGCTACTATCTCTCGGCCCCGCAGTTCAGGCCGATCATTGACGAGCTGGATGACGTCGTGATCGTGAACCTGCAATACATGGCCATCCAGCGGGAGCTGGACTATTTCAAGCAGACCCTTTCAATACCGTTCCATGCAGTTGAAGGCGCAGACCTGTTTGATGACATGGAAGCGGCGGCCGCCGTCACCGCACTCTGCGATGTGGTTGTCTCGGTAACATCGAGTGTGGCCGACCTTGCAGGCGCTCTTGATGTGCCGACCGTGCGTTTCGGGCCTTTCGAACCGCCCTTCCTGCTCGGCCAACAGAACCCGCCCTGGTATCCGTCCATTGAATACATGATCACGGATGAGTATCGCCCGGTCGAAATGATGGTGCCGGAAATCCGCGCCCACCTGATCGATCTGTTGGACCGCACGCCAATCGAAAAGCGGGTGAACCGTCTGAAGCTTTAACAGGCGGCTTTGGGCGCTATTTCCGCGCGTAGGCAAACAGGGTGTCGGTCGCATCCATGCGCGCAAGGGACGCCGCATACGCTTCAACAAGTGCGTCGCTTTCAAGACCCGACAGCTGCGAGCGATGCCCGCCCGGCTTGCCTTCCGCCAACCATTTCAGATGATTGGACAAGGGATAGCGCTGAACGCCCTCAATCACGATATCCCGATATCCTGCAAGCTGCAGCAGGCGTTTGAGGCTTTCACGCGTGTGAAGCACAAGGTGCTGGCTCCACAAGGTGAAATTTCGAAAGGCCTCACAGTCAACACCCGACAGCAGGAAATCCCGTGCATGCGGAACTTCCACGACGAGGAGCCCGCCGCCAGAGAGCCTATCTGCTGTCTGTTTCAGAATAGCCTCGGGATCGGGAAGGTGTTCCAGAACATGGAACAAGGTAATCACATCAAAAACCGAGGACCCGAGTTGCTCGAAACCGGCATGAGCAGAGACGCCATCCGCAGCCAGTAGATCACGGTAGTCCTGCTGCAGTTCGATCCCGGCAACCGATGAAGCCAGATGGCGGGCAGCCAGAAGAAAGCTTCCCCGGCCACACCCGAAATCCAGCACGGACTTGCCCGCGATATACCGCTTGCAGGCCGCAAGCCGACGCTCCGTATCGCGCAGATCCTCAAAATCGGCTGCCCCTGCCCCAATCACGGACTGCTGCGCCTTGCGATATTGCCCTTCCTGATATTGATCATCTCCAACATAAAAGCCGTCGATATAGATGACGCCAGAGACCGTGTCCCGATAGACGGTCAACGGATCGACATCGCGGGTTCTGTGGGCATAGACCTCGCGTGTTTCGGCTGACGTCATCCCCAACCTGCAAAGAAGGTCGAATATGCTGCCGGATGGGGGTGTGGATGCTCCAGTCACGGCGTGCCTCTAGGCCTGCAAAGCGTTTCGGCGGGAGATCAGAATATCGCTCACCTCGCGCAGGACACCCTGCCCTCCGGCTGTATCCAGAATGACATTTGCAACAGCTTTTATATCGGCCTGCGCCGAACGGGGCGCGAAGCTGAGACCGCAGGAGTGCATCGCGTCCAGATCGCTGACATCCTCTCCCACATAGGCAATCTCGTGCCACTCGAAACCGGCTGTCTGCCGCCATTCATCCAGAACGCCGCGCTTGTCGAAGGGGTGGACCCGATAGGCCATGGCCAGCCGCTGCGCCCTTGCCCGGGCAATCGGGTTGTCCTCACGGCCCAACATCAGCAGCCTGATATCGCGACCGACAAGACGCTCAAGTCCGATCTCGTCGCCGCGGTTGCAGCGCAGGCTCTCGTTGCCATTGGCGTCCATGGAAATGGTGTTGTCGGTGTGAACACCTTCAAAAGACGTGATTAGCGCGCGAATGGACGAGAACTTCTCCTGTTCCGGCGAGCCTGCATAAGCCTCTGTACGGATAAAGGCCTCGGCCATGTCCCAGTCCTGGGAGGTGTCGATCTCGATCCAAGTGGAATCCAGCGGCACCAGTATCGTCTTGCCGCAATAGCGATTGCCGCTTTCCAGAAACTCCGGCACACGCATGGCATAGACAGCCCCGTTCTCACGGTAGCGGGGCGGCAGATCCTGTCGGCGCTCGCGCGGCTTGCTCGGGTCGTGGTTGATGCCCAGCGCAGACCCATCTTCGCCGACCTTCCAGTAAAAGCCGTGATCATCGACAACGGAAAGCGCGCTGGTTGCCTTTTGCTCGAGCAGCGCTTCCACCACCATGTCAACATGATGGGCTAGGGTGAACGGCGCCGTACATTGCAGGAAAACCAGAATATCCGGCGGATCGGCAACAAGTGACGGTTCGTTCTGAAGAAGGTGGATCAGCGCGGATTCGGAACTTGCCGTGGGCCCGCTCAGTTCGATCGGGCGTTCAACGCCGATTGCGCCAAAACGGCGGGCAACGGAGAGGATTTCGTCCGAGTCGCTGGAAACGAAAACCTCCGGCATGAAGCGCGAGCCCTTGGCCGCACGGATGGTGCGACCGACAAGAGGAACTCCGTTCAGTGGCCGTATATTCTTGCCCGGTAGCCCGACTGAGCCACCTCTGGCAGGTATTGCCGCAACAATCTTCATGCCGCCTCACCCTGAACCACGCTGGACGATTGGCCCAGAATCCCTAACCGAAAGGTAATGCAACCAAAATGCTAATCCTTCCAAGCAGGAGAACAAAGGCGCCAGCATGCCTTTACGTTGGAATGGAAGGCTTCATCCCCAGTATTCCGGCATCTGTGAATGTAATTGTTATTATTCGTCAGCTTCTTCGCGAAACGGCTTCCCTTCCCGAGCCCTTACAAGTCTAATTCTTTTACGGGAAGTTGAACTTCATCGACGCGGGAGAGTTGCCTGTGACTAAGAGCGAACGGCCAGCCATTCAGGGGCTGACCGCAGACAAGGTCTGGGACTACGAGAACGGTTACTTCTGGTTCTCCGATCCAACACGACTGAACAAGGCTCTGGCGCAATACGAGCTTTACAAGAAGATCGTGGACCTTCCGGGAGACATTCTCGAACTCGGCGTTTTCAAGGGTTTGTCCCTGCTGCGTTTCGCGAGCTTTCGAAACTGTCTGGAAGACCAGTCTTCGCGCAAGATCATCGGCTTCGACACGTTCGGCTACTTTCCGACCGAAAAGCTGACCACAAGCGAGGATCTGGATTTCATCCATTCCTATGTCGCGTCAGCGGGCGTTGGCCTGTCGGTCGAGGAACTGGAAGACGTGCTGCGCGGCAAGAACTTCCTGAATGTCGATCTGGTGAAAGGCAATGTATTCGAAACAATTCCAACCTATCTGGAAGACAACCCCGCCACCCGCATCGCCCTGCTGCATCTCGACATGGACGTGCTCGAACCAACGGCCTTTGCGCTGGAGCATCTTTACGACCGTGTCGTTTCCGGAGGCGTGATCATATTCGACGACTATCAGGCTGTGGCAGGTGCGACGATCGCCATAGACCGTTTCATCGCTGACAAGGGGCTGCAGCTGAAGAAGTTATCCCACTACAGGGTTCCGGCCTACACCATCAAACCCTGATGGAGGATCTCCCGAAAGGAGGTTCAGACCAGTTCATTGGAAATCAGATAATCGCTGAGTTCGCGCAAGGCCCCGTCGCCGCCGGACTTTTTCAGATGGACGTCTGAAACTGCAAGAATTTCAGGCCGGGCATTGGCGGGCGCAGCGGCCAGACCGCAGGCCTTCATGCAGTCCAGATCATTCACATCATCGCCGATGTAAATCATCTCGCTCCACTCCAGATCGTTGGAGCGACGCCACTCGTCGAGAGCCGGTAGCTTGTCCTTGATGTTATGGGCGACTTCCATCCGCAGCTTTCGTGCCCGCGCCGAAACAACCGCGTTTTCTTCCCGAGACAGGATCAGGAGCCGCAGGCCGCGCGAGCGAAGCATCTCAAGGCCCATACCGTCCGCACGGCTGCACCGCACGAACTCACGTCCGTCCTCAAGAACAAAGACAGAGTTGTCCGTATGGACCCCATCAAAGTCGGTAACGAGGGCTTTGTATCGAAGTGTCCGGGTAGCAAGGCCCGATGACCTGTCAGCCATCAGGAAACCTTGTTCAAGAGCGCCTTGCGGCGCGCGGCACCGCTCATGTCCATCCACTTGAGCTTGCGCCGCTGCTCAATCTCGATGTCGAGAACATCGGTGTATTTATGGGTCATGGCAGCACAGACTTCATCAAGACCTGCCCGCAACTGCGCCATATCCGCAGGCTCAAGGCTGGCCGAATGGTCAGTGCCCTTCCAGGCCCGGTTCAAGGTGAAGTGGCGCTCGATATAGGCAAACGGACTCGCCTCATGGCGCGCTGTTCCAGATATGCCGACAGCAGCGGCAGCCATATCGATCGCAATACCTTCGTGATGGCCGGAAAAGCCGAAGGCCTTGATCCGGTCGGTAAAGCGTTCCTGCAGACGATTGATTTCAAGAAGACAGACTTCATGGGCAGGCACCGGGTAGCCGGACGTGCAGGCGTAGACCACCAGATCCTTTGCCCGTCCCATCTTCTCATAGAAACCGATGCAGGCCTCCACTTCATCCCGCGTGGTCATGCCAACGGAAACGTGGATCTCTCCGTCATAGTGGCGACAGAGATATTCCTGAACTTCGAAATTCTGGTTGGTCGCTGACGGCACCTTGATCATCTGCGGCTTGAGCGCCGCAATCTCCTGCGCGGAAATTACATCCCAGACAGATGTTGAATAGACGATACCGTTCAGGCGGCACTCTTCCATCAGCTCCTTGTGCTGTTGAACCGTGAACTCCAGAAACTCGCGATGTTCGCCATAAGTGCGTCCATAGGAGTTTGCCGGAACCGGATGCGGAGCATCATAGACTTGGGGAGGAAGAAGGGAGCGGTTGTGGCGCTTCTGAAACTTGGCCGCCTCAACCTTGCAGTCGCGCGCAGCAATCTGGATCATCTCGCAGGCAATATCCATACTGCCCTTGTGATTGCAGCCGATCTCCGCGATGACGCTAATTCCACTTTGAGAAGTCATGTGGCGGTCTTGTCTCTTGAAGGTACACAGCAGCTCATGTGCCGAGTCTAACAGAGAGTCGCGCCAGACGGCTGCAATTAATGCACTTTTCAGCCGTTCTTTTCATGTTATCCAACGGAAGGTCGCATGGACCCTCCGTCAAATGTGCTTAGTCACAAGGTATTTTCGCAGCAGTTAGCCAACAAATGCGCGTTCAACAACGAACTCTGCTGGCTTGTTGTTGGCACCTTCCGTCAAACCTGCTTTCTCGAGCAGGGCCTTTGTGTCGCGCAACATGTCCATGGAGCCGCAGATCATGCCGCGGTCAACTGCCGGATCAAGCGGCGGCACTCCGAGATCAGTGAACAGCTTGCCGCTCTCGATCAAATCGGTGATGCGGCCCTGGAACGGATAGTCTTCGCGCGTCACCGATGTGTAGTGAACCAACTTCTCCTGCGCATATTCGCCGATCAGCGGATCGTTCTTGGTCTCCTCGACGAGGTCCAGACCATATTTCAGTTCAGCAACCTCGCGGCAGGTATGCGTCAGGATGACCTGATCGAATTTCTCGTAGGTTTCCGGATCGCGGATCAGGCTGGCAAACGGTGCAATGCCGGTTCCGGTCGAGAACATGTAGACACGCTTGCCGGGAACCAGTGCATCATGCACGAGCGTGCCCGTCGGCTTTTTCTTCATCAGAACCGCGTCGCCCGGCTGGATCTTTTGCAGATGCGAGGTCAGCGGGCCGTCCGTAACCTTGATGGAGAAGAACTCAAGCTCTTCATCCCAGGACGGGCTGGCAATCGAATAGGCGCGATAAAGCGGTTTTCCATCGATCATCAGACCGATCATGACGAATTCGCCCGAGCGGAAGCGGAAGCTCGACGGCCGTGTCATGCGGAACTTGAACAGGCGGTCAGTGTAGTGCTGAACCGACTTCACTTCTTCGACAAAAACACCGGCAGGAGCAACGGCCTGCAAATCCTCGGGCTTGGCTAGGGCATTCATATGTATCGCTTTCCGTTTTCGAAACAGGAGCACAGGATCGCTACCATGTATCACCCAAACTGCATTGACTTGAAGCAAATCGAACCTCGTTCAGGCAGCAAGGGAGAAATAACGATCTCAAAATGATCCGTCCAGCAGGTTTGCGGCAGCAATCTTCGACCGATTGACGCATTTGCTCGGACATCTCCCCCACACTCCCGACCCTTACCATCAACCCTAGAGTTATATGCAGCGCAGCATTAACATTACAGATCGAACACATCATCGGGAACGGTTTTTTGTTTGACACAATCAGAAAAAATGAACAGAATTTCTATTGAAAACAAACAATTACTGCGACTCTGACATCGGAAAGAGAATAAATGTCGGTCAACGTGAAAGAAGAACCCGGCCAAACGGTAGCACTCGTTGTGACCGACCGTTTTTCGATGATTGCCTTTTCTTCGGTTGTCGAACCTCTCCGCCTCGCAAATCGGCTCCTTGGACGGTCCTATTACAAATGGACAACCTACTCCATGGACGGGAATGCCGTGACGGCCAGCAACGGATGCCAGATCGTTGTCGACAAATCTGTCAAGGAACTTGAAGACGCTGACATTACACTGCTTTGCAGTGGACTGGATGTCGAACGTCTTCCGCTCGACCCTGACCTTGGAAAGCGTCTGCGCCGCCTCAACGCAATGGGCAGGACCTTTGGCGCGGTATGTACGGGCGCCTACCTTCTGGCACGCTATAATCTGCTGGATGGACGGCGGTGCACAATCCATTGGGAAAACCTGCGCTCCCTGCGCGAGGAGTTTCCCGATGTGGAAGTCACTTCTGACATCTTCTCGATAGACCGCAACTGCATAACCTGTGCAGGCGGTATGGCATCGCTCGACATGATGCTGCGCCTTGTGGCCATTCAGCACGGGGCCTATCTGGCGCACGAGATTTCCGAAACCGCGCTCTACCAGAACATGCGCTCCGGCGAATCTGCCCAGCGCCATGACATTGAATCACGTACTGGCATTTCCAATGCCAAGATCCTCGATGCCATCCGCATCATGGACCTCCACATCGAAGACCCGCTAAGCTGCCAGCAACTTGCAATGACGGTGAGCCTGTCTCCCCGCCAGCTGGAACGTCTGTTCCGCCGTCATTTCAATTGCACCCCGGGCCAGTATTATCTGCGCCTGCGACTGGAAACGGCGCGCGACCTCCTGCGCCGGACCAGTCGCCCTGTGCTGGATGTAGCCCTTGCCTGCGGCTTTGCCTCTACCTCGCATTTCACCAAGTGCTACCGGGAGCGGTTCCTCTGTACACCGACAGAGGAGCGCCAGACCTATCAATGGGCCAACAAGACCCAGAATGGCCCGACACGCCCTGCCCGCGTGACAGCCAAATAGGTGATCGGCCAATACAGAATCAAAAACGGGAGCCAGACGGCTCCCGTTTTTTGTCGCTTGACCCTGTGCCGGATCAGGCCGCGTGTTCCATATGTTCAGGGGCTGAATGATGGGCCTGACGCTGATCCCGGTTCTTCGAACGGCTCCACAAGTTTTCAACCATGCCTACCATCGAGTTTGCGCAGGCAGCCAGAAAGCCGATGCCGATAACGGCAATCCCGAAACCAAAGGCAATGGGCATAATCACCAGCCCAACCATCAATCCGGCAATCATGTAGATCGTCTGTTCACGCTTAGTCATGAGAGGTCTCCTTGTTCTCATCCAATCTCTTGATGATCCTGATGTAGAACTCCCACATGTCGAACGCCTGTCCGCAAGCTTACAAAATTGTCAGAAATGGTCTGGCAGCAGATGCATCCCAAGTCTGAAACTGGTACTTCCTTCAAGATTCAAGCAAAACGCGATTTTCTCATAATGAGCTTCCTCACCTTCAACGGACCTGTCTGGCGACTTCTGTCGAAAGATCTGCTGGATACACCTTCAGCTCCGGCAAGGGCGCCTGCGGGTCGCTTTCATCATTCGGGCCAGGTTGCCGCTTATGCCTCCCTCAGTGCCGAGGGAACGCATGTTGCGATCAAGCGATATCTGGCAGATGGCGTAGAGCGGGTGTTGGTGCCCATGTGGCTGACAGCCGATCGCGTGGCCGATCTGCGAGGAAACCGATCAGCCAGCATTGTCTGGCAGGATATTCACGAGGAGGGCAGGCCCTCCCCGACATGGGAATTCTCGGACAGGGCGCGAGCGGCAGGCGCACAGGCCCTGCTCTACTCCTCGCGCTCTCGGCCTGACCTTTCCCATGTGGTGGTTTTCGAACCGTATTGTCTCAGCTTGGTGAACCCGACCACTGACGCTTGAGCGGTATTCCCGCGGACCGGAGTGGCGGGTCTCCCTCCTCACGCAAAATCGATGCGAACCGTCAGCCCGCAAGGCGTCTGCGCTCTTGTGTCGGACAGACTGACCCGGGCCTTGTGAAGCTGGGCAACCGACTGGACAAGTGCCAGTCCCAGGCCGAAGCCGCCACTTGACCTTGCAGCATCGAGACGCACAAAGGGCTCCATCACGCGTGCCTTGTCTGCATCCGGAATTCCGGGACCTTCATCCGCCACCTCAATGGAACGCCCTGAAACCCCAATGCGGATTTGCCCGCCCGGCGAACTGTACCGCAGCGCGTTCTCGATCAGATTGGCAAGCGCCTGTTTCAAAAGCGCGGGATCCGCCCTGACAATTGACGGGGACTGAGGCACCGAAAGCTCGAAGCCGAAGCCGCTATCCTCAATCACCGCGCCATAGGCATCGGCAAACTCACGAGCAAGCTCGCCAAGATCGAGATCTTCGAAGCGCTTGTTGTGTGCACCCGCATCCATCCGGGCGATTTGCAGAATGGCGTCAAAAGTGGA
This sequence comes from Roseibium sediminis, assembly GCF_008711325.1. Taxonomy (GTDB): domain Bacteria; phylum Pseudomonadota; class Alphaproteobacteria; order Rhizobiales; family Stappiaceae; genus Roseibium; species Roseibium sediminis. The sequence goes on from NZ_VXDB01000033.1 coordinate 10,544, forward strand.
GATGATACGATCAATCTCCTCAAGCGCCTTCTCCGCATCCGGCAGAGCCTCGTCTTCGGAAACACTGGCTTCCGCCAATGTCTCAAGGCGTGCGCGAAGCCGGGTCAGCGGCGTTTTCAGATCGTGCGCGATATTAACGGACAATTCCCGCGTCTGGCGCAGAAGAACCTCCAAACGCGCGGTTGTTCCATCCACATGTGCGGCCAGATCACTCAGGTCATCGGCCCGTCCAAGGGGGCCGACACGCGCGGCAAGATCACCTTCCGCAATCTGATCCAATGTCCGGGAAATCTTGCGTATCCGTCTCTGGGCTGCAAAGCCGAAACCAACGCCCGCACCAAGCGTCAACAGAACCGCCGCGCCTCCTGCCGCCATAAAGGCACCCGGCAGCAACTCTAAAATGTCTTCAGACGTATCCCACCTGCGGCCCACGACAAGAACACCGCCGGAGACATTTCCGGCATGCACCCGCCATTTGTCGTGATCATCCTTCTTGCCGCCCGATTGAAGAACCAAGGTTCGGGTTCCCAGCCGGTTGAAAGCATCCGGCACCGAAAGCCCGGTCATGCGCCCGTCAGGACTTTTGAATGCCGCGAAATAAATCAGATCATCCGAGTGGCGCGGATCCGCCATGAACTCGAACTCCTCTTCGAGATCATCATGGTCATCGTTCGATTTGACACGTTCTGCGATCGTGTCGAACCGCATCTTCAGATCGTCATCCATTTGCTCCTGCAAAGCATCCACCAGCAGGAGATTGGCAAGAACCCCGGACGCGAGAAGAATGAGCACAAACAGGACCGAAAGTGCCATTGCCAGACGAAAGGCACTGGACCGAAACAGCCCGATAGCCTCAGCTTTCAATGACATAACCCGCACCCCGCACCGTTTTGATGACGGTATCGCCGAACGGCTTTTCGATCTTGCCTCTCAGGCGACTGATATGGGTTTCCACCACGCTGGTCGTTGGATCAAAGTTCATGTTCCAGACCTTTTCCAGCAACATGTTCCGGGTCTGAATGCGCCCATTGGCCCGAATGAGCGCCTCCAGCAACGCGAATTCCTTGCCGTTTAGATCAACGTCCTGCCCGGCACGCGAACATTTGCGCTTGAGAAGGTCCAATTCAATATCGCGCACGACAAGATGGGTTTGTTCCGAAACGCTCCCCGCTTGCGCCGGCCTGCGGCCCAGTGCCGAAACTCGCGCCCTCAACTCGCTGAACGCAAAAGGTTTTGTCAGATAGTCGTCGCCGCCTGCCTCAAGTCCCTCAACCCGGTCATCGACATCGCCCATGGCAGTCAGGAACAGGACCGGCGTCGCCACCTTGGCAGCCCGCAGCGCCTTCAGCACAGACAGACCGTCAAGACCCGGTGTCATGCGATCCAGAATGAGCACGTCATAGAAATTCACCGTGCCTGCCGCCAGTGCCTCACGGCCATCTTTCAGCCAATCGACAACATGCCCTTCGCGCGACAGGCCGTCATATACCCACTGACCAATTTCGGCGTCATCTTCCAGAACCAGCAAACGCATCCTGCCGCCTTTTCATTCTTCTCGTCTTCATGCCTTGTTTGATGCCCGACCGGAGCCCCTGTCGTCAAACCCGCAAGCACATCAAATCCTCAAGGTCGCCAATCGCACCGGATGCCCGCGGCCCGGAGGGAAAGCCGGACCGCAGGTCATCAGGGTTTCAGGTCTTGTTGCGACAATCGGCTTAGTTGTCCTTGCCATCCCGGTCATCGTCATCATCGTCGTGCTTGTCGTCATCCAGTTTCTTGGCAAGGATCTGGCCGGATGCGGCATCGATTTGCAGTTCCACTTCACCGGTCGCAGATGCCACTTCGACGTCATAGACCAGAACGCCGCGTTCATTCTCCAGCTCGATTTCGGTCACTGTCCCGCTGACTTCGCCCAAAGCGATGTCCGACGCCTGCTGGATGGAAATGCTCGCCTTGGACGGGTCGATCGGGCCGTTGTCCTTCGAATCCGCCAGAGCTGCGCCAATGCCGGAAACACCGATAGCTGTCAGGGAAGTGGCGATCAGGATGTTGCGAATGGTTTTCATGTCTGTCTCCTTTGTCTCTCGGCTTTCGTCTGCCGATGACAATGAGATAAACAGCCAGCCTCACACCCACCGGTCGCGAGACATACATTTTTGTAAACTAGGTTTTTTAGGCTGTGTGGCCGAGCATGACCGGAAGACCGGTGGCAAGCAGGTAAAGCCCAAGTCCCAGAATTGTCGCCAGAACCACCCGCCGGAACGCCTTGTCACTCAGCCCCTTGCGAAAGCGTTGGCCAACATAAACCCCGATGAATGTCGGAAGCATCATGACGATAGACGGCCCCAACTGGTCCGCCTCAAGATAGCCGACGCGCGATAGGGACAGCCACAGAGCGACGGTGGAGATCAGAAACAAAAGCCCCATCGCCTGCACCAGTTCGTCCCGGTTGAGGCCGAGCGACTGAAAATAAATGACGCCTGGAAAATTGAATGTTCCGGTCAACCCGGTGAAAAGGCCGTTCAGCAGGCCGAGCGGGACTGCGAGCCAGCGTTCCGCCGATGGTGACAGCCGCGGCTGCAATCCGGCAAGCCCCGGCAATGCATAGAGAATGAAGAGGCTTCCAAGCAGGGTTTCGGACCAACCATCCTGAAGGCGGGTCAGAACCAGCGCCCCCGCCCAAACGGTTACCGCAGCTAAGACCAGAAACAGCCAAAGCCGCTTCACAAGAGCGGACAAATAGCCTCCTGAAAAAGCTTGCCAGAAATTGGTGACCAGTGACGGCACAAGAATGAGAGTGATGGCTGTCTGATGCCCCATGATGAGGGTAAGAAGGCCGAGACTGAGCGCAGGAAGACCAAAGCCGACCAGCCCTTTCACCAAACCGGCAACGACAAAGATCAATCCTGCAACGAGGAAGACATCAGGAAATTCCATGACCGCAGGCTAGAAGCGAATTGACGTAAAGAAAAGCGGTTTTCGGATTGCGAACAAAATAGGAACAGTGTTAGCTTTTGCCATGACTCGCACATCCCTTCCCCGGCTCGACAATCGCCAGGCCCGCCATCTGTTTCTCGACAAGCACGGCCTTGCGGAGACCCCGAAGGGGCCTGCCAAGGGTGAAGACCTTTTGAATGTCATCCGGCAGATCGGGTTCGTTCAGGTGGACAGCATCAACACGGTCGCTCGTGCCCATCACATGATCCTGTTTGCCCGCCGTCCCGCCTACAAGGAAACTGCGCTCAAAAACCTGCTGGAAAAGGACCGCGCCCTGTTCGAGCATTGGACCCATGATGCGTCGATCATTCCGACCGAGTTCTATCCCCATTGGCATCTGCATTTTAGGCGTCATCGGGAGCGGCTGGCTGAGCGCTGGCAGAAATGGCGCCGCGACGGATTTCTGGACAAGATCGATGGCGTCTTGAAGCAGATCACCGAAACAGGCACCTGCACCTCCGGCGATGTTGGCGAAAATGAACAACGCAAGAGCGGCGGCTGGTGGGACTGGCATCCGTCCAAGACCGCACTTGAATATCTCTGGCGAACGGGAGAACTGGCGGTCTGCCACCGCACCAATTTCCAGAAGGCTTATGATCTTTCCGAGCGGGTGATTCCGCAGGACATTCGATCCAACGTGCCACACGAGGCGGAGACAATCGAATGGGCAGCCACAAACGCCCTTGCCCGCCTCGGCTTTGCAACATCCGGTGAAATCGCTGCGTTCTGGGACCTGATCACACCAGCCGAGGCAAAGGACTGGTGTCAGAAGGCTCTTGCCGTCGGCAGGATTATCGAAGCGGACATCGAAATGGTGCCCGGTCAAAAACCGAGACAAAGCTTCCTGTTTCCCGAAACACTGGACCAGTTGGCGGATCTTCCGGAACCAACGTCACGCGTGCGCATTCTGTCCCCCTTTGATCCTGCACTGAGAGACAGAAAGCGCGCCGAGCGCCTGTTCGGCTTTCACTATCGCATCGAGGTGTTTGTGCCGGAGCCCAAGCGGCAATATGGCTACTACGTCTTTCCGGTTCTTGAGGGGGCTCGCCTGATCGGGAGGATCGACATGAAGGCACTCAGAGCCGAAGATCGACTGCATGTCCGCGCCTTCTGGCCGGAACCGGGCCTGCGCACTTCAAAGGCGCGTTTGAAAAAACTGGAAGCCGAGCTGGACCGGATGGCTCGTTTTGCAGGCTGCTCCACCACGACTTTTGAAGACGATTGGCAAAGGTCCGCCTGACCGAAAGGCCAGACGGACCTTTGCCGTTCAAAGCCGCTCAGGAAACCCGAGCAACCAGGGCAGCCTGCGAGCGTTCGCGCACCTCTGCAAAGGTCGTTTCATCAAGCAGCTCGCCATTGCGGAACACAGGCTTCAAGAGCGAAGCCGCTTCATTTGAGGCGTCCAGCGCCTTGCTCACCAGCTGGCCACCTTCTTGCACCACAACCTGACGACCGGCTTTCGACGCCTTGCGGGCATCGGTTTTCGGGGCCTTGTTGACGTCCACCCAGCTACCATCTGCTGTCTGCATGGCGTTTGCCTTCATGGCAAAGCTGAGCGTGTCACGGTTGACCTTCTGCAGAAGACCTGCCCCCATGCCGAAGGCCATGTTGTCCAGCGACCAGCCTCCCGCGATCATCTTGTCGACCAGCAGCTTGATGGTCGACAGGGTCATGCCATCCCCCTGGATAACGCGAACGGCGTCATTCAGGACGCGGAAACCCTTGGCGTGTTCACGCCCGCCAAAGCTGTTCCAGAGGCTTTCCAGAACCTTCAGCGGTGTTTCAACGGGGTCACCGCTGTCGGGTCGGACCACGATGGTGCCCTTGCTGGCCAGAACCTTGTCCTTCAGCTCCTGCCCCCAGATGGTGTCCACCGCGTGGAACAGGTCGTAGCTGTCGGAGACCACGGCCACGAGTTTGCCCTCGCCTGAGAACTGGTCCAGCATGTTGGCAAAGGCCTCCCGCTCACGATTGGGGCCCCAGCTTGTCATGGTCGAGTGCTCAGCCGCCGGAATGGAGTAACCCGGCACATCGCCACCATAGAACGTCATGGCGGCGCCAAGGGCTTCCATTGTGTCCGTTCCGGCGAAGTTCACCAGATGCGCCATGCCACCCAGAGCCGCGCTTTCTGCAGACGAGACACCGCGCGCACCAAAGTCATGCAGTTTGAAGGGAACTTGCGCATCCGGCGCTTCCGAGGTTTTCAAAAGCCCGGCGTAGATGATCTCCTTGCACTTGAACGACAATGTCGCTACAGTCGAGGGATACCATATCGCGCGCAATAGACCCGTTTCGATCCAGGTTGTCAGCCACGGAAAGCGGTCATCGGTGCTCTGCAGCTGGATGAGCGGAACCCCGCTTGGGACAACATCGCCCTCTTCAAGAGCGGAGATTTCGAGCGGAAACAATCCGCCATGCTCCTTGAGGATGATCTCCCATCCTTCACGATTGAACGGCTCTCCGTGTGCCCGGCAGATTGCTTCTGCCTGTTCGATATCGCTGCGGGTGATCGGCTTTGAAAGCACGTCTTTCAAGAACGCCTGCAGACCGAAGAACAACACTTCCTTCGAGAAGTCGTTGGGACGCGCCTCGACATAGGCCGAAATGCGCCGCGCCTCGGGCGGGTATTGCAGGAAGTGGGATTGCTTGTAGCTGTCTACAGCCAAAAGTGGATTGGTCATATGAACTCCTCACACGACGGTTGGAATATGCTGCAAGGCTCCCTCGCAGCCAGAAAACGGAAAGCCGATCAAAGATCAACCATGAGATTGATGATCGACCAGTGATCCTCGAAAAACAGCTCCGGCCTCAGATCGCCGAGCCTGTACCAGTTAGCTGCCCGCGCATCGTCGCTGCCAGTAACCTCAAACAGCTGACGCCGATCCGGCAGACGAAACAGGTGGGCGTGGGTGATGATCCGCGCCCGCAAGGACCGCTCCGGATGGTCGAAGACACGGGTCTTTCGATCATCGATGAACGAAGCCAGCATCGCCGGCGGGATTTCCCCTTTTTCATCGCGAATACGGGTCTCTTCGCGAAGCTCGCGGACAGCGGCATTGCGCACCGTTTCATTCGGGTCCAGAAACCCGCCCGGTATTGCCAGAAGGCCCTTGCCCGGCAAGCGCCCGCGCTCAACGAGCAGAATATGCCCGGACTGGATCACCACGGCATCGGCAGTGACAAACGGCCCACGGCCCCACTCTGTCGGGTAGGAAGCCAGATATTCCGCCTCTTCCAGAAGCCCACGGAATGTCTCCGACATCTTGAACGTATCAAGCCAAGCCGCAACCTCATCGGACACGACAGTTTTGGGCACGACAGGAATGCGCTGAAAGAACTGTCTGCGAATATCCGTCGATGAAAACGTACCGTACTGACTGTCCAGCTGAATGTTGTCCCACTCGGGAAAGAGCTTCAGGTAATAGCTGGACCGATCCTTGCCATATCCGGTCAGGGCAACACTCACATCCCGCAGCCCATGCAAGCCGATGCCTCCACCGTTTTGCAGGTCCAAAATGGTTTCATCGACGCATCGCTGCACTTCGGCACACCATGCCGGATCGGAATAAAGGTGATCGGCAACGGGACGCAGTACCAGTCGTCCGGTTGTTATCTCGTGCCTGAAGACATGCTCGAACATTTCCACCCGCTCTGCATAAGTGAACGGGTTGCGCGGATCGCGCGCCGTGCGGGCAGATCCAACGAGAACGATGAGAGTAGAAACCCGCTCAAGCGCGGACCGGATGACGGCTTCATGACCGCTATGAAGCGGCTGAAAGCGTCCTATGAAAACGCCATAGTCAAAATCGGACATTCGAGACTCCCTCGAAAGAAGGGAACGCTGAACTCCTCAGCACCTCCTTGATATTCTCGAACTGAGCATAAGGCAAGCAAAAATGTCGCAGCGTCAGAATAGCTTCACGTTTTGCGGAGCCGGACCATTTCCACTATCAAAGCACAATTAGTTTCATATAATCGAAACTATAAGAAATGGAGGTCCAAATGTCGACTGAACGTCTCGTCTTGTTGCTTGTCGGTGTCGTTGTTCTGGCCAGTGTTGCCCTTGCCGTCATCGTCAACATCAACTTCCTCTGGCTCACCGGACTGATGGGGCTGAACCTCATTCAGGCCGCCTTCACCGGAACCTACCCCGGTGTGTTCGTCTTGAAAAAGCTCGGCCTCGTCGGCAAGACCGAAACAGCCTGACGACCAGCAAACGCAGGAGGAATGCCTGAAGAGCGCCTCCTGCCGACGCCCACTCCCTGAAGCTTTCAATGCTCGCGGACCAGTGAGTACCGCATACTCAGAATTGTTTCCTCGACTTATTGCCACCTCGGCAATTCACATTCGATCCGCAGCCGACTAGGCTGATCGCCTACAACAAGAATGCCCGTCCGGGCCTGCCGTCGCATCCCGCCCTGCAGGCGTCGGTTTCAAGACGATTGCGCCCCCCTTTTCTCGCCTAGCTTCGAGGAAATCAGGTTCGGTCGGTCCGGGCCAAGAATGACGAGGAAACATCCATGGCGAGTGACATCGAAATTGCCCGCGCGGCAAAAATGAAGCCGATTCAAGAGATTGCGGCTCGGTTGAACATTCCGGACGATGCCCTGATTCCCTACGGAAAAACCAAGGCCAAGGTCTCCGGCGACTTTCTGAAGACACTGGACTCGCGCAAGAACGGCAAGCTGATTCTCGTCACCGCGATCAATCCGACACCAGCAGGTGAAGGCAAGACGACGACCACGGTTGGTCTCGGTGACGGCCTGAACCGGATCGGCAAGAACGCCATGATCTGCCTGCGCGAGCCGTCCCTTGGCCCTTGCTTTGGCATGAAGGGCGGCGCAGCTGGCGGCGGCAAGGCACAGGTCGTGCCGATGGAAGACATCAACCTACATTTCACCGGCGACTTCCATGCCATCACATCGGCGCACAATCTCCTGTCCGCGCTGATCGACAACCACATCTACTGGGGCAACGAGCTGGGCATTGACCAGCGCCGCGTCGCATGGCGCCGCGTTCTCGACATGAACGACCGCGCCTTGCGTGAGGTGGTGTGCTCGCTCGGCGGTGTCGCCAACGGCTTCCCGCGTGAAGCCGGGTTCGACATCACCGTGGCCTCCGAAATCATGGCGATCCTTTGCCTCGCCGCCAGCCTGGAAGATCTGCAGCGCCGCCTCGGTGACATCATCGTCGCCTATCGCCGCGACCGCACAGCTGTCTATGCCCGTGATCTGGAAGCTGACGGCGCAATGACCGTTCTCCTGAAGGAAGCAATCCAGCCGAACCTCGTGCAGACACTGGAAAACAACCCCGCCTTCATCCATGGCGGTCCGTTTGCAAACATCGCCCATGGCTGCAACTCGGTGATGGCGACCCAGTCCGCACTGAAACTAGCTGACTATGTCGTGACCGAAGCCGGTTTCGGCGCAGACCTTGGCGCGGAGAAGTTCTTCGACATCAAGTGCCGCAAGGCGGGTCTGTCCCCGGACGCTGCGGTCATCGTGGCAACCGTTCGCGCCCTGAAAATGAATGGCGGCGTTGCCAAGGAAGACCTTGGTGCGGAAAACGTGGCAGCTGTTCGCAAGGGCTGCGCGAACCTTGGTCGCCACATCGAGAACATCAAGCAGTTCGGCGTTCCTGCAGTTGTTGCGATCAACCACTTCACTGCGGACACAGAAGCCGAAGTTCAGGCTGTGAAGGCCTATTGCGCCGAACTTGGCGTCGAGGCGGTCCTCGCCTCCCATTGGGCAAATGGCTCGGAAGGCACCGCCGAACTCGCAACGAGAGTTGTCGCTCTGGCCGAAAGCGGAGCATCCCAGTTCGCGCCGCTTTACGAGGACGACCTTTCCCTGTTCGAGAAGATCGAAACCATCGCCAAGCGCATTTACCGCGCAGACGAAGTCATTGCCGACAAGAGCGTGCGCGACCAACTCAAGCGCTGGGAAGCCGATGGCTTTGGCAAGCTGCCGGTCTGCATGGCCAAGACCCAGTATTCCTTCACGACCGACCCGGCTGTGCGCGGCGCTCCGACCGGACACAGCGTTCCGGTTCGCGAAGTGCGGCTGTCAGCAGGTGCTGGTTTCATCGTGGTGATCTGCGGGGAAATCATGACCATGCCGGGCCTGCCGCGCGTTCCGTCGGCCAATCACATCAAACTGGACAGCCAGGGCCAGATCGAAGGCCTGTTCTGATAACAAGAACAATCCTCCTCCAAAAACTGAATTGGCGGGCCAAGTGCCCGCCTTTTTTATACCCTTGAAAAAGCATTCCTTTCAGGAGCGGCACCGAACCCGAGAGAACCGAATGCAATGACAGACAGCACCAAGGCCACACCGGAGAACCCGGTGCGAATCTGGTTCCAGAACTGCCATCGCGGCGAATACTCTGCCCAGATCCGGGCCGCCTCTTGCGGATCGGCCAGAGCCCCAAAGCCCGCCAGCGCCTCGTTCATCGGCACATTGATAGACGCGGTGAGCGCAATTCCCCCAGCCGCATAAACAAGTGCTGCCAGAGTAAACAGCATTGCCGACGGTCCCTTTCGAACCCGAAGCGCGGAAAATGCAGCAAGCGCGAGAAAACCGGGCGTTCCAAAGAAGCAGATGGCAAAAACCCCATTGCGGACAGATGCGTTCATCGCCTGCATTGCCGCGATCGCTGTTTGGGGCGGAAGGGCATCAAGGCCCCACATGGTGGAACACACCCAGGCGTAGAAGAACCCGAAGATACCCCCACAACTCACAACCGCCAGAATTCCCGATACAAAAACCGCTGGCATGCTTACCTCCACAGCCGTAACCTAGGCTTTGTGGACGAACTGGAGACGCATTTCGCCGGGAAATGCGTTGTTCAAGACAAGATGAAGCTGGCGCAGGCGATGCGGTGCATCGTCGAGCCGGATTTACCTTGTCTTGGGCGAAGCAGGCCCGGCCCTTCCGGGTGGATCAAACGGCTGCTGCCTGAAGGAAATGTCCCTTTGAACGTATGTTCAATACGTTCTGCAGGTTCCCTTCCTTCATCCATTGCCGTTTGACCCACGAAATACGCCTCCAGTTCGTCCACAAAGCCTAATGTACGGAACCTAACCGTATTTTTGATTACGGTTTCTTGCAAGACGGGATTTTGTATGAAGACCAACGCAAGGGAAGCCCGCCGTGAGGCGATTGAAATCGCCGCGATCGAAGTCCTTGAAGAAAAGGGCTATGAAGGACTTTCCATGCTTGGGGTGGCCAAACAGGCCAAGGCGTCGAACGAAACCCTGTATCGCTGGTACGGTGACAAGAAGGGTCTTTTCAAATCCCTTGTCCTGCGCAATGCCGACCAGATCCGCGTCTACCTGGACGACCAGCAGGAAAGGCATGCTACTGCCACGCAAACGCTGGAGAATCTGGGGCCAGTGCTGCTGTCCATGCTGTTCAGCAATCGCGCCATCGCGTTGAACCGGGCAGCTGCAGCAGATGCCAGCGGCGAGCTTGGGTCGGCGCTCGCCATGATGGGACGGAACTTCATATCCCCCCGCATTACCGAACTGATCCACCATGCCCGCAAGGAAACCGGATTTCTGGCAAAGCTTCCGCCTGCCAGCATGGACGAGTTCTACTTCTCGATCCTGATCGGAGACTTGCAGGTGCGCTGTGTAACTCATGCCCTTGCCCCACTCTCGGACGAGATCATTGCAGCAAGGGCCGAATGGGCATGGCTCATTTTCCTCACCATGTCATCGCCGCCAAAACCCTGACCCAGCACCTTTTTTCGCCACACGGCATTTAAATTCGTTCAGCAACCTCTCTGTAGTCGTGAAATCGACTGCACATGTCGCAATGATGATATCGACGCAAAATGGCTCGGACATAAGATTTTCTACTTAGAAATCTAGTCTGCGCGTTGATGCGCCCGTGGAGCTGCTCATGTCCGATGAAGACGATATCGATCTGAACGCCCTCTCTGATGACGAGCTCGTCGAGCAAATGCACGACGACCTGTATGACGGGCTTCAGGAAGAAATCCGCGACGGCGTCAACATTCTGCTTGGAAGAGGCTGGACCCCCTACGACATCCTGACCAAGGCACTGGTCGAGGGCATGCGCATCGTTGGCGTCGACTTCCGCGATGGCATCCTCTTCGTTCCCGAAGTTCTGCTCTCTGCCAACGCCATGAAGGCGGGCATGGGCATCCTTCGCCCGCTGCTGGCCGAAACCGGCGCTCCGAAGGTTGGCAAGATGGTGATTGGCACCGTCAAGGGCGACATTCACGACATCGGCAAGAACCTCGTTTCCATGATGATGGAAGGTGCCGGCTTCGAAGTGATCGATATCGGCATCAACAACCCGGTCGAGAACTACCTTGCCGCGATCGAGGAACATCAGCCGGACATCATTGGCATGTCGGCCCTGCTCACCACCACCATGCCCTATATGAAGGTGGTGATCGACACGCTGGTGGAAAAAGGCATTCGCGACAACTACATCGTTCTCGTTGGCGGTGCACCGCTGAACGAGGAATTCGGTGAAGCGGTCGGCGCGGACGCATATTGCCGCGATGCGGCAGTGGCTGTGGAAATGGCGAAAGACCTGATCGCCCGCCGCCACAACCAGCTGGCCGGAAAGGCCTGACGGAAAGTTACGGAAATGGCGGAAGACATTCCCCTCTTCCCGCTGCCTGAAGAAATCGGCCCGGCCAAACAGATTGGCCGGGTTCTTGTTATCGCCTGCGGCGCCCTTGCCCGCGAAATTCTGGCGATCAAGGAGATCAACCGGCTCGACCACATTGATCTCACCTGCCTCCCCGCCCAGCTGCACAATACACCCGACAAGATCCCCGCCGAAGTGCGCCGGACCATCCTGGCCAATCAACCGGCCTATGATGAAATCCTGATCGCCTATGCTGATTGCGGAACCGGCGGGCTTCTCGACAAGGTGATGGACGAAACCGGCGCGAAGCGCATCGGCGGCGCGCATTGCTATGCCTTTTTTACCGGCCTTGAGGAATTCGATTCCCTTGAGGACGACCAGCTCGGCACCTTCTACCTCACGGACTTCCTCGCCCGCCACTTCCAGACCATGGTGGTGGAGCCGCTCGGCCTCGACTGGAAGCCGGAACTGCGCGACATGTATTTCGCGCATTACACCCGCGTGCTCTACCTCGCCCAGACGGACGACCCGAAACTTGAGGAAGCCGCAAAAGCCGCTGCGGAACGACTCCAGCTTCCCTTTGAAAAACGTGCAACCGGATATGGCCTGTTGCAGAATTTCCTGCGCGATTCCGGCCCCGGAAACCCGCAACTCACGGGCGATTGATGCAAGCGACCTCTGCAAGTCGTTTTTGAATTTTCCGGTGCCGCATTCGAACGTCTGGAACCGCCCTCTTTCCGGCAATCATCAGTGGTGAGAGGACACTGGAAATGGCGCAGAAAATCATCGTCTACTGGCGGGATATCCCGGCACAAATCCTTGTAAAACAGGGACGAAAAAGTGCCCGGCGAGAATTGCCGGCAACCTTTATGGAAGTGGTCGATGCCTGTGCAATGCGGGTCGGAGCGAAAGACAGCGAGGCCTATATGGCCGAGTGGCGCAAATCCGACCCGGTGGAAGTGTCCGACGATCTTGAGCAGGAAGCGGAGACCGCTCTTGCCGACATTCTGGCGGCTTACCCCAAGGACCGTCTGAAGCAGTTGCTTGACCAGGGAGGCAAGGAAGCATGACTGATCTCCGACTGACGCCGCAGGGCCGCCTAGCCGCTTCTACCGAAATGTCCCCCAAGCAGGTGGTCGAGAAGACCGAACTGCTGGACTTCATTCCCTACGGCACACGGGTCTATGTCACCGATCTGGGCAATGCTCCGGAAGACATGATCGTGTCTGCAGCCCGCATCCTGCGCGACAAGGGCTACACCCCGGTTCCGCACATGGCTGCCCGTCGGTATCCAACCGTGGACGCCTTCCACCAGCGCATCACCCGCCTCACCCAGGAAGCAGGTGTCACTGACGTGCTTGCCATTGCCGGTGAAACCGATAAGGCGGGTCCGCTGACCTCTTCGGTCGCGCTGCTGGAAACCGGCCTGTTCGACAAGCTCGGCATCAAGACGATTGCCGTTGCCGGCCACCCGGAAGGCGCACCGGATATCAAGCCGGACGTCATCAAGTCGTTCCTGATGCGCAAGCACGAGCTGGCCGCGGAAAGCGACGCACAGTTCATCATCGCAACACAGTTCGGCTTTGATCCGCACCGGGTTAGCCAGTGGCTGGACGAGCTGGTCGCCTGGGGCAACAAGTTCCCGGTTCACATCGGCATCGCCGGCCCGGCCAAGATGACGACCCTGATCAAGTTCGCCGCATTTGCTGGCGTCGAGAATTCCCTGAACTTCCTGAAGAAGCGCGGCGGGTCTGTTGTTTCCATGCTGGCAGGGTATGACCCGGCAACCATGGTCGAGCCGCTTGAGGCCCGCATTCTGACGAAGCCGGACACCCAGCTCGCGCAGCTCCACGTTTACCCCTTCGGCGGCATCCAGAAGACCGGCGAATGGCTCCTTGATCGCGGAAACTGGTCTTTTCGCGGTGAAAATTCGTCATCCCTGACAGCTTGAAGGCAATAAGAACATGACACGCACCATTGTGGCATCGGCGACCAGAGAAGTCGTCATCGGCTTCGACCAGCCCTTTTGCGTCATCGGCGAGCGGATCAACCCGACCGGTCGCAAGAAGCTGGCAGCGGAAATGAACGAAGGCAACTTCGAGACCGTGAAGGCCGACGCCCTTGCGCAGGTCGCAGCTGGCGCCACCATGCTCGACGTCAATGCCGGTGTAACCGCCGTCAACCCGAACGAAACCGAACCGCCACTTCTGGTGAAGACGCTTGAAATCGTTCAGGAACTGGTTGATGTGCCACTGTCCATCGACTCCTCGGTGACAGCTGCCATCGAGGCAGGCCTGAGGGTTGCCAAGGGCCGCCCGCTGGTAAATTCCGTCACCGGTGAAGAGGAAAAGCTGGAAGCCATCCTGCCGTTGATCAAGAAATACAACGTGCCGGTTGTCGCCATCTCCAACGACGAGACCGGCATTTCCGAAGATCCGGATGTGCGTTTTGAAGTTGCCAAGAAGATCGTCCAGCGCGCAGCCGATTTCGGTATCCCCGCGCACGATATTGTCGTGGACCCGCTCGTCATGCCGATCGGCGCAATGGGCACCGCCGGCAAGCAGGTTTTCGCCCTTCTGCGCCGTTTGCGCGAGGAGCTGAAGGTCAACACGACCTGCGGCCTCTCCAACATCTCCTTCGGCCTGCCGCATCGCCACGGCATCAACGCCGGCTTCATTCCGATGGTCATTGGTGCAGGCATGACGTCTGCGATCATGAACCCGTGCCGTCCACAGGAAATGGAAGCAGTGCATGCGGCGAACGTCCTGAACGGTACGGATCCGAATTGTCAGGAATGGATCATGAAGTATCGTGATCACCAGCCCGCAGCCGCAGGCGCCACAACTCCGACCGACGCTGCAGCATCTGCAGGCGGACGCCGTCGCGGTGGCCGTGCTGCGCGCAGGTCTGCATAAACCGGCAATGACGGAGCGCGAATGAGCGGCCCCAAGGAACTGGCAAAAGTCGTCTTTCAACCGAGTGGCCGACGGGGAACCTTTCCCGTCGGCACTCCCTTGTTGGATGCCGCGCGATCGCTCGGCGTCTATGTGGAATCTGTCTGTGGCGGACGCGGCATTTGCGGGCGCTGCCAGATCTCGGTTTCCGAGGGCACCTTTGCCAAGGAAAACGTGGTCAGCGCAGCAGAGCATCTGGCTACGGCAACCGAGGCAGAAAACCGCTACGCCGAGAAACGCAATCTGGCGACCGACCGACGACTTTCCTGTCAGGCCAAGATCCTGGGTGACCTTGTCGTCGACGTTCCGACCGATGCGCAAACGAACCGTCAGGTCGTCAGAAAGCGCGCTGAAGCCAAGACGATCGAGCCTGCCTCACCGGTCCGGCTGGTGACTGTCACCATTGAAGAACCGGACATGGAAACGCCGCGCGGCGACGCGGACCGGCTGCGGGAGGCCGTGGAAGCAGCCAGCGGTGTTGCTCCCCTCACCGTCGATCCGATCCTTCTCCCCAGGGTTCAGTCAATCCTGCGACAGGGCAAGTGGACGGTGACGGCCGCCCTCCATCAGGACGGCGACAATCCGGCGAGCCTTTGCGCCCTATGGCCGGGCGAAAAGTCTTTTGCATATGGCCTTGCCGTGGATATCGGCTCCACCACCATCGCAGCGCATCTGTGCAACCTGCAGAACGGGCGAACCGTCACCTCGCAGGGGACATCAAACCCGCAGATCCGCTTTGGCGAAGACCTCATGTCGCGCGTGTCCTACGTGCAGATGAACCCTGCCAAGCTGCCGGATCTCACCAAGGCCGTGCGCGATGCCATCAATTCGCTGATCGGCAAACTGGTGGCAGATGTCGGCGCAGAGCGGACAGACATTCTGGACGCTGTTTTTGTCGGCAACCCGGTGATGCACCACCTCTTCCTCGGCATCGACCCGGTGGAGCTGGGCGGAGCGCCCTTTGCCTTGGCCGTTTCCGATGCCCTGCACCTCAATGCCCGCGATCTCGGGCTTGAACTCAATCCCGGCGCAAGGGTCTATATGCTGCCCTGTATCGCCGGTCATGTTGGCGCCGATGCGGCCGCCGCAACCCTTTCCGAAAGCCCTTACAAGGCAGAGGACATCACGCTTCTGGTCGATGTGGGGACCAACGCGGAAATCGTGCTCGGCAATTCGGACCGCTTGCTTGCGGCCAGTTCCCCGACCGGACCTGCCTTTGAGGGCGCGGAAATCTCCTCCGGTCAGCGGGCGGCCCCCGGTGCCATCGAGCGCCTGCGCATCAACCGCGACACGCTGGAACCACGCTACAAGGTCATCGGCCTTGATGAATGGTCGGATGAAGAAGGCTTTGCCGAAAAGATCGATCAGGTCGGCATCACGGGCATTTGCGGCTCCGGCATCATTGAGGCCGTGGCCGAGATGTATCTCTGCGGCCTGATCACAGAAGACGGCGTCATTGACGGATCGATGGCCGCGCGCACAGACCGCATTCAGGCAACAGGCCGCACCTTCTCCTACCAGATCGCCGACCGGGACGTGGATATCAAAATCCTGCAGACCGACATTCGCGCCATCCAGCTCGCCAAGGCGGCGCTCTATGCCGGTGTGAAGCTGTTGCAGGACAAGCTCGGCACCGATCGGATCGACAGGGTCAAGCTCGCAGGTGCCTTCGGCAGCTATATCGACCCGACCTACGCCATGGTTTTGGGCCTCATCCCCGATTGTCCGGTCGACAACGTGTCCGGCGTCGGCAATGCCGCCGGAACCGGCGCCCGCATGGCCCTCCTCAATCAGGGCTACCGCCGGGAAATCGAGCAAACAGTCCGCGAGATCGAAAAGATCGAAACCGCACTGGAACCCAAGTTCCAGGAGCATTTCGTCAACGCCATGGCCCTGCCCAACAAGGTCGACCCCTTCCCCAACCTCCGCGCAGCCGTCGAGTTGCCAGAGCGCAAGGAACTGGAACCGGCAGGCGGCGATGACGGCGGCAGACGGCGGCGCCGGCGGCGGGGGTAGTTTTCCTCCAGCATTCCGGACAAGCTCAGCAAAGCTGCGCCTTGATCCGGATGCCGTGAACTCACCCGCTTCGTCACACTTGGCCCTGACCCAAGCATCCGCAAGCCTTTGAATTCGTTAGATCCGAGACACAAGGCCGAGGATGACGACGGAGGGGTCTTTATGCCAAGCCCGTTAAACCCGTTGGGTCGGCCCCAAGATTGCCAAACAAACACGCTAACCGGCTTCAAACCGGAGTGAATATATGCGTCGTTGGTATTTGTGGGTTGGTGGGATTGTTCTGTTCTTCGCCATTTGGTGGAACCAGCCTTATTTCGGTTGGAACTATTGCGTTGGCAAAGGCTGGATGAGTGACGAGGACTTTTTAGAAGAGCTTAGACCGAATCTACTTGGGCCGGATTCACAAAGCCCGTCGGCGGACAAGGCAAGACATATCGTAAATGAAGCCATTGACCTCATGAAAGAATGCATCGCCCAACGCGGACTAGAATATTGCCAATATGCTGGTCCTGATACTGACGGCCCAATAGCAGGGCAACGAATAAATCGACCCGAGCCATATGGTAAATATAAATACAGATATATCAAGAATTCGTCTAATGTAGGAATTAGCATTCTACCTATAGAAGATGCTGAAGTTACTCATATTAGTTTTTATACTTATGATTTCAGCATTTTCAAGGGATCTAGTATTGATGAAAATGGATTATACAATCGAACCGGCTTTAAAGAAATAGGCTTTAGTGCTGTTTGCATTCTGGGTTGTAGTTGCAATAAAAATTTCAGAGGATGAGGTCGTGATATGACAGATTCAATTGTTTGCTCCAGTTCATCGGGATGGTTACTACCCTGACAAGACCACCATGCGCGGGATCCGAACTCTCATCTCCCTCGTCACACTTGGCCTAACCCCGAGCATCCGCAAGCCTCTGAATTCGTTAGACTCTCGGCACAGAACCGAGGATGACGGCGGAGGGGTTTGAATGCCAAGCCCGTTAAACCCGCTGGGTCGGCCCCAAGATTGCCAAACAAACACGCTAACCGGCTTTAAACCGGAGTGAATATATGCGTCGTTGGTATTTTTGGGTTGGAGGTATTGTTCTGTTCTTCGCCATTTGGTGGAACCAGCCGTATTTCGGTTGGAGCTACTGCTTGCGCACAGTGATCCTCCCCCTTTGAATTGGTCCGCCCCTATAGTTAGGAAACGGAGGATCAGA
>NZ_VXDB01000034.1 GCF_008711325.1 Roseibium sediminis
CGAAAAGAACTGATGGAGAGGATGGACGCCGCCTTCAATGACTATGCGCTCCTTTACGATCAGGAGAGGGGAGAAAACCGCACCGCGCCGCTCTTGCCGGATACGCTCATGGAGGTCTTCAGAAATGCGACCGAACTGCTCCGGCGGCCGCGTTCGATCGGGAAGACATTAGAGCACACCTCGCATTTACTGAAACACTCGACGTGCCCTAAATATCTGATTTGGCGCAGTTCCTGACGGCAAGCCGGTACCAATTTTGAATATGTCACAGACCAAGGCAGATCCATCCTGTGACGTGGTGCCGGTTTACTCCGGGTGCTCACAATCCGGTCTCTGGCTGATGTAAATCGGACTTGTCCAGGCGATATGCCCGTCCTCGAAAACGACGCGGATGAAGAGGCAGCGTTCGGTTCCCGTTTCCAGAGGAATGGTCAGGCTGGTTTGCAGGGTTGCGGGCAGAGGGGTGTCGGGGAGCCGGGTGAGGCGTACGGCCTTGCCGAGCCCGCCGCAATCGATCACGAGGTCATCTGTCCCCAGCGTGCTCAGATCTGCGGTGAAGTTGGTGACATTGCTCTTGAAGTCGAGCTGCCCTTTGGTCGCATCCTCCAGCCAGATGTCCACGGCGTGGATGCCGCCTGTGGTGACGTAGTCCCAAGACACAGCAGTGTCGGCGACGGTGACGCCGCAGTCGGCGTTCCAGAAATTCACTGCCTCGGTCCGTAGTGGAGGGGTGTCCAGAGTAACTGCCACCGCCCAGTCCACCCGCCGGCTGCGACCGCGATATTCCGCGCCTTCGCACTGAACCCTTATGCGATTGCCAGCTGTCCGGGCCTCTGAGGCCGTTTGAATGTGGCGAAGCACCTTAAGGCCGTCTTTGACTTCGATCCGTTCAATTCCGGCATGAGCGGAGATGTCGATCTCCAGTGAAATCTCGGAGTTGTCGCAGGTCACGATATCGCCAATCAGGGCTGCGTCGATGTCCTGCCAAACTTCCGAATGCAAACGGCGCTTGCCGTTCTGCAGTCCATTTACCCGCACATCTAGGAAAGGCCGGCAGCCGGTGGTCGCATAGTGGCGCCGATGGCGGAAGGCTTCAAACAGGTTGTCGCGATCCAGTTCGCACATCAGGTGGCAGGTCAGTCCGCCCAGCGAGCCGAATTTGCCCGAGCCGGGGTAACTTGCCCCGATACGGCCCTTGTGGCCGTCAGATGCCGCCACAATGCCAACGCGGTACCCGGCCTTGTGGGCATCTTCGAAGATCCAGTCGAACGTACCCCAGGCAGAATGGACCTCGACCGACGGCTCCAGATTGGCGTCATGGGCATAGGACACGTCTGCGTAGCGCCCGCCAACATGGGCGACGACAAGCGCATCTTCATGCTTCAATCGTTCGAACAGTTGTCCTGCATCGATGCAGGTGTTCTCGTCGGTGGAATCTTCCATGACGAGTGAACGTTGGGCACGATAAATCGGGCGTCCCTCGCTGCGATACCAGACATTGTGGTCTCCGCCCACGGACGTGTTGCCAGACCATTCGTAGCCGGGGACGGTCACATAACGCCCCGGTTCATAGAGTTCGGCGGTAAGCTCGTTCAGTTCACGCCAGAACGTGTCGGTCATCTGGAAGTCGTTGCCCTGATGGCCGCAGATATCGATGAAGGACTTGTCACGACCGAACTCGAAATATTGGCGGGCGGTGTTCGTTCCGATTGTCTCGCCGCTTTGACCATGCATGTCGGACCAGAAGTGCCGAAATGCGGGCTTTTCTTCAATGCGCAGGGTATTGGATCGGGCGACGACCTTTCCGCTGGTGTCCCGCATCTCGACCCAAAGGTCTCCGGTGCTGTCCAGCGACAACCCCTCGACGCGCAAGGCGCCACCAAGGCTTGTTGCCATTGAAACCGTTTCGGGAAGACCGGCAACAGGTCGGCTGGGATGAAGCGAATAGGTATCCTTGTCCTCGGGCGTCGGATTGCCCCAGCGATCCTCGGCCTTCAGCCCCAGTGCGAAATGATCCCCCACTGCCCGCAAGGAGGGGAGGACCGCCCGGTGAACGGCGGCAGGGCCGGGGATCAGCTGGATGCGCGGCTGCCGGTCTTCTGGCAGAACGGTGTAGTCATAGGTGGAAAAGGCGTCCACGTGGACACGATATTCATAGGCGTGCTCGACGAAGGTCTGCATGCGAACGCCGGGCGATCCGTGCGAGCGGTCCCCCATCCGTACGGTGATTGTGTCACCTTCGGACAGATAATTCAGGCACTGGATATAGAGCGTGTTGCCCCAGGGGCGAATGTTGCTGTTCCTGCGATACCAGAATTTCAGCCGCGCGCCATTTGAGGCGCTTACCGTTGTGTATCCCGGCGCGGTCGGGTCATCAAATTGGGGTGGTGTCTGATCAGACGCGGAGCGAATGGAAATCTTGATCCCGCCCAGATCGTCTATTCCAAAATGACCTGCCGTATATGTCAGGGTGAGACTGGTCCAGGATCCGCAGACGATGGGTCCGGTCTGGTCGAGGCATGCATGCCCCATAAGGTCGGGTCGATAAGTATTGAAAGGCAAGGGAGTCTCCGGGCGTGGATCAGGCGTCTTTCAGGCTCGGCGCTTCAGGCTTGGCTCTGAGGCTGCGAACCCGATAGATCACGACGGCAATGCCGATGAGAAGGAATGCCAGGGCAATGGGACGGGTGATGAAGATCAGGATGCCGGAGTCCGACAGTCTGAGCGATTGCCGGAACGCCTCTTCTGCACCGCCTGCGAGGACAAAGCTGATGACGAAAGCGGCCGGATTGAAGTCGAACCGTTTCATTCCCCAGCCGATGAAACCGAACAGGATCATGACTCCGACATCAAACAGGCTGCCGCGCGAGACATAGGCCGAAATCACTGCGGTGAGCATGATAACGGGATAGAGAATGTTGACGGGTATCCGGGTAATGAAACGTCCGACATTCGCAGCGCCGAAATAGCCGACAAGACCGTAAAACACGATGCCGATCAGGCCACAGGCAAACAGGGAATAGATCAGTTCGCGGGACGTCACGAACAAGGTCGGGCCAATCTTGATCCCATGGATCATGAACACGCCAACGAGAATGGCACCAATTGTTGAACCGGGAATACCGAGTGTCAGGAGCGGAGCCATGGACGGGCCGGATACAGCATTGTTGGCAGCCTCCGGTGCGGCAACACCTTCCAGCGCGCCTTTGCCCCATTCTTCCGGGTTCTTTGCCGAACGCTTGCCTTCGCCATAGGCAACAAAGGCGGCAATCGTCGACCCCAGTCCCGGAAGCATTCCAATCACAGTCCCGATTACGGATGACCGCAGGATATGGGGCAGACAAGGGCGGAATTCGTCCCATGTCAGGCGGTTCCGGTCGCGGGAAGCCTGATCGTCCGGCTCTTCGGTAATCTCCGGCGGTGCACTGCGCTTGGCCAGCTGCTCAAACACCTCTGCCAACACGAAAATGCCGATCATCAGCGGGACAAGAGACAGTCCGTCCGTCAACTCGACCTGACCGAATGTGAAGCGTTCGCCGCCGGTGACCGGATCAAGCCCGGCCATTTTGATCAGGACACCCAGCGCAGCGCTGGCAAGACCTTTCAATACGGATTTGCCAATGACAGAGCCGATGACAACGAAAGCGGCGAGATAAATCGAAAAGAGTTCGGGCGGACCCAAATGCAAGGCGATGGCGGCAATCCACGCCACTCCGATAATGAGAACGAACTCGCCGAAGAAGTCACCGATCACCGACGAAATCGTTGCCACTTTCATGGCTTTGGAGGCCTGGCCTTTTTTCGCCAGAGGGTACCCGTCAATCTGGGTGGCTGCCGAGGCAGCCGTTCCCGGCGTATTGAACAGGATTGCAGCGATCGAGCCGCCGTACCGGCCGGACTTTCCGATGACGTAGAGAAACGCAAGCGCCGCGAGCGGGTCCATGTAGTAGGTCAGGGGCACCAGCATGGCGATGGCTGCAGATGCCGTGAGGCCCGGTATTGCACCGACAATCATGCCGATCACCGCTGCGCCGAATATCCATGCGAGTATGACCGGGTCCGTAAGGACCGTGGCAAGGCCGACGAAAATGTCCATGAACTCAGCCTCCGATCACATCGAGCAGGTCGAACCAGGCCCCGTAGGGGGGGAAGACTCCCAGCAATTCGAAAAAGATCAGGTGAAAGATGGCAGGAGCGGCCAAGGCAGAAAAAGCAAGGGCCAGCGGGTTGCGTATTCCAAAAAGCCAAAGCGTGGCTGGTGTCACCATTGCGGTCGAAATCAGATATCCGACCTTGCCGATGAGCCAGAGATAGAGGATCACCAGTCCAAGCAGGATGAACGGATCACGAGGCACGCTTTCTTGCGGAGAAGTGTTACCCGGCTCGGAGGTTGCACTCCGCAACATCAGCGCGCCAAGCAGGATCAGCACACCGGCGCTCATGAGCGGAAAGATCCGTGGTCCCCATGACCCGTCGTAATCAAGTCCGATCTGGAAACTGGCCACCGCAGCGGCCAGCCCGATTAGCAAGGTCGCGGCTCCTGGCGCAAACTGTTTGATAGTGTGCGTCATGTTTGCCTCCAACCTTGCCTGCGTCAGTTCAGCTTGGAGACGATGGCCCGGGCATCGTCCTGCATCTGAAGGAGCTTCTGGCTGGCATCAGCGCCGGAAAGATAGCTTGGCGCGTTGTTGCCGTTGCTCATCAGTTCCTTGAAGGAAGCGCTATCTGCTGCGGTCTTTACGGCATCTTGAAGGGCTGCGACCACATCATCCGGTGTGTCTTTGGGCGCAAAAACCACGATTGGAGAGCTGATCAATGGCACGTTCAGGCCCAGTTCCTCAAAGGTGGGTACATCCGGCGAGAACATGTCCCTTTCGTTTGAGACCAGGGCGAGCGGCCGTAGCTGGTCGGTGAAGCCGGACAATTGCTGAATGCCGATCATTCCGAAGTCGACCTGTCCGCCAATGACAGCGGCGCGGGTGGCCGATCCGCCCTTGAAGGCGACATCTACAGCGGAAAGCTCGGCTGAATTGAGGAAGCCCTGACCCGCAACATGATGGAAGCTGCCACGACCGGTATGCGCCCAACGCAAACTGCCCGGTGCGGCCTTTGCGGCTTTGACCAGATCATCGATCGTCTGGAACGGGCTGCTGACCGGAACCATCAAGGATGTGGTGAGGTCGCCGATTTGGCCGATGGTGATGAAATCATCAAAAGGATCGACCTCCAGATCCTTCATGACCGAATTCAAGACGAAGGAACCACCGGACGTGATCAAAATGGTGCTGCCGTCTGCCTTGGCATTTGCCACGGCCGTTGCGCCAACGACGCCTGAGGCACCGGGCTTGTTGACCACGACAACAGGCACCGGAAGGGCTTCGCTCATCGAAGCGGCAATCGCGCGGGCAATGGAGTCCGTACCGCCGCCTGCATCGTAAGGTACAATTGCATTGACCGGGCGTTTCGGTTTCCACTCTGCGAAGGCGGGCAGGGCACCAGCAAGTGCGACGGTGAACGCAGCGGAACTGATCAGGAATTGGCGTCTCTTCATGGTGTGACTCCCGGAGTGCAAAGTTGATCCTTGATCAATACTGTACTTGACATTTTTCATAAGAAAATTCGATAAAATCTATGTGCTTATTCATAAATTGAATAAATGGATCAATCGGGATGAACCTCAGAAGCTTACGCTTGTTTGTGGAGGTCATGGACAGCCTGACGCTGTCTCGGGCCTCGGAGCGGCTGAATGTCAGTCAGCCAGCAGCCAGCAGGTTGATCCGGATACTTGAAGAAGAACTTGGAGAGCAGTTATTCACCCGCCTTGGCAAACGGCTTCATCCGACGCCGGAGGCCGAAGCATTGATGCCCGAGGCTGTCCGCATCCTGCAATCAATCGACAATCTTCCGGCACTAATTGAGCAAAGCCGCAATCACGAGGCCATGCCACTGCGGATCCTGTGTTTGCCCCGAATAGTGGACGGGCTTGTGCTTCCGGTGCTTGCCAAGGTTCATCAGGACGACCAGAGCCTGCGCTTTAATGTTGATGTCTGTCCGCGGCGCGAATTTGGCCGCCGCCTGCTCTATGGAGGTTACGACATCGGGGTTTCGTCGCTTCCTATCCCCGTGGAAGGGCTTGAGACTCATCGTTTGGCCAATGTCTTTCTCCACGTCATGGTGCCGCGAAATCACGAACTGGCTGCGAATGAAACGGTCGGAGTCACTCAGTTGCGCGATCAGCAATATATTGCGTTGAACCGCCATTCGGCGATCAGGACTGCGGTCGACGCTGCCTTGTCACGTCGTGGCGAGGAACTGGCTGTTGCCCACGAAGTCTCAACTTCGGATGTTGCTTACTGGTTCGTCCGCAATGGCATGGGATTTACCTTTGCCGATCCGGTCAGCGTCGCACCTGAAATGCGTCAGGAGGTTGCCCTCATCCCATGCAATCTGGACACCGGATTTGAAATCGCGTTCCTTCTCCCCAAGATCGACAAACCGCATCCCAGCCGGGATATCTTCGTCAGTCATCTTCGCGATCACAGTGAAAGGAAATATGCGCCGCATTAGCGACTGCGGCGAACCGGGGTTTCGGCCACAGCCCGCTTTGGAACCCGTTCCCGGTCCCAATGATATGATCCCGGCGCGCCAAAAAGTTCGTCTTCTTTTTCTTCTGAAGTCTCTTGAGCCCGGAAAATTTGAGCTGGATAAAAAAATAATACCACTTTTTTCAAGTGTCCGATATGGTGCATACCAGTTGGGTGCGCGGGGCAGAGGGAATGGGAATGGAAGATCCGGTATCGGTCTTTGTGAAGGACAGCTTGTCCCGGTCGACAGACAGGAAGCCCCTGTATCGAAAGATCACCGAAGCCCTGACAGAAGCCATGAAGCTGGATGTTGCGGGACCGAGCCAGCCTTTGCCGAGCGAGCGTTCTCTTTCTGCGTATCTGGGGGTCAGCCGGGTCACGGTTCGCCGAGCACTGGATGACCTTGCGTCCAACGGATTGCTGAAGCGCCGCCAGGGCGCGCGCAGTTCGGTTGGGGTTCGTGTAGAAAAGACCCTGTCGACCTTGCGCGGGTTTTCTGACGAGCTTCGGGCAAGAGGTGGTGCTCCCGGGCAGAAGTGGCTGCAAAAACAACTCGCAATTCCCATTCCGGGCGAATCCATGGCTTTGGGCTTGCCGCCTCATGAGCAGATTGTGCGCCTGGTGCGCATCCGCCTAGCAGATGGTGTGCCTATTGCTCTTGAACGAGCCGCCGTGCCGCGCAGGTTCCTGCCGGATCCTGATCTTGTGACCGACTCCCTTTATCAGGCGCTGCACAAACAGGATGCATCTCCCGTGCGCGGGGTGCAAAGGATCAGGGCTGGTGTCGCGACAAAGGCGGAGGCGGACGCACTGGAAGTAGATCCGGGATCGCCGCTCCTTATAGTCGAGCGACGCTGCTTCCTTGCCAACGGCATGGCCGTAGAATTCACCGAAACGCGTTACAATGGCGAGATGTACGATTTCATCTCGGAACTGCAGGTTCAGGTGGACCATACCAGTGAGGTGGGAGTTGACAACTGGTATTAATATGAGATCGTTTCCTTCCGCAAGGGGAGGAAATCTTGTCGCCACTTTTGAACCACCTGAAGGGAAACCTGATTGTTTCCTGCCAGCCTGTGACAGGCGGTGCTCTGGATCATCCGGAGATCATTGCCGGATTCGCCAAGGCTGCCATTGACGGTGGGGCCTGCGGCCTCCGTATCGAGGGTGTTGCCAATCTTCAGGCCGTTCGCCGGGTAACGGATGTCCCGGTCATCGGCCTCGTCAAGGAGGATCGACCCGATACGGCCGTGCGGATTACCTCAACGCTGGACGCGGTAAGGGATCTGGCGCGGGGCGGCGCCGATATTATTGCAATCGACATGACGGATCGAGACCGTCCGGTCCCCCTCAGGTCTCTTGTTGAGGAGATCCACAGGGCGGGTCGGCTGGCAATGGCGGACTGCGCGGAGATCGAAGATGCCGTGCGTGCCAAAAAACTCGGTTGCGAAATCCTGGCATCCACCATGTCGGGATATGTGGCAGGACCGGTTCCTTCAGAGCCGGATCTGGACTTTGTTCGCAAACTTGCTGGGCTGGACGGTTTCGTTATCGCAGAAGGGCGCTATCATTCACCTGCTGATGCAGCCCGCGCCATGGAAGCGGGGGCTGATGCGGTTGTTGTGGGATCGGCGATCACACGGCCCGAGCACATCACTTCTTGGTTTGTCTCTGCCGTAAAGGGCGCCTCTTCCGCAAGGATGGCGATCTGATGGCGGTTCTGTGCTTGGATCTCGGGGGCACGAAGTTGCTGGCCGCGCTTGTCGAGCAGGGCCGAATTCTTGCGTCCCTTCAGGTGCCGACCAGCAAGGACGGGCAGCCGGGTGACTGGCTGGATACCCTTGGTGAAGCAACCGTGTCGTGGAAAGGCAAGTACGAGCGGATCGGTGCTGCGGTCACGGGCATCGTAGAAGACGGGAAGTGGTCTGCGCTCAATCCCGCAACGTTGGCCATTCCTGCAGGGTTCGAGCTTGGTGCGGCGATATTCGACCGGTTTGGTCTCCGGCCCACTCTTGTGAACGATGCGCAGGCTGCGGCCTTTGGCGAGTATGCTGCTGGAGCTGGCGGGCGCGAGGACATGGTTTTCCTCACCGTCTCGACCGGTTTGGGGGGCGGCATGGTTCTGGGCGGCCGTCTGGTGTCCGGATCCCGCGGTCTGGCCGGGCATTTCGGGCAAACGGGAAGGGGCTCTGGCGCGCCGCTGGAGGACAATGTCACCGGTCGCTGGATCGCGTCTGAGGCTTTGAAAGCTGGTCACCGGATGGAGGCACCGGGTGTTTTCAGCGCTGCCCGCGACGGCAATGTCTGGGCACAGAGCATAGTAGATCGCTCAGCTGCGCGCGTTGCTGCCTTGTGTGTGGACATTCAGCTGACGATTGATCCCGCCCGCATCGTCATAGGTGGCGGCATAGGACTGGCCGAGGGCTATCTCGCGCAAGTGCAAAGTCATCTCACGAACCAACCGGAAAAATACCGGCCCGCAGTTTTCCCCGCCGCGCTTGGGGTCAATGCGGGAGTTTTGGGCTTGGAAGCGCTGATAGACATTCGAAATACCTGAGGGAGGAAAGACAATGAAACGCAGTGCCAAGTTGCTTGCGATGACGGCGATGGCATCGCTTCTGGCAGGTCACGCCCATGCCGAAGTAACGGTTCTTGGCTGGCCGGGTGGGCCGGAAGAAGCTGCCCTTCGCGCGGTCACCGAGATCTACAATGCCAAGGCGGATGTGGCTCCGGAAAACAAGGTCGAGTTGCTGTTCACATCGCGAGACGGGTTCTTCGACAAGCTCCAGATTGATCTGGCGGCCGGAACCAAGGCTTTCGACGTCAATCTGATCGCCACCTATTCGATCGGCAAGTACGCGCCGTTCATGGAACCGATCACCCTGTCCGGCGAAGCGGAGACCGTCTTTGGCGGCACGGTCCTGAAAACGATGCAGTATGAGGGGGCCCAATATGGCGTGCCGACGGACCTGTCGCTGCATTTCCTCTATGTCCGCTCCGACCTGATCGATGCGTTGCTGGCCGATGAGGCTGCCAAGGCGCGTTACTCGGAAATTGCGGAAAAGCATCTTGGTGAAAAGCTGGAGCCGAAAAACCCGCAGGACTGGACCTGGAAGGATTTTGTTGCCAACGCGCTTTATTTCAGCAAGTCGGTGAACCCGGACAGCCCAACTCGTTACGGCACGGTGATTCAGGCAAAGAACCTGTTGTTCAACATGATGGTTTTCCATTCCTGGCCGCGCAGCTATGGCGCAAACTGGATGGATGATCAGGGCAATATCACCGTCGACAGCGAAGCCTATCGCACGGCGTTGAAGATGGCCAAGATGCTGTTTGAACTCGGCGCAACGCCGCAGGATTCCACGTCTTATGAATATGCCGAGGCAAATGCAGCCTATTCATCCGGTCAGGTGGCAGCAATGGTGCAGTGGAACGCCGCAGCATCCGATCTCAAGGGCGCCCAGTCCGCCACGGTGAGCTTTGCTCCGCCGGCCGGTCCCGATGGTCGGTTCACGCATATCCATGGCCTCGGCCTTGGGCTCAACAAGGCATCCGACAACACGGAGGGTGCGCGCGCGTTCCTTTCCTGGCTGTCGACAGAAGAAGCAGCTCTTGCCTATGCACGGGCTGGCGGTGCGCCGGGGCTTGCCGGTGCCACGGCTGGCAAACTGGCGGACGAGCGCCCCGACCTCGTGCAGGTTGGTGACTATGCCTCCAACTACGGCTTCGTCATGAATGGCGGCACATCGCAGAACGCACTCTCCGTCTATGAGGCGCAAGCCAAGGAGTTCACGGGCTATTGGGCAGGCACTCAGGATCTGGATGCAGCGATGACCAACATCACCGCCTCCATGACCGAGTTGCTCAAGTAATCAAGACAGGTCAGCGGGGAATGTCTCCGCTGACCATCGTCTCAAGGAACTCTCATGACATCACGGAAGACATCCGAAAACGCGATTTTGCTCAGTCCAATGGTGGCTTTCCTGCTCGCCATTTTAGGGTTTCCGGTGGTGCTCAGTCTGGTCTATGGATTTTCCGAAACGACGTTCCAGACCCTGACATCGCCAAGCTTCTCAGGATTGGAGAACTTTCGCGATGTCATGAACGATGCTGCCTTCTGGAAAGCCGCATGGTTTTCTCTGAAGTTCGGTGTGATCACCGCAACCCTGCAATGTGTGCTGGGTCTGGCAATCGCCGTCTATCTGGCGCCACTCGTCCGGCAGCATGGATGGACCGTCGCCATTCTCATCATTCCGATGATTGTCGCACCGGCCATGATGGGGCTGATGTACCGGCTTGTTCTGCATGAGTTTGCAGGTCCGATTCCGCACTATTTTTACAGTTGGCTGGGTTGGTCCCCATCGTTTCTGGGGCCTGCAAACGTGTTTTCGACTGTTGTCGTGGCCGAAACGCTGCAATGGACACCGTTTGCCTTCCTGCTTTTTCTGACCGCCTACAATCAGATCCCCACGGAAATGAAGGAAGCCGCTGCTGTTGACGGGACAAGGCCGTGGCGCCGCTTCTTGAAGATCGAGTTTCCCCTGATGGTTCCGACGGTCTTCGTTGCGCTCTTCATCCGCTTCATCGACGGGTTTCGGGTCTTCGACAACATCTACACCCTGGTTGGTGCCGGCCCCGGTGGCGCGACAACATCCATGTCCATCTATATCTACGAGACATTCCTGCGCCGCGGTGAAATCGGCAAGGCGATGGCAGCAGCAATTCTGCTGTTTCTCGCAGCATTCCTGCTGCTCACCCTTGCCCAGCGACTGGTTGGCAGGAGAGCATCATGAAAGCGCGGATGTGGACCAGATGGGTCGTCTTCATTGTCGTTGCTGTTGTGATCAACTTCCCTGTGATCGCGACGCTTGTGACTGCCTTCAAGTCCCCCGGTGAAGTCTCCCGCAATCCCTCGCTCTGGATCGAGGCTCCAACGCTGGAAAACTTCGCGGTTGTCCTGACCATCAGCGACAGACTGAACATCTATCACTATCTCTGGAACTCCGTTTCTGCGGCGGTGATCGGCTCTGTGCTTCCCGTCATCGTGGCATTTCCCGTTGCATGGGTCATGGTGCGCAGGGGCGTGGGGAGGGGGCTGCTGTTTCCTCTGGTGGTAAACCTTCGGGCACTGCCGCTCATCATCTTTGCAATCCCGCTTTACATGATGTATGCGGCCATCGGGCTTTTGGATACGCGCTTCGGCCTTGGCCTGATCCTCGCGGTTGTCAACTTGCCCCTGTCCCTGATGCTGCTGGCCAATGCCGTTGCAGATATTCCGCTGGAGCTGGAAGAGGCGGCCCGTATGGACGGGGCCCGGTTGCCGCGCCTTTTGTTCAAGGTCGTCCTGCCTTTGTGCCGACCGGCCCTGATCACCACTTTCATCTTCGGGTTCATCACCGGCTGGAACGAGTTCCTGTTCGGCTTGATGATGACGTCTCGCGACGCTGTGCCGGTCACGGTCGGGGCATCTTTCTTCTTCGCAACATCTGGCGGCGGCGTGCAGTGGGGCGTTGCGGCAGCGGTCATGATCATCGCCGCGCTGCCTCCGCTTCTGCTCGGATTGATCATGTATCGCCGTATCACCGGCTCAATGGTAGCCGGAGCCGTCAAGGGATAGACCATGGCTGAAATTCGTCTTGAAAACCTGTCGAAATCCTTCAACGGCCATGACGTGATCCGCGATGTGTCCCTGAAAGTGGCCGACGGGGAGTTCTGTGTGTTTGTCGGGCCGTCCGGCTGCGGGAAGTCCACCTTGTTGCGCCTCATTGCCGGGTTGGAAGAGGCGACATCGGGAAAGGTCCTGATCAGCGGCGAGGATGTCACAAGGCTGGAGCCTTATGATCGCCAATTGGCAATGGTGTTTCAGAGTTATGCGCTTTATCCGCATATGAGTGTGCGCGACAACATCGCCTTTGCGCTGCGCACCGCCCGTATGCGAGAGGACCGGATTTCGGCAAAGGTTGCAGAAGCTGCCCGCATCCTGCGGCTGGAAAGCTATCTGGACCGCAAGCCCGCCGCGCTTTCCGGTGGCCAGCGCCAGCGCGTTGCAATTGGCCGCGCCATTGTTCGCGAGCCCAGAGCCTTCCTGTTTGACGAGCCGCTGTCCAATCTTGATGCGGCCTTGCGAACGGACACGCGCGTCGAGATCGCAGCCCTGCACCGGTCGCTGAACGCAACGACGATCTATGTGACCCACGACCAGACCGAGGCGATGACCCTTGCCGACCGGATTGTCGTTTTGAAGGATGGAAGGGTGATGCAGACTGGCAGCCCGGAGGAACTCTACAAAAAGCCATCGAGTGTTTTTGTCGCCCAGTTCCTCGGCTCTCCGAAAATGAACATCCTTGATGCGTCTGTCGACGCGGATGCAATCCGGATCGAAGCGCAGGGCGCCATCCCGACGTCCGCACGACTTCCCACACAGGCGTGCAAGCTCGGGTTGAGACCGGAAGCCCTTTCGATCGTCGAACCGGGGAGGAGCGTTCTCGGTGGCACGGTGCTCTTCAGCGAATATCACGGTGCAACAAGAATGGTGGTCGTCGACATCGGCCTGAACCGCCAGCTCACCCTTCAACTCCCCGAACACCAAAGGGTCACTCCCGGCGAAAACATCGGCCTGAGCGTCTCACAAGACACCCTCCACCTTTTCTCCGAAGACGGCTCAACGCGGTTGGTCTAAAGGAAAATCTATAGTTGGATATATGTACGGAATAACGTTGTTGGATGCATTTATAATCAACTTCATCATGTCTAAAAATGCTTTAATATAGGGGTTAACTGATAATCAGAAGTCTTATGTTTTGAATATTAAAATACTTTCATGTGATCTGATGGATCTTGTTTTACGGCCAAATTGAGTGTCCTGGGTTTATTTAATCTGAAGAGTATTTAGTTTTTCTTCCCCGGGTGCCAGCCAGGTTGCTGCTGCTTGTATTTTTAAACCTGTATCTGGTTGTTTCAGTGTTCACCTTCTGACAAATGACCTGTGATTTGAGAATGTTTTAAAACGCACTCAGAGGAAAGTGTGATGTTATTTCGTGTGAATACTGAAGCGCGTTTGCGGCGCTGGCTTTCAGCGGCGCTGACGGTTGGAGTGCTTGCTTCGGTTGCCGGGTGTCGTACCTTGTCCGAGGCGGATAAGCAGGCGGCACATGTAGGCAAGATTAATGGTCGCGACACTTACGCATTTGAGTTTGTCTATAATCGGTTTTTGGTTGGATCCATGCAGGAAAGACAAATAAATGCGACTTCGAAACTGTATTGCACTTCAGGATCTTCGATCATTAAAAGGGAGCGTGTTCGGGAGACTGAAAGCCAATACTATATAAGTGGCGTTCTAATGCGACAGAAATATTATATAGATCGAATACAAATTCGCTGTGAATGATCTTAGGTGTTCGATTCATTTGGCCTCAACTAAAAAATGCAAAAATTACCCATGGTAAAGTTGATAATAATGTATTAATTGTCCGCCAGATTTGATGTTTTTTTTGGTGGAAGAGAAATGAAATTCCGTAGCGGAATTATTGGGCTTGGGCTTTTTTCTGTGCTTTCCGGAGCTGCAATGGCGGACGTAGCCAGTGGAATCAAAACCCTTGAAGCTGGCGATGTGCAAGGAGCGGTCAAGCAGTTTCAGGCCGCTTTCGAGGCCGGTGATGCCAATGGGGCGTTCTACATTGGGCGCCTTTTTGAAATGGGTCTTGGCACCGACAAGGACATGCGGCGGGCGGCGGCTCTTTTTGCCGCAGCTGCGGAAAAGGGGAGCGCCCTGGCTCAAAATCGTTTGGGGCTGATGCACCTGAACGGAGAGTTTGTACTTCAGGATTATAAGCGGGCAGCAGAGCTGATCTGCGCATCAGCCGAAAAGGGAGATGCGAACGGTCAGTTCAATTGCGGGCTGCTGTATTCCGAAGGCAAGGGCGTTGAGCGTGACGCTGCGAAGGCCGTAACTTATTGGCAACTTGCAGCCAAATCCAATCAGGTGGCCGCCATAAACTACCTTGGAGTTGCCTATCGCGACGGTGCCGGGGTTGAGCGAAATCTTGAAAAGGCCTTTGAGCAGTTTTCAATAACTGCTGCCGCGGGAAATCCGATGGGCCTGCTTGAAGTGGCGAAGGCCTACGCTAGCGGTGATGGTGTGCAAACAGACCTCATCAAGGCATATGGCTATGCAAATCTTGCAGCGGTGCGCGGGCTTGACGATGCGGTAGTGCTTCGCGATGACGTTGCGGTCAAG
This sequence comes from Roseibium sediminis, assembly GCF_008711325.1. GTDB lineage: Bacteria > Pseudomonadota > Alphaproteobacteria > Rhizobiales > Stappiaceae > Roseibium > Roseibium sediminis. The sequence goes on from NZ_VXDB01000034.1 coordinate 14,821, forward strand.
CTGGACAGCGTCTCTCTCGAAGCGGCGCAGCAATTCGCGAGAGACTGGAAAGCTGTTCCGATCGAGCAGGCTGGATAGTCCATAAGATGCATCAGCTTTTTGCAGCGTGCCTTTGGTGCGCCTTGCTGTTATCTGCGAACTTTGCCTCTGCTGTTGAACCCACCGCGCCGTCGAATGACAGCGAAGTGTTCAGCGATTGGCAGGTCACGTGCGTTCCACAAGGTGAGGGGCGGGCCTGCCAGATGGTGCAAACTGCTGCTGCCAGTAAGGGCGGCCAGGCCATATTTCTGCTCAGCATCTCTCGGGGGCAGGAAGGTGTTTCTGAAAACGACTTCGCGGTGATGACTGTGCCGGTTGGCGTTTATCTGGCGCCTGGAATTGAGATCCGGGTCGATAACAAACGTCCCTTCAAGGTTCTTTATGAAGTTTGCGACCGCGCAGGTTGCCACGCGGGGTTCAAGTTATCTGGGGTGGTGTTGACAGCCTTTCAAAAGGGTATCGAGGCCAAGGTGCGCGTCTGGACAGCACGGTCCAAAGCAGTCGAGTTCCCTGTATCCCTTCGCGGTTTTTCTAACGCCTATCGGCATTACCGAGGCGAGGTTTCTCAATGAAACGCACTTCACTTTTCTTCCTCTTTTCCTTTGTTGTCATTGTCAGTGGAAACGCCTTGGCAACACCTGTCGATGAAGGCAAGGCAGCGCTTGAAGCCGGGCAATACGAGATCGCTGTGAAGGCCTTCAGCAAGGGAGTTGAAGAGGGAGATTTGGCCGCCTCCTACTATCTGGCGCAAATGCTGGAAGTTGGCCTGGGTGTGAATGTTGACGTGTCAGCAGCTGTCAGGCTCTACAAAAAGGCGGCAGAAGGTGGTCACCTACGTGCGGTGAACAAGCTGGCGCTTATGCATTATCGGGGCGAGGCGGGTATTCATCAGGATTACCAGGAAGCGGCCCGGCTGTTCCGGATTGCTGCGGACAAAGGTGACCGCAACGCGCTCTTCAATCTTGGCAAGATGACCTTCGAAGGGGCCGGTGTTCCGAAAGACGTGAAACTGGCGCTCGCTTTCTACAAGAAGGCGGCAGAGCAGGATCATATTCTCGCTTTGAACACACTTGGTGCTCTCTATCTGGCAGGGGCTTCAGGGGAGGCGGACAAGGTTCGCGCTCGGCGGTATTTTGAAAGATCCGCCTCTTTCGGGAATGCTGTGGGTTTATTTGAAGTTGCAAGGGTGATCCTGGAGGAAGGCACAGCTGCCCAGAACCTTATCAACGCTCATACCTATCTGAACCTTGCCTCTGCCCGTTCACATCCAAGGGCTCCCCAGGCTCTTCAAGAATTGACAGCATTGATGTCACCAGAGGAAGTGCTGCAGGCTCAGGCTCAGGCGCGTTCTTTCCTGCCGGAAACCCATGAGGGGGACCAGTAAGTGGGAAGCCGCCTCGGTAGATTTGTTTTTCTCGTGTCCGCTTTGACCGGAGTGGTGTTCCAGTCCGGCCCGTCTCTGGCGCAGGGTGTTCCTGCTGCTGACTTGCGGAATCTTGCGAACGATATCCAGCGGGAACGGGCCAGTCAGGCAGAGGCGGAAGACCGGCAACGCGCAGCGCGTCAACGTCGTGAGCAGGTTCCGGCCATCCAAAGTGCGGCTCCCAGTCCCTTTGCACCCGCTCAGGGCGGACCATGTTTCCAGATCCGGCAAGTCGACCTCGAAGGATGGGAAGCGTTTGGGCGAAAGCCAAACGGATTTGGGCACCTTGTTGGCTCCTGCGCCACGGCTGCTGACATCGCGTCTGCTCTCAATGACATAAATCAGTATTATCAAGAGCTTGGTTACATCACTACCAGAGCCTATGCGCCCGAACAGGATTTGTCGGATGGCTCTCTGGAAATAAACGTCGTGCCCGGACGAATTGAAGGCTACGTCTATGCCGACGGTTCGCAGGCTGATGCGCGTGTTTTCATGGCTTTTCCCGGCAAAAGGGGAGATTTGCTGAACCTGCGTCACATCGAGCAGGGGCTTGAAAACATCAACGGCCCGAAGTCGACTTCGGCTCGTTTTCAGCTGGTTCCAGGTGAATTCCCCGGTGGCTCTTTCATACAGCTCCATGTTGAGGAAAAGCATCCATGGCACGTAGAGCTGGGTGCCGATAACACAGGTTTTGAAACGACCGGCATTGTGAAAACCACAGCCCGTTTCGGATATGACAATCTTTTCGGATTGAACGACCAGCTGAGTATTGGTGGCACATTTACGCCGTTTGATAACAGAAGTGCTCGCTACTCTGACAGCTATTCAGCAAGCTGGAGCGTCCCTTTTGGCAACTGGTATTTCGGGATTGATATCGGAAAGAGCGGCTACTTCTTTAATCTTCAGGGGATCAACCAGTCCTACCCGGTCGAAGGGCGGTCGAAATACGCAACGATTTCCGCAGAACGCCTTCTGTTCCGCAACCAGACGACAAAGCTTTACGCTTATGGCGATCTGAAGCTGACCAGAACCAGAACTTTCATCGACAACAATGAAATTGAAAGCCAACGTCGACGCCTAACGATAGCTTCCCTGGGTTTCCGAGGGGAGACAGGGGTCGCAAAAGGCAAGCTAACTTGGGATGTCGCTGGCAAATTTGGCCTCGATATCCTTGATGCGCATGTTCTGGAGAAAAGCGTCGTCAATCCAGAGTTCAGATTGATCAAAGCCCGACTGAGCTTTGATCACCCTTTGCCGTTCAAGGGCGTGAACTATCGGGGAACGGTCTCAGGCCAATACTCGAAAGATATACTTCCCGGTACGGAACAGTTCACGATCGGAAGTTGGTCCACCGTCCGAGGCTTCCATGCGGACAGCATGTACGGCGATACCGGTGTTTTCCTGAGAAATACAATCGAATGGGATGCCTATCAGGATGACAACTTCGACGTTCGGCTGAATGCGGGTCTTGATGTCGGTTATGTCGAGCCGTCCGATCTTCGAAACTGGTCACAGGACTATCTGGCGGGGGGCAGCCTCGGGGCGGATATCAAAATCATGGATCATGCAACTCTGACCCTACAGGTGGCGCATGCTCTCAGCCGTCCCAGCGAAAATCCACCCAATTCTCAGCCTGCCTTCGAAGCCTCGCGAACTGTCGGCTTCGTTGGGTTCAAGGTGAACTTTTAAAATAAAAACAATGCATTGCATGATTTTGGAGATGTTGAATTATGGGTAAGCTGATTTACAAGCTCATCTCATGGGTTCTGATCGGAGCTTTGGTTGTCCAACCAACTCTCCTTCATGCGCAGAGCATTACCGTAGAGGGGCCGGATAATGGTCCTCGCCCGCGAGTAGATGAGTCCTACAACGGCACGCCCGTTCTCAACATCAACACGCCAAATGCGGCTGGTGTCAGCCATGACATCTACACCGAGTTTACGGCAGAGGATCTGATCCTCAACAACTCGGCCACCAATGTTGATACCCAGATCGGCGGCTGGATCGAAGGGAACCCGAACCTTGCTCCGGGGCAAGCGGCGCGGCTCTGGATTGGTGAAGTCATTGGAGGCAACCAGACCCAACTGAATGGAATTCTGGAAGTTGCCGGCCAATCCATGGATGTGGTCCTGGCAAATGAGTTCGGCATCACCTGTAACGGTTGTGGCTTCGTCAATACTGGCCGGACGACCCTCACGACTGGAAAGCCGATATTTGGAGCAAACGGATCTCTGGCCGGGTTTGACGTCAAGCAGGGAACTGTAACCATTGGTTCAAGGGGGCTTAATCCTGAGAGCCGTCTGTCACTTGCGGACACCTCCCGCGTAGACGTTATTGCCCGCGCTGCTGCCGTTTACGGCGCTATGCGCGCCGATCAGTTGAACATTGTCGCAGGCGCAAACCGCGTCAACTATGATTGGTCCTACAATCCGGAAACGGGCGAAGTTACCGGGATCACGGAACAGACCGGTACCGGTGCTGCTCCCGCACTGGCAATCGATGTTGCAGCTCTTGGCGGCATGTATGCCAACGCGATCCAGATGGTGGCGACTGAAAACGGTGTCGGTGTACGCCTCGACGGGGAAATGGCCTCGTCTTCGAACATTGCCATTCGCTCCGACGGTCGGCTGACCCTCGGGGCCCCTTCAGGTGGCCATACGCCCCTCATCAAGGCGCGCAAAAAGATACAGGTCCGCAATCAGGGGCCGATTGTTCTTGAAGGCTCCATCACTTCCGAAGATGGCGATCTTATCGACATTCGCACGTCCAGCGGTGCATTGACGTTCAACGGTCAGGCCGACGGCGGGGCTATCACCCTGGAAAGTGCCGGTATGGCGAACATCTCCGGTGCGATCAGGGCATCTGGAGACCTGAAGATTGCATCGACGGCAGATGCGGTGATTTTGGGCGCAACATCTGAAGTGTCAGCTGGATCACTTGACATTGATGCTGCTGGCAACGTCTCGCTGTTTGGAAAAAGTTCATCTCAAGGGCATGTGGCCATTGATGCAGGTGGTACGGTTAGTCAGGCCGTAGCCTCTAAACTTTCGGCCGGGTCGCTTGCTGTCAGCGCAGCGACTATTGACCTTGATGGCACAACCACTGCATCTGCGCTGGCTTCTCTGACCTCGACATCTGGTGGCATTACCCTCGATGGTACTTTGAGTGGCGGGAATGTCTCACTCGTCTCTGCAACTGATATTACGAACACGGGCATTGTATCTGCGGCAGATCAGCTTGTCGCCACAGCTGTCGGAACGATCACAAACGCAGCGACGATCATCTCTGCGAATGATCTGGCGCTGTATGCCGACAAGATCCTGAATGCTGGTGGCGTCATCTGGGCCAATGACAGCATTATCCTGGCCAAAACAGATGCACTGGATGCTGCAAGCCTCGTTCAGAACACGAACGGTCGAATTGAGGCATTTCAAGGTGATTTGACCATCCGGGCGAAAGAAGTCGCCAACATTGGGACAGCCCCGACGCTCGATACAAGCACCATTACCAAATGGCTTGAAAAGGGCAGCACGGGACCGGTAGAGCCGGTCTCTCAGTTGGCCAAGCTGATTGACCCAGCTTATCTGGACGCCAATGGCAAGATCCTGCCTGAATATGCAGATGAATATGCAGCGCTGTGGGCCGACCTCGTCAACGGCGCTAGCTCACTGTCTGCCGACGGAAAGTCCATCCTGAAGACGTCCGTTCTCACGGCAAGTGGAACAGCGATCAAGGATGACTTTGCAGGTGTCTGGAAAGACATGTACGCAAAGGCAAAGGCTGATGGAGAAACAGATCCAGCAGGTCTGGTTGCCTCTATGGTTGACGACCAGTGGTTTGACCCGACCGGCAAGATCAAGCCGGAGGCTGCAGAAGCCTTTGCGGAACTCTGGGAAACCTTGGCATCCGGCGGAACAGCTGTCTCAGATACGGTCAAGGGCATCCTGAAGACAGAAGCCCTGGTCACGGAAACAATAACCAACACTGATAACACGACCAGCAGTGTACTGACCAACAACCTTGTCAGCGATAATACGGATGTCTGGGCTGCCATGACGGCAGGCTCGGGAGCAGCCTACGACATCATCAAGATCCTCTATCAGGATCGGTTTAACGATGATGGTGTTCTGGCGGAAATCGTTGCTGGCGGTACGCTCAGCATCGTTGCCGAGAACGTCAAGAACCACTTCGCGAACATGTCGGCTGGCGAAAATCTTGAGATTACAGCCAATACCGTAGACAACAAGGCCCTTGGCGCCTCGCAATTTCTTGTCGAAGTGCACAAGCGACCGGATTGCTTCACCTGTCATGAAGGCAAGGTTGAATACTACGACACGTTTGGCGGACGCATCGAGGCCGTCGGCAATGTCAACATCTCTGGCAGTCTGACGAACACGACCCTTCAATCATCCACGCTCACCTTGAACGAGGTGATCGGCAAGCTGAACGCGTTCATTGCCGAGAAGCAGGCAGAAGGGGACACCGATCTCCAGGGTGTAGCACCGGTTGCCAGCAACAATGCCGAAATCCACGAAGAGCGTCATGATGACGAAATCGCTCCGGTCGCAGGCAATGGCACGGACATCCGCACGGTCGAGCTGGAAAACACCGGCAGCACGACGGACGTAAACACGGCGCCAACGGTCAATCCGACCATCACGGCAACGGCGAGCGTTGATGCGCTTCTGGCGGCTGGTCTCAATACAATCGCGGAAACCAATCCGGAATTCACCGACTACGCCAACTTCATTACCTCGAGATACATTCTGGAAGTCGATCGCGACGAGTATCTTGACGAAATCATGCTGAACACCAATGAGACGATCCATGCGGCTCTTTCGCGCGGAGAGGTTATTGGTGGTCCAGGTGACCTTGCATGGCTGGATCAGCCGATTTCCGTTCCCTCTCGTGACGGGGCAGGGACCACGACGGTCCACCCCTCGCAGTCGCCGTTTCAGTTGGCATCGTCCGGGGCTCTGATCAGCGGCGAGAACGTGACGATCAGCGGGTCTGATCTTACCAACTCCGGCACGATTGTCGCCTCGCTCAACGCCAACATCACTGTCAACAATCTGACTGATCAGGGTGGCCGTCTGGCTGCGGACGCAGGTGAATTGGCCCTGACAGCCCTTGGCAGCATCAAGCTGGATCGTACACGCATCGATGCACAGACACTCGATGTCATCGCGGGTCAGGACTTCACCGGCAAGGGCGTCTCCATTGATGTGGAAACCGATGCCTCGATCTTCGCCATCGCGGGCGTCACGTTGACATCCGCCACGCATGAGTTTGAGGGCAAGCGTGGCAATGCCACCTTCGAGGCTACCCAGCAGACCCTGTCCTCGCTGGAAGTGGGCGGCAATCTGTCGATCATTTCCTCTGCAGACATCGTTTTGGCCGGCTTGGAAGCCGATATCGGCGGCGACACGACGCTGTCTGCAAGCCGCGACCTGCTGATGACGGCAGTCCAGTCCTCGGCAAAAGTGTCGTCGGGCGATCACAAGAACGGCACCAACCTTGAAAGCTCGATCAGCCATGTGACCAACCTGTCGACTGGCGGAGACTTTACCGCCCTTGCAGGTGGTCAGGCCGTGCTCGTAGGCACCCAGATCGATGCTGGTGGCAAGGCAAAACTGTCCGCAACAGGTGATGTCATACTGGCTGCCGCGCAAGACATCTATTCCTTCAGCCAGCGCAAGTCGAAAAAGCGTTTCCTGTCCTCAAAGAGTTCCTCGCACTCCATCAACAAGGTCACCAACAAGGGCGTTCGCATCGCCGGTGGCGGCGATGTGGAAGTGCTGTCTGATCTTGGCGACCTTGTCACTGCAGGAACGGCCTTTGCGTCCGGCAATGGCGACATCAGCCTGTCGGCGACCGAGGGCAACATCTATGCGGGCACCTACACGGACATCTTCCAGGAAGAATACAAGAAGTCCCGCAGCTTCCTCTTTGGTTTGATCAGCGCATCCAGCCAGCTGAACACCATCGACCGCTACAACACCGGCACGGCGGCACTGGCAGCGCTTGATCTCAGCCTTGTTTCAGGGGCTGACACGACACTGGTCGGGGCAAACCTCTCCGCCGGTCAGAACCTCAACATCAATACCGGCGGTGACTTCTCCGTTCAGGCGGCGATCGACAGCCAGCGCCAGGAGTTCTTCTCTTCCGACATGGGCCCGGTCGTCATGACGACGATCCAGGAGAGCAGCTTTGTCGAGACGGCTGTCTTCACCAAACTCCTTGCGGGGCAGGGGATCAATCTCGACATTGGCGGCAAGGCGCTCCTTACGGTCTACACTCAGGCGGGCGTTGATGCGCCGAGCTTGAGCGACCTTTACCCGGAAGAGCTTCTGGCGCTGGAAGGCCTGCAGCTTTTGCAGGAAGACCTCGCCAACGAATATTTCTACGAAGAAACCGTCCAGATGAGCCCGGCCTTCAAGGCCCTGGTCTCCATTGCGATTGGTGCCTTCGTGGCTCCCTATCTCGTCGGGTCCCTTGCAACGGCCATTTCCGGGGCAATATCCAGCGCAACGGGCATCACATCCGGCAGTTTGCTGAGCGGCATCACGGGTGGACTGGAGGCCTTCACCTCCACCTTCCTTGTGGAGAGCCTTGATGCTGCTGTTTCCGGTGATTTCGATCTCGGAGACATCCTGAAAGATGCCGTCTTCTCCGGTGTATCGGCAGGCTTGACGTCCGGCATCGGTCTCGAAACGTTCGGGATAAACAAGGACACCAATCCGGCTCTCTTCGAGGGATTGCTTGGGAACTTCGGGAACAACAGCCTTTCCCTGGGCAACATTCTGGACGGCGCAATCGACGGCGCAATTTCGTCCGGCCTGTCCTCGGCGGTCTATGGCACCGATTTCTTGGAAGGCTTCTCGTCTTCCATGCTCAACACGATGGTGAACCTCACCCTTGCTGACGTTCAATATGAGATCGGGGAGTTGGGGGTCATCCGTGACGCAAATGGCGACCTCATCGAGACCAACAAGGCATGGGAAGGCTCCCTGCCGCATGCGCTCTTGCATGGTCTTGCAGGCTGTGCCGCAGGTGCCATCCAGAACGGCGGTCAGGGCTGCGCGGCGGGAGCTGCCGGCGGAATAGCGCAGAGCATTTTGGCCGGTTCGCTCAGCGGAACTCAATTGAGCGACGAACAACAGCAAAAATTCGCAAAGATTGTTGGTGCATTCTCCGGATTCCTCTTCTCCGGTGGCGACGGATCAAACGTCAGCATAGCTGCGCACATTGCTGAATCAGGACTTCGTAATAACCGTCTCCTTCATCGCAGCGAGATTGAATGGATCGAAGAAAAGGCGGACGAATTCCGTAACTGGATGTGTGAGAACCACGGTAAGTGCAGTCTGACGCTGGACGAAGCCAAGGGCATCTTGGCTGCTGAAACTCTTAAGGGGGTGTCTGAAAGCTTTGATTTGCACCGAGTGGCATTCGGTGATGAGGCTCGAGCTTTCATTGAAACCAATTACAACGGACCAGCGTCCGTCGATGGCCAGACAATGTTTGGTCAGTTGGAAAGGGGAAGTTCAGAATATCGACAGGAACTGATAAACGCCGACACCCTATTGAACCGGGTTGGCATATATGAACTCGCATCGTCACAATCCCGTTGGCCTCAGGGGCAGAACGTTACGCAAGCTGCTTTACAGGAGGTTTTAGCTGAGTATGCCGAGAACGGAAACAGTCCGCAGGCGGTTGCCTTTTTGGATGCGGTTGCTTCAAATCCGGGTAGGGCAAAATTGATGTTCGCTGCCTATGGCAGCGCAAAATCTTCTCTTGTACCAGTTTTGGCTTCAGATTTCGGAATTCAAAACTTAATTGGTGATCTGCCGGATACCATGCAGGCGGAAGTAAGGCTCGCTTATGTTAAAGGCTTGACAAGTAAACTCGATCTAACAGACGAAGAAGTTCAGGCTGCCATCTTGAATGCGAAATGGGGTCCGCTTCTTACCGCTGGTTTCGAAGAACTCCTTGAAGGTGTTGGCATTCTTGGGCCAGGAATGAGCCTTGCTACGAATTCGTTTGGTCAGACGATAGTTCGCGATGCGAATGGTGTTGAGTATAAGTCGATTAATCAGGCGAATTACTCTACCAATGTACCTAGGAATTTTTCAAATAAAAAGCAATTGGATGAACATTTTGCAAAGCATGGTGGAGAATTTGATGCGAATAGTTCGGAGGAATATTTGGAAATAGCTCAATATGTGCAAAAAAATGGCACTCCAGTACAATATCAGTACAAAGGTGAGACTCGTGTTGGATATGCTCAATACATGGGTAACAATCGAAAAGGCCAAGCGAAATTTGCGTTTGTTGGGACGAATAGCGACGGACACATAACAACGTTGCATGTGAAGAGTGGGAAGGACTTCTGGAAAACTATTAACGGCGATAAAGATGATAAGGTAATTCGTCCATATAATCCCTAGCGATGAGATTGATAATGCAAGCATACTTAAAGGCAATCTGTGATGATGTCGAAGAGGAGGTGACATTAGTAATCGGTACAATGGAAGTCGTATGTTTTGCGAGTGTCGTGCCATATGAACTAAAAGTAGGGCGTTCTTATCCGGTTGTATTTCAGGTGTTTCTCAATGATGAATACGATCTAAGGAAAAGTTCTATCGCAGAGGCTGGAATTGAACGGATAGACACGGGATTCGGATATAGACTGCGAGGTAGGTTGGTCGGAAATACGATTGAGTGTGGCCTCCCATTTGAAGATGATCATTTAGCTGACGAATATGGATATCTAGACGGAGAGCTAGTGGAATTAATTGTAGATAGAGTCGATGTAGAGTTTATTTGACTGTAATCGTAGTTTTATCGCTATATCGTTTCTCTGGATTAAGTGTGGTGCATTGGATAAACGCCATTTCGGCGGGATGTTGTAACATCCTTAGATGGCGATATCAGCCTGTCGGCGACCGAGGGCAACATCTTTGCAGGCACCTACACGGACATTTTTCAAGAACAAGTCAAGAAATCCCGCAGCTCCTTCTTTGGCCTGATCAGCAAATCCAGCCAGCTGAACACCGTCAACCAGTACAATACCGGCACGGCGGCACTCGCGGCGCTTGACCTCAGCCTTGTTTCGGGGGCGGACACGACGCTGATCGGGGCGAACCTTTCCGCCGGTCAGAACCTCAACATCAATACCGGCGGTGACTTCTCCGTTCAGGCGGCAATCGACAGCCAGCGCAAGGAGTTCTTCTCTTCCGACATGGGTCTCGTCACCATGACGACGATCCAGGAAAGCAGCTTTGTCGAAACGGCGGTCTTCACCAGGCTTCTGGCCGGGCAGGGCATCAATCTCGACATTGGCGGCAAGGCGCTCCTGTCGGTCTACTCGCAGGCCGGTGTCGATGCCCCGAGTTTGAGCGATCTTTACCCCGAAGAGCTTCTGGCACTGGAAGGCCTGCAGCTGCTGCAGGAAGAACTCGCCAACGAATATTTCTACGAAGAAACCGTCCAGCTCAGCCCGGCCTTCAAGGCTCTGGTGTCGATCGCGATTGGCGCGTTTGTGGCACCGTATCTGGTAGGGTCCCTTGCAACGGCCATTTCCGGAGCAATATCCAGCGCAACGGGCATCACGTCTGGCAGTTTGTTGAGTGGCATCACAGGCGGGCTGGAGGCCTTCGCCTCCACGTTCCTCGTCGAAAGCCTTGATGCTGCTGTTTCCGGTGATTTCGATCTCGGAGACATCCTGAAAGATGCCGTCTTCTCGGGCGTGTCAGCTGGTTTGACCTCAGGTATCAATCTCGACACGTTCGGCATCACAAAGGAAACCAATCCGGCTCTCTTCGACGGACTGCTTGGAAACTTCGGTAAAGGCAGTCTCTCGCTGGGTAACATCCTGGACGGCGCACTTGATGGAGCAATCTCGTCAGGCCTTTCCTCGGCGGTCTACGGTACTGACTTCCTGGAAGGCTTCTCGTCTTCCATGGTCAACACGTTGGTGAACCTGACCCTTGCCGATGCTCAATTCGAGATTGGGACACTGGGAATCAAGGAAGGATCATTTCCTCACATATTGCTCCATGGTCTTGCGGGCTGTGCAGCGGGAGCTGTTCAGAACGGTTCTGGTGGTTGTGCAAGCGGCGCAGCGGGAGCTGCAGCTGCCGAGTTGGTGGCAATTGCTTGGATAAATGATCAGCTGGATTCGGGGCGGTTTGATGGACTTTCTAGGAAGGAGCGCCTCAGGGAAGCGCAAAAAATCAGATCCGAGGTCATCAAAATTGGCCAGCTGTTTGGCGCTTTTGCCGGCTTCTTAACTTCTGGCGGCGAGGCCGAAAATGTAAATATCGGGGCCTCGGTCGGTGCCTCTGCAGTAGAGAACAATGTGTGCGGAACAGGAATCTGTGCAGCGTTAATTACTGGGTTAGTTGTTGTATTAACTGCCGCAGATTATGCGCTGACAGCATATGATGCATACGATCTGACCAGCACAGCGCTGGCCTGCGATCGGGGTGATTCAGGAGCTTGTGCTCGCGCCAAAGAGATGGCAACTGAGCTTGCTCAGGATACTGGCATTGAGCTCACAATAGGTGCACCTATTCCGGGGTCAAAGGTTGGTATCGAAATTATCCGATGGCTCAAAAAGTTGGATCTGGACCCCGATACCTTGGCTGCCATTGATCGGGCAATAGATGACAATAATATAAAGAGTAGTAAGGGAGTTGAAAGTCCTTATTCAGGAGGTGCGCATAAGGATACAAAGCACCCTGTGGGAGATAACTTAGATAGCCATCACTGCCCTGCGAAGGCCTGTTATAAGGATGCTCCGATTAGTTCAGAAGATGGTCCTGCAATCAAAATGGATCCTGCTGATCATAGACTGACCTCGAGTCGTGGAAGTAGCGCAGAAGCGAAAGCATACAGAGCTGAGCAGAAAAGGCTTCTAGATCAAGGGAAACTCGAAGAGGCTATTCAGATGGATATTGACGATATCCGCCGTATCGAAAACGAAATCGGGCAACCCGGCAAATACGATGGTGCAATCGAAGAGATGGTGGAATACGCGCGGACTCTTGATCCAGATGTTTTCCGAAATCGTTAAGGAGTATATAAATGGATTTGATCCCATTTTCCAGCGTATCAGCCGTGCCGACTGGGCAGGGTACTTTGATAGACATCACTTCAAATGATGACTTTATTGATATTTCGGAGAAATTTATTCTTTCAAATGTTCGTGGACGCAGGAAGCCATACTACGTTGGTTTACGAGCATTTTTGTTCGAAGCGAAAATTGCCTTCGAGTTTAATGACCAATACAAACTCCACTCGGTGGAATTTCGGCAGCCATATGATGTCCAGAATGCTAGTGCCCTTTATTTTCAGGGAAAAAATCTTTTGCAGGATAAGCTAATTAGTGCGCAGAGGATTTTGGAAGAGGCTAAAATATCTTTTGAAATCAGCGATGTAGGCATCGATGCCCCTGAAATTGGGCTTTCGTTCTATTCGGATAGTTTTGATGATAGTCTCGATGTTGATTTGGATTCCGTGACAGTGTTTTTGGCGCCGAATTTGCAGCGGTGATACTGTGCTCTGCCTTTCCTAATCCAATATTAGCCTGAATGTGATTGGGGCGACCGAAGCGCCTTATCCGTTGGGTTCATTCATATCTTTCTTCTCCTGCTTGACCGGAGTGGCAACTGGAAGCACAGGCGCGGCAACTGGGGAAGCCGCCGTAGGGCCTGCAGACGCTGCAGGAAGAGCTGGACACCCGCAAAAACCTCGCGCTGTTGGATGATTTCTGATTCACTGGCTT
>NZ_VXDB01000035.1 GCF_008711325.1 Roseibium sediminis
ATCACTCCCTTACGCAATCAAACCAATTTGTCCATTAGCCGCTGACGGGGAACAAGGAGAAGCGGTTGGTAGTGTAATGGGCATGCAATGCTCTTGAATGCGGGCGCCATCCGGCCCCCGAGATTTCGGAGTTGAAGCTAGACGACCTTGAAAGCATGAACAACTATACCATTCGTTCAGAGGGAGCAGATCACTACGCTCGAGCGATCGAAGGTGTCGTCTCGCCGCGAACGGGCATTCGAACTCCCCAAGGATACTTCTTTTCGTTGCTCGCTTCGTATTGGTAGACGATGAGACTTGGGAGATTTCGTTTGTCGTAGCGACGACCCAGGTTGAATACGACGCTGTTTTGAGCGGCCAGAAGGAGATGGATGGTCGTCACTCCCTTCGCCTCAAGGAACTTCGCGGCTTCGAGGAACTGCCCGGCCAAAGCGTTTTGCTTGTCCAGTGACCAATGCGATGAATTTAAGTCAGGCAGAGAAAGCCTAACAACAGGGAGATCGAAGGTCGTCGCAATGTTCTCTGACCTGACCTGATAGGACGCTGAGATCGCTAACACGACATCCGCGGCGCTACCGAAGTCTTGGAACCCTTCCATCTTGAAGCGTTGACCGTCGTCCCCGCTGTCCAGGCTGCGCCACGCCTCACGATTCCTGTCCCAATCCATGACGACGATCTTGCCCTCGTCGTCGAAGATTACCCCGGTAAGGAAGGTCATTGGTACGGGAGTCAGCCCACCGTAGACGAGGGTCACGTCCTGAGCGTCCCCGTGCTTCGAATGCTGCTGGATTGTTCGTCGCGCAGCATCTACCTCGTTCAGGAGATCGCCCGGATCAACGATCACGCCGTCTTTCCGCTGCCGTAGGTCCAGCATAATACCGATCCGGTGACCTATGATGTCTGACGGCACGGCTGCGGTTAGGGGAGAGCCATCGTCGTCACGCAACCCGCGGCCTTCCATGACAATGACCCTCTTCCTGTCCCGCAGATCGTTCTCGCGGGAGAACCGCTTCCAACCGATCCAGACACAGAAGACGAAGATCGCGACGAACAGCGCCACGAGGGGCCATTGCACCCACTCCGGGATAACGTTAGTTGAACCGACCTCGACGGAGTACTCATCTCGGATGGTGGCTTTGACGACCCAGTTCCAACCCAGCAGGGTGACAAGAACAGGAACACAAGCGACAGCAACCTTTCCTTCGAATCCTCGCGGTCTGAAAAGGAATTTGATGAATTCGCGGATGCTCCAGTCGATCGTATCTCGATACATGGCTGTCTCTACGGCTCGTATTTGATGCGCGCGGTTTGCGGGGACGTCCCGCACTGATGAAAAGTTGCGACCGCGAGGAATTCGCGGAAAGTGTCTGACCTGACGACGAGCAGGACTGCGAACGGAATCCGGCGCTCTCCATTCACGAGATCCTCCATAGATTCCAGATCTGTGAGGCTCGGAAAGATTGGAAGCCCGGGATGCGAATGCCATTCGCCGATGTAGTTGTATTTCTCGTAGTCGTAACCGGTCCGTTCGAAGAACGCGTCTAGGAACGTGTTGTGAAAGACGTGGTCCCTGACGAAATGCGCCCGTTCGCCAGTCAGTTCATCGACGGAGAAGTCGACGATCTCGAATTGTCCGGGTGTGATTTGTCGTGCCATCAGGATGCCCCCAATCTCCCTGTCGGCGGCACGAGCGAGCATTTTCTTCATCCTATCCACGATCGCCCAAGGAAGGACCAACTGCACAGTCACGACGATTCCTCGTCGTTGAGATCTGACATCAGTGTTCTGATATCTTCTTCGCTTTGCGCTGCAACCGGCTCATCCCAAGGCCCCGTTGGTTGCAGGTCGATTGGCCAAGTGTCGAATGGTGCTTCGAAGATCCAAGCTTTCTTTAAGCCGATCGCATATGCGGAATGGGGAAATGACGTTTCTCCACCTTGAAGGATGTCGAGGGCAAACCGCGTTGCATGGGCGGCAATAACAGAGATATCGGCGTCGTCAGCGATGAATGGCGGCTTGTCGTCTCCCTTAATCTCGTACGGGTTTCCGGTCTCCGTCTGCCAAGGAATTCCATGGTCGTCGCACCACGTCGTGATCTGATTTCTTGCCGCCAACGGATAGGGGTCCGTGTTAGGCCGCGCTCTTGCGATGATCCCGCCGATCCCACCGCCGAAAACCTCTGCCCAGATCATCGGCTTGCTGTGCCGTTTTGCAGCGCCGGCGCACAAATTGAACGATGTCGGATTCGCGGTCGCGTCGACGATGAGATCGCATTCGCCAATCGATTCAAGCGTAGATTCCATTGCAAGGGCAGAGGTCTGGCTACCAAGAGCGACGCGCCGCGTTTCGATTTCGGTGTCGGTGGCGATCTGGCCGACCCTGTCGGCTAAAGCGTCCACTTTGTGCCAACCGATCGCCCAAGCGTCGAGTTCGTTCCGCACTAGGTTGCCAGTCAGGAAGATATCTTCGTCGACGAGGAGGAATTTCCTGACGCCAGCGCGGGCGAGTGAGGCGGCGACCTTCGAGCCAATCGAGCCGCAGCCTACGATCGCGACGCGATTCATGGATACTGTTTCACGATTCGAGACGGATCGTTGGGCCAGCACCTCCTCCTCCACGATCCGGTAAGGAACTAGAAATGGAAAGCCTTTCTTGCTGTGAACTATGTCAAAAGCGGTCTTACGCCCGCATTTTTCGAGAACGATAAGGAACGGCCAATCCGGCATTTCAAGAAGGGAGGAGAGTTCAGGAATGCGTTCGGCGAGGTCTTTGAATTCACCGCCTCCATGAAGCGCTAGCACGCTCATGTCTTGTGCCGTCCGCAATATGTAGCCGGTCCGTGTTCCTGGTGCATTCGGTGTAGGCTGCGGCGATATCCAAACCTCGTTGCCGTGTGCACCTATTGATCTCAGGTGAGCCACCCGGTGGGTCCTGCGTGCAGTAATCGTCAGAGATATCTCCAAAACCGCCTCAGGGAGCTGCCCTTCGAGCGCCGCCCACGCACCCTCCGGAACCATCAAGCGCCAGCTTTCGAAGCGCAGTTCCGCCCCAAGCGAAGAACGATGCTCCGAGGGAACTGCGGAGGCCTCTCCAGCGGAACCGCGCTCAGCAGCAATCAGGCCGTAAGCGCTTTCCACCATCATTGCCCCTGTGACCGCAGGATCCCAATTGTCCGGACGCCACTGGAGACAAAGCTCCCCACCGGGACCATACTGATGGTCGGAAAGCTGAATTCCGCCATGGGGCAAAACGATCAGTGGGGTATCAGGGAATGTGGTGGGGTAGATTACCGCCAGCGTAATGTTTTCCCCGCCATGCTGGATCTCCACATCCACGCAGAGCTGAAAATCGGCGAGGTGCCTGACGCGCACGCTCGTCAGCCAATCATTTTCCTCCTGAAGTGCGGTGAATGCGACCTTCTCCGCTCTTGCCCTATCCTGATCTTGCCACCACCAGATCATGCATATCCCTGAGGCTTCGTCGGTCGTCTATCGGCATTCGCGAAGCTGGGCGCACCAACAGTGCCTGCGCCCGCAGCAGATGCACCAGTTGCTGCGCGCAGCAGGCGTGACCCTCCGGTGAGCCGGTCAACCGCGCTGGTTGCAGCTCGGTATCCCATCCTTTGATAGACGGCATCGGCCATACCCTTGTAGTTCGTTGCCTGTGCCGCTGCCCTGAAGTCGGTACGAGCCTGGCGCAGCCATTGGAAAAACGCATCGGCCTTCTGCGGTTCACGTTCCCACTTGTCAGCGAAGTTTTCGAAGGGGTCGGTGGGGTTTGCTATGATGTACTTCTTGCCGTCATGAACGATGAACTGATCCATTCGGTCAAGGATCGTGAACAGCGCGCCAGAGATTGTGTCCTGGTTCTCATACGAATGAGCCGACAGCGTGGTAATGATGATTGAGATCGGACGTAGATCCAGATTGCGGGCGAACATGTTGTCTCGGTGCCGCTTCAGGATCATGATCGCCGACTGAAGTGGTGTCTTCACTTTGAAGTCTGGCAAATCCTCAACACTTGCACGGAAGCCCTGCTTCTGCATTTCCTCAAATACCGCCCGCTTGCGACGCTCGAACACCACCGCTTGTCTGGATGCGAACCAATAAGAGTAACCTTTCGGATTGGATCTGGGCCAATCCTCCGAGAGTATCCAATAGTTGGGCTCCCGCCTGTCCGTGATGGAGATCGCAGTCGATACCCAGCGAGTGTCGAGCATCTTGGCTTCGAGAAGGATTCTCTGTTGCTCGGTGTTTGGAACGGCTGGAACAACATCCATGTGGAACTGGGCACCGTCGGCATAGTCCAGAACCCAGCAGCGATTACCTTCCCGTACAGGTTTCACCATGCCCTTGGCGTCGTGATAGGCCCTGATCTCGACGCCTAGCATCGCTTTCAGTTCTTGCTGGGTCTTGTCGCGTTTGGTCAAAGATCGAAGCTCTACGACAGAGTCGACGTCATACTCTTCCTCGTCCGTATGTGGACGGATCGCTGTTCCTAACCGGAACGAACCTTGGCAGTAGACCTGAGGATCGTACTTCCGGACCGTGCTTTCAGGACGATGAAGCCATTCCCCAAGAGAAGTGTAACTCGTCTGGGCCTGCTCATATCTGTTGTCCGGAACCTCAAGCTCTTTCACCAGAGCTTTAAGGAAGTCCTCGATGGAATTCACATGCACGTTCATGGTTGGGGTACCTCATGAATATTTACATCTTAGGCGCTTGTTTCATGATTTGTTCTCCCTTGCATTGTCCGGGCATCTCTCGGAGCCCGGAATTCGTGGAGTGCTGTTTTTGCCAGCATTTGCTTTGGTCGATCCGGACGCCCGGGAGCGTCCGGATTTTCGCTTTTGAGCCGCTTATTGGCCTAAATTGGCCATCCTATGCGACTCGGGACAGGGACAGCGGCTCACTTTAATCAGCTGCAGCCGCTGGTGCCGCCGCAGGTGTCGCATTTGAGGCAGGTGCCGTTGCGGACCATGGTGAAGTTTCCGCATTCCGAGCAGCTTTCGCCTTCATAGCCTTTCATGCGGGCCTGGGCGATCTGCTGGGCTGCGGTTGCCATCTGCGGGGCAGGGGCAACTTCAACGGCGGCAATCGCTTCCGATCCGCGGGCAAAGGCTGTTGCCACTGCCGAGGTCTGGGCGGCCGGTGAGCCACCAACCTTCGCGGTCACCGTGGTCGTGGTGGAACCGGATGGCGCGTCGCTCTGATTGACCAGTCGGAACCGCTCGGTCTGGCCGCGTACGAGGCCGTGGGAGACAACGCCGCCGTCCTTGGTGGTTCCGTCACCGCCGGACAGACCCGTTGCCGGTGCGCCGAAGACTTCCGGCGACACATGGGCAAGGTCGTGGCGACCGAGATAGGAAACCGCCAGCTCGCGGAAGACATAGTCGAGGATCGAGGTCGCATTCTTGATCGCGTCGTTCCCCATGACCATGCCGGCCGGTTCGAACTTCGTGAAGGTGAAGGCGTCGACATATTCTTCCAGCGGCACGCCATACTGGAGACCCAGTGACACCGAGATCGCGAAGTTGTTGATGAAGGCGCGCAGCGCCGAGCCTTCCTTGTTCATGTCGAGGAAGATCTCGCCAAGACGACCGTCATCATATTCGCCGGTGCGCAGGAAGATGGTGTGCCCACCGATCTTTGCCTTTTGGGTGTAGCCCTTGCGGCGACCGGGAAGCTTTTCCTGGGTGCGAACGGCGCGTTCCACGATCCGCTCGACAATGCGTTCGGCGACGATTTCCGCCCGCGCTGCCATCGGCTTTGCGGCGAGTGTCTCGATTGCATCTTCCTCGTCTTCGTCATCGTCGGCGAGAAGCTGCGAGTTCAGAGGCTGGCTGAGCTTGGACCCATCACGGTAAAGCGCGTTGGCCTTCAACGCCAGCTTCCAGGACAGCATGTAGGCTTCCTTGCAGTCCTCGACCGTTGCATTGTTCGGCATGTTGATCGTCTTGGAGATCGCGCCGGATATGAACGGTTGGGCTGCAGCCATCATGCGAATGTGGCTTTCCACCGAGAGGAAGCGCTTGCCGATCCGGCCACACGGGTTGGCGCAGTCGAAGACTGGGTAGTGCTCTTCCTTCAGGAACGGCGCGCCTTCCAGCGTCATCGCACCACAAACATGGGTGTTGGCCGCTTCGATGTCCGCCTTGGAATAGCCGAGGAAGGACAGAAGTTCGAAGGCCGGGTCGCTCATCTGTTCTTCGCTGACGCCAAGGGCAGTCAGCTGCTCATCGCCAAGGGTCCAACGGTTGAACACGAACTTGATGTCGAAGGCAGAGCCGAGCGCGCCCTTGAGTTTTTCAAGGCTGGCATCGGTCATGCCCTTGGCTTTCAGACTGCCCGGATTGATGGCAGGAGCCTGATCAAGCGAACCGTGTCCAACGGCATAGGCCTCGATTTCGGCAATCTGGCTTTCCGAATAGCCGAGCTTGCGCAGGGCTTCAGGAACGGCACGGTTGATGATCTTGAAGTAGCCGCCACCGGCCAGCTTCTTGAACTTCACAAGGGCAAAATCGGGTTCGATGCCGGTCGTGTCGCAGTCCATGACAAGGCCGATCGTGCCGGTCGGGGCAATCACGGTTGTCTGGGCATTGCGGTAGCCGTGCTTCTCGCCAAGCTCCAGAGCACGATCCCAGGCGAGCTTTGCCCGTTCGATCAGGGTCTGGTCAGGGCAGGAGGCATGGTCCAACGGAACCGGGAGAGTAGACAGTTTCTCGTAGCCGGTTGCCTCGCCATGCGCGGCGCGGCGGTGGTTCCGCATGACGCGGAGCATGTGTTCGGCATTGTCCTTGTATCCCGGGAATGGGCCAAGCTCGCCAGCCATTTCAGCGGACGTTGCGTAGCACACACCGGTCATGATCGCAGTGAGGGCGCCACAGATCGCGCGGCCTTCATCGCTGTCATAGGGAATGCCGGCGGTCATCAGCAGGCCGCCGATATTGGCGTAGCCGAGACCGGTCGTCCGGTAGCGGTAAGACAGTTCCGCAATTTCCTTGGACGGGAACTGCGCCATCAAAACCGAGATTTCCAGAACGATGGCCCACAGGCGAACGGCATGTTCGTAGCTGTCCACGTCGAAGGAACGGTCTTCGCGGCGGAACTGCAGCAGGTTCAACGAGGCAAGGTTACATGCCGTGTCGTCGAGGAACATGTATTCCGAGCACGGATTGGAGGCACGGATCTCGCCGGAGGCAAGGCATGTGTGCCACTCGTTGATGGTGGTGTGGTACTGCAGGCCCGGATCAGCAGACGCCCAGGCGGCATAGCCGATCTGTTCCCAAAGTTCCTTCGCCTTGATGGTCTTCACCGTGCCGCCGGAGCGGCGCGAGGTGAGGTCCCATTCGCCATCTGCCTGAACAGCGTTCAGGAAGCCATCGGTCACGCGGACCGAGTTGTTGGAGTTCTGGCCGGAAACGGTCAGATAGGCTTCGGAGTCCCAATCGGTGTTGTAAGTCGGGAATTCGATCTTGGTGAAGCCTTGGCGGGCAAACTGGATGACGCGCTGGATGTAATTCTCCGGCACCATCATCTTCTTTGCGGCGCGGATTTCGCGCTTCAGGGCCGGGTTCTTGGCCGGATCGAAACAGTCGCCATTGTCCGCCTCGCAATTTACGCAGGCGCGCATGATGGCCGACAGATGCTTCTGGCAGATCTTGGAGCCGGTAACGAGGGCCGCAACCTTCTGCTCTTCCTTGACCTTCCAGTTGATGTATTCCTCGATATCCGGGTGATCGACATCAACGACAACCATCTTGGCCGCGCGACGGGTCGTGCCGCCGGACTTGATCGCACCAGCAGCACGGTCGCCGATCTTCAGGAAGCTCATCAGGCCGGAGGACTTGCCGCCGCCGGAGAGCTTCTCGCCTTCACCACGAACGCGGGAGAAGTTGGAGCCGGTGCCTGAGCCATACTTGAACAGGCGCGCTTCACGGACCCACAGGTCCATGATGCCGTTTTCATTCACGAGATCATCTTCGACCGACTGGATGAAGCAGGCATGCGGCTGGGGATGCTCATAGGCGGAGGCGGATTTGGTCAGCTTGCCGGTTTCAAAGTCGACATAGTAGTGGCCCTGGCTCGGACCATCGATGCCATAGGCCCAATGCAGGCCGGTGTTGAACCATTGCGGGGAGTTCGGGGCAACCTTCTGGGTCGCGAGCATGTAGCGCAGCTCGTCGTAGAACGACTGTGCGTCGGCTTCGCTGTCGAAATAGCCGCCTTTCCAGCCCCAGTAGGTCCAGGTGCCGGCAAGGCGGTCGAATACCTGGCGTCCGTCGATTTCCGACCCGAAGCGGTCTTCTTCCTTGAGCTTCTTGAGAGCCTTCTCGTCAGCCTCATGGCGCCACAGCCAGGACGGAACAGTGTTTTCCTCAACCGGCTTCAGCTTGGCCGGAACGCCAGCCTTGCGGAAATATTTCTGGGCCAGAATGTCGGACGCAACCTGCGAGAACTGTGCCGGTACCTGGATATTGTCCAGCTTGAACACAATCGAGCCGTCCGGATTCCGGATCTCGCTCGTGGCCGTCCGGAACTCGATTTCGGCGTAGGGCGATTGCCCTTCCTTGGTGTAGCGCCGTTGGATCCGCATTCCTAATCCCCTTTTGAACCCCGGTTGACCGCCAGACCAACCGCCATTTGCCGCAATTTGAAAGCTGAACGTCTGTTCGCCACTGGGAATGGGTCGAGGACCCTAACTTGTGGCTCCAACAGAGCGATGCAGCATATATAGTGCCTCTTGGCTGCTTAGTCACTAGATATAGTGTCTTTGAACAGGTTTTTCATCGGCGATACCCAGAGCGCAGGCACAAAAAAACTCCGCCTGCCTGATGGTCCATCTGGCAAGGTCGATACACGTTACTGAGCACTGGATTGGACGGGAACGAGAGCTGCTCACCCCCAATTACGCACGCCGCTGATGCTATAGAAACTAGTGTAAATGAATTCTTACCGTCAAGCGCTGACCGACAAGCTGTAGTGCAAGGATTGTGGGCAAGCCCAAAATCTAGTGGGTTTTTGTGGATTGTGGGGAGAGGTGAAAAAGTTGTTTCCGGCTCCCGGGACGAGCGAAACTCCGGGCAGAAGCGCCGCAGTTTTGAAAATGCCAATCACGACAGTGTTTTAGGAACAATTAAATTTAAAATGTCCTTGAGCCTTCAATCGAAACTAAGGGCACTGGAATTATCGTGAAGGGTACCAGACAGGGGCCTAATCCTTATGACACTTCACGCTGCATATGGACTGGAATTCGATCAGCTGGATGTTGTGGTCGTCGAAGACAGCCGACCCATGCAGGTCATTATAAGGGCGGTACTTTCCAATTTCGGCATCCCGAGGGTGAGGGTTTTCGATTCGGTCGAACCGGCTCTCGAATCGATGTTGGCCGAGGCTCCCAATCTCATTGTCACCGATTGGCGTATGGAGCCCACCTCGGGCTATCAGCTGCTGCGGATGATTCGACACAAGCACATGGCCCCCCTGTGTTTCGTGCCCGTTCTTTTCATCACATCCTTTGGTACCCGCGCATTGGTGGACAAGGCATTGAGGGCAGGAGCTCACATGCTTCTGGTCAAACCCATATCGCCGACACTGGTTCATGATCGACTGCGCTGGATCCTGCGCGATTCGCGCCCGATGGTGGTTGGTCAGAGCGGGTTTGTGGGAATTGGGCAACCTGGGCAGAGGGTGGAAGCTATACCCGAAGTCGAGCAGACCATTGAAAAGGCTCGTGAGAAGCACTTGGCAGGTGTTAAGCGCGTCAAAGAAATACACGGTATGCTGGATCGATTCTTCGGTCAGAAGAACGATGGGGAAGAAGAAAAGCGCATCATGGAACATGCCGAGGCTGTTGCTGCGCGCGCCGAACGGGCAGAGCAGACGAAAAAGGCCGTCACCAAGGATCTCGGGCGCGTTACGAAAAACGCATCCGACGCAAAGAATAAGAGAAAGCGGAAGACACGTGGTTTTGCCGAGGTGCGCAACGCCGGCTGATGAGGTCAAGAAACCGGTCACAATTGCCTGCAACCTCTGGACATGAACGCTTCCGCCCGCCATATTCCCCGCAAAGTTTCAAGTGCTGACGGGCAAGGGGTTCCGTACCCGGTCGGTCGGCCTCAGAGGTAGCAAGGACACCATGGGTATCAAGAACCTGCTCGTCGAACTCTTCACGTGGTGGAATGGTCAAACCATGGGCACGCGTTTCTTCACGTGGCGCAAGGGCGAGTTTGTCGGCGAGGACGAATTCGGCAACAAGTACTATCGCGAGCGCGGCGGCAAGAAGCGTTGGGTGATCTACAACGGTCTTGCGGAAGCGTCTGCCATTCCTCCGGGCTGGCACGGCTGGATGCATCACCGCGTTGACGTGGCGCCGGTTGACGAAGACTATCATGCAAAGTCCTGGCAAAAGCCGCATCACGAGAATCTGACGGGGACACCGGGAGCTTATCGCCCATCGGGTTCAATCCTGACGTCAAAGGAACGCCCGGAAGTGACTGGCGACTACAAGGCATGGACGCCCGGTCAGTAAACATTCCCAATTGCGCTGAAATATGAATAAGCCCGCGATTGTCGCGGGCTTTTCTATTGTTGTATGCAACTTGTCGTAAACTTGATTACGGCTCTCTTGCGCCGATCCGCAAGGCACCCAGAGCGATGGTCGCCCAGCCAAGGATCAGCAGAACGCCGCCCGATGGAGCTGCCATCGGAAAGAGGCGTTGATCCAAGAAGGCGCGGCTCGCCAGATCACCTGCAAAGAGGAACAGCCCCAGCGCAAGCAACGCCATGGCTGCGGGGTGCAGCAGGATCTTGCGTATTTGGGACAGGGCACCCAGGACCAGAAAGACCGGAGCATGAAACAGCAGCATCTCGGCTGCTGTCTTCAACAGGCCGGTCGTGTCCGCATGTGCCGACAGCGCCATCAGCATCACCCCCGCAGCGCCAGATATGCCGCCCAGAACAAGAGCAACCCGCAATGAGGCTGTTTTGCCTGCCCGGTGAGAAGAGAGTGATCTTTGCATCGTAACTAGGCTCTCTATTTGCCTCAGGCGGCCTTCAGACCGCGCTTTTCGAGCATGGCATCAATTTCCGGAGCCCGTCCGCGGAAGGCTTTGTAGGCCTCTTCCGGGTCCGGTCTGCCGCCGGCAGAATAGATGTTGCGATAGAGCTTTTCCGCCGTTTCGGGGTCAAAGATGTTACCCGTTTCCTCAAATGCCCCGAACGCGTCCGCATCCATGACTTCCGACCACATGTAGCTGTAGTAGCCCGAGGAATAGCCATCGCCGGAAAACACATGCGAGAAATGCGGCGTGCGGTGACGCATGATGATGGACGACGGCATTGAAATATCGGCAAGCGCCTTTTTCTCGAACTCTACCGGATCGAAATCCGAAAGATCCGTCAAAAGGTGCAGTTCAAGGTCAACAAGGGCCGAGGACGTGTATTCAACTGTCGCGAAGCCCTGATTGAAATTCTCTGCGGCAAGGACCTTGTCGAGCAACGCTTTGGGCATTGGCTCGCCGGTCTTGTAGTGAACTGCATAGCGAGACAGGATTTCCGGCTGGGACAGCCAGTGTTCGTAGAGTTGTGACGGCAGCTCGACAAAGTCCCGTGCAACGCTGGTGCCGGAAATGACCGGGTAAGTCACATTCGACAACAGGCCATGCAAGCCGTGCCCGAACTCATGGAAGAGCGTCCGAGCGTCGTCGAAGGTCAGCAGCGAGGCTTCGCCATTGGCCCCCTTGGCAAAGTTCATGACGTTCACGATGATTGGCTTGATGTCACCGGTCAGTCGTTCCTGGCTGCGGAAGGCGCTCATCCATGCGCCCGAGCGCTTGGACGGACGCGCAAAATAGTCGCCGAGGAACAGCCCGAGATGGTGTCCGTCCTTGCCGATGACTTCAAAGACACGAACATCCGGATGATAGACGGGAGCGCCGTGAACCTCCTTGAAGGTCACGCCGAAAAGGCGGGTTGCGGTTTCAAACGCAGCCTCGATCATCTTGTCCAGCTGAAGATACGGCTTGAGCTCGGCCTCATCGAGGTCGTGCTTTTCCTTGCGCACCTTTTCCGCATAGTAACGCCAGTCCCACGGCGCGATCTCGATATTGTCGCCGCGTTTTTGGGCATAGGCGGCCAGGTCGTTTTCTTCTTCCTTCGCGCGCTCAAGCGCCGGGGACCAAACCTTGGTGAGAAGGTCACGGACAGCGTCTGGCGTCTTGGCCATCGTGTCGTCCAGCTTGAAATGGGCGAAGCTATCGAACCCGAGCAGGCGGGCCCGCTCTGCGCGGAGCTTGAGGGTTTCCTTGATGATGTCGCGGTTATCAGTGTCACCGCCATTTTCACCACGTGCGGCCCAGGCCCTGAAGGCTTCCTCACGCAGGTTGCGGTTGGCGGAAAACTGCAGGAAAGGCTCGATGAGGGAGCGGGATAAGGTAATGACGTGCTTGCCGTCAAGGCCGCGTTCCTTTGCAGCGGAAGCTGCCGCTGCCAAAAGGAAATCCGGCAGACCGGCCTTGTCTTCATCGCTTTCCAGCACGAGCTGATAGCTGGATTCGTCCTTCAGAACGTTCTGGGAAAATGCAGTGCCGAGACTGGCAAGGCGCTGCGAGATTTCCGCCATCCGCTCCTTGGCTTCCGGTGCAAGGCCCGCGCCAGCGCGTTGGAACATGATATGATAGCGTTCCAGAACGCGGTCTTCTTCTTCCGGTAGGTTCAACTCAGCCCGCTTCGCCCAGAGCGCTGCCACCCGGTCATAGAGTTTTGAGTTCAAGAGGATCGCCGAGTGGTGTTTTGCGAGTTTGGGCGCGATTTCCCGTTCGATTTCCTGAAGGGCAGGGTTCGTGTGTGCCCCGGTCAGATTGTAGAAGGTGCGCGCGACCTGCGTCAGCTGCTGGCCGGACATCTCCAGCGCCTTGACCGTGTTGTCGAAATCCGCGTCTGCCGACTGGTTCGCAATTTCCTCGATTTCCACCTTCGCAGCCTCAATGGCAATATCGAAGGCGGAGCGGAAATCCTCGGTGGCAATGTCGCCAAACGGCGGCAGACCAAACGGCGTGGACCAGTCAGTTAAGAGCGGATTTTTTGACATGTTCTCATCTTCAATAGGTCGGGAAGTTAGATTTTAGATTGGAGCTTTGCTGAAAACCTGCAAGGTGTCTTCTCAAGGCAAGTGTTCGTGTTTCCTCAGGTTTATTTTCTGATTTGATTGTCCAGCAAGGCAGCTTCGCGCAAAAACCGGGTACACATCTCCTCGTCAATCGCCTCCAGTGAGGTGAACTTAAGGTGGCGCATTTGTTTGCCATTTCCCTCAAGAACCTTGCCGGGATCCTGTAGTTTTGTTCCTTGGGGAAATCCAAGAGTAATGTGACGCTGTGCTCTCTGCAAATAACAGTAGACACCATTTAGCACGTAACATGGTTGGCCCCATTTAAGGACTTCTATCGCCGTGGGAGTGACGGAAAAAATCTGCGACCTCAGTTTTTCCAAACCCGTTTTTCGCCAATCAGTTCCTTCCGCAAACCATGTTGAAATTGCATTGCTCACCTTAGCCTCCCCGAAGCTTTGGGTCGGAAATGAAAGAGAATGCTACCACATGCTGGTTTTCGCCCGTTCCGACCATCCCTGATCATAAGCCTCTCCTGCGAAGCTAGTCTGGATTTCCTGCAGGATTTGACCCGGAGTTGGCAGAAGCTGCGGATCCTCTCTGGTTTTGGCATCCCACAGACCGGCGCGCATGATCGCTCGGGCGCATTGAAAATACAGCTCCTCGATTTCAATCACGACAACCGACCTTGGAAGTTTTCCTTCATGAATGAAGGAGGCAAGCAGTTCGGCGTCGATTGAAAGATGGGCCTTGCCGTTCACCCGGATGACGTTGTCATGGCCCGGGATCATGAACATCAGAGAGACGCGAGGATCGCGGACGATGTTCCTCAGGGAATCAATACGGTTGTTCCCGCGCCGGTCCGGCAGCAGCAGGGTCTTGTCATCCTGAATTCGGACACAGGAGCCGATATCGCCGCGCGGACTGCAGTCCAGTCCTTCGGGGCCGCTGGTTGCCAGCGCACAAAACGGAGAAGCTTCGAGCAACGCACGATAGGCCGGAGTGATGGCAGGGACGACTTTGATCCGGGACGGGGCAGCGGCGTGTCCGTAGATGTCTTCAAGTTCCTCAAGAGTGGTGACGCGAGACATGGTTCCTCCGCTTTGGATGATTGCCATTCAAGGTCTGACAGGAGAGGTGGTCATGGCAAGGTGCCAAATTCACGCAGCTGTCAGCTCGAAATCACGGCTGGTGCCGTCATTCTTGACACCAGCGAGGTCGTGGCCGACGGTACGGCGCAAGAAGTGCTCGACAATTCCGAATGGCGGCAGGAATATCACGCGATCTGATCGCAGATGGTTCCCGGCTGAAACGGGTCGACCGGCGCTTTAGAATGGCGCCGGTTTTTTGTTGCCTGCACGTGAAACGATGATAGCGAGCCCGCATATGCTTCTTCTCTCCGAAAGCCAGACCCGTCAGGCCCTGCCATTTCCGGCCTTGATCGATGCTTTGGACGGGATGTTCAAATCCGGATGCGAAATGCCGGTTCGTCACCATCATGACATGGCCATACCCGGCGAAGCGGATGCCACCTTGCTGCTCATGCCGGCCTGGGTTCCGGGTCAATATTCTGGCGTCAAGATTGCGCATGTGGTTCCGGGGAATGCTGCCAGAAGCCTGCCGGCCGTTTCTGCATCCTATCTCCTGTCGGATGGCGGGACTGGAGAGGCGCTTGCGCTGGTGGATGGCGGCGAGCTGACTGCCCGCAGGACCGCCGCAGCTTCGGCCCTTGCAGCGCGCTCTCTCGCGCGGCGAGACGCCGAACATCTCGTTGTCGTTGGCACCGGCAGGTTGTCTCTGAATTTGATCGGCGCGCACGCAGCGGTGCGCCCAATCCGCAAGGTTTCCATCTGGGGCCGCTCGCTGGACAAGGCAGCTGGCATTGCGCGGCAGGTCGCCGCCGAATATGGGATAAATGCCGAAGGTGTTACCGACCTTGAGACCGCCTGTCAGACAGCTGATATCATTTCAGCCGCGACACTCTCCGAAACGCCTCTGATCCTGGGCAAGTGGCTGCAACCGGGAACCCACGTTGATCTCGTCGGGGCCTTCAAGCCCTCCATGCGGGAGAGCGATGACGAAGCTGTGCGGCGATCCTTGGTCTTTGTTGATACGCGGGACGGCTGCACAAAGGAGGGGGGCGATATTGTCCAGCCGCTGGCGAACGGCACCTTGAGCCCGGCTGATATCAAGGCGGATCTTTATGAGCTTGTCCGGGGACAGCACGATGGTCGCAGTTCGGACGAGGAGATTACCCTGTTCAAATCGGTAGGGGCTGCGCTGGAAGATCTGGCAGGAGCAATCCTCGCCTACGAGACCACGCGGTAGAACAAGGCCGCTTGGCAGATGCGGCAAACAAACTTGATGTCGTTTGTGAGAAAATTCGGACAATCGATTGAGAAATAGAGGTCATCTTCCTTTTTGGAAGGTGGCTTTCACTGATTGTGCCGGGAAGAGAAATGGCACGCCCAACGGGACTCGAACCCGTGTTTCCGCCGTGAAAGGGCGGCGTCCTAGACCGCTAGACGATGGGCGCGCGGTCAACGCAATCGCGTCGTGGAGGCGCTTATACGGGTGTTTTTTGATCCCCGCAAGAGCTTCTTGAAAAAAAACGTTCAGGGTCCGAATTTGAACCCTGAACCTTTGGATAAACCGGTTGTCTTACCAGCTTCCGGTGTTGGGCATTGAGGCCCAAGGCTCTTGTTTTTCAAGAGCTTCGCCCTTTTGCAGCAGCTCGATGGAGATGTTGTCCGGTGACTTGATAAAGGCCATATAGCCATCCCGCGGCGGACGGTTGATCGTCACACCCTGTTCCTGCAAACGGGCGCAGGTTTCATAGATATTGTCGACCTCGTAGGCGAGGTGGCCGAAGTTCCGACCGGAGCCATAGTCTTCCGGGTCCCAGTTGTAGGTCAGCTCCAGCAAGGGGGCTTTGCTTGCGCGGCCCGTTGCTTCATCGGCTGATGCTGCCAGAAAAATCAGGGTGAACCGACCGGCCTCGCTCTCCGTGCGTCGGACTTCCGTCATTCCCAGTTTGTTGCAATAAAAGTCGAGCGAAGCATCGACATCCTTCACCCGGACCATCGTGTGCAAATACCGCATGTTATTTTCCCTGTGATTGATAAAGAGGCGAACCGCCCGTGACTGGAGACGCTCATGATAAGGACCATTGAGGACCTTGGCGAGGCACAAGACTATATAAGGTGCTTGTTCGACGGGGAAAGGCGGTCCTGTGTCGTGTTGACCGGGGCCGGGATTTCCACGGACTCCGGCATTCCCGATTTCCGTTCACCCGGTGGAATATGGTCCAAAAGGCAGCCTGTCCAGTTTCAGGATTTCATCCGCTCGCACGACAGTCGGATGGAAGACTGGGAGCGACGCCTCCAGATGCTGGACATATTCGAGAGAGCCGAACCCAACGCGGCACACAACGCGCTGGCCAAACTTGGGCTGGCAGGCCGGATTGATCTTCTCGTCACTCAAAACGTGGACGGCCTGCATCAAAGGTCCGGTTTTCCGCAAGATCGGCTGATCGAGATCCATGGTAATAGCACCTATGCGACCTGCCTTGAGTGTGGTCGCCGCGCAAACCTTCCGCCACTTAGAGACACGGTGGAGAAGGGGCAAAGCCCCACTTGTTCCTCCTGCGGCGGATTGCTGAAGGCGGCAGTGATCAGCTTCGGGCAGGCGATGCCGGAGGCAGCGTTCCGCAAGGCGGCGAAGGCATCGGCAAGCGCTGACCTGTTTATTGTGATCGGTTCCTCCCTTGTTGTTTATCCCGCAGCGGAACTTCCAGTTCTGGCTGCAGATAAGGGGGCCGAACTAGTCATACTCAACGGAGAAATGACCCCGGTTGACCCGGTCGCGGATTGCCTTCTTCGTACAAGGATCGCTCAAACCTTCGAAAATTTCACGATCTAGCGTCATTCCACTTTGAAATGGCCTGTGGTTAGTGCCAGAAATAATCTTTGCGCATACGAAGTGGGTGTTATGCTTTTGTTTAGGAATCAGTTGGTCAGTGAGTCGAATGGCTTGTCCTGACTTATTATTGCGGATCAGACACGGGACATTAATGCTATGGGGGGAAAAGCCGCTACGGATCCCCGCGTACTCGAGACGGGCGCTGATGAAGTAGCCCTTGATGTTTTCGAGGTCGCAGGAACGATCAAATGGTTCGACGTAGCCAAGGGATACGGTTTCATCGTCCCCGACGATGGCGAGTCCGATATCCTGCTTCACGTCACCTGCCTTCGGCGAGACGGATTTCAAACGGCCTATGAAGGCGCACGGGTCGTATGCGAGGTGCTCGACCGGCCACGGGGGCTTCAGGCCTTCCGCATCCTTTCGATGGATGAATCGGTCGCCCAGCATCCTTCTCAATTGCCGCCATCGCGAACCCACGTACAGGTGGTTGCAGAGACAGGCTTTGAGAAGGCAACCGTCAAATGGTTCAACCGGGTCAAGGGATTTGGTTTCCTGACCCAGGGCGAGGAATCCGAGGATATCTTTGTCCATATGGAAACCCTTCGCCGCTTCGGAATTGCAGAACTCAGACCCGGTCAGGAAGTTCTGGTGAGATTTGGGTCAGGCCCGAAGGGCAAGATGGCGGCCGAGCTTCGTCCGATTGGCGCCGGCACGCATATACCGTCCTCCCACTGACCACTCGGTCCCTCCCTCCGTTTGGTCACGCCTGGTGCGTCGCTTGTTACAAGCGACGCATTTTTTGCCGTCTTTTGGCGTGATCCTCCCCAATTGAATGAACCAGCTGCATTGCTGCCGCTTTTGCCTGCAAGATCAGCGACAGTGACGGCCATGCAGCCTTGTTGTCGGGCCGAACTGTTTCTTGCCAAGGGTCACTTCGTCATGTTCGCGTTGCTCAAGTGTCGGATGCGGGCCGTTCTTTCCGCTGTTTTTTGCCTCGTCATAGCTCTTGCTCTGCCAGCTTTGGCGGAAACGCCTGAGCCATTCGATTTGCCCGTCGAAAAACTGACTGTCATGGCAGGCGGAAAGGAACATGTCTTTACCGTCGAGGTTGCCTCCAATGACATAGAGCGGGGGCGAGGGCTGATGTATCGGACGGAGATGGCGGAAGACGCTGGTATGCTTTTCGTGTTCGAGGGAGAGGGCGACCGCTATTTCTGGATGAAGGACACGCCGCTTTCGCTCGACATCATCTTCTTGAGTGCTGACGGGACCATTGTCCGTGTCGCAGACAACACCACGCCGTTTTCCGAAAAAATCATCCCCTCGCGCGCGCCCGCCAAATATGTGCTTGAAGTTCTTGCCGGAACCTCGAAACGCCTTGGTTTTGCTGAAGGAGACAAGGTCGCGACGCCATCGATTGGGCAGTAGTTTCGTCATTTGGTGCTGGGCTTGAAGGAGCTGCGAGGACGGTCTTCCACAATACTCGCTCAAGCGCTTCGGCCTTTGGGCTAGATTTAAAAGGGTAAGAAGAATGCGCATAGTTTTCTTTTCAATTTTGATTTTTCAAGTAGTCCTGAGCGAATCTCACGCAAGTTGTCTGAGTATATCTAACTTTCCTCCTGAGCATTTAAATGCAGCAGATGGGTTATACACTGGGAAGATAATATATCAGTCTAGTTCAATATTTGAGACGGAGGATTTTATATCATATATTTTGAATGTCGAAATAAGTCGGGGTAGGGCCGGTAGTGAAAGTGTTATAAAGAAGATTGTATACAATGCGCCAAAATATTCTGATGACAAAATTAATGAATTAGATAAAGAAAAAAGATACCATATCGGCCTGATGACAAAACTACCAAGCAATAGAAATTCTATACTAAACCCATTTAACTTACTGCCCAATGATCATAAACTAGCAAAATTACCGCATGTTGTATCAGTTAAATGCGCGAAACCTTATATTTTGGAGGGTGATGAGTGGGCAGATGCCCATGAAGAGCTTGTCTATCGTCATTCAAATGGGACGCGGTTCTAATAGAATGCTCTCGTATAACACGTTGGTAACGTTCACCGCAGTTTGCGTGTGGTCGCCATAATATCGTCCCTAAGCGTCAGTCAACATTCGATTGCCGCACCACACCTATTAGCCTGCCAAGGTCGACAACTACTTGACGTGTGAGATTGGAACCACTGGCAGATTTTCACTCTTCCTCATCGGAACAATGTTCGTCCGGCAAGAAGTCCCCGTTTTCATCGACCAGGCCCACCCGCCTGTATTTTTCCAGATTCCGCTGTCTCAGTGCTTCATGCCTTGTGACAGCTTGGGCGGCCTGTTCCGGTGTCAGGCTCGCTAGTTCACGTTCCTTTTCGGCTTCATATTCAGCAAACAGTACATCGAGCGGGCGATTGTTATTGCCGGACATTGCATTCCTCGTTTTGTTGAATTTTCGAATACGGCTCTGGGTATCCCGCCCCTACGGCAGCACGGCATAAATGAGAGTGGAAGTACCTAGCAGGAGAACAGTTAGCGAACGGATTTCGGTACTATTTCGGGACGTTTTGTCCCGTAGTTGTCCCCAACTGCATGAAATTCCGTGTTTGTTCTCTCTTGACCGGGGTGGGGAAGCTCTATAAACCCGCAGAAATCAACGGCTCGGGGTATAGCGCAGCCTGGTAGCGCATCTGGTTTGGGACCAGAGGGTCGCAAGTTCGAATCTTGCTGCCCCGACCATTTTTCCTCTTCAATATCTATTTGTTTTTGCTGCCGGACATGACCTGTCTGGCTTCATGCCATTTATTGGCGATCTTCGACCAGCCGCATCCAGTACAGAACATAAGTTGCCGCAGAGGATAACTTCTGTAGTCTGGCGCGGATGGGTCTTATGCTCATTTGAATTCAGTTGGATTTTTGGAGGTTGGTTTCGTGCTTTTGCGTTTGTTGTCTTTTGTTGTTGTTACGTCTTTCCTAATGGCACTGCCTGCAGCTTCCTCAGAGATCGACTTCGGCGACGATGCCGGGGAATACGCGAAAGACGGAGAGTGCGAAGACCGTCGTTTCATCGGGCTCGGCATGGGCAGCTTGGTTAGCGCGGAAGCGCAAAAGCATGACGCCACAGACTGCAAACGTTTGTTTGATGCCGGGCTGCTCAAGCTGGTGGATGGCGAGAAGGGAAGAAATAGCACCGTCTGTTCGAAGATCAATTTTGGCGACAATTCATCAGAATATGCTGACGACGGCGAGTGTGATGACTATCGGTTCGACGGGACGGGTGCCGACGCTGCACTCAATCTCGGGGACCTGGCCAGAGACAAAAACGACTGCAAGAAATTGTGTGAGTCTGGTGCCATCTGGCTGCGCGTTCCTGCCGACTGAAAAAAGTCATCGGCAGGAGCCGGCGCGTTTGCCAGGGTGATGGTGTTACGCGCCGTTGAAATTCGGCGCGCGTTTTTCGAGAAATGCGGCCATGCCTTCCCTTTGCGCGGGCAGGCCATAGAGAGCGTGGTATGTCTGGCGTTCATGCCGGATGCCGCTGTCCAGCGTCGAGTTTTCGGCCATGTTCACGCAATCTCTAGCCATTTGAACGATGTCGCCCGGATATCCGGCGATGGTGGCTGCAACTTCGTGAGCAACAGCTTCCAGCTGATCATCTGCAATGACGCGGCTGACAAGCCCGATCCGAAGTGCTTCTTCTGCACCGACCATGCGCCCGGTCAGGATCATGTCCATGGCGCAGGCGCGCCCCACAAGACGCGTCAGGCGCTGCGTCCCGCCAATGCCGGGAATGCAGCCGATCTTCAGCTCCGGTTGGCCGAACCTGGCGTTTTCTGAGGCGAGGATCACATCGCACATCATCGCCAGTTCGCAGCCGCCACCCAGTGCATAACCCCGCACGGCTGCGATTTTCGGAATGCGGAGCGCAGCGAACTGGTCCCAGCCCGAAAAGAAGTTGCTCGCCCGCATGCTCGCGTGATCTTGTACGGCAAGCTCGCGGATATCAGCTCCCGCAGCAAAGGCTCGCTCACCGCTCTTGAGGATGAGGCAGCCGATATCGGGAGACGCAGCAAAGCCTGATGCAGCGGCAAGGACCTCTTCCATGACCTGTGTGTTCAAGGCATTGAGCTGCTTGGGCCGGTTGATCTTGATGGACGCCACACGGCCAGTCACCTCGGTTTCAAGGGTCTCAAACATTTAGCTGTCCCAGATTGCGCCATAGGCAGGGATGCCAAGGCTTTCCATGTCGTGAACCACCTTGCGGGTGAGTTTCTGGTTGGAGATCACGATCACTGCTTCTGCACCACTTTCCCGAACGGCCTGCAGGGCAAGCGCGGAAAGGTCCGGTTTCCCGCGTGTATCCGTATCCCAGATGACCGGTTTTTCCGTGTTTGCGACAATCTCGTCGACAAGAGCTTCGCCATAAGTCTTGCGCGGTGAGCGCGTGGACCAGACAAGCCGGTTTGGAACCTTGCCCTTGAGAAGATGCGGCAGGATGGGGCCTATTCCGGACCCGGTGCCAACATAGACAACCTTGGTGAAAAGGTCCTCGATGCGTGCAACTCCACTGGTTGTGATGCCTTTCACCCAAACCTTCTTCGGCGGATTGTCGATGAACGCGCCTGTCCAGTCGCCTGCTCGTGAAATGGCGAGCCGGTAGCCGCGTTCATTCGGAGCCGGAATATTCGCAAACGCGTGATACTCGCCAAACGGGGAGTGGCTGATCGCATTGGAACTTCCGGCAAAGGGCGTGTCGCCATAATCAAACCGGGCAATTGCGACGTGGTCCGACGGCTTTTCAATGTGCACATCCACCCGCTTGAGCGTGAGCCACGGTGAAGCTACGGACAAGGTGATGAGGCACAGTGCCCAGAAGGAAAAGGAACCGACAAAGACTTGCCCGGAGTCCTGCGTGATCGAGGCGCTCTGGAGCCAGAAAAGACCAAGCACAGACCAACCCGCAAATCGGTGGATCTTTTCGAATGTGTTGTGGAACCGGTTCCGGAACGGACGAAGCGCTGTCGCGATGATCAGAAACAGCAGACCCAGAATGAGCGAAGACCAGCCAAGTGTCAGCGGTGATAGCGCTGCGTCACCAATCAGGTGATTGTAAAGCATGGCTCCAAAGAAGGCCGAGAACCAGGCGGCACCCATGAGTGCGCCGCCATAGTGCAGCCCGCCAAAATGGAACACCTTTCCTGCCCCCCAACGGATCCAGAGAGGCCATGAGGTCGGAATGCGCGTCGCCAGCCAGAACAGGGCATTGATGATCCTTTGTTGCCGGATAAGGATCGCCAGCATCAGGTTGACGAGTGCCATCTTGGAAAGCGCTTCGAGATTGACGAGCTGGCCGTCAAACCAGCGTCCATTCTGAAGCCCCGTGTAGAGGACGTAAAGGTTCGCCACGACGACAAGCACCATGAGCCTGCGATATTCCATCAGCGAGGGATGGCGTGTGACCCGTCGCCAGTTCGACGGTGTATCGGAAAGCGATTGAGCAGATGTCAGCATCAGTTCAACTCCACGCCAAAGGTGTCGATGTGGTCTTGTGCGAGCTTCATCAAAAGCCGTTTGTCCAGCTTTCCGCGAGGGGTGCGGGGCAGTTCAGGAAGCGCCAGCACCACCGTCGGCATGCAATAATAGGGAAGTTTGTCCGCCACCTGATTGCGGGCGGTCTCAACAGACGCAGTGGCCGGGGAAATGAAACTCACCAGATTGCGGTTGTCGAATTTCAATGTAACTGCCCGTACGCAACACTCTGCGCTTTCAAGCGCATTTGAGACGCCGTCCAGCTCCACCCGGAAACCGCGGATCTTGACCAAGTCATCGACGCGCCCGAAATGTTCCAGCTCGCCCTCCGGGGTCCAGCGGCCGAGGTCCCGGGTTCGGAACATCATGTGACCGGGGCGGAAGGGATCGGGTCGGTAGCGGTCGCCGGTGAGTTCCGGATTGGCGAGATATCCAGCGGTTACACAATCGCCGCCCGCCCACATTTCACCCTTGTCTCCAATGGGCAGAGGCATCAGCTCATCATCCAGAATGTAGACCGTATTGTTTGGCGTAGGCCGTCCGATGGACAAGACAGCCTTGCCCGGGAAATGCCGTTCGGCGGTGTTGATGATGGTCGTTTCTGTCGGCCCGCAGGAATTGAAGAAAGTACAGAAGGCCCCCCATGCGTCTGCGAGGGATCGTGGGCAGGGTTCACCAGCGACCGCAGCCACTTTCACGTTTCTGCATTTGGTGTGATCCACCGATGCCAGAATGGACGGGGTTGCAATCAGAACATCCACCTTTTCGGCGGTCTCCTGAATGGATTTTCCGCGAATGACCAGTGTGGCGCCGTTGGAAAGCGCACCGAGCGTCTCCCACGCGGCCATGTCGAAGGCGATCGACAGGATTTGCCCGACCCGCATGCCGGGACGCATACCGAGGTCTCCGGGCGCAGTCAGAAGAATATTCGCAAGGTTGCGATGGGTGACCTGAACGCCGTTCGGAACACCGGTCGTTCCGGACGTAAAGAGGACCATCGCAAGATCATCAGGTTGGGCTTTGGAAAAGTACGTGGGGCGGCTGGAAGAGTTCTCGGGTAGGCGCTCCATTTCTTCATCAATGCAAAGAACAGCGTACCCTGCTTGCGCGGGAACCTCGTTCTTCAGGCGCTTGAGGGTCAAGATAACCTTCGCTTCGGTTATGGAGGCAATGTGTTGCAGGGTGTCTGTCGGCGCAACGCCCGCATGCTGAGGGACATAGGCTGCGCCCAGTTTCAGGATGGCAACAATTCCGACGACCATTTCGATCGAGCGTTGCAGGTAAAGGCAGACCTTGTCGCCGTGTCGAACACCCATTGTTGCCATCGATGCCGCAAGTTTGTTGGAAGCGACATCCAGTTCCCGATAGCTCATGGACCGCTTGCCGCATTCAAGAGCAGGAGCTTCCGGTGTCGTTCGCAGCCAGTGATTTACAGCCGCCGTAATGGTGTCGTGTCGTGGACGAACAACTGGCCCCCAACCAAAGGAATGAAATCTTTCTCTATCTTTCGGGGAAAGGGGGAGGAGAGGGTCTGAGTAGAGCCCTGGATTTACTGGTGTATTTGGGAAAACAGAACGAGCCGTAGTGGACATCTTTCGCTCCATGCAATGTCAGCAATGGAGCATACATACCCTTGGGGAAGGCTTCGGAAATTCAAGATAAAATAAATTATATTTGTGAGTAATAAGCTATTGAAAAAAGTAAAACTTCGAGAATAACGAAGAATTGTTGTTTGATAATATTGAAGGTAATGTCAATGTGAATACTTTTTACTTATGTTGAGTTGGAATTCGCCAATCCATCCGATTGCACATTTGGCGGGGCATGTGCGAGGGGATCTGTTACGCGTATTGCGGGAAGGGAGTGTGTGGGAGCGTGCGCTGTCCCTGCAATCTCTTGTTATGGTTTGTGGTTGATCATTTAGGTCGAACGGCATCCAAGGTGCCGTGAAGTGTTGACAATCCGGGTAAACCTGAGACAAAGCACGGGTAGCAATGGTGAATTGATTTCATCAGGATGAGGGACCAGAGGACAAACTATATGGTTGCGCGCATCTACCGTCCGGCCAAAACGGCCATGCAGTCGGGAAAAGCTAAGACCCAGCGTTGGGTTCTGGACTACGAGCCGGAAACCGCACGCACCGTAGAGCCGCTTATGGGCTACACGTCTTCATCCGACATGAAGCAGCAGATTCGCCTGTTTTTCGACAGCAAGGACGACGCAATCGCCTATGCGCGTCGCAACGGTATTGCTCACCGCGTGGAAGAAGCGAATGAGCGTCGGGTACGGACGGCTTCCTATTCCGACAATTTCAAGTTCGGTCGCCGCGCTCCCTGGACTCACTGACAGACCCAATGAATCCCTGCAAAACAGGCGAGGGGAGTTGACAGAAGCGTCTCTCCTCGCGACAAGAAGCCTGTTCGGGCTGGCATGTTTCACGAGCGCCGCCCGACCCATCAGGCCCCGTAGCTCAGCTGGATAGAGCACTCGCCTTCTAAGCGAATGGTCGCAGGTTCGAATCCTGCCGGGGTCGCCACTCTCAAAACTCTATTTCTTTGCTTCGATGTGTCGCCTTGCCGCGTGGTGCTGAAGTGCGCGGTCTTGCCGGCGCAGAGATAGTGTGATCCCGGTCAAACCGCATCCCTTGTTGACGGTTTGCTCCAGGAGGGGCGGCTCTTCTCAAAGATGGCGTGATTTTATTAGAGCACGTCTCGCATTCACTGAATCAGTCGAATTGCTCTGAGTTCTAGATTTGACGCATTTCCTGACGGCGAACGGGTATCCAGTTCGCCTGGAAATACTCTAACAGGCTGCTGAACAACGCCTTGCGTTTGCGCAATCTCAGTCCTGCGGTTTGATTTTGGACGGTTTGAGCAGCCGCGGGCGCCGG
>NZ_VXDB01000036.1 GCF_008711325.1 Roseibium sediminis
ACGACCATCCCCTTGGCAAAACTGGCCATAAACGGCCAGCCCATCCAGAAAAAGGTGCCAAAAGATCGGCTAACGCATTGATCTAATGCACAAAACACCCGCTGGCCAAATTTGGCCAGGGCTGGCCATTTTTGGCCAACGGGCAAAAAGCAACGCATATCCAGGGGGTTGGGCCTGGTAGCGGCGGGCAAGCGCAGGAATGCCGTGGAACCATTTCCGCCGTAGCTAGGTGTTGGTTCTCAGCTCAGTCCCGGCGGCTGCTGCAACAAGCCGTGTGAGATTTATACATCTCGCGCCCCAATTACCAAGCATGGTCCAGTAGCTCCATACTGACCGAAATACTTGCTCTTCAAAACGGCATAAAACCCAACAACTGCTAAAAGCAGTGATTGAAAATAGGCCGGAACCAGACACCCTAAACTCACTCGCCTCGCAAGCAGCATCATTTAACAACGTTCCATGCATCAACGCTCAGAATTGCAGCGCATAATTCAAACTTGTCAAAATTTACGTTGCGTCGTTTTTTGTTATGCCGTAGGGTAAATGAAATAAATTCCATGATCGGAATATATTTCATGCAAGGCTCCAAATCTGAAATAGCTTCAAAAGCACCTTCCTCATCGCAGTCGGACAACGATCTGGCAGCCCGCGCAGCCTGGCTGCATTTTGTCGGGGGAATGACGCAGGCGGAAATTGCCAAAAGGCTGAATGTTCCCAATACGCGCGCC
This sequence comes from Roseibium sediminis, assembly GCF_008711325.1. GTDB lineage: Bacteria > Pseudomonadota > Alphaproteobacteria > Rhizobiales > Stappiaceae > Roseibium > Roseibium sediminis. Next base: position 729 of record NZ_VXDB01000036.1, read on the forward strand.
CATCGCTACATCGCACGGGCACAAAACGAAGGTCTTGTTCGGATCTTTGTGGACGTAGAAGAAACTGCCTGCGTTCAGTTGGAAACAGAATTGATGCAACGCTTTGGCCTCGGCTTTTGCCGAGTTGCCATGGAGATCCCCGAACCTGGTCCCCTGCCCCTCAAGACACTGTCTGCGGTGGGGGCTGACTATCTCATGCAGATTGCGGCTGGACGCCAACATTCAGTCATAGGAATCGGGAACGGGCGAACGCTGGCAGCGTCTGTCAACGCCATGGGGCGTCAGGCGTCTCCAGAAGTCCGCTTTGTGTCGGTGCTAGGCGGCCTGACGCGGTCCTTTGCTGCCAATCCCTATGACGTGATCCATCGCATTGCGCAGAAAACCAGTGCAGATGCCTTCCTGATGCCTGCGCCACTCTATGCCAATTCGGCTGAGGACAAGACGGTGATGATGCAGCAATTCGGCATTGCGGCAACAATGGACCTGATCGCCGAAGCCACGCTTTTCATCGTCGGTATCGGTGATATCGGCACCAGCCGAGGCGGCATCAGCGACTCTTCCCTGAATGGCCCGACGACAGCAGAAGACCTGCGAAACTCCGGCGCGGTGGCCGAAGTGCTCGGCCAGTTTCTTGATGCCGACGGCCAAATGGTCGCGTCGCCATATGACGACCGCGTCATGGCACCCGCTCTGAACAGCCTTCGCGACCGGGAGATGGTCGCAATCGCGGGAGGAACAATAAAGGTGCCGGCAATTCGGGCAGCCCTTTTGAGCGGGTTGCTGACCGGCCTCATCACTGACGAGGGGACAGCTCGTGCCCTCACAGGCACACCCGGAGAACCGAGCGGAGTGTGACCGCTGAAAGACGAGCATTTTGGGAGGAAATGAAATGCACGATAAGGAAAGAGACCTGATTTCAGCTTTCATGCGCGGACAGATGAGTCGGCGTAGTCTGATCAAGCGGCTGGGGCTGATGGGAGCGACAGCCGCTTCTGCGGGCACGCTCTACAACCTCATGTCAACCAATGCGCTTGCTGCTGACTTCGACTGGAAGAAGCACTCCGGCAAGGGCGTCAAACTTCTTTTGAACAAGCATCCCTACACGGATGCGATGATCGCCAATCTCGACAATTTCAAGCAACTCACCGGCATGGACGTAACCTATGACGTCTTCCCGGAAGATGTTTACTTCGACAAGGTGACGGCCGCCCTTTCGTCCGGCTCCAGCGAGTATGACGCCTTCATGACCGGCGCCTACATGACCTGGACCTATGGTCCGGCTGGCTGGATTGTCGATCACAACGAGTGGATCAACGACCCGTCCAAGACCAATCCCAACTACAACTGGTCTGACATGCTGGACGGCGTTCGCAAGTCTTGTGCGTGGAACGGAGTTCCGGGCGGCGCTCTCGGCTCCGACGACGCCAAGCAGTGGTGCATTCCCTGGGGCTATGAGCAGAACAACCTCACCTTCAATGCAGGCATGCTGGAAAAGGCCGGTGTTGGCGTTCCGAGCAATCTGGATGAATTAATAGAAGCCGCAGCCAAGGTACAGGCCGCAAATGACGGGATTTACGGCATTGGCGTACGCGGTTCGCGCTCTTGGGCAACCATTCACCCCGGCTTCCTGTCCGCCTATGCCAACTTCGGAGAAATGGATCTTAGCAACGATGGCGGCAAGCTGTCTGCGGCGATGAACACTGCCGGTTCCAAGGCCTTCCATGCCAAGTGGGTGAAAATGATCCAGGACAGCGGCGCTGCCGACTGGTCAACCCACACTTGGTATCAGGTCGGAACCGATCTTGGTGCAGGCAAGTCTGCAATGATCTTCGATGCCGACATCCTCGGCTACTTCATGAACGGCGGTGACAATGCCATGGCCGGCAAGCTTGCCTATGCGCCATTTGCGGCCAATCCGGAGGCTCAGGCCCCCACTCCGAACATCTGGATCTGGTCACTTGCCATGTCCAAGTTCTCCAAGGATCTGGATGCAACCTGGTATTTCATGCAGTGGGCATCAGGTCCCGAGCACGGTCTGTTCGGCGCAACGCAGATGGACTTCGTCAACCCGGTTCGCAAATCGGTTTGGGAGAGCATGGACTTCCGCGATCGCCTCAACAAAAGCTATCCGGGATACGTGGAAATGCACGACGTTTCGGCTCCCGGCGCAAGCATCAAGTTCACTGCGCAGCCTTTGTTCTTTGATCTCACCACCGAGTGGGCAGCCATGCTTCAGCGCATGGTGGCAAAGGAAATCCCGGTCGACGAAGGCCTTGATCAACTGGCGGACAGTATGGACTCGCAATTGAGTGAAGCCGGGCTCCGCTAACTTCCCGAGGCCAGGGGGTGGGCAAATTCCTCTCCTGCCCCCTGTCCCATCCGATCCCACTTGTTTTCGTCGAAAGACACCCACGGAGCCGTCATGACCGCCCACGCCGACATTCCGGCAGTCCGGCCACGAGCCCGGATATCGTCCCGGTATCTGCCCTATATTCTCAGCCTGCCGGCCCTCCTGGTCTGTATCGGCATCCTCGTTCCCTTTGTGACAGCCATTTACTATTCGCTGCAACGCTATCGCATGTCGCAGCCTTGGAACCGGGGCATGAACTGGGGCGAAAACTACCTGAACTTCCTGTCAGATTCCTCTTTCTGGCATACGCTTCAGGTCTCGCTTGTCTACGCTTTCCTGACCGTCGGCATCGAACTTCTTCTTGGGCTCGGCATTGCACTCCTTTTGCAAAAGCGTAGTAAAGTCAACAACTTCGTATCCATCATGCTGTTGATGCCACTGATGACGGCGCCGGCCCTTGCAGCCTTGATGTTCAAGCTGATGACCAACTCCAACTTCGGCATCCTCAGCTATTTCATGCAGGTTCTGGGTTTCCCGGATTTCCGCTGGGGCGCATCGCCGTCGACTGCGCTCTTCACTGTGGTTCTTGTGGATGTGTGGGTCTACACACCCTTCATCATGATCCTGTTGTTGGCCGGTCTTCGCTCGCTGCCCACCCAACCATTCGAAGCCGCCGCCCTGGATGGCGTGCCCCGTTTGGAGCAGTTCTGGCGCATTACCCTGCCGATGCTGACACCCTACGTTCTGACCGCCGCCCTCTTCCGCCTGCTCGACTCCATCCAGCAGTTCGACATCATCTACGCGATGACGCAGGGCGGACCGGGCAATACGCTGATGGTGTTTCAGGTTGAGGCCTATCTCAACTTCTTCCAGTCCACCAACGTCGGGCGCTCGACCGCCCTGCTCCTGATCCTCTGGGCCATCACCTACATCCTGTCCAACATCTTCGTGAAACATTGGCTGCGGCTTCGTGAACGCGCCCGTGGGGAGGCCTGAGACATGGAACACCAGTCCACACTCGAACGCTGGCTTCGCGGCATCGCACTTTCGCTTGTTGTTCTGTTCTTCATGTTCCCGATCTTCTGGATCTTGCTCATGTCGCTGCAAACCAACGAAACCATCCTGCGCTCACCGCCCAGCATGGTCTTCACGCCAACCTTGAACAACTACGCGGCAATCATCGCCGGACGGCTCGACTCCAATGTTGCCACCATGAGTATCGAGTTCATGCGCAACCTGATGAATTCGTTCATCCTTTCTGCTGCTTCGGTGGCAGTGTCGCTGTTGCTTGGGGTTCCTGCCGCCTACGCCTTTGCACGTCACAAGTTTCGCGGCTCGGAAGATATCGCCTTCACCTTGCTCTCCTTCCGTTTTGCACCGCCTCTCCTCGTCTTGCTGCCGCTGACGCTGTATTTTCAGGAACTCGGCCTCGCCAATACCTATTTCGGCCTGATCTGGGTCTACCAGCTCATCTGCCTCCCATTGATCCTTTGGATCGTCCGTGGCTATTTCGAGGACATCTCGCCGGATATCGAACACGCCTACCGCATCGCAGGTCATGGCTGGTTTGCCACCTTCCGCAAGATTGCCCTGCCGCTTGCCGGTCCCGGTATTGCAGCTGCCGGTCTACTTGCGTTCATTTTCGCGTGGAACAACTTCGTCTTCGCGCTGGTATTGGCATCTGCAGACAAGCAACCGGTAACCGTCGGAGCCCTCGCATTCGTCACGGCTTCGGGCATCCAGTATGGCCAGATTGCTGCGGCCATTGTTCTATCAATCACTCCCACATTAGCCCTGGCGCTGTGGGCTCAACGCTACCTGGTGGAAGGTCTTTCACTGGGCGCGGTCAAGGGATGACGCCATGAGCCGGATCACACTCGAAAACCTGACCAAGCGTTTCAAGGAAACAACTGTCCTTGACGGCATCAATCTGGAAGTGCCTGAGGGAACCACTCTTGTTCTCTTTGGCTCATCGGGCGCTGGCAAGACGGTGCTCCTGCGCTGCATAGCCGGAGCAATTGAACCCGATAACGGACGTATCTTGATCGGCGGTTCCGATTTCACCGATGTTCCGCCGGAAGAACGTGGCATTGGCATGGCCTTTCAGAACTTCGCGCTCTTCCCGCACATGTCCGCCTTCGACAATATCGCAACGCCATTGACTGCCCGCACTTTGGAAAAGTCAGCCATACAGAAAGCGGTCGACGGCGTCTCCCGCCTTTTGAAGATAGAACACGTTCTCTCCCACAAGCCAAAGGCTCTCTCCAACGGCCAGAAACAGCGCACCGCGCTTGCCCGCGCACTTGTCTCCGAGCCCAAGGTACTGCTGCTCGACGATCCGCTGCGAAACGTTGACGCCAAGCTACGGTTCGAGATGCGGCTGGAACTCCCTCGCCTTCTCGCTGATCGCGGTGCGACAGTAATCTACGTCACCCAGGACTATAAGGAGGCAATGGCCCTAGGTGATCGCATCGCCGTTCTGGAAGCAGGCAGGATCACCCAGATCGGAACACCGGAGGACATCTATCGGCGCCCGGCAAATATCGACATAGCCAAACTCTTCGGCGACCCTACCATCAACCTTCTAGATGTCATCCCCCAACGCGACGCATCGGGTGTTTTCGCCACACTATCCGATCAGCGCATTCCGCTTGACGACGGTTACACAGAGTTCGTTGGAGAGGATTGTGTTCTGGGCCTTCGTCCCGAAGCGCTCAGCTTCGCCGAAAGCTCCAAGGCAGTTCCCGTCACCGTTGAGGCCGAAACGCCGTTTAACGAGAAGACCGTCACACTGGTCACGACACTGCGTAAGCGCGAGATACTGCTGTCCCGCCCTGCAGGCACCCCTGCGCCTTCGTCGGGCAGCGCCAGAATGGCCATCGACCCTCGCGGTGCGATACTGTTTGACCGGGCATCCGGCAACCGCATTGATCCAAAGTCAACGGCCTCAGCAGAGGAGGCTGCAGCATGACCACCCCTCTGCTCGACCTCAGACAGGTTAACAAGAAATACAACGAAGGCAGCAAACATCAGGTCCATGCAGTTCGCGAATTGAACCTTGCCGTTGAACCCGGCGAGATCGTCGCGCTTCTGGGATCATCCGGCTGCGGCAAGACCTCCACCTTGCGCATGATCGCAGGCTTTGAAGAAGTATCCAGCGGCTCGATTCTGATCAAGGGATCGCCAATCCACCAACGCCCGCCTGCAAAACGCGGTGTAGCAATGGCCTTTGAAGGCTATTCTCTCTATCCCCCGCTCACCGTGCGCGAAAACATCGCCTTTGCTCTCAAAGGTGAAAAGCTTGATCGGCAAGAGGTAGACCGCAAGGTTCTGGAAATCGCAGACCTGCTCGAAATCCACGATATCCTTGATCGTTATCCCAGCTCGATTTCTGGCGGCCAGCAACAGCGCGCCAGTTTGGGCCGGGCCCTCATTCGCAATGCCGACCTGCATCTCCTTGACGAGCCGATGGGCCAGCTTGAGCCACAGCTTCGCGCTATTTTGCGTGGCCGTATCAAGCACTTCATCAAGGAGCGCGGACTGACAGCCATTCTGGTCACACACGATCAGACCGAGGCGAACGCCCTTGCCGACCGGATCGCCGTGATGGAAGGCGGTGTCTTGCAGCAGTTCGGCAGCCCCGCCGAGCTCAAGGACGCGCCCGCCAACCTCTTCACCGGCACCTTTATCGGTGAACCACCCATGAATATCTTCAATGCCGAGCTTGAAGACACGGGCGATGTCGTACGCATGCGCCTTGAAAAGGAGGTTTACCTAACGTTTCCCGGCAGTGCGTTCTCCGGAAACCTCAGGGCGCTTCTGGCGAAAGAGCAGCAGTTTGTCATTGGTGTCCGCCCCCACGCGGTGCACATCCATCAAGACGGCGAGCCCGGCACCGTCTTTGCAAACCAGTGGCTTGGTGACCAGACCCATATCGCAGCCAATTTTGCAGGTAGCTCGATCATTTCCGTGCAGCATGACCGCACGGACTATCGCAATGGTGACACGATCCGCGTTGGCATCAAGGCATCGGACCTGCACGTCTTCAGCCGTTCCTCCGGAAATGCCCTCAGCCATGGTGGAGATATTGCATGAGCAAGGATCTGCTGATTGGAGTGGACGCGGGTACGTCGGTCATCAAGGCCGTTGCGTTTGATCTTTCCGGACAGCAGATCGCCATGGCCAGCCGCCGCAATAATTACCACTCAGTGCCCGGCGGCGGCGTTGAGCAGAACATGGCGACGACCTGGACTGATACCGCTGCCGTCTTGAGGGAGCTGGCCGAGACAATCCCCAATTGCCGCAACCGCGTTCTGGCGCTTGCCATCACAGCTCAGGGCGATGGAACATGGCTGGTTGACCGGGACAATGAGCCGGTTCACCACGCATGGCTTTGGCTGGATGCACGCTCCGCAGATACGGTCAGGGCGATCTCGTCCTCCAGCGCGATCAACACCATTTATGGACGCACGGCCACCGGACTCAACGTCTGTCAGATGCGCTCCCATCTGGCATGGATGAAGCAACATGCACCGGAGCTGATTTCACGCGCAGATGCTGCACTCCATTGCAAGGACTGGCTCTATCTCAAGCTGACTGGCGCTCGCGCCTCTGACGTTTCTGAAGCTGGCTTTACCTTCTGCGATTATCGCACCGGCGCCTATTCCCCCGAGGTGCTGGAGGCAATGGGAATTGCCGACCTCGCACACTTGCTTCCCCCCATTGTCGATGGAACCCGGCAGGCACACCCACTATCAAGTGAGGCAGCCGCTGCGACGGCTCTGCCCTCGGGCCTACCTGTTGTCCTTGGCGGCGTAGACGTCATATGTTGTGCCATTGGTGCGGGCCTTCACGATGCAAGTGCAAAGCGCGGCGTAACGATCCTCGGCTCCACTGGCATGCACATGCGCTTCGTCCCGTCCGCTAGCGATGTTGTGCGCAATGCCGACCTTTCTGGCTATACCATGCCCTTTCCGGGCGGCACCTTCGCCCAGATGCAGACCAATATGGCCGCCACGCTCAACATCGACTGGGTCCTTGGTCTTGCCGCCGACATGCTCGCCTCCGCCGGTGTCGAGAGATCCCCATCCGAACTCCTGGTTGGTCTGGATGATCGCATTCTCGCCGCCCTAACCGGCAAGGCGATGTACCTACCCTTCATCTCATCCGCCGGGGAACGCGGTCCCTTCTGCGAACCTGATGCACGCGCCAGCTTGACCGGGCTTGACCAGACGACCAACTGGGCCGAACTCCTGCGCGCCATCTTCGACGGTCTTATCCTCGCATCGCGCGACTGTTATGCGGCGATGGGCAACATCCCGGAGGAAATCCACCTGACTGGTGGCGCGGCCAAGTCAAAGGCCCTAAAAAAGCTGCTCGCCTCTGCCCTCAACGCCCCTGTGAAAACCGTAGCGCAAGCAGAAGCTGGTGCCGCTGGTGCCGTCATGATGGCCGGTGTTCAGCTAGGTCTGTTCAGTGACCTGACCGAAGCCTCCCGCAAGTGGGTCGACCCTCTGGTCGGTGATGCCGAGTTCCCCGATCCCGCGCTAGCCGCCACTTACGACACGTTGTTTGAAACATATCAGACCATTCGCAAGGCCATGCCGCCCGTTTGGCGGGCCCATTCTGACGCCAGAAGGAAGCTGCAATGACAACAGAAGTGGCCATTATCGGTGACAGGTTCATGTTGTCTTCCATGTTCGAGGAAGCCCTTCGGGACGCCTGCGGTGATCGCATCACTTGCCGGAAGCTCGACTTGCCATGGCCGGATGAGCCGATGGAACATGGCTATGCAGTTGCCGGACTTGAAGGTCTGAAGGAGTACATGGGCACGCCCGAGCAGGTGCTGGAACACCTCGGCAACGCCCCTATCCTTGTCACCCATCTGGCCCCACTGCCGGAAGCGGTCTTTGCCTCCGCTCCAAATCTGAAGATGGTTGCGGTGTCACGCGGCGGCCCTGTCAATGTCTCCATGCAATCGGCTGCCGATCACAAGGTTCTGGTCGTCAACACGCCGGGCCGGAACGCGTCTGCCGTCGCCGAGTTCACCATCGGCGCGGTCATCGCCGAAACCCGCAACATCACCCGTGGCCATGATGCCTTGCGCAAAGGCGAATATCGCGGCGACCTTTACCGTGCCGATGTGACCGGAGACGAACTCTCCGACATGACCGTCGGCATCATCGGCTACGGCGAGGTCGGCACCCGCGTCGTGCGCCTTCTCCGCGCCTTCGGCACCCGCATTCTGGTTTGCGATCCTTACGTCCAGCTCACGGTCGAGGACAAGAATGCAGGCGTTGAGCACGTCTCGCTCGACACGCTTCTGGAACAGTCTGACCTCGTCTCCCTGCACCCGCGCGTGACCAGCGAAACACGGGGCATGATAGGCGCAGAGCAGATTGCAAAAATGAAAAAGGGCTCGGTTCTGGTCAACACCGCCCGAGGCCCGCTTTTGGATTATGACGCCCTTTACGAAGCCCTTGTCTCCGGACACCTGCGTGGCGCGATGCTGGAGACATTCGCCATAGAGCCCACACCGCCCGACTGGCCGCTGCTGCAGCTTCCCAACGTGACCCTCACCCCGCACATCGCCGGGGCCTCCCTGAAAACCGTCCGGATCGCCGCCGCCAAGGCTGCTGAAGAAGTTCGCCGCTGGCTTGACGGCGAACCACCCGTCAATCCCTGCTGAGGCCGACATGCAAGCTGACCAATCCAACACTCCGTCAACCGGCAAGGGCGGCAAAGACAGCCCCTTCGATCTTCTGGTCGTTGGCGGCGGCATCAACGGCGTGGGGGTTGCCCGCGATGCGGCTGGACGCGGCCTTTCCGTCCTTCTCTGCGAAAAGGGCGATCTCGCCGAAGGAACCTCTTCCCGATCCGGCAAGTACATTCACGGCGGCCTCAGATATCTCGAATACTACGAATTCCGGCTTGTCCGTGAAGCGCTGATCGAACGGGAAGTTGTTCTGAACGTCGCCTCGCACCTGTCCAAGCCCTTGCGGCTGGTTCTGGTCCACAGTCCGGAACAGCGCCCCCGCTGGCTCATCCGCCTTGGCCTTTTCCTTTACGATCACCTCGGTGGCCGCAAGCGTATCCCGGGCACAACACCCGTAAACATCCAGCAGGAATGGCCGGTTGGATTGATCGAGCCATCCTTCACCAAGGGCTTTGCCTACTACGATGTCTGGATCGACGACGCCCGCCTTGTCATCCTGAACGCAAGAGATGCTGCTCGGCGCGGCGCGGAAATCCATACCCGCACGAAAATCGTCGCTGCCCGTCGCGATGGGGAGATGTGGCAAGCCGATTTACAGGACGTCCTGAGCGGCAAGGTCAGAACCATCCACGCCCGTGCCATCTTCAATGGCGCTGGACCCTGGGTCGAAAATGTCCTCAACGCTGTGGAAGGCTCGAAGACGTCCTCACGCGTCCGCCTCGTCAAGGGAAGCCACATCATCATGAAGAAATGGTGGAAGGGCGACAACGGCTTCGTTCTTCAGGCCGCCGACAAGCGCATCATCTTCATCAATCCCTACTTCGACGACCTCGCGCTCGTCGGCACCACAGACATTCCCTTTGACGGCAAACCCGAGGACGCTGCAATCGACGGCAATGAGGTCAACTATCTGATCGGCATCCTGAATCGCTATTTCCGCAAGAAGCACAAGGCCGACGACGTTATTCATGCCTATTCCGGTGTCCGCCCGCTCTTTGATGACGATGCGGACAAGAACGCATCAGCCGTCACCCGCGACTACACATTCGAACTGGATGGCGTGCCGGACAAGACCAACTACAAGCCCCCGCTCCTTTCTGCCTTCGGAGGCAAACTCACCACCTATCGCAAACTTTCCGAACACGCGCTGGAGCGGCTTGTTCCGTTCTTCCCGCACATGGGTAAATCATGGACGGTCGGGGCTCCGCTTCCCGGCGGCGACATCCCGGATGCTGATCTTGAGAGCTGGTCGCGCGAATTCAGGCATGCATTTCCCTGGCTTCCCGACCGCCTTGCCGGCCACTACATCATTACCTACGGAACAGAAGCGGCAACCGTACTTGCCAACGCCAAGTCCGTTGCAGATCTTGAGCAGCACTTCGGCGCCAATTTCTATGAGCGCGAGGCTCGTTGGCTCATTCAAAACGAATGGGCCCGGACCAGCGAGGACATCCTCTTCCGCCGCACCAAGCATGGCATTTTCCTGACAGACGCCGAAAAGGCACGGTTCGAAGAATGGCTTCTGGAAAGACGAGGCGCAGCATGAGCATCTTCCGCGACCTGAAAAACTCGACCGAATTTCAGGCTCTCATCGAGACCTCCGCCCGTCTTGGCTCCAACCCGCTTCAGGTTCAGGGCGCTGGCGGCAACACCTCGCTGGAATCAGACGGTGCGATGTGGGTCAAGGCGTCCGGCACATGGCTGGCGGATGCGCAGGCTAAGGAAATCTTCGTGCCCATTCACAGCACCAGAATGATGGACGCCCTTTGCTCAGGTGATCCCAAGGCAGGCAACGTCCTGAACTTCACCGAGCAAAGCGAAAACGCCTCTGGCCTCAGAGCCTCCATCGAGACAAGCGTTCATTCGGCGATCCCGGCAAAGGTCGTGCTCCACACCCACTGCGTCGCCACCATCGCCGCCGCCGTTCGCAGTGATGCGGAAAGCTTCATCGCAGGAAAGCTTGATCTCGAATCCACCACCTTCATTCCGTATGTCAAACCGGGCAATGATCTCTCACATGCAATTCGCAAGGCGTTGACGCCGAAGACAAACATTCTCGTTCTTGGCAATCATGGGCTCGTTGCCTGTGGTGAAACGGTTGCGGAAGCCGAAGCCCGTCTCCTTGCCGCAAGCCGCGCCCTTGAACCTGAAACAGCAACGCCGGAACGGCAGCCTGCCGATGGCTTTGCAGCAGAGCTCGCAGCGTTTGGCTGGGAACCCGTCCCTTACGGACTGACGCAAGCAATCGCCTTTGATGACTGGCTCCTCAGCCTTGCCGACGGTGCAACACTTTACCCCGATCATCTTGTCTTCCTCGGCCCCGGCGCTTACGTCGCCCGCCTCGACGAAAGCATCGAAACAGCCATTGGCAGCGCAACGAACCGCCAGTTCCCCCTCCGCCTCGTCGTCATGCCTGGCAAGGGCGTTGCCACCCCCCAAGGCAGCTCCGCCTCTCAATTGGCACTCGCCCGTGCTTTTGGCGATGTCCTGACGCGTGTCGAGCGCGACGTTGCCGTAAACCGTTTGACGGAGGCGCAGGAAGCTGAACTTCTGGACTGGGATGCGGAAAAGCTGCGTCAGGCCCTAGACAAATCCAGAGCAACTGCATGAGTGGAAAAGACCTTTTTGTCGGCATCGACGTCGGCACTTCCGGCGTCCGCACTGCCGCCATTGACGGCAACCGACAAATCGTCGCCCTGACCAAGGCGCCGATGGATGGCCAAAGCGACGCCCGCCGCGATCCTCATCAGTGGCAGCAAGCGCTTGCAACTTCCCTCAAGCAACTCATCGGCCTTATCGACCCTGCCCGGATTGCCGCCATCAGCGTTGACGGAACCTCTGGCACCGTCCTCGCCCTTGACCGGAACGCCGAGCCGGTCGGTACCGGCCTCATGTACAATGACGTGGTGGATGACAAGACTATTCTTGCCTCCATCGCGGCAGCCGCCCCACGGGAAAGCGCCGCACATGGTGCAAGTTCCGCTCTCGCCCGCGCGATCATGCTGCAACAGCGCTCCGGCACTGCCCGCATCCTGCATCAGGCGGACTGGATCGGCGAACTCCTCAGCGACAAACCTGCTCTGACGGACGAAAGCAACGCGCTCAAGACCGGTTACGACCCTGTTGCCCGCCGCTGGCCGGAGTGGATGGCACAGACGCCAGTCAGGCGCAGCGAACTGCCGGATGTCGTTCCAACAGGAACCACAACCGCCACCACCAGTGGCACCTTTGGCCTTCCCTCGGGCATTCCCCTTGTCGCAGGCGTGTCCGATGGCTGCGCCTCGTTCCTTGCCACCGGAGCTGACGAAGTCGGTGACGGTGTCAGCTCGCTCGGCACCACGCTGACGATCAAGCTGCTGAGCGACCGGCCCATCTTTGCACCAGAATACGGCATCTACAGCCACCGTATCGGCAATATGTGGCTTGCGGGCGGCGCCTCCAACTCTGGCGGCGGCGCGCTGCTCAATCATTTTACGCCCGAGGAAATGCACGCGCTCAGCCAGCGGATCGACCCGGCGAAGCCCTGCGATCTCGACTACTACCCCCTGCCCCGCCCGGGCGAACGGTTCCCCATCAACGATCCAGCCTTGCCCCCGCGCGAAACACCGCGTCCGGCGGATGATGCGGAGTTCCTGCATGGGCTGCTTTTGGGTATCGCCGGCGTCGAACACCTTGGCTATTCACGCCTTGCGGAACTAGGAGCCCCGAAGCTGAAATCCATTCGCACAGTTGGCGGTGGCGCAGACAATCCTGTCTGGACAGTTTTGCGGAACAAACTGCTCCACGTTCCCGTGCGCGAAATCCTTGCTAGCGAGGCAGCTGTCGGGTCGGCCACCATTGCGTTGAACGCCCTTTTGTGACGATCCACATCAGCTTCAATAATCCATACTGACACCAGACCAACAAACCCCGAAACAAAAAACCGGAACAACAAGAATTTCGCAGGAGCTCCCCGTCCATGCCTCGCGCCATCTCGCATCTTGCGGAAATCGTGGATGATTTCGACTTCATGCTGCTCGACCAGTTCGGTGTCCTGCATGATGGTCACCGCGCCTTCCCTGGAGCCGCAGCTTGTCTTGATGCTGTGAGAGAACTCGGAAAACCTGTCGTCGCACTTTCCAATTCCGGTCGACGTGCAGCCTCTAATATCGAGCGGCTGGAAAAGCTCGGCTTTGCCCGCACCAACTTCGTCTCTGTTGTTACCTCCGGCGAACTGGCAAGACGGCGGCTTGAGGACATGCTGGCCAAAGGCGACCTTAACCCGGGAGACGATGTCCTGTTGATCTCCCGCGAAGGCGATTTCAGCCTGTTGAATGACCTTGATCTGAGAATGGTGAATTCCGGAACCGGCGCGCGCCTCGTCATTATTGCCGGTGTCACGCCTGAAGAGACCAGCCTTGAAGAATATCAGGCACTGCTGAAGCCGCTAGCAGACAAGGGTATCCCTGCGATTTGCGCCAATCCGGATCATGTCATCTATGCAGGAGGCAAGGCAGCTTTCGGTCCGGCCGTTGTTGCCGCAGACTATGGCGCATCTGGCGCTCCCGTCTTCTATCTGGGAAAGCCGGGCGCAGACATGTTTGCAGCCGGACTTGCCGCCCTTGGCGACCCAAAACCCGATCGCTGCCTCATGGTCGGTGACAGCCCCCACCATGATATCGGTGGCGGCAAAAAAGCCGGATGCAGAACCCTGCTTATCACTTCCGGCATTCAATCGGCGCAGGGTGAAAATGAAATCACCGCTGACTATACAATGCCTGCCTTCATTTTCTAACTCTTCGTTCTGAAGAAACAGTGGCTTCAGAAAGTTGGACGATAAGCTGCAGCCTGCCTGCGCGAAAGCTCGTCCCACTCACCTCGCAATGCAGTGTTGGGCAGTATTTCCGGTTCCTCGGCACTCATGGCGGATGCAGCTGCGTCGAAATTGGAGTACCACCCCAAACCGACAGCAGCAGCCATGGCCGCTCCAAGCGATGACGCCTCCAGAGAGCGGCTGACAGCCAGCGGCAGTCCCGTTGCATCAGCATACATCTGGGTCCACAGGCGACTGTTGCCACCACCTCCAACGGCGATGATTTTCTGCGGCTTAAGCCCCGCTTCCCGCATGGCCGCAATGGCGCGGGCACTTTCCAGCGTCAAGGCCTCCAAAATGGCCCGGTAAAGATGCCCCAGACCATGCCCCGGCGCCAATCCGCTGAAGCTTGCACGAGCGGATGGATCCCAGTGAGGATCCATACAGCCTGACAGATAGGGGCAGACGAGGACGCCTTCTGATCCTATTGGCAATTTTTCGGCCTCTGCCTCCAGACTGGCGAATACGCCCGGATTAGCTCTCCCGCCTGCGAATGTGTCGACAAACCAGTTGAGCAAAAAAGCTCCAGCACGAAGGCAACCTTCAAGAAAATAGCCCTCACCGGTTGGCGAGGTCATTGTGCGCCAGTTGTGGCTGATGCGCGGTTCTCGCGACCAGGCCCCGGTAATCAGAGCTGTTCCAAGGTTGAGAAAGACAACACCCGGCCGGGCGCCGTTGACACCGAGTCCGGCGCATTGTCCGTCTCCTCCGCCCGCAAAAACCGGCGTGCCCGCAAGAAGCCCTGTTTGCGATGACGCCGAAGACGTGATTTCACCGATACGGGCGCCTGGTTTGGCAAGGTCGGCAAACTGGTTCGGACGTAGGCGGAGATGATCAAGGATCTCCTGTGACCACGCCTTGGCAGCAATATCGAAAACACCGAACGGGTCCGCACTTGTCCAGCTGGCGACCTGTGTTCCCGTAAGTCGACCCGTCAGAAAACCGTGTACGTCCAGAATCTTGGCTGTAGCTTCAAGTACTTCCGGTGCATTGCGACGCATCCATTCCAGCCTGTAGATCACCGGCGTCAGGTCTGCAGGTTTGCCTGTAATCGCGTGAAGCCGATTGCCTTCAAACTCTCCCGGCAGCTCGGCAACTTCCTTTTTGGACCGTTCATCGAGCCAAACGATACCGGGGCGCACCGCACGCCCTTGGGAATTGATGAACGAAACCGTCTCGCGTTGGTTCGATATAGCCAATCCGGCAATCCGGTCCGCTCCGACCTTCGCGGTCACTTCGTTCAATGCAGAACAACAGGTGCCCCACCATTCCTCGACATCCTGCTCCACCCATCCGGATTGC
This sequence comes from Roseibium sediminis, assembly GCF_008711325.1. GTDB lineage: Bacteria > Pseudomonadota > Alphaproteobacteria > Rhizobiales > Stappiaceae > Roseibium > Roseibium sediminis. Next base: position 15,948 of record NZ_VXDB01000036.1, read on the forward strand.
GGCATGGAGAGACCGATTGCCGCCCGCCCTTCCGCAATGGCTTCGCCAGAAGCATTCCACGCGATGGCCTTGGCCGTCTGGGTGGAGCTGTCCAGGCCGATCACGATGTCCTTGTTCATGGATTCCCCTCCAGAAGACGTGTTGCCATAGCAAAATCCGTCACGAGATGTGTTGCATATCCGCCCGCCAACATGGCACGGATGGCCTGATATTTTTCGGCACCGCCCGCCACGCACAGGCGCACGGGGACATGCATTAGCTGACCGAGTTCAATTCCGATCTGGCGACCTGTCAGCGGGCCCTCGACTTCTTTGCCCGCAGCATCGATGAACCTGCCAATCATGACACCGATTGCTCCGTTGGCCTGATAGGCAGCTGCGTGCTGTTCCAACAAATCGTCGCCATAGGCCCAACGTGTCTGTTCATTCAGCTCACCAACGCCGAGCAGGACAATGTTGCAGCCTCTGATCCGTTCGAAGTGCTTTTCAAGAATGGGCTCGCGCATCAACGCATCGCGCAGCTCCGGAGAAGTCACCACGGCTGGCGCATGGTAGTTGAGGCACTTTGCATTCAGCCTGCTTGCAATCAACAAGGTGCAGGATTCGGGAGTGGTTGCTTCATCCCCGAGTGAACTTCCGGAAATCTGAACCACCTTGACGTCGGGCAGATCCCTTTCCGGCAGCGCTCTTGCAACATCGGCAATTGTTCGACCCCAGGCGACACCAAGGACAGTGTCCCGCGAAAGCCAGGGTTGCAACACATGGGCACCCGCTATGCCAAGCCTCTGGCGCAGTTGATTGGGTTCGTTCGGATCAGCAATGACCGGCGACACATATGCACCTGCCAGATCGTACCTGTCGGCGAGTCTCTGGCTGATCGCCACATTTTCCAGAAGATCGGGAGCAACGGAGATATTCACCAGACCAGCACGGCGAGCATCTGCCAGATAGTTGGAGACCGAAGCTCTGGAGACACCTAACGCAGATGCCACATCCGCCTGCGTCTTGCCTTCAGCGTAATAAAGCCATGTGGCCCAAGCAGTTACATCACCGCCAAATTGCGCCGGAACCGGACGAGTCGCCTCCTGAATTTTAGCTGCCATATGATCAACTCCACCCCTGTAAATTTCCTCTAGGTCAAGTTATTGACATTTTCCAATATGTATTGATAATCGTCAACAACAACATTCACCAAACGTTATCATGATCCAGATGCGAACGTCCCAAACGATAGAGACACCACCGAAGCGGAACTGGATGTCCCACATCGAGGACGTGTATCTTGGCCGCTGGACCAATCCCCGAACTGGTGAAAAAGCTCCGCGAGCACCAGTGGCGAGGATCGAAATCCTCGACACTGTTGCTGGCAGAGAGGCGGAGCTGGTGCGTTCGGTCGGCATAAATGGTGAAGTTCATCTGGTCGCCGACACAAACACACACGATGTCCTTGGCCATCAGGTTGCCAAAGCTCTCAGAAGCGACGGCTTCACCGTCCATGAAGTCATCCTCCCCGGACGGCCACACGCCACACTCTCCGAGATGGAAAGTCTGAAACAAAAGCTGGTGAACGCAGAAGCTGCGATTGCCGTAGGATCAGGAACCATCAACGACCTCACCAAGTTTGTCGCGGCCCAACAATCCCTGCCCTATTGCGTATTCGGCACAGCTCCATCGATGGACGGCTACGCCTCCTCAACTGCATCGATGGGGCTTGAGAGCGGTCTGAAGGTGTCCCTTCCCGCCAAGCCGCCCCGCGGAGTGTTTCTCGACATCTCCGTACTCGCCGCCGCCCCACCCCACATGGCGGCGGCTGGCTTTGGGGATTGCCTTTGCAATTCCGTTGCCCGGATCGACTGGTGGATGTCCCATCGCGTGCTCGATACACAATTCTGGTTCGAGCCCTACCTCGTCACCGAACCGGACGATGGTCTGCTTGAGGAAAATGCAGAAGCAATAGGCAACAGGGAGCATGTCGCAATTGGCTATTTGACCCGTGCGCTTGTGCTCTCGGGTATGGGGGTCAACTTCACGGGCGTCTCAAACCATGGTTCGATGGGCGAACACCAGATTTCCCACTACATTGACTGCTTTGCCCGTGAGCGACATCCCGGCACCCTGCACGGCCAGCAGGTGGGCGTTGCCACACTGTCGATGGGTCGCATCCAGTCGTGGTTCCTTGATCAGGCCGCCCCGCCAAAGATCATGCCGACAAAAATCGATCCCGACGACATGACCCGCCGTATGGGACCTGCAATTGCACGCCAGTGCGAGGAAGAGTACCGCAAGAAGGCACTTGATGCAGATGGCGCTGCGCGGCTGAACGAACGACTGCAGGAAATCTGGCCACAGCTGCGCGAAGAATGCCGCGCCCTTCAGGTTCCGGTCGAACACATGAAACGCAAATTGGCCGAGGCAGGAGGCGCGACAAGCGGTGCGGAGCTCGGTCTTCCGTCCGAATTCTACCGCGAAGCCGTGCGCCATGCCCATGAAATGCGCAACCGATTTTCCTTCGCCGATCTGGCCTGCGATGCTGGCCTGCTCGACGGCTTCGCAGCATCGGAGGCATAACCATGCGCGCAATCTGCGAAATGCCGATCGAGATCGCAGCTGGCATCCACACTGTCTTCGCTGACATCGACGACACGTTGACAACCCACGGCCGCCTGCCTGCCACATCCTATCGTGCACTGGAACGCCTGAGGGCGGCCGGTATCAGGGTTGCACCCATAACCGGCCGTCCGGCAGGCTGGTGCGACATGATCGCCCGGATGTGGCCGGTTGACGGCGTGGTTGGCGAAAATGGAGCGATGTACTTTTCCTACGACGAAGCGTCGAAGAAAATGCGCCGCGCTTACAGCGCCAGCCAAGAGGAAAGGCGTTACAATGCCGAACGGTACAAGACGATTTCCGCTCGTATTCTAAAGGATATACCTGGCACCGCGATTTCCGCCGATCAAGCGTATCGAGAAGCAGATCTGGCCATAGACTTTTGCGAGGACGTCCCACCACTTCCCTCCGATGATGTCGCTCGCATCAAGGCGATCTTCGAAGACGAAGGCGCCGTCGCCAAGGTTTCTTCGATCCATGTCAACGGTTGGTTCGGAGCCTATGACAAACTTTCCATGGCACGCCGCTTTGCGGATGAAGTGCTTGGAATTGATGTCGACGCTGACAAGGATCGAATTCTGTTCTGCGGCGACAGCCCGAACGACGCCCCCATGTTCGGCCACTTCCCGAACGCCTGTGGCGTTGCCAACGTTCTTGAATTCAAAGGCCGTCTCGAAGCCGAGCCAGCCTGGATATCCAGATCAAACGGCGGAGAAGGCTTCGCCGAAATAGCCGAACACATTCTCTCTGCCCGAGCAGAGACATCCAGGAGACTGAGTGCATGAAAAAGGACGAACTGGCGCTGCGTGAAGAACTGATCGCGTGCTGCCGTGAAATGAACTCTAGCGGCATCAATCAGGGCACCTCGGGCAACATCTCTGTTCGTTATGGCGAGCGGATGCTGATTTCCCCGTCCGCCACCGCTTACAGCGCACTGGAACCCGAGATGATCGCATCGGTCGATCTGAACGATCCAAAGGGGGCTTGGGTAGGTCCGCTCAAGCCGTCGACGGAGTGGCGTTTCCATCATGCACTCTTGAGGGACCGAAAGGACGCCGGGGCCGTGGTTCATGCCCACCCGACCTACTGTACGACGCTTGCCATCGCTCGCAAAGATATTCCGTCCTGCCATTACATGGTTGCGGCGTTCGGCGGCAACAATGTGCGCTGTGCGGGCTACGCTACCTTTGGCACCGAGGAACTCTCGACCCTCGCCATTGAAGCCATGAAGGATCGGACAGCCTGTCTTCTTGCCAACCACGGCATGATCGCGATTGGCGAAAATCTCGCCAAAGCCATGTGGCGCGCCATCGAACTGGAGACCATTGCCCGCCAGTATTACCTCAGCTTGCTGATCGGTGGACCGGTGCTGCTGAGCGATGACGCAATCAACGATACGCACAAGTCTTTCGCCGGTTACGGCCTTCAGGACAACAACGGCAAAAAGGGCAAGAAGAAGTCATAGGCAGCTGCACCATTCGGGAGGAGAAATCGAGTGACAGCGGTATTACCAAAACGCATCAAGGACATTCTGCTCGGAGACAGCCCTGTTCCGTGGCTTGCTCCACTGGTGACGATGCTTGTCGTCTTCACCATTTATCCGCTTGTCTACAATATCTGGCTGTCCTTCCATGAGTATGCGCCATTCAAGAGACGGCTTGTCTATGTCGGCTGGGACAATTGGTCCGCGCTTGTGAATGACACCCGATTTTGGGATGCCCTGTCCGTAACCTTCACCTACTTCTTCGTGCTTTTGGCCATTCAGGTCGTTCTGGGCATGCTCATCGCTCTCCTTCTGGATAGCGATGAGCCCGGTTTCGGTATCCTGCGGGGGCTTCTGACCCTGACGCTGGTTATTCCGCCTGCGATCACAGGCATGATGTTCCTGCTGATGGAAGACCCGGCCTTTGGGGTTTTGACCTACGTTCTCAACGGTCTTGGAATTCTCTCCCCGGATGCACCAATTCTTGCAACGTCTTCGACGGCGCTAGCTGGTGTGATGTTGGCAGATATCTGGCAGTGGACACCCTTCATGGTGCTGATCTTTCTGGCAGGCTTGAGATCCTTGCCAACGGAGCCCTACGAGGCTGCGATGTTGGACGGTGCCTCGTCGTTTCAGGTTTTCCGCAAGATAACGCTGCCCATGATGTCAAAAGTCATCGCCGTTGCAGTCCTCATCCGCGGCATCGATCTCTTCCGGGCCTTTGACTACATGTTCGTCATGACATCCGGCGGGCCAGGTACGTCAACCTACACACTGTCGCTCTACGCCTGGCAGCAGACCTTCAGTTTCGTCAAATGGGGTTACGGGGCAACACTCAGCCTCGTGGGGCTGGTGTTGATCATGATCATCGCCAACATCTTCATCTATGTCTCAAAGGTGCGCTGGTGATTGTTGAGAACAAAACTCGTCGGCGTCTCCGCATCGTGGTCGCCTGGTTCGTGACGGCGCTGTTTGTCTTTCCGCTGTATTTCTGGACGACGACAGCCTTCAAGGAAGCCAAGGAAATCTTCAATGTTCCTCCGAGCATCTGGAGCTTTTCGCCGACCCTGCGCAATTTCGAAGAAGTGTTTGGCATTTCCTTCGGTTTTCTGCGCCAACAGGAGGTTCTTCCTGGCGGCGGCAACTTTTACATGGCCCCCCGGCTGTGGGACTCCATCATCGTTGCCCTCTTCTCCACTGCGCTCGCGATCATCATTTCCACGCTTGCGGCCTATTCCCTCAGCCGCATGAATTTCCGTGGCCGACACCACTTCGTTTCGTGGGTTCTGTCCACCCGCATGATGCCACCAGTCGCTGTCGCAATTCCGATGTTCTTCATCTACAAGGACATCGGTCTGATGGACACCCATCTCGGCATCATCATCATTCACGCCTTGATGAACCTGCCGCTTGCGGTCCTGCTGCTGAAGAGTTTCTTCGATGATATTCCGCAGGAGATCGACGAGAGCGCGATTGTCGACGGCGCGTCCCGCTGGCTTATCTTTCGGCGGATTGTCCTACCGATGGCCATGGGGGGTGTGGCTGCCACAGCAGTCCTCTGCTTCATCTTCTCCTGGACGGAATTCATTTTCGTCCTGACCCTCACGCAAACAGGCCTGAAGACCGTTCCGGTGGTCTCGTCCAGCTTTGTGACATCTACAGGCACGGCCTGGGGCAATATGGCCGCCTTGGGAGTGGCCGCCATGTTGCCTGCCTTTGTCTTCATTCTGCTGGTCCAGAAACAGCTGGTCCGCGGACTCACCCTTGGTTCCCTCAAACAATAAAAACAGGAGACGTCAAGGAACCACATTATTGAACCCTTGGGAGGAACTTGAAATGAGAGACAGCGATAGAAAGCAATACCTCGCCAACATCGTGGACGCCTATGTCCACCGGCGTATGGGACGACGCGACTTCCTGAAAAACGCTGGCCTTCTTGGCCTTGGAGCAGCGTCCTTCGGCGCTGGCATGCGTCGCCCATTCGGGCTTGGCTCCATGCCCTTTGCCAATGCTTCAGAAGACCTACGTCCCTCAGAGGAAATCCTGAAATGGGTCAAGGACGTATCCGGACCATTCCGGGGAACCACCCTCAAATTGGCAACAGAGTCCACGCCGCCATCCAACGCGATCAACAGCCAGCTCAAGAAATACTTCGAGGAAGCCTCGGGCATGACCGTGGAAATCGAGGTACTGCCGCTTGAGCAGGTCCTGCAGAAGATGACGCTCGACATTGCCTCCCAGCTTGGCACATACGACCTCTACTATATTGACCAAAGCTGGGCTGCATCAGTTAACCGGGATGTCTTCGATCCCAGAGAGCAGATCGAAACCAAGCCGGATCTGGCAATGCCGGGCTACGACATGGACGACTTCCTGCCTGCCCTCGTCGATGGTATCGCCAAATATGAGGATCGCTGGGTGGGCGTGCCTTATGACATTCCGATCTTCATCATGATGTACCGGAAGGACATCTGGGAAGAAATGGGCTTCAAGGCTCCAACCACACTTGAAGAATACTACCAGCAGGCCAAGGCGATCACCGACGCGAAGGGACCGTCACTCTATGGCTCGACCGGCCAGATGAAGTCCGGTCACTATTCGCTGGAATGCGACTGGACAGCATGGCTCTGGGGTCACGGTGGTTCGATTTTCGGTTCAGACGGCAAATTTTCCGGCAACGACGAACGTGGTCTGGAAGCCATGGAATACTGGACGAAACTCTGGAAGACCATGCCTCCCGGCGTAACCGGCTGGACATGGGACGGACAGGGCCAATCGGTTGCCCAGGGCGTAGCGGCCTCGATGATGAGCTGGGGCGAATTCTTCCCCTATTTCGACGACCCGTCCGCAACCAAGGTTTCCGGCCTCATGGAAGCCGTCCGTGTTCCTGTACCAACCCGCGCACTGCGCACGACTGCGGAAACCGGCTTTGGCGAAATTCCAGGTGTCGGCCATCAGGGCGGATCCTCCCTGGCAGTTTCGAAAAACTCCAAGAACCCGGATGCAGCCTGGATCTTCATGCAATGGGCAACCAGCTACGACACTCAGGTTCTCATCACGGCCCTTGGTGGCGGCACAGGCCCAACACGCAAGAGCGTCTATGATGATCCCCGGATCATCGCCAACAATCGCGTGGGAGCCGGCACCACACGTCACCTCAATATCGTTCGTGACACGATCGCCATGGACATGGGCTCGGAACCTGACCTGCCGCAGTGGGCGGAAATCTCCAACGACACGATTCCTGTTCGCCTCGGCAAGTATTTCGCTGGTGAATATGGATCAGCGAAGGAGGCGATGGACGACATTGCACAAGCCGTCGACAAGGTCGTCGCGGGCTAAGGCGCCATTGACGGGGAAGCGGTTTGCCGCCTCCCCGCCTGCCCTTCACCTGGGAGTTATCCATGACAAAACCACTGGTCGCGATCACCGGTGCCAGTTCCGGTATTGGTGAAGCCACGGCAAGAGCATTTTCGAAAGCGGGACACCCGGTGCTTCTGATGGCTCGCCGGATGGATCGCATGGAAGCCATGAACCTTCCGAACGCTGTTCTGAGGCAAGTGGATGTGCGCGATCGGGACGCCATTGCGGCGGCAGTGCGCGATGCGGAAGCCATCCATGGGCCCGTCGACATGATGTTTGCCAACGCCGGCATTGCCCGGCTGGCTGATATTGGCCGTCAGCCACCGGAAGAATGGGACGAAATGATCGACATCAATACCAAAGGTGTCATGAACACGGTCCATGCTGTCATGAAAGGCATGATGGAGCGGCGGCACGGCACACTGGTGATGATGAGTTCCATCGCCGGTCGGAAAGTATACCCAGACCACACGGTGTATTGCGGCACAAAATTCTTTGTTCACGCCGTCGCTGAATCCCTGCGTGAATACCTGTCAGCCCATGATGTGCGTGTCATCGTCCTGTCACCAGGCGTCATCGAAACAGAAGTTCTGAGCGGAGTGCTCGATGAGACAACCCTCGCCAACTACAAATCCAACAAAGCGAAAATGGGCGGAGGCATTGGCGCAGAAATTGTGGGCGACCTCATCCTCAATGCCTACCAGCTTCCGCAAAACGCCCTCGTGCAGGAAATCTGCCTGACGCCGACCCGGCAAACATACTAGGGAAACAAAGACTTATGGCCGACGTCGCCTATAATAACATCAGCAAGAGCTATGGGTCCTTTGAAGTAATGCGGGACTTGTCGCTGAGTATCAGTCACGGCGAGTTCGCGGTCCTCCTTGGTGCATCGGGCTGCGGCAAGACAACACTGCTCAGAATGACTGCAGGACTGGAGACCATTTCGGGCGGAGACCTGTCGATTGACGGCAAGCGGGTGAACGACGTACATCCGCGCGACCGCGACATTGCGATGGTGTTCCAGAACTATGCGCTCTACCCGACGATGTCAGTTTACGAGAACATTGCGTTCTCCCTTGAAATCAAGGGACTTGGCAAGGATGAAATCCGCAAGAAGGTCGAGGAAGCTGCCAGTATCCTGAACCTCACGGACTATCTCAAACGCTTCCCGCGAGAGCTTTCCGGCGGCCAGCGCCAGCGCGTGGCCATGGGGCGCGCAATGGTTCGTAATGCCAAGGTTTTCCTGTTCGACGAACCTCTCTCCAACCTCGATGCCAAGTTGCGAGCCCACATGCGCGTAGAGATCCGGCAGCTTCACAATCGCCTTGGTGCAACGACAATCTACGTCACTCACGATCAGATCGAGGCAATGACCATGGCCGACAAGATCGTGCTGATGAAAGGCGGGAAAATCGAACAGGTCGGAACACCGGATGACCTGTACGACCGTCCCGCAACGCTTTTTGCCGCAGAATTCATTGGTTCGCCGTCCATGAACTTCGTCAAGGGCGAAGTCTCTGTCGAGGACGGCATCAGCTGGTTCCGCTCGGACCATGTTCAGCTTCAGCTGGCTCCCGACACATCAGTGCCCACGGGCAAAAAAGTCACCTGCGGTCTTCGCCCCAATGACCTTCAGGTCGATGAAAACGGCGGAATACTGGCCACATTAATCCTGACCGAAAAAACCGGCGCAGAAGTGAACTTGCACCTCAATGTGGACGGTGCAGATGTGGTCGTCACCGCCCCACGAGACATTCGCCTTGCACAGGACGCTCCTGTCCGCCTCTCCATTCCAGCCAGCAACATCCATCTTTTCGACACGGAAACGGGCATCAGGCTCTGACACCAGTTCAAACGTGCCCGACATCGACATGAGCCGTAAAACCGGTCGGTTCCTAGATTGAAATCGGCTGACTACATCAGGCGAAGGTGCGGGAACCAAACTGACAAGTTGATGGTGTGGACAGCTCCACCATCCGGCATCGTGATGTGCCATGTTGG
>NZ_VXDB01000037.1 GCF_008711325.1 Roseibium sediminis
GAGGATATCCCAGCTGGCTGTCATTGTTCAGATCAACATTGAATGTGGCTTCGTAATCAATCGGATCCACAAATGCACTGGATATGCGATTTCCGTCAGCATCTGTTTGCCAAACGACATATTGACCGTCGTCATGTGCCCAAAGGACCTGATATCCGCCGGTTTCATTGGCCTCGACCTGAATGGCCTGCCAGCCGGCCAAACTGTAATCTTTTACCCAACCCACGGAGTCCAGCTGCAGTTTTATTTTATCGCCGTTCGCGGCAACGATGACATAACTGCTGCCAGCCTTTGCCAGTTCTACGTTCCCGTTGGTCTCGACCGAAGTCAATGTAGAAAAGTCAAAGATCATTTGATCGAATGATCTATTGGTGTCGAAGAATGAAAGCGTCTCGACGTCATTGTAGACCGTATCAACAAAAGCTCCGACTACCTCGATATAGTCTACGAAAAAATTGAAGGTGTACGAACTCAGGGATTGAGAAAAGAAGACCCAATCGACCCCAGCTCCGCCGATAAATGTATCTGCGCCGTCTCCCCCGAACAGATCGTCATCACCGGCTCCGCCGTTGAGAATATTATCTGCGGAGTTTCCGTATAGGTAATCATTGCCACTGCCGCCAGTAGCGTTTTCGATCGTGACGCCGTTAGCAATTGTATAGCCGCCCCGAACGCCTGTAGCGGAGGACAGAACACCGCCGCCTGTGGGGCTGTAGTCCAGCGTCGCGGCGACGAGAGAAATCGTGACGTTTCGTGAGCCCGTGTAGGCGATGGTATCATTGCCGCCAGAGTCCCAGATGCAGGTGTAGTAGGTTCCGGTACCGTTTGTGTCCGGCAAGTAGTAAGTGTTATCGCCAGTATTGGCTTGTCTTACGCCATAGCGTTCCTGAAGGAGAGCCAGATCGAACGCCATTGGTCCGACAGTTGCACCAAATGCGTCGGGCCATTCCGGATAGAGTTCAGCATAACCGGCATTGTAGCTCATCATGGTGTAAATGCCCTGATTGAGGTTGAAGTACCCCATATCAGCGCTGTTGGAGACGCCCCCCATGACAGGCGATCCACCGCCATTGTCGTGTGGATGGGCCATTCCCAGTCCGTGCCCAACTTCATGCTGGAACACAAAATACTCGAGTGATCCTCGTGCCAGATTCGCGAGGTTCATATTGTAGGTATTGAAGACCGCTACGCCAGGATTGAGCTCACTGGGTGGGTTCATATAAGCGTAAGTGTCGTCCACCCAGCGGTCGGTGACAAACTTGAACGTTGCGGCGCTTGAATCGTTCGTGACCGTAAAGGTCAGGTTGGTACCGATAGAGAGATCATTGAGGGCAGCCATCGCCCCGTCGATTTGTGCCTGAGTCCAACCGTCGGAGCGAACGCCGTCAAATGTTTGACCCGCACGGGCAAAATATACGGTCACATTTGTGCTGGGGACGGCAGCGCCGCCCCAGTCGAGAGCGTCTAATGGAGACGCGGTTGGCACCGCTATTTCCTGACTGGAGAAAGTATAGCTTCCTGTTCGGCTGCCATAGCCAGCCGCGCTGATATAGTAGCGTCCAGAGTGGGCTGCACCAAAATTCAAAGACGAAAAGAAGCCCGCACCACCATCATCATCTTCAGCTATCAGATTTCCCTGCGCATCATAGAGGCGGAGATAAGTGTCCGATAGGGCAGAGCCACCGCTACCTACCAAGTCAAACTGGTAGAGCTTTCCAGCAACCAAATCGATTGCGGCCCAGTCCTGATCGCCAGCGTAACTAATCGTGCCATTGATTACATCGCCAACCTGAATGACATACGGCGTTGCTGTGGACGCTGGCGCATCGGCCCCTTCCGAATAAGTCAGGGAATTTTCAGAATTACCGAAATCTGAAACCAAATCATTGTTGGTTACCGGTTCCACTTCTCCGTCCACGACGGTGACAGCAGATGCTTCGAATTTATTTACAGATGCCGACAACTGGTTATCGAGGCAAAATCCACACATGGTGAACCCCTGTTCGTTCAGAAAATTATGAGCAGAAATACCGAGCGCTCGTTAAAAAACCACCTATCGCTTAACCGACCATTTGTCAAAATAATCTCGCAAGAACGAACTGCTCATTGCTGAAATTCCGTTACGATAGTGTGTCCCAAATTCGGTAATGATGCATGAATGCATCTTGTAGAACCTTAGCGTTTCATTGTTTTGCAGTTCGTGCGACGTGAGTATTGCAAACCCTTAGGAATTGGCGAGTGAAGATATAGGTGATTTAGCTTGGCTCGGTACTGCCTAAAGGGGTAAAGCTCGCAAAGCTGTTCCCTCTCTTTGGAGCGTCGGCACAATCTCACCCAACTTCGAAATGCAGGTATCAGCTGCTGCCGATCTGGTGCATTTATCCAGATCGTCGAACTTCTCGTTGATCTCACTGAGTGCCAACAGGTTCGCGGTTGCGACGATGACGCCGTCGGCGCCGGAGGGCTGGTTGTCCTCGTCAGCTTCAAAGAGTTCTTCAAACAGCTTTTCTCCGGGTCGAAGTCCGGTGAACGCTATTTTAATGTCTTTCCCCGGCCTCAGTCCGGCAAGAGAGATGAGAATTTTGGCGAGATCGACGATCTTGACCGGGTCTCCCATGTCGAGAACATAAATCCGGCCGCGCTGATTGGAATTGTCGACGCTGAAAGCAGCTGCCTGCAAGACCAGCTCGGAGGCTTCCGGAATGGTCATGAAATAGCGGCGCATGTCCTTGTGGGTGATGGTCACCGGGCCGCCGGTCTCGATCTGCTTGCGGAACAGCGGGATCACGGAACCGTTTGACCCCAGCACATTGCCGAAGCGCACGGTAATGAAACGTGTATGGGTGCCGGAGACGTCAAGGGCCTGGCAATAGGCCTCTGCAGCCCGTTTGGTTGCTCCCATGATGCTGGTCGGTTTGACCGCCTTGTCGGTTGATATCAGCACAAACCCATCGACGCTGTGGGCCGCTGCCGCATCTGCAACGTTGCGTGTGCCGAGCACATTCGTCTGAATGGCTTCCAGCGGGTTCTCTTCCATGAGCGGTACATGCTTGAGGGCTGCTGCGTGGAAGATGATCGAGGGCCTTTCAGTTTTGACAATGTCCATGATCCGGTCGCGATCTCGCACATCGGCGAGGACCGGGCGTTTGGAAAGTGTAGGGTCGATCTGCCCGACTTCCTGTTCGATCGTGTAGAGCGCAAATTCCGAATTCTCAATGAGAACAAGCCGCGAGGGCGCGTATTTGAGAACCTGGCGCACGACTTCGGAGCCGATGCTGCCTCCTGCCCCGGTGATCATGATGACGCGATCGGAAATAAGGTCGCTCATCTTGCTGCGGTCCAGCTTGACTGGCGGCCGACCGAGAAGATCATCGATTGTGAGTTCGGAAAAATCGGGTTCTGAAAGGTCAAGGGGGCGGGGGCTGGCGCGTTTGACCGGAATGCCAAGATCAGCGGCGGCTGTGGTGAGGATCTTGGTGAATTCGGCCGGCGGGCGACTGGTGACCGAGAGGATTGCGTCCAGAGAAACGCCGGATCGCTCAAGTCGCTCTACAAGATTTCTCAGTTCTGCGACGTCGCCCAGGATCGGGATGCCGCGGATGCTGTGGCCGCCTTTTTTTATGTTTGTGCAAATGAGGCCGTGCACCTTGTAGCGACCGGATGTTTCCAACTGATAGGTGCGAATGATGTGTTCGGCATCGGCCACGCCGCCAGCAAGCAGGACATGTTGGGCGTCTGCGGCAGGCTTTTGAAGGCTGCTGACGCGCGCGAGCGTTCCGTCTTTCAGCGCCCTGTAGGCGAGGCGGGGAGCGCCGATCATGACGACCATCATGAACCAGCTGATGAACGGGACGGACCTTGGAAGTCCGTCAAGGCGCGACACGAGAAATAGGCAAATGACGAAGACGACGATTGTCGCTGTTGTGGCGATGACAATGGCTTTCAGGTCTGCCAAAGATGCAAAACGCCAAAGGCCTCGGCCAAGGCCAGCCAGCTTGAAAATAATGAGTGAAATGGCAACAAAGAGACCAACCCATTGAAGGAGCTTGTCAGCGGGTGGCAGGTTGTCAAACCCGTAGCGGGCGGCTATGGCGAGCGAAAGTGCCACGCCGGACATCAGGGCGTCATGCAGGATGGCAATCAGTCTTTTGTTCAGCAGTGTCATCTGGTTTTATATAAAATCCGGCAAAGTGACGAAACAAGGCGGGTATCACCATAAAGCAGGATTTGCAATTTGTCTTGCGCACTGGTTGTATCTTCGGTAATCGCAAGGGTCATTTTTGATCGAAATTTCTGTTTCTTTCCACACTTACGGCGCCTGTTTCAAGACGATGAATAAGCGGTTGTTGCCTTCAGAACGGGGCCTGTTCATTCTTTTAATTCTGACGCCCTTGGCAATGATCCTGTCGCGGAACATCGCAACGCCCATTCTGGCTATCGGAACGGTTGTCACTTTCGGATTTTTGTGGTGCGACGGGTTTCGGCCGGGGAGCGTGCTGAAGGAACGGGATCCCGCAACACGCGCTGCAGGCCTCATTGGGTTATGTTTAATCGGCTTGATGACCTTGTCGCTGTTTTGGTCTCCGGTCCCCGGACGAGGTGGTGAAACTACATTGCATATGGCGGGAAACGCCATCATGCTCGCCATTGCGGCCGTCGGTATCAGGGGAGGCATTCAAAGGGACCGTTCGACAGCTGTGTTTCCGTGTATTCTGTTGTTGGTCACGGCTGTGTTGATCCTGATCGAATTGCGGTTTGGTTCACCGGTTCGTAGCGCGCTTGGCGGAACCTCCGAGGCCTTTCGTATGAACAGGGGGGCTGTGGCGCTGGTTCTTTTTCTGCCCCTAGCACTTTATTTTTTGCCAGCTACGACACCTGCCCGCGGCTTCTCGATCCTGACAGTCGGTGTGGCTGGAATTGCCGTCTTCCTATCGGAAAGCGAATCCGCCAAGCTGTCTTTTGGCGTTTTGTCGATTGCCTATCTGTTGGCCCGCGTGTTGGGCCGATATGCGATTGCAGTGTTTGGGTTTGGTGTCTTGGCAACCTTGCTGCTGACGCCGCGTCTTGCGCTCAATCTTAACAACTTGATCCCGGACTTTCTGAGCGAGAACATTTCCTATGGAACCTTGGGGATCCGTGCGGATATGTGGGGCGAGTTCTCCAAGCTGATCTGGTTCAAGCCAATTTTGGGCCATGGCATGGAAGCCAGCCATGTCGCGCGGGATACCTACGGGCATCTGTTGGCAAATGACAGGGTTCTCGGATTTGGGCATGCACACAACTTCGCGGTGCAGGTCTGGTATGAGTTGGGTCTGGTCGGGGTATTGCTCTTTTCAGCCCTTATCATCCTGTTCTTCCGATCTCTCAAAAGCTTGCCCGTCCGTGCTGTTCCTCCGGTGCTGGCAACCGTTTCTGCTATCTGGACCGTATCCCTTGTCAGCCATGGAGCCTGGCAGGCCTGGTGGTGGAGCCTGATGGGGATTATTGCGCTGCTCTGGTTGATGGTTCTGCACAGCGAGAGGGAAGCTGTACCTGTGCAATCATGAAATCGTGCATGATAGCAGTGAAGCAAGACAATACCCCACGAAAAACTTTTCGTGGGGTATGTTGTGTGTTAGTTTTACCCCACAGATAAAGGTATGTGGGGTAACAAATGCCCATCGAGTATCACAGCGCGATTGGAACTGCGGCCTGGACGGACCTGCGGCGCTCGCTGATTGATGGCTCGATCTCTGACTTACGCGGAACACCAAGGCAGAAAACGGTTGGGGCCAAGACCTACTGGTATGACCACTTTCGCGTCGGAAATCGGACGGTTGATCGCTATATCGGTGAGGATACGCCGGAGCTCCGGGGCCGTCTGGAACGTCAGGCGGAGATTGCCCAGGCGGCCAAGCAGGCCGAGCGCGACCGGGCGCGACTGATGCGGGTGCTTAGGGCCGAGGGCTACCTTTTTGCCGATGTCGGATCCGGTCAGGTGGTTGCAGCCATGGCCAAGGCCGGTGTGTTTCGTCTTGGCGGCACGATTGTCGGCACCCATGCCTTCCGCTGTTATGAAGGTGAGCTCGGCGTGCGGATCGGCTTTGATCAATCGGCCACGACGGATGACATCGATATTGCCAGCTTCGAGCGCCTGTCCCTTGCTCTGGCCGATACGGTCGAGCCGCCGCTTGCGGAAACGTTTGCTGAGCTTCAATTCGACCCCCTCCCCGCGATGGAAAGCGGCAAGACCTGGCGCTGGCGGCACACGAACCGGCAAACCCTCGTGGAATTCCTGACTCCCTCCTTTGAGGAGGACGAGGCAATCCGCGATTTGCCGTCCCTTGGGGTCAACGCACAAAGTCTGCATTTTCTCAATTATCTCATCGCGGAGCCGATCCGCGTACCGTTCCTCTATCGATCCGGTGTCTTGGTGCAGATCCCGCGCCCAGAGCGCTACGCGGTGCATAAACTCATTGTGGCAGATCGCCGTCAGGGCGGGCCGAATGCGATCAAGGCGCATAAAGACCGCGCGCAGGCGGCCTTCCTGATCGAGGCTTTGGCTGAAACCCGCCCGGAAGACCTTGCCGAGGCCTATCAGGTCGCACTGGAAGCAGGACCTGCCTGGCGCCAGCGGATAGCGGCGAGCCTGAAGCGCCTGCCTAAAACAGCCGACCTGCTGCAGGCTGTCCTCTGAGGCTCGCCCGCGACATTTGCGTTCTAAAGGGCAGGCAAAGGCCGTTAACCCTTCATTAACCTTAAAAAACTTGACCCGACTCACCTTTTCATTCGTAATTTACGCCAATAGGGCCGGTTGGGGCTGATTTGGCGTAACTCGACTTTCCCACCGTTGTTTTCGGTCTGCTGCGTTGATCGGGTTTGCTGCATTTTGCGAATCTGCTCATGGTGCAGTCCATGTGCATTTATGCGTGCGGATATGGAGGAATGCTCTCCTTTTTCCTGCAGGCATCCAGAGGCAGAAGCCGTGATGAACAGGTTTGGTTCAAGGAATGATAAAAACAATGGCCGCCGATGAGCAGATTGCCCGCGATGCCGAGCAGCTGTCCGAACAGCTGAGCGAACTGCGTGCGCGGCTCTTTCCGCCGGCGAACATGAAGGTCATGCGGTCCTTCACCTCCGGCGAAGCGGCAAAACTGATTGGCGTGTCGGATGGCTATTTGCGCCAGCTGGCGCTTTCCGGCGAAGGCCCCTCCCCTGCCGTCGATGATCGCGGCCGCCGCAATTATACGCTTGCCGACATCAATGCGCTGCGCCACCATCTTGCCGCCCAACATGAGCCGGGCAGTGCCAAGGCGCGGGCCTATGTGCGCCACCGCGATCGCGCGCGCGGCGAACATTGCCAGGTGATTGCCGTCACCAACTTCAAGGGCGGCAGCGGCAAGACCACCACCTCCACCCATTTGGCCCAGCATCTGGCGATCCGCGGCTATAGAGTGCTAGCCGTCGACCTCGACCCGCAGGCCTCTATGTCCTCGCTCTTTGGGTACCAGCCGGAGCTGGACCTGAGCGGCAATGACACGATCTATGGCGCGATCCGCTATGACAATGAGCGCGTGCCGATGTCCGAAGTCATCCGCACCACCTATGTGGACGGGCTGGATCTTGTTCCGGGCAATCTGGAGCTTCAGGAATTTGAACACACCACGCCGCAGTTCCTCGCCAGTCGTCCGGCCGGAACGAAGCCGGAGGACCTGTTCTTTGCCCGCGTCCAGTCGGCGCTGACCTCGGTTGAGGCGAATTACGATGTCGTCGTCCTCGATTGCCCGCCGCAGCTCGGCTATCTGACGCTTGGCGCACTGTGTGCGGCTTCTTCCGTCCTTGTGACCGTCCACCCGCAGATGCTGGACGTGGCTTCCATGAGCCAGTTCCTCTTCATGACCTCGGATCTCCTGTCCGTTGTGCGCGAAGCGGGCGGCACGCTGAATTTCGATTTCCTGCGCTATCTCGTGACCCGGTTTGAACCGCAGGACGGGCCGCAAACCCAGATCGCGGGCTTCCTGCGGGCCCAGTTCGGCGATCGCGTGTTGACCGCGCCGATGGTGAAGTCCACCGCGATCTCCGATGCAGGCCTGACCAAGCAGACGCTTTACGAAGTTGGTCGGGAGAATTTTACCCGGGCAACCTATGACCGGGCGATGGAAGCGTTGACAGCTGTCAACTCCGAGATCGAGACCCTGATGCTGGACGCATGGGGGCGCAAGAAATGACCGCGATAACCTTATCGGCAAAGTTATGCTCGCCCCCTTCCACCTGGCGTATACTGCCCGCCTTTGATTTGGGCAGCGCTTCCGGGGAGGATCAGGCATGACCAAGCGCAAGGACCGGCTGAAGGCATTGTTTGCCGGAGCAGAGCCGCAAGAGTTCCCGAAGGATCTGGAAACCAAATCCGCCAAGACCCCACCTGCGTCACAAGCGGCGGCTTATGAACGCAAGTCGGCGGCTGCCAAAACGAGTGCCCCCTCCCCTGCCCCGATTGAGCAAGAACACCCCCCGGTGGCAGAACGCCCTCGGGCGGCGTCCGGTGCGGTAAAGGCGATGGGACTGTCGCTCGGCAAGATGGCCGAGGAAATGAAGGAGCAGTCCGGCGAGCGGATCGTCGAGCTGGACCCGGCCCATATCGAGCCCTCCCCGGTCGCCGACCGCATCACGCTGGAAGCGCAGCTGGATGACGGCTTTGCGGAGCTGGTGGAAAGCCTGAAGACGCGCGGCCAGCAAGTGCCGGTGATGGTGCGCCGTCATCCGGACCCGGCCAAGGCGGCAGATGGCTGGTATCAGGCGGCCTATGGTCATCGGCGTGTGCGGGCGGCCCGAGAACTCGGGATCAAGGTGCGGGCGATTGTCCGTGATCTTTCCGACGAAGCCTTGATCCTCGCGCAGGGCAAGGAAAACTCCGAGCGGCGGGATCTGTCCTTCATCGAGCGGGCCTTCTTTGCCCGTGCGCTGATCCAGCACGGCATTTCCCGCGCCATGGTTCAAGAAGCGCTGTCAATCCACAAGACCGAGATGACCCGTCTTTTGCAGGTCGCCGAGAAAGTCCCCTACCCGATTGCCCGAGCGATCGGCCCGGCGCCCAAGGCCGGGCGGCCGCGCTGGCTGGAATTGGCCGAACTGATCGATGGCGAAGCGGCAGAAGTCATTGCGCGGGACGAAACCATGTCGGACACCTTTCGGGCCTGCGATTCTGACACCCGCTTCAAACGACTGCATGCCCGCTTGCTGAACCGGCGCTCAAAGCGAACGTCATCTGCCCAGGTTGTGAAGAGTAGCGCAGGTGTTCCGATCGCCGAGCTGAAAGGCGCATCCATCAAGCTGGCGAGATCCGTTCCCACGGCGTTTTCGCAGTTTCTGGCGAGCCGCTTGCCGGAGCTTCTCGACGCGTTCGAGAGCGAACAGGCCAAGGACAAGACTTCCGGTTGACAGCTGTCAACTGAGGAAAGGTGCTTCCGGCACCTGAATTGAAACGGAAGACGAGGAAAGGAGACAGGCAACAAAAAAGGCCCCCAAAGCAGATCACCTCGGAAGCCCTCTTTGTATGTAGCAATCTCAGAGAATCACTTCCCCGAAAAAAAGTCAAGTCTGCCTGCACCGCTCTGGTGTGCGGGAGTGCCTTTCTATTGCCGTTTTGAAGGTGATGGACACGACGACACCCCTTGCAACGACGCCTTTTGGCGGCGGACGGTTTTCTGTTGCCTTGTTCAAGGCGCAGAAATCCTTGATCGAACGACGTGCTGCGCTGAAAGACGGCAGCAACATCACGGGAAAAGTGGATAAGTGGCAGTTCCTTCGCGCCTTGACCGAAGCCAAGGCCGCCTTTGCCATGACTGACCGCGCCATTTCAGTGCTGGAAGCGTTGATGAGCTTTCATCCGGAAAAGGAACTGAATGGCGCTGAGGACATTATCGTCTTTCCGTCGAACCGGGAGCTCAGCTTGAGGGCGCGCGGCATGTCCGAGCCGACGCTGCGCAGGCACGTTACCACACTCATCAAGGCCGGCTTTCTTCTTCGCAAGGACAGCCCGAACGGCAAACGCTTTGCGCGAAAAGGGCAGGGCGGTCAGGTCGAGGACGCTTTTGGCTTCAATCTCGCCCCGGCTGCACTGATGGCGCCGGATGTGTTCGAAGAGGCGGAAAAGGCGCGTCATCAGGCATTGGAGCTGCGCAAGGCGCGCGGCGAAGTCACGCTGCATCTTCGCGACATCTCCAAGATGATTGAGGCTGCGTATGAGGACGGCATTGCGCAAGAAGATCCCGACCAGTGGTTTGGCTTTGCTAACCGTCTCGCGGAGCTTTCCGGGCGCGTGTCCCGTCATGCCTCGCTTCAGGAGACCCGAGACAGGTGTCAACGGCTGGTGAGCCTGCGCGTAGACGTCGAAAGCGCGTTCCTGGCGGGGATGAGGGAAGAGGATCTGGAGACGGGAGAAGACACTTCTGATCTGCAGGAAAGCCCTGAAACAAGTTCCAAAAATAAAAAAAATAACGGCAATGCCGCTCAAAATGAGCGCCATATTCAGAATTCAAAAACAGACTCCTCATTTGAATTAAGCACAGAAAAAAGTGAAGCGGAGGGCAGGGGCGGTTTTGGCCGAGCCGAACCGGAAGCCATCCGATTGAGCGAATTGAAGGAAGCTTGTCCGGAATTTGCCGAATATGCGCTGGACGGGCTGAAATCCTGGGCAGATGCACGAAAGGCAGCGGATCTCGCCCGGCCCATGCTCGGCATTTCAAAAAGCGCCTGGCTTGAAGCAGTGGAAGCCATGGGGCAGGGCGGTGCGATTGTGGTTCTGGCTTATCTGATCGAGCGGGCAGGGGAGATCAAGTCCGCCGGCGGATATCTTCGCAGCTTGACTGAACGCGCAAGCGCCGGAAAACTCCGCCTGCGACCGATGGTGGAGTCTTTGTTGAACCGGTGAGAAATACAATGAAAGAAATCAAATCATTCCCCTTCACTGACCAGCTGAGTACTTTCCCTCAGAGGCGCTATGTGATTGTGGAACGGCCAGACGGAATTTTCTCCATTACTGAGCAGTATTTATATCAATCCTCGGATGAAGATGGACAGATTTATTCGGAAGGATGGGCGTCTTTGGGCGCCGACGGCATCTATTTGGATGCCGCATCTGCAATACGCGAAGTGCAGAGGTTAATAGAGGTCACGGGGCAAGATATCGACCCATTCGAAAGCGGTCTGATATAAGGGAAGGGTGCTATACTTCTTCAAGTTCCAGAATATTGCCTTCCGGATCGCGAACGAACAGGATTTTGATATCCGTATCTCCCGCTTTCAGCGTTGTCAGTTCGCCAATCTGGGAGCCGCCGTTTGCGAGGATGGATTCGAGTGTCGACGCGATGTCGTCAACCTGAAACGACAGGTGACCAAAACCCGGCGTGTTGACAGCTGTCAACTTCGGCTCCGGTTGGGTGTCAAATTCAAGAATTTCGAGAAAGGGCCTGTCGCAATCGGAAAAAGAGAGCCAGATCGATGTAACATCGGAATTCTTGACCTCCGTCCCGCGCTCGACCAGCTCAGCCGGAATGACTTTGGCCTCTCGTTTGATCTTGCAGGTAAAAACAGTCTGATAAAACGCAGCCAACGCCTCCGAATCGCGGGCAACAAGACAGATATGCAGGAGTTTCATCCGGAAAGGCCCATTGTTTGAAGTTTGCGGTCATCATAACGTGTGAAGTCCGGTGGGAAGGGCCAGATTGTCGTGTTGGAATTACTAAGCGTTGCTCCCCCGGGACGGAAGGCACCGGTGACAACTGTTAACGCGCGAGCCCGGTGATATAGGCATGTGAGCTTTCGATGAGCCTTTCAACGACGGCCAGTTCTTCCTGGGTTGTGGGCGTATAGATCATGACAAAGCCAGCCCAACCTTCTCGTCTGTTTGCCCATGGATGTGCAACGGCCCAGCCCGCACGAATGGCCTTGATCGCGACGGCGGGATCCAGGGAGGCATGCAAGCTGCCATCGGGATGCAAATGTGCAAACTCGCGACCTCCGACAATGGCTTCTGGATGGGCCAGCGGCAGGTCTTCCTGCAGTTGAAACCCGACAGCCCCCGGAAGGGATAATCGCGTTGGTCCCAGCACCACACCAGGCAAGGCTTTGACCCGAGCCAGCAGTTTCTCCGACAGTTCCGGAACCGCTTGGACGCCGATTTGCACATGCGGCACGCTATCTGTTGTGCGGGGGATCGGCGTCGGACGGGATATAAGCTCCAGAGTTGTTGCAAAGGCGGGAGGCATCAGACCCGACAGAAGCAAAGCAGACAGCAGTCCGAGCAGAAGTTTAGGCATGTTGGTCTCCCATCGAGGCGAGAAAAGGAAGAAAGACACGCCCGGCCGAAAACCGGGCATGGTTCTCTCACAACATCGTAAATCAGTTTTGCGGGTACCAAGGGTAGGGGCCCATCCAGAGATCGAGCATGACGCGCCAAGCGTTCATTTGCAGCCAATCATCATAATGCCCCCAATGTGCATACTGCGGCAGTGAGATATTCGCGACCACTTCCTCAGGGCCTGCTTCTGTTTCAAATCCCTTGAAGATGGCGGCGCGCAGATCCTCGATATATTGTCCCGATGCCTGAACGTGCTCCTTGGTGCATCCTTTGACGACCTCTGCAGGCGGAAGCTCGTTGTGGGAACACACGGCTACGTCAAAATTCAGTTCCATGATTTCGTCCAGGGACCGTTCCCATTCCCGGATATTGAAATCCGGGGCGATGGTGAACATCACCCGATTTGGTGTCACCAGATCTGCGATATAGGCCGTTTTGCTGTCTGGCAGCACGAATACGGTCATTCCAAGTCCATGGTTCAGGCCAAGATGGTGCAATTCGATGGTCTTCCCACCCAGTTTGTACGTCTTTTCGTTGCCATCCCAAATTTCATCGGGAGGTGAGGTCTCCTGACCAGGATGAGCTGCAAGCCATGCAGCTGCATCGGAATGCATGACTGTTTCCGCGCCTACGTCCTGAAAGACCTTGCCGCCGCCGGAGTGGTCCCAATGGTTATGGCTGTGAAAGGCGTATTTGACCGGCTGATCGGTGACTTCCTTGATCGCGGTCAATAGCTCTGACGCGTGAGCCGTATTGACCGTTTCAAACACGGCAACACCGTCGTCGGTGACCAGGAACATGGAGTGATATCCGTTGCCACCACCAAAGCTGTAGACACCTAGCGCAATTTCGTTCGTGTAGGAAAGTGGAGCCTCTGCAAGAGCTGGAGCGATGGCTCCAAGAGCAAAAAGAGCCGCAGCCGCAACACCGTGGGTGTTGGAAATCGCCATGTTTGATACCTCCAAATTTGTCCGATCCGGCGTCATTTCAATCACGCCACAATTAACAAGTAGTACAAAATGTACAGTAGTACAACAATATGTATCATAAAAGATCGACCTGTTTCCCAATGCGCGTTCCTGCGCTACAACCACGACATGGATAAAGCGATTGACCCCCGAATGGATGCGACTCAGGCTCAAGCGTTGAGCGCAGCGTTGGAATTGCTGCAGAGCAAAGGGCTATTGGCGGTAAGCCACGCCGCAATAAGTGCCGAAACAGGAATTTCCAGGAGTACACTTTATCGACATTGGCCAAAGCTCGAAGATCTGCGGAATGCGGCAATTGCGCGGGCTGCGACTGGGCAGAACAATAGCCCGCGCACCAACGGCCCGCTAAAAACCGATCTCATATGGATTCTGGGACATCTGATGACGGCTTTGAACGAAACGCCGTGGGGCAGGATTGCGCCGCAGGTGATCGCGGTCGCCGCTATCGAGGATCAGGCTCGCCAGATGTTGAGCAAGTGGATAGAGGATCGGAGCGAGACCATGAAGTCTGTCTTCGACGCTGCAATCAGTCGCGGAGAAATCTCTGAAGGCGCACGGATTTCGCAGTTGATCGAAATGGCGATCGCCGTGCCTTATTTCCGAAAGCTTATCTCCAACCAGCCGCTCGACCATGAGTGGCTGGATAACCATGTTGACTTGATTTGCCAGCTGGCCGTGGCCGACGAGGTCGCCGAAAGCAGTTCTCCGAGCTGACGGTCATCAACGACGATGACTTCGACACCCTATCCCCGTAGCCCTTGCCGACGAATTTAGAGACGAACGGGATCGGCTGATCCAAGCGCTACCTGACGTTGGGCTGCACTCCGGCTCCCTCCAGCAGAACGAGATTGGCGTTGCGGGATGCCTTGTTTTCCAGCGCCTCCAACGGCACGCCACTGCGGGCCATGACCGCCATGGCAGCGCCCAGGTCTCGCATAAGCGCGATGGCAGCGTTGCTGTCGAAGGTCTTGGGGAGCCGGCCCTGATCCACCTGCTGTGAGAAATAGGTCGACATGCGAGCCATGTCGTCCTGCGGCATTTCCTGCAAGGCCGCCGCCACTTTAGGAAGTCGGTCGCGCAGGGATATTGCAACCGACATGATCAGGCAGCCGCAGGGGTGACCCGGCCCGGCAACATCGGCTGCAAAACAACGAAAAAACTCACGCAAGCCTTCCTTCGGGGAGGGGGCATTTGTCAGCGCGTCCAAGGCCGCCGGGGAGCGGGTTTCCCGGTAACGGTTCAACGCCGCAACAAACATGTCTTCCTTTGAACCAAACGCCTTGTAGAGGCTTGGTTTCGAAAAGCCGGTTCGTTTCGACAGGGTCTCCGTGTCTGCGGCATCATACCCCAATTCCCAGAACACATGGATGACCTTGTCGAGAGCCTCGAGCTTGTCAAAAGTTCTCGGCCTGCCAGGCTTGCGGTTTTCTTTTTCTACCATTTGGTAACTAATCGCTTGACGTAACGTTTCTGATGTCGGTAATAAAATACCAACCAGTAGATTATTCGAGTTTAGATCCAATGCGCCTCGGGCGCAACAAAGGAGCCCGCACATGTCGACATCCAGACGCCTCGCTTCCACGCTTTCTGCTGCACTTCTCATGGGCGCAAGCTTGCTGGCCACCAATTCACTGGCGCAGGAGACGCGTCCCGATATCAAGTTTGCAGGTGCACTTGAATTCTCGGAGGATGGGACGCTGTTTGTCGGAGACAATCACAACGGCGCCATCTATGCCTTTGAAATTCCTGCCGAACCGGGCGGAAATCAGATCATGCCGAGCACAATTGCAAATATCGACTCCAGGATCGCGGAATTGCTCGGAGTCGGGGTAGGGGCGGTTGAGATCAACGACCTGGCGGTTCACCCGGTTTCTAATGAAATCTATATCTCTGTTACACGGCTCAGCGGTTTTGCAGCTCAACCGGCCATTGTGAAGGTTTCGCAACAGCAAGAGCTGAGCCTGCTTGATATGGGAAAACTCACGTTTCAAAAGCAGGAATTGACGGAGTTTCCGAATGCCGACGAGACCTTTGGTGTCCGTGGCATGGGGCCTTTCCCCGCACTTCCCCGAGACATTGCGAAAGACAACGTCTCCCTTACATCACTCGCGATCATGGACATTGAATATTACGATGGCGAGTTGTTTGTTGCGGGTGTTGCGCAGGAAAACTTCCTGTCTTCCCTCCGACGAATTTCCTATCCGTTTGACGGAAAGCAGAGCATTTCTTCCGTCGAGATGTATCATATTGCGCATGACCAATATGAAAGCCGGGCGCCCATCCGTGCCATGTCTGTGCAGGAAATCGACGGCAAACCTCAGCTAGTCGCCGCCTATACATGCAGCCCGATTGTGCTGGTGCCTTTGGAAGAAATTGCGGACGGAGCCAAGATTTCCGCCCGGACAATCATGGACTATGGCAATGGCCAGCCGCTGGACATGATCTCGTTCACCTACAAGAGCCCGTTTGGCGGCGAGGCCGAACCGATGCTTTATGTGACCAGCAATGCGCGCGCGCCTCAGGCCATCCCGGTCAAGGGCTTGCAGGAGGCACAGGTGGTGATCCATACGGCCTTCGAACGTGGGCCGAAGCTCGACCTCAGCCCGGTCATGCCCTTTGGGCCGGTTGGAAAGCCTGTCATGTTCGAGGGAACTCCCCTCCACATGGCTCTGGTTGGCGACGGCTTTCTTGCGTCGATCACACGCGATGCCTATTCCGGCAGCCTGAACCTCGACACGAACCCGGCCTGGTTCCCCAACCGCATTCACAATCTGGTCGCGGAATTCGACTTCCCGCAATATGACCCGGCAGCTGGCAAGCCGCGGGACTGACCATGAAAAGGATACCAGGAACAAGGCTCGCCGCAATTTTGGCGGGCCTCGGCCTTTGGATGCTGGCGGGCTCTTCTGCAGTTGCTTATGAAGCAGGCCTTTCTGTGCCCACAAGCGAGAGCGATCCGGTGCGGCTGACCCTTGCTGCAGAACATTCGCTACAGGATGGCCTTGATGCGCCCGAGGTCTTGCAGGTTTTCACCGGGACGGCAGGGGACTGTTGTGAGAACCGGACACCTGTTGCTGGCGATTATGTGCTGCACGGGTCTGTTCTGGAGTTTCGGCCCGCCTTTGGCTTTGCGACTGGTCAGGCCTATGTCGTTCGAGCGGTAACAAACGGGGTGGAGCGTATCGCGCCATTCAGGCTGCAGGGCCACCTCCCGACACTTGGCGCGGCCGTGACCGGGCTTTACCCAAGCGGCGATGTTCTGCCGGAAAACGCGCTGCGATTTTATGTCCACTTTTCAAGACCAATGTCGCCGCATGTCGCCTTTGACTATATCAAGCTGCGCAAGGCTTCTGGCGAAGTGGATGAAGCGGCTTTCATGAAGTTCAAGCAGGAACTTTGGAACGAAGACCGCACGCGCCTGACCGTGCTGATCGATCCCGGCCGGATCAAACGCAACGTGGCGACAAATATCGAGCTTGGGCCGGCGATGGTTGAGGGGGAAAGCTACACCTTGAGCGTAGGTGAAGGTTGGCCCTCCGCGGACGGGACATCCTTTTTGCCGGAATTTTCCAAAACCTTCACTGTCGGGCCAGCGCTTCGCGAGCGTCCAGATATCCTGAACTGGCAGATCACCTCACCTTGTCTTGGCACGCGCAATGCGCTGGAAGCTGCCTTTGACAGATCCTTCGACAGGTCACAGCTGCAGCACAGCATCAGCGTTGTGACTGCAGACGGAAAGGCGGTCACCGGCACCGTCGAGGTCGGCGAGGGGGAGACCTCATGGCGCTTCAAGCCTGCCAAACCGTGGCCTGACAGTGAAATGGTTCTGACTGTCCAAGCGGTGCTGGAAGATGTTGCCGGAAACAATTTTAGGGATCTTCTGGATCACGCCGTCAGCGAAAAAGCCGTTGACCTGCCTGATACAACGCGGCCAATTCGTTCCAGATCGTGTTCGGGATGAGAGCGTAAGCGGGCGGGAAGGACCGTTGACACCTGTCAACGCAGGCTACTTCGCTACTCGGTCCCCGCGGCCCTTGCCGGTGAACGTGGCGAGGATGATTTTCAGCTCCAGAAGCAGCCCGCGGCGGGCGATATATTCCGCGTCCTTTTTGGCAAGGCGCACGGGATCGCTCATGTCGATGTCTTTGATCTGAGCGAGACCGGTGATGCCGGGAAGGACGGTCAGTACCCTGCGTTTTGTGCGCTCATGGACCAGCTCTGTTTGTACTGGCAGGCAGGGGCGGGGGCCGACGAGGGAAAGCTCGCCTTTCAGGATGTTCCAGACCTGTGGCAGTTCGTCGATCTTGGTCTTGCGGATGAAGTTACCGATCGGCGTCACGGCGCTCTGCGAGACTTCATGGGTGCCAGCCTGTTTGGTGTCCTTGGCCATCGAGCGGAACTTGTAGCAGGTAAAGACCTTGCCACCTTTGCCGACACGGACTTGCGAAAAAATGCCCGGCCCCGGAGAACCCGCTTTTACCAACACCCAGATGATCGCCAGCAGCCACCAGAACAGTAAAATGACCGACAGCGCAAAGCCATAGTCGATGAGGCCGCGCCCCAGCCGGTAGACTGGGTTCTCGTCCTTCGGGTCGGCAAGAAACATCGGCTCGTTAGAGGCATTTGGAAAATCGAAGCTGACCAGCGTTTCGGCGATCCGCTTGACCGAGACCGTCGGCGCCAGAGCGGAGAGAAAAGCAAAGGCCGGGCCGCGCAGAACCTTGGGAAGCTTTTCCAGAACCGCCAGCTTGCCGGCGAAATGCTCGCCATGCACAGCGGGCAAAAAGAGATTGACGATCTTGATGCCGTTGATGGTCTCCAAAACCCGGATCGTTTCGCGTTTACTGCGGGCATAGGCAGTGTCCAGCCCATCGTCAAGCGCATGAAAACTGGAGACATTGATAAAGACCGGCACCTTGGCCGCGCACGCCGCCTCCGCAACAGTTCGCGTCAGCGCCACATTGGCAGCCTGAAACTCCGCGTCGCTTGCATCAGCCGTGTTGTTCAGGACCGCCAGATGCAAAACCGCATCAACGCCTTCAAGCAGCTCCGGCAGCTCCTCATAGGATCCACACTTGGCATTCCCGGCAAGGCCCTTGAGCCGCGTAGGGTCCCGGCCAACCAGCACAAGGTCAATCCCGGCCGCCGCCAACATCGGCACCAACTGAGCCCCCAAAAAACCCGAGGCACCTGTCATTAGAAGTCTCAAGCGAAGATCCTAGTGAAAACGAAAGTCAGGAACGGTCTGAATAGAGCGATATTCGAAAGGCGTCAAAGGGTCGGCTTTGCAGCCTCCGTAATCGACACAAGTTCTTACTCGCCGCTGCGCTTGTCTGGTTCAATCTGGAAAATGCAGCGGTGTCATCGACGGAAAGACCTGTGATTGCGACAGTATCACCGCGTTCACACCTGACGATCATCCCGGCAAGTCTGTCTCGTTGACGCTGAGCAGGCCGCTGCGTTTGGCACGGTCAATGAGGTTCTTGACGGAAGATGGCGACCATTTCGTTCCACCGCGGGGTGTACGCGCGTGCAAACGCTCCAACTGGCTGGCGATTTCACGCAAGGTCAGTTCCGGGTTCGATGCATGGATGCCCGCCACGAGTATCATCAATCGGTCTTCCGGCGGGCGTGGTGGCGACTTTCTAAGCAGGTCCTTGCCCGCCATGCCCTCGGCTACCATCCACTTTACCGCGCGCCGCAGTCGTTCGGGCGTCCAGTCAAATCCGCGGCTTCTCAGAAACCGGGCGACATCGTCCCAGGTGTGATCGGGACGCATGCGTCGGACAATCGGGAGCCATTGGTCTGCATTTGCCTGGATGCGCACACCATAGGCAGCTTTTTGAGCGGCTGTCATCTTGGCCAGTGCTTCTGGCCGTCGCTCGCGGATGCCGGGATTGCCGGGTAACTTGCCCCGCGCCTTTGCAGCCTTGATGCCTGCCTTGGTGCGCTCGGAGATGAGGGCGCGCTCGAGTTGGGCGACCGCTCCCAGAACCTGCAGGGAAAACATGCCCTGAGGTGTTGATGTGTCGATCGGGTCGCTCAGCGAGCGGAAGTGTGCTCCCTTTGCATTCAGGTCCTCGATTACCTCAAGCAGATGGGGCACCGAGCGAGCAAGCCGGTCGAGCCGTACAACGACCAAGGTTTCGCCGGCGCCAATCTCTCGAACCAGCTTGGCGAGGGCAGGTCGCGCTCGAGATGCGCCGGATCCATATTCCTCGACGATTGTTTCGCAGCCGGCCGATCGCAGCTCCAGTTCCTGTGCTTCTGTCGCCTGTTCGTCCGTGGAGACGCGTGCATAGCCGATAAGGCGTCCCGCAGGTCGAGGGGAGGTGTGATTTAGCGCTGATTTGGCCATTTGGTGCGCCTGAGAGCCGACAAAAGGGCAATTTCCAATTAAAGAAGATACAAATAACTGATCGTTTGTAAACGTCTTTTGGGCATCTTTTCCATGACCCGTACCGTCAAAACCCCAGGAAAACCGGGCCATCTCGTCGATCTGAGCACCGATTGCCGGGCCTTTGTTCAATCCTGAAGGCGTTAGACTGTATATCGGTGAATGAGAGTTGAAGGGACAATCTATGACGGAAGTAATTAACTTAGTAGCTTCCGTATAAGTATGGAAATCACGTTAATACAATGCCTTATGAAATTGGAAAACTGAACCTCGAGGCTCTCTTGTCGCCGATATCGGCCGCGGAGGATGCGCTGGCGCGGCTTGATGAGCGTGTTGCCCGATCTGAGGTAGGACAAGGCTTTTCCGAGCGGGCCGATTTCTTCGAAGCCGTCTGCAACATGTGGGTTGCCGGAGAACTCGTTCATCTGGAGGACCTGGTTCTGCACGATGCGCAGATGGACGTTCGCGCACCAAGCCACGAACTTGTCATTGCGCACCGGATCGTTCGGGCAAGGCGACGGGCAGTGAGAAACGATCCGGGTTGGGCGATCTCGCGGGCTGGGATCATGGCCTTTGCGGGGATTGCAGAGCAGGAGGATGAGCTTCCAAAAAAAATCGAGAGGAGGGGGGAGGGGAGCTATCTCAGAATGGACGAGCACGATGCGCTTCCTCCGGAATTGGCAGAGTTCGACGAGGTGCTGGCGGAAACCAGCTGGCTGGTGGAAGCCGTTCCCTCCGGATCTACCATTACACGGCAACCTGATCTGATTGTGGGCGAATTAGTCATCCGGGACCCTGATTGGGACGAAACCGAACGGATCTCTAAATGGCTCGAGTTGGTCAGAAAAGTTGAAGCGCTTCCGGTGACCCTGGCCGCAGCGGTTCTTTGGGATGGCTGGGAGCAGCTCGAACCGCTGCAACGGCAGCATTGGCTTGGGCAGGTGCTTGTTTCAGGTTACCTCAGATCGCGCGGAAAGGTCCGGTCCCACCTTCTGGCCTTCTCAGTGGGTCTGCGAGAGATGCCTCGTGAGCGGCGGCGTGCTCGGGATAGATCAACCAGGCTGATTGCTTTTCTCGACGCGATGAGAGCGGCTGCTATCGCTGGGATGAAAGATATAGATCGCCTGACGCTCGCGAAACATCAGCTTGAACGACGTGCTGTCGGCAAGAGATCAAACAGCAGCCTACCGGCTGCGATCGAGCTCATACTTTCGCGGCCGATCGTATCTGCGCACATGCTTGCAAAAGCGGCTGGGATCACACCAAGAGGGGCGCTTAACCTGGTCAGTGCTCTTGGTGTGCGGGAGGTGACGGGCAGGGGGCGCTACCGGGCCTGGGGGATTTTGTGAGGACGCTCAGGCCGCATCTGCTAGAGCATTTCCAGGCGAAGTGGATACCGGTTCGCCGTCAGGAAATGCGCCAAATCAAATATTTAGAGCACGTCGAGTGATTCAGTGAATGCGAGACATGCTCTAGGTGCCATTGGCCGAGTGCGTTCGGAAATTTTCTTTCAATCAGTCGGCTTAAGACTTTCAATTAGTCGTTCATTGACTTTCAATTGGTCGCAAGAAAATGAGCAGGACATGTACCCAAGATTTGCCAAAGCGAGGATCGAAGAGGCGCTGTCAGATACGCGCGTTGTTCTCATCTCAGGGCCCCGTGAGTCAGGCAAGACAACGCTCGTAATGGATGTCGCGGGTGATAGGACCCCCTTCCTGACCTTGGATGATGCCAACGTTCTGAGGTCCGCTATTGATGATCCGGTCGGGTTCGTTCGCGGTCTGGACGGGGCCGTGATTGACGAAGTCCAACCCCTCTGACAACGCTCCACATTCCAAAACCGCGTTCACAGCATCCGTGCGATCGCAGAGTGGAAAGTTGCAGCCGGAGCTATCGCCTGAGGTCAATCCTCATGACAGAAGCCGACACTGTTATTTTATATGATCCCTGGTGGAACCCCGCGGTTGAACGCCAGGCCATGGACCGCGCCCATCGCATCGGACAGGAGAAACCAGTCTTCGTTTATCGGCTGGTGGCCAAAGGCACGGTAGAAGAGAAAATCCTCTCCCTGCAGGCCCGGAAACAAGCCCTCGCTGACGCGCTTCTGTCAAACCCCGACACGCCGATTGCCGGTCTTTTCGATGAAGACATCTTGAACGACCTCTTTGCTCCGCTGGGGTGAAAGGGAAGGTTCCCAAAAATTTGCCAAAGGCTTGTTCGGTCCACAAACGGAAATGACCGTGTTCAACACCTGCCAGTAAATTTGCGACACGGCTCTCGAAAAGCACCCGCCCTACATCGCCCACCACGAGGCGGGGGAGGAAGGGGTTTTGCGGCCGCCAAAGGCGGCTTGGCAAGGCGTGTCTCACCGGGTCATGCCGCGCAGATCACCGGATCGGAGAACGGGGTTTCCAAAGGGGTGCCGCCCCTTTTGGTCCTGCGGAAGGCATGGGGGGTTTGAAAGGGGGGAAGCTGTGCTATAGTCCGTCGCCTACGAACGAATCTGAGTTAATTCTAGTAGGTTAGAGAATAAATTAGATAATAAGGGTATCCCGCAAGGATCGGTTGGCATGATTGATGACATTCTCACGCCAGAGAAAAGCGGTAACTCCCGCGCCGTCCAGACCAGAATCAAGGGCAAGAGTGCAGGGGCTATTGGCGGGCAGCGAGCGCATGATCTCCGCATTGGACCGCAGCCGCAATATGTCGATCCCACACGGGCCCATCTCAACAGGGTGCTGATCGAACCACAGACAGGAACGCAGCTTCGCAAGATCTGTGAGGATCGTCGCGCCTCGCGCAACACTGTCCGCGCCATGAAGTCCAGCGTCGCCGTAGGCATGGTCGGCATCATCACCTTCGGCCACGAGGCCCAGAAGATCTTCGAGACGCTGACACCGGAGCAACAGGACGCAGCTTATCGTGAAACAGCGAAAGCCATAGCCACGCGGCTGAACACCACCTTGACAGGGCTGGTGGTGTTGATTTTCACTGAGAACTGACCCGGTATTTTCACCGAGAATTGACCCACCTT
>NZ_VXDB01000038.1 GCF_008711325.1 Roseibium sediminis
AAACGGCTGCTCCTAAAAGGCCAAGCCAAAATCATTGGGTTTTTGCGGGTGTCCAGCTTAAGCAAGCGCACAAGACATATGAAAGCTTCCTGTTGTCTGCACGCTTGGACCGGTCAGAAACGATTGAAAGCGGTCAACAGGCGCAGGCCGAAAATGCAGCCGACCTTGCTGAGGCATTTGACGATCTTGAGCACGAAGCGCAGGCAAAGATTGCGACGCTTCAAACTCTCGATTTTGGCTCCAAGCAGGAAGTTGAGCCGGGGGCAGCTGTGCGGATCGGTGATCGGTACATCGTGATCGGTGTCTCTACCGGCGAATTTACCTGTCAGGGGCAGACATTCGTGGGGATCTCACCGTCGGCGCCGATATACGCAGCACTTGAAGGCAAGGTGGCGGGCGAAACTTGCGAGTTCCGTGGCCGGAAACTGCATGTCAGCGAAGTCTATTGATTGCGGACTTGCGCCGTCTTCTGCGCCCGCGATGTCCTTTCGATCAATGGACCGATGAATGTGTCGAGTAAGAACTCAGGAGAGTTGAATGGTTTCGGCAAAATGGAATGGCAAGACTATCGCTGAAAGCGATAACACCGTTGTCGTTGAAGGTAATCACTACTTTCCGGCAGAAAGCGTAAAGTTCGACTATCTGAAAACGAGCAGCCACACCAGCTCGTGCCCCTGGAAAGGCCTTGCGTCCTATTACTCAATTGTGGTGGACGGCAAGGAAAACCCTGATGCTGCCTGGACATATGCTGACCCCAAAACTGCAGCCTCGCAGATAAAGGGTCACATTGCCTTTTGGCGCGGTGTCGAGGTGGGCTGATCGCCTTCGCACCCTTGCAACAACTTTGAAACGCCTAGAGCACGTCTCGCGTTCACTGAATCACTCGACGTGCTCTAACTATCTGATTTGGAGCATTTCCTGACGGCGAACCGGTATCCACTTCGCCTGGAAATGCTCCAGCTCGGGCCCTGTCGCACGTATCAGGTGGGGCAGAGGCTCCGCGTGTACATGTCTTCGATAAGGTGAGATACGGGGGCTTTATGACCATTTTTCAGAAGAAAACCGGCAAGTACCCGGAACTGGGTGAAGTCAATTGGCTTCGGAGCCTTGAGGCTGCAAAAGGCCAGGCTGCTTTAAACGGAAAGCCGATCTTGCTACAGTTTCAGGAGGTTCCGGGCTGTTCCACGTGTGTGAACTACGGCCGGGATGTCCTGTCGCGTCCCTTGATGGTGGAATTGATCGAGGAGTGTTTTGTGCCCGTGGCCATTTTCAATAATGTCGACGGAGCAGATGCCGAAGTACTGGCACAGTTCGGCGAAGCGGCCTGGAACAATCCGGTCAGCTATTTTCTGTCCAGCACGGGAAACGTGATCGGTTCCAAGCTCCAGAACCGTTACAACGCGCTGTCCATGCTCGACAAGATCATCGAAACGCTTCGGTCTCTGGGGCGCGATGTGCCTGGCTATGCGGACCTTTTGCGTGCCGACCTTTTGGTGGAGCAGGGGCTGTCGCGCAAGGTGGTTTTCGAGACGCCCTGCTTCTGGTCAGGGGAAACGACGCTGGCGCAACATCCCGCTGTCCTGACCACTCTGGCAGGCTGGGTTGATGGCGAGGAGGTCGTGGAAGCCGAGTTCGATCCGGAACATGACGAAGCCTCAACACTGATTGCCTATGCAGAGCGCGAGGGCTTCCGTTTGACAAATCAGCGTGGCTTTCGGGTTGATGAGGATCCACAATACTATCTGTCAAAAACCCGGTTTGCGCTGCTGCCGCTCAGTCCGGCACAACGCACTAGGATCAATGTAGACATCCCGTACAAGACGTCTCCCGAACGCAATCTCAGCCCAAGCCAGAAAGCATGGATGGCAGAGCCCCGTCTGGAGGGGGCGTCAAGCCGGGCTGCATACAAGGCTGCCTTCGAGGGCGAGTGGCGTCAGTTGGCAACACGCCTTGCCGACGCTGGTTCTCCCGTGCCAGCGGACCGATAAGGGGACCGAGGCTGTCGCCATTCATACCTTGGAAGCGGGTGATCAGAACAACAATCGCCAGAGGATAGGCAGCAGGATCGCCGTTGCCAGGGCGTTGAGGCCCATGGCAAGGCCGGAAAAGGCACCGGCCACTTCGTTCACCTGCAGCGCCCGCGCCGTACCAATACCGTGGCTGGCTGTTCCGAGCGCGAGGCCTCGGGCTTGCCAGTCCTTCAATCCGAGCAGATTGAGCGCTATCGGACCCAGCATTGCTCCGATGATGCCGGTGAGGATGACGAGGACTGCCGTCAGCGAAGGCAAGCCACCCAATTGCTCGACAATGCCCATGGCAACCGGAGCTGTCACCGATTTTGGGGCGAGAGCGATAAGTGTGTCCTTAGAGGCTCCAAGGAGGTAGCCGACACCGAGAGCCGATGCCATTGCAGTGAGCGAGCCAGTGATGATGCTGGCCAGAATGGCAAAAGCGGACTTTCGGACCTTGTCGAATTGCCTGTAAAGCGGAATGGCGAGAGATACCGTCGCAGGCCCCAGCAGGAAATGGACGAATTGGGCACCGTCGAAATAGTCCTCATAGCTGGTGCCGGTCGCGAGCAACATGCCGACGATGACGAGGACGGCAATCATCACCGGATTGCACAGCGGGTTCTTCCCGCTCTTCCCATAGATCCAGTTGCCTGCCTGAAAGGCGACAAGCGTCAGGGTC
Source organism: Roseibium sediminis (assembly GCF_008711325.1). Taxonomy (GTDB): domain Bacteria; phylum Pseudomonadota; class Alphaproteobacteria; order Rhizobiales; family Stappiaceae; genus Roseibium; species Roseibium sediminis. The sequence goes on from NZ_VXDB01000038.1 coordinate 2,692, forward strand.
AGATGCAGGAGCGGGGAGGCGCTGAGATAAACCCAGATGTCGCGAAGGTCTTCCATACCTTATTCCTCGCCTTTCCCGGATGCCGATGAGCGCGTGAGAAGGGTCATCATGGTGGCCGTGACGACAATCGTCAGAACCGTGCTGACGACAAGCGCTGCGGAGATGGCGAGCCAGTCGCTGCCAAGCAGCTTGAAATGCAGCATCAAACCGACGCCGGCAGGGACGAACAGAAGCGACAGATGGTTCAAAAGACCGCCCGTGACGGAAGCAAGCTGCTCTGGAATGCCGCCCTTGAAGACAAGAAAGAGAAACAGCAGCACCATGCCGAGAACCGGGCCGGGAATCGGCAGGCCAAGTGCTACGCGGGCAAGTTCCCCCGCAAGCTGGCAGCTGAAAATCAGCGTGAGATAGTTGAGCATGGCATTCGCACTCCGGGAGGGGATGGGCCAAGAAGATCGGCAGAGCGGGCCAAGGTCAAGCAGGGGCTGACAAGAAGGAGTTCCGGCTGCTTCGAAACAGTGGATCGTTCCCGCCTTGGCCAAGGATCCCCATATCTGACAGGCTCAACTGACGCATTCCCTTGACTTTCTGCCCCCGGCATGGCTTGTGCCCACGGCGCGGCCTGTCATTGACGGGCGGCAACAGGATTCTATTGGCATTCAAAAGACCATCGAGGACACCATGCACCTTTACCGGAGCCATACTTGCGGCGATCTGCGTGCGGATCACGTCGGCGACACCATCCGCCTTTCCGGCTGGGTTCACCGGGTACGCGATCATGGCGGCGTGTTGTTCATCGATCTTCGCGATCACTACGGCATTACCCAGTGCGTGGTTGACCCGGATTCGGACGCCTTCAAACTGGCCGAAACGGTCCGTTCCGAATGGTGTATCCGCATCGACGGCAACGTGAAGAAGCGCACGGAAGAGACGGTCAATTCCGAACTCCCGACTGGCGCGATCGAAGTCTTCATCCGTGACATGGAAGTTCTGGGCGCAGCCAAGGAACTGCCGCTGCCGGTGTTTGGCGAGCTGGACTATCCGGAAGAAGTGCGCCTGAAGTACCGCTACCTCGATCTTCGCCGCGAAACCCTGCACAACAACATGATCCTGCGCTCCAATGTGGTGAAGGATCTGCGCGAGCGCATGTGGAACATCGGCTTCAACGAATTCCAGACCCCGATCATCACGGCGTCCTCGCCGGAAGGCGCACGCGACTTCCTTGTGCCGTCGCGCCTGCATCCGGGCAAGTTCTACGCGCTGCCGCAGGCCCCGCAGCAGTTCAAGCAGCTGCTCATGGTGTCCGGCTTCGACAAGTATTTCCAGATCGCGCCGTGCTTCCGCGATGAAGACCCGCGCGCAGACCGTTCACCGACCGATTTCTACCAGCTGGACATGGAAATGTCCTTCGTCACCCAGCAGGACGTGTTTGACACGATCGAGCCGGTAATCGCTGGCTGTTTCGAGCGCTTTGGCGGTGGTCGCCCGGTCAACCGCAACTGGCCGCAGATTTCCTACAAGGATGCAGCGCTGTGGTACGGCACCGATAAGCCGGACCTTCGCAACCCAATCAAGATGCAGGTCGTTTCCGAGCATTTTGCTGGCTCCGGCTTTGCGATCTTTGCAAACCTTCTGCAGCAGCCGGGCACCGAAATTCGTGCCATTCCGGCCCCGAAGGGCGGCAGCCGCAAGTTCTGCGACCGCATGAACAAATTCGCGCAGGAACAGGGCCTGCCGGGCATGGGTTACATCTTCTGGCGAACCGCCGAAGACGGGTCCATGGAAGCTGCCGGTCCGCTGGCCAAGAACATTGGCCCCGAGCGCACCGAAGCGATCCGCCAGCAGCTTGGCCTCGACAATGGCGATGCGGCGTTCTTCCTGGGCGGTAAGCCGAAGCAGTTCGAAACGGTTGCTGGCAAGGCGCGTGTCATCATCGGCGAGGAGCTGGGTCACAGCGACAAGAACAAGTTCGAGTTCGCCTGGATCGTGGATTTCCCGATCTATGCAATGGACGAAGAAACCGGCGAGATCGATTTCGAGCACAACCCGTTCTCCATGCCGCAGGGCGGGATGGAAGCGCTCGAAGGTGACCCGCTTGAGGTGCGCGGCTTCCAGTATGACCTTGCCTGTAACGGTCATGAGCTGGTGTCCGGCGCGATCCGGAACCACAAGCCGGAAATCATGTACAAGGCCTTCGAAATTGCCGGCTATCCGAACGAGGAAGTCGACAAGCGCTTCGGCGGTATGGTCAACGCGTTCCAGTATGGCGCACCTCCGCATGGCGGCTGCGCGGCAGGGATCGACCGTATCGTGATGCTTCTGGCCGATGAGGCAAACATTCGCGAAGTCATCCTCTTCCCGATGAACCAGCGCGCGGAAGACCTGATGATGGGCGCCCCGAACGAGCCGACCCCGGCGCAGCTGCGCGAGCTTCACTTGCGCCTGAACCTGCCGGACGCCTGATACAGGCCTTGCGGTTTGCGTTTGAAATCACGATAAACAGGGCAGGGGTCGGCATTCCGGCCCCTGTGCTTTAACGGGGTGGTGAACAGGTGTTCAAGTCTTTGAAATGGCAGGGATTTCAAGACCCTGACGGGACCTATCAACTGATCCGGCGGTTGCTGCGCGAGAACCTCCGCCAATTTGCTCCCCAATATGCTTTGGCTTTTGTTTTCATGGGGTTGGTTGCCGCGTCAACGGCTGCCAGCGCCTGGATCATGCGCGATGTGATCAACGAGATCTTCATCAGCCGCGATTCGAACATGGTCTATGTCATCGCCGGTGTGGTGATGCTGATCTTTGCCGTGAAGGGCGCGTCGACTTACGGCCAGCTGGTGATCCTCAGCCGGATCGGCAACGCCATCGTGGCAGGGCTGCAGCGGCAACTGTTTTCCAAGCTCGCGCGTCAGGACATGGCCTATTTCGACAAGACGGCCATGGGCGATGTGGTGGTCCGCATCAATCAGGGGGCTGCCGACACGCGGATGGCCCTCGATATGGTGATCGTGACGCTTGGGCGTGATGTGCTGACATTGGTCGGACTGGTTTTCGTCATGCTGGTGCAGGACCCTACCTTAAGTGCCTTTGCGCTTCTCATCATGCCGCCAGCCGTCATTGGCGTTACGCTTCTCGTCAAGCGCGTGCGCAAGCATGCGAAGATGCAGTTTGTCTCCACCGCGCAGATCATGTCGATCATTCAGGAAACCACCATCGGTATTCGTGTGGTCAAGGCATTCGGTGTCGAAAACGCCTTACAGGAACGCATGGACGGAGCGGTGGCGAATGTCGAGAAGCAGTCCAACAAGATTGCGGCCCTGACAGCGCGGACGTCTCCGCTGATGGAAACGCTCGGCGGGTTCGCGATTGCGCTGGTGATCCTCTATGGCGGTTATTCGGTGGTCAATCTGGGGCAGGACCCCGGTGCGTTCTTTGCCTTTATCACCGCTTTGCTGCTGGCCTACGATCCGGCCAAACGCCTCGCCCGCCTGCAGGTCAATCTCAACAAGAGCCTTGTTGGCGTTCGGCTGATGTATGAGCTTCTCGACGATACACCAGGAATCGAGGACGCTCCGGGCGCAAAAGCGCTGAGTGTTGATCGCGGCGCTGTTGCATTCAAGAATGTGGAATTTTCCTATGGCGAAGGGTTGGCGCTCCGCAAACTTTCGCTGCATGCCGAGGCAGGCAAGATGACCGCTCTTGTGGGCGCGTCGGGGGCGGGCAAGTCCACCGTTTTCAGCCTGATCGAACGGTTCTATTCGCCAGAGGGCGGCGAAATTCTCATTGACGGTCAGGATGTTACAAAGGTTGCTGTTGCCAGTCTGCGCAGCAACATCGCCTATGTCGGTCAGGACACGTTCCTGTTCGACATCTCGATCCGCGAAAACATAGCTCTCGGTCGGCCTGGTGCAACGGATGCCGAAATCGAGGAAGCAGCGCGGAACGCCAACGCGCACGAGTTCATTCTCGAGCAGGAGCATGGCTACGACACGATGGTCGGGGAAGGTGGCAATCGCCTTTCGGGCGGTCAGCGCCAGCGCGTTGCCATCGCCCGGGCGATGCTGCGCGATGCACCGATCCTGCTGCTGGATGAGGCGACATCAGCGCTGGATGCGGAATCTGAATCCAAGATACAGGCTGCGCTTGGCCGTCTGATGGAGGGCCGCACCACGCTGGTTATCGCCCATCGTCTTTCCACCGTCCGTCATGCCGATTGCATTCATGTTCTCGACAAGGGCAAGGTGGTCGAAAGCGGCACCCACTCCGAACTCTTTGCCAAAGACGGCATTTATCGACGCCTGGCGGAGCTTCAGTTTCAGGACGGGAAATCGGATACTGCGGCTTGAAGGGATAGAATGTGCAACATGCCCTTGTGTTTGACTGCGAATATCTGACTATAGAAGGCTCACCCTCGCGTCATTGGTGCGGTCCGTATGACCCCGATCCGGTTATTGTTCAGATTGGTGTTGTAAAGATCGGTCTTGGTTCAGACTTTCCACTTCTGGATACTTTCAACGCTCTTGTCGTTCCCCGTGACCGGGAAGGTCGTGTGGTTGCGCTAGATCCCTTTTTTACAAGTCTTACCGGAATAGAGCAGGCAGACGTCGACCACCATGGGCTTCCTCTTGGCGAAGCATTGTCTTCGCTTGATGCCTTTTCCGGGGGAGGCAAACTCTGGTCATGGGGCAAGGACGAACTCAATCTGCTTGCCATCAGTTGTTTTGTACAGGGAATCGCAGTGCCGTTACCTGCGACTCGGTTTGGAAATGCGTGCCAGCTCTTTCTAAAGGCGGGAATGCCCTATTCCGACATTCAGAAGACCCGTAGTAACGGAGTTGCCGCCTACTGGAGTTTGGAGTCGGAAAACCTGCGGGAACATAACGCACTGGATGATGCGCGATCAGTCGCTTTTGCCATTCGACATCTGCTTCGTCTTGGTAAGCTGGTGGGTGATGATCTTCAGTGATACTTGACCCGCCGTCGTTAGCGCGCGTGCTTCCAGCTGATAATTTGCCCCGCAGCTGTAGTGCTCATCCGAGCTGTGCAATTGCCGGGGTGAGTTCGAGGTCGGATGAGCCATAGACGAACTGGTTTCGGCCGGAATTCTTGGCCGTGTAGAGGTTCTCGTCGGCTTCCTTGAAAATGACGGTAAGGGTGGAGCCCTTCTTGATCTTGGCGATTCCGATGCTGACGGTCAGGTTGATCTCGTGACCGCCGATGACCTTGCCCTTCTCAGCCATTGCCAATCTGATCTGTTCTGCGCGCGCGACGATTTCGTCGTCGCTTGCACCGCGCAGAAAGACCGCAAACTCTTCACCGCCAATTCGCCCGACCGCATCGGATTTTCCGGTGTTGAAGTTCAACGTCTCTCCAATGACACGCAGGGCCATGTCTCCGATATCGTGTCCGTAGGTGTCGTTGATCTTCTTGAAGTGATCTGCGTCGACAAGGAAAAGCGCACCGCCGTCCGCAAATCGTTGTCTGACATGTTCCAGAAAGTAGCTTCGTGCGAGCACCCCGGTCAGCTGGTCGAACTTGACGAAGTCTTCCAGCTTGCGGACCGCATTGTCGACCTTGCGAACGATGAGAAGGGCAATAAAGGAAATCGGGGCGGCAATGAAACCCGCTATGACCGTCGCCAGAAGCATCGATGCGACAGCTTGTTGGTACATCCCCATTGCAGCGAAGGGGAGAAAAACCGCAAATCCGGCGGCTAACACGGCGATCAGCGTGAATATCACCGTATAGACCAAAACGTCTTTTTTTGTTCGAATCGCGAACATTGCGGTTGCCCTCCTCAATACTGACGCAGCGGTATATCTGAGGTTGTTAACAAATTCTTGCATTGTTTCGAAGTAACTGAACCATATTCACTAAATAATGGACTTTGAAGATAAATAAATCCTAATAACATCGCGTATAGGTAGTATTGTTGAGTGGTGTATAGCTTTGTGGCTCGATAAATATCTGAAATTAAAGCGTGCTGAAATTTCCGCCAAAAAAGCAAAACCCCGACTGTCATGCCGGGGTTTTTCTTGAGCTTAGCCGATATCCTGCAAGAGGCTTCGGGCTACTGGTTGGCCTTCACGTCAAGCCCCAGAATTTTGGGCAAGCCCTGCGGGGCGAGCATCACCGTTCCCATGATCTGGGCGAATGGGACTGGGTTTGCTGGTGCTGCGACAACCTGCAGGGACTGCGGGTCGTTGAGGAAGGAAGATACTGCAGTTGAAACCTTGTCCTGAAACTCCTTGTTGTTCAGAGCTCCCAGAAGCAGGTTCAAACCCTGCACTTGCTGCTCGACATAGGCTGACTTGTCGACGCCCGACTTGCTTGCTTCCTGTTCCAGGATCCGGTTTGTCAGCGACCCGTCGATTACGTCAATCGTCACACCGATCAGGGACACATTCTGCGTCAGGCTCATTGCCATTTGCGGGTTCTCGCCCATGTCGTCCAGTTTCTCGATGACCTCTCGCGAAACACCACCAAAGCTCATGTTGAGCTTAAGGGTGCCCATATCCGCTCCGTTGATTGTCAGATCGGTCAGTTCGGCCAGTTCGCTGTCCGGCGACCATTTGCCGGCACCGGTGACATTGAGGGTGATCTTTTCATAGCCCATCTCCTGGAAGGAGACTGCGTCCTCGTCGGAAATGGTGCTTGCATCAAGGGTTACGTCCGAAATAGAGAACTGCATCGACGTCGGCAGGTCATCGACCATGTCACCGATTTCCGTTTCGATCCGTGCGATCTGAACGTTTTCGTTCTCCTCGGTGACGATGTTGATGGTTGAGATGTCCAGCGTGCGATAGGAAGGATTGGCGGCTCCCGCAGGACCATTGGCAAGTTCCGCTGCTGTCGGCAGGACAAGGTCTGTGACCTTGAAGTCTTCAATTGACATGCTGCCGTCGCGGTCCGATGTCATGGACAGCTTTTTCAGGGCGAGGCTGTCCAGCTGAAGCCGGCCGCTTTCCAGCTTCTTGCCGCCGACAAGATCGGTCGAGTCTATGGAGACGTTCAGAGTGTCGTCAGCCGGGTCGATCAGCTTGATACTCGTGATCGAGACGGTGCTGCCGCTTTCCGTGACTTCGCCGTAACTTTCCACCTTGCCTTGTTCCGCTTCAAGCAGGTTCAGGAAGGCATCGGCAACATCATTGCCGGTCGGTTCGAACGCCTGAGCGCTGCCGAGACTGGCGAGAGTTGTCGAGAGTAAAAGGGCGGTGGTCGTCAGAAACGTCTGGCTGCGGGTCATGAAATCTCCGTGGCAACAATACACTGGTCAAATCAGCAGAGGCGGGCAACGATGCGGCAGCTTGCCATTCTAATCAAGGCGAATTCGCCCACAAGGTGGTTCGGTTTGCCCTTCAGGCCTGTTTCTCCGGGAACTCTGCAATAGCCGCCTCGATGTCTTCAAGGCTCGGCAGGCTGTCCTCGTTGCCCAGATGCTGGATCGCGTGTGTGGATGCGCCCCGGGCGAAGGTAAAGTGCTCCAGCCAGGTGCGTTCCGGCGCTTTCAGGAAGGACGCGATGTAAGCACCGTGGAACACGTCGCCTGCACCGTTCGAATCGATGACCTTTTCAATCGGGACATCGAGAGCAGGCAGGAATTGGTCGGGACCGCCATTCGCGTACCAGACAGTTCCGTGCTCGCCGAGGGTGACTGCACCGACAGGGCACCCCTTCTCCCGCAGATAGGCAAGTGTTTCGCCTGCCGACTTGCCCAGCTGCTGGCAGAAGCGCTCGGAGACCACGGGAACATCGATATAGCCAAGGAGTTCGTCCGTGTTTTCCCGAACGGCGCCTCCGTCCAGTGAGGTCAGGACGCCGAGCTCCCGGCAGGACTTGGCATAGTGCAGGGCTGCGTCCGGCATGTGCCCGTCGATGTGGAGTGCCTTCAGGCCAGTCAGGGTCAGGGGCGGGAAGGGGTGGAGGAATTCGTTGTCCCGGCAGCGGACGATGGCGCGTTTGCCGTCCTTTGGCATGATGAAGGACAGGGAGCTTTCCCGCACCTTCCGGCCATGGACCGAAATGCCATATTTTGCCGCCATGTCGAGGAACATTCTGGCCAGCCAGTCATCCGCCTGAGAACAAAGCAAATCGGGCTTGCCGCCAAGTTTTGCGCAGCAAAATGCTGCCGTAACGGCATTCCCACCGAAGCTGACCGCATAGTCGCGGGCAATTCTCTTGTCGTCACCGGTTGGAAGGTTGTCGGTCAAAAAGGTAACGTCGATATAGGCTTGGCCAATAAAAAGTGCCTGCATCAGGCGCTCCCCAGAAGTTGGTTTTCTATCTGCACCCATAGCTGGTGTGTTGAGGGCTGCCGGACAATGATTTTGGTCAAAATACCATCCGTATTCAGTGCTTGTTTACTAAGGTCCGGCATGATTCGCCCTGCATTTGTATTCCAGTGTAGGCCGCGTCTTGACCCGTCGATATGTAGTTTTTTTCCGGGCTGTATTAATAGCGCTTGTGTTGGCGACCGCCCCTTTGGTCGCCACAACCGTGATATTGAACGACTATGCCGTTTCACATACCCAATTTGAGATGGAGGCCATCGGCGAGCGCTACATCGCGCGTGCGGAAGAGGCTATCACCGAAACTGTCGTTACACTTCAACAGCTTGACCGCGATGGCGTGAAAACGTGCAGCGTCGAGGACCGTCTGAACTTCATGGACGAAGTTCAGGCAAAGGGCATGATCAACGCCATTGGCCTCGTGGATGCTTCCGGTCGGCGCATGTGTATCGTGCCGGATATGGAAATGGCGGAAACGGTGATCCTGCCGGCTGCCAGACCGAATGGCCCGCTGGTCGGGATCGGAATGCTGGATCAGGAATATCGCGGCGCACGGTCGGCCATTGTCAGCTGGGATCTTGGAAATTCGACCAGGCTCTATGCGATCATTGCTCCTGCGGCGATTGCCGGAGATCCCGGTCCTGAATACTTCCGCTCCTTTCGTCGCGCAGAGCTGACCTTGGGTGGAAACCTGAGATGGTTCTCCATCGGGGGCTTCACGACGAGCTCTGGCAATCCGGACGAGACCCTTCTTGCGAACGTCAAGTCCACCCATTATCCGCTCGAGGCGCGTATTGCGGTGGCAAGCGATGCTGCGGGCAAGCTGGTTGAACCTTTGAAACTGGTGGCCGTGCTCGCATCGGCTGCCCTTGCCGTTCTGTTTGTTGCGATTGGTATCTGGATTTCCTGGCGGCCTGAAAACGAGGCGGACGAGGAGTTCAGCAAGGCAGTCAAGAATGGCGAATTCATCCCGTTCTACCAGCCTGTCATGGACATCGAGAACGGCAGCCTGCGTGGCTGTGAAGTGCTCATGCGCTGGCAGCGTCCGAATGGCGACATCATATCTCCTGGCCAATTCATGGCCTTTGCAGAGGCAAATGGTCATATTTTCGAGATGACCCGCCAGCTTATGGTTCGTACAGCCGTCGAAATCGGAGACCTGTACGAAACAAGGCCGGACCTCAAGGTCTCGATCAACCTCTTTGCCGGCCACTTCAAGGACCGTCAGGTTGTTACCGATCTCAAGGCGGCGTTCGAGAATTCCAAGGTCTCCTTCCAGCAGGTGGTGGTTGAGGTGACCGAGCGCTACCCGATGGATGACATGGACTTTGCTCGCAAGATCATATCCGAGCTGCAGGCACTGGGTATCCGTGTGGCGCTTGACGACGTGGGAACCGGCCACGGCGGGATGGCCTACCTCCAGAAGCTGGGGGTCGACATCATCAAGATCGACAAGATGTTCATCGATTCTCTTGGTTCTGACGACAGCTCCACCACGATCGTCGATTCCATGGTGGAACTCGCAGACAATCTGGGCATGGGCATCATTGCGGAAGGTGTTGAGGAAGAAGAGCAGATCGACCGTCTGCTTGAACTCGGCGTGACCGCAGCACAGGGCTACTATTTCGCCAAGCCGATGAATGCTGCCGACTACATTGCCTTTGCCGAGGAAGTCGAAAGACGCGTTGCAGCGGACAATGATCAGGCGGAAGAGTTTTCTTCTATGGAAATGGGCGGCTTTGGCGGCGAGGAAGAGGCGGCCTGAGTTCAGGTGCAGCTCTTCACTCGTGCGAAAGGTTTCAGGCCAGCTCGATCATGTAGGGCGTTTCGAACCAGTGCTCTTCGAGATTGGCTTCCTCTCCGATGCGATCGACGACCGCAAACAGGCCCGGTTCTGATAGCGGTGTCAGGACGCCATGCCAGGTGTTTCGGTGGAAGTTGATTGCCTGGCCTGCGCGGCTGACAAAGGCAACCGGTCGTCCGGGTTTGCCGCCCTCGTCCGGAGCAACGATCACGAGAAACGGCTCCAGTGTCATCGGGATGAAGGCCTGACTGCCCAGCGGGTGGCGTTCCACCATCTCCAGCCGGTAGGGCAATGCCCGTTTTTCCGACAGGAACAGGCTGATGCCGGTGCGCGCGTTCTCGCCCAGAATATCGAGATGGGCAAGGTCGTGGAACCGGCCGCACATGCCTTGATTTATGAGTTTTGTGGGTGTTCCGGTCGCTTCCAGCACATCGCCATAAGGTGCGAAAGCTTCGGCAGTGAGGTGAGTGGCCTGAATAGCCGTTGTCATCCCGTCATCTCAGTTTCATGTGTCTGTTGACATCCTTGTAGAGCAAGTAACGGAACTTGCCCGGACCGCCTGCATAACAGGCCTGCGGACAGAATGCACGCAACCACATGTAATCGCCAGCCTCGACTTCGACCCAGTCTTGATTGAGGCGATAAACGGCTTTTCCTTCCAGTACATAGAGCCCGTGCTCCATGACGTGGGTTTCTGCAAAGGGAATAACTGCTCCGGGCTCGAAGGTGACGATGGTCACGTGCATGTCGTGGCGCAGGTCTTGCGGGTCAACGAAGCGTGTTGTTGCCCATTTGCCTTCAGTGCCTGGCATGGGTGTCGGCGGAACATCCCGTTCATTGGTCACAAAGGCGTCCGGTGCATCAAGGCCGATGACCTTTTCATAGGCCTTGCGGATCCAATGGAACCGGGCAGGGGCGTCGCTCTCGTTCTTCACGGTCCAGTCGCATGCCGGAGGCAGATAGGCATATCCGCCTTCGTTCAGCGTGTGAGCTGTTCCGTCAATTGTCAGCTGGATACTGCCATCTACGACAAAGAGCACGCCCTCAGCCTCAGAATCGGTTTCAGGCTTGTCGCTGCCGCCACCGGGCTGCACTTCCATGATGTACTGGGAAAAGGTCTCCGCAAATCCGGACAGCGGACGGGAAAGGACCCAAAGCCGGGTCTTTTCCCAAAAGGGCAGGAAACTCGTGACGATATCCGCCATGGTTCCCTTGGGAATGACGGCATAGGCCTCGGTGAATACGGCTCTGTCAGTGAGAAGCTGCGTTTGTGGCGGAAGCCCGCCAGTGGGGGCGTAATAGGAGCCAGACGTCATCAAGGAATTCCTGAGCCGGTGTCGGTGCACGAGTTATACAAGGCATCAACAATAGGAAGCTCCGATAGTGCGGTCCATGCCTTTTTGGAGGACAGCGTGTTCTCATTGATAGAGCAAAATGAGAGACCTCGCCCGTTTTGGGAGGGGGCTCGGACATAGGGCAGCGTCCGTGCTACGGGCGAGGTCGTTCAACCGGAAACCAAGAACGCCTTGCCGGGCGTTCATCCCACATGTCTCCGGTTTGTCTTGCATGCAGGTTTTGCAAAGTGTGGTGCAGGCGATCAGCCTGCGATGGGGCGTCGATGTCCGGACGGCAGGAGAACCTGTTCCAGACGTGCAATCTCTTCGCGGAGGCGCAACTTGAATTTTTTCAGCGTACGAATGTGCAAATGATCCGGTGCCGGTCGTCTTTCCTCCTGTCGGATCTGGTCGTCCAGGTTTTGATGCTGGTTTTGCAAGGCTCTAAGACGTGTGTACATCGTTGTTCCTTTCCAGATTTGTCGCTTTCGACAGGCTTGATATGGACGCTGCAAACCGATAGTTGAAATACATTGATTGTATTGGGGTGATAGAAAAGGTCTATCGATGGCGTTCCGTCCGTCCTCACGGCAACTGGATTATTTCATAGCGCTTGCCGATACCTGCCACTTCGGCGCCGCCGCGCGCCGTTGCAACGTGTCGCAACCGACCTTGTCCGCTCAATTCAAGCTGTTGGAAGATCAACTCGGTGTTGTTCTTCTGGAGCGCGGGAGCGGTGTTGTCGAAGTTACACCGGCCGGCAAGGCGCTGCTTCCTTTCGCCAGGCAGGCGCTGGATTGTCTGGATGAACTGGTGCATCACGCCAACTCGCGACAGGCCGGGCTGGGGGGGCTCATCCGACTTGGGGCGGCGTCGACCTTTGGGCCCTATTTCCTGCCGCATCTCCTGCCGCGCATGAAAGCCACCTATCCGGACCTTGAGATTTATATCCGGGAGGAGAGGCCGACCAAGCTGGGCCGGGATCTGCAGTCGGGAAATCTCGACTGCGTTCTTGCTCCATCGCCGCTGGCTGGCGAGCAGTCTGCAGGCACGGAAATCTGCAAGGAGCAGGTGTTGCTCGGTGTTCCGATGGATCATCCCTTTGCCCAGCACGAAGAACTGGAGCTTGCGGCGCTCGAGGGGCAGGGCCTGTTGTGCCTCGGGCCGGGCTACCAGCTTTATCAGGAGGGGCAGTTGTTATGCAGGGCTTCGGGTGCCCGCATGCTGGAGGACTACGAGGGAACCAGCCTCGACGCGTTGCGCCAGATGGTATCGATCGGCATGGGACTGGCGCTTTTTCCCAGCGGCTATATCTCTTCGGAGTTCGTGAAAGAGCAGCGCGTGCTTTTGAAGCCCATTCGGGACTTCGCCATGGAGCGATCAGTCAGGCTCTACTGGCGCCGCAACAGTTCGCGTGCACACCACTTTGAGCAATTGGCCATGTTGGCGCGCCAGACCGTAACGGAAATGAAGGTTCCCGGTGTTCGAACCTCTTTGGAAGAGGTGAACCGTTCCTAGCGGACTTCCCGGAGAAACGGACATTTGGCCATGCTCATTGTTGTTTTCGGGTGACGGCCGTAATTCCAATTTCTTTCTGTGGAGCCAGTTTCTGCTTGTGCTGCAAGATGTTGTGAATTGTAGCTGCCTCGGATTGCGGGCGACCAAGCAGATACCCCTGAATCTGGTCGCACCTGATTTCCTGCAACATTTTCAGTTGTTCGCTGGTTTCTACGCCTTCTGCGGTTATCTCCATGTCCAGCGTGTGCCCAAGGCCAATAATCGTTTCCAGAATTCTCGTAATTTGCGGGGTTTGATTTTCAAAACCGGACATGAATGAGCGGTCGATCTTGATCTTGTCGAACGGGAACTGCCAGAGATAGGACAAGCTGGAGTAACCGGTTCCAAAGTCGTCCATAGCAATGGAAACCCCGAGATCCTTGAGTCTTTGCAGCTGCTCAAGATTGCTCTTGCTGTCATCGATCAGGAGACTTTCAGTAATCTCCAATTCCAGACGAGCTGGATCAAGTCCGGAGGCCTTGAGCGCCTCTGAAACATGGGCGTGGAGATTTCCACTCTTGAATTGACCGCCGGACAGGTTGACGGCGAGCTTGAGATCATTCGGCCATTTGGCGGCAAACTCGCACGATCTCATCAAGACCCATTGTCCCACTTTTTCGATCAAGTGGGTTTCTTCCGCTATGGGGATGAATTGATCCGGCCCGATTGGTGTTCCGTCCTCCTTTTTGAGGCGTAACAGCGCCTCGAAGCCAATCAATGCATTGTCTTCTGAAGAGTGGAGTGGCTGGTAATGGAGTTCAAAACCGTTGTTGACCACAGCCCATTGCAGGCGGCTTTCAATTTCCCGGCGCGCTGCGAGTTTTTGATCCATCCAGGGCTCAAAATGGCAATTGCAATCGCGTCCTTCCGCTTTTGCCTGATACATTGCCAGGTCAGCACTTTTCATCAACCTGATGGCGTCATCGCCATCTTGCGGTGCAATTGCGCTCCCAATGCTGACGGACGTCACGACGGAATGTCCGCCTGCAGCAATCGGGTTCCGCAGTTCCTTCACCATTCGTGATGCCTGCGCGTCCAGTTGTTGCAAGTCGCCAATGTCCGGCTGAATGGCTGCAAACTCATCTCCGCCCAGACGGGCGATGAGGCACTTTTCACCCAGTATTTTCCTCAGGCGCAAGGCGATGGTCTTGAGGATGATGTCGCCTGTTTCGTGGCCGAACGTGTCATTGAGGTACTTGAAATTGTCCACATCAATGAAGAAGAGAGCAAACCCGGCCTGCCTTGAAAGTGAATCTTCAAGCAGGGGCACAAAGGAGCTCCGGTTCAGAAGTCCGGTCAGGGAGTCGTGCGCGGCCAGGAAATGCACCTTTTCATCAGCAGTCTTCTTGGCTTTCAGGGTGGACCTGTACGACCAGGCTGGTCCGGCGGCGGCCAGAAGGAACAGGCAGAGGACAGTGGCTGCGGCGCCGGTCAGAACATTGTCCAGAAGCGCTGCCTCCGCCGACATGTCGAGTAACAGAGTGATCTTTCCTTTAAGGCTGCCGTTGCTGTTGGCCATGGGGTGTGCGATTTCAACATATGTTGAAGGCAGGTTTATGCCGTCACCCGATTTGATTACGAGCAAATGCTTGGCGGAATCATGGGAATCCGCCGCAATCGGGACAGGGGCATGCACATATCCATCTTCATTTGATGCATGATCCGTGGCGTCTGCGTGCATTGGTCCGTGGCCTGCGGTCGTGACAGGTTTGGTCGCTGCTGAATCTATGTCATTTGCATCATGTGGGTGTTCGATGTAGTGCGAGTGCCCCGACGCGCTGTCATGTTCATGCCCGCCGTGGGTCGCTTCGGCCATGGCTGTACCGTGTTCGTCAGTGTGTACCTCCGAAACGGACGCTTGAGGATGTGCGATCTCGCTTTCGTGGTTGTCATGCGTGTGCGCGTGATGACTTGCTTCGCCACTTTCTTCTTCAGGATGAAACGAGCCTGTAGATAGCTTGACTTCACCTTTTGAATTTTCGAAAGCAAAGTGAAAGATGTTTCCAATTGAAGCCAATCTCTGGAGTTCGTCTTCAACTCCGACTGAATCAGCTGTGCCGTCAAGCACTTCATCCAGCATGGGAAATTCTTTTTCGAGATAACCGGCAAACTCCATACCGGTTTGCCATGCTTCTTCACGAAGTATGGTATCTCGGCTGAAGTTTAGAGTAACTACGGTTCCGAATACAGAGACTAATCCGATCAATCCGAAGGCCGCGGACTTGGGTATGTTTCTGTACATGCAAACTCCATCAACGGAATAGAGTTTGTATTATATTTCACTCAAGGTTTATGCTGATTTAATACATGGAAAATATTTATACTCTTATGTGGTGCATCTGGCGGATGTGTTGGATTAAAGAACTCCCATCAAGAAATTATATCTCAGGTGCGTTTTTGAGGTGGTGTTATTTTTGGTTGTAGTGCCGAGCTGACGTTCTTTGGTCCGGACTGCTGGCGGTCGCGCAGATTTGGTCTAAACTCACATCGTCCCAAGTCGACGGAAGGAGATCAGCCATGCCTACCATTGCAAGTGGTGCGGACTATCAGACCATCATCACCACCTTCGAAATGACGCCCGGCACGTGTTATGACCTTCTGGATGAGCTGAAGGGTGCCTATGACGCGTTCATCAGTCAGCAGCCGGGCTTTATCGGGGCAGGCATCCACGTCAACGACGCCAGGACCCGTATTGCGACCTATTCCCAATGGAAGAAGCGGGAAGACTTTCAGGCGATGCTCAGGACGCCGGAAATGCGAGAGCGCAATCGCAAGATCGCTGCGCTCTGCAAGAGTTTCGAACCGGTCATGTACGAAGTTGCCGAAAGCTACAGCTGACCGGTAAAGAGCCCGTCAGGGCTTGATATACGGTGTTTGGCCTTGCGCCAGCTTCAGGCGCGTCCACAGGTTCATGTTGATGACGATGGCCGCGATTTCTGCGATCTGCTTTTCGTCAAAGAACTCTGCAAGTGTCTCGTGCATGTCCGGGAAGCTGATCTGGTCGTAGGCCGTCAGTGCTTCACAATAGTCGAGCGCTGCCTGTTCTGCTTCCGAAAACATTGTGCTTTCCTGCCAGGAAGCCAGATGTGCGATCTTGGCCTTGTGGATGCCTTGATCCTCTGCGGCTTGCGTGTGCAGGATCAGGCAGTAGGAGCAGGGGTTCAGCTGCGCGACCCGCAGGCGAAGCAACTGGGCCAGCTGGCTATCGACCGACAGGTTTGCGGTGTAGCCAACCGACTTTGCCATCTCCTTGGCGATGGAGTGGAACTCGATTAGGTCCGGGTCAAAGCGGGTGTTTTCAAAGTCGATATCATTCATGTTCAGTCTTTCGTCTTGAAGCGGTTTCGCCAATTTTCATTTTCGTTTGCAATGTCTTGCAGGAACTCGCATCTGATCGCAACGGACCAGGGCTGGTGTTCCAGATACCCTAAAACCTCGCGGGCAAAGGCCTTCCCGATACCCTTGCCTCTGTTGGATATGTCGATCTCGATATGATCGATTGCGATTCCTTCGGTGTTTTTTGAGTATCGCGCAAAGGCATCACTCGGGTCCATGTACTGCAGAAACTTCTGTTGTCGTTCATCGTGCTGAATGCCCGGATCGTAAAGACCTGCACGGGCGAGCCGCTTGTCGAGATCGGGAAGCTTGGGATTGCGCAGTTTGCGCCCCTTGATCTCGAATGTGGGGAATTTTGCGGGATCGCCCACAAGGTCGGCGAGGCGCTGGCGTGCGGTTTCATCTCGGTCCACTTCCGCAAGTTCATAGGCAAGCCCACGTTCTTCCAGCGCGTCCATATAGAACCGGGTCTTGTGGCATCGGACCTCGCCAAACAAGGTGATGTCCGATGCCGTCTCTTGTGTCTGCACTTCGCTCATGTACCGCAGAAAGTTCGATAGGGGCCGAAGTCATCCGGCGCCGGGCCCGCATAGGCCTCAAGGCCGCTTCGCTCGGTGAAGGGGTCTTTCAGGACGTCCAGAAGTTTATGCGTCCGCTCGTAATTGCCGCTTTGTGCTTCAGCCAGTGCTTCCTCCACCTTGTGATTGCGCGGAATATAGATCGGGTTGGCTTGGTTCATGCGATTGGCAATGTCTGCCGCCTTTGCGTCTTCCTTCTCAAGGCGGGCCTTCCAGTGGCTGAACCAGTGTTCAAAACCGGTGCTGTCCGCAAAGAGTGCAGCTGTCGTCGAGCCGTCTGCTTCAACTTCCCTGGCAAGGGAGCGGAAGAACGCGGTGTAGTCGACGTTCTGTCCCTTCATGGCGTCCATCAGTGCATTGGCCAGATCGATATCGTGGTGATCTTCTGTCGCCAGGCCAAGCTTCTTGCGCATGCCATCCAGCCATGCAGCCTGATAGAGGGCCGGGAACTTGTTGAGCTCGTTGGTCGCAAGGCGAACGGCATCGTCCGCGTCATCCGGATTGATCAGCGGCACAAGGCATTCGGCAAGTCTGGCCAAATTCCATTGGGCGATAAGCGGCTGTTTGCCATAGGCGTAGCGTCCGCCTTCATCGATGGAGCTGAACACCGCATCGGGATCATAGGTGTCCAGAAATGCGCAGGGGCCGTAGTCGATGGTTTCGCCGGAAATCGTCATGTTGTCCGTGTTCATGACGCCATGCACAAAGCCGACGAGTACCCATTTGGACAGGAGGTCTGCCTGCCGGGAAATGACACGGGCGAGCAGTTGCAGGTATTTGTCCGCAGCCTCTGTCAGATCCGGGTCGTGGCGGGCGATCGCATAGTCGGCAAGCTGGCGCACCTTGTCGGTCTCGCCGCGGGCGGCAAAGAACTGGAATGTGCCTACACGAATGTGGCTGGAAGCAATGCGCGCCAATACCGCGCCGGGTTTTGCCCCTTCGCGGTCGATCAGTTCACCGGTGGTGCCGGCTGCAAGTGCGCGGGTCGTAGGTATGCCCAGCGCATGCATGGTTTCGCCCATGATGTACTCGCGCAGGACCGGACCGATGACCGCCTTGCCGTCGCCACCGCGTGAAAACGGTGTGCGACCGGAGCCCTTGAGATGAAGATCCCGGCGCTTGCCGTGCCGGTCGATGAGCTCACCCAGAAGGATCGCGCGGCCGTCGCCCAACTGAGGGGAAAAGCCGCCGAACTGATGGCCAGCATAGGCCTGTGCCAGCGGAGCTGCACCGTCGGGGCTTCTGGAGCCAGTCAGGTTGGCGGCGCCTACCGGTGTGTTCAGCGCATCTGCATCCAGCTGCAGTTCTTCGGCCAAATCCTTGTTGAGGAGAACCAGAAAGGGCGCCGGGACCTCGGCTCCTTCCCATGGCACATAGAAGCCTCGCAGCTCACGGGCATAGGTGTTGTCGAACGGAAAGACAGGCGGTTGGGTGGTCATGAGAGCTCCGCTTATTGAGCATGCAAGGCTGGCATAAGTTTTGGCAGGAGGCGAGGGCCTCCTGCCAAGTTTCGGTCAGTTGGTTTCCAGGCTGACTTCTTCAGCACCAAGAGCATCCAGGAAACGGCGGGCATCCAGCCGGAAATCTGCAAAGACGACCTTGCCATCAGGAGCGATGACAGTGAACCAAGGGGTTCCGGCAGTCCGGTAGTCTTCCATGAAACTGGGATAGGATTCGCCTTCCTGCTTGACATCGTGCCCGAACGGGATCTTCAGGCCGTATTGCTCCTGATTGACCCGAAGCTTGTCGAAGGTGTTCACATTCTCGCCTTCGAACACTGTCTGGATGACGGCAAATCCGAAGCCCTTGTCCTTCAGGATGTCATGAAGAATCCGCAGCGTGGGGAAGCCGCGCGAATGGCATCCGGGGCACCAGTGCTGGAAATTGTAGATGATCTTGTACCCGTCTCCGAGGTCGGAGAGTTTCAGCGGGGTTTGCAGCGCATCGCCGTTTGCGTCAATCCAGCTGGACACCCGCAAAAACCTCGCGCTGTTGGATGATTTCTGATTCACTGGCTT
>NZ_VXDB01000039.1 GCF_008711325.1 Roseibium sediminis
TGAAGCCAGTGAATCAGAAATCATCCAACAGCGCGAGGTTTTTGCGGGTGTCCAGCTGGGATTGCTCCTCAACTGATAGAGCCGCGCTATCTGCCGCATAAGAGATACCGGCTGAAGCGCCAAGAACGAAACAAAGGCAGGTGCGTAATCCGATCCGAAACCCGTATTCAAATATTCGTCGGAACATCCACTTTTCCCATAATCATATGAGTGAATCACCAGTTCACCCCGAAAATTCAAAGAACAACATAATTCACACTATTCTTCAGCTACACCTCTACCATCTCTATTTCTGCTGTCGCATGCAGTAACGGCAAACCTCAGAACAACCCCTCGCGGCAAAAATTAGACCATCAGTTCCAAAATTTATTTATACTTTGGCGAACTTGGATCGCAAAATATCCATCACATTACTATTCGGTTCTGACGACACCCGCGGACTATATCACTCGCGGTAGGCTGCCACCCACTAGCAGGCCAATACCACCTAATACCCAGGCATGTTTTGAACTCATTTTTTGAAGAGGTAACATAGGGAGAAAAGCAGCCCTAAAATGACAATTGTCCCTGCCAACCATTTCCCTAGCTCGCCAGGAAAAACGACACTTGCAAGTATACCCACGAAAAGGGCTAGAACGCCTATAGCACCTGTATCTGCTACTTTCTCAGGTTTTAGTGGTTCAAACATTTCCCACCTCAATTGCTAGAAGTGTTATCATTAAAGGCTTCTACCAATTCATCCGGTACACATGCCCTACACCACATACGCACCTCCGATGAACCCCGGCCCAATACATATCTATAGTAATTCTACATCACTCTGCGTCTGTACTATTATTCACCATTATTCCTTATCCTAACTATCAGCAGGTATATATAATACACCGACACTAAAACTAGTAATAAAAGCATTTTTCCGAGATAATAATTCTCTCTATTGGATGAAAAACAATACATCAATAGGAATGCTATCCATAAGAATACCGCTATAACTATATTTCTTTTTAATTTTTTATTTCTACCTTCACCTGAACTCAAAACCCTATCCCGCCCTGCTTATATTTATTTTCTCGTCATTTATCTAGGCTCTACTTTGCGAACTACATTAAATTACCATCACAGCCATCCGCATAATTCCTCCCAAGCGTCGTCAGGCCCATCTTGCGGAAAAACCGGTCCGATTTGGCAGCATCAAATTCTGATGCCACGTAGAAGAACAACGCATCCACCCCATCGTCTTCTTCTGCTCGAGCTGCAGTTTAGCGATCTGAGTTGAAAGGGAAAGACCTGCTCTCTAAACGTGCGCAATTGGCCGAAAAAGGCCAGCACGAAACGACACGCTCGGATTGATGCTGTTTGTGCTGGTCCATTCGGCAGACATTCAGGATCGGGACGGTGCGCCCGGTGTTCTTCAAGCCTTCCGCTACCGGTTCCCATGGCTGCGGCATGTGTTTGCCGATGGAGGCTACACAGGCGACAAACTCCGTGCCGCCTTGGTGGGCAACGGCAACTGGACAATAGAGATCATCAAACGTTCCGATGTCGCCAGAGGCTTGCACGTCCTGCCACGACGATGGGTGGCGGAACGCACATTCGGATGGTTCGGACGGTGCCACAGGCTGGCAAAAGACTGGAAACTTCAATCGAAAGCTCTACTGCATGAACCTATATTGCAAGCATCCGCGTCATGACACGCAGGCTCGCAACCTATTGTCTTATCTCATGAACTTTTGAATCGGGCTCTCAGACATCATCAAACTCCTGCTCAGGAGCTTGAATCAAACTACAACTGATTTGCATAGCCATTTTATGGGTCCGAAGCCCAAATGGAGCCTTTAATTTTACCGCCCACAACTTTTACCCCCTAGTTTTTTTGATGAAATTTTTCACCTGATTAAACCAATAGCACAATAAAACTATATTATAAAATATGAAAGTATATGACGTAGTATATGACGGAAGAAAAATAGAACTCAGATATACTGCCATTGCCATAATAAAAATCGACACAAACATGTTGAATATTAACTCTAGCAATGCCACACTACTCTCCATTGCGAAATTTCAGACCGACCACAAAGTTGCTTTTTCGCCTCTCTACAGCCAAACCGCATAGTTCCCCCCAAGTGTCGTCAGGCCCTTCTTGCGGAAAAACCGGTCCGATTTGGCTGCGTCAATCTTCGAAGTCACGTAGAACATCAGCGCATCCGCCCCCATCGTCTTCTTCTGCTCGAGCTGCAGTTTAGCGATCTGAGTTGAAAGGGAAAGACCTGCTCTCTAAACGTGCGCAATTGGCCGCAAAAGGCCAGCACGAAACGACAAGACGATTTTCGAAGGGAGCATGTATCGGGGAGGGAAGAGTGGTGCCCAGAGCCGGAATCGAACCAGCGACACGCGGATTTTCAAGCTCGAAATTCTGACAAAAAATCAGAGACTTGATAAGTCCGAGAATGTCAAACTCGCGACACAAAAACAAATAGTTAGAGGGAAAGTGTCAAACTGCCTTTTCGCGTCCTTGGAGGATTTCTCATGAGGAGCCAACCCAATTCCCCGTCGCGCCGGAAGTCGACTTCCAAACGCATGCAGTTTGCAATGGTACCCGCTCTTGCCATTACCGACAGTCGATTGAAGAGCATCGATATTCGCGTTTTGGCGGCACTGGCAATCAACGCCGACAAGGATGGGCTTGTCGTACGTTCCCAAATTCGTCTTGCTAACGAACTTGGCATTGCCCGCTCAACGCTGCAACGCTCACTGGACTGCCTCAAGATTGCGGGCTGGCTTACAGTCGAACATCAGTCTCGGCCTGATGGTGGAACGTGTTCGTGTCGATACTTCATTCAACGCGATCATGATCCAGAATCCAGTTCCAACGCTGCCGATTTTGAGGCAGGTCATGCCGCCTGTGGAGTGCAGCCCCTGCCGCCATCGCACGGCATGCAAAAGAACAGACACAATAAAACCAAACCCAAAAAACCAAAGGATGGGAACAAGCGGAATACCTACGCTAAACCACTGCGATTTATCAGCCAGACGATCCTTGAAGGCACTGAAGAGGAAAAGCAGGCCGAACGACGAGTTTATGTCGACATGGTCAGCGAAAAGCTGAGGCGCATAGGTCTGGACTTGGATACGATACCGAACTCGCAAGCGGGCAGCGTACTTCAATCCTGGTATGATCAAGAGTTTCACCCGGAGCTAGATGTTGTTCCCAAGGTGGCTGAGCTCCTGTTGCAGATGACAGCCCCGCCACGGTCGCTGGCGTATTTCACGAGTGCCATACGTAACTCGCACCTAACCCGCGCGAAGTTTGAAGCTGATGCACTGCCCGACGACATCCAATCGATGAGAGCAGCGATTGAAATTCGTTCAGCAGAATTGATGTGTGAACTGGCACTGAAAAACTTCTGAGTTCAACCGGATACCACACGCCCCCGTGCCGGTCTTATCGGCGCGGGTCCTTCCGGGGAAAATAATCGCTCAGGGGGGACATTTGCGGCGTTGGACGCTTGGACACGTAGTATTTCTCTGCAGGCGTTATGTTTATGTTGTTGTTTATGTTTCGGGGCTACTACGCATTTCTTTCAACGCTGACCCAATTTGCCAACAACCAATTGAGTTCGCGGGTCCTTTCGAGCACTTTGGCATACCAAGGGGGTATTCGCGGCGGTGGGCTGTTTAAACGCACATTGCTCCTTCGAGGTGTCAGGTTCTTTGTCAGGGTCATGTCTCATAACATTTACTCCCGAGTTACCTCCCAAACAGTTCAAATATCGAATCTTGACCAGCTGAGGATATGAAACAGCGGCTCGACGTGTAACGTAACGATATCTCAAAAACCCGCCATTAGGATTAGCGGGTATTATTTGGAGATATTATCGGTGCCACTCGCTACCCGTGTGCCTGCCATTTGCATTGCAATATTTGCCGCCGTCGGTGTCATTGCATTGGCGCTATCATCGCTGGAAACGCAGTCTATCGCTCGACCTGAAACGCCGGAGCTTGCAACTCCTGTCGCTCTCGGCGCCGCGGCATTCGAAGGTTCGGACTTCGGTGGGCTGAGTATGGACACGCTCGAAAGCCATGCCTTGCCGTGGCGACTTGTAGCAGCAGCGCTGGTGCTAAAGGAAAAAGATCGAACGCCTTTGGCTGCAGTTTCGATAGACACCCTAAATACCATTCTATCGCGGTTCGGATTTCTGACCACAGCGGAACCCATCAATCGCCCTGACGGGGTCAAACCAAACAATCGCCAGTTACCGCTGGGCTTCACTTATGGATACCTCTCTCCGATTGGCGGATCGAAACTTCTTGTTTCGAATCTCGGCTGCCCTGCATGTCATGGTGGCGTCACCTATGATCAACACGGCGATCCAAGGCCAGATAAAGCATGGCTTGGCATGCCAAACACCTCCATAAACATTGAGGGTTTTGTTCAGGAAGTGTTTGTCGCCATTAGGGGGCAAATCGACAAACCGAGTGAACTTCTCGCCACGGCCAGATTACTCTTCCCTGAGATGGATTGGCGCGAGGAACTTACCTTGCGTTGGCTAGCCATTCCTGCCGTCCGAGACAAAATCTCAACCCTCGAAGAAAAGACATCCCCGCTTCCCTTTCCAAATGGGTTACCCGGGGCAACTAATGGTGTTGCAGCTCTTAAACATCAGCTTGAGGTGCCTTTGCTTGCAGGGGGCATTGGCGACAACGGAATAGTGTCTGTTCCTGAACTTGGAGGTCATGTTTGGCGCTCAAGCTTATTAGCGGATGGCGCTTATGCTCCGCAGGGCCGCGACCGACAACGGCCATTAAAAAAAACTGACATCGACGAACGCCATCTAGGCTCCTTGGCTTACCTCACGACGTTCTTCACAATTCCGAGTATGGGCGTCTCTCCCTCGCAAGCCCATAATTTCCGGAAGGATGCGGAAGCAATATTCACTTTTCTGGCGAGCACCTACAAACCACAAGGTTTTCCTGGGCCAATTAACCTCACCAAGGCAAGGCTTGGACATGCCACGTATGAAAGGGATTGCGCCAGTTGTCACGGCTCATATGACTGGACAAACCAACGACCCGAACTTTCACTTTTTCCAAATTGGCTAGGTGACGTCGGAACAGATCCCTTGAGGGCGCAGTCTTTTACAAAACAGCTCGCAGATGCAGTCGCCTCGACACCATATGGAAAAATTGTCTCGGCAAAACCGACTGGTCAATATGCCGCCCCGCCATTATCAGGCATCTGGGCATCCGCTCCGTATCTTCACAATGGTTCTGTGCCTTCGCTTTGGCAGCTTCTGACGCCATCAGACCGTCTCGAAATCTTCAAGATTGGTGGTCATGCACTGGATTTTTCGAAAGTCGGGTTAAGGCACACCGAAAACGGTGACTATCCTGAAGCGTACGCTCCATTTTCCGAGCCGGTCTGGTATGAAACCCATCGCTCCGGTCAGAGTAATGGTGGTCACAATCAAGGTATAAACCTGAAAGCCGACGACAAGCTGGACCTGATTGAGTTCCTCAAGCTGTTGTAGACCTTGGTCACCCAAACTCCAATTATCTACGTTACGATCTGGTCCAGCGACAATCGCGCTCTCTCGGGACGAGCGACTCCTTGAGGCAGATGCCCGAACAAAAATGCTGAATAGATCTCTCGATCTTCGGGTAAATCCATTTTCCGCTGGAGCGTCTTTCGGGAATTGAGATCATCCGCCAGTGCTGCCAACACGTTGGCAACAAACCCGGCCTTTTCGACCTCCAGCCAATGACGGTAAAAACGTCTGCCACTGGATATCGGGTTTTCTCCGACGGGCCTATGCAGGACCATGAGGCCTGCTGCGTTTTCGAACCGGTTAGCGTCGGAGACCAAAGGTCGTGCCAATCCGACCGTCTGCAGCCAACCGAACGGACGCCTTAGCAGAATTGATGCCGCAAACGCCTCAAGCCGATTCATCTGCATCGCGTCAGCGTTGAGGCCATCAAGTGACCATCGGGGGTGGCTTCGGGAAAATCGCATCCACGAAACCAACTCGCCCCTAAAGCCTCGACCCGACATGAAGTTGAGGCTCGCCTGATCGGACAGCTCAGCAACCTCCCCCAAATCCGCCGGGTCGTTGAACACATGACAATCAGCCCCTGCCAATCGGGCAGCTGAATCCCGCATTTTTCGCGTTGAAGTTTGAAATTTTCCACGCCAGGAAAACCGGCTTTCGACAAACGACGAAAGAGGGTCTTCTGCGTCTCCATCTTCGAACTCGATCAGTCCAAGATAGTGAAGGCCTGGCACCTCGATAAGTGTTGAAGCAGGGTGAAATTTGACCGTCTTCCCATATTTTGATGCGGCGAGGTTGATGCCCTCCAGAGCAGCTCCAGCGCTCATTAAAGCATCATGATTCTCCGGATCGCCGTGAGGCAGTCGGCACCGCGTGTCCAGAAACATCTGAAGACCGTGCTCTTCGATCTTCCACCGCACGGGCTGCACGTTATGCACACTCGGAGCAAGGCTTGCCTCGCGTATGAAGTCGTGTAGTGGCAGGGTCGTCATGACAGAGACTTCTTGAAGAGGTGAAGACGGTGCAGTGGTTTGGCGCCCAGTTTTTCCACCTGCCTCAAGCTTGGCTTGTTCGCGTCCGCAATCCACGTGACACCGAGCTGGCGGTACCCTGCCCCCTTCAAGGCAGACACCGTTTGATCTAGAATTGCTCCCATGATTCCGAGCCCATGCTGAGCGGAGGCAACGGAATAGAAAATGATCACTGCCCGGTGACGGCCAAGACGATACTTCAGGTAGTGAAAAGGCGTCGAAATACCAAATTTTGAACGTGTAGCTTTCAAAAATCCATTTAAGTCCGGAATGCAGATCACAACGCCCACCGGCCTTCCATCCAGTTTGACCACGGACGACAGACGTGGATCCAGAATTGTCATCATTTCGCCCGCCTGAAAGATGAACTCTTTCGGAGTCAGCGGGACGAACATCGGGTTTTGCTCGAAACCGTCATTCAATACGGCCCGCGCTTCTTCCATCCGCTGTTTGAACCCCTTCTTTTCGACTTCCTGAAAGGTGTAGCGAGAGGCATCCGGCAATTCCTTACCTGTGAATGTAGCCTCTGCAAGATCAACCTCGAAGGTCGTCATCGGGAAGTAGGGCTCAAAGCAATTTTCTCGAAGCAGCTGCGGAATGTGCTGCGGGTTCTGAACCATGTCGGTGTAACCGGGTTTCTCGAAACCGTCTGTCTGCACCCCGCACTGCTGCATGGCGGTCAAATTGAAGTTTCCGGCAATCTCGCTCATTCCCTGCTCGCGAGCCCACGTTTCCGCACTCTGGAGCAAAAGACGCGCTGTCTCACTGCAGTTTCGGCAGTCAAAGAAACCGAAGCTTGCCTGTTCTGTCTGGTGCCTAGTATTGGACGCATGATGGATATGAACGACGATCCGACCAACTGCCGTGCCGTTTTCAAAAGCGGTCAGATAGGTAAAATCCTCAGAACCTGAAAAGAGCGGATTTTGCTCAGACAGCATTTTTCGCAGGTCTGCCTTCATGGGCGAAACGTAATGCTCTTTTTCGCCATACACATTGAATGGCACCGAAAAGAAGCCCTCGAAATCACGCTCGCGTATTTCAATCATCTGTTTTTCCAACTCTGGACATCAATTCAAGGAGACGTTGGACGACAGAGAGTTCCACATCCGTATCGGGCTCTCCGGTCAAACTCGGCAAATTCAACACCACCAACTGAAAGGGCGCGTCTCCCGCAAAAATAGCGTGCGTAGCGTTGTACTTTCCAAGCAACCAACCGACCTGCTCGGCAACACTGCCATCAGCCCCCTTCATAGATCTGGAAGCTGTCACGATCTTAGTCCGGCGAAGGTGGTCACGAAGGCTTGCATCAAAATCGCCAAGGTCGCCCTCTTCGAGCAAAAGCGGATGGGCTACCAGCCGATGTTCCTGTAACCCTTGAAGAAACAGCTTTACATCAGCCCCATCATGACGGGCCATGTACTGCATAAGACTGCTTCTCTCATCATCTTCGACATGTGCCTTTGCTTCCGCGCGCACCTGAAGAAGAAGCCCCGTACTCAGAATAATCGCACCCGACTGGACCATTTGGGGCCAATCCAATCCTGCAATAATGCCAATCGTCGCAATGGCAACTCCGCTCCCGACAACAAAAAGGAGCATAGAATAGACAATTTGAATGTGGTGAACGCGGACCCTGTTGAGGCTGAGCGACAGCCAGCAAAGGAAAAGAATGGCAACTCCCGAGAGACGAACGGGAAAATCAAGAATACCGATCCGAAAGTCACTGATGGCAAAGGGGATGATCAACAAAAGAGCCCAGGACAGGCGATCAATGATCCGGTTCTCACCGGCTTCGAGTTCAGACCTGTCGCGGATGACGACCCAGGCACCAATTGCGATGATGGAAATAACCTGAAAGACCAGCAGGCCAATCATGATGCTGGAGTTCAGATAGAGGGCTTCAAAAGGGGCCCCAAGGACGAAAACCACGGCACCAGCGGTTGCAAAAAATTTGAAGACGAGAGGTGCATGCCGACGCATCAAGCCTTCGCTGAGCAACAGCATGGACAAGGGCACCAGCCCAGCAGAGGCCATATTGAGAATTCGGAAAAGGCTCAAATCGGTGACCCAATAGAGCACACGGGTCGCCATCAGGCAGATCAGAGCCTGAATGACGAAACCAAACCGTCGGTTGATCCATTCCGCGCGCTCGGCCTTTCGCATGCTGAAGTACAGGATCAGCAGCCCGGCAATGGCCGCGACAGAGACGAAACTGTCCGCAACAAGGGTGGCTGACATCATCAGGTGCCCATCATGTTCGACAAGAACCTGCGCACCAGGGGACGAAGTAAACTTGCAGCAATTGCACTTCGAGGATGTTCGATACGACCAGAATAGGGATTTAGGAACCAGCCGCGACAGTCCGCACCGTGCTTGTTTCCAAGCACACCATTGATCACTTCATAGGCCATCAGCATGCCGGTCGTGAGCACCATGGGTGCAAAAGACATGCGGCTTCTTTTTCCTGCAGCAACTTCGCCAGCAACAGTCAGATCGACATGACTTCTGGACGAAGAGTGAATTACCACATATTCGAGCTCACGCAAAAACGCTTCAGATCGCTGGTCAGCCGTTATTGCATTCCAAGGCGTGTCGGGAGTTGGGTAGCCTAGACGCTGTTCAGGGGCAGGATCGCTTGGCCGCGTTACATAGATGGATGGAAGTGGTGATGCATAGGCGTCAATAACCGTCTTTCCGTGCACCTTTGCGGTGCGATAGAGAAGAAGGGATGCAGCCAAATCATCGGTACCATTGACGATGATCAAACTTTCAGACACGCACTCTTCTACGGCACTGGTCCAGCCTTCATCGAGCACCTTCAGTTCGACCTCAGGATTGATCCGGCGACAGATCTCCGCCGTCGCATGCGCCTTGTGTTGACCAACCGTGTCCATGAAGGCGAATGCTTGGCGGTTCATATTGGATATTTCGAATTCATCAATATCCGCCAGAATCAACCTGCCGATGCCCGCGCGCACCAACGCAAAGACACAGGCCCCACCCATGCCTCCCGTTCCACATACGAACACCGTAGCATCGCGAAGGTTTTGCTGCTCCTCGGCGCTAACAAAGCCTATATTGCGGGTTGTGAACTCTGAATAATCGAAACCTGTCATGTGTTTCTCGCACGCAATCTGCGCCATGGCCGGGAAGTATCAAACCAGTAAATGATGGGAAGAAGCACGCGCTGCAGCGATATGAAAAACGCGGCGGCGCCAACGACCAGAACAGACCGACGCGGGACAGACTTCATCAGATAGTCTTTAGAAGCGAGAATATCCATTCTGCCGATTTGCAGAAAATCATCCCCGCGTTCGTAATCGAGACTGTCCTTGCAGAAGGAGTTGTATTTCTCGTCCCGGTGCTTCTGCGCCACGTCAAAGGATTTCTTCAGGTCTTCAGATCCGCCCGTGTAAGCATTGCCGATTACAAAACGCGCTTCATCAAACTCGGCTTCCGCCCCCACTCCAAAGACATGCCGATGATTGGCCATGATTTCCCGGGCCAGCAGAAGGTGCTCGATGCTTCTTCGACTTCGATCATCGGGTTGCGGATAAACTGCTGAAAAAGTCTCTGCGACCATTCCGACAATTGCCGGAACCTGCGTCACATTCGAAATCCAGAACGGCCTCAATTGATTGCGCAGTAAAAACAACAGGCAAGTCAGACCATAGAGCACCCACGACAAACCACGCGACCGCTGCCCGGGATCAACCATTACTAGTCCCAGATGCAGTACGGTTGCGGTCGCACTGCCATGCGCCACTTCCATGACCGCCAAAGCATTAAAGGCAATCGGCTGCCCGGAAGACCGGTCCCGGATCAAGGTAATGACGGTATCTCTCAGTCCACTCCCGTCCGCCTTGAACACGCCATAGGTCAAAGACCCCCGAGCCAGCGTCTTGGAAGCAACGGAAATCAGAGCTTCGCGCAGTTCCTGAAGCTCATCTTGAGTCATCCACCTGCCGGGAAACTCGACTATGCGCGTTTCATGATCCTTGGACGTTAGAAGAACAAGATCGAGATGATCTTTTGAAAATGTCTTTTTAAAAGCCTCGTACATCCGAAACGATCTTTAAAACTCTGAAATCTTCTTTTCAGGCCCAAATGCACCAAATGGCTGAACCCTCAGCGCGATTGATAATCATTACAATAAAAGAATTACCTTTGCGTTATGTGCTGTTGATTTTAGGGGCGATGCCAATCTCCGCCTTAAACTTCATATTGACAACTTTTCCGAGAATGATTGACAGCTCTGCATAACCGGGACAAATATAACCCTTTAATTTCAATCGGTTCTTTCAGAGATGTCGTCAGTAAACTTTGATCATCTTAAACCTTTGAATCCGCAGCTGCACCGTCTTGGTGTGTTGGCGGAACGGTTCTTCGCGCAAGATGCTAATACATCTATTATGAAAAGTCGGCAGTTTGCTGAATTGATGGTCAAGGAAGTGGCTGCCCTTTCCGGCGACTATCGCCCCGAAGAACAGGAAACCACAGCAAATCTGCTCAAAAGGCTCTCGGCGCAGCAAATCTTGCCGGAAGAAGTGGCGCGTGTTTTTCATGCGGTTCGCAAGCAAGGCAATGAGGCAGCACACGAATATGTGGGCACGCCAGGACAAGCTCTCTCGGCCCTGAAACTCTGCCGCGCCCTTGGCGTCTGGTACAGAAGGTCATTTGGACGCGACCCAAACTTCAAGCCGGGCCCGTTCGTTCCACCCAGAGATCCGGAAGTTGCCGACGACGGACTGAAATCCGAATTGCTTCGCTTGCGATCTGAAGTCAAAACAAGTGCGGCAAAGCTCGCTCAAACGGAAGCGGAAGCTGAAGAGCTTCGTGTGGCAAAGGCTGCGCTTGAAGAACTGGCGCAACAGGCGAGCGAAGAGAGCGCGGTTTGGGAGCAGTCCGCTCTCGAACAGGAAGCAACAAAGGCAGAGCTGGAGAAAAAGCTTGCTGAGCTTCAAGCCAAGGCAAAAGCTGAGCCTGATCAGGTCCTGCGGGAACGTAAAAACGCAGGCCGCGAAGCCGCCAGCAAGATCGAACTGGACGAGCGGGACACCCGCCTTCTCATTGATCTGCAATTGATCGAGATGGGCTGGGAAGCTGATAGCCAGCAGCTGAGTTTCTCAAAGGGAACTCGCCCGGAAAAGGGACGAAATCTGGCAATATCCGAATGGCCGACGGATACAGGTCCCGTGGATTATGCGCTCTTTGTTGGCTTGATTTGCGTTGGTGTTGTTGAGGCAAAACGCGAGGCCGCCGATGTTCCCGGCGTTCTGACCCAAGCGCAGCGCTATGCCAAATGCATCAAGCTGGCCCCTGAAAACGCCGCTCCGGATGGTCCCTGGAAGCATGGCCTTGATGATCCGTACCGCGTGCCATTTGCATTTGCGACCAACAGTCGTCCCTACGTTCGCCAATGGAAAACAAAATCAGGCATCTGGTATTGCGATCTGCGCCGAACCAGCAATCAACCGGACGCTTTGCCGCAATGGTTTGCCCCCAAGGACCTGTTGGCCAAGCTGGAAACCGATATTGATGCATCGCATGATGCTCTGGAAGAAGAAGCCTTCGGCAAGGGCAAGCTCCGCCCTTATCAGGAAGAGGCGATCTCAGCCATTGAGGACGCTGTCAAAGGCGGTCAACGCGACATCCTGATTTCAATGGCAACCGGGACCGGAAAAACCCGAACCAGCATTGCCCTCATGTATCGGTTGCTGAAGCACTCCCGCTTCCAGCGCATCTTGTTTCTGGTGGATCGGAAGGCGCTCGGCAAACAGACCGAAGACGCCCTCAAGACCACTGAAATTGAAGCGCTGCGCAACTTTTCCCAGATCTACGGTTTTGCCGGGCTGGAACAAAAACTCCCAGAGCCGGAGCAGCGGGTTCAGATCGCAACGGTCCAGTCGCTGATTGCACGGATCATGGGCACCGATGATCCCTCTGGCCGCCCGACACCTGGCACCTATGACTGCATCATCGTCGACGAAGCTCACCGGGGTTACACGCTTGACGCCGAGCTGAGAGAGACGGATATCGTCTTCCGCAATCTGGATGACTACCAGTCCGCATACCGGCAGGTCCTGGATTATTTCGACGCCGTGAAAATCGCGCTCACAGCAACACCTGCGTTGCACACCCGCGAGATTTTCGGACACCCGGTCTTTCACTACGGCTACCGACAGGCGGTGATTGAAGGCTATCTGATTGATCATCTCCCGCCAAAACGGATCACGACAGCGCTTGCTGAAGCCGGGATCACGTTCAAGGGTGGCGAAGAGGTCGAAATCATCGACCGCAGGACCGGCGCAACCGAGCTCTTCGAGCTACCTGACGACGTTGATCTTGAATACGATCTCGCGGCTTTTAATCGAAAGGTCTATTCAGAGAACTTCAACCGAACGGTCTGTCAGGCGCTGGCACAGGAAATTCCACCCGACAGTCCCGGAAAGACGCTTATCTTTGCTGCAAGAGACGATCACGCCGATGACGTTGTCCGCCTGCTCATCCAAGAGCTGAAGGAAGAATATGGCGACGATGCCGTGCCACAGGGCATGGTCCAGAAAATCACCGGGAAGACGGACAACGGGAACTCGCAACCTCATATCCTGAGGTTCAAGAACGATCCGTTGCCCAAATACGTGGTCACCGTGGATCTGCTGACAACCGGCGTCGATGTCCCTTCCATCTGCAATCTGGTGTTCCTGAGGCGTGTCAGAAGCCGCATTCTGTATGATCAGATGATTGGCCGCGCCACACGCCTCTGCCCGGAAATCGGCAAGGAGCATTTCCGGATTTACGACGCCGTCGATGTCTATGCCGAACTGCAGGAAATGTCCGACATGCGCCCGGTCGTCGTCAAACCGGATATCTCGCTTGATCAACTGCTGACCGATCTTGAAAACGCGCCTGACAAGGACGATCGGGATTGGGTTGCCGGACAAGTGATCGTCAAGATGCGCAAGCTGGCGGGCCAGATTGACGAGGAAACGCGCACCAGTTTCGAGCGGCACACAGGCCAGACACCTGAAGACGCAGTGGAGGCCCTCTCCACCAAGGCGGGCGAAGAGGTACAAAACTGGCTGAAAAAATACCCGCGCGCTGCGGAACTGCTGCAGCGCAAGCCGGTTCGAAAGACGTCGCCAGACGACAGTGTCACCATCTCGACCCACGAAGACGAACTCCTGCGCATCGAGGAGATCTTCGGCAAGAACACCCGGCCCGAGGATTATATCGAGGGTTTCGAGCGGTTTGTGCGCCAGAACATGAACACCATCCCGGCGTTGATTGCAGTGACGCAGAAGCCGCGCGATTTAACCCGCAAGGAACTGTCGGAACTTGCAGCCCTGCTGGACGAGGAAAACTATTCGGAGTCCATGCTCCGAGCGGCCTATGGCAAGGCACGAAACGCTGATATTGCGGCCCATATCATTGGCTTTGTGCGTCAGGCAGCTCTGGGCGATCCGCTGGTGCCCTACAGCCAGCGCGTGGACGCGGCGATTGAAAAGATCGAACGCTCCCGCGACTGGACAAAGCGCCAGAAGGACTGGCTGCGCCGCATTGGCCGCGCCTTGAAGGACAAGCCCGTCGCAGACCCGACCTTGCTGGATCAGGGCGTCTTCGCCGACAAGGGCGGATTTGCCCGCATCACCCGAGAATTCGACGGCGATCTCGACGCGGTCCTGCACGAATTCAACGAAGCAATCTGGGGGACATCTGCCGCCTGAGCTGGCAATGTGCCGAAAGAGCCGGTATCCCCCGTTTCACACATAAAACAAAAGCCGTGGACACCCGATGAACGCCAATTCCATTGTCCAAAAACTCTGGCGCCTTTGCTCCGTCCTGCGCAAGGATGGCATCACCTATCAGCAATATGTCACCGAGCTGACGTATCTGCTGTTCCTGAAGATGATTAGCGAACGCACGAAGAGTGGCCAGCTAAAGGAAACGGACCTTGTTCCCGAAGCCTATCGCTGGGAAGCGCTGGTAAAGGCCGAGCCGCTGCAAAAGCTGCGTGTCTATCGTGAGGCCCTGACCAAGCTGGGGGATCCGGAAGCCGATGTGCCGCGTATGGTGCAGAAGATCTTCGACAATGCCTCCACCTTCATCCGCGAACCGCAGAACCTGACCACAATCGTCACCGCCATCGACGAACTGGACTGGTTTTCCGACGAGCGCGACCAGTTCGGCGATCTTTATGAAGGCCTGCTGCAGAAAAACGCGGAAGAAACCAAGCGCGGTGCCGGGCAGTATTTCACACCCCGTGTGCTGATTGATGTGCTGGTGCGGTTGATGCAGCCAAAACCCGGTGAAATCATTCAGGACCCGGCCTCCGGCACCGGCGGTTTTCTGATTGCCGCCGACAAGGCCATGCGGGCCGAAACGGACGACTATTTTGATCTTTCGGCAAAACAGCAGGAATTTCAGAAGAAGCTGGCCTTTCGCGGGCTGGAGAACGTACCGGGCACGCTTCGCCTCCTCCTCATGAACCTTTACCTGCATGATCTGGACAGCGACCATATTGATCTCGGCGACACCCTGTCCGACAGGGGAACGGCACTCGGCAAGGCGGACCTGATCCTGACCAACCCGCCCTTTGGTCCAGCTGGCGGCGCGCCAACGCGCGGCGATCTGACGGAAACCGCCAATGTCTCTTCCTATCAACTGCCCTTTGTCGAGCACTGCATCCGCGCCCTCACCCCCGGAGGCCGGGCGGCGATTGTTGTCCCGGACAATGTGCTGTTTGAAGATGGACGCGGCAAGGCGCTGCGCCAGATGCTGATGAACTGGTGCGACCTGCACACCATCCTGCGCCTGCCCACCGGCATCTTCTATGCGCAAGGCGTGAAGACCAACGTCATTTTCTTCACACGCGGCAAGACCGAGACCAACACCACTGACGAGGTCTGGTTCTATGACCTTCGGGCGCAAATGCCAAAATTCGGCAAGACCAACCAGCTGAACACCGATCATTTTGTCGAGTTCGAAAAAGCGTTTGGCGGTGATCCGCACGGCAAGGAGCGCGGGGAAGATCAGGGTGAGGAAGGCCGCTGGCGTTGCTTTACCCGCGAAGAGATTGCCGCGCGTGGCGACAATCTGGACATTTCCTGGCTGCGCGAGGAAGAGGAGGAAGCTGAAGACGGTCTCACCGAGCCGGAAGACATTGCCGTCGCCATCCTCGGCCACCTTCAATCGGCTATGTCCGAGATCGAAGCGCTCTCCGCAGAGCTGGAAGACCCGCAAACCGTCACCGCATCCGAGGCGGCGGAATGAGCGTTGGGGAGATTTTCGGGCGCACTATCCAGCTCTTTCTGGTGGATGGCAAGCCGACAGGCCTGCGCAAGGCCACCATTCACGGCTGGACGGGCATGCTGTTCGTCAGCGGGGCTTCGGCCTTTGGGGCCTTGACTGCCCGCGAAGAGGTAGACCGCACCGGCATTTACATTCTCGCCGGTCCCGACCCGGATCAGGCGGGGCGCACACGGGTCTATGTTGGCTCCGGCAACTCCGTTGCAGAGCGTATTCGCCAGAGCGCGGTGCAGCGGGAGTTTTGGGAAACCGCCATCACCATCACCACCAGCGATGATGACCTGTCCAAAGGCCATGCGGAATATCTGGAAGCGCGGCTGATCGAGCTGACCCATCAGGCCGGGCGTGTGGCGCTGGACAACGGCACCCAGCCGGAAACGGGCCGACGCCGCCTGCCGGAAGCTGACCGGGCGAACATGGAACAGTTCCTCGCCAACCTGAAGATTATCCTGCCGGTCATCGGCCTCGACATGCTGAAGCCGCAGCCAAGGGCCGTCAGCGAGACGCAGAAACCGGTGGCCGAGCGCACAAGCGGCGAAGTGCAATTTGAAATCCGCCACAAGAGCGGCGTGACTGCCACCGCCGTGGAAGAAGACGGGGAGTTCATCGTGCTGGAAGGCTCGGAAGCGGTAGCCGATGCAGGTTATGCTCACAACAGCTATGCAGCTTTGAAACAGAAGCTGATCGAGGATGCCGTGTTGGTCCCCTCGGATGGAAAGTTGAATTTTTCCCGGCCCTGGTCTTTCTCCAGCCCGTCAGCCGCCGCATCAATCGTGCTGGACCGCAACAGCAATGGACGAACCGATTGGAAGGTGAAGGGCGAGAAGAAAACCTATCACGATTGGCAACAGACCGAAGCTGCCCGGCAGGAGGGTGCAGAATGAGCTTTTCTGAAAATGTAGCGGAACTCGTTACTCGCTCTGAAAGTCGTCTAGTGCAGTGCGCACCTCATTGGGAGCGTGTTGAACTCGGAGCAGTTGCTTCAATTTCCAATGGTCATCCTTGGAAATCCGACGGCTTCAAATCGGGCAACGGCGTCCCAGTTATTCGAATTAGAAATGTCGTTTCCGGATCCACCGAAACGTTCTTCGATGGTCAAATCGTTGAAGGATATTGGGTACACAGAAACGATTTGCTAGTAGGAATGGACGGTGACTTTAACTGCAATCTTTGGGAAGGCCCCAAAGCACTTCTCAATCAACGAGTATGTAAAATAGATGCTCTGGAGAACCACTATAATAAGTACTTTTTACGAAAAGCACTACCTCCGTATCTTTCGCTAATCAACAAAAATACTTCCTCAGTTACGGTTAAGCATCTTTCATCTAAGACATTAGCACAAATACCGCTCCCTCTCCCCCCCCTTGCCGAGCAGAAGAGGATTGTGGCGAAGCTGGATGCGTTGAGCGCCCACTCCGCCCGCGCCCGCAAAGACCTCGCCCGCATCGACAGCCTCGTCACCCGCTACAAACAAGCCATCCTCTCCAAGGCGTTTTCGGGGGAGTTGACGACGGATTGGCGAATAGTACGTTCCGACGACGCTGCCGGCTGGCTTTCCACGATGATTGGTAATGAAGCTGATCTGCGTCTAGGAAAGATGCTTGATAAAGCGAAAAATAAAGGTGAATCCACTCGCTATCTGCGAAACATAAACGTTCGTTGGGGATCCTTCGACCTGTCAGATCTGCTCTCGATGAAAATGACCGACGAAGAGCGGTCGAAATTTGATGTGAAAGATGGTGACCTGATGGTTTGCGAAGGCGGCGAACCTGGCAGGTGCGCAGTCTGGCAGGGCGGAGCGACCGAAATTTCCTTCCAGAAAGCGCTTCTACGCGTTCGTACCAAAGCTAATCTAGATGCAAATTTCCTCTACCATCAAATAACTTGGCTTGCACAGATCAAAGAACTCGATCGGCATTTTACGGGGACAACGATTAAGCACCTGCCTCAAACAGCACTGGCGAGGGTGCCTTTGCAACTCGCGCCTTTAGCCGAACAAAAAGAAATCGTCCGCCGTATCGAGAGTGCGTTTGACAAAATCGACCGGCTGGCGGCGGAGGCGAAGCGGGCGTTGGAGCTGACGGACAAGCTGGACGAGGCCATTCTCGCCAAGGCGTTTCGCGGCGAGCTTGTACCGCAAGACCCCACCGACGAACCCGCCTCCACCCTCCTCGCCCGCATCAAAGCCAACCGCGCCGCTGCCCCCAAGCCAAAACGGGGCCGGGGGAAGAGGGTTTAGGTTTTCAAGATATCACAGGAAACAAGGGTAATTCGCGTGACGCAGTTCTCGCTCGCAAGTCTTTATGAAATCTCCCGTCGCTGGTCTCAGCGGAATTCACCGGAAGCATTGACGTCCGACATACCGATCAAACAGCTGCCTCGCACCAGATATGACGGCAACAACAGTTACAACGGCTTTTCTGCTGACGAGCGCAAGCGCACGGAACAGGTGATGCAGGTGCTGCGCCGTAAAGGGTTTCTGTCGACCAAGGCCGGATGTTCCCTGTGCGGCTCGACCGAGCGAACGCAGTTTCACGCGGAAGACTATCTCGACCCCTTTGCGGCCACACCCATCTGCGGCCCCTGCCACATGACCCTGCACCAGCGCTTCAACAAACCGAACAGGTGGCTGGAGCGCCTGGACCGGTTTTCGGACAGTCCGTTCATTGCTGAATTTCGGGTCCTGCCAATGGAGCAGGTCGATTTCGCAACGTGGCTGCGGGAGAACACCGACGGCCCCCACGACCCCGTTCGCGCAGTTTGGCCCGACCGGGACATTCCGGACTACAGCCCCAAGGCAAAACCACTTCCGCAAGCTGCGACGAGCGCTCCGAAAACCTCCATGAAAGCAGAAACTCCACGCGGCCCCAGACCCCCGATCGGCTTTTTTCAATGCGGCCTCGAGATCGGGACGCGGCTGACTTTCAGGCCCGCACCCGAGGAAGACATCACTGTCCATACAAACAGAACCCTTTTGTGGCGCGGTAGGGAGCTGTCCTTGACAGCGCTCACCAATAGTCTTGCGAAAGAGTATGGCGTTTCCAATGACCGAAACCGGCATTGGTTTGTCGGTGACGTAAGCCTCAGCGATATCTATGACGCCACCTACGGCCCCAAAGCCGCAAGTGCCGAGGGTGATATCAGCGATGCGTGAAGGCCACGCAGACGAAAGTGATCCCCGGCATCGCAAGCAGGATGCATGCATGAGTTTTGATGAGGCAGACGACAAGTACCGCCGTGCGCTGCGTGATCTGATACAGCCCGTCGCAGAAAAGTTGTCACGCAAGACCATTCGGTATTTGCGTCAAATCGATCCGGGAGATAGCTGGGTTGATACGAGCCAGGAGCTTAACCTGTGGGATCTCATCTGCCTCGACAAGGAGTTCTCCGACATCGGGCTTTACGAATATTACGATGAAATGATCACAAACATCGTCGAGGGCTATGTTGGCGAACTGCCCTCCGCGGAGAAAGTGGCATTGTGGCTGCAGACAGATGAGGCAATGGAGTGGCTTTATCCAGAGGGTGGCCAAGAAAGCTCGGAAAAACCGGATCCGGACCCAAATGCCATTGCCCGATACATCAAGGATGAATTTGTCTATCCGGAAGTAAGCGCCAACCCGTCCCGACGTGCGGGGCTCGTCTACGAACGGGACATTTCCCCCGGGCACTAACCTCCCCGAAAGCCGCCGCTTGAGCGGCTGCCGAAACCGCCTCGGGACGCCACGGAGGTGCGGGTCTGCACTTTCGCGGGTTTTGGCGGCGTCTTGACGGCGTCGTCGTAGGTTCGCCAGCTGGACACCCGCAAAAACCCAATGATTTTGGCTTGGCCTTTTAGGAGCAGC
>NZ_VXDB01000003.1 GCF_008711325.1 Roseibium sediminis
CCCAGGCTAATCATGCACTAACATTCAAACTGGACCGCTTAGGTGGGGCTGATCACGGTGAGCAGGTCCTCATAACACTGAATTACGTTCAGAAGGTTCCTCGCATTGACAACGCCTACGAACTGGTCGTGCCGATGGTGGTCGGTCCGCGCTATGAAGGCGTCCTTCCAAAGACGATTGCGATGGCGATGGCGTTGGATGCGGATGATGACTATATGCCCGTGGACCACCAGCGCGAGAAAACCGCCCCGGTTCAAGATGGAAGCGGATGGCTGGTCGAGCGCCTGCCCGAGTATCCGCCGGTCATCGGCTTGACGGCACCGGACAAGATCGATCCCCGGCGGGTCGAACTGAACGCTGCCCTGAGATCCGCAACCGGGTTTCTGTCGCTTGCCTCCTCCACCCATGAAATCGAAACAAAAACCGATGATGGCGTAACGAGTTTCCACTTCGCAAAGGCACGGGAGATCGACAATCGCGACTTCGTTCTGCGGTATTCCATGGCCGAAGAAGAGCGCATGGCAACGGGCGCATTGACCCATTTTGACGAGACACGCGGCGGCTTTCTGTCATTGCATGTTGAGCCGCCAAAGTTGGCTCCGGATGATCTTGTCACCCCCCGCGAACTTGTTTTTGTCCTGGATACATCAGGTTCCATGGGCGGCCTGCCGATGGAGGCCAGCAAATCCTTCATGCATGCGGCCCTCGACGGCCTGCGTGAGAGTGATCAGTTTCGCATCCTGCGCTTTGCAAGCAACACATCTGCATTCGCCCAGTCGGCCGTGCATGCAACAAAGGCAAACATAGAGGCGGGCAAGAATTTTGTGACCGGATTGTCGGCAGGCGGCGGGACAGAAATGAACAACGCCATCAACGCTGCATTCGATTTGCCGCCAGTCCCCGGAACGATGAGGATCGTTGTGTTCCTGACCGATGGATATATTGGTGGTGACCGGGAGGTCATTCAGACGGTCTCCTACAGGATTGGCAACGCTCGCATCCACGCCTTTGGCGTTGGAAAGGCAATCAACCGATATCTGCTTGAAGGACTGGCACGGGAAGGGCGCGGTCGGGTTCGCTACATTGAACCGGGGGAAACCGGACAGGAAGCAGCAGCTGCCCTTGCCTCCAGCATTGATGCACCACTGCTGACCGATATCGAAATCGACTGGAACGGTCTGGATGTTTCGGATCAAACCCCCGCTCGTCTACCCGACCTTTTTGCGGGCAACGCGCTTGATGTCATGGCGCGCTACAAGGGCGAAGGCGCACACCAGATTACCGTCAAGGGGTTCGTGAACGGAAGGCGGGCCGAAATTCCGGTCTCACTCACTCTCAATGCTGCCAAATCCGAAAGTGAGCAGAAAGCAGACAGTCCCCTGCCGCTCATCTGGGCTCGTGAGCAGATTTTCGAAAAAGAGCGGGCCCTGACGCTATCGGGCGGAACCGATGCGAAAGCAAAGGCGGAGATCATCCGGCTGGGCCTGGAATACTCGCTGCAAAGCGCGTTCACGTCCTTCGTTGCGGTTTCTCAGAAGGTCCAAAATCCTGATCCGTCCGCCAATGCAAAGACGTCTGTGCCGCTGCCAAAGGTTTCGGGCATCTCGAATGCCGCTTATCCAAACCTGAACCTTTCCGGATCGTCCACCCCGGAGCCTGAAGGTTTGGCTGCACTCCTTGGCGCAGTGTTGATGCTGATGGCGCGCTACAGGACACGGCTGCAAAGGTGGATAAAGCGCCAGTGCTCCGCTACGGAAGACGGAAAAACAACCCGGCCATTTAATGTTCCCGACCGGGTTGCTAAAGATGGCTAGTGGCTGGAAACGCCCCAACGATAGAAGGACCGGCAAATCGTGAAATCGATCCTTGTGGTTGAAGATGACCGCAACATCTCAGACGTGATTTGCTTCGCCCTGGAAAAGGCAGGTTACCGCACGGTCGTCGCGCCAGACGGACTGGCTGCGGTAACCACTTTCAAGGGTTCGTCGTTCGACTTCATCGTTCTGGACGTGGGATTGCCGGAACTGGACGGGCTTGAAGTCTGCCGCCAGATCCGGCGCCTGTCAGAAGTGCCCATCCTTTTCCTGTCTGCGCGTGATGACGAGATTGACAGAATACTCGGGCTGGAAATCGGCGGCGATGACTATGTCACCAAACCGTTTAGCCCGCGCGAACTGGTGGCCAGGGTCAGTGCCATTCTCCGCCGCGGAAAGCTCGGATCGTCAACTGAAGAGGAAGAGGACAACTGCCTGCACCATGGTGATCTGGTCTTGAAACCCGAGGCTTTCACAGCGCGGATGAGCCAGACAACACTCGGCCTCACAAAACTGGAATTCTCGATCCTCCACATCCTCGTGAAACGACCGACCATGGTGTTCGAGCGATCCCGGATCCTGGACCTTGCCTATCCCGACAACATTCATGTGTCGGACCGAACCATCGACAGCCATATCCGCAACCTCAGGGCCAAATTCGCAAAGGCTGGCTGCGAAGACGTCATAGAGACCGTGCATGGCGTAGGCTTTCGTATCGGGGCTTGCCGTCACGCTGGGGATCGGGCCTGATGCGAACAAAATGGCGCCCGTCATTATCAATGATTGCAAGTGCAATGGTCGCGGTCGCCTTGCTTCTGCCCCTGACCGGCATCTTCTTCTTTCGCCTTTACGAAAACCAGCTGGTTCGCAGCACCGAGGCAGAGCTGATTGCCCAGTCGGCCGGACTTCGGGCAGCCATTATTCAATATCTTTCCAATGTCGCCCTTGGCGATTTTCCGCGCGGACAACCTGTCGCTCCTCCCAAACTGGCGAAAGGTGAAAAGTGGTCACCCACGCTTCCCCAACTGGATATCAGCACCACGCCCATCCAGTCCAAAAGGCCGGATGCCCGACCCGCCCTGGAGCCGGTGGATTTCGCCTATCAGAGGCTCGCAGACTTCGTTGCTCCAATGATCGTGGATGTTCAACAGACAACCCTCGCCGGCTTTCGGATCCTCGATTTCAACGGAACCGTGATTGCCGGGCGCTCGGAAGTGGGCCTGTCGCTGGCCCATGTCGATGAGGTGGGCCGAGCCCTGCAAGGGGTTTACGCCAGCACTTTGAGAGAACGGCCCGTGGACAATTCCCAGCCGATCTATTCCATCAGCCGCGGAACCCGGGTTCGCATCTTTGCAGCCATGCCGGTCATTCATGACGGGCATGTGGTTGCCGTCGTTTACGCCTCGCGAACACCGAGCAACGTCGTCAAGGAACTTTACTTTGAGCGCAAGCGCCTGATCGGCATGGCCATTGTCATCATCGCGGCTGCGTCCGGTATGATTTTCATTTTCTCAAGAGCTATTTCAGGCCCCATACAAACTCTGGCAAGCCGTGCCGAACAGATCGGACATGGTGACCGGAAGGCGATCGGCCCGCTGAAAAGATATGGCAGCAGAGAGGTGGAAATCCTGTCCGGTGAGCTCATGTCCATGTCCCGGCGCCTCTATGACCGGGCAGACTACATCAATGCGTTCGCGACCCATGTGAGCCACGAGCTGAAAAGCCCGTTGACCTCCATTCGCGGTGCCGTTGAGCTGGTCAGGGACAGTGACATGACGCCTGAAGAACGCACGCATTTCCTGTCCAATATCGAACGCGACACCGACCGCCTGACAATCCTCGTCGACCGTCTGCGCGAACTGGCTCGGGCCGACA
Source organism: Roseibium sediminis (assembly GCF_008711325.1). GTDB lineage: Bacteria > Pseudomonadota > Alphaproteobacteria > Rhizobiales > Stappiaceae > Roseibium > Roseibium sediminis. Next base: position 3,690 of record NZ_VXDB01000003.1, read on the forward strand.
ACGCCGTGCCCAGCGGCCATGCCGATCTGGAAAGCGCCTTGAACAAGACCCTCATCCGGTTTGAAGGTCTGACCCTGGAGCTTTCAGGCACGGCAACATTGCCGATGACGCCCGAAAGCGCGGCCATGATTTTCGACAATCTCTTCGAAAATGCCCGCAATCACGGTGCAACCCGTTTGAACGTCTGGACGGAAGACACTGAAGACGAAGTCCACATCCACATCACCGACAATGGATCAGGTATCTCCCAAGGCAGCGCTGTGCATGTGTTCGACATGTTTTATACGACACGCAGAGACGCTGGCGGCACAGGCCTTGGACTGTCGATCGTGTCCTCCCTGATCAAGACCCATGGCGGCACGATCTGCGTTGTCCCGTCGACCGACGGCGCGCATTTTCTAGTCACGCTACCGACACCCTCTCGCTGAACTGCTGGATGCTCTTCCATCAGCATCCGACCTCATTTGGCGTGCGCCAACAAAGCATATGAAGGCATTCGGAACGCAGTCCAAGACAGCAGAGAACGGACCTCTTTGTCACGGTGATGTTCCGCATCGCGGGCCGGGACTGAAGCTGACTTTGACCTCGGATCTTGCTTGCGCCCCACTATCGTCAGGAATCCTGACAACAGTTCCAGAACTCCTGCGCAACCGGGCTGAGGCGTCGATCCGGATTTCGGATCATTCTCAACTGCCTTTGTGCGTGTGGGTCTTCTGGACGAATGAACCCGATTTCCTCAGGTTGGCGGCTGACTGCTCCCTCCGGCAGAATTGTTGCCCCCAACCCTTCGCGCACAAAAGACAGAAGGGCGGTCGTGTTTCTGGCTTCCAGTGTGCAGGTGGACATGACCTCCCGAACATCCTGGCTGTCCACCAATGAACACAGCGCGTTTCCGATAAAGGGCTCAAGGTGCGTCAGCGACCAGCTGGGCTGTTGCCCGGCATTTATCCTCTTCCAGATCTCTCCGCCGTTGCGAAAGACAATGCCGAGGTCGTCCTGAAGCACAACGGTGCCTTCGTCGGGAGCGTCAGGTGTGGTGGTGACGATGCCGATATCCGCTTCTTCGAGGCGAATGCTGCGGCGAACTGACAAGCTGTCTGCATCGCTGATTTCCAGACGGACATCCGGGTGCAGTCGGGAAAAGGTCGAGATCCTGTCCGGCAGCAGGGTCACTGTCGCAGAAGGGACGGTTACGATGCGCACCGTTCCCGCCTTGGACGCCACATGTCGGCGGATTGCTTCCCGGCTGCGTTCGAAAGTGTCTGTCGCTCGGACCGCTTCTTCCAGCACCAGTTCCCCAAGGGGCGAGAGACGGTTTTTGCGATCCGTTTCGAACAGGGGAGCTCCAAGTTCCTCTTCGAGTTGAGCGAGCATCATGGAAAGGGCAGAAGGAGTTCGCCCAAGGGAACTTGCGGCCGCGGCCAGGGTTCCCTGTTCAGCAACGGCACGAAAAACGCGCAGCATTTCCAGCTTGATAGCCAATTCAATTTTCCTGAAAAAAACTTCAGAACTTCAAGATTGCCTGAAACAAAAATGCACGTCTACATGATTTGAGAAAAATTGTGAGGCGACATGACTACAAACAACGGGATCTTCATCGCAGGCCGCTGGGAAAAGGGAGTGTCAGCGATCGAGAACCGGAACCCGTCCGACCTGTCTGATGTAATCGGGCACTTTGGTCAGGCAGGACCGGAGCAGCTGAATGAAGCGCTAGCAGCCGCGAGAACCGCACAGAAGATCTGGTGGCGCGCCGGAATTCAAAAGCGTCATGACGTTCTCATGGCCATTGGCAATGAGTTGATGGCTCGTTCTGCGGAAATCGGAGAGCTCCTGTCCCGCGAGGAAGGCAAACCGCTGGCCGAAGGCAAGGGTGAAGTCTATCGAGCCGGTCAGTTCTTTACATATTTTGCCGCCGAAGCGCTGCGCCTCCATGGCGATCTGGCGGAAAGCGTGCGTCCGGGTATCGAAATCGATGTTCGGAGGGAGCCTGTCGGGGTTGTCGCTATCGTCAGTCCCTGGAATTTCCCCGTAGCAACTCCAGCCTGGAAAATTGCCCCTGCACTTGCTTTCGGAAACGCCGTTGTGTGGAAGCCGGCAAACATGACCCCGGCCAGTGCGATCGCGCTAACGGAAATCATAGTAAGGCAGGACATCCCCGCCGGCCTTTTCAATCTGGTTAGCGGTTCAGGCCGCGATGTCGGCCAAAGGCTCATCGAAAGCGCGGAAGTGGACGCAATCAGCTTTACCGGGTCAGTTGCCGTCGGGCGGTCCATCGCGTCTGCAGCTGTCACCCGGATGACCAAGGTCCAGATGGAAATGGGTTCAAAGAACCCCATGCTGATCATGGACGATGCGGATCTGGACCTGGCCGTTGCGCATGCCGCCAACGCGGCCTTCGGCGGAACCGGCCAGAAGTGTACAGCGGCAAGCCGTCTGATTGTTCACGAAAGGATTCATGACGCCTTTGTCGACAGGCTCGTCAAGGCCACCACGGCCCTTCGTGTCGGACATGCACTGGATGGCGACACACAGATCGGCCCGGTTGTCAGCGAAAGTCAGCTTCAGGCCAATCTGGAGCATGTCGAAATCGGTCAAAAGGAAGGGGCGGAACTCCTGTGTGGCGGACACCGGCTTGAGCGGCCGACGGAAGGCTACTTCATGGCTCCAGCTGTCTTTGCAAACACCCGCAACGACATGCGGATCAATCGTGAAGAGATGTTTGCCCCGATAACCAGCGTCATCAAGGCTGCCAGCTACGATGAGGCTCTCGCGATCGCCAATGACAGCGAATTTGGCCTGACCGCCGGCATCATGACCAGCTCGCTTGCTCGTGCCTCCCACTTCCGCTGCAACATGCGCGCAGGCTGCGTCATGGTGAACCTGCCGACCGCAGGTACGGACTACCATGTTCCCTTTGGTGGACGCGGCTCTTCGTCCTTCGGCCCCCGCGAACAGGGCAAATACGCTGCCGAGTTCTACACCTCGGTGAAGACTGCATATGTCTTCTCGGGAGAACCGTCATGACCGATGCCCCGCTTATTGACGGACTGCAGTATGCACGATGGTCGGAAAAGGTCTTCCGGCAGATGCGAGCGGGCGGCGTCGATGCGGTGCACGTGACCATCACCTATCACGAGAACTTCCGCGAAACCGTACACAATATCGAACAGTGGAACCGATGGTTCGAGACCTTCCCGGACCTGATCTTTCAGGGCCGGACCGGTGCCGATGTGGAACTGGCCCGAAAGACCGGCCGCACGGCAATCTTCTTTGGTTCGCAAAACCCGTCATGCATGGAAGACGATATCGGCCTGATCGAAATCCTGCACACTCTGGGTTTGCGGTTCATGCAGCTGACCTACAACAACCAGTCGCTGCTCGCTTCGGGGTGCTACGAGGATGAAGACACCGGCATTACCCGGATGGGCCGCGAAGTCATCCAGGAGATGAACCGCGTCGGGTTGGTAATCGACATGAGCCATTCGGGCGAAAAGTCGACGCTGGAGGCGATTGAACTCTCCTCACGACCGATCGCTATCACCCACGCCAACCCTGCAAACTGGCACCCTGCCCTGCGGAACAAATCCGACATGCTCTTGCGTGCACTTGGACAAAGTGGCGGCATGCTTGGGTTTTCCGTCTATCCGCATCACCTGAAGAATGGCAGCGCCTGCCAGCTGCAGGACTTTTGCGAAATGATCGCTCGCACCGCCGACCTGATGGGCATCCAGCATATCGGTATCGGAACGGACCTTTGTCAGGACCAGCCCGACAGTGTGGTGGAATGGATGCGGGTCGGCAGATGGACCAAGTCAATCGACTATGGCGAAGGCTCCGCCAAATCCCCCGGCTTTCCGAAGATGCCCGAATGGTTCTCGGATAACCGGCATTTTGATCAGATTGCCACGGGTTTGAGATCCGTCGGAATGAGCCCGAACGAAGTAAGCGCGGTCATGGGAGGAAACTGGCAGCGCTTCTTTGAAACAAGCTTCGGCGCTTCTGCAGCCACGCCGGCGAAGGTGTCGCACGCGGCTGAATAGAACAGACTATCTTGGGAGGAATACATGACAGACCTAGCTGGTGCCGACCGGACAAATTCCGGGTTCGGTCGCGTTGACAAGCCGCTCTTTGCAATAACGGGCGGGTTCATTCTGCTTTTCTGCGCCTACGCACTCATGGACATCGAGGGGTTGTCCGCCGCTGTCGACTGGGGCTTCGGCGTTTCGGCACAGTATTTCGGCCTGTATTGGCAGGTACTTTTGCTGGCCACATTCCTCATCGGCATAGCAATCTGCTTCTTGCCGGGCAGCCGGACAATCATGGGCAAGGCGGCCAAGCCTGAATTCACGACATTCCAATGGGCGGCAATGATCATGTGCACCCTGTTGGCCGGCGGAGGCGTCTTCTGGGCCGCGGGCGAACCGATCGCGCACTATCTGTCCACTCCACCTCTTTTCGGGGATCTTTCCGCAGATCCTCAAGCCAAGGCAGAAGCCGCGCTTGCCCAATCTTTTCTGCACTGGGGCTTTCTGGCCTGGGCGATTCTCGGATCACTGACCACAGTCATGCTGATGCACTATCACTATGACAAGGGTCTGCCGCTTGCCCCAAGAACCCTGCTCTATCCGGTATTTGGGGATCGGGCAATCAATGGCCCGATCGGCCTGATTGCCGACGCCAGCTGCATCATCGCAGTGGTTGCCGGAACAGTCGGCCCAATCGGGTTCCTCGGGCTCCAGATGTCTTACGGGCTCAATGCACTGTTCGGGATTCCGGATACGTTCGGGACGCAAGTTGTCGTCATTCTTGCTCTGGCAAGCGTCTACACAGTGTCCGCGATCACCGGTCTTTCCAAAGGCATCCAGCTGCTCTCCAAGCTGAATGTCATCCTGGCCTTCACACTGCTGGCCTTCATGCTGTTGGCCGGGCCGACGCTGTCCATCTTCGAAGGTTTCTTCGGCGGGTTTGGCACCTACCTTTCCAACTTTTTCTCGATGGCCATGTACCGGGGCGAATCCGGTCTGTTTGGCTCACCGGGTTGGCTGGGATGGTGGACCGTCTTCTTCTGGGGCTGGTTCCTCGGATACGGGCCCTTGATGGCAATCTTCATTGCACAAGTCAGCCGTGGCCGGTCCATTCGTTCCATCATCATCATGCTGTCGATCATTGCACCCATCGTGACGAACTTCTGGTTCACGATCATCGGCGGCTCGGGCATCGCCTTGGAGCAACTTACACCGGGCGTGATTTCCGGTCCGTTTGAGGGCTTCAATCTTCCTGCAGGCTTGCTCGCCATCACCCAGGCCATGCCGCTCGGGTTTCTGCTGTCCCTGCTTTTCCTGGTTCTGACCATGATCTTCGTGGCGACCACCAGCGACTCCATGAGCTTCGTCATCGCGACATCGATGTCCAGCGACGCTCCCTCCGCGATGCTCCGCGCATTTTGGGGTCTTGCGATGGGCGTGATGGCGATCATCCTGATCTCGACCGGTTCAGGGGGAATTGGAAAGCTGCAGAGTTTCATCGTGGTAACGGCCGTGCCCGTATCCCTCGTCCTGCTCCCGTCCCTATGGGACGCCCTTCGTATCACGCTCGCCTTGGGGCGCAGATAGACAGCTCCGCCTGCGGGGAGAGCCTGCTCTTCCCGGAGGCAGCCAATGCGTCGGATTGGGAGTATTGTTGAAATGCCGTTGCAGGAACCGAACATCATGACAATGCAGGACACAAATAGGAGGGCTCCGTCTGAGGTGATGCGGCTGGCGCGTATGGGCTCGGCTCACCCAACACGACTGTCTTTCCTGCGTGTGCTCTTGCGGCGCGTTGAAGACGAAGGTTGGCACTTCACCCGCCCGATCTGGGAGGTTGATGACAGAGGGGTCGGTCGCGCCGTCTATTGCGCAAAGGGACCCGAACGCACCTACAGTCTGGTGGCCTTTGCTCATGATCTGCCCGAGGACATGCGGTCTGATCGCGTGATTGCGACGGCATGGGACGCGACTTTCACCCTGTTTGACGGGATACCGGATGAGAAAGATCTGGCGCGACTTGAGCAGAATGTTCCCCTGCAGGAAGCTGGAAGAATTTCATCGCGAGAGCTGTCGCTGAGCCGCGCAAACAGGTCCGTTCGGCTATTCAACCACGTGGTTGACCGTCTCTCCAAAGGGCTGCAGCCGGACCTTTTGGAGATCGAGGCGGTTGGTTACCTCATGCGGACAACCGCGGTCTATGGCGCCGGAAAATTCGGCGCAGCTGACCATGAGGACATTCGAGACCGCCCGGAAATGGCAACACCGTTTCAGGCGGAAATGCTCTCGGTTTGGCTGACAAGGCAATTTACCGTCGACATTGCCGAACACCTGGCTGTCTGCAAGGGAAATGAAAAAGCCGTCCGGCTTGCCGGCGACATCAAGGCCCGTCTGGGTGTTGGAAATTCGACCGGTCTTGGAATGGCCCCGTTCATTGTTCGCCATCCGGTTCTGCTGAACAACTGGATGATGGTGCGAGAAGAAGCCCTGGCTCGCGTTCGCAGCCTGCCTGAGGTTACCGACCAGGCAAAAGCCGCTCTTCACCAAGCCTTTCGCAAGGCCCAGGTCAATCTGGCTCAATGGACGTCGGCACACCCTTTGCAGGTAGAAAAGCTGAACGACCTGAGGACGGATTTCCAACTGATCGAGCATAAACTGCTCGCGTTTCCGTCCGATGCCCGAAGGCCGTGGGATGCACTCTGGCACTGGGGTGAACAGGCATTGTCCCTGGAGGGTCAGGAAGCCTTGCTCTCCCTTCTGCTTGAACCACATGGGGAGCTGATCGACGGCCTGTCTGCCTGCATGAGCGCCGATGAGGCCGTGTCCTTCAGGATTGATGGGGCCATGAGGGTTCAAAACCTTCGTGCCTTGTTGAAGGACAACTACGACTGGGCCCTGAACATCGACTTCACAAGAACAGAGAATGGGGTGCGCTTCTGGTATGTCTCGGAGGAAAAGCTCGAGCCACGCCTTGGAGACCGCGGTGTCGATGAGGGCGCCGAGCGGGAGCAGCCGCTTTGCATTGCCCGATTGGCCTGCGAACTCCATGCGGATCTTTGTGCTTTTGCAGAAGACGACAGTGTGGCTGCCTTTCTCCTTCGCCATCCCGAACATCGCTATATCGTGCGCCGGGTGCAGGCTGCTCCGAAATATCCCTATGCCGAAATTCAGGACAACCTGATTGCCAGCGACATGCTGCCTATCGATCTGATGCGTTGCAAGCTGGCGTTTTTCGGCGCGACGCACTTTGATCCACGATCGGACAAATGGGTCCGTATTTGCCTTTTTCAGGGAGAACCCTACCCGCTGGACCAGGCTCTGAACCGGGAGGCTGGACATGAAACCGCAAGATCTTGCTGACGGACTGCAGTCGTTTCCGCCGGACGGGGCCCTTGCAATCGTCCTGTCCAGAAATGAAATAGCATCCTTGTGCTTCAAGGCTGCGCGCGGTGCAGGCATGAGCTGGGGACTGGCCGAAGAAGCTGGACAAGCAGCTGCCTGGTTGTCGGCACGCGGGTTGCCTGGGGCACAGGAACTCGCTGCTCATTTGGGATTTGCCGAAGGGTTGCCCTGGCAGGACGTGTGCCCCCAGGTTTCCCTCGACAAATGGCGCTCCGCTTCCGGGCAAGCAATGTGTCCGATCGCATTCGGCACCACTGTTTGCGACTATGCTCCGCTTCCTGAAAGACCGCTCTCCGGCGACGGCATTTGCAGCGGACCCATCAGCCATCCGCTTCTTGTCCTTCCCTTCCTCTCCACTGCTGCAGTGACCCTGAAATCCTCAATTCGTCTTGTTTGGACCGCCGGTGAGGTCGTTTTGACCGGATCAGGAGGGATCACGGGCAACGCATTGCAGCTGGTAGGGATCACAGCGGAAGAGTTTGTCATTCACGAAACCATGACTGCGAATGGCAAGCCGGTTCAGGGCACCATGGCCCCCCTGAAGCAAGACACGGTTGATATACTGAACCGCTTTGCCCTGCGAACCACAGTTCCGCCTTCGGACATTTCCCGTGCCGGCGCAGGTGCGGGCACGAGCGACAACGACTGACCCTCAAAGATAAAGGAACATACATGACCGTCTATCGCCACCAACCTGGTCCGCGCATGAGCGAAGCTGTTCGCGTCGGCGACATTGTCTTTCTTGCAGGCCAGATCCCCGAAGATCTCGACGGCGATATCACCGCCCAGACCCGCGAAGTGTTAGACGCCATCGACAACGTGATGGCAGAACTGGGCGGCAGCAAGTCCAATGTGGTGTCCGTGCAGGTCTGGCTGTCGGACATGAGCGACTTTCAGGGCATGAATGCTGTTTGGGATGCCTGGGTCGACAAGGAAAATCCACCTGCCCGCGCCACCTGCGGCGTCGCCCTGGCCCGCCCCGGCATGCGTGTCGAGATGATCGCAACAGCCCATCTTTAAGCACCACACAAACCCCGGGTGCAGCTCCCTTTTTTCGTGATAGATGGGCGAGGCAAGGTCTATCGGCTTTCCTCGCCCAAACTGTCCCGAACCACCAACGCTAAATCGCCGGTGAAGGCTTTCGCAGAGAGCATCGGCGATACATTCATTTCGAGACAAACCTTACGATCACTCAAATCTTCTTCTTGATCAGGCTCGTCAAAGGCCATCGTAAAATTATCCAAGTTTAACCAAAATCAAGGAACGGGGCATTTTCGCTGCGTAACGTTAGACTGCCTCACCAGTCGAACGGAGATAAATCATGATCTCGACAAGAGTCATACGCAGGAATGCCTTGCTGATGAGTGTCGCTGTTACACTCGGCTTGTCAGCATTTGGCGTTTCGGCAGAAGACAAGTCGGCAGACCACGGGAGTGGGCCAGCTGCCGCCTATACACCCAGCCTCTCAACGCTTGGTCAGCTGCAGGTCGAAATTCCGGGACGCAAGGAAGGCGATCCGGTTATGTCACCAGAAGAGTACCTGCAAGCAAACCAGATCTATTTCGAACGCTGCGCAGGGTGTCATGGCGTCTTGCGCAAGGGCGCAACGGGCAAGCCGTTGACGACAGATGTAACGCGGGCAAACGGATACGAATATCTGCGTGACTTCATCACCTACGGCTCACCCGCCGGTATGCCAAACTGGGGCACATCCGGAGAGTTGACCGAAGAACAGGTCGACATGATGGCTCGCTATATTCTTTTGGAGCCAGCTTCTCCGCCTGAATTCGGAATGGCGGAAATGCGCAAGACCTGGAAAGTTGTCGTCGCGCCTGAAGACCGTCCAGCGAAAAAGATGAACGATATCGATATCGACAATCTCTTTTCGGTGACGTTGCGCGACAGTGGCCAGATCGCCCTGATTGACGGAAAATCCTATGACATCAAGGCGGTCATAGACACCGGCTACGCCGTTCATATCTCGCGAATTTCTGCGTCAGGCCGCTATCTGTTCGTCATCGGCCGCGATGCTCTGGTCAACATGATCGACCTGTGGATGGAAACACCTGCAACGGTTGCACAGATCAAGGTTGGTTCGGAAGCCCGGTCCATTGAAACGTCGAAGATGAAAGGTTGGGAAGACAAGTATGCGATTGCCGGCTCCTACTGGCCGCCGCAATACGTGATCATGGATGGCGACACTCTGGAGCCGCTCAAGATCAAGTCCACACGCGGAATGGTCTACGATGATCAAAGCTATCATCCAGAGCCCCGTGTGGCGGCGATCGTGGCATCGCACTACAACCCCGAATTCATCGTCAACGTCAAGGAAACCGGCAAGATCCTTCTGGTGGACTATTCAGACATCAAGAACCTGAAAGTCACGGAAATCGAAGCGGAGCGGTTCCTGCATGACGGCGGCTTTGACAGCTCGAAGCGTTACTTCCTGACCGCCGCAAATGCTCGCGGCAAGGTGGTCGTTATCGATACCAAGGAAGGCAAGCTGACGGATATTCTGGAAACCGGCGGGCAGACGCCCCACCCGGGCCGCGGCGCGAACCTCACGCATCCGACCTATGGGCCGGTTTGGGCAACTTCACACCTTGGCGACGAAACCGTCGCCCTGATCGGCACTGATCCGGAAGGACATCCGGACAACGCCTGGAAGGTTGTCCAGACGCTTTATGGTCTTGGTGGTGGATCTCTGTTCGTGAAATCCCACCCGAACTCCAAGCACCTTTATGTCGATGCGCCGCTCAACCCGGATGCAGAGATTTCCGGTTCAATCGCCGTGTTCAATGTCGATGACCTGACACAGGAAGAGCCGGAATACAAAACGCTGCCGATTGTCCAGTGGGCAGACATTGCAGATGGTCAGCCACGCGTTGTTCAGGGCGAGTTTGATCAGAGCGGAACCGAAATCTGGTTCTCGGTCTGGAATGCCAAGGACAAGGAAAGCGCCATTGTTATCGTGGACGACAAGACCCTTGAACTCAAACACGTGATCAAGGACCCGCGCCTGATCACGCCGACAGGCAAGTTCAACGTCTTCAACACACGCTCCGACGTCTACTGACGTCCACCTCGGGAGCGGTGGGCCACCACTGCTCCCGTCTTTCCTTATCAAGGCGAGCGGAGTTCCAGATGAAACAAAAGGGCAAAGTGTATCTGATCGGTGCAGGGCCCGGGCATCCCGAGTTGCTGACAGTCAAAGCCGCCAGGGTGATACAAGAGGCAGACGCCGTTGTTTTCGATCGACTGGTGTCTCCCGAAATCCTGTCTCTGATTTGCGAAACTGCCTTGCAGGTGCCGGTCGGAAAATCCGCGGACAACCATCCGGTTCCGCAGGAACGTATCAATGAAATTCTGAAGGATCTTGCGCAGAAGGGCATGGTTGTTGCCCGGCTGAAAGGCGGAGACCCTTTGATTTTCGGGCGCGGATCGGAGGAAGCTGAATACCTGAGGGCAAACGATGTTACCGTGGAATATGTCCCCGGCATCACCGCAGCTCAGGGAATGGCGGCGTCCACCGGCGTACCTCTGACCCATCGTGGACTGGCTACGGGCGTGCGGTATGTGACAGGCCACCGACAGGCCAACGGATCGTTGGATCTCGACTGGAAGAGCCTCGCCTGCACGGACACTACGCTCGTCATCTATATGGGCGTTGCGAACATCGCACAAATTTCCATGCGCTTGCAGGCAGAAGGATTGAGCGAAGACACGCCGGTACTGGCTGTTGCAAGCGCGACCACACCTCGTGAAAAGAGGGTCTATTCGCGCCTCGGCCGTATCGCAGCGGACATTCACGACGCGGGCCTCAAGGCGCCGGTACTGTTCGTGATCGGCAAGGTCGTCATGATGGGCGAGGATTGGCAGACGAATACCGTCGAAGAAATCCTTTCTGCGGCCAGGGTCGATACATGCGGAAAGTTGGCCCATGGCTAGGCCATTCTTTGCCGCAGCTCTGTGCCTGATGATAACTGCTGGATCGGCAACCGGGGCAGAGCTTCTCGCGCCGTCCGAACTGCTCAAGCTCGTTCATCAGGATTGCGGCTCCTGCCACGGCATGTCTCTCAAGGGGGGACTGGGGCCGGATATTCGCCCCCAAATCCTCGCTCACTTTGATGTCGAAACGCTCTCGGCAATCGTACTCGACGGCATTCCCGGAACAGCGATGCCGCCGTGGCGCCCGCTCATCAGCGAGGCCGATGCGAAGCGAATTGCCGAATATCTTTTGAAAGGCGAGATCAAATGAAATGGCTTGGCTTGGCCGTTGCCGCATTGTTGGTCACCACTCCCGCAAGTTCAGAAATCATCGTAGCCACCGGAGATCTGGGGCTGGTGGTTGAAAGGGCAAGCGGCTCCCTTCTCCTTGTGGATCAGTCGGAACGCGGGGCCATTGCGCGGATCGGCGGATTGGGTGACCTCTCCCATGCAAGTCTCGTCTACTCTCCCGATCAGCGTTACGCCTATGTTTTTGGACGCGACGGTGGGCTGACCAAGGTCGACATCGTGAAAAAGGAGATCGAGAAACGCATCCTGCAAGCTGGCAATTCCATCGGTGGCGCGATTTCCGATGACGGTCGTCTTGTCGCTGTGTCCAACTACGAGCCCGGCGGCGTTCGGATATTTGACGCAACGTCTCTCGAATTGGTTCTCGACATTCCAACCGGCTCAAAAACCATTGGTTTGGTTGACGCGCCAGGTCGAAGATTTGTCTTCACTCTCTGGGACGCTGGTGAAACATGGATTGCGGATCTCTCCGGAAAGGATCCGGTTGTCTCGAAGATCAAGGATATGGGGCAAAACCCCTATGACGCGCTGATCACCGGCGATGGTCGTCTCTACATTACCGGGCTATTTGGCGAAGACGGACTGACGGCGCTGGACCTTTGGGAGCCCGACCCGAAACCAATCAGGGTTTTGCCGGAGTACGGCCGGGGACAGCAGGATTTACCCGTCTACAAGATGCCACATCTTGAAGGCTGGGCCCGCGCGGGACGTGAGTTTGTTCTGCCAGCAGTCGGCCATCACGAGGTGCTCTGGATTGATGGGGAGAGCCTTGCCGAAACAGGACGCACACCAACGCATGGCCAACCTGTTTTTGCCATGGCCCGGCCGGATGGTCGGCAGGTCTGGGTGAATTTCGCGCACCCTCTCAACGATACCATTCAGGTGCTCGACACGGTGACAAAGGAGGTCGTGCACGAGTTCAAACCCGGACCGGCAGTCCTGCACATGGAGTTCTCCCCACGCGGCAACGAGGTCTGGGTCTCCGTTCGTGATGCTGGAAAGGTAATGATCTACGACACACACACCTTTGAGAAAACCGGTGAAATCGATGCGGAAAGCCCATCCGGGATCTTCTTCACCGCCCGCGCTCATAAACTGGGACTTTGAACCATGGAGCGCATACTCGATCCCATCGACATTCAGCTGCTGGACAATTGGCAGCGCGACTTTCCGGTCGAACCACGCCCATTTGCTCGAATGGCCTTCGATTGCGGGCTATCTGAAACAGACGTTCTGAAGCGCCTTCGAAACCTGAAGACAGCTGGCCGGATCTCCCGTGTTGGTGCGACATGCGCACCCAATACCGTTTCAGCCAGCACATTGGCAGCGCTGTCGGCACCCGCAGGATTAATCGAAGAAATCGCAGAAATCGTCGGGCAACAGCCAGGTGTCAATCATTCCTATCTACGCGAGAACACCTGGAATTTATGGTTTGTTGCGACGGGGCCTGATCGCGCCCATGTCGACAGAGTTCTCAAGAACATTCACATCAAGACCGGTTTGACGGTGCTCGATTTACGGCTTGTCAGACCCTTTAACGTGGACCTTGGTTTCAAGATGACAGGTCCGATTACCCGGCCACCAGCGCCCCGGCCGGTCCGGTTGGAGTGCCTGCAGGATGGAGACCAGGACATTCTGCAAGCACTCACAACCGGAATGCACTTGACCGAAACCCCGTACGCTCAGATCGCCCAGCGCCTCGATCTCTCTGAGGAGCACGTCCTGGGCCGCATTACTGCATTATCGCAGGCAGGGATCATCTCCCGTCTTGGGGTTATTGTCCGCCACCGGGCCCTTGGCTGGCGGTCCAATGCGATGGTGGTCTGGAATATCGAGCCAAACCGGATTGATGCGGCAGGTGAAGCGCTTGCGGCGCATCCCGGCATTACCCTGTGTTACGAGCGTCGCCCGGTGGAAGGCATATGGCCCTACCGGCTCTATTGCATGATCCACGCGCAGACGAGAAAGGACGCTCTGGACGTTCTCGGCAAAGCCAAACAGCTTCCCCAGCTGTCCGGGGTGCCTCATGAAACATTGTTTTCCAGCCGCTGCTTCAAACAGACAGGTGCCATGATATCGAAGGCGGGAGTAGCTGCATGACGCACGATCTCACTGAACTGGATCGCAAACTGATCAATCGACTGCAGGATGACCTACCTCTGGTTCCCGAACCCTTCGCGGATCTTTCCCGCGAGTTCGGCATCAGTCAGGACGAGCTGGTGGATCGGATCAAGGCGCTCCGCGATACCGGCGTCTTGACACGCTTTGGCCCGTTCTTTGATGCGGAAGCCCTTGGCGGGGCATTTTGCCTATGCGCCATGGAGGTACCGCCTCAGCGCTTCGAGGAAGTCTTAACCAAAGTCAATGCATTCCCCGAGGTCGCGCATAACTATGAGCGGGATCACAGGCTGAACATGTGGTTCGTACTGGCAACCGAGAGACCGACTGGCATCTCGGCGACAGCACTGGCAATCGAAAAATCCACCGGCCTGAAAGTGCTCCTGTTCCCAAAGGAGCGAGAGTTTTTCATTGGTTTTCGGGTGACTGCATGACCATGGACGCAAAGGACCGCACCATAATCGAGGCGACACAAGCCGGGCTGCCGCTGGTACCACGTCCGTTTGTCGTCTTGGCACAAACCCTTGAGCTTTCCGAAGACGAGGTAATTGATCGCCTTGCCCAATTGAAGAAAAAAGGGATCATCCGGCGTGTAGGAGCGGCTCCCAACCACTATCGTCTCGGCATGACCGCAAATGGAATGACGGTCTGGGATGTCGATGACACGATCGTGGACCACATTGGGGAACAGATCGGGGCCCTCCCCTTTGTCACCCACTGTTATCGACGCCCCCGTGCCTTGCCGGAGTGGCGCTTCAATCTCTTCGCGATGGTGCACGGCCAGGACCGTGATGAAGTCATGGCAAAGCGACAGGAAATAGCAAACCTGCTTGGCGAGACCTGTGCGGCAAACGACATCCTGTTTTCAACGCGCATCCTGAAAAAAACCGGAATGCGTTTGCGCCGGAAGGACGCCTGACCGATGTTTCGCCTTTCCGAATACATGCACCAGATCAGGACGCCATCCGCTGTCCGCACCAGACCCGAAAACCGGGTGATAAAACCGGTTGTCATCTGGAACCTTACCCGGCGCTGCAACTTGCGCTGCCGTCATTGCTACACGGTGTCCGCTGACGTGGACTTTCCCGGTGAACTGACCCATGAGCAGGCAATGGCAACGCTGGAGGATCTGGGCCAATTCCGGATTCCGGCCCTGATTTTGTCCGGCGGTGAGCCACTGGACCGCAAGGATCTTTTCGAGATTGCCGAGCGCGCTCGAGGACTTGTCCGGATGCTGGCCCTTTCCACAAACGGCACGAAGCTCCATAGCGAAGCCGCCGACAGGGTGGCCGAGATCGGCTTTGATTATGTCGGGATTTCCATCGACGGAATAGGTGCCACCAACGATTGGTTCCGAGGCGTAGAAGGCGCATTTTCCGATGCTGTTCGCGGCGTGCGGGAATGCAAGGCCCGAGGCATCAAGGTGGGCCTGCGCTTTACCATAACCGAAAGCAATCACACGCACCTTCCCGGCCTTTTGCAACTCTGTGATGACGAAGGCGTCGACAAGTTTTACCTCTCCCACCTCGTTTATGCCGGTCGTGGAGACAAAAATCGCAGCGAAGACGCCGAACATGTCCGCTCTCGCAAGGCTATGGACCTGTTGATCGAAAGGGCATGGGATGGCGTTAACGGCGGACGACCACTGGATATCGTCACCGGTAACAACGACGCCGATGCGGTCTATTTCCTGAACTGGGTGCAACGCGAGTTCGGAAAGGACAAGGCCGAGCACATACGGGCGCATCTCAAGGCCTGGGGCGGCAACTCTTCCGGGTTGGGTGTAGCCAATATCGACACCCAGGGAAATGTCCACCCAGACACCTACTGGTCCGACTATACGGTCGGCAGCGTGAAACACACACCGTTCTCCGAACTTTGGACGAGCGCCGATCCGATGCTTGCTCAATTGCGCACACGCCCACGCCCTCTCAAGGGGCGGTGCGGTGCCTGCATTCACAAGGATGTCTGCGGTGGGAATACCCGTATCCGTGCACTACAGCTGACCGGGGACCCATGGGCAGAAGATCCAGCCTGTTATCTGAGTGACGGAGAAATCGGGGTTCACGAAACAAACTCCGAGCGCCTGACCGTTACGCCTTTCCGGGGAAAGAGCCATGATCCGGTTCATCGCTTCACTTAGTACGCTGCTGCTCCTGACCGGCATTTCCCTCGCGGACCCCGCTCTGGACTATGCGGACAATTGCGCTGCCTGCCACGGGGAGGCCCGACTGGGAGGTCTTGGACCTGCACTCATCCCGCAAACACTGAACAGGATGCGCGGTCCGGATCTTGCCACGGTTATACGTTCAGGCCGTCCGGCAACCCAGATGCCTGGATTTGAGAGCACTTTGAACGACCAGCAGATTGACGGTCTGATCACCTACCTCCAGGAGCCGCTTAAAATCAAGCCGAGCTGGGAGAAGACGGACATCGACGCCAGCCTCGTTCTCAATGCTGCATACCAACCGAAAGACAATCCAGTCTGGTCGTCCGATCCAATGAACATCACCCTCGTGGTTGAAACGGGGGATCATCATGTCAGCGTTCTGGACGGCGACACTTTCGAGACACTCGACCGCTTTGCCACCCCCTTTGCCGTGCACGGTGGCCCAAAATTCTCTCCCGACGGGCGATATGTTTTCATCATGTCACGGGACGGATGGGTGCAGAAGTATGATCTATATGCCTTGCAGGAAGTCGGCCGGGTCAGGGCAGGCCTGAATAGCCGAAACATCGCCATAAGCCACGATGGCAAATGGCTTGCTGTTGCAAATTATCTGCCAATGACATTGACCATCCTTTCAACCGAGGATCTGAGCGTCGCGACCGTGATGGACGTCGTTGCCAAGGACGGCACAGCCAGCCGGGTGTCAGCCGTTTATCAGGCCCCACATCGCAAGAGCTTCATTCTGGCCCTGAAGGATGCGCCGGAGATCTGGGAAGTTGCGACGGATCCAGACGCTGAACCTGTCTATGAAGGGTTCATACACAGCCGCGAGAAGGGCATGGTCGAGGCCATCGCTTCATCTGCAGGCCTTTTTTCCCGCAGGCGCATAGTTACTGCCGAGCCTCTTGATGACTTCTTCTTTGACGACGACTACCGCCATCTCATCGGGGCCTCACGGGACGGCGCAAGGGGCATTGTCGTCAATCTCAATGTAGGCCGGGAAATTGCGGAACTCCCACTGGACGGCATGCCTCATCTTGGCTCCGGCATCAGTTGGGAGCGCGATGGCCACCGGGTCATGGCGACACCCCATCTCAAGGAAGGCAAACTGTCTGTCATCGACACCGAGACCTGGGAAAGAATTACGACAATCAAGACCAACGGTCCGGGCTTCTTCCTCCGCAGCCATGAACAGACCCCTTACTTCTGGGCGGATGTCTTCTTCGGACCAAACAAGGACGAGATCCACGTCATCGACAAGCAGAGCCTTGAAATTGTCAGGACACTGAAGCCGGTTGTCGGCGCAACAGTCGCTCATGTCGAATTCACCAAAGACGGCCGATACGCGTTGGTCTCGGTCTGGGAGGACGATGGAGCCGTGATCATCTATGACGCCAAAACCCTTGAAGAGGTCAGACGTCTGCCCATGCGCAAGCCCTCGGGGAAATACAATGTTTGGAACAAGATCACCTTTTCGGAAGGAACCAGCCACTGAGGCGATCCTTGTCTCACATGGCCAACCCTCCCGTTTTGAAGACGGCGAAGCCTATCTGAATGACCTTGCGCGACGCGTAGCAAGGCTCGTGCCCGACTGGATCATCAAGTCAGCCACCATGGCAGCCCCTGCTGCGTTGGATGCGGCTGTGGCCGACTTGCCTGCAGGAGCGTTTGTCTATCCCTTGTTCATGACGGAAGGCTGGTTTACCCAAACCGCTCTGGCAGGCCGCCTCGAAGGGCGCAACCTTCATCAACTTCCGGCATTCGGGTGCCATCCGGAACTGCCTACTTTGACCAGTCGTCTGATTCTGACAGCCTTGACCGCGTCGGGTCGAGACGCAGCAGAAACCGAAATCCTTCTTGCTGCACATGGATCCGCCAGCGGTCCTGCCGCAGGGGATTGTACCTTGCAGTTTGCCGAAAAACTCGCAAGGAAACTGCCAGGTTCCAAAATTCGTGTCGGGTTCCTGGAACAGTCCCCGTTCCTGGCGGATGTAGCGAATATGTGCAGTCAACAGGCAGTGTGCCTGCCGTTCTTTGCCGGAAACGGGTTCCACGTGACGGACGACGTTCCAAAGGCGCTGGAAAAGGGCCATTTCGCGGGAACGTGTCTCGCCCCTCTGGGCGATGCTCCATTCCTCCCGGAGTTAATTGCCCAAACCCTCAAATCGGCAAATGAAAGGACACTGGCCGCATGACGAACATCGAAACCGGTTGGCCTGTCCGGAAACTGGCAACCGTCCTGTATCCCTTCGCGGCAGGAGCCGTTGCCATCAACCTTTTCATGCTCAGCCTCATGTGGCAGGCAATCGGATTTCCCGCGCTCTCACCATTGACCAGCTTGTGGCTCAGCATCCCGCTCGGACTCCCCACAACATGGCTGGCGGCAAAGTGGGTCCGTCATCTCATGGACGAGGCCGACGGACGCAAGCCGCCATCCACCTGAGCCGTTTTAAAGCCAGCCACTTGAGCCATTGTCCCGCACCACGAAGGCGCGGGTCTGTGCAAACTCGTTGAGTATTGATGCAAACACGGCCTCATCACAAATCAAGGCCGCCGTGGAGAGTCCATCCGCAAGCGCTGCAGTCGGCGCAACGACGCTTGCTCCGGACAGACCTTGACTGAGAGGCCGGCCGGTGCGCGGATCGATGATATGAGACAGGCGGCCAGCCTGATCGAATGTGGTTCCCGATCTGGCAGAACTGGCGACCGCGGAACCGACCAAGCGGATGCGAGCTTCGGTAGGGTGGTTGGAGTCAGGACGCAGTCGAACCGGCCATCCAAACTCGCCGTCATCGTCGGGCAAAGGCGTACCTATTGCGGAAATCTCCCCGAGATCAACAAGGACATCCCGGCAGCCGCGATCTTCCAGCAGGCGCGCGACCCTGTCGGTGATGAACCCCTGAGCTATGCCGTTCAAGGTCATGGCCATTCCCTGCAGCGCAAATCGGATTTCGGTTGCATCAAAGGCCACGTTGTCAAACCCGGTTCTTGCCAAAACATCGGCAAATGCTGCGTCCGCATCCCCTATCGTGTTTTGGGCATGATATTGCCATAGCGGCTGGATGGTCGGGTCAAATGCTCCGCTGGTTGCCGTGTGGAGCCGCTGGCAAAGCCCCAGAAGCTCCACCATTTCCATCGACGGGGCCTTCAGTCTCCCATCGCGGTTGAGCCGCACGAGTTCGCTGTCTTGGAGATACAGGCTGAAAATTGTCTCCAGCCGACGGACTTCCGCCTCGACCGCATCAAGGAGACCCAGTGCCTCCTTCTCATTTTCATGCAGGAGATGAATCTCGGCCTTTGCACCAAGTGCAATGCCCTTCCAGCTATGCAGTTTCACGGCTGCTTTGGCCGGCCACGCTGTCAAAGGCATGGCAAGCCCGGCCACTGAAGCCGCGCAAATTCTCAGGAATCGTCTTCGCCCCGCTGAGGCGATCGGCTCTTTGCTTTTGTCAGTTACCGGTGTCATCGCAGCACCTCGGAACTTTTTTCTTCAGTCAAGCCGGAGGAAGAAAGTTCGACCGAACCCAATACATAACCCGCAGGAATGTCCGCAAACCGGACACTGTTTCCGCCATTCTTGCTGGCAAATTCCAGTGCGCCAGCTTCATTTCCAAATGGAATGGCCTCTGGCGCGCCCATGCCTCCGGCCTGCCTGCTGCCGATGACAAACCAGGAGGCATCAGCATCGATCCAGTTATCAGTGCCGGGGTAATCCCAGCTCTCCGCCACATTCATGTCATTGACATAGATGACAGCGATGTCCCCGGCTTCTTCCGGCGACAAGGCGAATGCCACCGCATCGCGAACCTGTGTGAACCAGAGAGGGTTCGGGTTGCCGACAAGGTGTATCTGTGCCTTTGGCCCGGTGTGCTCCAGAACAGTCATCTGGCAATAATGCCCTGCCGACTCCGGCGTCAATGCAACAGGTGAGGGCTTTGCAAGCTGAACCTCCTCCTGGCACGCGGCCAGCAAACTTGTGGCAAGCAAACAGATGACAAGGCGGTTCATGGCGCAATTCTCCGGATGAGAAGAAGGCTGCCGGACATGGCAAACCCGGCAAACATGGCAAGGGAAACCAATGCACTGGTTGGCGAGAATGGCAGGGTTTCCGCAACACCTGCCATTCCACCGACCAGATCGCTCGCTCCAAGTGCTGCGAGATTGAAAAGCCGAAAGGAATCGGCGGGATTCAAGAGCAAGGCATAGGGAAATATGCTCGAGGCAAATACGCCTTCGGGATTGGCAACGAGGGCACCGAGCAATGCGAGATCATAAAGGACCACCAGAACAAGCCATGTGGCAATGGCCGCTGCAGCTGCTGTAACGGATTGCCGCGTCAGACAGGACAACATGTATCCAACGGCGATGAAGCACTGGCCGAGGAGCACCGAGGTTGCGATCAGGCGCAGAAAGTCAACCAATCCAGCGATGGAACCGGCACCGCTCAAGATCATGAAACCCGCAGTCACGCCATATCCTACCCCAAGGGCAATCAGGAGCACGAGACTGTGGCCCAGCGCCTTGCCAAACAGGAACTCTGATCGTGAGAGCGGGCATGAGAAGGTCATGAGCAGTGTTCCACGCTCAATCTCACCACAAACGGCGTCAAAGGCGAGGATCAGGGCGATCAGCGGCACGAGATAAACCGAAAGACTTGAGAGCGACGCAACAGTGATCGTCAAACGATCCACTCCCAATGTTCCGGCAGGTGCAGACCCGAGCAATGCAAGGGCAAGTGAGAAAACCGCCAGGATCGCCGTTGCCAGCACAATCCACCTGTTGCGAATTCCGATACGCAGCTCCTGCATTGCAATGGCGAGGATGCGAGACAACATGGATCAGGCCCCCTTGTGAACGGTTTCGGAGAAGTGGCGGTAAATATCGTCAAGGCCGGGCGCGTGGACCTCCACGTCCTCAACGAGCGGACCGAGAGCTCCGATCGCGGACAAAAGAGGAATTTTTTCGTCCAGCCGACAATCGATATCTACCGACCGCCCATTCATTTGCTTGCTGCCAAGTGTTGCGGCAACTTCCGGAGCTGCTCCCGGTCTGGTCCAGACCTTGAGTTTGATCGGCAGCCCGGCTTTCGCCCGAAGTCCTGTCAGACTGTCGTCGGCAACCAGTGTTCCTTTGGAGAGGATCAGGATCCTGTCTGTTCGCGGTGCCAACTCGGTCAGAGCGTGGGACGACATCAGGACGGATGTCCCCTGTCCGGCGATTTCAGCGATCAGGTCATATACATTTTGTCGGGAGATAGGATCCAGTCCGCTGGTTGGTTCATCAAGCAGCACCAGTTTTGGCTGACCTATAAGAGCTTGAGCCAAACCCAGACGCTGGCGCATACCCTTTGAATAGGTCGCAACCCGGCGATTTGCTGCTTCTGCCAGACCTACACGTTCCAGCAGCGGACCGACCTCCGCTTGGGCAACACCCTTGAGCCTTGCATAGAAGGCAAGCACTTCCCGACCTCTTAAAACGTTGGAAAACGCAACAGACTCAGGCAGGTAAGCCATGTGTTTGCGTGCACCGTCGCTGCCGGGCAAATCACCCAGAACCTCGATCTCCCCCCGATCACGTTTGAGAAATCCTAGGATCATCTTGAACAACGTCGTCTTGCCGGCGCCATTGTGGCCGAGAAGAGCAACCCGCTCGCCGGGCTCCAGCGAGAACGAAACATCATTCACGGCAGTTTGCCCGGAGAATTGCTTGGTGACATTGCGAACGGTGAGGCTCGTGCGCATCATCCCTGTACTCCCGAATTCGGTATTTTCACTTTCGGCGGCTGCATCAGGGGCGCATTGTCAACGATGCCTCCCGGCAGCAAGGCCGGAAACTGGGACTGGGTCCAACGGAGCAACTGGACCGCAGGACTTCCCACAAGGAGCTTTGCAGATGGCTGTGTCCACAAGACCTGATCGACCATGTCATTTGGTCGGTAGGAT
This sequence comes from Roseibium sediminis, assembly GCF_008711325.1. Classification (GTDB taxonomy): domain Bacteria; phylum Pseudomonadota; class Alphaproteobacteria; order Rhizobiales; family Stappiaceae; genus Roseibium; species Roseibium sediminis. The sequence goes on from NZ_VXDB01000003.1 coordinate 25,643, forward strand.
GTATCGGCCAGCCCGTCGCCATTCATGTCGAAGGCCGCATGATCGCTCCAATAATTGCCCCGCCCTTCGGTGCTCCAGTCGAGAACACGGCTGCCGACATATTTGACTTGTGTGCGGTTACCTATGAACGCGTTGCCCTGAAATCTGTTTCCGGCAGACCCGGCGGTGAAATGAACCCCGATCGGGCAGGCTTCAAAACGGTTTTCGGAAATCGCGTTTTTGTTCGCGTTGTACATGAAGAGGCATTTCTCGCCGCCGCCATTTACAGAATTGCCTGAAATCCTCGCACGGTTGGCATAGTTCAGCATCAGACCGTGGTTGCGGTCATCGATGGAAACGTTGTCTCGTATTTCGAGGCGGTCCGAAAACATCAGGGCATAGCCGATGTCATTGCCGCTGGAAACATTGCCTTCAATGACACCGTGGTTTCCATGCATGTAGTGAATGGCAAATCGAACATTCTCGATCCGGTTGTTCCGGAACGTATCGTGATGACTGGTGTTGACGAAGATGCCGTCTCGCCCGAACCGGACGGTATTGAATTCGGCGAGAAGGTTCGGCGAGTTCCAGACATAGATGCCATTGCCGCGTTCGTTAATGCGCAGGTCCTTTCGGCCTTCGATCAGGTTGTTGGAAACAACTGCATCGTGGGCGCCGTGAACATCAACGCCCGTCAGATTATTGAGTATGCGATTGTTGCGGATGATGGTGCGGTGAGCCGTCTTGTGAAGCTTGACCCCCGCATCAAGTGTTTCATGAGACAGGCCTGAACCTGTTAACTCCAGACCTTCGATAACCACATCTGCCGCGTTGACCGTAATCACGCTGCCAGTCCCGTTTCCCAGAACCCTTGCCTTGCCGTTACCGCTCAGCGTGAGTGGAAGGTCCATGACGATTGGGCCGTCATGGTCACCTTCAGCAAGCCGGAGAACATCTCCGGCCTGCGCTTGTTTCAGGATGTTGGAGAGAGCGCCCTCTGTTGCCGGAACTTCCCAGACCCTTGCCGACAGGGGTCCGCCTGCCGCCACAAGCATGGCGACCACAGCAAAGATCCCCGACAGGAACTTGAGGGCGCCCGACATGGTTATGCGCCGCTCGGTTCGACGAACATTCGACCACGCATTTCCATGTGAAGCGCATGACAGAACCACTGGCAATAGAACCAGTGCACCCCTGGGCGCTCGGCGATGAACGTCACCGAAGCGGTCGCCAGTGGACCGACTTCCATGGCAACACCATAATTCGCCATGCAGAAACCGTGGGTCAGATCGTCGATATCGTCAACATTCGTGATGTAGACGGTTACCTCATCACCCTGTTTGACCGTGAATTTCTCCAGACTGAAGTTTGGCGCGACGGACGACATGTAGACGCGCACCTTGTTGCCGTCCCGAATGACATCGGCAGCATCTTCCAGGTCCACTCCGTCAGCCTTTGCCTGGGCGACCGCGTCAGCAAACATGGGGTCGGTACGCTCCCAGACAATCGCCGGGTTCACCTTGGAGCGATGAACAATGATGCTGTCATGTGGCTCGGCAAAGGTCGGCCCGTCATGAACCACCTTCATCTTGTCGCCGGAAATGTCGATCAGCTGCTCGTTTTCAGGCTTCAACGGACCAACATTGAGGAACCGGTCCTTGGAGAACTTGTTCATCGACACGAGCCATTTGCCATCGGCTTCTGCCGTTTCACCCATGGACGTCGAATTGTGGCCCGGTTGGTAATGAACATCAACCTTGTCGAGGATCGGATCCACTTCCTCACCGGCATAGGCACGGATTGCTGCATCCATGTTCCATTTCACGACCTGGCTGTCGAGGAACAAAGTCGTGTAGCAGTTACCGCTATTGTCGAACGCCGTGTGGAGCGGGCCGAGACCCAGTTGCGGCTCGGCAACAATGGCAGACCGTGGATCAGCATTTTCCGCAAAGAGTGCATCCACCTTGGTCACATCAATGACCGAAACGGTTGGTGACAGCTTGCCGTTGATGACGATGTGTTTCTTGTCGGGAGCCGCATTGCAGCCATGCGGGCTGTTCGGAATCGGAATGTAGCGGGTGAACTGCGAGTTCGCTTCCTTGCGGCCATCAACGACCGGTACCCCGTTCAATTCCTGATAGTTTCCGGCAGCGACAGCTTCCTCGATGGCCTTGATATTGAAGACGACTGCATGGTCGGTCTCGCTTTCGGTCATCTCGGCGAGATTTGTCCCCATTTCGGAGTTATAGCTCGTCGAGAAGGCATATTTGCCCTGATAGTCGGAATCACAGTTGTCGAGGTTGCCGGAGACGATGACCTGCCAGGCGACCTTCATCTCGTCGGCATTGATGGCCGAGAAAATGCAGGTGTACTTGTCCGGCTCATCCAGGATACTGCCGTCATTGACGAGCGGAGCTTCGTGTTCCCCGTTGGCAAAGACATAGTTGGTCCTTGGATATTTTTGCGGACGCATGCCGTGGATGTCGTGGGCATTCGGGATCTCGATGATCTTGTCACACTTCATCGTGGTCAAATTGACCCTGGCAACACGCGTATTCGCCTTGTCATTGGCAAACAGATAGCGACCGTCGTACGTGCCGTCGGTGAAGGACATATGCGGGTGATGCAGATCGCCATTGTCATAGGTGACCTTGCCTTGCGCCTTCAGGAAGGCCTTGGTTTCAGGCAACAGACCTTCGGTCAGGATCTTCAGTGATTCATTTGTCTGACCCCAACCAGTGGCCGAACAACGGTTGAACACAGGAATACGCATCAGTTCGCGCATCGACGGAACACCAAGGATGCGGATTTCGCCGGTCTGTCCGGACGACCAGAAGCCGTAATATTCATCCAGTTCACCGGGAGCCATTTCCCACTTTTGCCCACCTTCGGCAGCCGTTGCCTGAACAACGCCGCCAAACGCGGCAGCACCCATTCCGGCAACAACCGCGGTCTTGGCTGTACCTCCCAAGAGTGCCCTTCGGGATAGTGCTGTTTCCTTGAAACTCTGTGACATGACAGTCTCCATCTTGGTGGTTCAGGGTTATCGGGCAGGTCGCACGATGGGTGCTTCCGTCCTTGACCCCGTTTCGGTCATCCCGGTCTGCTCCGCGAACTTTCGCCGCTTGGCCAGTTTCTTGATGCAGACAGGGCATTTCTGGTCGTGCTGATACAGAACCTGACAATGCAGGCAGTTCAGGCACTCGTTTGGATTGATGTGACCTTCGGGATGAATGGCTTGAACCATGCATTCCTTGGCGCAGCGCTGGCACGGGTTTCCACAATCGCGGTAACGCTTCAGCCAATCGAACATCCTCAGGCGCGCCGGGATCGCCAGACCGGCCCCGAGAGGGCAAAGGTACCGGCAGTAAAACCGTTCGATGAAAAGTCCGGCGATCAGAAGCCCGACAGCAAAGAGCACGAACGGCCATGTGCGTTGAAACTTCAGGATTATCGCCGTCTTGAAGGGCTCAACCTCGGCATAGTGCTCGGCAACATCCAAAGAATAGAGAGACAGCCCGAACAGCCCGAGGAAGAGCATGTATTTGACCGGCCAAAGGCGTTCATGAAGTCCCCAGGGAACCTCGATCTGCGGAATACGGCAGAGTTTTGCCAATCGGTTCGTCAGCTCCTGCAATGCCCCAAACGGGCAGAGCCAACCGCAATAGGCCCCGCGTCCCCAGAAAAGCAGCGCAGCGGCAACGGAGAACCACAGCAGGAACACCAACGGATCCATCAGGAACGCATCCCAGCTGAAGTCGCTGGTCAGAGCCGCGAAAAACGCCAGAACATTGACCACGGACAATTGCGCATTCTGGACCCACCCGAGCCAGATCAGGGTGAACGTCAGAAAGCCGATCCGGAACCAGAAGGTAAAACGCTCATTGCGGGTGACTTGCATCTGGAAGAAGAACACAAGTGTCAGAACCGAAACCGCAAGGCCAAGGATGAGAATATCCGCCTGCCGGTCCTTCCAGATCCGCATCCACAGCTTCTCGATTTCCACAGAACCGCCGTCTGAAAGCACGCCGTTTTCAGGCTGGCTGGTCTCATCGAGAGAGATGATTTGCGTCTCTACTTTCAGATAGTGATCGGGAAGCCTGTATCCGAGATCGGACGTCAGAAACACTTTATCGATCGGCCCGACAGGGCGCTGAATGAGAAGCTGAAGACGGAAGTCCCGCGAAGGATCAAAGCCCGAATTTGCCGGAATGATGAAGAGATCTGCTTCCGAAAAGGCAGGCGCGCCTTCCGCAAGGACCCTGCCGAGCCTGGCATGCTGGCGATCATGAAACCGTACGGAAATATCGTCCTGAATTAGCTGAATGCGATCGAAAATGCCACCGCGGACATAGCCCGATCCCTTGAAAGAGTACCGGCCGCGGGCGGTAACAAGAATGGCATGGTCCCCGTCCTTCATGCGGTTCTTCAGGTTTGCATACTCAGCCTCACCAAGCAGCGAAAGACCAATACTCGGGACGTCGACAAGGGCCAGATACATGTCGATGAAAGTATCCGTGTCCGGTCCATCTTCAGGTCTTGACGCCGCCCGCTGATCACCCTGTTCCAGGAAAGCCCGATTTATCTGCGCAACATCAATGGACATGCGCCGAACTGCGCCATTGCCCGTTAGTGTCTGCCAGTCGGCAGTCTCCCGCTTGGCTTCGTCGATCAGCCGTTTCGGGCCGGTATCGATCTGCTCTACAACCAGCCCACCGAGTCCCAGAGCACGAGCCACCTTGAGACCGGACCGGACGATGGAGTCATCAATCACCATGATCGTCACGGTTGCACCGGAGATGATGTCGAGATCATGAGCGGACCCGCCGGATATCGCTTCAGCTTTCAGATCAAGACCTGCGTACCCTTCGGTGACAGCTTGTATCTTGGCATCGGGGATACCGATCAGGACTATTGGTTCCGAATGCTTGACCAACCGGACGCCTGTAACCACTGCATCCTTGTTCACGCCAACAAGTGTATGGATAGGTTTTCCCGAATATCCGGTGGTGGAAACAAAATCGGAAGTCAGATAGATCCAACCAACGACCTCGCCCCCCCTGAGGGCAGGAACTGCTGCAACATCAGGCCGCATTGAGCCATAGGTCTCTGCACCCGGCGCCAGGCTTTCAACCGCCACTTTATCCAGAAAACGCAGAAGCAGCTTCTCCTCTGCCTGTGCCGGGAACTCCTGAATGCACAGGAGCAGTGCCAACAGGCAAAGCAGAAAAGTGCCGATATTTTGCTGTCTGCGTTTCACGCGACACGCTCCAGAACTCTGAACTTCGTTCTGGACTGGTGTCGGTCTTTCAGGTCCTGAAGTTCTTGACGATAGTCAAGGGGTTGAAAAAAAATCGGAACAACCACCGTCGGGCGATCCGGAAGGTGGACTATGTCCTGGTTGAATGTCTTGGTTTTGACAGGATGGGCGCATAAACAATCACAAAAAGAACAAAGGCCACCACCCAAAGGGAGCCGGATACCAGCATGGTTTCGAAATATCCCGCGAACGGCACGGCAAAGCTCCGTATCAGCGCGGCAGCTATCACCAGCCCATAAGCCAGCACAATTGGCGGAGAAACCTTCAATGGCTTTCCAGCATGACCAAGGGAAGCCCGTGTCATCATTGCCAGGGTCATGCTTCCAACCGCACCGGCGGAAAGAAGATGAAGGGCAGCTGTTTCGGATAAAGTTCCCCAAAGCACAGTAACGCCATAGAAGACATATCCTCCACCGAGCAGCAGATAGGCGACATGGAGTATCCAGAGGATGGGATCATAACGTGTTGCCCAACCCCTCCAGCCCGCAAGACGGGCTATCATCACGCATCCCGCCAGCAGAATGACAACACCGCCAAAAGGTTCCGGGAATAAGGGCAAGCATACCAGGGCGGCACAAACAGAGAGGAGAATACCGAGACGATCCAGCCAAGGACGGGAAACAGGCAAGGCACCGTCATATCCATTGCGCAACAAGGCATTTCGAGTGAAGGCAGGTACGACCCTGCCTCCAATGATCGCGATCATGGCAGCCGCGGTAAATACGCCAAGACGCACGCCAAGGCCGGCGCTTTCCTCTGTCCAACCGATCCACTCAAGATGCATCAAAAGGTTGCCGGAAAACAGCGCTGTCAGCAGCCCGAGAAACACAAAATTCCGGGCCTGAGTTTTCCTTGCAAGGCGTGTTAAAACCGCTAGCGACAGGACAGGCACGAAGGCAAGATCGATAGCAGCAACGATGACCGGATCGAGAGCGGCGGAGAACCAGACCGCAATTCGCCCCGCTACCCAGATCACCCCGCTCAGGATGACGAAGGCGGCACCAATTTCCCTGGTTCCGGTCCAGTTTGGGACCGCGGTTACAAAGAAGCCGGCAATTACCGCAACCGTATAGCCGAACACCATTTCATGAGCGTGCCAGAGGTGCGGAGCCATGGACATTGGCAGCGAAACAAAGGTTCCGCCCGCAGCATGCACCGCCAGCCAGAGCGTCCACGCGAACATGGCGAAAACGGAAAACAGCCCTGCCGACAAAAAGAAAAATCGAAACCCGGCTGTCAGAACTGTCGGGATTTGCACGGTCAAGCCGGGGCTAGGGGATCCGGTCACCTTTGCCATATCGACACCTTCTTCCAGACACCGTCGCACCTAAAGGATCATTAGTCGCCACACGCATCGGGCATGGGCTGCATCAATCACCTGAGCGGGAGTCAGATCTGGATTTTCGCAGATCTTGAAAGGGTAATAATGTTCTGAAAACAAAGGGCGCACTTTGCAGCACGCCCGTTCAACTCTCTGACCTACTGAAATGTCTTCAGGTAGGAAATGACATTTGCAACATCATCATCCTTGCGAATCCCGGCAAAGGACATTTTTGTCTTTGGAACCACATCCTTTGGCTTGCGCAGAAAGGCCCCGAGAGTTTCTTCATCCCAAACAAGACCACCTTCTCCCAGTTCAGTCAGGCTTGCAGAATACTTGAAGCCCTCGACCTTGCCCGCAGGTGCGCCCACGATGCCATTCAGCAACGGGCCAACCTTGTTCTTGGCGTCCGGCCCGACCGCATGACAGGCCTTGCATTTGGCAAATACCTTTTCACCTGCTGCAGCATCTCCGTCTGCAAGAGAAGGTGTGACAATAAAAAGCCCCGCAATCGTTGCAAGACAGGCAAACAGTTTGTTCATGACCTCAACCTTTCCGAAGTCCTTGTTCGGGTGAACTGAACGCAATCGGCATTATCGCATGGCCGCAACCACGCAAGCAGCGCTCTGCCCAAATTCATAGTTTTCGCCAGACCAGAAAGCCGGTTCGCTTCCGCATTTTCCTTGACTTCAATCAAGAGCGCCTATTCCGCAGCAAGCGGTCTTCTTGCGAGTTGGCAGTCGCTCCAAAGCGAATGAAGTCCAGCAACCAGACGGTCAATGTCACCGCGCGCATGTACGGGAGATGGTGTAATTCGGAGCCGTTCCGTTCCTTTTGGAACGGTCGGGTAGTTGATCGGCTGGATGTAAATACCGAACTCGGTCAAAAGGGTATCGGACAGAAACTTGCATTTGCCCGGATTTCCAACCATCACCGGAATGATATGGCTCGGATTTTTGACGTGTGGAATGCCAAGCTCATCGAACCGCGATCGAACTTCAGCGACGATGGCCTTATGAGCCTGTCTTTCCCGATCGCTCTCCTTCAAGTGTCTGATGGAGGCGGTTGCAGCTGCCGCAATCGCAGGCGGCAGCGCCGTGGTGAAAATGAAGCCGCTTGCAAAACTGCGCACGAAATCGCAGAGCTCCCTTGAGGCCGCAATATATCCGCCAACCACTCCATAGGCCTTTCCCAGCGTCCCCTCGATAACGGTCAGCCTGTCCATCAAGCCCTCCCGTTCGGCAATACCACCGCCACGCGGACCGTAAAGCCCGACAGCGTGTACTTCGTCCAGATAGGTCATTGCCGAATACCGATCGGCCAGATCGCAGATTTCAGCAATCGGGGCGATATCCCCATCCATGGAATAGACGCTTTCGAAAGCAATCAGTTTCGGCCTACCCGGATCAACGCTTCGCAATTTGCGCTCCAGATCGTTCAGGTCATTGTGTTTCCAGACCACCTTATCGGCCCGTGAATGACGAATCCCCTCAATCATGGACGCGTGATTGAGACTGTCAGAGAACACGATCATATCCGGGATCTGCGACGCCAGTGTTCCAAGGGCAGCCCAGTTCGATACATATCCCGACGTGAAAACCAGAGCAGCTTCCTTGCCATGTAGGTCGGCCAGCTCCGATTCCAGAACAACATGTTCATGAGTGGTCCCGGAAATGTTTCGGGTCCCTCCGGCACCTGCTCCATACCGGTCGATGGCTTCGTGCATGGCAGCCAGCACCTTTGGGTGCTGCCCCATGCCGAGATAGTCATTGGAGCACCAGATCGTGACGTCGCCAGCTCCATTCTCATGGGTCCAGAGAGCTTGCGGGAAATGCCCGCGTTTCCGCTGCAGATCCATGAACACCCGATAGTTGCCCTCATCCTTGAGGGCTGCGAGCCGTGATCTGAAATGAGCCTGATAGTCCATGCCATCCCCGCTTTCGTGTCTTGAAACGAAAGCTATGAGCCGGGCCCGACCCGCTCCATGACAATAGTCAAGCTTGCCACGCGGGTCCGTATTTGCCCGCCTTTTGCGAAACATTGACAATGGCTAAAGTGACTTTGCGTCCATGGTTTATTTTTTACGCGCAGCAAAAACACGGTAACGACATGCCAAGTGAACGTCATAAAAAGATTGCTGAAAATTCTCTCTTGCTGAAGAGCTTTTCACCCGAGATGCAGCAGATGGTGCTGCAAGCATCCAGCTGGCGGACCTATGAACGTGGCGAAACTCTTTTCCTCCAGGGGGAAAAGGCTCATGCCATCCACATTGTCATGGATGGCTGGATCAAGCTTTACCGTATAGCGCCAAATGGGGGCGAAGCCGTCGTGAGCGTCTTCACCAAAGGCGAAAGCTTTGGAGAAGCTGTGGCGTTTCGGGGACAGGCATATCCGGTATCCGCAGAGGCTGTGACAGCTTGCGAGGTCATGCGGATTCCCAGCACGGCCATTTTGGAGGGCATGCGCAAGGACCCGGAGATCAGCATTTCGGTTCTGGCATCAACATTTGCACATCTGCACTCTCTGGTCTCCCAACTTGAACAGCTGAAAGCACAAACCGGGCCGCAGCGTGTGGCAGAGTTTCTGCTGGATCTTTGTGAGAATGAAACCGGCGAGTGTGAAGTCACACTGCCTTATGACAAGTTCCTCATTGCCGGAAAACTGGGCATGAAGCCGGAAAGCCTCTCCCGCTCCTTTGCCAGACTGAAATCTGCCGGGGTGAAGATCAATCGAAACCACGCGGAAATTGAAAACATCGACAGGTTGCGCGCCTTCTCCGAAACGGACCCGGTAGAAGCCTGGCACAAGGGGTGTTGATGAGACTTGAAACCGCCCTTGCCGCGATAGACGAAGTCAACGCTTCGGACCCGGGACAAGAAGACGGAACACCCGCCGCCCTTCTCTATGGTCATCGTATGAGTGAGGAACTCGCTCGGTTGTTTCCGAACGCCGGCGAACCGCTACAGATTGCCGCTCGGGGACAGCATATCGAGCGATGGATCAAACCCCGCAATACATATCCGGACGGGAAGGCGGGATATCATGCCTGGCGGAGGGACCTCGCCCGCCATCACGCCGATCGCGTGAGCGCCATCATGATGTCCGCGGGATATACCGACGACGAGGCTGAAGAAGCCGCGAGAATGTTGCGCAAGGAAGGGATCAAGCGGGATACGGGGGTTCAGGCACTTGAAGACGTCATCTGCTTTGTTTTCCTGAAATGGTACTTTACTCCCTTCGCCGCCAAGCATGCACCGGACAAGGTGCTGGACATTGTCCAAAAGACTGCGCGCAAGATGTCTGGTGAAGCGCGCGAACGGGTCCTGACTGAATTTGATCTTCCAGAAGACCTCGCCAGCGCGTTCAGGATCTGACACCTGAACGCCAAACTCTCGGTTTTTCGGGAGCAGCCTCACCTCAACAAGCGTCAACTCGGTCCCGGCAAGCTCGTCGATCAAACCCCGACGAGTTGCCGGTAAATCAGCGGCAGCGCCTGGGTCAGCTTGTCCGGATGGGGGATCACAGCGAATCCACCTTGCCCAAACAAACGCGGAAACCATGATTTGCCGGTACGGTCGATTGTGACCCCAAACACGGATTGACCCGACCGCCGCGCTTCGCGAACAGCCATCCGCGTATCCTCGATCCCGTGCCGTCCCTCATAGTGGTCCAGATCATTTGGTTTGCCGTCCGTAATCACCAGAAGGAGCTTCCGCTTTCGCGATTGGTCTGCAAGTTCCGACGATGCATAGCGAATAGCTGCGCCCAGACGGGTGTAGAACCCGGGACGCAGGCCGGCAATCCGTTGTTCGACGAGGTGCCCCATGGGATCGGAAAAGGACTTGCAGGATTGCAGATAAACGCGATGACGTTTCAACGACGAGAACGCATTGATTGCAAAATCATCACCACAGGCATTCAGCCCCCACGCAAGGGCTGTCAAAGCTTCCTTTTCGATATCGATCACCGCCCGCCCTGTAACGGCACTTTCGGTAGATCGGGAAACGTCCAGAAGAATGGAAACAGCAAGGTCACGCGCTTCGGGACGGGACTGGCACCAAATCCGTTCATCAGTCGATCCAGTTGCCAGACGTTCGACTTCCGAACGCACGGCGGCATTCATGTCGAGTTCTTCACCTTCCAAATGACCATGTGTCACCACGCGGCCTGGTCGCAAGGCTTCAAACTGTTTTTTCACCTTGCGAATGCGACGGGCGGACCGAGCATCCCCGTCCGCTGACAAGACGGCGGGATCAACCTCGGCAACACTCGTCAGAACACATACATGATCCTGAAGATAGGCATTGCTGCGCACATCCCATTCCGGGAAAAGCTGTTTTCCGGCGGCCCTTTCCCGGTCCACATCTTCCGGAGCAAGATCAAGATGCAGCTTCAGGCGCGTCGCCGGTGCCTTGGATATCTGCCCCAGTCCGATTTCTTCCTGATCATCCGCAGCCTTTTTGGCATCATCATTCTCATCATCGTCCACCCGACGATTGAGGTTGAGGAATTCCGCCCAACTCAGGATTGCCTCGAACTTGTGCAGGATGAAGCTGTCGTTGCGTTCAGCCTGATCTGCCTTTCGACGTCTCGCGCGAACAGACTTGTCATCGGAGGTTTCTTCTGGCGTACCATCGGTTTCACGATTTTCGACAGCATCACTCTCCGAGAAAACCAGATCCCGCATATCCAGCCAGAGCGGAACAGGCCGGAAAGGCAGATAGCCGCGCGGTGCCAAAAACGCCGACAGATCGCCGGTTTGTATTGCTCGAAGGAGGGGTTTATCCCTTTCCTCCAGCTGTTCTGCCTCTCCCAGCATGGCCCGGATCACCCGTTCCAACTGCCCTTCGATACCACGCAGGTTCGGCGAAGGTCTTTGGCGAAGAACACCAATACAGAGTTCAGAATAGAGCGCCCGAAGACCGGGAGCTGCCTCGAGCGTGGCAGTTACCGTTTCGAAAGCCTGCCTCAGCGCTTGCAGGTCCGCCCGAAGCGGATCAACTTCTTTGCGACACGCCTGTGCGTTTGCCGCCGCAGCAGTCAACCAGATGTACAGCGCGGCATTGGCTTCCCGGAACGGGAAGATGTCCAAACTGGCCGGCATGCGCAGGATCTCGCCATCGAAGCTGGCCCGTGCCACAGTTTCCGCCTCAGTTCCAAGCCGCCGCATGAAACTCAGCCGGTGCCGGGAGACCTCCGGGGAGACAGCCCGCAATTCGACGCTGTGGTTCCCCCCCATCCCCCGATAAAAAACAGCAAGCCGCCCGCCGATCTCGGAAAGATCGACCGCGGCTCCATGATACACCTGAGGTGCATCCAGGCGGCTTGCAAACGCGTGCCACAGTTTCCCGACAGTTTCTTCAGGTTCCCATGGCTCGAAGTTGACCTTGCCCATCGGTCTGGCCTCACCCAAACACGGCCGTGACAAGATCAAGGAGCCCGCGTTTCACATCCTCATCATCTGTAAGCGGTTCAATCATTGTTGCTCGTATCGCCCGCTCAACGGACATGCCCTGAACAATCATGGTCGCGGCATAGACAACCAACCGGGTCGACACACCCTCTTCGAGGTCCTGCCCCTTCAACGCTCTGAGCTTGTTGGCAAGGCGAACAAGCGAAGTCACACGGGAACTGTCCAACCCGCTTTCACTCTCAACAATCTTGACTTCCAACTCTGGCGTGGGGAAGTCGAACTCGAGCGAAACAAACCTCTGCCGTGTCGACGGTTTCAACGTTTTCAGGATGTTCTGGTATCCGGGGTTGTAAGATGCCACCAGCATGAAGCCGTTTGCCGCAACCAGCTCCTCGCTTGTGCGATCGATTGGCAGGGTTCGCCGATCATCGGTAAGCGGGTGAAGCACGACTGTGACATCCTTACGCGCCTCCACCACCTCATCGAGATAACAAATGGCTCCCTCGCGGACAGCCCTTGTCAGAGGTCCGTCCACCCAGACCGTTTCGCCCCCCTTGAGCAGATATCGACCGATGAGGTCGGCAGCTGACAAATCGTCATGACAAGCAACAGTGTAGAGCTTTCGTTCAAGTCTGGCTGCCATATGGGCAACAAAGCGGGTCTTGCCGCATCCGGTCGGCCCTTTCAGAAGCAATGGCAAGCCATTGTGATATGCACTTTCAAATATGCTGCACTCATCTGATTGAGGGAGGTAAAAAGGGGCGGCTTTCGCCCCTTTTCCCATGGAGATACTACCTTCCATATCTCTTACTCCGCCGGAACTTCAGCAGTTGATCCACGCTCAATGATCTCGCGGCGCGGGATCGCTATGGCATAGATGAAGATCAGGGCGCCAAGCACGACCGCGACGCCGGATCCGAAACGCATCCAGTAGAAAACAGCCAGCTGATCCTGAACGTCCATGAAATACTCGCCAAGCACACGCTGCAGGTGCGTCTGGATGGTTCCGGCAAATGTCAGGACGAATGTCATGAACGTCATGCCACCGGCCATCAGCCAGAAAGAGACCATGTTGAGCACCTGATTATAGGGATCCCGACCCCGCAACACGGGCATGGCATAACTGATGATGGCAAGGTTCAGGGATACATAGGCCCCGAAGAAGGCAAGGTGACCATGAGCTGCCGTGATCTGCGTGCCATGGGTGTAATAGTTGACCCCGTGTAACGTGTGCAGGAAACCCCAGACACCGGCACCAAAGAAGGCAAGGGTTGCACACCCGAGGGACCACAGGAGAGCTGCCTTGTTCGGATGATCCCGACGCCCCTTCCAGACCATGACAAAGGCGAAGGCCATCATGGCAAAGAACGGAATGACTTCCAGGGATGAGAAGATCGAGCCGATCCACTGCCAGTACCCCGGTGTGCCGATCCAGTAATAGTGGTGGCCGGTGCCAAGAATGCCTGAGAACAGGGCTGCAGCCACGATCACATAGAGCCATTTCTCGACGACTTCGCGGTCCACGCCTGTCAATTTCAGCATCAGATAGGCGAGAATTGATGCCATGATCAGTTCCCAGACGCCTTCCACCCACAGATGGACGATGTACCACCAGTACTGCTTGTCGAGAGCGATGTTTTCCGGGTTGTAGAAGCTGAAGAGGAAGAGAAGCGCTAGGCCCCAGAGACCAAGCAGCAAGATGTTCGTGATTGCCGTCTTCTTGCCTTTGAGCACCGTCATGGTGACGTTGTAAAGAAACAGAAGTGCGGCCACGACGATGCCGACTTTGACCCATTTGGGCTGTTCGATGAACTCACGTCCCTCTTTGCCAAGAAACCAGTTGCCCTCAAAGAGGTTGAAAACATAGGTCACCACCACACCAAGCGTGCCGACCACAAGGATCAGGAGCTGCAGATAGGCAATCTTGGTTGAGTGTATTTCCCGTTCGGCTTCTTCCGGAATGAGAAAATAGGCTGCGCCAAAGAACCCCAGCAGCAGCCAGACGATCAGGCTATTGGTGTGGAGCATTCGGATAATGTTGAAGGGAAGCAGTTCGGACAGGAAGTTCGGCGAGACATAGACCCAACCGGCCAATAGCCCGCCGAGTACCTGAACTGCAAACAAGGCCAGCGCTACGGAGAAATAGGCGATGGCGATCTTTTGAGATTGGTATTTCATGTTCGAGCACCTTTAAGAATTACGATCAACCAGCGTCATTCGGCGGCCAGTTCTGGGCGTCGATCTTGTCGGTCCAGATCAGGAAATTTGCCAAATCGCGGACTTGCTCATCTGTCAGATGGAACTGCGGCATTTGTCGTCGCCCCTCGACGCCGGTCGGTTGAGCATCCATCCATGCCTTCAAGGTGACGAAGGCTTCTTCCGGGTCGTCCAGCACGCCCCAGCGGGTCATCACATTGGCAAGCTCAGGCGCAAAATAGGCGCCCTCCCCCAGCAATGTGTGGCAATTGATGCAAGCCTTTTCTTCCCAGACTCTCTTTCCCGCAGCAACGCTTTCGGTAAGCGTCTCTTTGTCGGTCGAGACATTCACGATGTAGAGATGGCTGTGGATGGACAAGCCCAAGAAAATAAGAATGAAAAACAGTGACCCGCCGTAAAAGATATTACGGGCCATGCTTTTGGTCATGACTTCGCGCATCCCGCGCTCCTTCCCCGAGTTGATCTTGAGGAAGGTTGCCTCGACGGAAATTCAAATCCTTAACCAAAGTCAAGCCGGACTGATTCTGGATAAATTTACGGAGCTTCCATGACCTGGTGCTTCGGACCGGCTGCACCTTTGACCATCTCGCTCACCGGCCGACCACTCGCAAAGAAGAGGACATGGTGCCCTAAAAAGTACCGCGTTTACCGAGCAACGGTTGGCGGCAAAGCTGCCGTCACATGTAAAAGTGTTTTGGAAACAGGTAACCAGGATCACGGAAGAGATTGGTGACCCCGACGCGATTCGAACGCGTGACCCTCAGATTAGGAATGAAGTTTTCTCAACAATACCAATTGCGCTACTTTACGATTAATTACGATAATTCAATATCTTAGAAATTTTTCTTTACGACAAACTATTGACCTTTTCTCGCCTTTTCGATTACATCTGCTTACCCAGTGCTTACCAGAATTTTCGGGTAAGCAGCCCGGATCGGGTCACCCAGTGTGACCCAATCGGGTGAAACCCTGATCGTTCGTCAGAAGTCGTCAGACTGTCAAAATCACAAGTCTTTCGCCGGTGGCCAGCTGAACAATCAACTGTCACCGAACAGGAAAGCTGTATCCAGCCGTCAGGAGCCTGGAACATGCCGAGACTGTCAAAACGCAGAATTGATGCCGCCAAACCCGGCACCAAACGCCAGTTCCTTTGGGATGATACCTTGAAAGGGTTCGGACTGGTTATCCAGCCAACCGGGAAGAAGAACTTCATCGTGCAATATCGCACGCTCGAAGGCCGCTCGCGTCGCTTGTCACTTGGCGCATATGGAGCGCTGACCCCGGACGAAGCCAAGACGCTGGCAACAAAAGCCCTGTCGCAGGTCAAGCAGGGGCTTGATCCGATGGCGGACCGACAGGCGACGCGCCAAGCCCCAACCATCAATGACATGATGGAGCGCTATATTGCCGAATATGTTGAACTGCATAACCGGCCAACAACGCAACGACACATAAAATGGATCTTTGAAAAGGTCATTCGGCCCAAGCTTGGACACCTGAAGGTTGCCAGCGTCAAGCGCAAGGACATTATCCGACTTCATACCAAGCTGGCCTCCACCCCAAGCAAGGCAAACCAGACACTCGCCTATCTTTCAAAGGCCTTCAATCTTGCAGAAATCTGGGAATGGCGTGAAGAGCAAACCAACCCGGTTCGTCTGGTCAAGCGCTACAAGGAAAACGAACGCGACCGATATCTGAGCAATGAGGAATTGACCCGGTTGGGTCGTGTTCTGGACGAAGCGGAAACAATCGGACTGCCATGGATCATAAAGGTCAAAGGCAAGAACGCCCGTCACCTTGCCAAGAATGCAGAAGATCGCCGCTCCCCTGTCAATCAGATGGCCATCAAGGCACTACGCCTTCTATTGATGACCGGGGCTCGGCTCAACGAAATCCTGAGCCTCGAATGGCGGCATGTTGATTTTCATATGGGAACGATTGCGCTTCCCGGTCGAAAGGGGGACGGAAGAAAAGCCCACCCCGTTAGTTCGGCGGTAATGGACATACTTGCCAAATTGAACACGACGCGTTGCAGCCTTTATGTATTGCCGCGCGACAGCGACCCGGATCGCCATATTACCCGCGAAGTCATGGAATCCGTCTGGCAACGAGTGCGCCACCATGCGGAAATTCCAGACGTTCGAATTCATGACCTACGACACACAGTCGGCACCTATGCCGCACAAGCAGGCGGCAACGCGTTTTTGATCAGCCATCTTTTGAGACACAGCAACGTTGCCATCACCAACCGCTACGTATCGGCGGACTTTGACCCGATCCGACTTTTGTCCGAGTCAATCGGACAGCGGATATTGGAGGGGATGGGGAAATATCAGGGGATCAGCGGTCAGACCGAAATACAGCAAATCGAACACAGTGCGGCACCTCAACCAAACCGATGACACCCGGTTTCATTGCGATCACCAAATTTGGTAGAAACAAGAGGTATGCTCCTTGAAATAATTTTGACACTACCTCAGGTTGGTGTTTCGTGAGTTTTATTCGGCGTGTGCAGCCTTGTTAACGACATCCAGATTTTGTGCGACCGACCTCGATAAGGTTCAAGGGTGGGCATTCCAAAAGACTTTTGAGTTTCTCGTTCTCGACCACCCTGAGGTTTGGCCCAAATGGCGAGAAGCCAAGCACAGCCTCCCAACAGTGGATCTCGACTTCGAGGGTATTAGCGGGTTGTTTCCGGGCGGAATTTGGCCCGCCCCGATTAACTTGGAAACCGCATTTATTGAGAACCCCAAACTCCAAATTGCGTCCAATTCTGAGGTTGCGCGAGCGGCACTTTTGGAGATTTTCAGCCGATACAACGACCTGATTGAACTATTTCGCGGCGGGTATCTGATTGCAAACAGGTTCGATCACGATGCTGGCAAAATAAAGTTGTTCACGCCAAGTTTTTGGGCCTCAGGAAAAATCCACGTTGAATTAAAAGATGGGCACATTTTTGAAGAATACTCTTATAAAAAAGCAAAATTTGAAAATATATCAGTAAGTAGAAGAAGATTCGATCTAGGATCATACCACAAAAAATCATTATCGGACGTTTTCAGGAACTTCGTGTTGTTCGACCGTTCACTGGCTGAACTCGAAGGAGTTACTAATCATGAACCTGAATATTCCACGCGAGCTTACAAACCCGGTGTTTTTTGGGAGATCAATGGCGGATCGCTACTATGGTGGCCAATGTGGTTGAGATACGGTACCGGTCCGCTTCCAAACCACAAAAGCAGCAAATCAGAAAAATTTGACTTTCTGTTGTCGGACCTTCTGAACGTATTCTTGGCGCCTCTGGAAAATGGGGAAGTCGTTGCAACGGGCCTAAACAATAGTGATCAGTTGATACCTATCCCCCCCACTTTCTGGACCTGTTCTGAGCTCTTTCTTCATGCGTCAAACCATTCAATTGGTTGGCAAAATGATACTGACAATGATGGTGCACGCACAGAATTCCAAGTTCGATTTACTGATGTGGTGCTTAACGTAGACGACGGGGCACTTAAGTCATCAATTGATTGCGTTCCCGATGAACGGCCAACAGCAATGAAAGCCTCCGACGCTGAAATTGAGCGACTGTTGACAGTACAGTTCGAAAATGAATGGCGTAAGAAGGCCGATATTGTTGACGAAATTAACGATCAAACACGAGCAGGGAAACGTCGGATTGTAAGAGTGTGGGATTACCTCGTCAAAAAGTACCCAAACCGAAGCAAGCCGGGGCCAAGGAAGAAATAGAAGGCACCCATTCCTCTACCTCTGGCTGACTCATACTGTAGCGAATAAAATTTTTCATTATTATTCATAGACTTAATTCAAATCACCTCACCAATAATTCGTTGCACCTATTTATTTCGGCTTCCTCGAATCAACCTCTGACCGTCGCATATGAAAGGGAGCGATGGTTATGGAAGTCATCTTTAGAGAACTGGATCGTAAAAGAAGCCTATGTGAAAAACTTGCGGGCCCATACATCGGCATTTCACCAAGAACTCTGCAGGCATGGCGGGTTCAAGGAAAGGGCCCAGCATTCCTGAAGCTTGGTCGCGCAGTCCGATATCGTATTTGCGATTTGGACGACTGGTTAGAGGCCAATATGCGCAACTCCACCAGTCAAGGCGAGGCATGAGAATATGCCTCAAATACTGGAAAGCGAAAAAGACGCACTCATTCGACTCATTCAGATCGCAACAATTCTAAGTGGAAGGAAGCCCCCATCCGCTTCGACGGCCCTCGCGATGCTGGCAGAGAGTAAATCCGTCGATGTCAGTTTGCTTCCGATCAACCCCGAGCCGGGATTGGATTCGGTAGTCATCCTGAACTTCGAACTGAAGGAAGCTCGCCCATGCCGGTAGGTCCTTCAATCAACTTTGGCCGGGTTGCCAAGACAGCACAGCTGCATTCCGACAGTCTGTGCCGCCGCTGGCTTCCCGACGGCCACCAAGAAGGCAGGGAGTGGGTGGCACGCAACCCACGCCGGGCCGATCACAGTGCGGGTAGTTTCAAGGTGAACCTCTCAACAGGACGTTGGGGGGACTTTGCAACGGGCGACAGGGGCGGCGATCTTGTCGCCCTTGCAGCCTACCTGTTTGACTTGTCGCAAAAGGAAGCCGCGCTTCGAATTGCTGACATGCTGAGGATCAACGCTTATGACGATTGATCCTTTTGCCCCTGTCGCCAACCCTGCACCAACCGACACCAAAAAAGCGAACCGGCGCTGCATTGTGCCGGTTCCCCAAAACGCCCCAAAGGCACCGACTACCCATCCGAAACTCGGAGCGCCTTCCAAGACTTGGACCTATTTGGATGGATGCGGGCAACTCCTTGGTTACGTCTTCCGGTTTGATCTTCCCAATGGCGAGAAGAGCTTTCGTCCTCTTTGCCTGTTTGAAGAACCCGGTATGCTGTGCTGGCGCTGGCAGTCCTGGACGGATCAAAGGCCGCTTTACGGTCTGGATCGTTTAGCGAAAAATCCCAACGCGCCGATTGTAATGACAGAAGGCGAGAAGGCGACGGATGCCGCGCAAGCTCTGCTTCCCGGCCATGTCTGCATAACGTCGCCCGGCGGCTCGAACGGAACCACCAAAGTTGACTTCTCCCCTCTGAAGGGGCGCACCGTGATCATCTGGCCGGATGCGGATGAAGCAGGCCAGAAATACGCGGACGCTGCCCGAACATGTTTGGAAGAAGTTGGAGCAAAGGCCGTTTCTGTTGTTGCTCTCCCCTCTGACGTTCCCAATGGTTGGGATGCCGCAGATGCTTTGGAGGCTGGCTGGACCACAGAACAGGCCGCTGACTTTGTTCGCCAAGGGGAAGAAATACAAACCCATAAGCGGAAACAAGCCAACAGCTCAGCTGGAAAAACTCCACGACCCAAGCCCAAGAAACGCGGGTCAATCCTGGATGCCGCAAAAGGCGCGGAATTTTGGTATTCGCCTCAAAAACAGGTCTTTGCCACAGTGCCGGTCAACGGGCATTCAGAACACTGGCCGCTGGAGAGCAAGAACTTCAAGCGCTGGTTTTCGGCAAGAATTCACGAACAATTCGTTCACGTTCCTTCTGGGCAATCAATCGCAGATGCCTTGCGCATTCTTGAAGTCAGGGCGTTTGAAGAAGGCCGTTGTTTACAGCCTTTCATCAGAACCGGCTGGGATGGCGAGGCATGCTGGCTGGACCTTGCCGACGATGCCTGGCGTGCTGTTCGCATCACTCGGCATGGCTGGGAAGTCATGGAAAATCCGCCAGTGAAGTTCCTTCGCACCGAAACAATGGAGCAATTTCCAGACCCGATAAAGGCCGAGCTGATCGAAGAGCTTCGGCCCTTTGTGAACGCCAGCGATGACGACTACAAACTGATTGTTGCCTGGCTTGTTGCGTGTCTTTTCGGACGAGCAAGAAATTATCCTGTTCTGGCACTCGGCGGAGAGCAAGGCAGCGGCAAATCCACCATGGCCCGATTGCTTCGCAGCCTGACTGATCCCTGCCACGTTTCAAACCTGTCAACGCCAAAAGACGAGAGGGACCTTATCGTGATGGCGATAAGCAGCCATGTGCTTTCCTTTGACAACGTCTCAAAGGTCGAAAATTGGTTCTCGGATGCGATTTGCCGTCTCGCGACCGGGGCCGGGTTCATCACCCGCAAGCTTCATTCCGATGGCGATCCATTCTGGTTCCAAGGGTCACGACCCGTTCTCTTGAACGGCATACCCAGTCTGACAGAACGGGCGGACCTCGCCGAACGTTCCCTAACCGTTCGTCTTTTGAAAATCGACGAAACGTCGCGGCAATCGGAAGACGAATTCTGGAAGGCATGGGAACTGGCAAAGCCGGGTATCCTTGGCGCACTTCTTGATGCCGTTTCGGCAGCGTTACGACACTGGGAAACCGTGGAGTTGAAGGAAAAACCGCGAATGGCAGACTTCGCCCATATGATGACAGCTGCAGAGCCCGGCCTTGGGTGGGAAACGGGGGAATTCATGGCGGCTTATACCGCCAACAGGCAGGCAACCACCGAAGCCGTTTTTGAATCTGATCCGGTCGCCGTCGCAATCCAGAAATTCATTCAGGACGAGCACCCGACCAACGGATGGGAAGGAACCGCAACCGAACTTCTGGGGCACCTGAACCGGATTGTTTCTGAAGACATCCGCCGTTCCCGCTTCTGGCCAGCCAAACCAAACGCGCTCGGAAATGCTATTGACCGCGCAGCGCCACTCTTGAGGCACAGGGGAATTCATATGACAAAGCGATCAACAGGAGCGCAGCGGTTGATTATCCTGTCAGTGGCATGAATTGCGGGGACATCCCTCAAGGCCTTTTGCTTGAGAGCGCCCAACTGGCGACGCTAGGAGGAGTATTAAAAACGAGATTCGCACCTCATGCAGCCCGACCAGAAACCCTTACTACAATATATTTCCGAGCATTCGCGGATCGCCTTTGATCAGCATGCCATTCACGGTTTCCGGCGCTTCTTACGAAAAAATCAAGGCGTTAAAAACTGGCTGATCTCGTCCGATTACAATCTGGGCGACCGCGATCGACCGACAGATGTATTTGCCTTTACGCTATTCCCAATTCGCGGCGAACTTCAAGATCTGCTGAACTCACTTGGCGAGGTGTTTCATGCTGACTTCAAAAATCTGTCGCGAGTTCACCCAAAGGTGAAAGGCTTTTTCAAACGGCAGAGGACGTCTTTCAGCATTTGCTGGGTATTCCCGGAAAAGGTGAAAATGTTCTGGAGGCCGCGACAATCTGAATTGGACGTCGCTCGGCAGTCGATCAATGAAACCTTGTCGTTCCTGAAAGGCTCAAATGCGCCGACATGGGCCATCGAGAGCATTACTCAACTTCAGAACGAGAGCAAAAGGAAGAATTTCTCCGTAACAACATTTAATAACATGATGTTCCTAATTGCAGCTCACGCATTTTTTGTGCGGCTCATTCACGAAGAGGCACCCAAAACAGAGCAAATATTTTGGGCATCTGACCGAGACAATATGACTGAATGGAAAGACGGCATCTATCGAACCTATGCGATGTTAAATGCCTGCAGAAACGCAACATGGGCAGGGAAGACACTGGATGCTGAACACCTGCCGTTTCTGGTACCCGAAGCCGGTAAGGAAAATTGGTTCGATGTTGCGGTTCGCCCGCCAGACTATTTGGCAGCCGCCTTGTCAGGCCTATCAATTTCGCGCAGCACATCACCATTTGGATCGAAAAAGTACACCGGCATCCTTCGCGACATCATCGCAGAAAACAGGAACATCGCTCTGATCAAAGGAAAAATCCGGGAAGAGTTGCAATTCACCACGCTGGTAACCGAGAAAACTCCTCTGCCCGGTGGCGAACCGATACGCGTTCCAGCTTCCGACCCAAGCAGGGAGTGACCGACCTTGCGTCATGCGGTTTTACTTCCATTTTGCCCCCCGAATTCATTAGATTGGAGCCGCAATCACGCTTGACCTTTTTGATTGAGCCATTGAATTAAAGACCGCCCTTTTCCATTGAACTAATATTTCGAGCAGCGCCCCGCATGAACGTTCAAGCACACGAAGACCTTAAAAGTACCATCTGGGAAATCGCCAATCGGTTGCGCGGCCCCTATCGACCCCCGCAATACCGCCTTGTCATGTTGCCGATGGTGGTGCTTCGTCGCCTTGATTGCGTTCTGGAACCAACAAAAGACGCCGTTCTGAAGCAATATGAGAAGCTGACTGCGCAAGAAGTGCCCGAAAAGGCGATGATCAAGCTGCTTGGCAAAGCCGCAGACCCGAAGCGCAGTCACCCACTCTACAACACCAGCAAATACACATTTGCAAAGCTGTTGGGTGACTCCGAAAATATTGCTCCGAACCTCGTCGCCCATATTAATGGCTTTTCGCCAAACGTTCGGAACATATTCGACAAGTTCAAGTTCGCGGATCAAATCGAAAAACTGGACGCCAGCAACCGCCTTTTCACCATCGTTAAGGAAATGGCAGATGTCGACCTGCACCCGGACAAGATCGACAATCTGCAGATGGGCTACGTGTTCGAACATCTGGTGATGCGGTTCAACGAACAGGCCAATGAAGAGGCCGGGGACCACTTCACCCCGCGCGAGGTCATTCGTTTGATGGCGAACCTGATCTACACCGGCGAAAAGGACGTCTATAAACCCGGCATCTTTCGGACCATCTACGATCCAACTTGCGGCACCGGCGGCATGTTGTCGGAATCCGAAAAGCACATCCTCAACCAGAACGAACACGCCAACCTTGCCCTGCATGGTCAGGAATACAACGACGAATCCTGGGCGATTTGCTGTTCCGACATGCTGATCAAGGACGAAGACACCAAGAACATTGTTCTCGGTGACACGTTGGGCGATGGCAAAACACATGACGGGTTTGAAGGCCAAAAATTTCACTACATGCTGGCAAATCCTCCCTTTGGGGTTGAATGGAAAGACCAGAAAAAGACCGTCGAGGACGAGCACAAACAGTTGGGGTTCACGGCGCGGTTTGGCGCGGGCCTCCCGGCGATCAACGATGGCTCCCTGCTGTTCCTGCAGCACATGATGGCAAAGATGCATCCATTCAAGGAGGGCGATGAAGACGAGACCGGCTCCAAGATTGCGATTGTCTTCAACGGATCGCCGCTCTTTTCCGGTGATGCCGGGTCCGGCCCTTCAAACATTCGGCGCTGGATCATCGAAAATGACTGGCTGGATGCCATTGTCGCGCTACCGGATCAGCTGTTCTACAATACCGGCATCTTTACCTATGTCTGGATTGTGACCAACAAGAAGCCGAAGGAACGGCGCGGCAAGGTGCAACTGATTGACGGCACCCGCTTTTGCGAGCGGATGAAAAAGAGCCTCAACAACAAGCGCAATGAAATCACCGATGACCAGATCAATCATCTGACCCAGCTTTATGGGAACTACAAGAACGGCGAAACAGCCGAAGTCACGCTTGATCACAAGAGCAAGGAAAAGGAAGTCCGCGTCGTCTCGCGTATTTTTGAAAACCGGGAATTCGGCTTTTTGAAAATCACCGTCGAGCGCCCGCTGCGGCTGAACTTTGAGGCAACACCCGAGCGAATTGCCAAGCTGGATGGGGAAAAGGCTTTTGCTGAACTGGCTGTTTCCAAGAAGCGAAAGGACAAGGAAGCAGCCAAACTGGAAGAAGAGCGGGGCCAAAGGCACCAAGCAGCAATCAAGGCCATGCTCGCCACGTTGGCAGACAAGGGTCTTTATATGGACCGGGTCGTCTTCGCAAAGGACCTGACTGCAGCAACCAAAAAGGCCGGACTGAAGCTGGACGCAAAGGTCAGAAAAGCAATCCTTTCGGCATTGGGCGAACGGGATCCGGAGGCCGAAATTTGCCGAGACACCAAAGGCAACCCGGAGCCCGACAAGGAATTGCGCGACTCGGAAAACATCCCATTGCCTCCGGGAACGAAGTTGCCATTGCCGATGAAGTTTGGCCCCGACAAGCCGAACACCGACCTTGTGGAACAGTTTCGCGGCACGATTGATGCCTACATGGCAACCGAGGTTCTGCCCCATGTTTCCGATGCCTGGGTGGATTATTTCAAGACCAAGGTGGGTTACGAAATCCCGATCAACCGGCATTTTTATGTCTACAAGCCGCCCCGTCCGCTGGATGAGATTGAACAGGACATCACTGCGCTGGAAGGTGAGATTGCCGAGTTGCTAAAGGGGCTGGTGGCATGAACGCCTACACTGGCGCACTGCGCTATTTCGGGCGCATAAGAAACGGAAGCACACCCGCGAGTGGCGAAGCTGAATATTGGGGTGGCAACGTTAAATGGGCGACCCCTGAGGACCTGGGCAAACTTAACTCGGACAGAATTTCCACGACAAAGAGAATGGTCACCGAGAAGGCTGTTGAAGAAAACAACCTGTCGGTTCTTCCTGTTGGCTCAGTGCTTATTTCGACAAGAGCGCCCATTGGTCATATGGCGATTACCGAGGAACCAATGGCCTTCAATCAAGGTTGCAGGGGGATCATTCCCGGAAGTCGTGCCCATGGCCCATTCCTCTACTATTTGCTCAAGTCTCGCGCTCCAGAACTCAACGCGATGGCCAATGGCACAACTTTTGTCGAGCTTTCGCGTGATGAACTTGCTGCCGTGTGGGTGGAATTTCCCCCGCTCGAAACCCAACAAAAAATCGCACGGTTTCTGGATGAGAAAACGGCGAAGATTGACGGGTTGATTGAGAAGAAGCGTGCGTTGTTGGAACGGTTGGCTGAAAAGCGTCAGGCCCTCATCACTCGTGCTGTCACCAAAGGCCTCAACCCCGACGCCCCCATGAAACCCTCCGGCATCGACTGGCTCGGCGACATCCCGGCGCATTGGACGCTATGCAGCTTAGGGCAACAAATTAAACTGCAAAGAGGAGTCGATATTACAAAGAATGATCGAGTAAATGGACCGTATCCGGTAATTTCTTCCGGCGGTATTGATTATTATAACGAAACTGCTCTCTGCACTGGACCGGGGGTGCTTGTGGGTAGAAAGGGCTCAGCGGGCAAGCTGCACTATACAGAAACTAACTATTGGCCACATGACACTACGTTATACGTAAAGGAATTTCGAGGTAACCAACCACGTTTTGTTTGGTATTTATTACACACTCTCGACTTAGAGAGCTTCGATTCGGGGTCTGCAAATCCTACAGTAAACAGAAATCGCGTACACCCAATGAAAACCGTATGGCCTAATATTTCTGAACAAGAAAAAATATCCATTTTTTTAGATCGTGAACTTGATAAATATCATATTATCGAAAATAAAATCAGTAAATCCGCAAGATTTCTTGAAGAATACCGTTCAGCCCTCATCACTGCCGCTGTGACTGGGCAAATCGAAGGTCTGCAATGACGCTTACGGCTGCGACCTATTTCGAGCACCTGAAGGCCTATGTTAACAGCGACTACGTTATGCATGACGGGTCAGACAATAAGGTTATCCTCTCCGAGAAATATTTCAGACCGGAAGACACCAAACCGCAGACGAGAAAAATCGAACTTCTTCTTCCGGGTTCCGGCATGGCCTTCAAGCTGGACCACGATGAATTCGAAACTTCCAACCGGAAACTAAAACCGGCGCTCTTTCATTTTCTCGATGACAACGCGAAACCCTGGTCCAAGCGCTGTGACTTTGTGGTGTTTTATGTAAATGGTCGGGCCTTTCACGCCGATTGCATCGAGTTCAAATCCAAAAGCCTGAACGCTGATAAAATTGTTCCGCAGTTGAAGGCCGGGGCCTGCTGGGTCGGGACGCTAAAGCGCACCATTGAGCATTACACCGGCGATAAGCGCCGTTTCAAATTGCGTAAATTTGTGTTTGGCGAAAACGAAAACCCTAACGCCTATCTTGATGCCAACCGGCAACTCAATGCTGATCCCTCCGTTCGCTACTATCATTTTGACGAAGTGAACGGCCAACCCTTGGCCAGTCTCCAAAATTCTTCGGTGGTGGAGGTTTAGCCGCGACACGTTTTCATCAGCCAAGAAACCGGTGGTCACAGCCGAACATGTTCAGCTAGCATATATCGGTATTTTTAACCCGAAGACGATTTTCACCTGAGTATACCTGAAAACTGGACACCTCATGCCCGGCCATACAGAAACCCATTTTGAAAAAGCAATTGAAGCCGGACTGGTCAAATCCGGCGGATACACAAAAGGTCAGCCAGATCTTTTTGATGAGGAAACCGCGCTTTTTCCAAGCGAAATCTTCGCCTTTCTGAAAGACAGCCAGTCAGCAAAATGGGCGTCACTGGAAAGCCTTCTGGGCCCTCGAACGGAGGCAACCGTTCTTGCCGATCTCGTCAAGGAATTGAACCTCAAGGGGTCTCTGCATGTGCTGCGCCATGGGTTCAAGAGCTATGGCAAGAGTTTTAGGCTGGCCTATTTCCAGCCAAACTCGGGAATGAACCCGGATGCTGCTGCGCTCTATTCAAAGAACCGCCTGACGGTGACCCGTCAGGTTGCCTTTACATCCGTATTGAAAAAACCCGGAGGGGGCCAACGCCGCTGCATCATTGATGTTGTTCTGAGCGTCAACGGCTTGCCGGTGGTAACAGTGGAGCTGAAAAACCCGCTGACCGGCCAACGTGCTGCTGATGCCATCAAACAATATGAAAATGACCGTGACGGGCGCGATCTGCTTTTCGCGTTCAAAAAACGTGCCCTTGTTCATTTCGCCGT
Source organism: Roseibium sediminis (assembly GCF_008711325.1). Classification (GTDB taxonomy): domain Bacteria; phylum Pseudomonadota; class Alphaproteobacteria; order Rhizobiales; family Stappiaceae; genus Roseibium; species Roseibium sediminis. The sequence goes on from NZ_VXDB01000003.1 coordinate 52,624, forward strand.
TGATCCAGACGAAGCCTGGATGACCACGAAGCTGAAGGGAAAAGAGACCTTTTTCCTGCCCTTCAACAAGGGGCACAATTTCGGAGCAGGCAACCCGCCCATCGAAGGCAACTGGAAAACCCATTACCTTTGGGATGAGGTGCTGAAGGCTGATAGTCTTCTCGACATCCTGCAACGCTTCATGCACCTGGAAATCAAGGAAAAGCAGGTCAAGACCGACAAGGGCGTTCGCACCATCCGGAAAGAAACGATGATCTTTCCGAGATATCATCAGCTGGACGCCGTGCGCAAACTTGTCGGCCATGCCCGTGATCACGGATCGGGCCGAAATTATCTGGTTCAGCACTCGGCAGGCTCCGGAAAGTCCAATTCGATAGCCTGGCTCGCGCACCGGCTATCCACCCTGCATGATGCCGCTGATGAAAAGGTGTTTCATTCGGTCGTCGTGGTGACTGATCGCCGGGTTCTGGATCAACAATTGCAGAACACCATCTATCAGTTTGAACACAAGACAGGTGTTGTCGAAAAAATCGATGAAAACACCCAGCAACTTGCCCGTGCCCTGTCTCAGGGGACGCCGATCATCATCACCACCATTCAGAAGTTTCCCTTCATTTCCCAAGCCTTGGCAACACTGGAAAAGAAAGGGGACGGTGTAAAGATCGACACGGCCAACAAGCGTTTTGCCGTGATTGTCGACGAGGCCCATTCCTCCCAAAGCGGCGAAACGGCAACCGAACTGAAAGGCCTTTTGAACAAGGACGGCATTGAAGCTGCCATCGCTGCACAGATATCAGATGAAGAAGATGATGACCTGTCCGAAGAGGCCAAGGCTGCCATCCTCAGAAATTCATTGAAGCGCGCGCGTCAGCCAAATCTCAGCTTCTTTGCCTTCACGGCAACGCCAAAGTTCAAAACTAAGACCCTTTTTGATGAGCCGGGGCCTTCCGGCACATCGCCCTTTCATGAATACACCATGCGGCAAGCCATCGAAGAAGGCTTCATCATGGATGTGCTCAAGACCTACACCACATACAAACGCTTCTACGGCCTGATCAAACAGGTTGAGGATGATCCGGAAGTTCCTCAAAAAAAGGCAGCGAAGGCGCTCGCCCGGTTTGTCGAACTCCACCCTTACAACATCGACCAAGTGGTTAGCGTTATCGTTGACCATTTCCGAAAATACGTGATGCACGAACTTGGCGGGCGGGCCAAGGCCATGGTTGTAACAGGCTCGCGGTTATCGGCTGTCAAATACAAGCTCGCGTTCGATGCCTATATTCGCGACAACGGCTATCAAGGCATCAAATCGCTCGTTGCCTTTTCCGGCACCGTGGAAGACCCGGATGATCCGGGTTCCGCCTACACGGAAGTTGCCATGAACGATGGTTTGCCGGAAAGCGAACTGCCCGAAACCTTCGAAGGCGATGATTATCGGGTTCTTCTGGTCGCGGACAAGTACCAGACAGGTTTCGATCAACCTCTGTTGCAGACAATGTATGTGGTGAAACGGCTTGCAGGTGTTCAGGCCGTACAGACCCTGTCCCGTCTGAACCGCATGGCCCCCGGCAAGACACGAACCTTTGTTCTGGACTTTGTGAATGAAGAAGAGGACATCTACAAGGCGTTCAAACCCTATTACGAAGCGACACCGCTCGGTGAAAACGCTGACCCGCACCGGCTTTCTGAGCTGCAACACAAGTTGTTGGAATGGGCTATCTTCACGCCTCTGGACGTCAGCGCCTTTGCCAACATCTGGTATCGATGCAAGCGTGATCATTCCGCCTCTGAGCACCGGGAGATGAATGCTGTTCTCGATGTTGTTGTGGAGCGATTTTCACAGCGCAGCGAGGAAGAGCAAGCAGAATTCAGAGGACAGTTGACGGCCTATCGCAGCCTCTATGCCTTTTTGTCCCAGATCATCCCCTATCAGGATAGCGAACTGGAAAAACTCTATTCGTTCGTTCGAAACCTCATTCAAAAACTGCCTCCGCCAAACGACGGAACAGCTTTTGTTCTTGATGATGAAGTGGCGCTACAATTCTTCCGGCTTCAACAGATGAGTGATGGCTCGATTGATCTTGCCTATGGCGACGCTGACCCGCTGAAAGGCCCAACTGATGTAGGAACCGGCGGCTTTTCGGAAGACGGCGTCACCCTCTCGTCACTCGTCCACAAACTGAACGAACGCTTTGGAACGGATTTCACTGAAGCCGATCAGCTTTTCTTTGACCAAATCCGAGCCAGCGCCGAAGCAGATGAAAAAATCGTTGAAGCCGCCCGCGCCAACAACCTTGATAATTTCTCATCTTATCTGGACCGGATGTTAGACGAGTTGTTCATTGCGAGAATGGAAGGCAACGACGAGATCTTTTCTCGTGTGATGACCGACAAGGATTTCCGATCAGCAGCACATGATCACCTTGCCCGCGAAATCTTTCGCAGGGTTCGCGAAGACAAGGACCCCAAAGGCTTTGGCGCATGACTGATATCAAGCTTTTTCACACTGGAGAAAACAGTGTGGCGGAACTTCAAGGAACAGCAATGGCCTTGGAGAAGTCCCTCCAAACTTTGATCGAGAAAAACATGGAAGCGTTTCTGGGCGTCCGCTTCCTCGCTTCAGAGTTTGCCACCACCAACGGTGGACGCATGGATTCGCTTGGCATTGACGAAAATGGGTCTCCAGTCATCATCGAATACAAACGCGCCAGCAATGAAAACGTAATCAATCAGGGCTTGTTTTATCTTGATTGGCTTATGGATCATCGGCGCGATTTTGAATGGCTTGTGCTGGAACGGTTCGGTGCGGAGCAGGCTAAGGCCGTAGACTGGGGATCGCCTCGGCTCATTTGTATTGCTGGGGATTTCACAAAATACGACGCTCACGCAGTTAATCAGATGAATCGCAATATTGAACTTATGCGCTACCGCCGGTTCGGCGATGAGCTGCTTCTCTTCGAATTGCTTACATCCACGTCCGAACGCACCAATTCCGAGAAATCAGTTTCCGTTCCCATATCGGATGTCGCTGGTGCAGGTCGCGCTCGGTCCCGTCAAAAAACCGTCACGCAATATCTGGCAGATGCCGATCAGGATTTGTTGGACCTTTATGAAGCCACCAAAGCCTTTCTTCTTGCATTAGGCGATGATGTCCAAACCAAGACGTTGGATAACTATATCGCGTTCCGTCGATTGAAGAATTTTGCTTGCGTGGAAGTCAAACCGCAAATTCGGCATCTTAAGGTTTATCTGAAGGTTAATCCGGACACGGTAGATTTAGAGGCGAATTTCACCCGTGATGTACGCAGCATTGGACATTTCGGCACTGGTGATCTTGAAGTTATTGTTACAGACGCAGCCTCATTGGAAAAAGCAAAGCCACTGTTTGAAAAAAGCTACGATGTGGCATAGGTGCTTATAACTGACCGGGAACCAATTGATTGACTGTTAAGCTTCATGCATTCGTTTCTAGAGGCGCGCATTTAGGCGAGTTGCTGTACCCGCATTTACATGATGACGGCACGTATGTAGTGTCGATGACGCGGTTTGAGGAAGATTACATCCGTATTAATGACCCCGCCGATATTCTTCCGTGGCTGGAAAAGGGGTACCGGCTCCGAATGTCTAATCCCGACAAGGGCATTCGTGCAGCAAGCCTTATTAAACCTGAAGCTATTTTTAGACCTGTCCTTTGTTAAGCCATTCACGAACGGATCCTATCAGCTGACTTCATCATCCTACGAGGACATTCGCGACCCCAAGTCATCAAGACGCGCGAAACCTGACAAGGTGTCCGGTTCTTTGTCAGGGTCATGTTTAAGTGTGGCTTGTCAGGTTGAGTGCTGAGACCCGGACGATCACGGGTCCTTTCAGAGCATTCTTTGTTCTACGGGACCATTCCCGACCGCTGGCTTCCAAAACACGCGATAGTTTCGGGAAACGCTTTATCTTGATGTTTAGGATGATGTTCGTTGGGCCACTTTCGCGACTGACTGACGGACCGAGACAATTGCTGACGGCCAAAGGCACCTAAAATCGCCGTTGGATTGCCTGACCGAAAACGACCTGTGACGGCTTTGACGACCCACTTTCATTTCAAGAATCGAAGGAAGAAGATTTGGGTCACATCTGGAACCAGCGTTTTTGAATGGCTGAAATCTGCTTACCCGGTGCTTACCCGAACGAATTTTGGGGTGTGTCCGGTCTTCGAATGTGCTATAAGTTATTGAAATATATGGTGACCCCGACGCGATTCGAACGCGTGACCCTCAGATTAGGAAGCGGGCCCAGTTTATTGATCTAGCTGGATATTTTTGCAAAACGGGCTCGTTTGCGATCAAACGATATCAATACGTTAGCAGTGCGTTTGCAAACCAATCAATCCTGACTTTCCAGGAGGTGTAAATGCCCCTCCTGCAGCAGAATGATGCGCTTTTCGCCTACAAAGCATTGGCGATTATGCCCGACCTATCCGCTGCATCGCGGAGGGTAGCAGGTGCCATCATCGATCACTTCAATAAGAAGACCGGGCAATGTGATCCAAGCGTCGGAAGATTGACAAAACTCCTTCGTATCAGTCGCGCTGCGGTTCTCAGAGCAACAAAGGAACTCGACGAGCTCGGCCTGATCCAGAAGCAAAGCCATGGCGGGAAGTCTCATCGCACAGCATATTTGCCAAACTGGCAAATGTTTCGCGCGGTTGTTGAAGATTGGGACCACGGAATGAAGTCCGGCGATAGGCCATCAGAAGGCCTCCCAAAGGTCTCAGAATTGAAACCATCAACGTCTCAAAGCTGCGACCATTCCGGTCTCAAAAATGAGACCCAAACCCGTAGAAAGAACCCTTCGAATAAACCCATCGAAAGGAACAGCGTGGCATCAAGGGCACAAATTGACAATTTACCGAACAAGTCGATTAAGACCGATTGGTCATTGAAGGGAAAGGGTCGGAAAGAACAGGTGTCTTTCTTTCATTCACCACAACATGCGAAGACACCATCACGATCCGAAGTCGCAAGAGCCAAAGCGCAACAGCGATGGGAAGGCGACCTTATGCGTCGGCGACACGTTCAGACTGAAGCAATCATTGCTTGGCTGACACTCGAAAGAATGGATCAGGCGACCGAAGCAGAGCTGTCCAGACAAGGCGGAGGGTTGGATTTTATTCTCAAGGAAATGCGCCTCACGGTAGCCAATGCCTCGTGATGGGTCCTTGTGAGAAAAAGAACCGCCTAGGGGAACTTTCGCGACCCCAAATCATCAAGACGCACTGCGGTCATGTAGATGCCAGGTTCTTTGTCAGGGTCATGTTTAAGCGCAGCTTGTCAGGTTGAGTGCTGTGCCCCGGACGATCACGGGTCCTTTCAGAGCATTCTGTGTTCTACGGGATTGTTCCCGGCGACGGGGCGTGCGCTTACGCAGAGTTGTCCAAACAGTTATGTTTATGTTCTTGTTTATGTTCCAACCCGCCAAGATCACTAAACAACTCAAATTCACTACGCAAGGTTTCTGAGCCGTTAGCAACAGAGTGCGAGCGGGTCCTTTTCGAGAGATCGATTTGCCTCACAGGGGTCTTTGCGTCCCTAGACGCAAAGACATACGGCAGTCAAATTGATACCGTTTTCTTTGTCTGGGTCAGACTTATGCGTCCTCACAATATCAACGATTTAGCCTTGAGTAAGACTGTGCATATTTACTTACGCAAGGGCTTGTTCCATTAAACCTGCTGTCTTCCCTCAGCTGCCCAAATTGCGCCACGGCGGATGATTTCGGTAACCTGCGGCACTTTGAGGTCGTTGAGTTCGTGACCGATGGAGCAATAGAAAACCCGTCCCTTGTCCCAGCGGCGTTTCCAGACAACCGGGATCACGGTTCCTTCAATCCACCACAGATGGTCTCCGGAGAAGGTGGTGGTGGCGAGCACTTCGTTTGAGGGGTCGACCAGCATGTAATATTGCTCTGACGTCAGGCGAAAGCTTTTGATGCCTTCCACAATCGGGTCTGACGGTCGGCAAATCGTGACATCGTAATTGATATAGTCTTCTGCCGGTTGCAAGTTGTCCGGCCAGCCTGGAGGATGGGCAACAAACTGGCCACCAATCAGAAAGTGGTAGGTGGGGCGATCGCGGAAGGCATCGCCCATATGCCCATGCCACCCGGCAAGACCGCAGCCATTGCCGATCAGCTGCAGAAGACCATCCTCCTGCGGTTTGGTCATGTTTCCGAATTCTTCCTTGTGACCGGACCGTGCGGACGACCAGATCGGTGTAATCAGATCAAGATCTGCCAGGTCTTCCGGGCGCTCCAGCGGTTGAAGCGTATCATAGACATCCACCTCAAAGCCGTTGTCCTTGAGAAGGGCCTCATACCAATCGCTGAACGCGGTCGGGGTATGTCCTTCCCATCCGCCGACAAAAAGTGCTGCTTTCATGCCAATCCCTTTTTGACAAAGTCATAGAGTGACGCCATGTCCCGTGCGTCATATCCGCTGTCTCCAGCAGCTTTCAGGAGATCCCAGTTCAGGGCCGCCTGCGGCATCCTCACGGCGAGGTCATCCGCCAGATCAAGGGCCAAACCAATATCCTTGCGCGCCAGAGCCACGGTGAAGCTGACGTCATGCGCAGCCTCATCCAGATAAAGCCCCTTGCGGTAGGAAAAGACCGGCGCTGCGACGGCAGAGTTTTCAATAACCTCATAGGCCAGTTCGGTCGAAATGCCTGCACCATCCGTAAGGGCGAGAGCTTCAGACAAGGTCTGGTTCATGCCGTGAATCAACAGGTTAACGCTGAGCTTCATCGTTGCCCCTGCACCAACAGTCCCCAGCCAGATGGTCCGTTTGCCAAGACTGGCAAAAACCGGTTCCAGCTGTGCGGCGGCCGGCGTTCTTGCGTCCTCACCCGCCATGATCAGGAGCTGCGCCTCTTCTGCAGCCTTTGTGGCACCAGAAACCGGGGCATCGACAAAGCTGCGACTGACCTCTTCCATGGCATGCGCCATCGCCTTTACCTTGGAAACGGAGATCGTTCCCATTTCGGCAAAGACCTTTGCGCCGTGCGTGGCCGCGAGAAATCCGGTCGAGCCAAAATATACGTCCTCCGCCGCCGCATCATCTGCCAGCATGGAAAGGACGATGTCAGACTGTTCGGCCAGTTGCGCAGGGTTTGCAGCAGATCGACATCCGTAAGCTTCGGCAAAAGCGTTTGCCTTGGATACCGTCCGGTTCCAGACGCATACATCAAATTTGGCCCTCACCAGATTGGCGGCCATGCGCTCACCCATCCGGCCGAGACCGGCAAAACCAATCCGTGGTTTTTCAGCCATCTAAGCCGCCTTTTCAGGATTGATCCCGGAAATGGCCTGAATGAGATTGTCTTCCGTCACCTCTTGCGAAGTGAACGTCCGAATGATCTCGCCGCTATACATGGCAACAATACGGTCGCTGACGCGCAGCACTTCCGGCATTTCCGAACTGATCACAATCACTGCATATCCCTGGCTTGCGAGTTCCCGGATCAGGTTGTGGATTTCCGACTTGCTGCCAACGTCGATACCGCGCGTCGGTTCATCAACGATCAGCACATCCGGGTGCATGGAAAGCCACTTGCCGATAACAATTTTCTGCTGATTTCCGCCAGACAGGTTACCAACCAGCTGTTTCCAGCCCGGCGTCCGGATATCAAGACGGTCCCGATACTGATCGAAGATCGCAATTTCCGCGCCTTCGGCAACAAAGGGGCCTGCTTTCAAATCGCTGACCTGCGGGAGGGTCATGTTGTCCCGGCAGTTCATGCCAAGCACAAGTCCCTGCCCCTTGCGGTCTTCCGGCACAAGGGAAATGCCCTTCTCAATAGCATCAGCAGGCGAACTGACATGAACCTTCTCGCCATTCAAAAGAATGTCACCGCCGGTTGGCTCTCTCAAGCCAAACAGCGTCTCTGCGATCTCGGTGCGCCCTGCGCCGACCAGACCATAAAAGCCGACCACCTCGCCCTTGCGGACTTCAAAGCTGATGTTTCGAAACAACTTGCCGCAGGACAGATCGCGCACTTCCAATGCCACAGCCCCCAAGTCGTGATGTGTTTCATTTCGCGAAAGGTCGAGCTTGCGCCCGATCATCAGTTGGGTGACTTCGTCTTCGTTCGTTTCAGCGGTTTTCAAGGTGCCGCGATACTGACCATCCCGCAGCACACTTATCCGATCCGTGATCTTGAAGATCTCTTCCATACGGTGGGAGATATAGATGATCCCCACTCCATGGGCCTGAAGGTCACTGATCACATCAAACAGCACAACCTTTTCCGCATCTGTCAGGGAGGCCGTCGGCTCGTCAAAGATCACAGCCTTGGCCTCGACAGTCAGTGCGCGAGCGATTTCAACCATCTGCTGGTTGGCTATGGACAGATCTCCGACACGGGTCTTGGCATCAAACCCGACCTTCAGCTTTTCCAAAATGACATTGGTCTGGGCATAGAGCTTTTGCCAATCCACCAGACCGAATGCCTTTTTCGGCAATTCGCCAAGGTATATGTTTTCCGCCACTGTCAGCTCTTCAGCAAGACTGAGTTCCTGATGGATGAAGACAATGCCTTTTGACTTGGCCTGTAGTGGTGAGGTCATCACCGTCGGCTGTTCACTGACAACGATCTGCCCCTCGTCGGGCTGATAAATTCCACCCAGAACCTTCATCAAGGTGGACTTTCCGGCGCCATTTTCTCCCATGAGTGCGTGAACCTCACCCGGCAGCACCGAGAACGACACGTTGTCGAGGGCACGAACGCCGGGAAAAGTCTTGACGATGCCCTCAAGCCGCAGGGCCGGTGTTTGATCGGTCATGTCTTCAATGCCTCCCGTCCCTTGAGGTTGAGCTGTCGATCGAGAAACAGAACGGCAATCAGGATCAGGCCAATCACGAGATTAACGGTCTCCGTGTCCGCTCCAATGTGTCCGAGGCCTTTGCGAAGCAGCTGGATAGCCAGAACACCGCCAAGCGTGGACAGGACAGACCCCGCCCCGCCGGTCAGCTTTGTACCGCCGAGAACCACCGCAGTGATGACCCAAAGCTCGTAAAGCTCGCCGTCATTCGGGTTCACTGATCCTGACTCGGAGTAAAACACGACGGCGGACAAAGACGCGAGGAAGCCAATGATCATGAAATTGATCACGAAGTGTGGTCCAACACGAATTCCGGCGTTGATTGCAGCAGTGCGATTATCCCCGATAGCATAGGCATTTCGCCCATGAACCGTCTTGTTCATGACAAACCAGATCACGGCGGTCACGGCGATTAAAAACCATGTCGGTGTGTGCAGTCCCATGAACTGGCTTTCGGCCAAGTCGACCAGTGTCCAGTTCAGGTGCGATGTCGGCTGCTCGCCGTTATACATGAACACCAGACCGCGATATCCGAGCATTGATCCAAGCGTTACGATGAAGGCGTCCACGCCCGTCTTCCAGACGATCAGACCGTTGAGCGCGCCGAGCACCACGCCGGTCATCAACGCCAGTCCCCACGCCAACGGAATGACCCCGTCTCCGAGACCGCCAAACATTGGCCACGTCATGCTGTCCAGAAGAACAATGGCGCTCAGCGCAAAGGTCGCCCCGACGCTCAGATCAATGTTGCCATTGATCATGATGATCGTCATGCCGATCGCAATGATCCCGATTGGGGCCGATTGCTTGAACAGCAAGAGCATGTTGTCGAGGTCCATAAACGCCTTGTCGCTCAGGGACAGGAATTCACCCGCAACGGAAAAGAAGACCAGTTCCAGAACGATGAACCCCCAAATGGCCCCGCGTTTCAGGAAAGTGCTGAGTGTTCCAGGTGCCATAGCTCCCTCCCTTACGCGATGGGTGACCAGAGCTTGCCGCGCTTGGCCGCAATATCCAGCCACACAGCAAGAATGATGATGATCCAGGTGACAACGTATTGGACGTAGAATTGCAGGCCGACGAGCAACAGGCCGTTCTGGATGAAGCCGAGAATTAGAACACCGATCACGGTCTTGAAGATGGTTCCCGAGCCACCGAGAAGCGAGGCGCCTCCAAGGATGACGGCAGCCAGAACTTCGAGTTCCAGCCCCTGTCCGACCGTATTTTGACTGCCAAGTGAGCGGCTGGCCTGAAGCAATCCTGCCGTTGCCACACAAAGAGCGGACAGGATGTAACAGGTGAAGACGACGCGGGCGCGGCGAATGCCGGAAAACGTTGCCGCCGTACCGTTGCCGCCAACGGCATAGACCTTCCGGCCAAACGGGGTTTTCGCCAGAATGATCCCGAGAAGGGACGCCAACAGCGCAAACATGAGTATCGGGACCGGGATGCCCAATACATCCGACTGGCCGAAAAAGCTGAACCAGGTGCCTTCCTTGTCGGCAATGTCCATGTTCTTGCCGCCGGAATACGTCAGGGTCAGCCCATGAATGGCCGACAACATGCCGAGTGTGACAATCAGGGAGTTGAGCTTCAGGTAACCGACCAAAAATCCGATGAATGCCCCAAGGCAAAGAACCATGGCATACATGGACGGGATGGCGAGCGTTGGCCCGATCTTGTCATGCAGGTCCAAAACGACAATGGTCGAGAAGGACATCATGGATCCAACGGACAGATCAAGGTTGCCACTGATCACCACAAAGGTGACACCAAGCGCCATAACGCCCAGAATGGCGGACGAGCGGATGACTCCCATAACATTGTCTGGTGCCAGAAAACGCTCATTTGCAATGGTGAAGCCCACCAGAAACAATGCGAATGCAACCAGTATACCCTGACGTGCGAGAAATCCGCCCAAATCAAACTTGCTGAAGCGGTCCAACAGCTCCTCCCTGACGCCAATTGATGGCGTGTTCTTACTGCTCGTGCATCCAATCCTCCGAAATCGGGCGCACGGTGAATTTCTCTCGTTTAAACGAGGGTCATGCCCCCATCGATCATGACGATCTGACCGGTCATGTAGTCGCTGTCGCGCGCAGCCAGAAACGTCGTCGTGCCCGTGATATCATCCGGTTTTGCGGCACGTCCTCTCAGGATTTCAGAGGAAAACTCTTCCATGGCCTGTCCGGGCCGCTTCGATGCGCCAATCTCGAGAAGATCCTGATCGACCTGCTCCCACATTTCGGTCGCTACAACGCCAGGCGCAAACCCCGTCACCGTAATGTTGTGCTTGGCCAAATCGCGTGCCCCTGACTGTGTCAATGACACGACCGCCCATTTGGATGCACAGTAGGAGGCTACATTATCGAAGCCCTGACGACTTGCAATGGAGGCGGTGTTGATGATTTTTCCGCCATGCCCTTGGGAAATCATCTGGTTCGCGGCTTCCTGCATGCCAATGAGACACCCAAGTCCGTTGACCTTCATGATGAAGTTCCAGTTGTCCTCGGTCACATCGAGGAAATTCATCGGTTTGTTGACGCCGGCATTGTTGAACTTCACGTCCAGCTTGCCGAATACGGAAACCGTTTTGCTGATCATCGCGCGAACCTGCTCGCGCTCTGTCACATCAACCTGTGTGAAGGTAACTCGTCCGCCAGCCTCAGCGGCCCGCTTTTTATTTTCTTTGGCAACGGCTTCGACTTGATCGGCGTTGATGTCTGCAAAACAAACATCTGCCCCCTCATCCAAAAGCGCCTCGCCAATTGCGCGGCCTATTCCCCGCGCGGCTCCGGTCACAATACACGACCGCCCGGACACACGACCCATTCTCTCCTCCGCCCCGAAAAGAGAGACGCGAGGGAAGCCCGCGTCTCCAGGTGTTCGGTCTCAGGCTTAGAAGACCGGCTTGTCGAACTCGGCCATGTTGTCTTGGGTGATCTTCGGCGTATCGAAGTAGTTCAGGAACGGGATATCCTTTCCTGAGAGGACATCAATTGCCGTTTTCAGAGCAGCTTCCGCATCATCAACTGGAGACTGGTAGATGGACCCCCAGTATTCGCCGCGGCCCATTGCCTCATAGCCAACAGCAAAGTTTGTTGCGCCAACGAAGATTATGCCCTCGCGCCCGGCTGCCTTTGCAGCGTTCAGAGCCCCAACGCCCATGTTGTCGTCACCGGAATAAACACCGTCGATGTCATCATACTTGACGAGGAAGGCTTCCATGACCTTTTGGGACTTCTCACGGTTCCAGTCGCCCGGCTGCTTGTCGATCTGGGTCACATTCGGGCAAACTTCCGGAAGGCGGTCATCGAAACCCTTGGCGCGTTCGATAGCCGTTGTGTAGCCCGGCTGACCGGTGATGTGCACAACCTTGGCTTCATTTTCTGTGCCCATGGCCTTGAACTTGTCACACATGATTTCAGCGGAACGCCTGCCCTGAGTGATGTTGTCGGGACCGGAGAAGGACTTTACGAACTCAAAACCCTGCTCGGCAATGTTGGAGTTGGTCACGATGACCGGTATGCCGGCCTTGTGAGCCTTGCGAACTGCCGGGATCACCGCTTCACCATTGGTCGGCCAAATGATGATCGCGTCGACTTCCTGTTGGATCAGATCTTCCATTTGAGCAATCTGGCGCGCGACGTCACCACCCGCATCGAGCACAACGGTCTCAACCTTGTCGTTGGCGTCTGCCGCCGCGATAAAGGCCTTTTCATATGTGGTCTGGTAGCTATCCACGCCGACATTGTTCTGGGTAATGCCGATCTTCATCGTTTCAGCCATGGCTGCCCCGCTCAGGGTCAAACCGACAAAAGCTGTCGTAGCGACAAGAGCTGACTTGAAGCTTGTTTTCATAACTTTCCTCCCTTGGAAACCGCGTAACGGCCTCAAAAATCTCGAACACCGGCTCTCTCCTCCGGCGGCGCCCTCATGTTTGACGCTGCTAAACCCTGCATTCCGAAAAGTAACAACGCGCCCCCAAAAATATTCATTTTGAATTTCCTAATGTTCAAAATGAATTTTTCAGGCATTTTTTAGAAAAGTCACCTCGTTCATTTTCGGGAGGAATTCAATGGCGATCCAAAAAAGATCCAATTTGAACAAAACGAAGCGCGGTTCCTCTGCTGCATCAGACTGGGGCAAAGCGATGAACCATCACAAGGGAGAGCTGGTGCGGGACGCGGAAATCCTGACACCTCAAGCAAAGACTGAAATTCTTCAGGTCCTTTCGTTTCTGGAAGAATTCGAAGATGAGCTTGAGGGTCTGCTGGAAATCTCGGCACCCAATCCATACTTCAAAATGTCGACATACCTCGTCAAAAGACATCTTGAAGCGAAAGCCGTCACCCCGACGTCGCTGATTGGCGCGTCAGGAGTCCCTTATGCCACGGCAACACGGCGCATCAAGGAGATGCTGGACGTCGGGTTGATTGAGCAACGCCCGCGCACCTCGACAGGTCGCAGCTTTTCATTGCACCCCAGTTCAAATCTTCTGGAATCCTGGACGCAGTTCAGCAGCCGTGTCCGGCGTCTGGCTTCACAAAGCTTTGGTGCTGCCGAACAGCGTCCGGAAACGCAGGATTACTACTTCGGCGGGTCCTATCTCACAGCCCAGACGATCCAGCCGCCAAAAGTTCTGCTGGAACCGCTGAAACTGACCGGGGGTTTACGCGTTCTTGTCCACGGCGACCCCACCTTCATGGTGATGCACGCCCTGAAAAGGCAGTTCGAACAAGTTATCGGCTGCCCCATTCACCAACGTGCCTTTTCGATCGATCGCCTACACGAGGAAGCGGTCAAGAATGCGCAGCGTGCGACGAGCCGCTATGACTTGATTGCACTTGACCTGCCGTGGCTGGGCGAATTTGCCGAAAACGGCTACTTGCTGCCTCTGGACGAGGTACTGGATACCGACAGGTTGACGCCGGCGGACTTTCACACAGCCGGTTGGCAGGCCGCACACTGGAGCGGACGTCCTTATGGCGTTCCTTCACAGACCACACCCGAACTTCTGTTCTACCGCAAGGATATGCTCGCAGAAGCCGGTCTTGAGCCCCCGCACACGACCGACGCCCTGATTGAAGCGGCCAAGATCCTGCATAAACCCGGACTTGGCCAGTATGGCATCGCCTGGAATGCAGCCCGTGGAACCGCACTCGGCCACACGTTCATCATGACTTGCGCGGACTTCGGACAACCGATCCTCGATTTGCCTCGTCAGGCAGGTGGGTTCGACGCAAGCAGGCTTGCGACAGAACCCTATCGCCTGCAACTGGACAACGAGAAATGTCTGGATGCTGCAGAATACCTCATGGCGCTGCTGCAATATTCTCCGCCGGACATTCTTTCCATGTCCTGGTACGAGCGCGTACGCCCCTTCGCCAATGGCAAGGTGGCAATGGCTTATGGCTACACGCTTCTCGCCCCCTATTTTGAGCAAAACCCGGCCTGTGCGGCCTATGGCAAGGTCGGCTACTTGCCCCACCCTGCCGGTCCCGGCGCAGCACAGATTGCTCCCGTCGGCGGCTACCTTCTCGGCATTCCGGCGAATATTGCACCGGAACGCCGCCGTGAAGCAGCTGAAGCGTTGATCGCCTTCACTTCGCCGGAAGCACAAAAACTCTACGTGGAAAACGGCAGCCGCACCAACCCGCGCTATTCCGTTGGTGCCGATCCGGAAGTCCGACGTCTGTCGCCCATATTCGAGGCCGTAGACGGCATGTCCTGGAGGGACGAGCTGCAGTTCTGGCCGCGACCGCCAATCCCCGAAATCAGCCGGATCATCCAGATCTGTGGCGAGGAATGCCACGACATGTTGCGTGGCGTGCAAACACCGAAAGCCGCGTTGCAAGCGGCGCAAAATCGTGCCGACCAGGTCCTGAGGGAGGCCGGCAAGCTCTAATGGGAGGAAATAATGGACCCCAATCGTCTTAAGGGAAAGAACATCCTGATCACCGGCGCCGCCCAGGGCATGGGCGCGGCCAATGCGGAATACTTTGCTGCGCAAGGCGCAAATGTCGCATTGGGTGACATCAACACGGATGGGGTCAACGACGTTGCCAAACGCATCAATGGCGCTGGCAATGGCAAGGCAATTGCCATGAAGCTGGATGTCACCAGGCGGGCTGAACACACCGCTGCGGTCAACGCAACCGCCGAGGAATTCGGCTCCATCAACATCATGATCAACAATGCCGGCATCAACAAGCCGAAGATGTTCCTCGATATCGATGAGGACAACTGGGACATGATCATGAACATCAATGCCAAGGGCATGCTGTTCGGCATGCAAGAGGCTGCAAAGAAGATGATCGATCAGGGGCCCATGGACGATCATCCTTACAAGATCATCAACGTTGGAAGCATCGTCTCCCGCACCGCCTTTCTCGATGTGGTTCCCTATAGCTGCTCCAAATACTGCGCCCTTGCCATGATCATTGGTGGTGCAAAGGCGTTGTGGCCGCACAAGATCACAGTCAACGGTTACGGTCCTGGCGTTGTGAAAACCGAGCTTTGGGAGCAGCTCGACAAGGATCTCGTTGAAATCGGCATGTTCGAGAAGGAAGGCCAGTCCATGGACCATCTGGCCGAAACCATGATCCTGATGAAGCAGCTGTCCACCCCGGACGATGTGAAGGGCACAGCCGCATTCCTGTGCTCGAACGAGTCCGATTACATGACCGGCCAGCTCATCATGATCGACGGCGGAATGATCATGCAGTGATCGCCCCCTAAGACTGGCCGCAATCTGCGACCTGCTCTGACAGGTCGCCCCCCGTTTCCCCGAAACAACGAAGCGCCCGACGCGGCGCCACCCTGGAGCCTGCCATGAACCGCGCTCTCACCCCGAATATCCTGACCCCACAAGACCTTGAACCAAACTGGAGATGGGAGGGCCGCATTCCGGCCTGGGGCCATACGTCCGTCGACTTCGAACGACGGATTGATCATGACCGCCTTCGCCGCTACCGGCTGGCACGGACACGTGAAGCGCTCAAGGCCTCACCGGCGGGAACGCTGCTGCTGTTCGACGTCAACAACATCCGCTACGTGTCCGCGACCAAGATCGGTGAGTGGGAACGCGACAAGATGTGCCGGTTCTGTCTGCTGACCGGCGACGATTCCCCGTATGTCTGGGACTTCGGTTCGGCAGCCATGCACCACAAGAAATTTTCGGATTGGCTGGAGCCGGACCATTGCCGTGCAGGTGTCGTCGGTATGCGCGGAACCATTCCGCCGGAATTCGCCTTGATGCGCAAATATGCCCGCGAGATTGCCGGGCTGATCAAGGACGCAGGCATGGCCGACATGCCGGTCGGCCTCGACTATGCAGAAACCGCCATGTTCCACGCGCTCAAGGAAGAAGGCCTGAATGTCATTGACGGCCAACAGATCATGCTTGCCGCGCGCGAAATCAAGAACTGGGATGAAATCCAGCTTCTCACGCAAGCCGCCTCCATGGTCGATGGCGTCTATCACATGATCTATGAGGAGCTGAAGCCGGGCATTCGGGAAAACGACATCGTCGCAATGTCCAACAAGATGCTCTACGAAATGGGCTCTGATGACGTGGAAGCGATCAACGCCATTTCCGGTGAACGCTGCAACCCGCATCCGCACAATTTCACGGACCGATACTTCCGTCCGGGCGATCAGGCGTTCTTCGATATCCTGCAGTCTTATCAAGGCTATCGAACCTGCTACTACCGAACCTTCAACATTGGTCGGGCAACACCAGCGCAAAACGATGCCTATGTGAAGGCGCGCGAATGGATTGATGCCTCCATCTCCATGATCAAGCCCGGCGTCAGCACGGACAAGGTGGCTGAAGTCTGGCCAAAGGCCGAGGAATTCGGTTTCCCGAACGAAGATGCCGCCTTCGGGCTTCAGTTTGGACACGGTCTGGGGCTTGCGCTCCATGAACGTCCGATCATCAGCCGCGCGATCTCTCTCGACCATCCGATGGAGATCAAGACCGGAATGGTGTTTGCGCTGGAGACCTACTGCCCTGCAGCAGACGGGTATTCCGCTGCCCGGATCGAAGAGGAAGTGGTCGTGACTGACACCGGTTGCGAGGTCATCAGCCTCTTCCCGGCTGAAGAACTGCCGATCGCCAACCGATACTGATACCTCCCCAACTGCCCGGCCCCTTTTCACGGGACCGGGCCCTTTTCGAGGGACAATTTCCATGAGTGCCAACCCAAAGCACAACGCGGAAGACTACATCCGCATGTACCGCCAAATGGTGCGGATCCGCGCCTTTGAGGACAACGCAAACCAGCTCTACCTGTCAGCCAAGATGCCCGGTCTGACCCACATGTATACGGGTCAGGAAGCAGTCGCGGTCGGAATCTGCGAGGCCTTAACGGCCGAAGACAAGATTACATCCACCCATCGGGGGCACGGACACTGTGTCGCCAAGGGGGCCGAATTCAAGGAAATGTTCTGCGAACTTCTGGGCAAGGAAGAAGGCTATTGCCGCGGCAAGGGCGGCTCCATGCATATTGCCGACCAAGGCAACGGCAATTTGGGTGCCAACGCCATTGTTGGCGGTTCCATGGGCATTGCCACCGGCTCGGCACTTTCTGCCAAGCGCCTTGGCAATGGTCAGGTCACGGTTTGCTTTTTCGGCGATGGCGCAACGGCGCAGGGCCTTTGGTATGAAGTGATGAACATGGCGGCACTCTGGAAGCTGCCGGTCATCTACGCTTGCGAAAACAACGGTTACAGCGAGTACACCAAGACCGCAGAGATTGCTGCGGGTTCATTGACTGCACGCGCTGAATCTTTCGGCATCGAAGCCTTCAAGGTGGATGGTCAGGACGTTCTTGCCGTCAACAAGATCACCACAGAACTGGTGGAGCGCTGCCGCAAGGGCGAAGGCCCGTTCTTTCTTGAGCTTCAGACCTACCGCTATCACGGCCACCATGTTGGTGACATCAATCGCGAGTATTACCGTTCCAAGGACGAAGAGGCTGACTGGAAGGAAAGCCGCGATCCGATCAAGAACTTCGGCAAGTGGCTCTCAGAGCAGAAAATCCTGACAGAAGAAGAGCTTGGTGCGGTGGATTCTGAAGTTGCGGCTGAAGCCAAGGCTGCCGTCGATTATGCTCTGGAGGCCCCCTACCCGAACGCAGCAGAAGTCGACATGCACGTCTTTGCCGGTGTCGAGCACGCCCTTGACTATCTTGCAGGAGGACGCGCATGACCCGCGAAATTACGCTTTCCAAGGCGGTCAACGAAGCCATTGCAGAAGAGATGCGGCGCGATCCGACCATCTTCCTGATTGGTGAGGATGTGGCTGAAGCCGGAACGCCCTTCAAGGTGTTGTCCGGATTGGTTGAAGAGTTTGGCACGGACCGGGTCATCGACACGCCGATTTCCGAACCCGGCTTCATGGGCATGGCGGTCGGTGCGGCCATGACAGGTTCACGCCCGATTGTCGACCTCATGTTCGGCGACTTCATCTATCTGGTGATGGACCAGCTGTGCAATCAGGCCGCCAAGACACACTACATGTCTGGCGGAAAACTCAAGGTACCGTTGGTCTTGCGCACCAATATGGGCGCAACACGGCGCTCCGCGGCGCAGCACAGCCAATCCCTTCAGGCCATCGTCGCTCATATTCCGGGCCTGAAGGTGGCCATGCCGTCTTCCGCCTATGAGGCCAAGGGTCTCCTGAAGACAGCCATTCGCGATGACAACCCGGTCGTCATCTTCGAAGACAAGCTGATGTACAACGACAAGGCGCCGGTCCCGGAGGAGGAATATCTGATCCCCTTCGGCAAGGCCAATATCAAGCGCGCAGGCCGGGACATCACGCTGGTTGCCACGTCCTCCATGGTTCAAGTAGCTGAAGCGGCTGCGAAAATCCTCGAGGCTGATGGCATCAGTGCAGAGGTCATCGACCCGCGCACCATTGTGCCGCTGGATGAGGAAACGATCCTCAATTCTGTCCGCAAGACCTCCCGCGCCATCGTTATTGACGAAGGCCACCAGAACTACGGTGTCACGGCGGAGATCGCATCCCGCATCAGCGAGAAGGCCTTCTACCATCTGGATGCTCCTGTCATTCGCATGGGGGCGATGGATGTTCCGGTACCGTTTTCTCCGGCTCTTGAGGATCTGACGGTTCCAACAGCAGCCAAGGTCGTTGAAAACGCGCGCAAGATCTGCCGCGGGGAGCTGGTTCATGCCGCATGATGTCATCATGCCCGCATTGGGGATGGCGCAAGAGACCGGCCTGATCGTTTCCTGGCTGAAAAATGTCGGCGATCCGGTCAAGGTCGGCGACCCCCTGATCGAGGTGGAAACCGACAAGGCGACCATGGAAGTGGAAGCGCAAGCTGACGGGTTCTTGGTCGATGTTCAGGCCGCTGCAGGTGAAGCTGTACCCGTGGGGGAACTGATTGCGCGGATTTCCAAAACCGCAGAAAACAGCGCGCAAGCACCACAGGAAAGCACTCACCCGGCATCGGCAGAACCGCTGGACGGTCATCAGGTCATCATGCCCGCCCTTGGTATGGCGCAGGAAACCGGCCTTATCATCTCCTGGGCAAAGCAACCGGGCGATGCAGTCAGCGAAGACGACGTTCTTT
The DNA here is from genome assembly GCF_008711325.1 of Roseibium sediminis. Classification (GTDB taxonomy): domain Bacteria; phylum Pseudomonadota; class Alphaproteobacteria; order Rhizobiales; family Stappiaceae; genus Roseibium; species Roseibium sediminis. The sequence continues at coordinate 72,099 of NZ_VXDB01000003.1, forward strand.
TGGAAGTCGAAACGGACAAGAGCGCCATGGAAGTGCCTGCTGGGGCTTCCGGCTTTTTGGCTGGCATCTTTGCAGACGCTGGCACGGAAGTCCCGGTCGGCGATATGATCGCACTCATAACCGCTGAAAAACCGTCGTCACCGCTTGCAAAGGCGTCGAAGTCACAAACGTCGGCGACAAAAGCTGCTCATGAGAAACCTGTGGTGACCTCATCGGCAACCAGCAAGGCATCGCCCCCAAAACCATCTACACCAGTTCAATCAAGCGGAAAAATACTTGCATCGCCCAAACTGAAACGTTTGGCTCAGGAACAGGGGCTGGACCTTGCTCTACTGACCCGCGAGGGCCTGCCGCAACCCTTCCATGTCAGCGATCTGGAAACCCTGAAACAACTGGCTTTGCGCCCGACGTCGGCGCAAGGGACAACGACCCAAAGCCGCCGCGTGACAGCCAAGGTGGCAGCAGACAATTTCGACGGTTTTCTCGGGTGGCTGGCGGCCGAAACGGGTGCAGCCGTGCGAGCGGAGACTGTTTTCGCGCTTTTTGCTGCTGGCAGCCTGCGCCCGCACATGCCACAATGTGACCAGATCATTGCAACCGAGGCCTTCGGCATCCGGCGGCACTATCAAAACCCGGACCTTGTCCGCCTTTCCGGCGTTGCACCTGGAGAGGACATTGAAAATGTCACCTGTTTGATCCGCGATCTCACCAGGAGTCCAGTGACAGAGGTTCAATTGGGAGCGGAAACCGTGCCGGTCCTCTCCATTGCTCGTCAGGACGCACATATCACAATCACGCTTGAAAGCTCGGGTGACGCTCTTTCTGCCGAAGCAGCGCTTTCCCTTATTTCCGGGTTCGCCGAGCGGGTTCAAAATCCGCTCCGACACCTGCTCTAGTTCAAGGACGCTCTTACCATGTCGAATTCTGACGTGTTTTACACGAACCTCTACATTGACGGGGCCTGGAAAGACGGGGCCTCCGGTGAACGGTTTGATGTTCTGAACCCTGCAACCGAAGAGGTTATCGCCTCGGTCGCCTCGGCTGAAATCGCGGACGCAGACGCCGCCCTGAATGCCGCCGAAGCCGCGATGGGGGCCTGGAATGCCAAGAAACCACGCGAGCGCTCGGAAATCCTGCGCAAGGCTTGGGAGCTGATGTCTGCCCGGCTTGAAGACTTTGCCCGGTTGATTACGCTGGAAAACGGCAAGGCTGGCAACGATGCACGCGGCGAAGCGGCCTATGCCGCCGAGTTCTTCCGTTGGTTTGCTGAAGAAGCGGTCCGCACTGACGGCCTTTTGACCCATGCGCCCGCCTCTGGTGCGCGGATCATGGTGCAGCACAAACCGGCAGGAATTGCTGTTCTTGTGACGCCGTGGAACTACCCGGCTGCCATGGGCACGCGCAAGATAGCACCCGCTCTTGCCGCAGGGTGCCCTGTCATCATCAAGCCTGCGAGAGAAACGCCGCTGACCATGCAGGCCTTGATGCCGCTGTTGGAAGAAGCCGGTGTGCCAAAAGGCATGGTCAATGTTCTGCCGACGAAATCGAGCGGCGCCATTGTTGACCATCTGCTTCACGATCCGCGCGTGCGCGTCATCTCCTTCACCGGCTCCACGCAAGTGGGCCGCAAGTTGTTGCACGGTGCAGCCGATCAGGTTCTCAAACCCGCCATGGAACTTGGCGGCAATGCTCCGTTGATTGTCTTTGAGGATGCCGACCTTGATGTCGCTGTTGAAGGGGCAATGCTCGCCAAGATGCGGAACCTTGGCGAAGCCTGCACGGCGGCGAACCGGTTCTACATTCATGAAAGCGTTGCTGACGCCTTTGCCGAAAAATTCACGGCAGCCATGGCCAAACTGAAGCTTGGCAACGGGCTGGATCCGGATGTTGATGTTGGCCCTCTGGTCAATGCCGAAACGCGCGACAAAGTTGCCCATTTTGTTCGTGATGCGGTCGAAAAAGGCGCGGAGGTTCTGCTGGGCGGCGAAGCTCCTGACGGACCGGGCTTTTATTATCCGCCGACCGTCATGCGCAACGTGCCAGACAATGCAGACTGTACCTGCGACGAGATTTTTGGCCCCGTAGCCGCGCTTCAAACCTTTTCTGATACCGAAGAGGTTATCCGCCGAGCCAATGACACGGAATACGGTCTTGTTGCCTATGTCTTCACCGAAGACATGAAACGCGGCCTTCAGGTCTGTGAGCGACTGGAATACGGCATGGTTGGTCTGAACCGCGGTCTGGTCTCCGATCCGGCGGCACCTTTTGGGGGCGTCAAGCAATCGGGCCTTGGCCGCGAAGGCGGCCATGAAGGCATGCTGGAATTCATGGAGACCCAGTATATTTCGGCAAGCTGGTAGGGAGGAGAGATCATGAACTACATCGCTTCTCCTTCTGTACGCTCCTACGCCGGTCAAAAAGGGGTTGATCTTGATCAGGTGGCACGCGCATCGGGCCGCGGGACGCTTGCCAAAGAAGACATTGACCGTCATCTGGCCGGGGCAAGCTCCCCGGCACAGGCACAAGCTGGAAGTTCCCGCTACTGGGATGTGAACCATTCAGATTTCGGCCCGGTGACAGAAGAGCCGATGAGCCGGCTGGCGCAGGTGGCAGCCGATAATCTGTCGGCGGCCAATGCCCAAATTCCTCAGGTAACGCACCATGATCGGGCAGATATTCACGCCATTGAAGCCTTCAGAAAGGGCCTGAAGGACGAGGCTGTCCAACGAGGCATCAAGCTGACCGCACTGGCCTTTCACGTCAAGGCGCTCGCCCTGTCCCTGAAAACCTTCCCAAGGTTCAATGCGTCCTTGAGTGCGGATGGGCAAAGGCTCTTTCTGAAGCAGTTCGTTCATATTGGCATTGCAGTGGATACACCGGCCGGATTGATGGTTCCGGTCATCCGGGACGCAGACAAAAAAGGCCTCTGGGACATTGCTTCAGATATCTCCGATCTGGCAGGGCGGGCGCAGGCGCGCAAAATTCGTCCGGAGGAAATGGGCGGAGCCTCCATGTCGATATCCAATCTTGGTGGAATCGGCGGGTCAGCCTTTACCCCGATTGTAAACCCGCCGGAGCTTGCCATTCTCGGCATTACACGCACTGAAACAATACCGATGTGGGAAAACGATGAGTGGCGACCGGTGCCGATGGTTCCGCTGGATCTCAGCTATGACCACCGTGTCATCAACGGCGCAGACGCAGCGCGCTTTTTAAGCCACTATGCTGGCCTCATATCGGAACCAAGACGCATGCTGGTCTGAGCACGGAGCCCCCATGACATCAAACACCATCAATTTGACCGGCAAGACAGCCCTTGTTACCGGCGCCAGCCGGGGGATCGGCCGAGCCATTAGTGAAGTGCTGATGGAATGCGGGGCGGATGTTCTGGGAATTGGCACCAGTATCAAGGCTCGAGACGGTGACCTTACAGATCATGCTGTCAGGTGTGGCACGGCTTTCACCCCGATAGATGCTGATTTGTCGGACCGCGCACAAATCAACTCTCTTCTTGAGGGCGTTCGGCGTGACCATGTCGAAGTGGACATTCTGGTCAACAATGCCGGGATCATCAGGCGGAGCCCGGCAGAAAGTCACTCTCTTGAAGACTGGGACAGGGTTCTCGCCATCAATCTGGACGCTGTTTTTCAGCTATCGCAGGCCTTTGGCAAACAAATGATCGAGCGTGGTGACGGCAAGATCATCAATATCGCTTCAGTCTTGTCGTTTCAGGGCGGTATTCTTGTGCCGGGCTATGCGGCCAGCAAGGGAGCGATTGCCCAGCTGACAAAAGCTCTTGCCAATGAATGGGCCTCCAAAGGCGTCAATGTGAACGCGGTAGCACCGGGATACATTGCCACCGACAACACCGCTGACCTTCAAAGGGATGCTGACAGAACGGCCAGCTTGATGGCTCGCATTCCCGTCGCCCGCTGGGGTGAACCTCGCGAGATCGCATGGCCCGTCGCATTTTTGGCCAGCGCTCAGGCCAGTTTCATTCACGGAACCGTTCTGCCGGTGGACGGAGGCTGGCTCGCTCGCTAGCTCGAAAGGCTCTGAACAAGGTAATCGTCAAGAAGCGAGCGCAATCAGAGTCTGCAGCATGACGTTGGCACCTTTCTCAATATCAGCCCAATCACTGTGCTCTTCCGGAGCATGACTGATGCCGTTCTTGCTCGGAATGAACACCAGTGTTGACGGGCACAACGCCTGCATGGTTTGGGCATCGTGCCCAGCTCCTGATGACATGCACTTCACCGAATAACCAAGCGCTTTGGCGCTGGCGAGAGACTGTTCTGCCAGCGTCTCGTCCAATTTGACGGGCGACAACCAGCTTCGCTCATGAACCTTGAAACCAAGAGTATGTTTTGCAGCGACATCGGTGATGATCGTCTCCAGCTCTTTGCGCAATCGGCGCATCACATTTTCATCTGCATCCCGCAGGATGACAGTGAAATCCGCGCGTCCGGGAACCGTATGTGTGTGGTTTGGGGTCAGTTCCACCTTGCCGATGGTGATCCGACTAAATTCTGTCCCGTATTGGGCAATCAGTCGCGGGATAGACACACCGACTTCCGCAAGTCCGGCAAAAGCATCTGCCCGCATATTCATGGGAGTCGTGCCAGAGTGATTGGCAACGCCCGTCAAAACGCATTCCAGATTGCAAATTCCGGACACTTTATCGGCGACCCCTATATCAAGTTGTTCCTTTTCAAGCAAAGGCCCTTGCTCGATATGGAGCTCAAGAAACGCTTTCACGCTTTCTGGCGAACGTGACGACGACATAATCTCTGCTGCATCCAGCCCCTGCGCGCTCATGGCGTCGATCAAGCGTATGCCATTGGCGTCAGCGGCCTGCTCAAGCCACTCTTCGCTCACTTGCCCACTAATGGTCTGCGAACCTAGCATCCCCCCAAAACGTCCTTCCTCTTCTGAGGTTGCGACAACTTCGATCGGTGACGAGAGTGAGAGACCCGCATCCTTAATTGTGCGAACACATTCCAGCGCGACACAGGCCCCAAGGGAGCCATCAAATGCTCCCCCTTCAATGACCGTATCAAGATGCGAGCCAATCATGACCGACGGTCCGTTGCCATCGCCATATCGGCCAAAGAGATTGGCAGCCCCGTCCCGGCTTGTGGTGAGGCCATCCTGACGCATTTGCGCTTCGAACCAGTCAATGCTGGCCATGTGCGCATCGGAGAACCCAACGCGGTTGTATCCGCCCGTTTCCAGGTTGAAACCAAACGCATTCACTCCGGCGAGCAATGTCTTGAGACGTTCGAGATCAATTCTCACCTCAGACCGCTTCATGCCGTTTCCTCCAATGTTTCAACTACTTATTTTTCGGTCACCGGCCATCATGCACCTTTGACTCGATCAATATGAAATAATTATTGCGATATATCAATTAATCATGATTAATTAGAGAGATCAAAAAACAGGGGAACGCACAATGAAACGATATCTAGCTGCGGCGCTCGCCTCGGCCTTTCTCGCTTTCTCACCCATTTTGGAGGTCGAAGCACAAACGCCGCCAAATGTCTTGATTATTGGTCAGATCGCCGAGCCGAAGTCACTTGATCCGCATGCCGTCACAGCAGTCAACGACTTCCGCATTCTCATGAATGTCTATGACGGACTGGTCCGTTACAAGGACGGCACTCTGGAAGTGGAACCGGCACTAGCTGAAAGCTGGACCATCTCGGACGACGGCAAGACTTATACGTTCAAGCTGCGCGATGGGGTTATCTTTCATGATGGGACCCCATTCAACGCCGAGAGTGTCGTCTTCAATATCAAGCGCATGCTGGATGAAGAGCACCCCTATCACGAGACGGGGCCGTTTCCTCTCGCATTTTTCTTCTCATCTGTTGCAGATGTAAAAGCGGACGACGAACATACTGTTACCTTTACGTTGAATGCTCCATATGCGCCGTTCCTGTCCAATCTGGCTTACCCGACTGGCCTGATTGTCTCGCCGGAAGCTGTAAAGCAACACGGCAAGGACTTTGGCCGGAACCCGTCTGGAACCGGGGCATACAAATTCGCCGAATGGGAAGCAAATGCCAAAGTCGTCGCCGTCAAGAACGACGCTTACTGGGATGGCGCGCCGGACCTGGAAGCCGTGATCTACCGTCCGATCACTGATGCCAACACCCGGATTGCCGAAATGTTCTCTGGCGGTCTGGACATCATGGTTGAAGTTCCACCCGACAGTCTGCAGCAGTTCAAGTCCGATGCGTCCTTCACTGTTCACGAGCAAGCAGGCCCGCACGTCTGGTTCCTGATCCTGAACGCCAAGGAGGCACCATTCAACAACAAAGCAGCCCGCCAGGCAGCCAACTACGCCATCAACAAGACCGCGCTGGTTGAAAATATCCTGCAAGGCACGGCTGATGTCGCTGCGGGCCCCACCCCGCCTGCCTTTGCCTGGGCATACAACGAAGGCCTTGAGCCCTACCCGTATGATCCGGAAAAAGCCAAGGAGCTGTTGAAAGAAGCTGGCTACAATGGCGAAGAACTCACTTTTTATGTCACCGAGGGCGGTTCCGGGATGCTCGACCCAATCGCCATGGGCACAGCCATTCAGGCGGACCTTCGGGCGGTTGGCATGAACGTCAAGATCGAGACCTATGAGTGGAACACCTTCCTTGGCAAGGTGAATCCGGGGCTGGAAGGCAAGGCGGCCATGGCTGAAATGGCATGGATGACAAATGATCCGGACACGCTGCCATTCCTTGCCTTGCGCACTGGCGCTTTCCCGGACAAGGGCGGGTTCAACTCCGGCTACTATTCAAATCCAAAGGTCGACGAACTTCTTGAAAAGGCTCGCCAAGTCACAGATCAGGTAGAGCGAGCAAAGCTCTATCAGGAAATGCAGGAGATCGTTCAGGAAGATGCGCCCTGGGTGTTTGTCGCGAACTGGAAACAGAACGCAGTCACCAAGGCATCTGTTGAAGATTTCAAGCTTCAACCGTCCTTCTTCCTGATGCTTCAGGATGTGAAAAAGCCCCAATAATCCAAGTTGGGTCCATGCCCTGGCGGGGCTATCGTTTCGCCAGGGTTTCTTTTTGTCGTTTGAGGGAGAAATGGCGTGGGGGCTTACATAGCCAAGCGATTGCTTGCCGCGATCCCGGTCCTCTTCGGACTGACCATCATTGTATTCCTGATCATGGCCCTGATCCCCGGCGATCCGGCGACTGCCATTTTGGGTTCTTATGCCACCCCGGAAAACGTGGCAAAGCTCAACAAGGACCTTGGCCTCGACAAGACATTGTTTGAACAATACGTCATCTGGATCGGCAACCTGTTTCAGGGTGATCTGGGGCGATCCTATACTTTGAACCGGCCAGTTCTGGATGAGGTGCTTGAGCGCTTTAGTGCTACGCTGATTTTGGCTGGAACAGCCCTCATCCTCTGCTCTATTCTCGGGCTTCTGGCCGGTGTTGTATCGGCAGTTCGTCAATACGGCCTTGCCGACAAGGCCATCACGCTACTCGTCCTCATCGGCATATCAACGCCGTCTTTCTGGCTGGGTTTGCTTCTTATCCTGATCTTCGCAGTCAATCTACGCCTGTTTCCCGCCTCCGGCATGTATGCCATTTATGGTGGCGGCGACCTGAAAGACCTTCTGCAACACCTCGCCTTGCCTGCATTCACGCTTTCCGTTGTTGCAACCGGCGTCATTGCGCGCCTCACCCGCACAGCGATGCTTGAAGTCTTGCGGCAGGATTACATCCGCACAGCCCGCGCAAAGGGGTTATCTGAGCGCAAAGTCATCTACAAGCACGCTTTCAAATCTGCCCTTGTCAGCATCGTGCCTGTTATCGGCATTCAGGCAGGGTTCGTTATCGGCGGCGCGGTCTATATCGAAACGGTGTTTCAGTGGCCGGGCATCGGCTCCATGCTGGTGAAAGCTATCTCCACCCGCGATCTGTTATTGGTGCAAGGCGGCGTTCTCGTCGTTGCCAGTGCCTATGTGCTCTTCAATCTGGCCGCCGATGTGGTCCAGACAATGCTTGACCCGAGGCTTCGCTGATGACTGACGCAACCATGACCGCGCCAGCGCAGGCGAAAAAGAAACCAGCTGGCCGACCGAGCACTGTGGCTCTCTTGTTCAACAACACTTTGGCAACCGTCGGCCTCGTCATTGTGGCGCTCATCTGTCTAACGGCCTTGGCAGCCCCATTCCTGCCACTGCCTGATCCCGATGTGACAGCTCCGGCGAACCGGCTTATGCCTGTGTTCTCTGACGACCATCTGCTCGGCACGGACCATCTCGGTCGTGATCTACTCTCTCGCCTGATATGGGGAACACGCGTCTCGCTTGCCGTTGGCCTGTCCGCCACAGTGATTGCCGCGTTCTTCGGATCGCTTCTCGGACTTGTCGCAGGCTATGCGGGCGGGCGTGTTGATACCCTGATCATGCGCGGGATCGACATGGTCATGGCCTTTCCCTACATCCTTCTGGCACTCGCGATTGTCGCAGTTTTGGGGCCCGGCCTTTTAAACGCGCTTTACGCGATTGCGCTGGTCAACATTCCGTTTTTCGCTCGAAACATCCGCGGCATCACACTCGGCCTCTCCCGGCGCGAGTTTGTCGATGCAGCCAAATTGGCCGGAAAGTCCCCACCTCAAATCCTGTTCATTGAGATTCTGCCGAACGTCCTGCCGGTGATCGTTATCACCATGTCGACAACAGTTGGCTGGATGGTGCTGGAAACGGCGGGGCTTTCATTTCTTGGACTCGGCGCACAGCCACCTCAGGCCGATCTTGGCTCCATGCTCGGCGAAGGCCGCAAGATCCTCTTCACCGCACCCCATGTCTCCATCATTCCCGGATTGATGATTTTCGCACTCGTGATGAGCATCAACCTTTTGGGCGACGGCATCCGCGATATTCTCGATCCCCGCCTGCGCGCCGGATCACTCTCCCGTCCGGTTGCCCGGACCAAAGTCATCCGAGACCCAAAAGACATCCCTCCGCCGTCTATTGAACCCGGCGTTCTGGACATTCGTGACATGCGGACAGAGTTTCAAATTGGCGGGTCAGTTTACAAGGCGGTCGGCGGCGTTGACCTTCATCTGAAGAAAGGCGAATGCCTTGGAATTATAGGTGAATCCGGTTCCGGAAAATCAGTAACAGCAATGTCGGTGATGGGACTTGTGCCAACACCTCCGGGCAGAATTGTCGGCGGCGCGGCTTACCTCAATGGCGAAGATCTTTTTGGCGCGAGTGACAAACGAGTTCGCGACCTGCGCGGTGGATCGGTCGCCTATGTGTTTCAAGATCCACTTTCCACCCTGCATCCGCTGTTTACTGTTGGTGACCAGTTGCTTGAGGCCATTCAGGCCCATCAGCCACTTCGGGGCCCCAAAGCAAAAGAAAAGGCAATCGAACTTCTGTCGCTGGTTCGAATTCCAAACGCACCTGAGCGCTTGGCAGCTTACCCCCATGAGCTTTCCGGCGGCATGCGCCAGCGGGTTTGCATCGCGATGGCGCTTGCCAATGATGCGAAGGTTCTAATTGCCGATGAACCCACAACCGCCCTTGATGTGACCGTTCAGTCCCAGATCCTCACCCTAATGAACGGACTGCGGCGGGAGCGGAATGCAGCCATCTTGTTCATTACACACGATTTTGGAGTTGTATCAGCGATTTGTGATCGCGTGGCAGTCATGTATGCGGGGCGGATCGTTGAAACCGGCACAACAGCCGAATTGATGGAAAACCCGCAGCATCCCTACACTGCGAAACTGATCGATTGCGTGCCTGTTCTTGGGCAACCGGAACGTCGAACAGATGCAATCGAAGGCCGCCCACCCGTTGTGAACAACCTTCCCGATGGTTGCGCCTTCGCTGATCGCTGCCCGCGCGTTCAAGCTGTCTGTCGAACCGGTCAGATTGATCTTGAAATGGCGAATGAAACCCGTGGTGTGCGCTGCCTCTTCCCGATGAACATGGAGCCACGTGATGTCAAAACATCCTGAAACTGCATCCGGCACCCTGCTCTCCATCAGTGACGTGGAACGCGTTTTCGGAGGAGAACGCAAACTGTTTGGTGGCCAGACACCGGCAGTTCATGCCGTGCAAAACATCTCACTTGATGTACGTAAGGGTGAAACCCTTGGTGTGGTTGGAGAATCTGGTTGCGGTAAATCCACTCTTGCCCGGCTGATTGTAGGCCTCGACTCGCCTACCGGCGGCACGATCCATTTTGACGGCGAGGATTTGAGCGAACTGGCGAAGACCGACCGGCGCACCCTCGCTCGCAAGGTTCAATATGTCTTTCAGGACCCGGTAGCCTCGCTCAATCCACGAAAGACCATCCAGACCATACTGGAAGCTCCGCTGAAACACTTGACCAAACTAAACAAGGAAGGTCGAAAAAAGCGCCTTGAGGAACTGCTTGGCGCCGTCAATCTGGCTCCGGAGTTTCTTGAACGTTACCCGCATGAGTTTTCCGGCGGCCAGGCGCAGCGCATCGGGATTGCCCGCGCCCTGGCCGCTGGTCCGGAGCTTATTGTTCTGGATGAACCTGTCTCGGCGCTGGATGTGTCAGTGCAGGCTCAGGTTCTCAATCTGCTGGATGATCTCAAAAACCGGTTCGGACTAACATACATTTTCATCAGTCATGACTTGTCCGTTGTCGAAAGTGTCAGCGACCACGTTGCCGTCATGTATTTCGGCCGCCTTGCGGAACTTGGTCCGGCACGGGATATCTTTGCAAAACCAATGCATCCCTATACTGATTTGCTCATGCGATCCGCACCAGCCCCCGGACGTCATGACCTTCTTGCAGAAGATGCCAGCGCAGAGCTGCCGGACCCGTACAATCCGCCACCTGGATGCGCATTTTCCGCTCGCTGCGCGTACAGAACAGAAAAATGCCTCGCGAACAGACCGTCAGCCAACGAAACCGTTGGCTGTAATGCTTCGCATTTTGCGGCTTGCTATCATCCGCTTGCAAGTGCATAGCGAGTTGAAGCGTTCAGGTTCGGATATGCGGCATGCCCCAAACACAGCCAGAAAGCGATCAAAAGCAGGCCAGACGGCTCCGCCGACCTGACATGATCGCACAACAAATCCGCGAGAAAATTATAGAGGGCAATTTGCAGCCGGGAGACCGTTTGCCCAACGAATGGATCCAGCCGGAGGTTGTCAAGGGTTCCCGTGGCACTATTCGCGAAGCATTGAAGGTCTTGGAGTTTCAAGGTCTGATCACGACCAAGAGCGGTCCGGGCGGTGGAATATTTGTCTCGGCAGTCCAACCGGGAGAAGCGATCCGTCTGCTGGATAATCTTTTCCTGTTCAATACACCCACGATCTCAGATATTTACGCCCTTAGAAAGCAACTTGAACCCGAGCTGGCATCTTCTGTTGCCGGGTCTCTATCGGAAGACGCCTTCCACGCTCTGCAAAACTGTATCCGGCTGTACGAAGATGAACCGAAAACGGCAGAAGAAGAATATGGGCAACGGCTGGCAGAACTGGAATTCCATGAGGAGCTGGCGCGCCATTGCCCAAACCCGTTATTGGCGTTTACCTGCAATTTTCTCCTGAGCCTCTTGCGCGATATGACGGTGTGCCGTTCCATCTACAAGGAACCAAATCCGGCTTTGAGGGAAACCGGCCTCCACTACCAAGTTCGCCTGCTACGCGCGATCAAGGCTGAAAACAAACACCTCTGCCGTAAAATCATGCGCGAACATATGGAGCAGGCTGAGGTCTACATGCTTGAGCGCGCGGCGATGCGCACGCCCGGAAAATAATCTGCGTTCAAATCAGGCTTTGCCGGTTGCGTCATGCTCAAGTGGCTCATGCAGTGGTTCGGCGCTTGGTTCATCTACTTCCGGATTGAGCTTCTGATCGGCATCTTCCATCGGCTGCACCGTGAAGCCCTTCAAGCTGGAATACTCACTGGCATCGCGCTTGATGGTCACCTCGCTTTGGGCGTAGGCTGTCACCAGTTCGGCCACAGATCGAAGCGCATGCATGTGAATGCGCTCATAGCCGTGGCTGGCATCCACGCCAAACGTGATCAGCGCCGTTCGAACATCCGCGCCCGCCTCCACAGCTGCCGCAGCATCGGAGCGGTAGTAGCGAAAGACATCTTTCTGGAAGGAAATCTCGTTGTCGCGGCAAATTTGGGCCATCTTGCGGGTCAGGTGATAGTCGAATGGGCCTGTCTGGTCGGCCATTGCAATCGTGACACCGAACTCCTCGGAGTTCTGCCCCGGCGCAGAGGTCCCGTTGTCAATCGCGACCAGAGAGGCGATCTCCGGTGTCAACACCGAGGTCGCTCCATGGCCAGTCTCTTCGGCAATCGTGAAGAGCCAGTAGATATCGACCTCCGGCTTCACCCCTTCTTCCACCATGGCTTTCAGGGCGGCGAGCATGATCGCCACACCCGCCTTGTTGTCGAGATGACGCGAGACGATAAAGCCGTTTTCCAGAAATTCCGGCGCCGGATCAATGGCAACCATGTCGCCCACATCAATGCCAAGCCGCTTGAGGTCTTCTTTTCCTCGCGAATAGGCATCGACCCGCAGTTCCACATAGTCCCAGCCGACCGGCAGCGTGTCGATGCCATCGTTATAGGTATGCCCGGAGGCCTTGGTGGGCAGGATTGTGCCCGTGTAGGCTCCGCTTTCGGAAAAGATCGTTGTTCGAGCCCCTTCGGCAAATCGCGCAGACCAGTGGCCCACCGGAACGAGTTCCAGACGGCCATTGTCCTTCAGCGCCTTCACCTGCGCCCCCAACGTATCCAGATGGGAAACAAAGGCGCGGGCCGGTTTGGGCGACTTGCCGTCGAGCCGTGCGCGGATCGCGCCGCGTCGGGTGATCTCGTAAAACACGCCAAGCGCTTCAAGCTCTGAAGACACACACCGCACGATCTCGTCGGTGAAACCGGTCGGGCTTGGTACTTGAAGCAGATCCTTCAGGACGCGTGACAGGTAAGTGAGATCGATGGTCAAACGTGTCATGGTTTTCAGATCCGGTTGGCAATATCCCTGACCGGTTTCGGCACCGACAGGGGAAACAGAAAGTCGACAAAGCGTTCCGCAGTCGGCTGCGGTTCATGATTGGCCAAACCCGGCCGCTCATTCGCTTCAATGAAGTGGTAGTCAGATTTCCGGTGATCCTCCACCATCAGATCAATGCCGGTCACAGGAATATCGATCGCTCTCGCCGCGCGGATTGCAGCTTCGATAAGCGCTGGATGCGTTTCCTCGGTGACATCGTGGATGGTTCCACCCGTATGCAAATTCGCTGTTCGGCGAACCTGCAAAGTCTTTCCCTTGCCGAGAACGTTCGTCAAAGCGTGGCCGGCACCTTCCAGGCACCTGTGAACTTCATCATCGATCTCGATCGTGGATTCGCCCCCCGTTGCTGCGGCCCGGCGCCGAGACTGAGACTTGATCAGGCTTTCAACGGTGCTGGTGCCATCCCCGATCACCTCCGCCGGTTTTCTAATTGCCGTCGCCACCACCTTGAAGTCGATCACTACCAGTCTCAGGTCGAACCCGGCTACACATTCTTCAATCAGAACGTCGTTTGAAAAACCGCGAGCAATTTCAATAGCACTCGACAGACTGTCCGGATCTGTCAGCCCAATGGCAATTCCCTTGCCCTGCTCGCCGCGGGCAGGCTTGACGACGACTGATCCGTGTCTTTGGAGAAAGGCCAACTCCTCTTGCGCATCTCCAGCGACAATCTGGTCGGGCACACTGATGGATGCCTGTTGAACTACCCGACGGGTTGCGGCCTTGTCATCGCAGATGGACATGGCAACCGCGCTGGTGAACTCGCTCAATGACTCTCGGCAGCGAACCGAGCGCCCGCCATAGGACAGGCGGAAAAAACCGCCCTCAGCATCAAGAATTTCCGTCCAGATGCCGCGCCGCCGTGCCTCGTTGACAATGATTGTGGCGTAAGGATTGAGCTTTTCCTCAAGCGCGGGCCCTGCAAACAGCGCCTCGTTGATGGTGTTCTTGCGCTTGACGGTAAAATACGGCACCCGCTTGAAGCCCAGCTTGTCGTAGAGCTGTATGGCGAGATCATTGTCATGCAGCACCGAGAGGTCCATGAACGGATTACCGCGCCCCTTGAAAATCTCGGCAAGGCGGCGGACCAACCCTTCGCCAATTCCCGGAAACCGGGCCTGCGGGGACACGGCAAGGCACCAGAGCGATGACCCGTCATCCGTTCCGTCCGTCGCGCGATTGTGGTCGACACCCATGGCGGTTCCGACAATCGCGCCCGTCTCGTCTTCTTCCGCAACAAGAACCGAAATCTCGCGCGGGTCCAGCTCGGACCACATGATGTCTGGCGAAATCGGCACCATGCCGCGGCTGGCATAAAGCTCGTTGATCGCGTCCGCATCCTTGCGGGAGGACAGCCGGCGGATGGTGAAGCCTTTTCGTCTGCTCCTTGCCACCCGATAGGTCGACAGGTCCAGCCGATATGTGTGCGAGGGATCCAGAAAAAGCTCCTGCGGAGCCAAGCCCACAAGAACATGCGGATCGCGGACATAGAACGCAATGTCCCTTTGATCCGGCCGTTCCTCGCGCAACAGTTCAACAAGCTCTTTAGCCTTGTCGAAAGTGTTGGCGAACACGAGCCGCCCCCAACCGCAGTTGATCGCCTGATTGCGTCTGTACTCCCCACGATCTTCACGATACTGCGGCTTCATGCCATGGGTACGCATGCGTTTGAGCCGATGGTCAAAGGCGCGTTTGGGGCGTTGTGGGTCATGATCTGCCATGGATCAGACCTCCTGTGCCTGCAACCACATTTCCAGAAGCGCCACTTGCCAGAGCTCTGATCCGCGCAGCTTGGTGATGTAGCGGGTGGGATCGGCAAACAGCTTGTCGAGATAGGCCTGATTGAAGAGCCCACGGCTACGGGCTGCCTCATTCGTCAACGTATCGCAGACCATGTCGAGATAACTGCCCTGAATGTATTTCAAAGCCGGAACCGGGAAATACCCCTTTGGCCTGTCGATGACGGCACTGGGCACCACGAGACGAGCCGCTTCCTTCAGTACACCCTTGCCGCCCTGGGCAAGCTTGTGCTGTGCGGGAATGCGGCCTGCAAGCTCCACGAGTTCGTGGTCAAGAAACGGAACGCGGGCCTCCAGTCCCCAGGCCATGGAATGATTGTCGACCCTTTTGACCGGGTCATCCACCAGCATGACATTGGTGTCGAGATTGAGCGCCTTGTCGACCGGGTCTTGCGCCCGCGCCCCTGCAAAATGGCCTTCGACAAACGCGAGGCTTTCGTCCCGTTCGCAAAGATAATCTGGCGAGATCGCTTCCGCCATCTGGGCCTGTGTTCGATCAAAGAACGCAGCGCGATAGTCGAGTGACGGCTGATTTGAGCCAACAAGCTCCGGATACCAGTGGTACCCGGCGAACACCTCGTCGGCCCCCTGCCCCGACTGCACGACCTTGATGTGTTTGGAGACTTCCCGCGACAAAAGGTAGAAACCGATATTGTCATAGGACACCATCGGTTCCGACATCGCCCGAATGGCTCCTGGCAAGTTCTCCTGCAGCTCAAAATGGGGAATGAAGATCTTGTGGTGGTTGGTTCCATAGTGTTCGGCAATCAGGTCCGAATACTGGAATTCATCTCCCTTCTCGCCATGCGCTTCCTCAAAACCGATCGAGAAAGTCGCAAGGTCCTTTTGACCCTCTTCGGCCAGAAGACCGACGATCAGGCTGGAATCAACGCCGCCGGACAAGAGAACGCCAACGGGAACGTCGGCAACCATGCGTCTGCGCACTGCAGTCCTCAAGCCATCCAGCACCATGTCGCGCCAATCATCGGCGCTGCGCGCCATATCTTCGGCAGCTTTTTCGAAGGTCGGCGCCCAATAGACATGGTCGCTATGGCGACCATCGACCTCGATAGTCCGCACCGTAGCTGCAGCCAGCTTGCGAACGCCTTTCAGGATTGTGCGCGGCGCAGGAACCACAGCGTGCCAGCTCATATAGTGATGCAATGCGACCGGATCGATATCGCGATCAATTCCACCTCCCGCCAAAAGAGCAGGCAGAGAGGACGCGAAAGCCAATTTCCCGTTTGCTTCGCTAAAATAAAGCGGCTTGATACCGAACCGGTCGCGGGCAAGATGCACCCGTCCGCTGTCATGCTCGTGGATGGCAACAGCGAACATGCCATGGAAGCGGGAGAAGCAATCCCGGCCCCACTCGGCCCATCCCCGCAAGATTACCTCGGTGTCGCTTGTCGAAAAGAAGCGATGCCCCTTCTGGATCAGCTCGGCCCGCACTTCCTGATAGTTATAAATGCATCCGTTGAAAACGAGGCTCAGACCGGCTTCCACGTCCGTCATGGGCTGCGTACCGCGGTCGCTGAGGTCGATGATTTTCAGGCGGCGATGACCGAAAGCCACACGCCCGCGCATGGTCACGCCCATGGCGTCGGGACCGCGCGCTGCCATGGCCTGTGCCATCGCATCGACCCGGGAAGAGCTGGCCATGCCTGAATTGAAAACGACTTCGCCGCAAATGCCGCACATGTAATGATAAACTCCAAAATGATCTTGACGAGCCTTTGTATAGGCATCTAATCATTAGAATTCAAATGATCAGAGTTAAAATAATGAATGACGCAAGCTCTCCGCAGGTTTTCAAGGCCATCCGCCGCATCGTGCGTGCTATCGATCTGCGATCGCGGGAAGTCTCCCGCAAAACCGGCCTGACCATTCCGCAAATCGTTGTTTTGCAAGGCATAAGAGAGCTTGGAGAGGTCACAACAAAGGCGCTTTCGGAAAATGCAGACCTCAGTTCGGCCACCGTCGTAACCATTTTGGACAAACTTGAGGAAAAGCAGCTGATCGAGCGATATCGATCAACAACAGACCGCAGGATCGTGCATGCGCGCCTGACCCGAAAAGGGGCCGAGATGGTCAGCAACCTGCCCGGATTGCTGCATGAAGAGTTTGAACAAAGGTTCTCTGAATGCACCGTGGAGCAGCGCGTGACCCTGCTTCAGTCCATCGAACAAATCGCCGAAATGCTGAATGCCGACAAACTCGATGCAGCCGCCATTCTCACAACGTCAAACATTGCCGAGTAAAAGAAGAATATGGCGTTTATGCACTGGAAATGACAACCTCAAGTGAGTTTTTCTATTGACCGCAGCCGAACCTCATGCGAGGTTGTTTCTTGTGAGTAACAGTTCTGACATTGAGGTGCCTGAATTCACGCAGGCGGACGTAATTCGCATCACGGGAGTGAGCGCGAAAACGCTCCAGAATTGGACAGACCCCAGCCGGGAGATCTTGCGTCTCAGTCAGGACAGCGTTGGCAAAGGGCGGCGGCGTTTGTATTCGGCGCTCGATATCATGGCGGTAGCAATGATCGCGCACATGAGTGCGCTTGGCATCTCGCCAAACCTCGTTTCGCAGTTGTTCTACAAGCCGGGAGCAAAGGTTGGCGATTGGCTTACGGTGGCAGCTGAGAACTTGAACAAGGAATACATCTGCAGAATTGTTTTTGATGCAGACGGGCTGTTCGCAAGCCTCATCGCAAGTCCGCAGGACAATGAACGGTTCGCTTATGGGGATGATTGGGCACGCGATCGGATAGCCTTCATTCAGGTGTCCCTGACCCGCATTGCGTCCTATGTGGCGCACGGAATTGATGACATCCGGTTTGATGGAACGCCAGATGATCAGAAATCGGAAAAAGAAAAGGCAATTCGGGCTATGAGAGACGAATTGTTTAAAGACAAAAAAAGGGCAAAGCTTCCTTAGTTTATCGTGTTGCTTGCCATAGAACGGAACGAGACATGGCACAGCGACAACGACCCATCCGCCCCTCCGAGACCGCAAGCTATCTCAAGGCAATCAAGACTTCCGGGTTCAAGTGTGGACGACTGATTGCCCACCCTGATGGCCGCCTTGAAATCATCGGCGAAGACCGACCTCAAAACTCTGACCATGAGCAGCCATCCAAATCACCATTCGAACAATGGGAGATGGAGCATGCGAACACATCTTAAGGGTATCAATACCATCAAGCGCAAACTCGCCACCGGCGAAGTGCGGACTTATTATTATCACAGGGCCACCGGCAAACGCCTTCAAGGTCTACCTGGATCGCCCGAATTCCTGACCTCAATAGCAGCAGCCGAAGCGCCGACCCGCCAAAGGGACAAAGGCACACTCGCCGGGCTGATCCGCGAGTTTCAACAAACGGCCAAATGGCGGCGGCTGGCTGAGTCCACCAAGGCGGAATACAAGCGCATCTTCACCTTCTGGGAAGATCAGTTCGGCACTTGCCCCTACCCCGCTTTGGAAGACAAGGCATTTCGACGGGCGGTCATCAAATGGCATGACCAGTTTTCTGAAGAAAAACCGCGTGAGGCGGACAACCGAGTCACAGTCCTTGCTCGCGTCCTGTCATGGGCAACGCGGGATGGTCCGCTCAAACGCAATGTCATGGATGGTTTTGAGCGCGCCTACCAAAGCGACCGCTCCGACAAGATCTGGTTGCCAGAGCATGTCGATGCTTTCATGGCCGTTGCCAGCCCCGAGATGAAACTGGCGATGGTCCTCGCTCTGCACACCGGGCAACGACGCGGGGATCTCTTGCTGCTCAATTGGAACAACTACGATGGCGAACGCATCTCGCTTCATCAAGGCAAAACGAGACGCGGAAAGCTCAAGGGGCGGCTGGTTACCATCAAATGCACCAAGGCCCTCAAAGAAACCTTGGATAGCCTGCCGAAGCGCTCCACGCTCATTCTCACGACCAAGACAGGTCGCGCATTTCAAAAGCGCTATTTCGCGCTCCAATGGGAAAACACCTGCAAGGAAGCAGGCATTGAAGACCTCCACTTCCACGACATTCGCGGCACGACGGTGACGATGCTGTTTCAGGCGGGTTGCAATCTTGGGGAGATCGTTTCCATCACTGGCCACTCGTTGCGGAGAGCTCAAGACATTCTGGACAAGTATCTCGCCCGCACATCAACCATGGCGGACAAAGCAATTGCCAAGTTCGAGAACGTACTAGAAACAAATTCTGCAAAACGAACTGCAAAACAGGAGAGGCAAAACCATGCTAAGTAGTGGTGACCCCGACGCGATTCGAACGCGTGACCCTCAGATTAGGAATCTGATGCTCTATCCTGCTGAGCTACGGGGCCCCTCCGACCGATTAGCATGATTTGATGCATGGTGCGAGCCCCGGTGGGCGAATGTTCACGTATTGGGATGCGGCCAGTTTTCTCCCGCTCGAAGATGCGAAGGCTGCCTTGTTTCGCGGGAACGTCTTCACGGCACGAAACCATACCTCCCGAATTTTTTGCTTTCACACGCTTCGCATGTCACATCTTGTAGCGATGTTTGAAATTGCAGGCTTTTTTCGCCGATTACGCGCCCAAAAGATTAGTTTCTTCCTCTTCGCGGAAGAAACCCGTTGTTGTGAACATTCGTTTATAGCGAGGGCAATGCTGGATGGAAGAGATGGTTTCGTAAAAGTCCGGAGCTGGTACCTTCGAGCCCTTTCCAAGCTTGAGGAATATGCAGCAACTTCTCTGAGCAAGATTGCTTTACGGCTTCACACGATTTTATCAAAGTCAGCCGTTGCCCGTCGAATGCGGCTCGCATTGATGACGGTGGCAGTGCCCCTTTTTGCGCAAGGGGTGTTTGCCGGTACTCAGGACAAATGCCTGGGAGACCGGATAACCTTGCGCGCCGTGCAAGCCGCAAGCCCCTGCTGTCTAGCCTATAAGGATGGAGACGGAGCCACCTACGCATTGACCGATCTTCTCGCTGCCTCCGGTCAGGATACTTCGCAACAGGCCAATCTGGACGTCGTTGCGGCAGGTCCGGCCAATCGATGGGATATCATCCCCGCATGGGGTCTCACTCACGGAGGAGAGGGGGAGCTGGAACAGGTTCGCCAGCTGCGGGAGGGCGAGGCGATCTTCAAGCCGACCCTTGCCTCACTGCCTTGCGCACAGCTTCTTCTGGAGGCAGAGCTCGAGGCTCGAACAGCTGAAAAGGGCGTTTGGCGCGACCTAAAACCTTTCCCTACGGCATATCCCACTCCCATTCTGGAAAAAGCCGGTTCCTATGTAATTGCCACCGGCCACATTCTCTCCCTTGGAAAAACTGCGCGAACCATTTATCTGAATTTCGGCCCATTCTGGAAACTGGACCTCACAGCCACAATTTCAGCCAAACGTGAGGGCACATTCTCCGAATATTTGAAGGGGCGGGGTCTTGATTGGCAGGACCTTGAAGGACGCGTGGTCGAAATACGCGGGTTTGTCATCGAGGATGACGGACCTCTGATCGAGCTTGTGCACCCGGCCCAATTGGGGATTCCTTAGGGAAGGAAGACGACAAGGTGAGCGGAACAGCAACTGGCAACTTTGGGCAGGCCCGACGCGGGCTTACGTCCTTGCGCGTCCTGCTTGCCGTGGCACTGCTGGGCGCTCTTACCAGCTGCCAGCTTCTTGGCGACGGTCCGAATGTCGGTCCGGTTGCTCCCGGCACCCTGCGTCCCAATCTGGCGGCTGACATTGGTGCGCGTGAACATCCGCGCGTTGTTGCAACCTATGGCGGGGTCTACAAGGAAGCAGGTGCTGAGCGAGCCGTGGCAAGTGTCGTTGGCCGACTTGTTGAAGCCTCTGAAGATCCCTCTCAAAGCTATCGCATCACCATTCTCAATTCGCCAGCCATCAACGCCTTTGCCCTGCCCGGCGGATATCTATACGTCACCCGAGGCCTCCTCGCCCTTGCCAATGACACATCGGAACTGGCTGCGGTCCTTGCCCACGAAATGGCGCACGTCACCGCAAGTCATGCGATCAAGCGGCAACAGCGCGCAGAAGCGCGGGAACTTGCCGACAGAATCCTGACCAACGTTGTGCGCGATACAGAACAAGCCAAGGCCGCCATGGCCTCGTCCCAATTGTCCTTTGCGCGCTTTTCGCAGGTTCAGGAACTGGAAGCCGATGCAATCGGGGTGAAAACTCTGGCCAAGGCAGGGTTTGACCCCTATGCCGCCGCACGCTTCCTGGAATCCATGGCCGCCTATGCAAAGTATCAGTCTGCTCAGGAGGATGCCCCAAGCGCACCGGATTTCCTGTCCTCCCATCCCTCGACACCCGAGCGCTTGTCAATTGCAACCCGGGCAGCACGAGAGATTGGCTCGCCGGGTATCGGTGAACGGGATCGGAGCCGCTATCTTTCTGCCTTGAACGGCATGCTGTTTGGAGATGACCCTTCGGAAGGCTTTGTCCGCGGCAGGACCTTCCTGCACAAATCGCTGGGGATCGGCTTCTCCGTGCCGTCCGGCTACATCATGGAGAACTCGCCGGAAGCCGTGCTGGCCAGCAATGCCGCCGGAACCGCCATGCGATTTGACGGGGCAAATCTGAGCAATTTTGAAGACCTCAAGGACTATATGAACTCTGGCTGGATCAATGGCTTGCTGCCACAGAGCGTCCGCGAGACGACCATTAACGGTCTTCCCGGCGTCATTGGTTCGGCAGTCACACAAGGCTGGTCGTTCAGAATAGCGGTCCTGCGGATTGGCCAAACCGGATACCGGTTCATTTTTGCCAGCCGTGCTCCTGACAACGCCTTTGAAAGCCAGTTCCAGCAAACCATCACCAGCTTCCAGCAGCTGAGCCCTACCGAGCGGGCTCGCCTCCAGCCGCTGCGGATCAAGATCGTCGAAGCGCGTGCAGGCGATACGGCGCAAAAGCTGGCGCTCGGCATGCGCGGGGTAGATTCGTCGCGTCGGCTCCACTTCTTCAACGTCTTGAATGGCTTCAGCGGAAATCAAACGATACCGGCCGGGACGGCGATAAAGCTGGTTGTCGACTAGAGCTTTTCCAGACAGAAGCTGACCCCGGCTCGCCGTCAGGAAACGCGACAAATCAAATATTTAGCGCGCGTCGAACGTTTCGGTGAATGCACGCCGTGGTCTAGATGGAAAAAGGGTGGCAACAGCCACCCTTTCAATTTCTCACGATCAACCGCGATACTGACCAGCTGAACCGCCGAGCGGTCAGGCATGAACCGAGACCATGCTCGACGCACCGCCATTAGCCATCAAAGCAGCCTTCAGCTTTTCCATGGCCCGGTTCTCGATCTGGCGGACACGTTCCTTGGAAATTCCGAGGGTTTGCCCGAGAGACTCCAGTGTCGCCCCTTCATCGGACAGGCGGCGTTCCTTTACGATCTTCAACTCCCGGTCATTCAAAACCCGAAGAGCCGACCGCAGCCATTTCCGGCGGCGTTCACCGTCGATGCTTTCCGTAACGATCTCATCCGGCAGCGGCGAATCGGAGACGAGAAAATCCTGGCGATCCGCGCTGGACCCGTCCGTATCAATCATCGGGGCGTTGAGCGAGGTATCCGGGCCTGACAAACGCGCATTCATGGTCGCGACGTCGTCAATCTTCACACCGATCGCCTCCGCAATCTTGCGGTGGACCTCATGGTCGGCGAGGTTCTGCCCGCTCCCGGACAATTTCGCACGCAACCGACGCAAATTGAAGAACAGGGCCTTTTGAGTGGACGATGTTCCCCCCCTGACAATGGACCAGTTCCTCAGGATGTAGTCCTGAATGGATGCTCGGATCCACCAGGTCGCGTAGGTTGAGAAGCGGACTTCGCGTTCCGGTTCAAATCGCGCAGCAGCTTCCAGAAGCCCGACATGCCCCTCCTGGATCAGATCCCCTAGCGGCAAGCCGAAGTTCCGGAAGCGGGACGCAACGGAAATAACCAGACGCGTATGCGATAGGGAAAGTTGTTCCAGCGCCTTTTCATCACGCTGATCACGCCAGCGCACGGCAAACTCATGTTCCTGCTCTCTGGTCAGATAGGGGGCCTTCATGGCCTTCCTGACGAGATCTCGGCGTTCAATATTCGAAGTAGACATGGGCCATACTCCCTGTTTGATCGCGAAGTCTACGCACAGTCAGGGAAACTGGATCACTTGCCTCCAGTTATTGCCTTCGCAAGGATAACAAGCCCTTTAACATCCATGGCACTTTGCCCAAGGTTTGACGCGAAAAGCCAGCTCACAAAGAAAAAGGGCCCGGAAATCCGGGCCCTTCTCAATTTATGGAAGCAGAAGACGATCAGGCAGCTTCTTCCTGATCGTCAGAACCACCGGCGGCATCAGCTGCGGTCGGAGCCTTCGGACGGTTCGGAGACTTTTCAAGGGTCTGCTCGATCTGCTTGGTTGCCTCGGTTTCCGAGCACTTGTTCACGGCTGCGATTTCACGAGCCATGCGATCAAGGGCAGCTTCATAGAGCTGACGCTCGGAATAGGACTGCTCAGGCTGGGCGTCCGAACGATACAGGTCACGCACGACCTCGGAAATCGCGATCAGATCGCCGGAATTGATCTTTGCCTCATATTCCTGCGCGCGACGGCTCCACATGGTGCGCTTGACGCGCGGACGACCGCGAACGGTCTCCAGCGCCTTGGTGACGGCATCTGGGTCACCAAGCTTGCGCATGCCAACGGACGCGATCTTTGCGACCGGCACACGAAGCGTCATCTTGTCTTTCTCGAAGACGATGACGAGCAGTTCCAGAGTGTGTCCTGCGACATTCTGTTCTTCAATGGCAGTGATCTGACCAACACCGTGAGCTGGATAGACGATGAACTCGCCCGTCTTGAACCCCTGACGCTGCGCGGTCTTTTTTGTAGTGCTTGCCATTCTCGTGTCTTCTCCTGCGCAGTAACCGGCTAGAGCTGCCGGAACAGACCGGCGCATCCGGTCCAAGTTCTTGTTGCAACGCGCGAAACGAACAGGGCATCCTCAAAAATGAGAACGCCTGTTGAAATCTGGCGCGAGTGGGTAGTCAGCCGTTGAGTTCCACTATAAACCCTGAAATTGACATAAGAGATTCAGACGGTAGTAGTTTTCTGCCGTATGGTCAGCCATAGGATGCTGAGAACCTCCGCTCAGGGGAAATTTCGTTTGTGGGCGACTATCCCCTGTGTATAACACAACTTTGGCAATATTCAAAGCGTGCTGCTTCGCTGCAACACCGATTGTTGCCATGCGAAAAAAGCCGCACAGCCATGCAACCGCGTCATGACGCCTGCAAATCCGGCGCCTGACGCTGCGTTATCAGAAGCTTGAGGAACCCTATTTCGGGCCATTCGGCGAGAAATAATTTTCTAGCTTGTTCTTCTTGCCGTCAAATTCCTTGGCCTCGGGAAGCTCGTCCTTCTTCTCCGTGATGTTCGGCCACTTCTCGGAATATTCGGCGTTCAGCTCGATCCACTTTTCCAGACCCGGCTCTGTATCCGGCAAGATGGCTTCGGCCGGGCACTCCGGCTCGCATACGCCACAATCAATGCACTCATCCGGATTGATGACCAGCATGTTTTCGCCTTCGTAGAAACAGTCTACCGGGCACACTTCCACGCAATCCGTGTACTTGCATTTGATGCAGTTGTCGGTGACGACGTAGGTCATCTCGATCCTCAAGTTTACAAGCGGCTCGACAGGGCAGAAAGCCCCACGCACAAGCTCGTCCAGAATGCTTGCAGGCGGTTCCTTTGCGACCACCTGATCTCAGGGCGACTGAGGTATCGCGTTTGCCAGCAAGGCGCAAGCATTGCTCCGCCTGTTGCGCCCGCGAAACAAGAAAAACAGACCCATCAAACAGCTGATTTGCGAAAAGCGGTTTCAGTCGACCTTCCGGAACGCGTCCATTTGTCGCCTTTCCCGCTTTGTTGGCCGCCCCGCACCTGAATCCCGCTGCGGCACAACACCCTCTACACCCTCTTCCCGCGGAACCGGTTTTGGTGAGAGGTCCTCATAAAGGGTCTGCGCCTCAACGAAGGGACCACGGCGCGTCCCGAGCTGTTGCACCTTCAAGACAAGGATCTTGCGTTCAAGCGTGATGGTCAGCACATCGCCGATGCGCACGACCTTGCTGGCTGAAGAGATCTTTTCCTTGTTGAGGCGAACATGGCCGCCAATTGCAAGCTTTTGTGCAAGCGACCGGGATTTCGTGACTCTGGCGTACCAGAGCCACTTGTCTATTCGGAGCCCCCCATCGGCGGCGGGCTGTTTCTGATCGGCCGGGCTGCTCAGGATTTATCCTTGGAGTTCATGTTCTCCTTGAGCGCCATCAGCGCAGCAAACGGAGAATTCGGATCAATCGGCTTGTCCTTGGCAGGTGCGCGGTCACGGCGCGGCGCATCGCCAAATCCGCCGCCGCCCTTGCCCCCCTTCTGCGGCTTGCCGCCCGGACGTCCCTTGCCACCATGAGCGCGCTTGTCGCCACGGCCAGCACCGGCATTGCGATTGTCGCCACCCCGACGGTTTTCCTGACGCGGGCGCGGACGGCGATCTGGCCGTCCCGGACGCCAGATCTGGATCGTAACCGTCTCGGTTTCGCCTTCTGCTGCCTCGATCACACCAGTCGGATCGGCTGCAGCCTCAGCCTCCACGGGGGCCTCGGCAACCGGAACTTCGGCAACAGCGACCTGCGGTTCGGAAACTTCGGCCTCTGCCGCAATTTCTTCTCCAGCAGCACTGTCGCCAGACGTTTCAGCAGCGGGAGCCGCTTCCACAGCCGGAGCAGAAGCTTCTGCAGCCTCATCATCCTTGCGGACAACCGGGCGCTGGACTTCCTTGGTTTCGAACCGATAGCCAAGCGACTTCAGGACTTCGGCAAAATCGTCGCCGGCACAGCCCAGGAGCGATGTCATGGCAACAGTTACGGTGAACCCGCCACCTTGCTCAATCGCGCCTTCCGGCGGAGCAACGTCCTTGTCGAGCTGCTTCCAGGCAATCAGGGGCCGGATCAGATCAGCAAGGCGCTCCAGAATATCTACGCGGACAGCGCGGCCACCGCATACACGGAAGCCGACCACCTTGTAGAGCGACGGCGAAATGGTCGTATCAACCGGAATGGAGGTCCGGCCAGAAGCACTGAGCTGTGGCAGCTCGGACAGACCGTTCATTTCCAGATTGTCGTTCTTAAGAGCCCAGAGCTGAGCCATGAGCTGGCTCGGAGCCGGTTTCAGCAGGCTTGGAACAAAGATCGTGTAAGCGCCAAATCGCACCCCGTGCTTGCGCAGGGAAGCGCGCATGTCCTGATCAAGCTGGCGAATCTCGTCGGAAGCTTCCTGGCGTTCCAGAATGCCGAGATTTTCCACCAGCCGGAATGCCACACCACGGGCGAGACCATCGAGGCCCTCACCGGACTTCAGATCGGCCAGAGGCTTCAGGAGGGTTTCGACCTGGGCTTTCACCCAGAGATCCACGCGCTCCTGCACTTTTTCGCGGGTTGGACCGGACAACTGCTCATCGGCCAGCAAAAGAACATTGGGCACGAGAACGTCATCGCTTGCCGTCAGCTTGGCAACCGCCTCGCCGCGCCAGCGGATGCTTCCGTCCGACGTCAGGATGAAATCGCTGTTTTCGGACCGGGCCAACCTGTCCGCACGGTTTTCAATTTCCGTCACAAGCGCCTTTTGGGCAGCAGCCCGCACAGCCTTGCCATCTGGACCGTCTGCCCCGGGGTCTGGAGCAAACCGGAAGCCAAGCAGGTTTCCGATGTGCTGACCTTCAACGAGCACATCACCGCCCGATGTAATTTCCGCTTCCAGCATTGCGTTCTCTCTCAAGCGTCTCATCAATACACTGGTTCGCCGGTCGACGAACCTTTGGGTCAGTCGTTCATGCAGGGCATCCGACAACCTGTCTTCTATTCCCCGCGTAACCTCTTGCCAATGGTCCGGATCAGCCAGCCAATCCTGCCGGTTCGCAACGAATGTCCAGGTACGAACATGCGCAATCCGGTTTGCGAGAGTGTCGATATCACCATCCACACGATCTGCGAAGGCCAATTGGCGGGTAAACCAGTCCTCATCAATGTTTCCATCCTGGATCAGATGGACAAAAATCGAATTCAAAAGCTCGCCGTGATTGGCGGGCGCAATCTTGCGGTAGTCCGGCACCTGACAGACATCCCAAAGCAGTTCGACCTCGCGGCGACCCTTTGCCATGTCCTGAATGTCCCGATCCCGGGTCAAATGTTCAAGCGCAGCTACATCATCACTTGTGGGCGCTCTTGCAAGCCCTTCTTCCCTCGGAGCGACGTCAAGCGCCCGCTTCAACGCGGAAATCGATGAGAAATCCAGTGCACTGTTGCGCCATTGCAGCACTTTCAATGCGTCAAATTGATGGCTTTCGATCCGTTCCACCAGCTCGTCGTCCAGCGGATCCACCCGCCCGGTCACCCCGAAAGTGCCGTCGCGGGTATGCCGCCCGGCGCGCCCCGCAATCTGTCCCATTTCAGAAGGGGTCAGCTGGCGGTACTGGTAACCATCGTATTTGCGAGCGCCGGCAAAGGCGATGTGATCGACATCCAGATTAAGCCCCATGCCGATGGCATCGGTGGCAACAAGATGTTCGACGTCGCCATTTTGGAAGAGCTCCACTTGCGCATTGCGCGTGCGGGGACTGAGCGACCCGAGAACCACAGCCGCACCGCCGCGCTGACGGCGGATCAGTTCGGCAATCCCGTAAACTTCGTCCGAGGAGAACGCCACGATTGCCGAGCGGGCAGGCAGACGCGAAACTTTCTTTGACCCGGCGTAGCTGAGCACAGACATGCGTGGCCGAGTGATGACATTCAGACCCGGCAACAGCTTTTCCAGAAGCGGGCGAACCGTCATGGCCCCAAGAAGGAGCGTCTCCGACTGCCCGCGCAGGTTCAGGACCCGGTCGGTAAAGATATGCCCGCGATCAAGATTTCCGGCGAGCTGCACCTCGTCGATGGCGACAAAGTCCGTCTGAAGGTCCAGCGGCATCGCTTCAACGGTCGACACCCAATAACGCGGTGCCTTGGGGAGGATCTTTTCCTCACCCGTAATCAGCGCAACTGCATCAGCCCCGGCCCGCTCTGCAACCTTGGTGTAGACCTCGCGCGCCAGAAGGCGCAGCGGCAAACCGATCAGACCCGACTTGTGACCAAGCATCCGCTCGATGGCCAAATGGGTCTTGCCGGTATTGGTCGGCCCAAGGACGGCTGTGACAGTGCGTGACCTGGCAGCCGGGGGCAGTTGCGTTATGCGTGGAAGGGACATGCTCAGTTATTGACCAGACTGTAGTGTGCCTGAGTGCTTTGGTTATGGACTGCGGGTGTCTAGCACACCAGATGGGGCCTGTCGTGGATTGATTTGGCGCGAGCCCCGTCAAAATCGCATGAAAAGTCAGGCAAAAGAACGACTCTGGAACAAACATCGACCGAATCGCTGACTCTTTCCGATTCACGCTTCGTTCCATACGACATTTTGTGACTGACCCAAACACACATACGAAATCCTGAATCTTTTGAATCACTTGCCCCATCGAGGTCTCAGAGCGCCGGATTCCGAGTCAAGCATTTAAATACCCAAAACCTGAGATTGCAGAAGCGAATTTAGAAAGTAAGAAACTGGACGGAGGGTGAACAGACAACGCACGAATCGCTGATTCAATCAGGTTTCCCGTCTGTTCCTCCAACATATGGTTCTGTCATACGCCGAACGGCCTAGATACAGTTCCTGCAGATTATTTTATAAAGCCTGAAATTGTTGCCAAGGTAAAGAAATCGCCCCATTTCGGGACAAGAAAAACACGCCTTGGTTGTTGCCTGCGACTTTTCAAAAAGATGCGATTTACCTGATGATGAACAACCGCACCGTCCATGCGCTTGAATTTTCCAATCGGATTGCAAGACAGACCAGCCGCGAGGCCGCCGGAAGCGAGCTTGCAAGTTTGACCGAAGATTTCGGCTACACATCCTTCGTTCTGGCCAGTTTCAGGAACGCCGATTCAACCCTCGCCCCCAACGTGCTCGCGACAAGCTGGGCAAGGGAATGGCAGACGCGCTACAAGCAGCAGAACTACATTCTTGACGACCCCGTAGTGGCAAGAGCTCGAACGGCAACGGCTCCCTTCCATTGGCGAGAAGTTCGAAAGCACGGCAGAATATCTCCGCGCGGCGAACAGATACTGGCCGAAGCACGGTCCTTCGACATGCCTGACGGGATATTTGTCCCGATATTCGGACGACGGGGCCTTGCCGGGGCGCTGGCCCTTGGAGGCCGGGTTGCCAAAACCAAACAATCGGAGATGAAGGCACTACATCTGGCAGGGATCTATGCATTCGAGCGCTTTTTAAACCTCGCCGATGAAAAGCCGTCAGAGAGATCGGACCTGACCTGCCGCGAGCTGGAGTGCCTCCACTGGACGGCTGCGGGGAAGACCAGCGCGGAAATTGCGGATCGCCTTGGTATCTCGCGACACACGGCAGACTGGTACCTCAAAGAAGCCGCAAGAAAACTCAATGCGCTGAACCGGACTCATGCGGTCGTGATCGCCTACCGCAAGGGTCTGATCGCATGACAGGTTTCAAGACTATTCCGTTACAACCGTAACTATCTGATTCTGCTGATCTACCTCTTTCCTTCCGCCGATTTGCCAAGTAGAACTCCACCCGCAAGCTGCAATTCAGCCTGGCCAAACGGGGGAGTACTCACTTGACGATCCGCAAGATTCTTGTCGCCAACCGTTCAGAAATCGCCATTCGGGTGTTTCGCGCCGCGAACGAACTGGGCCTGAAGACAGTCGCCATTTTCGCAGAACAGGACAAGCTGGCACTGCACCGGTTCAAGGCGGACGAGGCCTATCAGGTCGGCAAGGGTCTCGGCCCCATCGAGGCGTACCTCTCCATCGACGAGATTATTCGCGTCGCAAAGCTGTCTGGCGCTGACGCCATCCACCCCGGCTACGGTCTCCTGTCCGAAAGCCCGGAATTCGTTGATGCCTGCGAGGCAGCCGGAATTACCTTCATCGGTCCGAAGTCGGAAACCATGCGCAGCCTTGGCAACAAGGTGGCTGCCCGAAACCTTGCTATTCAGGCAGGCGTTCCGGTCATGCCTGCAACTGATCCCCTTCCTGACGACATCACGGAGATCAAGCGCCAAGCCAATCAGATCGGCTATCCGGTGATGCTCAAGGCGTCCTGGGGGGGCGGTGGCCGCGGCATGCGCGTCCTTCCTGATGAAGCAACGCTTGAAAAGGAAGTCATTGCGGCCAAGCGTGAGGCAAAGGCTGCCTTCGGCAAGGACGAAATCTATCTGGAGAAGCTGGTTCAGCGCGCCCGCCACGTGGAAGTGCAGATCCTTGGCGATGGACAGGGCGGACTGGTTCACCTTTATGAGCGTGATTGCTCCATTCAGCGCCGGCACCAGAAAGTGGTTGAACGCGCTCCTGCCCCCTATCTGGATGAAGCCAAGCGTGTTGAGCTGTGCAACTACGGCCTCAAGATCGGTCAGGCGGTCAACTACCGCGGCGCCGGAACCATCGAGTTCCTAATGGACGCCGATACCGGCGCAATCTACTTCATCGAGGTCAATCCACGTGTTCAGGTTGAGCACACCGTCACCGAGGAAGTGACAGGCATCGACATCGTCAAGGCACAGATCCAGATCGCCAATGGCGAGAAGATCGGCACCGAAGCAAGCGGCGTACCGGAACAGGCAAGGATCCGCCTCAACGGTCATGCCCTGCAGTGCCGCATCACCACCGAAGACCCGGAGCAGAACTTCATTCCCGATTATGGCCGCATCACCGCCTATCGCGGCGCGACCGGCTTCGGCATTCGTCTTGACGGTGGCACAGCCTATTCCGGCGCAGTCATCACCCGCTTCTATGACCCGCTTCTGGAAAAGGTGACCGCCTGGGCGCCAAGCGCGGAGGAGGCTTGCCGCCGCATGGACCGGGCGCTCCGCGAGTTTCGCATCCGCGGCGTTGCCACCAATCTGGTGTTTTTGGAAAACATCATCGATCACCCGAACTTCCGGGCCAATAACTACACCACACGCTTCATCGACGAGACGCCTGCGCTGTTTGCGCAGACCCGGCGACAGGATCGCGCCACAAAGCTCTTGACCTATATCGCCGATGTCTCCGTGAACGGCCATCCGGAAACCCGGGATCGTGTGCGCCCACCCGCAGACGCGCCCGAGCCGCAGATCCCCTTCTTTGGCGACGAGAAGCCGACCGGCACCCGCCAGCTTCTGGATCAGCTCGGTGCGCGCGGATTTGCCAGCTGGATGAAGGAACAAAAGCGCGTTCTCGTAACCGACACGACCATGCGCGATGGCCACCAGTCCTTGCTGGCAACCCGCATGCGCAGCCACGACATCGTGCGCATCGCAGACGCCTATGCAAGCGGTCTGCCCGAGCTCTTTTCGCTGGAGTGCTGGGGCGGTGCCACATTCGACGTCGCCATGCGCTTCCTGACGGAATGTCCGTGGGAGCGCCTGCGCCAGATCCGCGAACGGGCTCCGAACATTCTCCTGCAGATGCTGCTGCGCGGCTCCAACGGCGTTGGCTACACCAACTATCCCGACAATGTGGTGAAGTTCTTTGTCAAACAGGCTGCGGAAAACGGTGTTGACCTCTTCCGCGTGTTCGACTGCCTTAACTGGGTGGAGAACATGCGCGTCTCCATGGACGCGGTGAACGAATCCGGCAAGCTGTGCGAAGGGGTTCTGTGCTACACTGGCGACATCCTCGACAGTGCGCGCCCCAAATATGACCTGAAATATTATATTGGCCTTGCAAAGGAACTGGAAGCCGCCGGCGCCCATATACTCGGTTTGAAGGACATGGCCGGTCTCTTGAAGCCGGAAGCCGCACGGGTTCTGATCAAGACCTTGAAGCAGGAAACCGATCTGCCGATCCACTTCCACACACACGATACTTCCGGTATTGCTGCGGCCACCATTCTGGCGGCAGTTGACGCTGGTGTTGATGCAGTCGACGCGGCAATGGATGCCCTGTCCGGCCTGACCTCGCAGCCCTGCCTAGGCTCGATTGTCGAAGCGCTGCGCGGCAGCGAGCGCGACACCGGGCTTGACGGCAAGACGATCCGCGAAATCTCCTTCTACTGGGAAGCGGTGCGCACCAAGTACCGCGCGTTTGAAAGCGACCTTCGTTTTGGTGCGTCTGAAGTCTACCTGCACGAGATGCCGGGCGGTCAGTTCACCAATCTCAAGGAACAGGCACGCTCGCTGGGGCTCGAAACCCGCTGGCACGAGGTTGCTCAAGCCTATGCCGATGCCAACATGATGTTCGGCGATATCGTCAAGGTGACCCCGTCTTCCAAGGTAGTGGGCGACATGGCGTTGATGATGGTCAGCCAGAACCTCACCGTTGCCGACGTGGAAGACCCGAACAAGGATGTCGCT
The DNA here is from genome assembly GCF_008711325.1 of Roseibium sediminis. Lineage (GTDB taxonomy): Bacteria > Pseudomonadota > Alphaproteobacteria > Rhizobiales > Stappiaceae > Roseibium > Roseibium sediminis. The sequence continues at coordinate 104,382 of NZ_VXDB01000003.1, forward strand.
TTCCCGGACAGCGTTGTGAAAATGCTGCATGGTGACCTTGGCCAGTCGCCGGGCGGATGGCCGAAAGCCCTGCAGGCCAAAGTCCTCAAGGGCGCAGAGCCAATCACTGTTCGCCCCGGCTCACTGCTTGAGGACGCCGATCTGGATGAAGAACGGACGAAGGCCGAGACCGCCTGCGATCGCGAAATCGACGACGCGGATCTCGCAGCCTACCTGATGTACCCGAAGGTCTTCACCGACTTTGACAAGGCCCAGCAGAAATACGGCCCGACCTCGGTTTTGCCGACACCGGTCTATTTCTACGGACTGGAAGTCGGAGACGAGATCATGGTTGATCTGGAGCCCGGAAAGACACTGGTCATCCGCTGTCAGGCCATGGGCGAGACTGACGAGAAGGGCGAGAAGAAGGTGTTCTTCGAGCTGAACGGTCAGCCGCGTATCATCAAGGTTCCAGACCGCATTCACGGTGCAGCCGGAGCTGCAACCCTGCGCAAGGCAGAAGACGGCAATGCCGCACATGTCGGCGCCCCGATGCCGGGCGTGATCTCCACCGTTGCCGTTCAGTCGGGTCAGGACGTGAAGTCCGGCGATGTACTCGTCTCCATAGAGGCCATGAAGATGGAAACTGCCCTCCACGCGGATCGCGACGGCAAGATCAAGGAAGTTCTGGTGTCACCAGGCTCCCAAATCGATGCAAAGGACTTGCTGGTGGTTTTTGAAAGCTAGACTGTATGAGCGGGCATCAGTGATAGTTGAGTATACTACACGAATGCGTGAACACGCTTACAACTGCTTCATTTGAAAAGAAAAATTCCATCTGATCGCGCAATATCACGTTTGGTCAAGCAGTTCGTGATTTGTGGAATTCTCCCGGTTTTTGAATAGTCGATCTGATTCAGTCGTCGAAGGGAGAGAGTTTGATGAGAATTGCCACCATCTTGGCCGGGGTCGCCTTGGCTGCCGCAACCAGCGGTACCGCTCACGCTGCTTGCACGGCGCCCAAAGCCGGGGACGAGTTGACCGGGGCGGAAGCGCAGGCGGTTTATGACTGCCTGAAAGACAGCTTGCATGCCGGTTATCAAAAGGGCAAAAAGCGCTGGGTCGATGCTGCTTTCGTCAGGGATTACAACACCTGGACACGCGCTAGTGCGTTCCCGGCTGCACCAGGTTTTCACGGCGGTCGTTTCTTGGTGACTTACGTGAACGACATTGGAGCAGAGGAATACTTGAAGTACAAGGATGAGGACGTCCATATTCCTGCGGGAACCAAGATCGCCAAGGAATCCTTTTCCATTAATGGAAAAGGCAAAGTAACCAAAGGGCCTTTGTTCCTTATGGAAAAGGTCGAAAAGGGCAAATCTCCCAAGACGGATGACTGGTATTACACAATGGTCTCCGCCAATGGAGCACCGCAAGCAGTTAATGTTTACACCGCTTGCAGCGAGTGCCATCAAGAAAACTATGGCCAACAGGGTGGACTGGGATATCCGGCTGAAGACGCTCGCATTCAATAGTCGGGCGCAAACAGCTTATTCGACGGCGTTTAACCGGTGATGGTCTTTCGGTTTGGCGCCGTGCCAATCCAGAGGTCCATGAATTCGTCCAGCCACCTGCGGACGAAACGATCGTGAATGAACCGTCCCGCGAAATGATCGCGCCGCTGCTGGGCGCCTGGCAGTGTCATGCGCTCCGCCGCTTTCGTTGTCCAGCGCACCATCATTTGGTGGGTCAGTTCCGGGTGAAACTGGATTCCATAGGCTGACGGACCATACCGGATAGCCTGATTGGGGTAGGCCCCGCCGCCTTCGGCCAGAAGTTCACAGCCGTTCGGCAGGCTGAAGCCCTCACGGTGCCATTGGTAGACCTTGTCCGGCCAGTCCATCATGCCCTGGCCGGATCGAGTTGCATGGATCGGATAGTAGCCGATCTCCACGAGACCTTCATGATGTCCGGCAACAGTGCCCCCCAGTTGCTTGACCATCATCTGTGCTCCGAGACATATCCCGAAGAACGGTTTCTGCTCGCGAAGGGGAATCTTGATCCAGTCGATCTCCTTCTTCACGAAGGCATCCGTGTCATTTGCGCTCATCGGACCGCCGAAAATCACGGCACCCGCATGATGGCGAAGTGTGTCCGGCAAACGATCACCAAATCGTGGCTTGCGTATGTCGAGTGCAAACCCGCGCCTGACAAGCTCCTGGCCGACACGTCCCGGAGAAGAATGTTCCTGATGCAGAACAACGAGAACACGCGAGCGCGACGGATCATTTGCCTGAGAAAACATCATGGCGTCGAATATGGGTCACAATTCTGTAAAGATCGACCCCCTCCAATCAAGAGAAGGGCCGGTCTCAACTGTTCAGACATCTTCGGGAGCGTGGCTTGCAACCTTTCGGCGCAACAACATGCGGTCGCGGGTCGAAACACCCAGCAATTCCGCTACCCGCCAAATGGTATTGTCCTCAAACTCGTGGACATGACCATCTGCATAAACGATTTCCCACATCATCTCGACAATGTTGAGACGTTCCTGTTCATCGGTCGAGCGCTTGAGAACCGATGTGAAACCGTAAAGGTCAACCGCCTCGCCATCCTTGCGCTTGGCAGCCTTGATGAGTTCGGTTGTTTCGTCGTCATTGAGCTGGAAGTGGTCCTTGAGAATTTCCCGAAGCTTTCTGCTTTCCCGCTCCTCGATAACACCATCAATATCGACAAGGTGAAACAGCAAGGCAGCGGCGGCCAGCCTTTTGTCATCTTCGGCGAATTCGATACGATCACTTTCGCCAAGTGTGAGTTCCTGAATGAAGTGCTTGAAAGCCTTAAGCATGCCCCCGCCCTGCTTGTTATCGATTACAGCTGGAGCAGCCTTCCCCAGCTTTCACACGATTGTACCCTTGGAACAAATACTGACAAAATAAATTAAATCATCAATTTTTCCCCATTCGCCTAACGAGGCTGCAACTTGTGCCAATTGCAGAGCCAATAATTCGGTTCAGAATTTATATCAAAATAAAACTTGACTTATAAACTCAGAAATTTATTCCTGCGTCATTCACTCAAGTTTACACCTACCCGATGACATCCCATACCGTTTCCCGCCCGCACGAAACCGAATCCCGCGAAACCGCCGGATTAACGGTCCCCTTTTCCGGTTCTTGTCCTCGGGACCATTCTCTTTCGATCCTTGCAAACCCTGAAGGAACATCCTCATGAAAGCTCTTCGCATCGCCCTTCTGGCGACCGCGGCCGCCACGCTCGTCTCCCCTGCCGTCGCACATGACAGCCCTCAGGACGTGCTCTCAACTTATGGTGATATCGCCTTTGCGGCCTATTCAGATTCTCTGGACAGCGCGAAGAAACTTCAGGCATCCATCGACGCCCTGCTCGCCACCCCGAGCGCAGACACCTTGGCTGCTGCGCGCGCTGCATGGGTGGCTGCCCGCAATCCCTACCAGCAGACAGAAGCATTCCGCTTTGGAAACGCGATTGTTGACGATTGGGAAGGCCGGGTTAATGCGTGGCCGCTGGATGAAGGCCTGATCGACTATGTCGACGCGTCCTATGGCACTGAAGCCGAGGAAAACGATTTTTATATTGCCAACGTGATAGCCAACCCGGTTCTGAAAGTGGGTGGCGAAACCATTGATGCCTCGGTCATCACCGCTAGCTTTCTGCAAGACACACTGCAGGAAGCAGGTGAGGTCGAGGCAAATGTGGCAACCGGATACCATGCCATTGAATTCCTGCTTTGGGGGCAGGATCTGAATGGCACGGGGCCGGGCGCAGGGAACCGTCCGGCCACTGATTTCGACACCGCGAACTGCACAGGCGGCAATTGCGACCGCCGCGCCCAGTACCTGAAGGCCGCGACAGAGTTGCTGGTGTCCGATCTGGAGGAAATGGTCGTTGCCTGGGCTCCGGGCGGCGCAGCACGCGAAGATCTGGCGGGCAAGGGCGAGGCCGGCGGTCTTGCGACCATCCTGACCGGCATGGGCTCCCTGTCCTATGGCGAACTGGCTGGCGAACGCATGAAGCTCGGCCTGATGCTGCATGACCCTGAAGAAGAGCATGACTGCTTCTCCGACAACACGCACATGTCGCATTACAACGATGTTGTCGGCATCCGGAACGTCTATTTCGGCACCTACAAAAGCGAGTTCGGTCGTTCCGTCGAAGGTGCCTCCCTCGCCCACATGGTCGAGGACAAGAATCCGGCACTTGCCGCGGAAATGAAGGCAAAGCTGGATGCAACCCTTGCCGCCTTCGAGGCGATCAACGCGCGTGTCGCGGCAGGCGAAGCTTATGACCAGCTGATCGGCGAAGGCAATGACAGTGGCAATGCGGTCATTCAGGCAGCCGTCGATGCACTTGTCGACCAGACCACCTCCATCGAACGTGTCGTGAAGGTTCTCGGCCTGGAAGACATCGCGTTTGAAGGCTCCGACAGCCTCGACAACCCGACTTCGGTTTTCCAGTAAGTCACAAGTCCGGTCGGCAGACCTCTCTGCCGACCGTCATCTTGCGGGCCGCAAGGAGGGACGCGGCACGTTAAAGCCCGGATGCGAAACAAGTGCTCACCAACCTGCATGCAACGCACTTGGGGCTGATCGCCCTTTGTGCAAGTGTTTTCATTCAGCCGGTTTTCGCCGATGCGCCGCTGCCGCATCGCACGGACCTGTCCCTTGAAGATCGCAAACGTGTCGGCGAAATCCTGTCGCCTGCTGTCGATTTCAGCCAACTCGAGGCCTTTGAGGCGATGTCCGCAGGGGCTGGCACGTCCCGCAAGCGGGCCAATCGCGATGCCTTCTCCCATCCAACCGCCAACCTGAGTTTTGAAGAACAACAGGAGTTCCGTGCCGGAAACGGCCTGTTCAAGAAGCTCTGGACCTCTTCGCCTTCCTCAACCAAGGCGTCTGACGGACTGGGCCCGCTGTTCAACGCCCGGTCCTGCCAGGGTTGCCACCTGAAAGACGGGCGCGGTCGTCCACCCTTGCCCGGAGAAGACGCCGTCTCCCTGTTCTTGCGGCTCTCTATCCCTCCGCAAGACGAAGCTGACCGCAAGGCTCTCGCGAGTCGCACGCTTTTGCGTATTCCCGAACCCACCTATGGCGGCCAGTTTCAGTCCTTTGCCGTGACAGGCCTTCTCGCGGAAGGGAAGTTCGACATTGAGCTGGAGAATATCGTCATCCCTCTCAATGGCGGTGAGACTGCCGTCTTGCAAAAACCCGTCTATCGCATCCGCGATCTCGGTTTCGGACCAATGCATCCCGATACGATGACCTCGCCTCGGGTCGCTCCGCCGATGATCGGTCTTGGGCTCCTGCAGGCCATTCATCCCGGTGACCTTGAGGCCCTTGCAGATCCTGAGGATCTGGATGGAGACGGCATCTCGGGAAAACTGAGCCTGGTTCGCGATCCGGCAACCGGCGACATTGCAATCGGTCGCTTCGGCTGGAAGGCCTCCAATCCGTCTATTCGCGCACAGACCGCCGGAGCATTTTCAGGAGATATCGGCATCAGCACGCCGGACAAGCCAGAAAACTGGGGCGATTGCACCGAGCGACAATCCTCTTGCCGCACTATGCCGCACGGCGAACAGGCAAATCTTGGCCCCTCAGAGGCTCCCGATCCGGTGATGGACCTTGTCACCTTCTACTCGGAGAACCTTGCGGTTCCGATGCGTAGGAACGTCGACGATCCTGCCGTTTTACGCGGCAAGGACCTGTTTCACCAGATCGGCTGTGCGAGTTGCCATCAGCCAAAATTCGTGACCAGTCGGCAAGCCCCCAACCCGGCGCACCGCTTCCAGTTGATATGGCCCTATACCGACCTGCTCCTCCATGACATGGGTGAAGGTCTGGCCGATGACCGCCCTGTCGGCGATGCAAATGGCCGGGAGTGGCGCACCCCACCACTATGGGGGATAGGCCTCACGAAAACCGTTAACAACCACACCCGTTTCCTGCATGATGGCCGCGCGCGCAATCTGCTTGAAGCCGTGCTGTGGCATGGCGGCGAAGCCCAGTCCGCGCGGGACAAGGTGGTCGACCTGAAACCTGACGATCGCAAATCCCTGATTTCATTCCTGGAGTCTCTCTGACATGCGCCTGCTCCTGACCGCATTCCTTCTCGGTCTTGCCCTTTCTCCTGCCGGGGCGACCCAGATCGACTTCACACCGCATGTGGACGGACTGATCTCCAACTATATTCGTCCCTCCATGAAGGCCTTTGAGCAGCAGGCAAACCGCCTTCCCGATGCCGTTTCCCACGTCTGCAATGATCCCTCAAAGGCAAACAGGGCAGCGTTTGCGGAAACCTTGGGCGCGGTTGCGTCCGCTTTCGGCAAGGTCAGCTTTCTGCGCTATGGGCCGATGCTTGACGAAGATCGCCTGAACCGCATCGCGTTCCTTCCCGACCCGCGCGGCATCGCCCAGCGCCAGATCAACAAATTCCTTGCAAGCGATGAAGCCCGTTCGATCACGGCAGCAACTCTCAAGGACAAGAGTGTCGCCCTGCAAGGCCTGACCGCTCTTGAACTGATCGCCTTTGATCAGGATACCGGCGTCACTCTTGGGCAGCCGTCCCCGGACGCGGACATCCGCTGCCTTTATTCCAAGGCAATTGCCGGAAACGTTGCCGCGATCGCCGCCGACCTCAAGACCGCATGGGATGATCCGACCGGGTATTCATCGGTCCTTCTGGAGCATGGCGATGCCAACCCGGTTCACAAGAGCGGACAGGAAGCGATGGAAACGGTGTTCAACGCCCTTCCGGTAGCCCTCATCATTCTCAAGGACCAGCATATCCTGCCCGTGATCGGCAAGGGAAAGGACGCAGCAAAACCTTCCCGCCTGCCGTTCTCGCGTTCAGGCAACGGCCTTACCTACATCGCTGCAAGCCTTTCCGGCGTTCAGGGCGCACTGAAATCTCTTCAGGTTGAAGGTGAGCTTGATGACGATTATCGCTGGGTTCCCGGATCGATCGATTTCGAACTGCGAAATGCCGTAGCCCTCGTCAGCAAGACCACGCCACCTCTTCGTCAGACATTCCAGACATCGGGAGCATTTGAAACCTTGTCGGCGCTGGTTCTTGCCATCGACTCGATCAACACCACGCTCACCAAGGAACTGTCTGCAGCACTCCAACTTACGGCTGGATTCAATGCGCTGGATGGCGACTAAACCCCTGCATGTAGATCGCCGAAACTTTCTTGCAGGACTTGGCGGGGCAGCGCTGCTTGGCGGGTTGGCAGGTCCATCCGCGAGCTTCGCGAATGTCCTTCTCGGCAGCGGAGCAAGCGACATCCCCCTTTTCGCCAGCCCGTTGATGGATGCCAGCGGGTCCTATGCCGTCGGCATTTTCGACGAGGCCGGGCAAGAATACGCCCGCGTCGGCTTGCCAGATCGTGGCCATGGCATCGCTGTTTCGCCAGACCGCCAGACGCTGGTAACCTTCGCGAGACGACCGGGGACCTTTGCGCTTGTGCTTCGCCCGTTTGAAAATGCCGAGCCCCAGCTTATTACCTCGGAGGCCGGGCGGCATTTTTATGGTCACGGCACGTTTTCGGCGGACGGTCGACTGCTCTATGCGGTGGAGAATGATTTTGGCGGCAACAGAGGACTGCTGGGCGTTTATGATGTTTCAGGACGCACGGCGCGCCGCGTCGGCGAAATCGAAACCGGCGGGATCGGACCCCATGAAGTGCTGCTGTGCCCCGATAGCAAATCGCTGGTGGTTGCTAATGGCGGCATCCTGACCCATCCGGATCAGCCCCGCGAAAAACTCAATCTCGATACGATGCAGCCCTCTGTTGCCTTCATCGACTGCGCCACCGGGGATCTGACAATTCAACACCGGCTGGAAGCGTCACTCCACCAACTGTCCCTTCGCCACATGACGATTGACGCCAAGGGCCGAAGCTGGGTCGGCGCCCAGCATGAAGGCGCGGAATCCGACACCCCTCCGCTGGTCGCACATTTCTCCCAGGACCAAGCGATTACCTTGTGCGAACTTCCTGACAACCTGACCGGACAGTTGGCCAACTATATCGGCTCGGTTACGGCAAACTCTTCAGGTGACGTCATTGCCACGTCCGCTCCCCGCGCTGGCAAGGTGGTCTTCTGGAATGCCGACAATGGCCAGTGCATCGGCTCTGCCAATATTCCCGATGCCTGCGGGGTAGCCCCGATCGATCGTTCAAGCTTCATGATTTCGGACGGTCTCGGCGGCATGTCGTTCCTCGAAGCGCCGGATGACACGCCTTTGGTTCTGGCCCGCTCACTTGGAACATCCTGGGACAATCACATGACGGCCCTCTGACGGGACGGGGTGTCATTCGAAAAACTGACGGGTCTCCCTTATTTCGCCGCGGTTTCAGGACATGGTTGTCAATGAATGTGCCTTGACGTTACGGTCCGGCCAAATATTGCAGTCCAGTGTCCACTGATTCGGACGAGGGAGTTCTAAATGCGGCGCATCTTGCTGGGGCTTGCGAGCCTCCTTTTCCTCGCTGTCGCAGCCATCTTGATCATCCCGTTCTTCCTGCCGAAGGACGTGATCAAGAACCAGGTGATTGCGGAAATCGACAACCGGTTCGGCTGGCAATTGCGGCTCGACGGACCTGTGAGCCTGTCGCTGTTTCCCGGCTTTTCCCTCCATGCAAGCGACGTTGGCATATCCGGAGAGGCCGGAGCAGACGGTATAGAATTCGCATCTGCTCGGGACATCGAAATCGGACTTGGCTGGGCCGGCCTTCTGGGCGGCGAGATTCAGGTCACGGGCATTCGCCTCGACCAACCGGCAATCCTGATGGATATCGGCCCACGCGGTCTTGCCAGCTGGGAGCCACGCCGCGGCTTCATGCAGGAAGTCGAAGCGCAGGAGACGGCGCGGACAGAGCCCGCAAATGCCCCATCTTCGACGCCGGAAACATCTGCCGGTGAAGGACCAGCCGCAACCTCGATCCTGCAACGCATCGGGATTGACCGCGTCGAAATCGTCGAGGGCACCCTGCAGTATCGTGACCACAGGTCCGGCTCGGATGTGCGCGTTTCGAACCTCAACCTGCTTCTGAAAGCCAGCGACCTCGACGGCCTCGTTGAACTGGACAGCAAGTTCCGCTTCAAAGACAAGCCCTTCGAGGTTCAGGCAAATGTCGACAACCCCCTTGCTCTGGTTGCCGGGGACATCCGCCCGATCCGTCTCGATCTGTCGAGCGACGAAACAAGGATAGGCCTTGAGGGCAATGCCGGTATCTTGCCGCTGCGCGTGGACCTTGCTGTGAAGGGATCGGCCCCCGGCTTGCAGGCACTGGCCGCTCTAGCAGACACACAGATGCCGTCCATTCCCGGCGCACTGGACCTCTCGGGGCGCATTGAAGGCACGGATGCTGCCGTTTCCCTGACCAATCTTGTCATTGCCCTTGGCGAAATGGCAGTCAACGGATCGGTTGACGTCAATCTCGGCAGCCAGATCCCGGAAACGGCTGGACGCCTTGTTGTTCAAAACGCATCGCTCACCGAGGTTCTCGCCCTTGCCGGTCAAACACGCCCTGCCAGCGGATTACTTGGCGCAGATGTCGCCTTCAGCATGCAGGGCCTTGATGCACCAACCATCCTGTCGACGCTAAACGCCAACGGCGCGCTCTCTCTCACTGATGGACGGGTGGGGGGCCTTGGCCTTGCGTCCTCCTTCAACAATGATCCTGCTGCAGATGAGATCCGAGACCTATCCCTGCGGGTGGATGTGAGCGGCCTCGACAGCCCCATTCGCCTGACGGGCGGCCTCTCCTGGAGAAACGAAGGCTTCTCCGTGACCGGTAACGCGTCCGTTGCCCCAATTCTGGCAGGCCTTGCAGCTCCGGTTGCAGTCAACATCAAGAACCGGCAAGTCGCCCTCGGTTTCGATGGACAGGCAAGCACTTCCGGCGCTATTGACGGCGCAGTCACAATTGACACGCCAAATCTCCGCAACCTTCTCGCATGGATAGGTCAACCGGTTGAGGCCGGAAACGGCCTGCAGAAATTCATGGCGTCCGGCCTGTTCTCGGTAAACGAGCGCTCCGTCTCGTTCGAAGAAGCAAGCTTCATGCTTGACGACACCTCGGGACGCGGCAGCGGAACGGTGCTTCTGGGCGACCGGCCGTCGATCAAGGCGCGTCTGGCCCTCTCCAACCTGGCGCTTGACCCGTATATGCAAGGCGGTGGACAGGCTGCTGCTGCGCCCAAGGCCAGCGGAGGAACCGCGCCTGCTCCATCGGGAGCACCAGCTCCTGCCTCGTCTTCGAACTGGAGTTCGGCCCCAATCGATTTTTCGGGCTTGCGCGCGGTCGATGCCGACTTCGATATCTCGACCCAGTCCATCACCATGGACAAAATCAAGATTGGCCAAAGCCGACTGACAGCCACCATCAAGGGTGGCGTCCTCAATGCTCAGCTCGCCGAGCTGCAGCTCTATAATGGAAGCGGGTCTGGAGCGGTGACACTGAATGGTGCGGCCTCCGTTCCGGAAATCTCCGCCAAATTTTCACTCAAGGGGCTAAGTGCCTATCCGTTCCTGCGGGATTCCGCGGACTTTGAATGGCTGGAAGGCTCTACCGCACTCGCGCTCGACGTGTCGACGCGGGGGCAAAGCCAGAAAGCGCTCGTCGAAGCATTGAACGGCACAGCCAGTTTTGCCTTTCACGACGGCGCCATCCGCGGGATCAACATTCCGCGCATGGTACGTGGCCTGACCGTCGAGACCCTCTTGGGCTGGCAGGAAAATCCGGCAGAAAAGACAGACTTCAGTGCCTTAAGCGCGAGTTTCCAGATTCAGAATGGCCTTGCCACAAATCAGGACCTGCAACTTGCCGGGCCGTTGATCAATGTCAGCGGCGGCGGAACGACCAATCTGGCTGCGCAAACCCTCGATTGGCGCATTGAGCCTCAGATTGTTCCCACCCTTGACGGTCAAGCCCCGGCTCCGCGCAAGAAGGGAGCAGACAAGAAGTTTGCAGGTCTTGGCGTTCCGGTCATCATCCGGGGCAGCTGGAACAACCCGCAATTCTATCCCGATATTCAGGGCATCCTGGAAAACCCGGAGCTCGCCTATCAGCAACTTCAGGCTCTGGGCGGCGGGTTGTTCAAGGACCTGAACAAGAAGCCGGAAGAAGCCCTTGTCGACACGGCCAACAAGGTCATCGAACGGGCAACAGGCGGCAAGGCGCAGATCGACGTGCAAAAGGTCATCGACGGGGAAGTCGACGACAAGCAGATCCTCGAAGCCGTCGAGCAAGGCTTCGGGCTGCCCTCCGGCCTCCTGCAGTCATTCGGCATCAAGAAGAACTGACCCCATCCATTGCAGATTCGAAAGTGCACCGGCTTCCTAGGGAAGCCGGTGTTTTCATTTTCCTGCATTGGACGGATCGAAAGCTTCAGTTGTTGCTTGTATCGCCGGACCCTTGGCGAGGCGCGCGCCTCTTGTCAGCCAGTTCGCGCGTATAGGAGGCCAGCGCCTCCAGATTTTGCCAGGCCGCATCTGCGTTGCGTTGCTCCAGGGCATTGGCAATCCCCTCGTGCAGGTCCGCAATCCGGTGGCGATCCCGCAGCCGATAAACAAGCATGTTCATGAGTGGTTGCATGGCTTCTACAGCCCCCGCCATCTGGAATGCCAGCAGCGGGTTTCCGGTTGCCCGACCAACGATACTGTGAAACGTCACATCGGACGCGCAGAAATCTTCGTCACTAAGATCCGGCGAACGTTGGCGGTCAATCTCGGCTCGCAGTTCTGCAAGGTCTTCGGCCTTGCAGCGCCCCGCAGCCAGACCGAGACACGCTGATTCCAGAGTAAACCGGGCCTCAATCGCCTCTTCGAAGGCGATATCATTCATGCCGATCATCAGGCGCAGGGTCGTGACAAGGCTTTCCTGCGCCTCATCGCGCGTAATCCGGTTAACGAATGCCCCGCCGGAAGATCCACGCTCGCTACGAATGAGGTTCTGGGCCGCCAGACGCTTGAGCGCCTCGCGCACTGTCGAGCGACTGACGCCGAACCGGTCGGAAAGTTCAGCCTCGCTTGGCAGGCGTTCCTCCACCACCAGCCGCCCATCAATGATGGCGCTGCGAATGGCATTGGCAATCTGAACCGACAGACCCTCTTTCCGTATGGAGCTGAATTCAATCGCCAAAGGGTCTCTCCTCGCCCATCCTCTGATTTCCGCCAAATTTAGGCGCACAAGCGACACGGGTCAATTTAAAAGTCTAATTGTCTGACAATTAAATGTTTGACATTTATTCCATTGAGGTCCAGCGTGCCCTCTCAGGCGTTACGGGAGGAACGTGTGAATTTCAACTTGCGCAATTTTTCTAACAGGCAAGCAGGGTGGTTGCTGTTTTTCGGCAGCATACTTGCCGCTTGGGCTATGCTCTTTATCCTGCAAGCCGGAAGCACCGACACCGCGCAGGAGGCCGCCGCGCTGTGGCGGGGCACGCCTTTTCAGGCTCTGGTCGAATTGTGTCAGACCAGCGTGGCAGACTCCGGCTTTCCGTCTGTCTTCGCCATGTGGGCGCTGATGTCGCTTGCCATGATGGCTCCAACCTCCCTCCCGGCGCTGAAGACTTATAGCGACCTGCCCGATGCAGCGCGGCTCGGAAGCTCAGGATTTGCGGCTCTCTTTGGCGGATACCTTACAGTCTGGTTTGCATTCTCCGCGCTTGCCGCTGCAGCGCAAATCGCGCTCGCCAAGGCGAACCTCCTCGACGCAGAAGGTCGCAACCTTTTGCCGGTCATGAACGCCTTTCTTCTGGCCCTTGCAGGGGCCTATCAGTTCAGCGCCCTGAAAGAAGCCTGCCTCAACAGCTGCCGCAGCCCTTTGATGTTCTTCATGGCCAACTGGCGCGAAGGCCTTTCCGGTTCAGCGCTGATGGGACTGAAGCTTGGGGCGATCTGTCTTGGCTGCTGCTGGGCGCTGATGCTGCTCGCTTTCGTGGCAGGCACCATGAACCTTGCCTTCATGGGTCTGGCCACACTTCTCATGGTTCTGGAAAAATTGCCGCAAATCGGCAACCGGATCAGCACCCCTCTCGGCATCGCCTTGCTGGCAGCTGCCGCCCTTACGCTTTTCATCGAATACGGACTTCTCACATAAGGAGATCACGCCATGACCGGTTGGGCCATCAAAGGCGAACTCATCTTGAACTGCAATTGTACGGTCTTCTGCCCGTGCGTGGTTTCCCTCGGCAAACATCCCCCCACAGAAGGCTACTGTCAGGCATGGGCCGGGGTTCGGATCGACACGGGGCACTATGAAGGGGAGGACCTCTCCGGTCTCAATGTCGGACTGGTCCTGGAAATTCCCGGCCTGATGGCTCGTGGCAACTGGAAGGCAGCCGCCTATATCGACGAGCGGGCCAGTGAAGCGGCCTACGACGCCCTGCTGAAGATCTTCTCCGGGCAGGCCAAGGGCACAACCGGATTGTTCCGCATTCTGGTCAGCGAATTCCTTGGCGCAGAGCGCGCGCCCGTTTCCTACGAGAACGAAGGCAACAAGCGCCGCCTGATCGTCGGCAAGGCCATCAAGGGCGAGATCGTTCCAGTGACCGGCGCGGATCCCGAAAAAGAAATCGTCGTCACCAACACTGAATACTGGATGGGACCGGACATCACGGTCGCAACCGCCACCCAAGGCCGCGTCCGCGCCTATGGCCGCGTCTGGGACTTTGACGGTCGCAGCGCGGAAATCTGTCAGATCGACTGGTCCGGCCCGGCAGCCGGCGCATAACCCGAGACACCTGTCATGCAGCAAGCAGCCCTGTCCATCTCCCGCCGGACCCGGTCCACGCCCTTCACGCGGCGTGTGACCGAAGCCGGGGTAAAGGCCTATACGGTCTATAACCATATGCTCCTTCCGACCGTGTTCGAGTCGGTGGAAGCGGACTACCACCATCTGAAAAAGCACGTTCAGATCTGGGACGTGGCCTGCGAGCGTCAGGTCGAGCTTGTCGGACCGGATGCGGGCCGTCTCGCCCAGATGCTGACCCCGCGCGATCTGTCTGCGCTCACGGTCGGTCGCTGCTTTTATACGCCGATGGTGGACGAGACAGGGGGCATGCTGAATGACCCGGTGACTCTCAAACTCGCCGATGATCGCTACTGGATTTCCATCGCGGATAGCGATCTCCTGTTCTGGATCAAGGGACTGGCCTATGCGCTTCGTCTCGAGGTCGATGTAGACGAGCCGGATGTATCTCCGCTGGCCATTCAGGGCCCCAAGGCGGAAGACCTGGTCGCCCGTGTCTTTGGCGACCAGACCCGTTCCATCGGCTTCTTCCGCTACGAATATGTTCAGTTTCAGGGCAAGCACATGGTTCTTGCCCGCTCCGGCTATTCCAAGCAGGGCGGGTTCGAGCTCTATGTCGACGGAACAGAGCACGGCGAGCCGCTGTGGGACGCGTTCATGAAGGCGGGTGAAGACCTGAATGTCCGAGCCGGTTGCCCCAACCTGATTGAGCGGGTGGAAAGCGGTCTCTTGTCCTATGGCAACGACATGACGCGCAACAACACGCCCCATGAATGCGGGCTCGGCAAGTTCTGTCAGACACAGAAAGCCATTGGATGCGTGGGCCGCGATGCGCTTTTGCGTGTTGCCGTTGAGGGCCCGGTTCGACAGATCCGTAGCATTGCAATCGATGGTGATCCGGTTCCGCCCTGCCGCGAATTGTGGCCGATCCTCGCAGGTGGCAAGCGGGTGGGCAATGTCAGCTCCGCTGCCTGGTCTCCCGATTTCCGCACCAACGTGGCCCTTGGCATGGTCCGCATGACGCATTGGGACAATGGCACACGAGTGGAAGTCGAAACCCCTGATGGCATCCGTCCGGCCACTGTCTGGGAAAAGCCGTTTTCCGACCGGGAGGACTGACATGCGCGCGAATTTCGAGGCCCTTGAAAAGACCGGGGCCAACCATGTGCCCCTGTCGCCGCTTTCTTTCCTGAAGCGAACGGTCTCGATATTCCCCGACCGGCTTGCCGTCATCTATGGCGACTACCGTGCGTCCTGGTCGCAAACCTACGACCGGATTTGCCGCGTGGCCTCGTCCTTGCAAAAACTCGGCATCAAGCAGGGCGATACGGTGGCTGTGATGGCCGCAAACACACCGGAACTGTTCGAACTCCACTTTGCGGTGCCGATGATCGGTGCCGTGTTGAACACAATCAACACGCGCCTTGAGGCCGATACGGTCGGCTACATCCTTGACCACGGTGATGCGGTTGCCGTGATCACCGATACGGCCTTTCACACCGTCATGGCAGCAGCACTCGGAATGTCTGGCCGCACGCTCGCCATCATCGACATCGAAGATCCAAATGGTCCAGGCGGCGAAAGGCTTGGTTCGCAAACCTATGCAGACCTGATCAGGAACGGTGATTCCGGCTTTGACTGGCGCGGCCCGGAAGACGAGTGGCAGGCGCTGGCCCTCAATTACACATCCGGCACCTCGGGGCGGCCAAAAGGCGTTGTCTACCACCACCGCGGCTCCTATCTGATGTCGCTCGGCACTCCGATTGCCTGGGAGCTGCCCCGCCATCCGGTCTATCTCTATTCAGTGCCAATGTTCCATTGCAACGGCTGGGGTCACGCATGGACGATGACCCTGCTTGCCGGAACCATTGTCTGCCTCAGGGCCGTCACAGCGAAAGACATCTTCTCCGCGATTGAAACCCACGGCGTCACCCATCTTGGTGGTGCACCGATCGTGCTCTCCATGCTGGTGAATGCACCGTCAGAAGACAAGAAACTGCTCTCCCATCCCGTCAAGGTGATGACCGCAGGTGCACCGCCCCCCGCAGCGGTTCTGGAAGCGACCAAGGCGCTTGGATTCGAGGTAATGCAGGTCTACGGCCTCACCGAAACCTATGGTCATGTGACCCAGTGCCTGTGGCGCGAGGAATGGGACGACCTTTCTCCGGCCGAACAGGCAGAGGTGCAAAGCTGGCAGGGGGTTGCCTTCCCGATGACGGAAGAGGCTGATGTCGTGGACCGCGAAACCGGTATTCCCGTTCCCTGGGACGGCGAAACACAGGGCGAAATTGTCCTGCGCGGCAACACCGTCATGAAAGGCTACTACAAGGATGCAAAGGCGACATCCGATGCCTTTGCTGATGGCCGTTTCAAGTCCGGGGATGCTGCCGTGCGCCACCCCAATGGCTATATCCAGATCAAGGATCGACTGAAGGACGTCATCATCTCCGGCGGTGAAAACATTTCCTCGGTCGAGGTCGAAAGCGTACTTTACCGCCATCCGGCTGTCGCTGCTGCTGCCGTTGTTGCCAAACCTGACGAAAAATGGGGCGAAGTACCCTGTGCCTTCGTCGAGTTGAAGCCCAGCGCATCGGCTTCGGCAGAAGAGCTGATCGAGTTCTGCCGCCAAAATATGGCCGGTTTCAAACGCCCGAAGGAAGTGATCTTTGGTGATCTGCCGAAGACCGCAACCGGCAAGATCCAGAAATTTGTCCTGCGCCAGCGCGCGAAAAGCGCCGATGGCCAACCCTGACCTAACTCGAAGGAACCTCCCGATGACCTTTAAAGCGTTGCTCGTCACAAAGGATGAAGAAGGCAAGACAAGCGCCTCTGTCCAGGAGCTGGAAGACAGCCAACTTCCGGACGCCAATGTAAAAGTCGCCGTCGAATATTCGACCGTAAACTACAAGGACGGTCTGTGCGTTGGTCCGGGCGGCGGCCTTGTGCGCAACTATCCGCACGTTCCGGGCATCGATCTTGCCGGGACCGTCGAAGAATCCGATGACGATTGGTACAAGCCCGGCGACAAGGTTGTCCTGACCGGCTGGCGTGTTGGCGAAGCCTGGTGGGGCGGGCACTCCCAAAAGGCGTCCGTCAAAGGCGAGTGGCTCGTTCCCCTTCCAGATGGCCTGACAACTCGTGACGCGATGGCCATCGGCACGGCTGGCTTCACCGCAATGCTGGCCGTGATGGCCCTTGAAGATCATGGCTTGAAGCCCGGAAACGGCCCGGTTCTCGTCACCGGCGCAGCTGGCGGTGTCGGTTCTGTTGCCACCGCCATCCTCGCCAAGCTTGGCTATGAGGTTGTCGGTGTCACGGGCCGTCCGGAGACCACCGACTATATCCGTAGCCTTGGCGCGGACCGGGTGATTTATCGCGACGAGATCAACGAAACGGTCAAGCGGCCTCTGGAAACGGAAACCTGGGCCGGCTGCGTCGATGCGGTTGGCGGCAAGATGCTTGCGCGCATTCTCGGTCAGATGAAATACGGCGCGTCAGTTGCTGCAGTCGGTCTGGCAGGAGGTTCGGACCTGCCGGCCACGGTCATCCCGTTCCTGCTGCGCGGCGTCAATCTTCTGGGCATCGACAGCGTCATGAAACCCTATGATGACCGCGTCCGGGCATGGAACCGCCTTGCAACGGATCTACCGCTCGACAAGTTGCACGCGATGATCCATCCGGCGACACTTTCCGACCTTCCCGAACTCGGCAAGGCGATCCTGAAAGGTCAGGTCAAGGGCCGCGTTGTCGTTGACGTCAACGCATAACTCCATGGCGGCCGCATTCCTTCGCTGTTTGCGGCCATAAATCCCGGATATCCGGTTGCGCTTTGGAGGGAGAACCCTTATAAGCGCTCGGTCCAGAGTCGTCCGGCTCTTTTGGGGCGGTTGCGTGTGCGCTTGTCGCAGACACCAGATGACCCCGAAAAACCAGGGCATGCCGTGTCGGCTCTGAATGCACCAACAAATGAAGTGCCTGCTTGCAGGCACGCCAAAGAAAGGATGCAAAATGCCCAAGCTGAAGACCAAATCCGGCGCCAAGAAGCGCTTCAAGGTGACGGCCACTGGCAAGGTGAAAACCGGACAGGCTGGCAAGCGTCACGGCATGATCAAACGGACGACCAAGTTCATCCGCAACGCTCGTGGTACCACCACGCTCAGCGATCAGGATGCAAAGATCGTCAAGCAGTTCCTGCCCTACGCATAACCAAAGCCCCTAAGGAGAATTCACCATGTCTCGCGTGAAACGGGGCGTTACCGCCCATGCTCGTCACAAAAAAGTTCTGAAGGCCGCCAAGGGCTACTACGGTCGCCGCAAGAACACCATCCGCGTTGCCAAGCAGGCTGTCGAGAAGGCAGGCCAGTACGCTTACCGCGACCGGAAGGCCAAGAAGCGCAATTTCCGTTCGCTCTGGATCCAGCGTATCAACGCTGCCACCCGTCAGCACGGCCTGACCTATGGCCGCTTCATCGACGGCCTGAACAAGGCTGGCATCGAAGTTGACCGCAAGGTTCTGTCTGATCTCGCCATCAACCAGCCGGATGCTTTCCAGGCTCTGGTTGAAAAGGCACAGGGCGCTCTCGCCTGATCCGATCAGCCGTTTGAAAATTTAAATGGGCGCATTCCACAGGGGATGCGCCCTTTTTTCTTGCCAAAAACCCCGCATGTCGCAGAGGAGAGCCACCCGACGCGTCACGAAAGCGCCTACATTTACCGTCGTCCAGTGATGTTTTGGCGATTCCTGCCAATAAGATTCAGCACACGACAAGGATTCACCCAAGGATTCCTAACGGCAGGACTCCGGCCAGTGTTTCGATTCTCGAAGTCATGACCCTTCTTCGATTGGAAGATTCGACATGATTGGCCACCTTTACTTCGAAAGCTAAATTTTTTCCGTCAAGGCAGTTCCAATCTTTGACGCATGAAACAAGCCCGGACCCCCTACCCTCAAGGGAGACTTGTATGCGGCCAGCTTTCGAAAGTCTGCCACCACGCTTGCCTTTTGGTTTTGAGCAACTTGCCGCTCAGTTCGTCATCCCGTTTGTCTGCCTCGCAGTCGTGCTGGCCAGCAGTGCCCCGGCAGCGTCGGCGGAAGCAACGGTTCTGGCGAGCGTCGCAACAGATCCCGATCCCGTCTCCGCCTTCCTGTTCACAGATCAGCTCTGGATTGTCGCCCTCGTCGAAAAATGCGTCGTCCTTCTGGCCCTCGCCGCTCTTCTGGCTGCGGCCATCCAGCACCTGCGCCTGCACAAGTCGGAAAAACCGGGGCCATCCGCCAGATCGGAAGCTCCGGAGAAAGCCCCCGTCAACACATTGCCGTCGCCCTTGCGGGACAAGCTCACCGGACTGCCAAACCAGAAGCATCTTCTCAAGAAGCTTGAGGAAAAGGCCTGCCTGACGCCCAATAGCGAAATTGCCCTTTTGCATATCGACCTTGGCAACCTTCAGGCAGTCAGTGATGATGCCGGACAGCGCACCGCCAACCGCCTTCTCCTGCAGATCAGCAAAACAATTTCCGGTCACTGCCGCCAACGGGACTTCATTGCAAGGGTTGGCCCGGATGCAATTGTGGTATGGCCCGGCAAACTCCTGACCAGCTTCGAGTTGCAGGGACTGGCGAGACGCATCGCGTCTGCAATCAATCGTCCGCTGTATGTCGAACGCCGGGAGTTTCGGATATCGGCAAAGATCGGCATTGCCCGACAACCGGCCTGGAATGCCTGGAAAGCCCTTGTGGGCGCCAATCTGGCCAGTCATCAGGCGCGTCAAAGTGGCGATACGTTCAAGCTCGCCTATGCCCCTCCAGGCCAGTCGGTACATGCGCCGCTCAAACCAAACCAGCAAGATCTGGTCGAGGCGCTCGAGAATGGAGAAATTCGTCCCTACTACCAGCCCCGCCACGATGCCCTAACGCGCAAGATGACCGGTATAGAGGTGCTCGCACGGTGGGAACATCCCAAGCTTGGCCTACTGGAACCGGGACAGTTTTTGACGCTTGCCCGCGGCTTGCAGCTAATGGAACGGCTCGAGAGAACGATTTTCGAACAGGCCACGCGGGATTGTCGGCGATGGCTGGACCATCAACACACCGTCCCCGAGCTCTCCTTCAATCTGGGAAATCTTCAGTCAGAGAACCCGAAATGGCTCGAAGATGTCGGTCGGCTGCCCTCCCGGTTTGCGATCGAACTCTCTGACGAAGTCCTTTTCGAACGCGGTATCAGCGAAACCCTTGCAGCAATCAAGAAGCTGCGGGAGCTTGGCGCAAACATTGTTCTGGATGGCTTCGGGGGTGCCCCCTGTTCGGTTTCCAACCTTTTGAACATCAAGCCGGACCGGGTGAAGCTCGATCCGAAGCTCGTGCGGCAGATCGTCCATTCTGCTCAAAGCCGCCAGCGGGTCGCCTCTTTGATCGAGATAGGCAACTCCTTCTGCCCCAATGTCGGAGCCGTTGGGGTCGAAACCCGCGAACACGCCGAAATTCTTTCGCAGGCCGGATGCCGGGATGTGCAGGGGTTCTTCATTGCAAGGCCCATGTGCGCCGATGACCTTGAAGCAACCTTCTGCCACCAACCGACGGCAGCTGTGATCAAGGTGAATTCCCCGCACGCCTGACGGCCCTCGAGCCCTCCAGCTCTCCCGGCAGATCTGCCACACCCTGCATCATCGACAATTGATGCAGGGTGTTTTGCGTTTCCCGCCGTCCATTTCTCCCCGAATTCCCCGAAAACTGTTCACAAATCGGTCATCGCGTTAACTATTTTTCCAATTTCTTCAAAAGAACCAATGCAAAAAAGTTAACAAGACATTAAGTTAGAGGGATAGAAGGAAACTTCCGGGACAGGTGCGCGGCAGACGGATCAACCCGGAAACAGGCGAAGGTGCAGTTCTTGCGCGTTGATCCGGTTTCCGCCCTTGGGCGGTCGACAGTCAGACGGAAACGCCGTTCAGTTGCAGAAACTGAGACGGAACGCTTTGCGCCAAGACAGCCGGAGCACTTGCCGGTTGCCACGCAGGCTCCCGAGCCGATTGAACGCGTTGACCTGAACGCCAGATACCGCCCCAACTCTGTTTTCCTTGCCCACCTGATCGCGACACGCGACCAGTTTCCGCAAACACGCTACCGCCGTCAGCGGGAGCCGGAACATGGGGCAGACGTTTACCGGGCGACAGCCGCCCGGCCGCGCCAGCGCGAAGTTGGCCACGTGGTCTCTACCGAACTCTGATCTTAAGAGTATTTCCAGGCGAAGTGGATACCGGTTCGCCGTCAGGAAATGCGCCAAATCAAATATTTAGAGCACGTCGAGTGATTCAGTGAATGCGAGACGTGCTCTAGCCATCCACACAGGACCGCTGCACTACCGGTGTTGCAAAATTGTGCGCGTCGCACTGGCAGCCCGCACTTCACGCCTCAATGCGCACAAAGCCGGTCAGTCCGGTTTTCTGATGCTCGATCACATGGCAATGAACCGCCCAGTCTCCCGGATTGTCGGCAACCAGCGCCACTTCCATCGTCTCTTCCGAAAGCAGAAGCGCTGTATCAGTGAAGAGCGGCGCCACACTCCGCTTGTTGGACGAAAGCAGCTGAAACGTGACCCCGTGAAGATGGATCGGATGATCATTCGGCGTTTCGTTGCGCAGGCGAAGCACATAGGTCTTGCCCTGCTTCATGATGGCGAGTGGCTCGAGAGGACCCGGAACATCGCCCTGCCAGGCAATGCGGTTGATGGACCAGAATGTATATCCAAGCGATCCGCAAATGCTGGCCTGTGGCGCGTTTCCTTCCGGTGACCAACCAAACACAAAATCCAGAACCTCCGCATTTTGAAGATCAGGCTGTGCAACGGGATTGGCGGCGAGCGGCTTCAGATCTTTGATCCGGCGTCCCAGACTGTGCCCACTCGAACGCAGGCGCGCAAGAACGCGGTCGCCGTTGGGACGCCGGAGAACCACTTGCACTTGACGCCCCTCGTCTTCCGGCATCAGGACAGCATAATCCACCCGCTGCCCCGGTGACAGGATGACGTCACCAGGGGGCATCAATTCCGGTACCGGATTGGAATCGATGGCGATGAGACGCCCATCAGCCCCCTCCAGCCCGAAACTGCCAACCCTTGTCACATCGCTCACCACGAGACGCAGACGCACCAGCCCGCCCGATGGCAGGTCATGGACGGGATTTTCCTGCCAGTTGACCGTTGAAACCGTTCCGATGGTTCCCCCGCGTGCCGCGTTTCGAGGCTTGAAGAACTCGATGAACTGCCCGTCGCCTCCCAACCGGAAGTCCCGAATATTGAGCGGCAGATCGGCATCAAAGCCCGGATCGGTTTCCTCCTCGACGATCAAGGCGCCGGTGAGACCGCGGGAAATCTGTTCCAGTGTATTGCAGTGGGGGTGATACCAGAAGGTTCCCGCGTCTGGAGGCGTGAACCGGTAACGGAATGTCTCTCCCGGCTCGATCGGATTTTGCGTCAGATACGGCACCCCATCCATCGCATTGGCGATGCGCAACCCGTGCCAGTGAACGACCGTGGCTTCATCCAGCATGTTCACGACATCGATGGTCGCCTCGCGGCCTTGCTTCAAACGAAGCACCGGAGGCGGGCCGTCCGGAGAAAAACTCATCATGCCGACCGTCGGCTTGCCGGGCATAATTTCGTGGTCAAGTCGGGAGACGGTCAGAACGTGATCGGCGGAATTGGCGCGGGCCGCAGCCCCAAAGCCACCGGCAAAGGCTGCAGCTGTTCCAAGGCCGCCAAGCAGAACCTCGCGGCGAGACAAGTCAATCATTGCATATCCCTATGCTGGATGCGCGCCCATGTGGACCCAACACCCATTTACCGCACCATGCAATACGCAGTTTTCCGAAAGGCGCCTCCTTGCCGCAGGCGCCTTTGGAAGGTTCCTCAATACCCGGCGGCGTGTCCATCCTTGCGCGGATCGGACCCGGCGGTCAGCACACCGTTTTTACGGTCGATCATGATGGCCTGACTGCCACCAATTGCAGCGGCGACCGGACGGACGACATGCCCACGGGCCTCCAGCCCCTTAACCGTTTTTGTGGGGACCGTGCTTTCGGCTTCTAGCGCATGATCGCTCATGTTGAAGAACATCCGCGGGAAGTCGATCGCCTCCTGAACATTGAGACCGTAGTCGATGATGTTGGTGAGCAGATGCGCATGCCCACACGCCTGATAATGCCCGCCCATCACGCCGAAAGACAACCAGGGCTGCCCACCCTTCAGCCCCATGGCGGGAATGATCGTGTGCATCGGGCGCTTGCCGCCTGCAATGGAACTTGCAAGTCCCGGTTTTGCGCTGAAAACCGCACCGCGATTATGCAGAAGGACACCGGATTTCGGGGCCACTATGCCACTTCCAAACTCGTTGAAGATCGAGTTGATGAAGGATACGGCAAGCCCGTCCTTGTCGACGACAGACAGATAGACCGTATCCGTTTGCGGCGGCAGACTGTCTCCCGGTATAGACGCCATTCGGCTGTCGCGGGAGATCAACCCGGCAAGATGCCCGATATACTCCTCGTCGATCAGCTTGGTATGGCAGATATCCATGAAGCCGGGATCTGTGACGAAACGGTCTCGCACTGCATAGGCAATGCGCGCAGCTTCCATTTCCAGATGGAAACGTTCAGCCCCGGCCGGATCCAGTTTCTCGATCTCAAACCGCTCCAGAATGCCGAGAATCACGAGCGCAATGATACCCTGGCCGTTGGGCGGAAGCTCGGCAATCGTGTGTCCCTTGTAGTCCCGCATGACGGGAGCAACCGTGGTGGTATGGCAGGCGGCCAGATCTTCCATGGTCATGAAGCCGCCAAGATCACGCAACGTGTCCACGATATCCTGAGCAACGGGACCGGAGTAGAAAGCATCGGCGCCGTTGGAGGCAATGGCAGTTAGGGTGTCGGCCAATTGCGGATACTTGAGAACACTGCCGACAGCAGGTGCCTTGCCATCCCGAAGATAAGCCGCCTTGGCAGCGGCATTGCGGGACAGCTTGTCCACGTTCCGCTGCCAGTCAAACTCGACACGCGATGCAACGGGAAACCCGTCGCGCGCATAGGAGATCGCCCGCTTGAACAGATCCTTGAAGGAGCGGGTCCCGTGCGCCTTGAGCAGCGTTTCCCAGGCACGAATCGCGCCCGGTACCGTCACCGAATGGGCAGAGAGGGGATCCAGCTCGGTCACTCCGGCATTTTGCAGCGCCTCTGGGGACACCGCCTTCGGAGCTGCGCCCGACCCGTTGAACCCTGCCATTCGGCCATCCGGTTCCATGACGAT
Organism: Roseibium sediminis; assembly: GCF_008711325.1. GTDB lineage: Bacteria > Pseudomonadota > Alphaproteobacteria > Rhizobiales > Stappiaceae > Roseibium > Roseibium sediminis. The sequence continues at coordinate 128,454 of NZ_VXDB01000003.1, forward strand.
TGCAAAGCAGTCGCCCCCAATTCCGGTCATATGCGGTTCGACCACGGCCTGAACTGCAGCCGCTGCAATCGCGGCGTCAACGGCATTGCCGCCACCTTGCAGCACTTCCAGCGCTGCACTGGTGGCAAGCGGATGCGAAGTGGCCACGGCCGCATGCCGCGCATGGACCGGAGATCGGCCCGGTGTCTGAAAATTCCGTTTCAAGAAAGAGCCCTCACCTGTTCCCATACTGCTCGCCACCCGGTCTATTTTTTCCCGGAGGTAGAAGAATTTGGGACTTCTTGTCCTGTGGTTGTTTTCTGGCAGTTCTGATAGCCATAACGTGATTTGAAACCTGACCCTAGCGGAGAATGCGGTCGATGCGCAAACTTACTCTTTCAACAGCCCAGAACATCATTTCTGCCGCCCTGAAAAAGGCTGAAGAACTACAGCTCAAACCTTTGACAATTGCAGTTCTGGATGATGGTGGCCATCTGGTTGCGCTTGTTCGCCAGGACGGCTCCTCCATTCTGCGCCCGCAAATCGCGACTGGAAAGGCCATGGGCGCTCTGGCTGTGGGAACAGGAACCCGTTGGCTTCAGGCAAACGCTGAAACCCGCCCCCATTTCGTCCAGGCGCTTAATGGAGCCTCTGGTGGCGCTATCATTCCTGTTCCCGGAGGCGTGCTGGTAAAGTCGACGGACGGGGATGTTCTGGGCGCAGTGGGCATTACGGGCGACACGTCCGACAATGACGAAGCGGCGGCGGTTGCAGGTATCGAGGCTGTTGACCTCGTTGCCGATTGCGGCTGAGCTCCCAAAGCATCAGGTCGCGATGCGATAAAGGTTGAGCAGCTGGTCACCGGACGATGTCTGTCCGATCAGCTGCCACACAAGGCGCACAAACAAGCCGTCATCGCGGGCGTTGGCTGCATGAAGGGCATCAAACCCCAAGTCCCTGGCTTTCTGGCGTGCTCCTTCAACAAGCAGCCCGCCGACACCCCGTCGACGACATGGAGGAGCCACCAGAAGGGCTGTCAGCCAGGCACCGGGAAACAGATCGCTGCCCGGCGAAACAGCCCTGAGACTGACCGTTCCGATCAGATCTCCATTCGGGGTTTCCATAAACAGGCATCGCGGCAAGGCGAAAGTGGTGTCGAGACAGGCCGACAAATCGCGAGCGGCCGATCCGCGGCCCATTGGTCCATACCAGTGCGGCCACTGCTCCTGATAGAGGCCGACAAGATCAGCCAATCGGTGAGGATTATCTTCTAGACAGGAAATTGCCGGAACGCCCGTGCGTCTTCCGTCACCGTCCAACACACCAGGTTCTGCCATCACAACAGGCCCAGGTCAGGACTTGTTGCCAAGCGCCTCGATCTTTGCCTGCATTTCGCTGAGCTGGCGCTTCATCTCGTCAAGGTCGGATGACGAAGACTTGCCATCTGTATCCGACGACGAGGATGTGCCAAGGCCGCTTTCGCCGGTCGGGAACGGCATGAACATCTTCATGGCCCGCTCAAACATTTCCGTATTACGCTTGACCTGATCCTCAATCGCCTCGAAAGCCGTTGCACCAAAGGCTTCGCTCATCTGGGACCGCAGCTTTTCCTGCTCCTTGGTCAGCGAGGTCATCGAGTATTCCAGGAAGCTGGGCACCACGCCTTGCATGCTGTCGCCATAGAAGCGGATCAGCTGTCGCAGGAATGTGACCGGCAGCAGGTTCTGGCCCTTGCCCTCCTGCTCGAAAATGATTTGCGTCAGAACCGACCGGGTAATCTCCTCGCCGCTTTTCGCGTCAAAGACAACGAAGTCTTCCTCACCCTTCACCATCACCGCCAAGTCTTCCAGCGTCACATAGGTGCTGGTGCCCGTGTTGTAGAGTCGGCGGTTCGCATATTTCTTGATGATTGTTGGCTCGTTGGTCTTTGCCATTCTGGTTTCCGCATCAATGAGGCCTTTGCGGCCATTCGCCAATGGCGACCCAGAACCATGCTGCGCCGCCCCCTCCATCTTTCAGACTAAGCCAATAGCATGAGACGTGACCAGTCTTTTTATGCATTAAGACCAAAGGGGAATGCTGCAAGTGCGAAAAGTGCCAAATTCACGTCGCTATAGCGGTTGACACTCCGGCTGGGTCAGTTTCTAGTCGCTGGCAGGGACCGGCCTTGGACATAAGCTTCCATCTGCATTTTTAGCAAGCGGCCGGTCATGAGGAAAAACGCCGGAGATATTGTATGAGCGCTTCCAACGATGTTGTAATTGTCAGTGCCACCCGCACGCCGGTTGGCTCCTTCAACGGGTCTTTTGCCAATGTTCCGGCTCACGAGCTTGGCGCTCACGTCATCAAGGCCGCTCTTGCACAGGCAAATGTTGATCCGGCCGACGTGAACGAAGTGGTCTTCGGTCAGGTTCTCACCGCAGGTCAGGGCCAGAACCCGGCCCGTCAGGCAGCCATCGCTGCCGGCATCCCCAGCGCCGCTTCAGCTTGGACGCTCAACCAAGTTTGCGGCTCCGGTCTTCGCACCGTTGCCATTGCAGCGCAACAGATCCAGACCGGCGATGCAACCATCATGATCGCAGGCGGTCAGGAAAACATGTCCCTGTCGCCGCACTGCGCCCCGATGCGCGCTGGTTACAAGATGGGCGACTACCAGATGATCGACACCATGATCAAGGATGGTCTCTGGGATGCGTTCAACGGCTATCACATGGGCCAGACCGCCGAGAATGTTGCCGAGAAGTGGCAGATCACCCGCGAACAGCAGGACGAGTTTGCGGTTGCTTCCCAGAACAAGGCGGAAGCTGCCCAGAAGGCCGGCAAGTTCAAGGACGAGATCACGCCGTTTACGATCAAGACCCGCAAGGGTGACATCGTTGTGGCGGACGACGAGTACATTCGCCATGGCGCGACCATCGACAGCGTCGCAAAGCTGCGCCCGGCTTTCACGAAAGACGGTTCTGTGACCGCTGCAAACGCATCCGGCATCAATGACGGCGCAGCCGCCCTCGTCGTGATGAGCGCTGCGGAAGCCGAAAAGCGTGGACTGAAGCCGCTTGCGCGCATCGCCTCCTGGGCAACGGCTGGCGTTGACCCGGCAATCATGGGCTCCGGCCCGATCCCGGCCTCCCAGAAGGCTCTGGAAAAGGCTGGCTGGAAGGCGGAAGAGCTGGACCTGGTTGAAGCCAACGAAGCCTTTGCTGCTCAGGCCTGTGCCGTCAACAAGGACATGGGTTGGGACCTCGACAAGGTGAACGTCAATGGCGGTGCCATTGCCATCGGTCACCCGATCGGAGCCTCCGGCGCCCGCATCCTCTGCACCTTGCTGCATGAAATGCAGCGCCGTGACGCCAAGAAGGGCCTGGCCACCCTGTGCATCGGCGGCGGCATGGGCGTTGCCATGTGCCTGGAGCGCTAAGATCGGTACGAGCGTCCTTCGCCTAAAGGAGAAGGCGGACGCTCACTCCGTTTGATCTTGGTCATGGCGAGCACTTGTCAGCTTCGCCATGACTTTCAGGACATTCTTATTGGTACTTTAAACAGCAAGTCTGCCGCAGAATTGTATAACGTGGAGGGAATACATGAGTAAGGTCGCATTGGTCACTGGTGGCACCCGCGGGATTGGGGAAGCTATCTCCCGGGGTCTGAAGAACGCCGGATACACCGTGGCAGCCACCTACGCCGGAAATACGGAAAAGGCGGAAGCCTTCAAGGCAGAAACCGGCATCCACGTTTACAAATGGGACGTTGCAAACCCGGAAGCTTGTGCCGCAGGCATCGCTCAGGTCGAAGCTGACCTTGGCCCGGTTGAAGTTCTCGTAAACAACGCAGGCATCACCCGCGACGGCATGTTCCACAAGATGACTTTCGAGCAGTGGCGCGAAGTCATGGCCACCAACCTCGATTCCATGTTCACCATGACCCACCCGGTCATCAATGGCATGCGCGCCCGCAGCTCGGGCCGGATCATCAACATTTCCTCCATCAACGGCCAGAAGGGCCAGATGGGCCAAGCCAACTACTCCGCAGCCAAGGCGGGCGTGATCGGCTTCACAAAGGCACTGGCACAGGAGAACGCCTTCAAGGGCATCACCGTCAACTGCGTGTGCCCGGGCTACATCAACACCGACATGGTTGCCGCGATGCCGGAAAAGGTTCTGCAGTCCATCGTCTCCGGCATTCCGGTCGGTCGCCTTGGCCATCCGGAAGAAATCGCCCAGACGGTTGTCTACCTGGCGTCCGATGCAGCTGCCTTCATGACCGGCGCGGTCATGACCATCAACGGCGGCCAGTACACCGCCAACGGCTAAACCGTCCGGCTTTTTTGGACAAAGAAAAGGCGCTCCAAACGGGGCGCCTTTTTGGTTTCGCGCCTTTGTCAGACCTGCCGGACTTGACCCCATGGGTTCAAACCTCCTATCTCCTGAGAACACACAGTCTCTGGAGACCTCATGGAACTTGAACACGCCCCGAACGACCCGACCCGCAAGGAGATGGCGCCGCTGTTGAAACTGGCGCTGGAGCTGGGGCCGCTGGGTGTGTTTTTCCTCTTCAACTCCCGAGGTCAGCAGATCGCGGAGAGCTTTCCGATCCTGCAGAAGGTCGGTGAGCCGATCTTTCTGGCGACAGCTGCCTTCATGGTCGCAATCACCATCTCGCTCACTGTTTCGCTGTGGCTCACCAGACGGTTGCCGATCATGCCGCTGGTCTCAGGTGTCGTGGTTCTGGTCTTTGGCGCGCTGACGCTCTGGCTGCATGACGAGCTGTTCATCAAGCTGAAACCCACCATCGTGAACTGCCTGTTCGGCGCAATCCTGCTCGGCGGCTTGTTCTTTGGCAAATCCCTGCTGGGCTATGTCTTCGACAGCGCCTTCAAACTGACGGACGAAGGCTGGCGCAAGCTCACCTTCAGATGGGGCATCTTCTTTTTCGTGCTGGCCGCCATCAACGAAATCGTCTGGCGCAATTTCCCGACTGATTTCTGGGTGAATTTCAAGGTCTTCGGCGTGATGCCCATCACCTTGATCTTCACCATGAGCCAGCTGCCCCTGATCCAGAAACACGCGATCATGGACGAGACCGAGAAGGAAGGCTGAGGGTATTTAGCCTTTCTCCTTCTCCGTCACTCCGGGCAAGCTGAATTGCGCAGTGCTCGCCTGGAATACCTGCGGCACGGAAGAGAACACAGCCTACTCTTACCGCAGCTCTGGCTGGCCAAAGGAAACATCCCGGCGTGCACCGGTGATGGAAATGGAAAAGCCTGCAATCACGTCGATGAGGGCAATCATCGTCAGGATGAAGAACACTGACGTGGCCGCCTGCGGGATGGTCAGGAATTCCACCAGATAAGCGACAAACACGAAGACGGAGAACATGTGGTCCAAAAGGGCCGTCGTTCCGATCCGTGTTGCCTTCATGATCTCAATGAAGAGAAAGAACAGGCCGACGGCGATCAGGAGATCGCTGGCCAGCAGTTCAAACGTCGCGCCGGATACCATTGCCCATGTAAAGACCGGCTGGCCCCAGAAATCGGGAACCGTTGCAGCAGTGGTGAACGCAAAGCCGTTGTAGATGAGCAGCGTGAAGAGGGTGAAGGGGATTGCAGTGAAGATGCGCATCGACGGCTCCGGGCAAATCAGTGTCAAATCTGACGCGAGGTGACACGAAGCAAGAGGCCAAAGCAAGGCAGGAAGCTGTTATACCAACCTTAAAAGAGAAAACCCATCTGACCGTGTTTGGTATTACGCGCAAAGAAAAAGGCCGACCCAAAGGCCGGCCCTGATCTCATTTCGCCAGTCGGCGATCCTCAGCTCAGACGTCGTCTTTCGGCTGCAGGATCTGACGGCCCCGGTACATGCCGGTCTTCAGGTCAACGTGATGCGGACGGCGCAGTTCGCCCGAATCCTTGTCCTCGACGTAAGTCGGCTGCTTCAGGGCGTCCGCAGAACGGCGAAAACCGCGCTTGGAGCGCGAGGTTTTTCTCTTTGGAACGGCCATTTTATTCTTCTCCGTGGTCCATAGTCGCGCGGCCCGGACCGGGTTAGCCCGGGGCGTGGCATCACGCAGCGTGTTGGAATGCGCGGGGTTATACAGGCAAAGTCCAGCCTTTTCCACCCCATCAACAAAACTTTTTGCAGCCCTTTCGCGGATTTACCCCGACCGGTAGCGCAAGACTTGACCGTAGACCACAAAACTTCAGAGTTTTCAACTCTTTCCGGCCGAAACCAAGGCAGCATCGCCAAGTCCGCGCACCCCATCAACTGAAAGCGCGCTGACAAGTTGGTCCGGATCGAGCGCCTGTACAACGCAATTTCCGTCGAGGGCCATGGCAGCTGCAGTGCCGATCGCCTGCCCCATTGCCATGCATTGCGGCATGCCACGCACGGACGCGAAGGCGACCGGGTCAGCGCTGACAATGCGTCCGGCGAACATCAGGTTCGGAATGTCCTTCGGCACCAGCGCCCTGAAGGGGATCGTGTAATAGGCCCCCGGTTCCACGATGGCGTCATGGATCATGGTGCTGTCCGCCCGCATGACATCGTCAATCGGATTGTCGCAGCACACGATCCCGTCGGGAAACCTGGTTGCCTTGCGCAGATCCTCGCCGGTGATCCGGTATTGCCCTTCAAGCTTGCGAGTCTCCCGCACGCCCACCGTGGGCCCGAGATAAGCCATGCGGGCATTTTCAAAGCCGGGAACATCCGAACGCAGGAACTCCGCCAGCTGCAAACAACGCCGCCGCCCTTCCTGTGTTCCGCGAGAAATATCCGCCGGGTCTGTTCCATCAACATTGCGAATGACGACCGAATTGCAGAACACCGTGTCCTTGTAAAATCCGCGCATCAGGTAAATCTTCACCAAATCCGGATGCAGGCGACCATCCGCGATGCCCTTGGCCGCATAGCGTTGGAAATAGGGGTCTTCCTCGGCAAATACCTTGTCCCAGTCCGCATCCAGCATGTGGAAGGTCAGCGACACCCCCATCATGTTGCCGCGGTCATCCCCCAGCCTGTAGGGCACGCCGGCCTTAGCCGAAATGTCACCATCCCCCGAGCAGTCGAGCACGATCTTCGCGCGCACCTGAAACGGGCCGCGTCGGTCAAAACAATCCACCGCCGCAATTCGCCTGCCATCCATGACCGGGGATATCGCCGCTGCGTTCAGCCGAACGTCCACACCTGCTTCTTCCAGCATCTGGAACATCGTCAGGGTCGCAAGCTCGTGGTCATACTGGATTTCCGGCCCGAAATTCTCCAGCGTGCAGGGCCGGGTTTCGGCGGCCGGTGGCGACATGGAAGAAAGCCGCTCTGTCAGCTCCTCCATGATCCCACCAATACTCACGCCAGCTGGAAAGGCCGCACCCCAGGGCATACCGGGGCAAAAAGCCATTGCTCCGCCAATCTTCGCGCTCGCCTCAAGAAGCAGTACGCTCCGCCCCTTGCGCCCGGCAGCAACCGCAGCGCCAAACCCAGCCGTTCCTCCGCCGACAACAAGGACGTCCACATCGATCATCTGATCACTCCAGAACGCAGTCGAATATGTCTCCAGCGACCTTCACACGCGAAAGATTTGTTGACGCAAGTCGCCGGTGCCCCTTGGAGGGTTTTGCGGGGTTGCGAAGGAAGGGGTTGGGCAAACTTGTCGCCAGACGCGCTGCCTCGACCTGCGTCAGGTCTTTCGCCGATTTGCCGAACCATGCCTGCGCAGCAGCTTCCGCGCCGAATACGCCTTCACCCCATTCGGCGATGTTGAGGTAGATCTCCAGTATTCTTTTCTTGCTCAGGACTGCATCCAGAAGGGTTGCGAGCGGGATTTCCAGGCCCTTTCGAACAAAGGATCGGTCATTCCAGAGAAAGAGGTTCTTGGCCGTCTGCATGGTCAGCGTCGATGCGCCGCGCGGGCGCTCGCCTTCCTGGAGGACCTCGATCTGCTTGCCCAACGCATCCCAGTCGACGCCACCGATCTCGCAAAACTTGGAATCTTCCGACGTGATGACGGATCGGACCAGATTGGGCGAGATATCGTCCAGCGGCACCCACTGACGATCAACCCAAAGTCCCTGCACGTAACGGCCCAGCATGAGCGTACTGACGGGCGGCACAACGGAATAGAAAAGCGTCAGAACGATTGGCGCAACGAAAAGGGCGATCAGGGCGAGAAGACACCATTTTTTCAGGCGCGCGAGGACACCGCGTGTGTCGCTTCGCGCTTCTTTGGACGTCTCGCCCCGGACCGCTTTTGCCTTAGACGTTGGCATACTCTCGTTTCGTCAGCGCCTTCTCGTTTTCATGGATGAAGTCGCGCAGGATCGGCACCGCATCGCGCTCCTTCGACAGGAGCAGCTGGAATACCATGTTTGAGCCGTGGAGGAAGCCCAGCTCGACGGCGCAGAGATAAAACTCCCACATGCGGCAGAACCGCTCGTCGTAGAGCGCCTTGGCCTCGTCTCGCCGTTGCTCGAACCGGATCCGCCAGTCGCGGATCGTGTAGTAGTAGTGCAGACGCAGGATTTCCGTGTCGCACACCCAAAGACCGAGCCGCTCTGTAGAAGCAAAAACCTCCGACAGGGCAGGAACATATCCGCCCGGGAAAATGTATTTGCGGATGAACGGCCCGGTGGTTCCCGGAGGGGTCATGCGCCCGATGGAGTGAATGACCGCAAAGCCGGTATCGGTCAGGACGTCCCTTATCTTGCCGAAATACTCATCCAGATGGCCGATGCCCACATGCTCCATCATGCCGACGGAGATCACCCGGTCGAACTGCCCCTGAAATTCGCGGTAGTCCTTGAGTACGAAAGTCACCTGGTCGGAAAGCCCGGCGGCTGCAACCCGCTGTTCGGCGATCTTCACCTGTTCCGGAGACACGTTGAGCGATGTCACCTTCGCACCGGCCTGCGCCATGCGAATGGCCAACGAGCCCCAGCCGCCGCCAATTTCCAGCACTTCCATGCCCGGCTGCAGGTTCAGCTTGGCAACCAGATGGGTCAGCTTTGCATCCTGCGCCTCTTCAAGGCTGTCTTCCGGCGTGCGGTAGTAGGCGCAGCTGTAGTTCAGACCCTCGTCCATGAAGAGGCGATACATCTCGGTGGAGAGGTCATAATGGTGCCGAGCCTGCGCCTTGGCACGTTCAACAGAGTTCTGCTGCTGCCGCCGCCGGAAAGCCTTCCAGAACTTCCTGAGAAGTCCCTGCACGGGATTTGCGCCAAGCGGGGCCCGGTTGATGGAGAAAAGGAACATGAAGTCGTAGATCGTCGATCCCTCCTCCATGGTCATCGTGCCATCCATATAAGCTTCCCCGGCAGCCAGTTCCGGGTTCAGAAAAAGGTCCCGATAGAGCTTCTTGTCGTGCAGGCCTATGGTCACCGTGGGGCCATCCTGACCCGTGCCGAACTCATGCACACCGCCGTCAACGTCAATAACGCGCATCTTTCCGCGTTGGACGAATGAACGAAGCAATTTGGACAACAATCGCATTAATTACGTCTCCCTCGCCCTTTCCGGGGACAAACCTGACAGGTCCCTTAGGGCAGATTTCCAATATGCCTTGACGTTACATAGATTTCAGGTGAGGGAAACCACAAACACGGAATTCGATTTCACATTGTTTCGAGCATCGACGAGCAGCCAATGACCGAAGAACTGATGTTGCATCTGGGCACTCAGGCCACACGCGTTGAAAGGGAGCTGGATACGCTCCTGTCTTCAGGTGTTCTTGAGAGTGAAATCGCTCGCCCCGATCGACTGCTGGCTGCCATGCGACATGGCGCCTTGAACGGCGGCAAGCGCATTCGTCCTGTCCTGCTCATGGAAGTGGCGCATCTCTTCGGCAGGTCTGATGATGGCGCTCTTCTGGCCGGTTGTGCGCTAGAACTGGTGCATTGCTATTCGCTGGTACACGACGACCTTCCAGCGATGGATGATGACGACCTTCGTCGCGGCAAGCCGACCGTTCACATCGCCTTTGACGAGGCAACCGCCATCCTTGCAGGGGATGCTCTCCTGACCTTGGCCTTTGACGTCATCTGCGACGACCACGTCCACGAAGACCCGGCCATACGGCTCAGGTTGACGCGGGAGCTTGCGCGCGCGTCAGGTATCGGCGGCATGGCCGGTGGGCAAATGCTCGATCTGGAATCGGAACATCGGGACCGCAACGAGCAGGAGATCCGCAAGCTTCAATCCATGAAAACCGGCGCATTGCTTCGGTTTGCCTGCCGGGCAGGTGCAATCCTTGGACGAGCGTCAGATGAGGAGCTCGCTCGCCTCACAAGGTTCGGGGAAATCATCGGCCTCGCCTTTCAATTGGCGGATGATCTTCTGGACGTGGAAGCCAGCGCAGAAGCCATGGGCAAGGCGACCGGCAAGGACGCGGAAGCTGGAAAGGCGACCCTGGTCAGCCTTTTGGGCACCTCTGCAACTCGCACCGAACTTCAAGCCCTGTTGGATGAGGCCCAAACCCTCCTCGCCCCGTTTGGATCGAATGCTGCAACACTCGTTGCACTGGCCGAATACATTGCAAAGCGGGATCGTTAAAAAGTCTTCATTTGAAATTTTTAGAAACAAATTGACATGTTTGGAAAATTAAATTGCGAATATTTCCAATGTACGCAATATAATTTTATTATCGACCGCAAAATGATATATTCGCTGAAGGAATTGACTTTTACTTATCTACTCGCTTGATAAATTTGGCTTTAGAAGTAATATTCTTAGAATATAAATCTTGATTTCTTCTTTACAACTAAAATACAACCGACAATCGGTTCGTTTTTTCACAAATCTGTGTCGAATATTTTATATTAACGTAGCGTTATTCTCGCAAACTTCCCGCGCATTGAAATACTTCCAAAAATGCGATGGGGAAAAACATGTCGCAAGTTCAAGGAAACGCCCGAGCAAATTCCGGCTCAAACACCCGTTCCACCACCAACACAGAAACAAGCAGACGCAAATTCGACACCGCCCTGAACAAGGCAAGATCAAGCCCAACGGGACCTACCAATACCAAAGCCGCAAACACCCAGACTTCTCAAAATCGCGCGGCAAATCAGCCAGCCAACAACAATCCTCCCCCACCAGCTTCTCAGCCAAATTCCCGCACCAAAAGAGACACTTCCGCACAACAACAAGCTCCTCAAACCACTAGGGTCGAATTGCGTGGCACAAATGTGGAAGAAGGAGCCACAATCCGGGTGACCCCCCAAGGCGGACAATCCAGGCTCATTCAGGATAGAAACGCGGCTGACCAGCAGCGCCTACCACAGGAGGAACGCGATCTCGATGGGCGGGCAAACGGCAGCATTTCCTTTGATATTTCCAATCAGGGGCCGGTGCTTGTGCAAGTGGACAATCCGAGAGCCCCGGATTTCCAATTCACCCTTCCAGCAGACCGACAGCAAACAAGCTTCAAGGATGGTGAGAATTTCGCGCTTCGGCCAAATTCCGGACCACTTGATCACGCGCCCCAACTCTCTGCCGTTCATGGACAAGGAGACAGCGGAAACGTTCTACAAATTAACGCGGACCTGAGTCAGCAACAGGTTGACGCCTACCGTACTGCAACCAATGGCAATCTCAACGGGCATGTAGGTTCGGGAAACGTCGCTGAAGACAGCCAGCGGATAGCGGGTCAGCTGGTGGATGGCACGGCGTCCAACAGCGATGTCAATCGCACCCTTGGAGCTGTCGAAACCCAACGCAACATCAAGATCGATGCTGCAGCAGACGCATTGGCGGACTTCATCAATACAGGCTTGCCGATCCTGAAGAATGTACCGCGGCCTAGCAGTGCGGGCCTTGACCCCGCAAAGGCACAGTCTGATCTGGAGGACCTTCACAAGACAATCCAGAGGGACGTCAACACGATCAACTCACTTTCGAGAACCTATTATGACCGCGTTGCAGAGGCCATTGATGCCGGGGTCAACCCGGAACATCTTGGCCAGCAGCTGGAACGGCTCCTTCCGGGAAAGACCGGCCGAAACGGCAACAATGACGCGATTGCTGACATCCAGAACCAGATGTCAAAGGCAGTGTCCGACTGGTACAAGGGCGTTGCAAATGTCCTCGATGAAAGTCGGAAAGCCGTCGGCAAAAGTGCAGACAACAAGGCAATTGACGACGCCTTCAAAACTGCCACGCTTATTTTGGATATCGCCAGCAACTCGACTGGAGCGCTGCGCGGGCTTGTTAAAAACCTCCGGCCGAGCGGTCAATTTGCCAAGACATTTCGAGCATATAAAAACCAGCAGCAAGCCAAAAAAATTCAACAAAACATAAACAACTCGGCAAATCCCAGCACAGTCAATCAGCAGATTGACAATCTGCCCGACAAAGACAAGTTCAAACACACCTCAACGGTCAGTATCACGCCTGGCCAAATGACCCGTGTTCAATACAACGACGACAAGCCTTCAAAGGCATTCGGGGAGCTGCTTCAAAAGGCAGCAGAAGAAAAGGCTTTCAAGACTGAATTGCAGTCGACCGTCGATACAGCTGAAAACACTTTCCAGAAAAATCTTAGAAAATCCTTTGGAGCGGGAATCGATTGGGGAACCGGCTTTATCGCACCGAACCGTTTCGGCGTTTACAATTCCAACCCAAATTCACCCCCTATCAAACCCGGGATCACCAACGCCGAACCCGCAGCCGACGGGGCAGACGTTTCCTACTTTGATGACACGCGGATCCCGGATCCGATCGCAAACACCGAAGGATACAAGTCCTATCAGAAAGTGGGCGAAGGGATCTTGAAAGACAGCCTCGGGAACCGAACCGATTTCATTGATGGCAGCCTGAAAACAACATATGGCGAAATCGAAGACAGTGCTTGGGATCTTTATACCATGCCACGTCCGCCGGAGCATGTTGCAAAAGTTGACGCAAATGTCGAAGAGGCAATGCGCCGGAACGACGAAGCGCGGGCCAATGGAAGCAACTCAAGATACTTCGTTGTCGATGAACGTTACTCGCGAGGGCGGCTCTATCGCGGGGCTTTTGTGACCCGGATCGTTGAGGTCAAGAACTGGGGATACTCTGATCCGATAACAGCCAATGATGTTAGAGTGGGAAATAACACAGGCGTCTTCGACAACTACTCCTCTGATGACAAATATGGAAAAAGGGCTCATCAAAGAGGGTCCGCTAGAAATACGTACAAGGGAAACCCCAGGTCGTCCGAAGCCGGATACAATTGGTATCGTAATCTTCCGGATGCATTCAAATAGAGACTAGACAATTCAACTGGCGCCCATCCGGCGCCAGTTTTGTTTTCAGAACATCAAATCGAAAGCTCAAACCACCCTTTCCACCTGTTAATTTAATGTTAATAGAAACAATTTTAAATTGTGTATGTGTATTTCTGAAAGCAACCGCTATGTCAGTCACGAGTACAGTTCAAAATACGCCGCAGCGACTTGACCAGCTCAACAAATTGGAAGGTCGCGAAAAAGCAAATCAGGCAGAACAACAGCGACAGGTTCGGTCGAACACTGAGCTTACGCGCGTCGAGTCCAGCCCCACTCCGGCAACCTCCCTTACAGAGCTTTCCAGATCGGTTCTGAAGAAGCTGACCGAGGAGCAGGAACAATTTGGCAACCTTGCCCGATCACCGCAGGACCGCACGAAGTCCCTGCGCAGGGATCAGGTCGAACGCATCAAGGACAACATCCTGCAACTGAAGCAGATCATGATGTTTGCCTCGCCGGAACAGGCGCACCAGTTGGCTCAGGAACTCGAAAAGCTGGGTCGCGACTTCAAGGAAGCGGCGAAGTCGCTTGGTGAGCAGACAAGCGTCAAGCCGAGCGCGCTCCCGCAATCGGTCCTGCCCAAACCGGCAGAACCAGAGCAGGGGGAGGCCTTGGAAGGTTCATCTGACACCGCGGCAGCGGGAAGCACGGAAGCGACGGGCCAAAGCCCGGCGCAATCAACTGCAGCTCAACCACACATCGATATCAAGGTGTAGGTTCAGTTCGTTTTTTCCGGCTTCACGCGACCGAAGTCGGGCGTGTCGATTTCCTGCCCTGCCTCGATGATCGAGCGGCGAACGCTCCGGGTGCGAGTGAAGAGGTCAAACAACTTGTCGCCATCGCCCCAGCGGATTGCTCGCTGCAGGGCTGAAAGGTCCTCGGAAAACCGCGACAGCATCTCCAAAATGGCTTCTTTGTTATTCAGGCACACATCCCGCCACATGGTCGGGTCGGAGGCGGCAAGGCGTGTGAAATCGCGAAAACCGGATGCCGAGTATTTGATGACTTCCGACTTTGTCACCGCCTCCAGATCATCTGCCGTACCAACGATGTTGTAGGCGATGATGTGGGGTAAGTGAGACACGATGGCGAGCACCTTGTCGTGGTGGTCAGGATCCATCGTATCGACCTGTGAACCACAGGCCTGCCAGAACTCCGTCAGCTTCGCGATGGCCGCCGCATCCGTGCCCGCAGGCGGCGTCAAAATGCACCAGCGGTTCTGGAAGAGGGTGGGAAAACCCGCATCCGGCCCCGATTGCTCGGTACCGGCAATCGGATGGCCCGGAATGAAATGGACCCCGTTCGGCACATAGGGCCCGACCGCCTCGACAACAGACGCCTTTGTGGACCCCACATCCGTCAGGATGGTGCCAGCGCGCAGAACCGGCGCAATCCACTTTGCGACCGCCTCATTGGCACCGACCGGAATGCACAGGATAACCAGATCAGCGCCATCTGCCGCGTCCGCCGCGTCACGGGAATAGCTGTCACCAAGCCCAAGCTCTTCCGCCCGGCGAAAGGTTTCCTCCGATCGGGTAGAAATCGCAATGTGCTTCGCCAGTCCTTTCTGGCGAACAATCTGGGCCAGTGAAGACCCGATGAGGCCGATCCCGATCAGGGCCAGCCGGTCAAAAAGTGGTGCGGTCATATTCCCGTACGAAGTCTGATTGGTGTTATTTGCTCATGAAGTCCCGGAGAGCGGCGACAACTGTCTTGTTGGCATCCGCCGAACCGATCGTCATGCGAATAGAGTTGGGCAGGCCGTAGTTTCCAACCATGCGCAGGATGCAGCCCCGTGAAGAAAGATAGGCATCCGCATCGCTCGCGCGCTTGCCATCTTGATCGGGAAAATGGATCAGCACGAAATTGCCAACGCTTGGCGTGACCTTCAGGCCGATCTTTTCCAGCTCTTCCGCCACCCAGGGCAGCCACTCTTCATTGTGGGCAATCGCTTCGTCGATGAAACCGCGATCCTTCACTGCTGCAATCCCCGCAGCAATCGCGCCACCCGATACGTTGAACGGCCCGCGAATGCGGTTCAGCGCATCAATCACGGCTGCCGGTCCAAAACCCCAGCCAAGGCGCAGATTGGCAAGGCCGTAAATCTTGGAAAACGTGCGCGTCATGATCACGTTTTCAGCCGTTGCGGCCAGTTCCAGCCCGCTCTCATAATCATTGCGGCGAACATATTCCGCGTAGGCCGCATCCAGCACCAAAAGCACATGAGGCGGAAGGCCTGCATGCAAACGTCGCACCTCGGAGAAGGGCAGATAGGTGCCGGTCGGATTGTTCGGGTTGGCGATAAACACCATTTTCGTGCGGTCGGTTACGCGCTCAAGGATCGCATCAACATCCGTCATCAGGTCCCTTTCCGGCGCAACTACCGGCGTGGCACCCGCCGCGCGGATGGCGATCTCGTACACGAGAAAGCCGTGTTGGGAATAGATCGCCTCGTCGCCGGGCGCCAGATAGGCATTGGAGATCAGGCTGAGAATTTCGTCCGATCCGGCCCCGCAAATGATCCGGTCAGGATTGATGCCATAGACTTCACCGATAGCGGCACGAAGTTCGCCGGAGCTGCCGTCGGGATAAAGTTCCAGCTTGTCTGCAAGGGAGGCAAAAGCCTCCTTGGCGGCTGGACTCGCTCCAAGCGGTGTTTCGTTGGAGGACAGCTTGTGAAGCGTTGCAACACCGGCAACCTTGGACTTGCCCGGCACATAGGGCGCGATATCCAGAACACCGGCACGCGGAACCGGGCGACCGGAAGCCTTTTCGTTCAATGCACTCATTTCAGCTACACTCATTGTTCTTCGCGCAGATCGTCCGGAGCAAAATCAAACTCCTCGTCTGCCTCTCCCTCAACATCGATCGGCGCGGCATAACCGCCAACGCGGCGCAGCACATCCGGTTCTGCCCCGGCGCTTGCGCAAGCTGCCAATACCTCGTCCTCGCTCAACTCGGAAGCAACTGCCAGCAAGGCGTCTACCCCCATGGCCGAACGGTGAAAACTCACAACTTCAATTCCCAGATCCATCAAACTGCCCGGAAGCACACCGCTCCAGCGGGCATCAAAGACATGGATCTCCGGGATACTGTCATCGGAAATCGCCCGCGCGATGACAAACGCAGGCATGTCTGCCGGGCGCTCTTCGTGGACCAGATAGGGCAGGCGGCCAACGATCTGCGCGCCGCTTTGCGACAGACCGCGCCACCAGGGCACATCCGCGCGCTCTTCAAGAGCAATAAGGCCAAGATCCTTTTGTGCGCCGGCAACGATGCCGACAACATCCGAGGGATCACCGGCAACTTCAACTCCTGTGGTAAAACCGAAATTGAACCGAACCACATCCAGCAGGCCCACCAGATCCGCACTGCCATCCAGATGGATCGTAAACGGCAGATCTGCGCCATTTGCAGCGGTGATGAGTTCACGCCACACATGTTCAATTGTTGTCAGCGGCAGATCACCTTCATGGGCTTCCACCCGCTGGCGAACCAGTTCCGCTTCCCGCTCGGGAGAAAAGGCAAGAAAATCCTGACCGGACGCGCGCGCAGCTGCGGCCACGCCACCGGCCAGACGCGTACGCTCCATCAGCAGCTCGTGCAGCTGAACATCAATGGCATCGATTTTCTGGCGCAACGTCGCGAGGGAAGAACCCTTGTCCGGTGCGTGGGTCATGGGACTGCTGGCCTGTTTTTATTGCAAAACTCTGCGGCGCATAGTCATAGGCATGCAGCAGCGCAAAGGCAAAAGAAAACAGCACGAAGCCCACCGGCAATCGGCTCAGCCTCGCCGCAGAGCCCTGACAACGCCAAGCCCGCTGTGGCGCACAGGCTTGAGACCCGCAGGCGCGCCTTCCGGAACGAAAACCGGCTTCAACACGCGGAGTGCACTTTTCTTGCCCCCCGCAGGAATGGTTCGAAACACCTTCTTTTCGACTTCCATCAACAGCAAGCCGCCAAAGGCAGGCCATACCCGGCGACCGATGGCTTCCCAGGTTCGTGCAGATCGCAACACGGAGATGTTCCGGGTCGGCGGCATGAACAGCGCCTCCTTGTCGCCAAGGACATCGAACTGGCAGCTCTGCATCAGCTCCCTCAACTGCCCCCGCGAATAGGGTCGACCATAGCCGAATGGGGACAATTCGGACCGCGCCCAAAGCCCGCGCCGGTTCGGCACAATGGCCATCAGGCGCCCGCCGGGAGCCAGCACGCGCCAAGCCTCGCGCACCACATCAGATGCATCCTTGCAGTGGTCCAACACGTGAACCATCATCACCCGGTCGAACGCCGCATCGGAAAAAGGCAGGCAGCCGTCCAATACCAGACCGGAAGCCGTATCCGCCTCCCAAGGCCAGGGCACGGCTCCCTGCTGCGCCGGCATCGCCGCGATACAGCGCTCCGCATTGCCCAGATAGGGCCGCATGAACGGTCCTGCGTAGCCGATCCCCAAAAGCCGCTCGCCTTTCAGATCGGGCCAGAATTCGCGAACCTGCTGACCGATGAGCCCCCTGAGCAACTGCCCCATGGGCAGATCATAGAAGGTTCTGAGATCGGCAACGTCGAGATACATGCAAAATCCGGTTAAAGGGCAAAGACCCGCTAAGCCCGTTCAAGGTTTGAGGGCACAAGTGCCCTTGTCCAATCTGTCAAGCTTTGCCACAGTCGGCTCAAAATGGAAACAAATCCCTTCCAAGGAGCTTGCCATGCTGTCCGCCGAAACTGTGCTCGTCCGCCAATTCCCGTGCCTGTCGGACAATTATGGCGTCCTCATACATGACCCTGCGAGCCGAACCACCATCGCCATCGATGTGCCCGATGCTGCCCTTTACGAAAAGGCGCTGCACGAAAATGGCTGGAAGCTTACCCACATTCTCGTCACCCATCATCATTGGGACCACACCCAGGGCATCGACAATCTGAAGATGCTCACGGGCGCCGTGGTGATCGGTCCGGACATGTCACGCGACAAGATCGAGGCCATGACACATGGCATCGAGGATGGCGACAAGGTTCTCTGCGGCCCGATCGAAGCCATCGCCATCGGCACACCGGGCCACACGCTTGACCAGATTTCCTGGTACTTCCCGCAGCTGAAAATGGCCCATACCGGCGACACGATGTTTGCTCTGGGGTGCGGGCGCGTTTTTGAAGGCGACAAGAAGATGATGTGGTCATCGCTGCAGAAGCTGAAGCGCATTCTGCCCGATGACACGACGATCTATTGCGGTCATGAATACACGCTCGCAAACGCGGCATTTGCGCTGATCATCGACCCGGAAAACGCCGATCTGCGCGCCCGTTCGGTGGTGATCGAGGCGCTTCGGTCCGACAACATGCCGACACTGCCAACCACCATGAAGCTGGAAAAGGCAACGAACCCCTTCCTGCGCGCCGATCAGCCCGCCATCAAGGCCAATCTTGGCATGACGGACAGAAGCGATGCAGATGTCTTTGCCGAAATCAGGACCCGCAAGGACAATGCCTGACGGCAAAGCTTCTCCAGGTTGTCAGTTTTTCTGATGCAATCGGGTTTCAATTTCCGCGAAAGCATCCCATATGTTCCCTGTCTCAACTCAAATCAGGGCAGAGAATGATGACACAGGCCGAAGCCGGCGCCTTCATGGCGCGGACGGCGGAACAAAGGGCCCAGGCCGTGGTGAACCGGATCCTTCAGCAAGCTGAGGCAATCCCGGCGCAACATGGCGGCGGCCACAAGCTCGACATCCAGACCTTGCACTGCGAAGTTCTGGGTGCCTTGCGTGAAACCATGGACGATCTGGCACATTCCACATCAGGTCGTTAAACACATTGGCTTGGGCCGACCCTGATCCGTCTGGTCGGCCCTGCCAAATGCTTTTTCGGACCATCTCATGCCAGACCTCAGTTCCTTGACGCCCGAAACAATCATCGACCTCCTGAACATGCAGCCGCATCCGGAAGGGGGCTACTATGCCGAAACCTTTCGCGATGAGGTGACCGATGCATCGGGCCGGGCTGCGTCGACGCTGATCTATTTCCTGCTTCCCGAAGGCGTGGTCTCCCGCTGGCACAAGGTGGATGCGGTAGAAACATGGCATCATTATGCGGGGAGTCCGCTGGAACTGTCCATCAGCTCAGATAGCCGCTCAAAGGATGTGCTAACCCTCGGGCCAGACCTTCTGTCCGGTGAACGCCCACAAGGCATTGTCCCGCGCGATGCGTGGCAACAGGCCCGCTCACTCGGCAACTGGACCCTTGTCGGCTGCACCGTTGCACCGGGTTTTCAATTCGAAGGATTTGAAATGGCCCCGGAAGGCTGGGAGCCAGGCAATGACTGATATCTCAGGCCCGTCTGACAAACTGTATAGGTCCATCGCCAACTGGCCATTCTTTTTAAGGTGTTTGACCGCCTACACATTTTGCGTAGTCATTTCGGCTGCTTTTATAGTTTTTCTGTTTTTTAGTTATGGTGAAAGCATCAATTTGTTTTCAATCATACAATCAATTTTGCTAGTAAGCATGATTATCGGCCTGTGGGGTTCATTGTTGTTTTTGCCTGCAACAGCGATCGCCGAGTTTTTTGAAATTAGAAATATTGGATATTACTTGTTCTTTGGAACCCTAAACGCGCAGTTTTTATTCGTCTTTGCAGTGGGGCGAATTAAGGGAACCCCCGTCACCTTCTGGAATACCCTCGAGTATATGACATCAATTCTCGCTCTTTTGATCTGTGTGTGTGGCGTTTTCTTGGGTGGGCTTTACTGGTGGATGGCCGGGCAATTTGCCAGAAGGTCATTGTGGTTTGGGCGACTTGAACCACATGTCCCGACCCAAACTGCTCGACGAGCTCGCAGAGTGTACTGAACCTAGCGTCACTTGCCCCCAAGCCGCCGATTGCGGTCGACAAACCGATTCTCGAAAAGGACTTGGTACGTCGCTAGAAGCGCACTGCTGCTTGTCCGGGACGGCTTCTAACCGAGAATATCAAGCCAAGCCGGCAATCGCAGACGCAAATTCCTTGGCGGAAAATGGTTCCAGATCGTCGACGCCTTCGCCAACACCGATGAAATGCACCGGAAGACCGTGTTTGGCGGCAATGGCGACGAGAATGCCGCCCCTGGCCGTGCCGTCCAGCTTGGTCATCACCAGACCGGTCACCCCGGCCACCTTGCCGAAAATCTCCGCCTGATTGAGCGCATTCTGGCCGGTGGTGGCGTCCAGGGTTAGAAGCACCGTGTGCGGGGCTTCCGGGTCGTGTTTCTTGATGACGCGGATGACCTTTTCCAGCTCATCCATCAATTCTGCCTTGTTTTGAAGGCGGCCTGCCGTGTCAATCAGCAGGACGTCCACATCCTTGGCCATCGCTTCTTTCATCGCGTCAAAGGCAAGGCCTGCTGCATCTGCTCCGGTATTGCGCGCGATGACTTCCGCGCCGGTGCGTGCGCCCCAGATCTTGAGCTGTTCCACGGCCGCTGCACGGAAAGTATCTCCCGCCGCCAACATGACCTTCTTGCCCTCTGCTGCAAGCTTTTGGGACAGTTTGCCGATGGTCGTCGTCTTGCCGGTGCCATTGACGCCGACCATCAGAACCACATGCGGCTTCTTGCCCTTGTCGAGATCCAGCGGCAGGGCGACCGGAGCCAGAACCTTTTCCACCTCTTCGGACAGGATGGCTCGAACTTCTTCCGGCGAGATTTCCTTGTTGTAGCGCCCTTCCGACAGGCGCTCTGTAATCGCCATGGCCGTATCGACACCAAGGTCAGCCTGAATGAGAATGTCCTCCAGCTCTTCCAGCATAGTGGCGTCCAGCTTGCGCTTGGTGAAGATGGACGTAATGCCTTCGGTCAATGCGGAAGAGGAACGGGACAGGCCCTTCTTGAGCTTCTGGAACCACGAAAGTTTGGGTTCTTCTGTCTTCGCTGCCATGGCTGGCGCAAGGGGCGCAGGTTCGGGAGATGCTGGAACATCAGCAAGTTCAACGGGCTCCGGCTCAATGGCCGGGTTTTCGGCCTCGGCTGGCGTTTCCGGTTCCTGATCAGGCTGCTGTTCTTCCCCCGAAGGGGTAGGTTCAGCGGCCTCGATCATGTCTTCTGCACCGCTTTCGGCGGGAGCCGCCTCTACGAGAATATCGACGGCATCTTCCTGCGACGTTTCGACAGACATATCAGCAACTTCCGGCAGAGCCTCGCGCATCTCTTCCGTCGGCCCTTCGTCCTTGCCCCCGAAGAGACGACCGAAAAATCCGCGCTTTTTCTCGCTCATGAACCTGTCCTGAAACCTTGTTTTCCGGCGCCGTCAGGCGGCCCGCGTGAGAATGTCACCCATCAGGTGGCGACCGGTATGGCCAGTGATGCGTGTCTCTACAATATCCCCGGCAATGCCGCCATCAACTTCAACCTGGGTGAATTGCTCGGTGCGCCCGAGCCCCTCTTTCTCGATGAGGACAAGCCGCTGCCCGCCCACTTCGGCCTGAAGGTGCTTCAACAGCGCTTCCTCGCCCTTGGCCCGCAACCGCGCGCCGCGTTCCTTGACGATGGCTCGCTCCAGTTGGGGCATTCTGGCCGCTGGTGTGCCCGGGCGCGGCGAGAAGGGGAAGACGTGCAGATGGGTCAAGCCGCATTCATCGACGATGTTCAGCGAATTGAGGAACATGTCCTCGGTTTCCGTCGGAAACCCGGCAATGATATCCGCCCCGAAGACCACATCGGGACGCATGGCACGCACTTCGTCGCAAAAGCGGATCGTATCCGCCCGCAGGTGACGCCGTTTCATTCGCTTGAGGATCATGTCATCGCCTGCCTGAAGCGACAGGTGGAAATGCGGCATCAGGCGATGATCTTCGGCGATCACACGCATCAGGTCCTCGTCGGCCTCGATGGAGTCGATGGAGGACAGACGCAGACGCTTCAGGTCAGGCACCAACTTCAGGATCTTGGCGATCAGGGTTCCCAGCTTGGGTGTTCCCGGAAGGTCCGATCCGTAGGACGTGATGTCGACCCCGGTGATAACGATCTCGTTGTAGCCGTTGGCCACAAGCCGCTTGATCTGGTCGATGACCACACCCATTGGAACCGAACGGGAATTTCCGCGGCCATAGGGAATGATACAGAAGGTACAGCGATGGTCGCAGCCGTTCTGGACCTGAACGAATGCCCGCGCGCGGCCCTCCAGACCATCGATCAGATGGCCTGCGGTTTCCGTCACGCTCATGATGTCGTTGACCCGAACCTTTTCGCTCTCGCTTATACCGAACGCGGCCACGTCCTTGTAGGCCTTGCGCTCCAGCTTTTCGGTATTGCCGAGTACAAGGTCCACCTCTTCCATTTCAGAAAAGGTTGCAGCTTCCGTCTGGGCGGCGCAGCCGGTGACAATCACCTTGGCATTCGGATTGTCCCGCTTTGCCTTGCGCACGGCCTGACGGGCCTGACGTACGGCTTCGCTGGTTACCGCGCAGGTGTTGATCAGGATGGCGTCCTTGAGGCCCGCGGCTTCCGCCTCACGCTTCATCACCTCGGATTCATAGGCGTTGAGGCGGCAGCCGAATGTCACGACATCAATGCTCATTCGGCAGCTCCGGCGACCTCGGCATCCATCTGATCGTCTCCGGCGCCGGTACGGCTCCAGTCGAGCGTTGCCAGATCCACCTCGCCCTCATACTCCACTTCGGTCAGCCCCGTCATGAGAACGTGGTTGTCGCTCTCGCGCCACTCGATCTCGATCGGGCCGCCGGGAAGGTGGACGGTGGACTTGCGGCCAGCCTTGTTGTCACGGGCTGCAGCGACCGCAGCCGCACACGCTGCCGTGCCGCAGGCCTTTGTAAGGCCCGCACCGCGTTCCCACACTTTCAGGCGGATCTGGTTGGGAGCAAACACATGAGCCAGAGAAATATTGGCCCCCTCCGGGAAGATCGGATGATGTTCCAGCAGCGGACCAATCGTTCCAAGGTCATGGGCATCCACATCCTTCACCCAGAAGATCGCGTGCGGATTGCCCATGGATACGGCAGCCGGCGTGTGAAGAAAGGGCGCGTCGATCGGCCCGATCTGCAGTTCAATTGCACGGGTATCGTAAAACTCCTCGGCCAGAGGAATCTCGTGCCACAAAAGACGCGGTTCGCCCATGTCCACCATGACAGTGCGCGGAACTGATGTCCCGAACGCATGCAAAAGTCCAGCCTTGGTCTCAATGGTCACCCGGTCTTGTCCGGCTTCTTCCATCAAAAGACGGCCAATGCAGCGGGTGGCGTTGCCGCAGGCGCTGACTTCACTTCCATCGCAATTGTGAATGCGCATGAAGGCCGTTGCACCAACGCGCGACGGCTCGACCGTGATCATCTGGTCAAAGCCGATCCCGGTTTCCCGATTTCCCAGAGCAGCAATCTGCTCCGTCGTCAGCTTGACCTCGGACGCCCGCGCATCCCAGACAACAAAGTCGTTGCCAAGGCCATTCATTTTCAAAAAGGGTACGCGAGCGGACGTCATTTCTGCCGGCTTTTCTCAGGTTGAGTTGAAGGGCCCGTCACGCACACCCGTGACAGCTTAGGCTCTATATGGCGGAAAACATGCGAAATTGCCAGCACCGCCATGCATATCTGCGATGCGGCAACCGGACCTCGAGCACACCTACCTGATTCGCATGACCGCGCCGGGGCCAACATGTTCCAGAAGAATGCGCATATGCTGCGGGGCCACTGCGACACAGCCCTCTGTCGGGCGGTAATCCTCGCGAGCAATGTGAAAGAAGATGGCACTGCCCTTGCCCGCAACCGCCGGATACATGTTGCAGTCCAGAACGACGACGATGTCATAGAGCCGGTCATCCCGCCACATCTTCTCGTGGCTCGCCGGGAAGGGCAGCTGAACCGGTCTGTTATAGGCGGAGTGAGCCGGATCGTCACACCAGCCGTCCTCCCTGTCGATGACATCAACGGGTAACGCTGTTCGTGGACGCGGGCCCTTGTCGGCACGGTAAAGCACGTTCAACAGTTCGAAAGATCCGGTCGGTGTGACGCCGTCCCCCTCTTTCTTGGTATGCTTAATTCCCGAACGCCCCAGGGCACACGGAAACGTGAAGCTGCCAAGGCGCAAAATCCCGCGCTGCCGATTGGTCGGCAACGAAAAAACCTCAAGAAAGCCGCCACTTTTCAATTTAGCGCTCCGCGAGTGAAGGAAGTTTAGCCCGTATGGGCGCACGCTCCAGATAAACCATTGTTAAAAGCAGCGTGAAGTAGATTTGACGGGGATGAGACTTGTTTGCGGACAATTTCGTTCGCACAAAGTGTTGAACAGCAAGTGTGAACAGGCTGTAGTGACCACAGCTTGAAGCGAGGAGCAACCCATGACTGCCCGCACGATCCTTATTGTCGACGATGATACCGAGCTGCGCGAGGCACTCGTTGAGCAGCTCTCGCTCTATGACGAGTTCCTGACCATTCAGGCTGACAGCGCGACCAACGGTATTGCCATGGCCCGCGAGGAGCACGTGGATCTGGTGCTTATGGATGTAGGCCTGCCGGATATTGATGGCCGGGAAGCGGTGAAACTGCTTCGCAAGAACGGCTTCAAGGCCCCCATCATCATGCTGACGGGTCAGGATGGTGACAGCGACACCATTCTGGGGCTGGAAGCAGGCGCCAATGACTACGTCACGAAACCGTTCAAGTTCGCCGTCCTGCTGGCACGTGTAAGGGCTCATCTGCGCCAGCACGAGCAGAGCGAAGACGCGACGTTCATGATCGGCCGCTTTTCCTTTCGCCCGGCAGCAAAGGTCATGCAGGACGACAATGGCGGCAAGGTGAGGTTGACCGAGAAGGAAACCTCGATCCTGAAATTCCTCTATCGTTCCGGCGAAAAGCCGGTGACGAGGGACGTTCTGCTTCACGAAGTTTGGGGTTACAACTCTGGCGTGACAACCCATACGCTTGAAACGCACATTTACCGCCTGAGGCAGAAAATCGAGCGTGATCCGTCCAATGCGGAGCTTTTGGTCACAGAAGCCGGTGGATACAAGCTTGTGCCATAAGCTGAAATAGGCGACATCTTGGGATATGAGCCTCGCCCAAGATATAGCGATTCTGAAAAAGATACCGATGCTGGCCGACTTCCAGGACGACCAGCTTCGTCTTCTTGCGTTCAGTGCCGAGACTCTTGAATATCTCGATGGACAGACCCTGTTCGACGAGGGCGAGCGCGCCGATGGCGGCCTCGTCATTGCAGAAGGGGAAGTCTCGCTTCAGCAACGCCAGAAGTCAGGTTTTACCGAGACGGACAAAGTCCCGACCGGCAGCCTCTTGGGCGAAAGCGCTCTCTTGATCGAAACACGCCGACCGTGCCGGGCTGTTGCCGTCGGCCGCGTACGCGTCATCCGTATCCGCCGCGCGCTCTTCAAACGCATGATCCAGGAATATCCAGAACTCGCCCGCCAGCTCTTCGAACTTCATGCCTCCCGCTATCAGGCTACAGTGAACTCATTGAAGCCGATTGCGCATAAAATGGAGGAACTGGACGACCTTTCGAAAGCGAGCAAAACTCGCGGCAAGACATCCGACAAATAAAAAAGCCGGCATCTTCGCCGGCTTTTTCGTCACTTCATGGGAAGCTTGACATCACGCCCAGGGGCGATCCGATGCCAACTTGCCTTCGAACGTGTCGATGGAGACGTTCTTGGCAAGGGTCAGACCGATGTCATCAAGGCCATTGAGCAGACAATGCTTGCGGAACGCATCGATCTCGAAAGCAATTTCGCCGCCATCCGGCCCCTTGATGACCTGAGCTTCCAGATCAACCGTCAGGGTGGAGTTTGAACCGCGGGAGGCATCATCCATAAGCTCTTCCAGATCTTCTTCGGAGACCTGAATCGGGAGAATGCCGTTCTTGAAGCAGTTGTTGTAGAAAATGTCTGCAAAGCTGGTGGAGATCACGCAGCGAATGCCGAAATCCAGAAGCGCCCACGGAGCATGTTCACGTGAAGAGCCGCAGCCGAAATTGTCACCGGCGATAAGGATCTTCGCATCCTTGTAGGCAGGCTTGTTGAGAACGAAGTTGGCGTTCTCCGAGCCATCGTCATTGGTGCGCATTTCGTGGAACAGGGCAGTGCCGAGCCCGGTGCGCTTGATCGTCTTCAAAAACTGCTTCGGGATGATCATGTCCGTGTCGATGTTGACGATCGGCATCGGAGCGGCAACCCCGGTCAGTGTCGTGAATTTTTCCATGGCGATTGGTCCCGTTCTTGTTCTTTGTCAGGCAGCAAGGCTGGTGGACTGATCCACGCCGAGCAACAGGTTCAGGTTCTGGACAGCGGCGCCCGACGCCCCCTTGCCCAGATTGTCATAGACAGCAATGAGGACAGCCTGCGCCCTCTTGTCATTTGCAAAGACATGCAGGCGAAGCCGGTTCGTGTCATTGAGCGCCTGCGGGTCAAGATCGTCGCTGCGCTGCAGGTCGCTGAGCGGCGCAACCTCCACGAAGCCATTATTCTGCCCGGCGAAGTGGTCTGCGAGCGCCGCATGGATCTCCGCACCGGTTGGAACCCTGGCGAGCTGCCCAAGGCGCAGCGGCACCATCGTCAACATGCCCTTGTAGTAGTTGCCGACAGACGGCGTGAACAATGGCGCATCAGACAGACCGGAATAACGTGTCATTTCCGGCAGGTGCTTGTGGGCAAAGCCCAGCGCGTAGGGGCCAAACACATTGGCCGAGGCACCTGCAGCCTCATAATCGGCAATCATCGACTTGCCGCCGCCCGAATAACCGGAAATGCCATTGACGGTAACAGGGTAATCGGCGGGCAAAAGACCCGCCAAAATGAGCGGCTTCAGACCGGCAATCATGCCCTGTGGCCAGCACCCCGGATTTGTGACGCGCTTTGCGTTGCGGATCCGCTCTTCCTGGCCGGAATCCATTTCGGCAAAGCCGTATGTCCAGCCATCAGCCACACGATAGGCGGATGACGCGTCAATCACACGGGTTGTATCATTCTCGATGAGCGCGACGCTTTCCTTCGCCGCATCATCCGGCAGGCACAAGATCGCAACGTCGGCCTTGTTCAGATAATCGGCACGGGCAGACGTATCCTTGCGCAGTTCATCCGGGATTGAGAGGAGTTCAATGTCGCGACGTGCGGCGAGGCGCTCGCGGATCTGAAGACCCGTCGTTCCTGCTTCACCATCAATGAACACGCGCGCAACCATTGCCCGGCTCCCTCTCACAAGACAAAATGGAAAACTCCGACGGCAGGATTTACACGGTCTTTGACTACATGTCACCGCCTTCCGCGCGTCAAAACTTCAACGAGCCATTGAATGATACTCATCATTCGGACGCATGTCGGTAGCGATCGCAACGCGGTTGGTCATGTTGTAAAAGGCGGCGACCGCCGAAATGTCCCAGATATCCCGATCACTGAACCCGGCATCCCGAAGCGCTTGACGATCCGGCTCCTCAACCTCTGCGGGACGCTCCGTCAACTTGACGGAAAAGTCCAGCATGGCGCGTTGGCGCGGTTCAAGGTCGGCTGCGCGATAGTTCATCACCAGCATTTCGCCCAGTTTTGGGTCGCCGGACAGTTGCCGCACTGCAGCACCATGAGCTGTTAGGCAATAAAAACAACGATTGACTGCGGAGACTGCTACGGCAATCATCTCACGGTCAAGTTTGCTTAGGCCGCTCTCGGCCAGCATCAGATCATTATACAAGTCCGTAAACGTGCGTAATTTCGTTTCATCGAAGGAGTACGCAAGAAGAACATGCGGAACCAGCCCGAGCTTTTCCTGGCAAAGGTCGAAATAGGCCTGTGTTTCAGAGCTCAACGGTTCCGACCGGTTAATATCCAAAGCCGTGATTTTCTTGGGCAAATTATCTCTCCGTTCACAAAAAAACCGAAAACCGCAGTCCATGTCACCCGCGTAAACATCATGGTCACAAATGCGGCTAATGATAACGCAAAGTAAATCTCCGCACCAAAATACCCGACGGGTCAAGGGGGAACCAAATGCCGGATAAGCGCGAGCCAGCCAAAACGAAACTGATTTCCGCAACAATTTCAAAGCTGAAGAAGGAAAGTGAAGCGCTCGCCGATTTTGCATCCGCCTTCTACACGCGCGGAGCGGCAGAGGACCTTGTCGTCTACAGCGTTGATGAACTTGCAGAATTTGCAAAAATTGCCTGGAAGGACTTCCAGACGCATTCGTTGGGAACCCATCGGGTCAGCGTTTCGAACCCGTCCATCAAGGCCAAGGACGGGCGCGCTTCTGAGCTGACCGTCATTGAGATCATGAACGACAACATGCCATTTCTGGTTGATTCGGTCATGGACGAGCTGCAGGAAAGCAAGCTCGAGGTTCACCTCGTCCTGCATCCGATCTACATCGTCGACCGCGACGCCAAGGGCAAACTTATCTCTGCCAAGGAACGCAAGCGCACGCCCAAGCATGATGATTGCCAGGAGAGCCTGATACATATCCATGTCACGCGCATCGACAGCAAGGATGCGCGTCAGGATCTGGAAAACCGCCTGAACACCGTTCTCAATGATGTGCGAGCGGTCGTGAAGGACTTCCGTCCCATGCGCGAACGCCTTCAGGAAGCGATCGACAGCTACAAGACGGCCCAGCTGGACGGCAGCAGCGACGAATTGTGGGAAGCCATTCACTTCCTCGAGTGGATGGCCAAGGACAATTTCATTTTCCTCGGTATGCGCGAATACAAGTTCGATGGCGGCGTGATCGACGGGGAACTGTCCCCCAATGACGGCACGGGCCTTGGTCTTCTATCGGATCCGGAAGTGCGGGTGCTGCGCAGGGGCAACGAATTCGTGCAGATCACGCCCGAGATCCGCGAATTTCTCCTGAAACCCGAACCGCTGATCATTGCAAAGGCCAATGTGAAAACCCGCGTCCACCGCCGAGTGCACATGGACTATGTCGGCGCAAAGCTGTTTGACGACGACGGCAAGATGATCGGCGAACTCAGGATCGTGGGCCTTTACGCCTCGACCGCCTATACCGAGCCGACAAACACCATTCCTTTCCTGCGCCGCAAGGTGGCCGGGGTTCTGGCCAAGGCCGGATACAGTGCGGAAAGCTATTCCGGCCGTGCACTGTCGAACGTGATGGAAGCCTTCCCGCGCGATGAGCTGTTCCAGATCGACAAGGACACGCTCTTCGACTTTGCCATCTCCATTCTGCAGCTGGACGAACGTCCTCGAATTCGGGTCCTGTCCCGTGTCGACCGCTTTGACCGCTATGTCTCGATCCTGTGCTTCGTGCCGCGTGATCGCTACACGACCGAAGTTCGACTGAACATCGGCACCTATCTTGCCAACATCTATGATGGGCGATTATCGGCCTGGTATGTCACTTATCCGGAAGGTCCGCTGGCCCGTGTCCATTACATCGTTGGCCGCGACAAGGGCGTGACGCCCAAGCCGGATCAGGACGAGCTGGAAAGAGCCGTGGCCGAAATGGTCCGCACCTGGCCGGACAGCCTGCGTGATGCCTTGCGCACAAAGTTCGAACCGGCCCGGGCCCGCGAACTGTCCGACCGATATGCGCTCGCCTTCCATGGCGGCTACAAGGAAGTCTACAACGCAGCCACAGCGCTGTTTGATCTTGAAAAGGTCGAAACCCTTTCGGACGAGCACCAAACGGCGATCACCTTCTTCCGCGCCAGTGAAACCGAACAGGAACGCCTGTCCCTCAAGGTGTATAACCACGGCGCTCCGATCCCGCTGTCCGCCCGCGTTCCCTTGCTGGAAAACATGGGCTTCCGGGTGATCAACGAGCGGACCTACCGCATCACTCCCGATTCCCGTCCTCTTTGCTACATGCATGAAATGACGCTTGAGCGCAGGGCAGGTGGAACATTTGATTTCCCTGACGATCTGAAAGAGCGTCTGGAAGGTCTTTTCATGGCCATCTGGCTCGGGCAGGCGGAAAACGACGGCTACAACCAGCTGGTCATGGGCGCGGCGCTGGCATGGCGCGATATTGCCGTCCTGCGCGCCCTCTCCAAGTATCTTCGTCAGGCGGGCATCCGCTTCTCCGAAGACTACATGTGGACCGCCCTCAACAACTATCCGGCGATTGCCGCCAAACTCGTCGGCATGTTCCATCTTCGCTTTGACCCGAAAAAGGAAAAGGGTCGCGACAAGGCGATGGAAAAACTGACCGCAGAGCTGATGGCAGATCTGGAGGAGGTCGCAAGTCTCGACGACGACCGCATCATTCGCCGGTTCCAGAATGCGATCGAATCCGCACTGCGCACCAACTTCTATCAGGTGACCGCGGACGGCCAGCCGAAGGAAACCATCTCCTTCAAGATCGAGTCCCGCAAGATCGAGGAACTCCCCGATCCCAAACCCTTCCGCGAAATCTTCGTCTACAGCCCCCGCGTTGAAGGGGTGCACCTTCGCTTCGGCATGGTCGCCCGTGGCGGCCTGCGCTGGTCAGATCGCCCGCAGGACTTCCGTACCGAGGTCCTCGGTCTCGTAAAGGCCCAGCAGGTGAAGAACGCCGTAATCGTTCCGGTTGGCGCAAAAGGCGGTTTTGTGCCCAAGCAACTGCCGGACATGAGCGACCGTGACGCCTGGTTCAAGGAAGGTACGGAAAGCTACAAGGTCTTCATCAACGCGCTGCTGGATGTCACCGACAACCTGGATGAAGACATCCTCCTGCCGCCGCCGAATGTGCTGCGTTATGACGGCGATGATCCTTATCTCGTTGTCGCCGCTGACAAGGGAACGGCGACCTTCTCCGACACTGCCAATGGCATTTCCGAAGGTCGTGACTTCTGGCTGGGTGATGCCTTTGCCTCCGGCGGCTCCGCCGGGTACGACCACAAGAAGATGGGCATCACTGCCCGCGGCGGCTGGGAAGCGGTCAAGCGCCACTTCCGCGAAATGAACCGCGACATCCAGACCGAGCCCTTCACCGCAGCTGGCGTGGGCGACATGTCCGGCGACGTGTTCGGCAACGGCATGTTGCTCTCCAAGGCAACAAAACTCGTCGCTGCTTTCGACCACCGCGACATCTTCATCGACCCGGATCCGGATCCGGCAAAGACCTGGGTGGAACGCAAGCGCCTCTTCGACATGGGTCGCTCGTCGTGGAAGGACTATGACGCCAAGCTGATTTCCAAAGGCGGCGGCATCTTCCCGCGCTCTGCAAAGTCCATTCCGGTTTCCGATGAAATGCGCCAGATGCTGGGCTTGACCGGCGCCAAGGCGACACCGCAGGAAATTATGACCGCCATCTTGAAGATGAAGGTTGATCTTCTGTGGTTCGGCGGCATCGGGACCTATATCCGGGCAACAACCGAAACGGATGCTGATGCCGGTGACCGCGCCAACGATCCGATCCGCATCACCGCGCCGGAAGTGGGAGCAAAGGTGATCGGCGAAGGAGCGAACCTTGGTCTGACACAGCGTGCTCGTATCGAGTTCCACAAGAGCGGGGGACGTTGCAACTCCGATGCGATCGACAACTCCGCCGGCGTGAACTCGTCGGACATGGAGGTCAATATCAAGATTGCCCTTGGCGCGGCCATGAAGGCACAGAAGCTAACCCTGAAAAGCCGGAACACGCTTCTTGCAGAAATGACCGACGAAGTTGCCGATCTGGTCTTGCGCAACAACTATCTCCAGACCCTCGCCATTTCCATGTGCGAACGGCGCGGTTCAGAAGACTTCGGTTACCAGATCCGCATGATGCGGCAACTGGAACAGGCAGGTCTGCTGGACCGCAAGGTGGAGTATCTGCCGAACGATGTGGTCCTTGCCGACATGCAGGCCAACAACCAGACCCTGACCCGTGCGGAATTGGGTGTGTTGCTGGCCTATGCCAAGCTGACGCTTTACGATGCCCTGCTTGGCAGCTCCGTGCCTGACGACAGCTATCTGGCCCGTGAACTTTTCCGCTACTTCCCTGACCACATGGCCAAGAAGTACGAGGAAGAAATCACCGGCCACCGCCTGCGCCGCGAGATCATTGCCACGATGCTGGCAAACTCCATGATCAACCGCGGCGGACCGACCTTCATGACCCGTCTGCTCGACCAGACAGGGGCCACCACCAGCGAAATCGCCCAGTGTTTTGTCGCATCCCGCAACAGCTTTGGCCTCACCGAGCTGTATGAGGAAATCGACGCACTCGACACCAAGATCGATGGCGGTGTCCAGCTTGGGCTCTACAGCCGCATTCAGGACCTGCTTCTGGAACGTGTGGTCTGGTTCAAGCGCAACGTCTCCTTCGACAAGGGGATTGCCGCCGTGGTTGACAGGTTCAGCAAGGGCATTTCAACGCTCAAGGGCAAGCTGAACACAATTGTCACAGACGAACAGGTCAAGGAGCTTTCAAAGGCTGCAGACGAGCTTGTCGCGGCAGGTCTGCCCAAGGATCTCGCCCATCGCCTCGCCTGGTTGCCGGCAGAAGCCGCTATTCCGGACATTGTCCTGATCGCGGAAGAAACCGGGGCGGACCTCGTCAGCGCTGCAAAGGCCTATTTCGAAGTGGCTTCTCACTTCCGTGTAGGCGCAATGCAGGAGCTGGCCGGAACCTTCGAGATCCACGACTATTACGATGGTCTGGCCCTCGACCGCGCCCGCGCAACCCTGACTGCAGCTCACCGCAGCCTGTGCGCCAAGGCGATCAAGGTCGGGACCTTCGATGCCTGGCTGACCGCCAATGAAAAGGCCGTCGACCGCACGACACGCACCATGGCGGAAATTCTGGACGGCGAGCTGAGCGTCTCCAAGTTCTCCGTGGCTGCAAGCCTACTGGCCGAAGCTGCCCAGACCTGATCCTGCATTCAGGAAAACGTGAAAATGCAAAGAGCCGGCCTACGAGCCGGCTCTTTCTCATTATAAGGTCTGAAATACTCAATGCCGGAAGTGACGCATTCCGGTCAGAACCATGGCGAGACCAGCCTCATCGGCAGCCGCAATCACGTCCTCATCCCGCATGGATCCACCCGGTTGGATGACCGCCGTTGCACCTGCCTCGGCAGCGGACAGCAATCCGTCTGCAAACGGGAAGAAGGCATCGGAAGCCACAACACAGCCCTTGGTGAGCGGCACGGAGAGGCCAGCAGCCTCTGTCGCATCCAGCGCCTTGCGCGCAGCAATACGGGCTGAATCCACGCGGCTCATCTGGCCTGCACCAACACCGACCGTCGCTCCATCCTTGGCATAGACGATCGCGTTGGACTTCACGTGCTTGGCGACACGGAAGGCGAATTTGAGATCAGCGAGTTCCTGCGCGCTGGGAGCGCGCTTTGTCACCACCTTCAGATCCAGATCGTCGACAACTCCGTTGTCGCGTGACTGGACCAGAAGACCGCCCGCCACAGACTTGACCGCAAGGCCTTTCGCGCGCGGATCAGCAAGGCCGCCGGTCAGAAGCAGACGAAGGTTTTTCTTGGCCGCAATGATCTCTTGAGCGGCTTCATCAGCCTCAGGGGCGATGATCACTTCGGTGAAGACCTTGACGATCTCCTCTGCAGTCTGCGCGTCCAGCTTCTGGTTCAGGGCCACAATGCCGCCGAAAGCCGACACCGGATCGCATCGCAGCGCCAGCTCATAGGCCTCGCGAAGCGTCGCTGCCTCGGCAACACCGCACGGATTGGCATGCTTGATGATGGCAACAGCGCTGGTGCGGGAGGGATCGAACTCGGAAACAAGCTCAAAGGCCGCGTCCGTATCGTTGATGTTGTTATAAGAGAGCGTCTTGCCCTGAAGCTGGCGTGCCGTTGCAACGCCCGGGCGCTTTTCGCCGGTGACATAGAAACCTGCAGACTGGTGCGGGTTTTCGCCGTAGCGCATAACTTCGGCAAGAGCGCCCCCAACAGCCCGGTGAGCAGGAGCTTCTTCGTTCAGCTGATCGGCCAACCAGTTGGAAACCGCCGCATCATAGGCCGCCGTGCGTGCAAAAGCCTTCAAGGCCAGCTTCTTGCGCAATGCAATCGGGGCTTTGCCACCATTGGCATCCAGCTCGCCGATCACCTCGTCATAATCGGCCGGATCAGTGACAACGGTCACATAGGCATGGTTCTTGGCCGCAGCGCGGGTCATCGCCGGACCGCCAATGTCGATGTTCTCGATGCCGGTCGCATAGTCGGCACCCTTTGCAACCACATCTTCGAACGGATAGAGGTTGCCGCAGAAAAGATCAATGCCGGTGATCCCGTGATCAGCCATGGCCTTTTGGTGGTCAACATCATCACGGATCGACAGAAGGCCGCCATGCACCATCGGATGCAGGGTCTTCACCCGGCCATCCATGATTTCCGGAAAATTGGTGACTTCGGAAATGTCCAAAACGGTCAACCCGGCATCCTTGAGAGCCTTGTATGAGCCGCCGGTGGAGACCAGTTCAACACCCCGGTCAGAAAGCGCCTTGGCGAATTCGACCAGACCGGCCTTGTCGAAAACGGACAGCAGAGCGCGTTTGACGGGAACAAATTCGGGAACGGGAACGGCCTTGGAGGTGATAGCCATCAACATGCCTCGCGAGCTGGGAGGTTGGGAGTTGGCCTCGCCCTATCACGAAGACGCGCAAATCAAAAGATGGCAATGCGCCTGAGCGTCAAACTAAATCGCCCGGATCATCGGGAAGCGCCTTGGCATCATCAAAGTCGCTGATCCCACGGCGGCTCAAACGGGCAATCGCTGTTCGGCGGAACTGCCAAGCCACGGAAGGCATTTCCTGAATGACCCCATAGATAATGATCTGAGAGGTTTTCCGATGGCCGTAGACATCGGACAGATAGATGGAATCTTCCAGATGAATTTCCGCGCCCGGTGCGTCGAATTCCCATGTCTCACCATCCGGGCACACCAGCTGAACAAGCGATCCCTTGTTATGCAGCGTGGCCTTGATCTGCGGATGGAGGTGGAAGCGGATCGTATAGTAATGCTCCGGATTGATCGGCCCCTTGGCGAGGATCTTGTCGATGCCGCTCAGTTCCGTTCCGTCCGCAGAAAGACGCAAATCCCGCTCGTGGACAACCCGAAACTCCTTCAGATATCCATCATGGGACGCGGATACCTTGGAACTGGTGGCGCTGTCGGTCCGATCTGTAGGGACATTGGACGGACCGGAAATGATCGGGTTGCCCAACCATTTGCCAAACCGGGGGGAGGTCAGGAACCGGCAGGAAGACGTGTCGCCAATGGAGACCGTCGAATGAGCTGCGGTTGACCGGCTGACCTGCCGCCACTTGCTGTTTGACAGACCAGACACGCCGCAATTGACAACGAGCCGGTGAATGCCGCTCGAAAACTCGAAGGACAGGCACCCTGCATGTGCATCTTCAGACAGTCCTGGAGGAGGTGGCTTGCCCGTTTCCATCAACACAGTGGCATCACCGCCAACGAGGCGCTGGTATCCGGCATGCGGAGCATTGGTCGGCGGCGCCCCACGGGCATCATCATAGGCCATAATGGTGGCCACCAGATCATTCGGCGTTGACCCCATACCGTTGAAATGGGCGAAGGCACCATCGCCATGGCGGAAAAACCGCATCATCGGCATCATCCGGTCAACAGACTGCAACATTCCCTTGGGCAGCTCCATGCCCTGCATCACAAACGCCTGACGAACCGGCAACAGGTCCGCGAGAATTTCAATCATGGCGCCGGGGTTGCGCGAAATATGCCCACCATCGGAGAGGATCTGGCGAGCAAGTTCCGTATCAAGGCGGCGCATGGCCTGACGCGCATATCGGCTTTGTCCCGCCATGGAAACACAGGCAGAAGCAATGGCAAGTGCGGCCTGAAGCCTCTCGACCCCGTCGCGGGTCTCATTGATGGTTCGTCGCAGATAGGCGACCTGCTTGGCCAGCGATTTCAGGAACCGCCGATAGAAGTCATGATCTCCCTCATCCAGCACGAACGGGGAATGGGAGAGCCAGGACATGATGCGCCGCGCGACCACGGGTGTTTCCCACCCCACAGGATGACGGGTGCCGCAGAGCTTGATCCAGTCATCGATGAGGACACGAGCATTTTGCCGGGAAATCTTGCTGTCTGCCGCCCTCAGATCGCGGAGCCACCCAAATCCGTGCAATTCGCGCTGCCAGTCCCTTGCCTGACCGTACAATTCGAACGGAGACTCGCCGTGTGTTTCCACCAGATGTCCGGAAAAAAGGAAACGCCCGCCGTAGATGTCGGCCGCGTTCATGGCGTCAGCGGTGCGCAGATCCTGCGGGGCGATCAGCACCCGACTGGGCACGTTCGAGGAAGGCCGCAAACGGAACAGCATTCCGCCATGCACCCAGCGCGAAGCCTGCTGCCATAGATGGGATGCAAGCAGCCGCCATACGTGGCTGCTTTCAGACGCGGTTCCCATGATCAAGACACCAGCCGGAAAAAGAACTTTCCCAGGAAAAAAATGCGCTTGCCCTCGTTAATACGCCACTAACCAATTCAAGAGGCAGTTCAACCTCTTGGACAAGTATTGCCAAATACAGTTTATGTGGCGTTAAACACGTTGCAAGCGCGCAGCAAAAAATCCGTCCATTCCCGGCGCACAATTATCTGAACCAACCGGATGGCAGGGCAGTGTTCTCAAATATCCTTCACTCGAGACACTTTCAGGCAGATTGCCCACTTCCGCAGAAGTTGCAGGAACGAGGCGGTAATCGGATCTTTCCGCCAGAAAGGCTTCAATCTGTGCCTCGCCTTCGTCGCGTTCAAGCGAACAGGTGCAATAGACAAGAAGCCCGCCAGGTTTGACCCAGTCAGCAACGCGCAGAAGAAGTTCCTTCTGGATAGCAGACAGGGTTTCGATGTCCCGCTCCCGCTTCAGCAACGCCACATCGGGATGTCGGCGAATGGTGCCTGTGGCACTGCATGGCGCATCCAGAAGCACAGCGTCAAAGGGGCTGTCCGGAGAATACTCACGCAAGCCCGCTGTCACTGTTTCAACGGATAGGCCAAGACGCGTCATGTTTTCCGAAAGGCGCTTCAACCGCCCTTTGGAAATGTCGATCGCCGTGACATCGGCTCCGGCAGAAGCGAGCTGAGCCGTTTTGCCGCCGGGGGCCGCGCAAAGATCAGCCACGCGCTTTCCCTCTATATCTCCAAGCAGACGCGCTGGAAGGGACGCGGCAAGATCCTGAACCCACCAGTCCCCGTCCTCAAAGCCTGCGAGGCCATCAACGGCGCCTTTTTGTGACAAGCGTACGGTGCGCTCGGCCAGCAGGGTACCTTCAAGTTTTTCGGCCCACTCTTGCGGGCCGGACTTAACAGAAAGATCGAGAGCGGCCTCGTTGCGGTGAGCGGCCGCTATACGTCGAGCGGTCTCCTCGCCATAGGTTTCGCTCCAGCGGGCAAAAAGCCATTCCGGCGTGTTCAGCGCATCGGCATCAAGATCCTCGATCATTTCCTCGCGCTCACGACCAAGACGGCGCAGGACGCCATTGACCAGCCCCTTGTAAACTTGGACTCTTCGGTCGACGGAGGCATGATCGACTGCAAGCGAGACAGCCGCACGATCCGGAATGTCGAGAAACAGCATCTGGGCAATCGCAACGTGAAGGATGTCGAGCACACGGCCGGTCTTCTCCGGGATATCCCGGTCGAGCAGACGTGTCAGGATTTCCGAAATCTCGCCGCGATGACGAAGGGCAGCACCGATGATGGCCCGCACCAGAGCGCGGTCCTTGCCCTCAAGCGCCCGAAATCCCGAGTGACCCGATTGCAGGTCCAGTTCTCCATCGAGCGGCCGACGCTTGTGAACGACATTGCCCAGAATGTCCGCAGCGACCTTCCTAGCGGCAAATCCCGGCTTTTCATCCGGTCTTTGCACCTCTTTCGGAGCCTTGGTGTTTTTCTTCGGTCTGAACGGACGGGCCACTAGCATCCCCAATCGGAATTTGGCTGAAAAGCACAAGCGCCGCAGACGGACCCGTCCACGGCGCTGTGTCATGATTTGCTGTTTACCTGCTTACCACGGAAAAGGGCAAGCGTGTCGGTTTCATCAGCCCCACGGACCTTTTGGGCGAGACCCGCCGGTCGGCGGAACAGAGCCGCGGCCCGAAGTGGATGGCGCCTGCGATGTGGCATAGTCGGGTGCAGGCCGGAAACCGGTGCTGCCAAGGCCTGACTGTGCCAGCTTCTGCAATTCATCAATCCGGTTCTGCGTATTGGGGTGCGTGGAAAACAGATTGTCCATGCGTTCCCCCGAGAGCGGATTGATGATGAACATATGCGCCGTTGCCGGATTGTGTTCGGCGTCCGGATTGTGAATGCGGGCAACGCCGCCGGAGATTTTTGCAAGAGCAGAAGCCAGCCAGATCGGTTCACCGCATATTTCCGCGCCCATGCGGTCGGCGGCATATTCGCGTGTACGGGAAATCGCCATCTGCACGATGGCAGCCGCCATCGGAGCCACGATCATCATCAGGATGACGCCTACAAACCCGAGCGGATTGTTCCGATTGTCGCTCGACCCGAAGAACATCGCGAAATTCGCAAGCATGGAGATCGCACCGGCAATCGTTGCCGTGATCGTCATGATCAACGTGTCGTGGTTCTTGATATGGGCAAGTTCATGCGCCATCACACCGGCAACTTCTTCCTTGCTCAAGAGATTGAGAAGCCCGGTTGTCGCCGCCACCGCAGCATTTTCAGGGTTACGGCCAGTCGCAAAGGCGTTCGGTTGCGGATTGTCGATAATGTAGACCTTTGGCATCGGCAGGTCCGCATTGCGCGAAAGCTGCGCCACCATGTTGTAGAGTTCCGGCGCGGTGCGGGCATCCACTTCCTGGGCATGATGCATGCGCAGGACCATCTTGTCGGAATTCCAGTAGCTGAAAATGTTCATGGCGGCGGCCACGACCAGAGCGATCATCATCCCGCTCGATCCGCCGAGCATGAAACCAATGCCCATGAAAAGTGCCGTCATGGCGGCAAGCAGCATGCCTGTCTTGAGGTAGTTCATGGATCTCGTCCGTATGACCTGTTTCGTTTGCCCGTTTTGCGCACTATATAGCGCAGTGTCGCCCTAAATTTGGTGACGCTGCGAATATTTCGCAAGATTTGGTGGCAAAGGCAAAGGAAACGACCGGATGAGCGAGAGCGACAACCAGACCGAGACCAATCCGGTAGGCGCTGCCCCCTCTCTGGCCACAAATGTTGCCGATGCTCCGAAAAGGAAATTCGAGGACCTGCCCCCTGCCGCTCAACGCGCCCTAAGGGAAGCAGAAAAGCGCAGACAGGAAATCGATGCGAGGGGAGACGCCCTTCCGAAAGAAGTCGATGGCCGGGGCGGACTGGAGCCAACCCGGTACGATGACTGGGAAATCAAGGGTTTGACGGTGGATTTCTGAAATTCCACAATCGCTTCAAACCAAAAATCAGGCTCGTCAATAATTCCGCCATCAGGCCCGCATGGTTAAAGAGCATTTAACCAAAGCCCCCCTATTGTTGGCGGCGCGTACGCATGTTGTTGAGTTAGCTGATTCATGAACCAGACTTCGTTTGCATATCGGCGTGGTGCGGCCCTGCCGAGTTCCAACCCCTTCCAGCGCCTTGCTGCTCTTTTGGCCGGCGTTGAACCGGGAATGCCCCCAATTGCCCTGACAATTGGCGAGCCCCGGCACGCCATGCCCGCTTTCCTGGGGCAGGTGCTTGCAGATAATCTTGCAGACTTCAGCCGCTATCCGGCCATCAACGGAACTCCAGAGTTCCGGCAGGCCGTCGCGTCCTGGCTGGACCGGCGCTACAATCTTGAGGGCCTCGTCGACCCAGAAAATGGGGTCTTGCCGCTGAACGGGTCCCGCGAGGGCCTGACCTTTGGCGCGATCGCTGCACGCGATCAGCTGAACAAGGGTCTGGATCACCCTGTCGTCACTCTGCCGAACCCATTCTATCAGACATATGCAGCGGCCGCCCATGTCGCGGACGCAGAAGCTGTTCTTCTGGATGCTGTCCCCGGCCACCACTTCCTGCCCGATCTCGACAGTCTCGATCCCGATCTTCTGGATCGCTGTGTTGCCTTTTACGTTGCCTCGCCGACAAATCCGGAAGGGTCTGTTGCGAGCCTCGAGTATTGGACAAGGCTGATCAAGCTTGCCCGCCAGCATCGCTTCTTCCTGTTTGCCGACGAGTGCTATTCTGAGCTCTACCGCACCACACCGCCTCCCGGAATTCTGGAGGCCGCAAAGGCCTTGGGTGAGGGGCTTTCAAATATCGTGGTGTTGAATTCCCTGTCCAAGCGCTCCAATCTGGCCGGGCTTCGTTGTGGTTTTGCTGCTGGCGATCCGGACTTCCTGCCCAAATGGGCAAGTTTCCGCGGTCTTGCTGCGCCGCAGGTGCCCATGCCGCATCAGGCGGTGGCCGTCCGCGCCTATGGCGACGAAGACCACGTCATCGAGAACCGCAGGCTTTACAACGAGAAATTTGAAGCCGCCGAGAAAATTCTTGGGCCCATTCTGGGCAAGGTGACACCCGACGCCGGATTTTTCCTCTGGCTCGATATCTCCAAATGGGGAGATGCCGTGTCCGTTACCCGCTCCCTCTGGGAAGAAAAGGGCGTCAAGGTATTGCCCGGAAGCTACCTCGCCTCCGATCAGAGCGACGGAAGCAACCCTGGCAGGACCTACATTCGCGTTGGTCTTGTCGCCCCTTATGACGAAACCGTTACGGCTCTGGAACGACTTGCCGACTGGCTGGGAGGCGCCGCATGAAACGTGCAGGTACCGTACGCGCTACAAACCGGCGCTCCAACATCGACCTTCTGGACACCGAAAGCCCGCTGAAGCGCTTCATGCGCCGCAATCTGGTGGGAGCTGCCGGACTGTCCATCATTGCGGCAACGGCTGCCCTCGCGGCCTCGCTTGCCACATGGTCGGTCAATGATCCGAGCCTGAACCATGCCACCGGGCATCCGGCCCAAAATGCGCTTGGAACACCCGGTGCAATCCTCTCTGATATCCTGATGCAGACCATTGGTCTGGCGACGGCAGTTTTCCTGATCCCGGTTGTTTTCTGGGGCTGGCGCCTGCTGGCAGGACAGGCAACACGGATCGGCGGCAAGCGGCTGTTCTACTGGTTGTTGGGCACCTCGTTTGCTGGCGGGGCATTGGCTGCCCTTCCGATCCCCGAAAGCTGGCCGCTGCCGACCGGCCTCGGTGGTTTCCTCGGGGATGCTGTCCACATGATTCCCGGTGCGTTCACAAAGAACCTGACCGAAGGCGCTGCCACGATCGTCGGCGTCATTGGTCTTGGTGTTCCAGCTGTCGTGCTTTTGGTAAAATCCGCTGGCTGGTTTGCGGGCGAACCTCGCGAAGCTGTTGCCAGTCCTACCCGCGCCACACCGGTCGGCCATGGCCGGAACCTTGAAGCGGATCTCGGACTTGATGACGACGAGGATGATGGCGAATCGCGCGTTGGCCACTATCTCAGTGCCTCTATCGGCTGGATCAGCCATTGGGGCCTGATGCTGGTTGCCTTTGTCCGCCGCATGACAGGACAAGTACGCACCGCCCGTGCTCGCGATGAAGACTATCATGACGACGAAGACTTTGAGGACATCGTCGATGACGAGCCACAGCAGCGCAAGGAAAGTCGTCTGACGGCTCTGCGCCGGGCCATCGCCGGTAAACTGATGCCGGATGATGCCGATGACGGCCTCGAAGATTTCTATGAGGAACCGGCTCCTGCCCGCAGAAGCGGCCAACAGGCCCATGCCGATGATGACGATGCTTACGGCTATGAGGACGAACCCTATTACGGTGAAGAGGGTGAAACCTTTGATCCGAATGATCTGATGATCAACAAGGGACGCGTTGCAGGCCCGGTTCCGGCGGCACCGGAGCCTACGGCCCAACCAGCAGTTCCGATAGGCATTGCAAGCCCGGTACCGGAAGCCCCGAAAGGGCGCGTTGTACCGCCTGCTCCCCGCCCGAAGGAAGGCAAGCGCGTCGTCGCCGAGGCACAGCCGTCGCTTCTCGGTGCGCCGGAAGAGTACGAACTGCCGCCGCTGCGTCTTCTCGAAGAACCGAAGGCTGCCGGAAAAATGCCGGGACTTTCACCCGAAGCCCTGGAACAGAACGCCCGTATTCTGGAAGGTGTTCTGGAAGACTTCGGCGTGCGCGGTGAAATTCTCGAAGTGCGTCCCGGCCCTGTCGTGACACTCTACGAGCTGGAACCGGCCCCGGGCATCAAGTCGTCCCGCGTGATCGGCCTTGCTGACGATATTGCCCGCTCCATGAGCGCGATCTCTGCTCGCGTCGCCGTCATTCCCGGCAAGAACGCCATCGGCATCGAACTGCCGAACGCACGCCGTGAAACCGTTTACCTGCGCGAAATGCTGGCGTCTCAAGACTTCGAGAAATCCAAGTCAAAACTCGCTCTTGGTCTGGGCAAGACCATCAACGGCGAGGGAGTGGTTGCCGACCTTGCCCGCATGCCTCACCTGCTTGTTGCGGGGACAACCGGTTCGGGTAAGTCAGTTGCCATCAACACCATGATCCTCTCGCTCCTGTACCGGCTGACCCCGGACCAGTGCAAGCTGATCATGATTGACCCGAAGATGCTGGAACTCTCCATCTATGACGGCATACCGCATCTCCTGACCCCTGTTGTGACCGACCCGAAAAAGGCTGTTGTTGCTCTGAAATGGACCGTCCGCGAGATGGAAGAGCGCTACAAGAAGATGTCCAAGATGGGCGTTCGAAACATCGACGGCTACAACACACGTATCAAGCAGGCGCTGGAAAAGGGCGAGAACTTCACCCGCACCGTCCAGACCGGTTTCGACCGCAACACTGGCGAACCGATTTACGAGGAAGAGGAACTGCCGCTGGAGCAGATGCCATATATCGTCGTCATCGTCGACGAAATGGCGGACCTGATGATGGTGGCCGGCAAGGACATCGAAGGCGCGATCCAGCGTCTGGCACAGATGGCCCGTGCAGCCGGTATCCACATCATCATGGCAACCCAGCGCCCGTCCGTGGACGTAATCACCGGTACGATCAAGGCAAACTTCCCGACCCGTATCTCCTTCCAGGTAACCTCGAAGATCGACAGCCGCACCATTCTCGGCGAAATGGGTGCCGAACAGCTTCTCGGCATGGGTGACATGCTGTTCATGGCCGGTGGTGGCCGTATCCAGCGTGTCCACGGTCCGTTTGTCTCCGACAGCGAGGTCGAGGAAATCGTCAAGCACCTCAAGGTGCAGGGCACACCGCAATATCTTGAGGCTGTTACCGAGGAAGAAGACGGCGGCGACAGCCCCTATGATGGGGGCGGAATGTCCGGCGGGGGTGACGGCGACGGCAATGATCTCTATGACAAGGCCGTGGCAATTGTTCTCAGGGACAAGAAGGCATCGACCTCCTATGTCCAGCGCCGCCTGTCCATCGGCTACAACAGGGCAGCGTCCCTGATCGAGCGGATGGAGCAGGAAGGCCTGATCAGTGCCGCCAACCACGCGGGCAAACGGGAAATCCTGGTGCAAAACGGCGTTGAGGAAGATTTCTGAACGAAAGCAGACCGGGATTGCCAAAGCTTTGCCACACGAACCGGCTAGAGAACCAGCCAACACTTGAGACAAACCTTCAAGGTGACCGATGCCGATTCGCACGCTTGCTAGAACCGCACTGAAACTCGTTGCCATTGCAGGCATGTCCGTGGCCCTGTTGGGTCCGGCAGCCGCACTGAATGACAGTCAGCAAAAGACGCTCAGCGACGTCAATCGCTACTTCAATTCCGTGAAGACGATGCATGGCGATTTCGTGCAGTTCGGACCTGATGGTTCGCAGACGGAAGGCAAGTTCTATCTTGCCCGACCCGGAAAGGTGCGATTCTACTACAACCCGCCGGCAAAGCTGGACATCATCGCCGACGGCAAGTCGGTCTCGGTGAAGGATCGGAAGCTGAACACACAGGATATCTGGCCGCTTGGCCAGACCCCGCTCCGCTTCCTTCTGGCGGAAAACATCAATCTTCAGACGGAATCCAAGATCCGCAACGTCGTTGCCGAATCCGATCTGATCACGGTTGTTCTGGAAGACCAGACCACCTTCAACTCCGGCATGCTGACCCTGATCTTCGATGCCTCCACCTATGAGCTGAAGCAGTGGACGGTCACCGATGCGCAGGGC
Organism: Roseibium sediminis; assembly: GCF_008711325.1. GTDB lineage: Bacteria > Pseudomonadota > Alphaproteobacteria > Rhizobiales > Stappiaceae > Roseibium > Roseibium sediminis. Next base: position 172,770 of record NZ_VXDB01000003.1, read on the forward strand.
TTCGATACGTCTGTCGCGGTCTACAACGTCGTCTCCAACGGCCCGACAAATCCCGAGCTGTTCAAGATCGACTATCTGGCAAACACCCGCCAAAATCAGGGCAAGTAGGACAGCGCGAATTGAGCGCCGCGTCCAACACTGCACACCGTTCGCTGGTCTCAAGGCTTCTTGAACCCTATTGTGAAAAACACGGGCTGACCCTGACCCTTCTGGATGAGCATGGCCATGGCGGCCATGTCGAGACGACTTCCGGCCGCCGCTGGTTCTTTCGCGGAACCCACTTTGATCTCAATCCCCTCGGCGCGTCGGAAATAGCGGACGACAAGGCGGCTAGCCTCGCTGCTTTGAATAAGTGCGGTTTGCTTACCCCCGAAAGCCTTTGCCTTTCTGGCCCGGTGGCCAGAGCAAAGGAAACGGCACTCACCTTCGCCGATGAGCATGGCTACCCACTCTTTCTGAAACCAAACGAAGGGCAGGAAGGTCTCGATGTCGAACGGCTTGAGACCCGCGACGACCTGACCGATTCAATTGATCAGCTCCTCGCCAGGCACCGCCTTCTTTTGCTGCAGAAAGCGGTAGAAGGAGATGATCTCAGACTTCTCGTGCTTGACGGGGTTGTTCTGTGCGCGGTTCAGCGAACTCCTCCGGGTCTATGCGGAAACGGCAGAACGGCAATTCGTGACCTCATGGGAGAAAAGCTGAAAAAGCTGCTCTCAGATCCCCGTTGCCAGCGCGAGCTTGTCCGCCAGGGCCTCACATTCGATACGGTTCTGGAAGAGGGTCAAAAAGTCCGGCTGCTACCCAACGCGAACCTCTCAGCCGGAGGGATTGGAGCGCTCATTACGGATGTGCTCTCAAGCACGCTTGCAGATGCCGCGATCAAAGCCGCAGCCTGTCTCAATCTTCGCTATGCAGGGATTGATCTGATAGCAGCTCCGGATGGAACCTACCGGATACTGGAGGTGAACGCCGCCCCGGGCCTTGCGCGCCTCGCCGCACAGGGCGACATGGAAAAGGCAGTCGTTGCTGAAGTTTATGAGCGCGTCTTCGACGCGCTCACCTTTGGTCCGGATCAATAATCGCCGAGCTTGATGTCGCGAGAATACTCCCCGTCGACTTCCTTCACCACGGCCTGACCACAGATCGTGCGGCCTTGTGTTGCATCATATGTCAGGGACGGGGAGCCCTGCAGCTGCCAGCCCTTGTTGAGAGCCTGTGTGACCCGGTGACAGAACTCGCTGTCATCAACGCCGGTAATGAAACGATAGAGCTTCATGAGTGTCTCTTGGATTTGTTATGCAGACGTGCGGGCGGCAATTGCGTCGGCAATGGCAATCGCCCGCCGTCCCATTTCCGCATGTAGACGCTCGACCATCTTTCCGTCCACCTGAATCGCGCCCTTGCTGGCATTTTCAGGCTTTTCGAATTCGGCGTTGATTTTCCGCGCCCAAGCGACTTCGTCATCCGAAGGCGAAAAGGCAAGATGGCAGGCTTCCACCTGCTTGGGATGAATCAAGGTCTTGCCGTCCATTCCCATTTCCGCGCCTTGCGCGCATTCAGCGGCAAAACCGTCCGCATCCTGAAAATTGTTGTAGACCCCATCGAGAATGTCGATGCCACCCGCTCTTGCTGCGGCAACACAGGTCATCAGCCACGGCATCATGACCGCGCGCGCCGGAACCAGCCGCGCACGGGTTTCCTTGGCAAGATCATTTGTGCCCATGACAAAGCAGGAAAGGCCAACGCCCGCATCCCGCCCGCAGGCGGCAATTGCAGCCGCATTCAGCATGGCAAGCGGGGTTTCCATCATGGCCCAGAGTTTCAGGCCCTCGGGGGCATTCAGAACCTTGAGTTTTTGCGCAACTTCCTGAAGATCGGCAGGAGAATTGACCTTCGGGATCAGCACCGCATCGGGCTTTGCCTGAACGACCATTTTCAGATCGTCCTCTGCCCAGGGCGTGTCCAGCGCATTGATGCGGATGACGACCTCACGCTCGCCATACCCGCCCGCTGAAACAGCATCCAGAATCTGCTGGCGCGCCTCCGCCTTCACATCCGGCGCAACGGCATCTTCCAGATCCAGGATCAGGCAGTCCACATCAAGGGTACGTGCCTTTTCGAGCGCTCGGGCATTAGAGCCAGGCATGTAAAGGGCAGAACGGCGGGGGCGAAACGTATCAGTCATGGACAACCCTGTTCGATATTCCAAATCCGCCTAACCCTAGAGGAAGTTTTTGCATTGCGAAATCATTCGAAGGGCGGAATTGCATTTTTTGGCGGAGCTAGGCTGGGCTTTCATTTTGCAGTGCCACATTCACGCTGGGTCGCGTGACATCGCTTGAAGGAGCGCTGCGACGTATTAGCCCGATGTCTTTTTGGAAAAGATCATGTCCTTTGCCGCAATGACTGCTCCAAGCGTGATGGCAAGGCATGCGGCTGCAACGACCCAGGTAAACTCGCCAAAACCGAAAGCAATGAGCAACAGGGTCGACAACAGCGGCGCAGAATAGGCCGCAGCGCCGAGAACCTGAATGTCGCCGCGCTTTACGCCAATGTCCCATGTGAAGAAGGCAAGTCCCACGGGAAAGGCCGCGAGCGCCAGAACCGAGCCCCATTCGGTGATCCCGGCCGGCCAAATCGTTTCTTCCAGCACCAGATGGCAGACCACTGACAACAGCGCCGTCATGAGGCAAAAACCGGCCACTGCTTCGGTTGGAACCGCACCGAGTCGCCGGGACAGGACGGAATAGGTGGACCAGAAGAGACAAGAGGCAATTGCCGCGCCATAGCCAACGGCCGCTCCGCTTTGAAACGAGATCCCCTCACCACCCGATATCAGGAGCACCGCGCCGCCAAGCCCCAGAAGAGCACCTGCAACATGATGAAACCGCAGGCTTTCGCCAGGAAGAAAGGCCGAAAACACGACAATCAGCAAGGGCCACATGTAGTTGATCAAGTTGGCTTCAACCGGCGGCGCGTTCCGGATTGCGGTGAAATAGAAGAAATGAAACCCGAACAGGCCAATGGTTCCAAAGGCCCAGACCTTCAAGGGTTGTTTCAGGCGGCTGAGCCGACCTTTCATCGCAAGCCATGCCAAAGCAGCACCACCCGACAGGCCAAAACAGACGGCATTCAGCAAAAACGGAGGAATTTGACCAGATCCCGCGCCGAAAAGTCCGAGCGTCGCCCACATCAACACCGCAGTAAGTCCAATCAGCGTTGCCCGCAGGCGCCCATTTTCCTCTGACATCGCCCCCCCATTCAAAGGTTACGCAGTGTCATAGGGCGCTGGCGACAATTTGCGCAAGGCTTCTTTCGAACGCCGCTTGATTGTCGAGGTTGTTTTGGGACATCTTGCGGGTCGATATCTGAACCGATCACTTTCGGAGATTTAATGAGCATGACGGACATCCGCACACTGGGCATCGACGACGCGCACCAGCTCGCCCCCCTCATTGCGGAAAACGCGCAGGCCCTTAAGCGCGGCGCGCCGCGCAGGCCGGACGAATTTTATGCAGAACGGATTTTGAGCGACAAGAACGCGGAAGTGATCGGCGCTTTTGCCAATGACGAACTCATCGGCTTTGCCGTCTATTTCGATTTGCCGGAGCTCATCACCGGCCTGCGCCTTGGCCAGCTGGACGACATTTATGTTCATCCGGACCATCGACAGAAGGGCACCGGTCGGAAAATGATCGAGAGCCTCGTCGAGGAAGGGCACAAGCGCGGTTGGCTACATTTGCGCTGGCTTGTTCCGGGCAAGAACGTTCCGGCCGTGGCGCTTTATGAAAAGATCGCCCAGCCGGATCATTGCAAAAGCTACCTTATCCCGATCGACCGGGTGGCCTCGGACCAGTAACTCAAAGACCGGATACGTTGATCGCAGGCAAACGCCCGATTGGAAGAAAACCGATCCGGGCGTTGCCGTCTCTCACCGAAACGGGCAAGCGCACGGTCTGCGATCCGTCCTCAGCCGTCTGGGCTGTTCCAAGGGCTTGCGAAGCGCTTTTCAAGAGAGCAGGCAAGGAAGCCGCCTCCGGGAAATGCTTGAGAACAAGTGCCTCAAGCTTCTCGATCCCGGCAAGCTCGAGCTCAAGCTCACCATTCAGCAGCCCGACCGGATTGATGCTGAGCGTCCCGGAGAGGGAGATCCGACTGTCGGCGGTGGCAATCGATGCCGTAACCAGCTCGAATGGAAGGCTCCCGTCACCAAGACGTGGCAGATCTGGAATCTGCGTACCTTCCAGCAGTCCCGCTCCATTTTGCACCCGAACCTGCAGTACACCGTCCAGGGCCGGAAAATCTGCCGGAGAACCCGCTGACATGATCTGCTCGGTCGACAGATAGACATCCAGATCGCTGACTTGCTCAGGTGCCCGGCGCACATGAACCGAGGCCGTCTTGGCTTCAAGACGTGGGAAGAGGGTCGTCTCACTGCCCGCCAGCACGGGCTCAGTTACAACGAAATCGATCTGGTTGGGTCCCCGGTCACCGAGTTTCAGGCTCGCCTGCACCAGCTCCCATGTTCCGCTCAAAACCTCACCCAAAAGCGGATCCTTGAGTGCCAACGGCCCATCTGTTTCAGCAATGACATGCCAGGGGTTATAGACGAGGGCAACGCCACGTACCGGGCCGAGCTGAACAGCCTGCCCGTTCTCCATTTGGGCCCCGGCAGAGCTGCAATAAACTTCATAGCGGAACGGATAGCCGCCAATTCTGCGATCCTGACAGGTCACCTGTGTCCCGGCAGCAGCCAGACGGCCGAGCTCGGCATCCATCTCCCGCTCAACAACGGAGCGACCGTAAGCCCAAGCACCGGACCACAGCGCCCCACACAAAATGACGAACCCGCCGAGGAATATGACTTTGCGGGCAACGTTTCGTTTGGGAGCTTCGGGCTGTGCGGTCATGGCGCAGAACTTCTTTCTCTCGGCAATCATGGTATATCCCCGAAGGGTGACTGCCATTGCATCTTGAATGTGGCGTTGCTATGTCCCGCTGGACAGAGGGAACTGCAGGGTCGGTATGAGCAATTTTTGGGTTTTTGGCTACGGGTCATTGATGTGGAAACCCGGATTTGACCATGTTGGCGCCCAGCCGGCGCTGCTGCGCGGTGCCCATCGCTCCCTTTGTGTCTACTCATGGGTCCATCGGGGAACGCAGCAGAAACCCGGTCTCGTCTTCGGTCTGGACCGAGGCGGTGCGTGCAGGGGCATGGCGTTCGAAGTTCCCGCCGACAAACGGGACGCCACCATTGATTATCTGCGGGCACGCGAACAGGTCACGATGGTCTATATCGAGAAATGGCGGAAGGTGAAGCTTGCGGACGGGCGCACCGTCGACGCGCTGACCTATATGGTTGACCGCTCCCATGACCAATATGCAGGCGCCTTGCCACTTGAGAAGCAGTTGAACATTGTCACCCACGCGGTGGGCCAGTCAGGCAAGAACCCGGAATATGTTCTCAGCACGGCCTGTCACCTGGATGAGCTTGGCATTCGGGATGCCGGTGTCTCCTGGCTGGCAGCACAGCTTAAAGGTCAGGCCTGATCTGCTGATTCAAGCTTGGCGAAGATCGGCGGCTTCGGCGTTGCCTGCCGCGCTTCCTCGATCAGGCGGTTGCTCGCCGTTTCAATTTTCTCTGCGATCAATGCAAGGAACTCATCCACCGGCAGGCCGGGCTGGATCAGGGGCAGGAACTCGACAATCACGGTTCCCGGATAGACGAGGAACGACGCACGGGGCCAGTAAACCCCGGCGTTGAGCGCCACCGGCAAGACCGGGCATTCAAGATCCTTGTAGAGATGGGCGATACCATATTTGTATTTCGGTTCAGCCCCAACAGGCCGACGGGTCCCTTCCGGGAAAATCATGATCTGGCGGCCGGACTGAACCGCCTTGCGAGCGGCTTCCATCATCGCGGCCAGAGCCTCGGACCGCTTGCCGCGATTGATCGGAATCTGACCGAATTTGGCGGTATACCATCCAAAGATCGGGATCCACTGCAATTCGCGTTTCAAGATGAATGTCGGGCGGCGGAAGAACTGCGCGAGCGTGACCGTTTCCCATGCCGACTGATGCTTCATCGCAACAATGCAGCCCCCCTCGATGATGTTCTCCTTGCCTCGAAATTCCACCTTGAGACCGACAACCCACCGCATGAGGAACAGCATCGTGTTCATCCAGAACGGCAGAATCCACCAGCCCCAGCGTTGGGGCAGCAGCATGACCGGCGACAGAATGATCATGTAGACCAACGTGACGCTGTAAAAGAGGATCTGAAACAGGGCTGAACGCAGAAAAATCATGAGACCTCGGCCGGCCGGTACCTGAATTTGTCAACGGCGACGCGGTGAACTGCGAGACACAGTCAGATTGACCAGCGGTCAACCGCGATACGTAACCGGGCGAGGGTATACTTCACATATTCCCTCATGAGAAGCTTCATCGTGTCAAAGTTCGCATACCATTCCGAAAGGTCACGTTCGGACGAGAACACCGGATAAAGCACCAGATTGACATTCGGCAGGGTGTCAGCCAGTTCCAGCTCTGCGCGCGGAACATGGTAGGCGCTGGTCACCACCATCAATGTCTTGAAGTCATGCCGGGCAACCCAGGCAGCCGTTTCCGCGGCATTTCCGAACGTGTTAAGCGCGGCACGGTCAAGGTCCACGCAACATGCGAACAACGGCAGGTCGGTCGAAGTCGCCCGTGCAATCTGCCTCGCGCTCGATCCGGGATGAACACCCGAAATAAGCAGCCGCTCCGCCCGACCTTCCTCAAGCAGGCGCATGGCCTGTTCAATGCGCTCCTTGCCGCCCGTCAACACCACGATGGCATCGGCCTTCGGATCTGTCGGCACGTGAATGTCGGCTATATCTCGCGCAAAGGATACAAATGCGACAGCGACATAAAGCAGGGCAATGCAGAGTGCGGATGTGACAAGGAGGCGTCCACGGCCCATGCGGCGCCGCGTGACAGCAATTTCCATCAAACCGTCTTCGTCAGGGTTGCCAGGCTTCCGTTTTTCCGCTTCGCAAGGCTGACGCAGCTTTAGGTCCAGATCGGGTCTGAAGTCTTCAGGCCCGGAAGGCTCCGTTCGAATCATAACGCCTTATGATACCAGACTGAGCGGAATTTAAGTCAAGTCGTATAAATACCACTGATTGTTCAATCCGCCTTTGCAAGGTGCGCCCGAACCGCAAGACCGGAGGTCAGCGCGGTCAACACGGCCACCAGAAAGATGATCCCGATCACGCCGAGATACCCCGGTACGGAAACAGATACCGATCCGAAGAGGGCCGACAACTGGTCGGACCCCGCATAGCCCGAAGTCTCGCGTGTAAAGACATCCAGAATGATAAAACCGGCGATGGCACACAGACCTCCAGATACTCCGCCGAAGAGACCAAGGACCAGAAAGTGGCGCTGGAACTCGCGGGCGATGAACCCGTCCTCGGCCCCGACAAAATGCAGGACCGAGATCACATCCTTGTTGCCTGCCATGGCCGCCTGTGTTGCAAAGACGACGCTGAGCACCATCGAGGCAAGAACCAGAACCAGTATGCCTATGCCCCCGAGGACCACGGTTCCGGCCATTGCAGACAGGCGCGAAGTCCATACGGAGTGATCATCGATCGATGCCCCCAGAACGCTCTCGGAGAGTGAAGCGCGCAACTGCAAGAGATCCAGAGCCTGTGGATCATCCACCTGAATCTGGATCAACCGCGGCACGGGCAGCGTGTCCAGATCAAGGCCTTCCCCCAGCCACGGCTGCAACAAGGCCCGTGTTTCCTCGTCGGACAGGGCATGTACATTGCCGACGCCGGAAAATTCCTGCGACAGAGCGACGGCCTTGTCGATTTCCTTGAGCATGTCGACACCCTCGATCGGGCGGATCTGGATGGTGATCTCGCGCACCAGATCGTTCTGCCAGGCATCAGCAGCTTCCCAGACAATCGAAACCGCCCCGACCGTCAGGCAGGCGAGGAAACTCATGATGGCCACGACAAGGGTCAGTGACCGTCCGGCCACGGATTGCGGAGGAACGATGGGCGCGGACGGTCGCAGCTTGGACTTCTGCGGGGCATGCCCCATATCGACCGGTTCCTTTCGCATGCGGACGGACGGTTTCTTGGCCCCTGGCTTCCGCCCGGATGCTTGCGGAGGGTCGATGGCGGGTGCTTTTTTGTTTTGGTCTGACATGGCCACCTAGTCGAACATGGACAGACGGCCATCGGCAAGAACCATACGCCTTGCATCCACCTGTTCCAGAAGGGCGATGTCGTGGGTTGCGATGATGACCGATGTCCCCAGTTTATTGAGTTCGATAAACAGCCGAAGCAGGCGGCGCGCAAGTGGCGGGTCGACGTTACCGGTCGGCTCGTCCGCCAGAAGCACTTCGGGGCGAGTGATCAACGCTCTCGCAATTGCCGCGCGCTGCTTCTCCCCGCCGGACAGGACCGGAGGCATGGCATGCATGCGCTCGCCCAGCCCCACCCATTTCAGGAGCTCAACCACATCTGCCCTGTACTCGGACTCATCCTTTCCCAGAACTCGTAACGGCAAGGCCACGTTTTCATAGGTGGTCAGGTGATCCAGAAGGCGGAAATCCTGAAAAACCACACCAATTTTGCGGCGCAGCGGCTGGATTTCCTGCTTGCTGATCTGGCTGAGATCCCGGTTGAAAACCTTGATCAAACCGCGGGTGGGCTTCAACGACATGAACAGCAGTCGGATCAAACTGGTCTTGCCGGCCCCGGACGGCCCGGTCAGGAACTGGAACGACTGCGGCTCGATCTCGAAGGAAAGATCGCGCAGAATCTCCGGCCCCATTCCATATCTCAACCCGACATTTTCAAAGCGGATCACTATTCGTCTCCATTGCGCGTGCCGCCAAGCTAAGCCTCTCCCGTTAACGCTTCATTAATCATATAAATGTCCTTCTATAGGCTGCCTCCGATGGCACAACAAACCGTGCCCGTTTACAATGCCGGAAATTGATCATCACGGCCTGTTCAACCGGCCGATGCAACATGACATGCAAAGGGTCTTCCCCAGATGAAGATCAAATGTCCGGAATGCAGGACGTCCTACGATATTAAGGCTGAGGCTCTCGGCTCCGAGGGAAGAAGCGTCAAATGCGCGAAATGCGGCAATCGCTGGTTCGTGTCACCCTCCGACGAGGCGGACAAGGTCGACGAACCGGAAGAAAAGGTCGTTGCCGATACCGATGCCTGGGCTCGCGACAGCATAGCCGAAGATACGCCCGCAGAGGACGATAACGGCTATGAGGATGCAGACGACTATACGTCGAATGTTGAAATTCCAACGCCTGACATGGCAGCTTTCGAGGCCGACACGGTAGCCGAAGAGACCGACGTTGACCCTGAGCCTTCCGGGGAAGGGGACGAGCAGCCTGAAGGCATTGAAGCCAGCGCACACCGCCCGAAGGTGAAGGTCAATCCGGAAAAGTTCAAGAAAAAGCGCTTCCAGAAAGTCGCCCAGTTCACGCAATCGCTGAACCTGAAGCGCGTGGGCAGCCTCTCCGTTCTCGTCGGCTCCATCCTGCTCTGCGTCATGGTGGTGAGCTTCCGCTCCACCATCGTGCGGCAGGCTCCGGATCTGGCGAGTTTCTTCCAGATGATCGGCCTTGAGGTCAATCTAAGAGGCCTTGAATTCAGTGACCTGCGCACCTTTTCCGAAGTTGACGGTGGCAAGCAGGTTTTGGTTGTCGAAGGCACAATCCGGAATATACTGGATGATACCAACCAGCTTCCGGCCATTCGCCTGTCAATTCGCGGATCGGATTTGCGAGAGATTTACGCCTGGACGGTAGAACCGCGTACGAGAGTTCTCAATCCACGGGACGAAACCAGGTTTCGGACCATCCTGACCGACCCGCCCTCAGGCGCAACCGACATCCAAGTTCGCTTTATCGACAGAGACAAGCGCCAACTCGCACTCGAGTGACATGACACCTACGATAAATATTCTTTTTGATGAACAGACCATTGCCACGCGCATATCCGATCTGGCGAAGGAAGTGGCAGAAACCCAACCGCAGAACCTGCTTGTCGTTGCTGTCTTGAAGGGAAGCTTCATTTTTGCAGCCGATCTCGTGCGAGAAATGCATCGGGCAGGGCTTGCGCCGGAGATGGAGTTTATCCATCTTTCAAGTTATGGGGCCGGTACGGTAGGCTCCGAAGAAATCCGAGTATTGCGTGACGTGGAAAGCGACGTTAACGGGAGAGATATCATTTTGGTCGATGATATCCTCGAATCCGGGCGTACGTTGAAATTTGCCCGCGACCGCCTTCTGGGCCGGGGCGCCCGGTCCGTTCAGATTGCTGCCCTGCTGGATAAGCCGGAGCGGCGGAAAGCTGCGATATCAGCAGATTTCGTGGGCTTTGCCTGTCCGGACAAGTTTGTGGTCGGGTATGGCATGGACATGGGACATGCCTGGAGGCAGTTACCATTCATCGGGTACGTGGTGCCGGATGAGACCTAAGGAGAGTGAATGTGGCACGCATTCTTCTGACTGAAGATGACGAAGCCGTCCGCAGCTTTGTAAAGCGGGCCCTTGAGCTTGACGGCCATCAGGTCGAAGCCGTGGAAGACGGTGGACAGGCTGTGGAAACGCTTGTCCGCACAAAAGGCAGCTTCGATCTCCTTCTGTCGGACATCAAGATGCCGGTTATGGATGGAATTGCCCTTGCCCTTCATACGGCAAGAGACTTTCCGCAAATCCCGATCCTGCTGATGACCGGCTTTGCCGATCAGCGCGAGCGGGCGAACGGGCTCGACAGTCTGGTACAGGACATCATCACCAAACCGTTTTCACTCGCCGATATCCGCAAGGCGGTGCGTGAGGCGCTTGGTGGGCATATGCCGGAACAGACACGCCGTTACGCTTGAAACAAGCGGTCACTGTGAAATTCAAAACCCGGCCATAGGCCGGGTTTTTTCGTTGGGAAAAGGTCTTGGACCATCAATAGCGCTTTAACAGGCGCTCCAGATAATCAAGTTCTATCTGCGGGCGGGACGGGTCCGAGAACCGGCGACGCAACTCCTCCAGAATCCGGCGTGCCCTTTGAACATCGATCTCGTCCGGCACTTTGACCCGATTGCCAAAATCCGGGCCTTCGGTCCGGCGTGGTCGCCCTAGCGGATCCTCGTCGCGCGGGGCAGGTCCCTCGGCCATACCCGGCCCATTGCCCTGACCCATCATCTGTTCTGCCAGCCCTTGCGCACCCTGGCGTAGAGATTCCAGCGCATTGCCTTGCTGGCCAAGCGCCTGTTCACCCTGACCTTCACCAAGAGACTGCTGGGCCTCGCCCATGGATTTCCCGGCTTCACCCAGCGCCTGGTTTTCGCCCATACCGTTCTGGCCAAGCTGCTCCATCAATTCCTGCAGCTGCTGGGCGAGGTTTCCCTGACCCTGCTTGAGCTGATCCAGCATCTTCTGCAGCTGTTCGGCCGTCATCTGCTGGCCCTGACCCTGCTGTTGCTGGTTCTGTTGACCGGGCTGGTTCTGGCCCTGCTGTTGTCCATCAGGAGATTGGCGCTGGTTGAACTGATGGGTCTGATCCATTAGCTGCTGCTGCTTCTGGATCATTTCGCTGAGTTCGTTCAGCATTTCCATCATTTCGCCGGTCTTGCCATCTGGCGGCATCATCTGAGGACGACCGGCCTGCAGGTTCTCAAGCATCTGTTGCATCTGGGCAAGCAGCTCGCGGGCCGCATCGCGAGAGCCCGTTTTTGCCAGTTCCTCGATCTTGTCGAGCATGTCCGACAGATCCTGCTGGGACATGGTCTGTTGCTGGCTGGAATTGAACGGCTGCATCGCCTGCGGATTGCGCTGCATCTGTTCCGCAAGTGCCTGCATGTAGTTGTTCAGCGCATCGCGAAGCTCCTGGGTGAGGCGAGCGATTTCCTCGTCGCTCGCGCCATTCTCAAGAGCCTTGCGCAGGGCTTCCTGTGCATCGCGAAGCGCGCGTTCCGCGACCGACAGGTCACCGTCCTCAATGGTCAGTGCTAGGTCCCACAGGACCGGCAGCAGCTCCTTGAGCTCATCGTCATTATCGGCCGAAATGATCTGCCGGTAGGCATAATCCATGCCGAGATAAACCCGCAGTTCAAGACCAAAGGCCTCCGGCGCCAGCATCAGGGCATCAAATGCAGTAATCACCTGCAAATGGTTGTTGGCATCCAGCGCGAGATCACGACGCTGCTCCACAATCGCCCGGGCGAGCGATTTGCGGAAAAGGCGTTGCGGCAACGTGATGCGATAAGCCGGAGAGGTTCCTTCCTGAGCCGCCTCGTCACGCGCCGTCAGCAGAAGATCGACCTCAAGCCCAGCCCATGGATGGGAGGTAAGGTCCCGGATGGTTTCCCCGGTTTTGGCGGTCCCTGCAACAGGGGGCAGGGACAACGGAAACTGTGGGGCCTCGACAAGCGGTCGGGGTGTCTTGCCGCTGCGCAGCGTCTCTGGAGCCGGTGCAATGTGCGCTTCGGCAGAGACGACCCCGTAGTCGTCCTTGACGAGATAGGAGAACTTGAGCGCGCCGCTCAGCTGCTCCTCAGGATCGTCGGTCAAACGGATTTCCGGCGCATCATCGGGCCGGACGACAAACGCAAATTGCTGGATGACCCGCGTATCGCGCACCAGATCAATGGATCCCGATGCCTGAAGCTTGTATTCCACTTCAAACGGCAAATGTTCACCCGTGGTCTCACCGTCAACGTCATCCGGCTTCACAGGCTCCCGTTTGCCGGTCGATTGGTCCGCGAACTCCACTCCCAAATCCTTCATGCCCTGCGCCCGAACCGTGACGATGGAGCCTTCGGGCACAGAGAGCGGCACACCGGGCTTGCGCAAGGCGGCGCTTTCCCCGGTCAAATAAAGAGGGGGTTCGCCGGTATAAAGCGGCGGAGTGACCCAGGCATCCATCCGGGTCGGGACATCGTCTGCAACGAACGGGTTCTGGAAGGCTGCACCAAGTCTTTGCCAGTGCTGATCCCCGGCAACGAAATATCCCGTAACCGCCAGCATGACGGCGACGGTTCTAAGCGCGTAAGGGTCAAGACGATAGGCTTGCGGATTGGGCGCATGCGCCCGCATTTTCGCAAGTTGATCCTCAAGGCGCTTCTTGTGGAGGGTCCACAGCGCACGGCTGGCGGGATCATGCCCGCCAAGGGACAGGTCATCCTCGAATGAAGTCAGGGGACGGTGGTCAACGCCGCTTTCAGTTTCGATGCGCGCAAGAGCCTCTTCACGGCTTGGCCATGACAGGTGTCGCAGAGCACCAAGTGACCACAAAAACGTGAGTGCCAACCCGGCAAGAACGGGAATGCGGATCCATGGCGATACAAGATCCCAAAAACCGATCCACGAAAGCCCCACAAAGAAGCAAAGGACGACCGTTCCGGGGAACAGGGCTCGCCAAAGTTTCTCGACAAACAGCGCCAGTCTGCTCTGGCCTATGATGCGGTTGAGCCTGCGGATCAGGGAACCTGCGCCGGTCTGGGTCTGATAGGTGTCTGGCTTGCGGGTCAAAAGCCGCCTCCATCGCATGTGTCAGGGCCGGGCCCAAATCACACGCAAGGCCCGACAGCACCGTTCACTCTCAATAAGGTGAGGCATGAAACGGGCGGGGGCAAGGCGAATACGGGCAAAACTGCCCGCATATTCAGTCAAGAACGGTTGAGCCAGTCCGGAATGCGGTCCAGCGCGATCAAATCCTCGTAGCTTGTACGGGGACGGATGACCGCAAACTCGTCTTTATTGACAAGGACCTCGGGAATCAAAAGCCGAGAATTGTAGGTTCCGGCCTGAACGGCGCCATAGGCTCCGGCAGAGTAAACCGCCAGAAGATCACCGGACTCCATTCGCGGCAGCTCACGCATCTGGGCAAGATAATCGCCGGTTTCGCAGACCGGTCCAACCACGTCTGCCGTCATGCGCGGAGTATCGGCCTCCGGCTCGCGCACGGGTCGCACCTCGTGATAGGCCTCATACAAAGTCGGGCGAATGAGATCGTTCATGGCCGCATCGACAATGAGGAAATGCTTGTTTTCTCCGTCCTTCAGGTAAATCACCTTGGAGACGAGAATACCCGCATTGCCAGCGATCAGACGCCCCGGTTCGAAGATGATCTTGCAGTCAAGCTTTTCGACATGCTTCTTCACCACCTGAGCATAGGCGTCGGGATGCGGCGGTGGCGCGTTGTCCGTGACATAGGGAATGCCCAGCCCACCACCGAGATCAATATGATCAATCGCGTGGCCATCGGACCTCAGATCCCCGATCAGCTCACCCAGACGGGCAAAGGCATCATCAAACGGCTGCAGCTCTGTAATCTGCGAACCGATATGCATGTCAATACCGGAAACCTGAATGCCCGGCAGCTTGGCTGCATGGGCATACACTTCCCGCGCCCGGCGCCAGGAAATGCCGAACTTGTTCTCGGCCTTGCCAGTTGAAATCTTTGCGTGGGTTTTCGCATCGACATCCGGATTGATGCGCAGCGACACGCGGGCCGTCTTGCCCATCTGGCTGGCAACACGGGAAAGTTGGTCCAGTTCCGGCTCGGATTCCACGTTGAAACAGAGAATATCCTCGTTCAGCGCGTAAGCCTGTTCAGCTTCAGTTTTGCCCACGCCGGAAAAGAGGATCTTGTTTGCCGGAACACCGGCCGCCCGTGCCCGGCGCAGCTCGCCTTCCGAGACGACATCCATGCCAGCGCCCAGATCTCCGAGCGTGCGAAGGACCGCCTGATTGGAATTCGCCTTCATCGCATAGCAGACAAGGGTGGGAATGCCTGTGAAGGCGGAGGAAAAGACCTCGTAATGCCGTGTGAGCGTAGCCGTCGAATAACAATAGAACGGAGTTCCGACTTCCGCAGCAATCTCTTCAACGGACACGTCTTCGGCATGCAGGACGCCGTCTTTATACTGAAAATGATGCACGAAGTTTGTCTCGCCGGGTCTAGAAGCCGATCACTCTTGCCAATTTCGGGTTTGTCAGCGGATCAGGAAGTCGAGGGGAAAGCTATTGGGTTTGGCATGGGCCGGTGCAGCAACGGGTTCTACAGCAACCCCATCGACGCTCTCCGTCACGCTCGTCTGTTCAGCAGCAGGTGCAGCCGGGATATCCAGCGGACCCTTGCGTCCGCAACCAGCAAGGAGAAGGGTTGCGGAAACAACTCCGGCCAAAAGAGCCTTGCCTAGAATTTTACCCGTCATGCAACTTCCTCGACCGCGCGATCCAGTTTTACCGGCACAACTCCTCGCATGGCTTGCCGAAATCGGCAAGCCCGCAAGGTGAAATCCGTCAAGCCTTTGAAGCCTTTTCCAGCTCCTTCAGCCACCGGCGCGCCTGCTTGCGCACATTGACCGGAGAGGTCCCGCCGTAGCTGGTCCGGCTGCGCACGGACTTGTCGACAGACAGCACGGTGAAGATATCCGGCGTGATCTTCGGTTCGACCGCCTGCATCTCTTCAAGGGTCACCTTATGAAGCTCAACGCCTTTTTCAACTGCAAGCCCAACAATCTTCCCGGTAACATGGTGTGCGTCGCGAAACGGCAGCCCCAGAACACGCACAAGCCAGTCGGCCAGATCGGTTGCGGTCGAATAACCGGACCCTGCCGCCTTTTTCATGGTCTTCGTGACCGGCTCCAGATCCTTGACCATGCCCGTCATGGCAGCAAGGGCAAGTGAGGTGCTCGCCAAGCCATCAAAGGCCTGTTCCTTGTCTTCCTGCATATCCTTGGAATAGGCAAGCGGCAGACCCTTCATCATGACGAGCAGGGCCTGAAGCGATCCGTAAATCCGGCCGGTCTTTGCCCGAACAAGCTCGGCTGCGTCCGGGTTCTTCTTTTGCGGCATGATGGAGGAGCCTGTCGAGAACTTATCCGACAGTTTCACGAAGCCGAATTGGGCCGAACACCAGACCACGATTTCCTCGGCAAGGCGCGACAGGTGCATCGCAATCAACGACGAGGCGGCGAGGGCCTCAATGACGAAGTCCCGGTCCGAAACCCCGTCGAGCGAATTTGCAGTCGGGCGATCAAACCCGAGAGCTTCGGCGGTCATCTTCCGGTCAATCGGGAAGGAGGTCCCGGCAAGGGCTGCCGAGCCGAGAGGACATTCGTTCATCCGCTTGCGTGCATCACGCACCCGGCCACGGTCACGCGCAAACATCTCCACATAGGCAAGCAGATGGTGGCCAAAGGTCACCGGCTGGGCAGATTGAAGATGCGTGAAGCCCGGCATGACATCGCCAGCATGCAGTTCGGCCTTCTCGGAAAGCGCCTGCATCAGATCGGTCAACTGCTCGTCGAGCGTATCCAGCGTGTCGCGCACCCAAAGGCGGAAGTCCGTCGCAACCTGATCATTCCGCGACCGGGCCGTATGCAGACGACCGGCAGCCGGACCGATCAATTCGGCAAGGCGGGCCTCGACATTCATGTGAATGTCTTCAAGCGCTCTTGAAAATGTGAAGGTACCGCCCTCAATCTCTGACAGGATCGTGTCTAGACCTTGAGCAATCTTGTCTGCATCGTCGGCAGTGACAATTTGTCGGGATGCCAGCATGCGGACATGGGCTTTCGAGCCTTCAATGTCTTGCTTATAAAGCTTGCGGTCGTAGTCGATGGAGGCATTGATTTCCTCCATGATGGCATCTGGTCCCTCGGCGAACCGGCCGCCCCACATACGATTGCTCATGCCCTGTCCCTTAACCTCTGCCCCTTGCGAGGACGAAATAGAATGACGAAGCCAACAGAAACCGGAACTGGCTCAAAGCGCAATCTGATCGTTGCAGGCCTTGCCGGTGCCATTGTCGCCGCTGCGGCGGTATACGTGATAGCTGCCCCCGGTGGCAATATCAGCAATGCGCAAAGCTGTACGGTTGAACTGGCGGCTGCAAAGGCAGCAAAGCCACATGCCAAGGGGGAGGTCGCCGCATTCATACCGGCACAAGCTCCACTTAAGCTCGATGATCTGCTTTTCAAGGGCAACGAGGATCAGGACATCGCGATGAGCAGCTTTGCCGGTCGGACGGTTCTGGTGAACCTTTGGGCGACATGGTGCGCCCCTTGCCGAAAGGAAATGCCTGCGCTGAACGACCTTCAGGTGGATATGGGCGGCGAGGATTTCGAGGTGGTGGCCATCAACCTGGACCGCGGCGGCCCGGCGAAGCCGAAGGCCTTCCTGCAAGAGGTCGGCGCGACGGATCTCACCTATTATCACGATTCCTCGAACGACATCCTCAAGACCCTGCGTGCAAAGGCACGAGCAACCGGGTTGCCAACCACCATACTGGTCGGCCCATCCGGCTGCGAGATCGGCACCATGTACGGTCCGGCGGAATGGGCTTCGGATGACGCCAAGGCGCTTATCCGCTCGGCGATGGACGCCGCCTCCGGCACATAAGAAAAGCCCTGCGAGCAAAGCTTGCAGGGCCTAAGTTTGGGAGGACTGAACCGTCAGGTTTCAGTGGCACTTTCGGGAGACGCACCCGAAAATTCGAAAATCAGACCGAAATATCGACAGCGCGTCCAAGTCCGGGAATATCCCGGACTTCCCGCCGCCGGCTTTCATCTGCATCCTGCGCACGTTCCAGCAGCGAGGCGACTTGCCGCTCCTGCGCGTTCTGGTCGCGAACGGCATTGGTGGCCAGTTCTGTCCGTGTGCTTGCCGCGCTATAAGCTGCAGACGTGCTGCTATCGATCGTTGACATGGCTTACTCTCCTTTGCCGCGTGCACCTGCTGATCGGTCAGACCGTTATGTCGACCCGCCGTCCCAGACCTTCACTTTGAAGGTTTCGTCGGGCGCGGTCCTGTAGCTGATCCGCCTGACGCGAGAGGCTCTCCGCCCTGCTGGTGCTGAAGTCGGCCTGACGGCCAACCGTTTCCGCAACACTTTCCTTGCGTTTCGCTCGGAATTGCTCTGCGCGATCCGACTGTGGCGCATTTCTTTCTCGCGCAGCCAGATCGGCGAACGTCAAACTTCTGTTTGAACTAACTGCTTCGGTCATGAGAAGCTCCAATTCTTGGATACTACTTGATCCAAGCTTCTCAGGGTAATCGTAAATAATTATGATGACGCAACGGATATTTGAAAGAATGGTGATTTACATACTATTCAAACGGAAACCAATTGAATAAAATTTTAGAATGTTTCCGCTTGAACATTGTTTCTCTTATCGTTTACACAATTGACGTGTTCAATTGCCAACTGCGTAAGCGGCACACCTTGAACGAGATCTGTCCAAAGGAATTGTTTTATGCCTTGGCGCCGCCGACAAAAAGTAACCGAACAAGCCGTGCGCCGAACTGTTGATGACCGGGGCAAACGCCCGCCGGGAGCACCTGCGGGGGTGCCCTTGCCCAGGTCCCATTTCATCCCCCGCCTCATCCTCTTTTTCGGAGGGGTGTTTGTTATCCTGTTCACGATCGGCATTCAGGATACCGAATCCGACGTCCTGAGCTGGCCTAGGGCAGAGGCGAATGTGCTCAAGTCCACGCTCGAGGAAATCCGGGAGGCAGACCGGCCGGATCTCTTTCGGCTGAAAGTCAGTTTCGACTACACGGTCAACAGCCAGACATACAAAAGCGACCAGCTATCGCCGTTCGGTTTTCAGGCAAATTCTCTTCTGGTGGCCACACAGGAGCTCGAAAAATACGCCCCCGGCACAGTTCATCAGGCCTACTTTAATCCTGAAGACCCGTCACAGGCCTATCTGACCGTTTATGGCAGCCGACTGTCCTACAACATCTTCATTGCCATCGGCATGGTCATGATCGGCCTTGCTGCCGCGGTTGGGTTGTTCAGGCGGTAAACAAACGAGATTGACTTGGCAACACACTGGCAAGTTTACGCAGCGATATTATTTGTCAAATCTCCGGTGATCGTTTTCATGCGTTTACAAAAGAGCTGGTCGGTTTCAACGCAAAATGGCGGTGACCCAAAGTTTGTTTTTCGTTTCGTTGGTACCATTTTCGCGATCTTGGGATCGATTTTTATATGTGTCGCCTGGTATCTCGATAGTGAAGCACAAATGGTGGCCAAATGGCCGAGACAAGAAGTCCTGATTGAAAGCGCGGAAGTTGTGCAATTTCGCGATTCAGAGAACGACATCATGTATCGACCGCATATCACTTTTTCTTATAATGCGAATGGCCAGAAGATATTGCGGGATACAGTTGGCAGATTCAGAAGCAGTTCTAGCAGCCTGTCCTGGGCGCAAGATATCGTCAATAAGTACCCACAGGGGTCAATGGCGTTAGCCTACGTAAATCCAGACGATCCGAAAGAGGCCTATCTCAATCCGACGCTGGCCAGCTTTTTGCTCTATTTGTTTTTTGGGCTGGGTGGCCTGTTCGCGAGTGTCGGCGCTCTGCTGGCGATATTTGCAGGTAGGATACCAGTCAAAACACAAGCCCCAAGTGCCTAGGACCTATGCCGTCACATCGACCTGTGTTCCCAATCCGGGAGGCGGGGAGGTCTGCGCAGCTTCAAGGCTCTGGGCGCCAGCTTCCAGCATGGCGACGAGATTGGCGTCCTGTTGGGCCGACTGTTTCAACATGGCCGTTTGCAGTGCCTGACCGGTCTGCGCCTGTTGAGTGGCAACATATGAATAGGCAAGGCTTTCAACGGACATCATTGGCTCCATGGAGATGTCTAAAGTTACCGCAAAAGCTCTAACGCCCTGTTAACACTTGGTCAGCTTGCGATCAGAGCCTTGCGCCTCAGTTTTCCGGACGCTGTTCGCGGCAAGGCATCGACGAAAACATATTCCTTTGGCCGCTTGTATTCGGCAAGGTGCTTTCCTGCAAACTCTGCCAGAAGCGTGGCATCGCGAAAGTCGGGCTTGTGCGGCACGACAAAGGCGGTGATCAGTGAGACGCCGTCGCGCACGGGGCGTGCCACGACAGCCACTTCCGCCACTGCGGGGTGAGAGACAATCACGCGTTCCACTTCTTCCGGCGCGACCCGATACCCGAAGGCATTCATGACGTCGTCAGTCCGTCCTTCGTACCAATAGTACCCGTCACCATCGCGCGTTGCGCGATCCCCGGTCAGGAACCAGTCGCCGAAAAAGGCCGATTGTGTCTCCTCGGGCCTGTTCCAATAGCCGAGCATCAGTCCCGGTTCACTGCGATGAACCGCAAGCAGCCCGATTTCCTCGTCTTCCGTGATCTCGGGCTCATCGGCCTCCTCGCGCAGGACCGCAATCTTGCGCCCCTCCTGCGGACGACCGGGGGAACCGGCGCGCGTTGGTGTCAAAGGTCCTGAGGAAATGTAGGTGGAGATCTCGCTCATGCCGAGGGCTTCATAGAGCGGACGCCCCGTGCGATCTTGCCATTGCACGTGGAGAAGTCCGGGAAGCGCTTCACCGGCTGTGAGGCCATGGCGAAGGGCCGGAAACGCGTCGCGATCCACCTTGCCGTATTTCAGCATGCGCCGGTAAAGGCTGGGCACTGCGGCAAACAGCGTGGCGCCGCTCTTTTCCAGAAGACCGGGCCATATTTCCGGGTCCCGTGGACCCGAATAGACGAGGCTTGTCGCCCCGTTGGCCCAGGGGTCCATCAGCCCGACGCCCATCGTGTAGGTCCAGTTGAAGGCACCCGCATGAAGCAGGCGATCTTCCGGACCAATACCGTACCAGCCTTGATACATGGGCGCGCGAGCGGCGGCAGCCCGCTGAGCATGCAGCACGCCCTTTGGAGTTCCGCTGGTTCCAGACGTGTAGATCAGGAAAGCAGGGTCATCCGCCGCAGTCTCGGCAAAATCACCCGGAACAGTCGCCTTGAGCGCTGCAAGATCGTCCGGCCCCAAAAGCCTTGCTTGCGCCTGTGGCAGAGCCGTCTTGCCATCATGCAGCACAAGAACTGCGCCTGAATCTGCCAGCACCTGATCTGCCTCCGGGGAGGTCAGCATGTCGGATGTGGGGACCGGCACGAACCCGCCTGCAATGGCCCCGAAGAACATCAGGGGAAAGTCGCTGGAATGACCAAGCCGCAACAGCACGCGGTCGCCGCGCGCAAGACCTTGGGCCGTCAACCCGGCAGCTATGCTGAGAATGGTGCGGCGCAGATCCCCGTAGGACCAGCGCTCCAGTAATATGCCATCGGGCCCGATGACCTCAAGAGCCGTCCGCTCGGGCGCGGGCGATGCGTTCTCAAGGCAATACCGGGCCAGATTCATAGGCGCGCCGATCAGCGGGTCGGAACGGGAATTTCACCCCGGTAATCATAGAACCCGCGATGTGTCTTGCGGCCAAGCCAGCCAGCCTCGACATACTTCACCAGAAGTGGGCATGGACGATACTTGGTGTCGGCCAGCCCTTCATAGAGCACCTGCATGATCGACAGGCAGGTATCGAGGCCAATGAAATCCGCCAGCTGTAGCGGTCCCATCGGGTGATTTGCACCCAGCTTCATGGCCTTGTCGATGGATTCCACCGAGCCGACGCCCTCATAGAGGGTGTAGATCGCCTCGTTGATCATCGGCAAAAGGATGCGGTTGACCATGAAGGCCGGGAAATCTTCGGCAACAGCAATCTGCTTGCCCAAACGATCCACGAAGGTGCGGGATGCCTCGAATGTCTCGTCTTCCGTTGCAATGCCGCGGACCAGCTCGACAAGCTCCATGATCGGCACCGGATTCATGAAGTGAATGCCGATGAACCGCTCCGGGCGATCCGTCGTCGCGGCAAGGCGCGTGATGGAGATTGAGGAGGTGTTGGTTGCCAGAATGGCTTCCGGTTTCAGGATAGGGCAGAGCTGCGAAAAGATCTTGCGCTTCACCTGCTCGTTTTCAACGGCAGATTCGATCACCAGATCCATATCAACCAGAAGATCAAGATCCTGGGCAGGCTTGATGCGATCAAGAGCAGCGGTGCGCTCGTCTTCCGTGATCAGGCCCTTTTGTACCTGCCGCGCCATGTTGCCATTGATCGACGCCAAACCGGATTCAATCCGGTCAAGGGACAAGTCGCTCAGCCCCACCTCATAGCCAGCCAGCGAGCAGACATGAGCAATCCCGCTGCCCATCTGCCCTGACCCGATAACGCCGACCTTCTTGATCTCGACAACCATTTTCTCATCCGATCCTGGAGTGGCGGCCCCTACGACCACCATCGTCGTGCTATTTTTGGCAAGTCTTTGCCATCACGACAAGAACCTGCCGGCGAAAACATGCTCCGCCGACAGGAATTTTTGGAATAACTTCAAGCTTCTTATTCGACAGCTGCCTTCAATTCCGGCAGAACGTCGAACAGATCAGCCACAAGACCGTAGTCCGCCACCTGGAAAATCGGCGCTTCCTCGTCCTTGTTGATCGCAACGATGATCTTGGAGTCCTTCATGCCTGCAAGGTGCTGGATCGCACCGGAAATGCCGCAGGCAATGTAAAGATCCGGAGCCACGACCTTGCCGGTCTGGCCGACCTGCCAGTCGTTCGGGGCATACCCCGCATCGACGGCAGCGCGCGACGCGCCAACGGCTGCGCCGAGGGCATCGGCAACCGGCATGATGACTTCCTGGAACTTCTCTTCCGAACCAAGCGCACGGCCACCAGACACGATGATCTTGGCAGACGCCAGTTCCGGACGATCCGACTTGGACAGTTCCTCGCCGACAAACGACGAGAGATCCGAGCCACTGCCTGCAGAAATGTCTTCAATAGCGGCAGCACCGCCGTCACCAGCGGATGCAAAGCTTGCAGTCCGTACGGTGATCACCTTTTTTGCATCCAAAGACTTCACGGTCTGGATGGCATTGCCCGCATAGATCGGGCGCTCAAAAGTTTCACCGTCAATGACTGCGGTCACGTCGGAAACCTGCATCACATCGAGCAGGGCGGCAACGCGCGGCAGCGTGTTCTTGCCATTGGCAGTTGCCGCGGCAACAACCGCGCCGTAGTTGGCAGCCAGTTCGACGATCAGAGCTGCCGTCGGTTCGGCAAGTTGATGCTCAAGCGCATCGCTTTCAGCAACAAGCACCTTGGAAACGCCCTGAAGCTTGGCAGCCTGTTCGGCGACACCCTTCACGCCTTTGCCGGCGACGAGCACATGGACTTCGGCTCCAAGAGCGGAAGCAGCAGAAAGGGCCTTTGCCGTGGCGTCGTTAAGAGCGCCGTTAGCGTGTTCAGCCACAAGAAGTGTTGTCATGGTCTGTCCTCCTGTGACGGGTCCTTAAAGGACGCCGGCCTCGTTCTTGAGTTTGTCGACGAGCTCGGCAACCGAACCAACCTTCACGCCAGCCTGACGTGCCGGCGGCTCCTCGGTCTTCAGAACGGTGAGGCGCGGAGCGATGTCGACACCAAAGTCTGCCGGTGTCTTTTCGTCGATCGGCTTCTTCTTCGCCTTCATGATGTTCGGCAGGGACGCAAAGCGCGGCTCATTGAGGCGCAGGTCCGTCGTCACGATGGCCGGAAGCTTCAGCTTGATCGTCTGCAGGCCGCCATCAACTTCGCGGGTCACATCAACAGTGCCATCCCCGAGGTCAACCTTGGAAGCGAATGTGCCCTGTGCCCATCCCAGCAGCGCAGCCAGCATCTGGCCGGTCTGATTGCAGTCGTCGTCGATTGCCTGCTTGCCGACAATGACAAGGCCCGGTTCTTCGGCTTCGACAATGCTCTTCAGGATCTTGGCAACGGCCAGCGGCTCAACGGTTTCGTCGGTTTCCACCAGAATGCCACGGTCGGCGCCCATGGCCAGACCCGTCCGCAGGGTCTCGGTCGCCTTCTTCGGCCCGATCGAGACAACAACCACTTCGGTGGCCTTGCCTGCTTCCTTCAGTCGCAGGGCCTCTTCAACGGAAATCTCGTCGAACGGGTTCATGGACATCTTCACGTTGGCGAGGTCAACGCCGGACCCGTCCGCCTTCACACGAACCTTTACGTTATAGTCAATTACCCGCTTCACGGGCACGAGGATCTTCATTACGTCTCAACCTTTCGCTGGTCGGGCGGGCCTACCGCACCGCATCATTTGACCAAAACCCAACAGGAACAACCTGTTATAAATGGCGGTTTTCAGCCAAATATGGCGCTTGCCGCAGGACGGTAATCACCCTTTCCGCATGTGTCAATGATCGCCTAAGGGAAGGTCTTCATTTTCTTGATGCCGCGAAGGGGGCCATTGGTCCAAGGGATCAGCCCGGTAGTCCGGCATCAGTCAAACAGAGGAACGCCCCGGCGGCGCATGAAGACAACCAGCAAACAGCCGGCCAGAATTCCCCCAATATGTGCCGACCAGGCGATCTGGCTTTCTGGCCCGAAAGCGGCACTGAAAACCTGATAACCGACCCAGAAGCCAAGAACCACAACTGCGGGCAGGGGAACCGGGAATTTGCCCAGCGCCAGCACCCACACCATCACCTTGGGATGCAGCATGAGATATCCGGCGATCACCCCGGCAACAGCGCCGGAAGCGCCAACCAGCGGCACATCGGAGCCGAAGTTCGAAAAAGTGTAGGCAAGTCCGCCTGCGGTGGCGCACAGAATATAGAAGAGAAAATAGCGAACATGCCCGAGAGCATCCTCGATATTGTCGCCGAACACCCACAGAAACAGCATGTTGCCGCCCAGATGCCAGATATCACCATGCAGAAAAGCATAGGTAAAGATCGAGGCGTAGTCCGGCAATACCTGCAGCTCCGCAGGCAGTTCCTTCATTTCCAGAAAGACACTTGGCACCAGTCCATGCGAATAGGCAGACGCGGTTGCCGCGTCACCAAATCCAAGATGCTGCAACAACACAAAGACGATGACATTCGTCAGGATGAGACCGTAGTTTACATACGGTCTTTTGACATGTTCCAGGCCATTGTGATCGTGTATCGGGACAAACATGAACTACGGGACAATTGCGGTTGGGAAAACCGCCTTCCCTAGCGGTTCTTACCAGGAACCCATAGCACGTCCTTCTCGCCCTTCGCATTCAGAAATCGGGAAAGAACGAAAAACAGATCGGAGAGGCGGTTCATGTAACGCACCGCGGCCGGGTTGATCCTTTCGCGCGAAGACAGATCCACCATCAACCGTTCGGCACGGCGGGACACGGTTCTGGCAAGATGCAGATGGGCCGAGGCCGCGCTGCCGCCCGGCAGAACAAAAGACCGCAAGGGCTTGATGTCGGCGTTGAACGTGTCGATTGCCTCTTCAAGCGCGGTTACCTGTTGGTCGGTGATCCGCAGCGGCTCGTAACCAAGATCTTCATCCGTCTCCGGCGTCGCCAGATCGGCGCCAAGATCGAAGAGGTCATTCTGGACACGGTTGAGGACGGCATCGACATCCAAAAACTCTTCAGCCGTATGAAGCCGCACAAGCCCGACAACCGAGTTTGTCTCGTCGACGGTGCCATAGGCCTCGATACGCAGATCATGCTTGGGTCTGCGCTCACCCGAACCGAGCGCTGTTGTCCCGTCGTCGCCGGTCTTCGTATAGATCTTATTCAAAACGACCATGTTGCCCCCGTCCTGGTCTCGAAACTATCGGTTCTTACCGTCCGCCAAAGAAGTAGAGCCCGGTCATCACCAGGACAACCACCAGAAACTGCAAACCGACGCGCCAGCGCATCAGGGTCTGGGACCGGTTGGCCGAGCCTCCCCGCATCATGTTCCAGATGCCCATCAACAGCACCAGAACCACTGCGGCCATGCCAACGGGAATAAGGACATCAATGATTTCAGCCATAACACTTCCTGATTTCTTCAAGACGGCGAACCGTCGACGTCAGATGGCACTCACCTGAACAAATCTACTCTTCCGAATTCGTCACCCGGATGCAGAACCGATCCAGCAAAGGAGTCGGCAGCACCGTTACTGCCACGGCCATGATCCAGGTCGGAACAGTGACAAAATATCGCGCCCTCGGTCTGCGGGCTTCTACCGCATGGATCAACTGCTTGACCACCGATGATGCAGGCAGCTTGAAACGGCCCGGCTCTCCGCCTTCCATTCTTATGCGCCGTTTCTCATACGTCATACGATGCACCGAGCGCATCAGACCTTCCGGTCCGATCCATTTGTTGAATTGGGCAAGGGCATTTGCAGTAAAGCGGGTCTCGATGGGGCCGGGTTCAATGAGGCTGACATGGATGCCAGACCCTTTGAGCTCCTGGCGCAGAGTGTCGGAATAGGCTTCCAGAGCAAATTTGGAAGCCGAGTAAGCGCCTCGATATTTCAGGGCCACAAATCCGAGAACCGACGAGCATTGGACGATGCGTCCGCCGCCATTTGCACGCATACCCGGAATGACACGGGCCGTCAGATCGTGCCAACCAATAAAATTGGCCTCAAACAGCTGTCGCATGGCAGCCACCGGCAGATCTTCGAGCGCTCCGGGCACCGCATAGGCCCCATTGTTGAAAAGCGCATCGAGTCGCCCTTCACACAGGTCCATCACGGCATCGAACGCACTGGCAATGCTGTCCGGCTCTTCATAATCCAGCCGAAAAGCCTCAAAACCGAGAGCCCGAAGCATGTCGACATCTTCCTCACGGCGAGCTGTCGGAAAGACCCTCCAGTTGCGTCCCCGCAAAAGCCGGGCCGCCTCCAGACCTATTCCTGAGGAGCAACCCGTGATCAGGATCGTGCGGTGCCGATTGGCCGCAAGCTCAGCATCTGGCATCGCTCACCCCATCCTTGACCCCAGTTGATGCACGAACTTGCATTCAGATGGCCTCACCCAAAAGCAACTTCGGAGTTGGACCCGCAAGGCCGGCAGCCTCAGAAATGAACCGCGACTTGAGGGACGGCATCCGGTCCACAAGCCCGAGGCCGAAATCCCGGATCGCACGGACCACCGAAAGGTCGTTGGAGAACAAGCGATTCAGAACATCGGTCACGACACCCATCTGGAACGTGTCGAACCGGCGCCATCTCTCGTACCGCTCCAGCACATCAAGTGTTCCGATATCCTGACCCAAGCGGCGAGCCTCCACCAAAACCTCCGCCAGAGCAGCGACATCCTTGAAACCAAGATTGAGTCCCTGTCCGGCGATAGGGTGAATGCCGTGAGCGGCATCACCCACCAGTGCAAACCGGTTTCGCACGAAATCCCGGGCAAGGCGGAGCCCCAGAGGATAGGCATTGCGCGCACCATCCAGCTCCACCTTGCCAAGGTGATGACCGAACCTGCGCTCCAGCTCGATTTCAAAAGTGAATTCGTCGCCTTCTGCCAGTCGGCGGGCATCGGCGGTCCGTTCCGTCCATACAAGCGAAGAGCGGTTTCCGGTCAAGGGCAGGATGGCGAAGGGACCAGCGGGCAGAAAATGCTCTTCGGCCCTGCCATTATGGGGACGCTCGTGGCGAACAGTCGTCACGATTCCGGCCTGCCCGTAATCCCAGTGAAGGGTCTTGATCCCGGAAAGATCGCGCAAACGGGAACGCACGCCATCAGCCGCGACCAGCAGTCTGGCAGTTACATCCCTGCCGCTTGCCAGCGTGATTGACACCTCTTCCGCAGAATTGCTGAAAGACGCAGCCGTGTCAGGGGCGAGAAATTCAACGCCCAGCGCCGACGCCTTGCGGTAAAGCGCGGGAAGCATGACCCCGTTGGGCACCATATGTGCGAAGGGTTCCCCATCCGTGACCTGGCCGTCAAAGGTCAGGAAAACGGGTCGGACGGTATCCCGCAGACTGCTGTCCGTCACGATCATTTCGTTGATCGGCTGGGCACTCGGCAGGATTTCTTCCCAGATCCCGAGCTGATCCAACATGCGGCTGGCAGCGGCAGCTATAGCCGACGCACGCGGGTCCTTGTCGAGGGCAGCCATGGGTTTGGGGTCAATAACCGCGACCTCCATTCCCGGATCTGCCGACTTCAACGCAAGAGCAAGCGACAGCCCCACATAGCCGCCGCCAGCTATGGCAACATCGAACGCAGCGTTCGTCTGTATCGGTTTTGTCATCTCTCAACTCCTGAGCCCAAGCCCTTTTGATCGACACTTGACTTTAACGTCAACTCCCGTCCAAGACTGCAGCACAAACCAAATCAGTCATGCAGACTGCCTCAGTGCCTATTTAGCAGGGATTGCACGGATGACCACAGCCATCGATACACTTCTGGACATACTGGATCTGGAAAGGCTGGAAGAAAACCTGTTTCGAGGCCGCAGCCCGCAAGTCGGCTGGCAGAGGGTGTTTGGCGGGCAGGTAATCGGGCAGGCGCTCGTTGCAGCCTCGCGCACGGTGGTCGAAGATCGCCATGTTCACTCGCTTCACGGATATTTCCTGCGTCCGGGCGATCCATCGGTTCCCATCATCTATGAAGTGGATCGCATTCGCGATGGCGGCAGTTTCACCACGCGCCGGGTCATTGCCATCCAGCACGGACAGGCGATCTTCTCCATGTCCGCATCCTTTCAGGTCCGCGAAGAAGGGCTCGAACACCAGATCGAGATGCCGGATGTCCCCAAACCTGATGACCTGCCTTCAGAAGCCGATCTGAAGGAAAAGCTGATATCCATAGCCCCGGAAAACGTTCGCAAATACTGGGAGCGCGAGCGGCCTATCGAATTGCGGCCCGTCGACCTCACCCACTATTTCAGTAACAAGAAGCTGCCGCCGCAGCAATATGTCTGGGTAAAGGCGACAGGAGCCTTGCCGGAAGACGAACGCATCCACCAGTGCGTGCTTGCCTACGCCTCCGACATGACGTTGCTCGATACATCCCTGTTCCCGCATGGAACGTCCGTTTTCAGCCCGAAAATCCAGGCAGCCAGCCTCGATCATTCCATGTGGTTTCACAGACCCTTTCGCGCCGACGAATGGCTGCTTTATGCCACGGACAGCACGCTCTCCGGCGGATCGCGCGGCCTGAATCGGGGCATGCTCTTCACCGAGGATGGCAAACTCGTCGCCTCAACCGCCCAGGAAGGCCTCATCCGCCTTCGCAAAAAGCCGTAAGACTGACCAGCTATCGTCAGGACGATCTTTACTTCGGTCCGGTGAACCCGGAAATGGCAAGGGGGTTGTCGGTCATCGCCTGCGCGTCAGGAAGGTCGGTCTGAAGGGTGTTTGTAAACGAGTCGAAAAGCCGGCGCACAAAGCCTTCGGGCAGATCGTGGGTGATGAACACCATCCGTGTCCGCCGATCCCCATCCGGCCAACCCTCCAGGGTCACCGGCGGATGAAAGACATGCTGCACGCCGTGAATGACCACTGGCCGAGACGGATCTTCTGCAATCTGCACAATCGCTTTCATGCGCAACAGGCGGGGTCCGTGGGCCGAGCGCAGGAGGTCGAGAAACATCTCCAGGCCCGAGGCCGGGATCGCTCTGTCCGTTGAAAGGGTGAAGGCCCTGATCTTGTCATCATGGCGATTGACGTCATGATGATGATCGTGATGGTGGCTATGGCCGGGCCCATGGTTGTGTGAACCGTTATCATGATTGTGATGGTGCCCGGCATGGCTATCATAAGCATCAGCATTCAGCCACTTGGCAACATCCGGGATCTTTGTTGCCGGATCATACAAACCGGCATCGAACAATCGATCCACCGTCGCATCGCCCCGTTGCGAAAAGAGCCGCGTGGCAGCTGGATTCAATTTTTCGAGTCGGGCAAGAAGCGGGACGAGATCGGCGTCTTCGTTTTCCAGAAGATCGGTCTTTGTCATCACAAGGCGATCGGCAACGGCTGCCTGACGGCGTGCTTCCTCGTGCGTGTCGAGCGTATCAAGACCATTGACCCCATCGACCAGAGTCACAACACTCTCAAGCCGATACCTCAGCATGAGATAAGGATGGAGCATGACCGTGTGCAGGATCGGGGCGGGGTCCGCAAGGCCCGTTGTCTCGATGACAACTCGGGCAAGCTTGTCCAGACGACCATTGTCCAGACGACGCAGGAGATCTTCGAGCGTGGTGACAAGATCGCCGCGAATGGTGCAGCAAAGGCAGCCGGACGAGAGTTCCAGAACACCATCGCTCGCCTGATCAACGAGCAGATGATCAAGGCCGACATCGCCGAACTCGTTGATGATGACCGCAGTATCGGCCACCTGGGGGTCCTTGAGGATCCGGTTCAACAATGTGGTCTTGCCCGAGCCCAGGAACCCGGTGATGACGGAGAGCGGAATTGGCGGCTTTGGGCCGCTCGGCTTGTCGACCGCTGGGCTGGGGGAGGTCATCTGGTGCTTCCAATGCTGAAACCGTTCATTTCAGCATTCACCTAAGACCTGTCGGATATAAAATCCAGCGCCGGAAGGCCTCACGCCGAAACGGGAGCGACCTCGATGGCCTCTTCTTCTTCCGAAACATCCTCGTCCGCATCAACGATTTCATCGTTGTTGCTGATGACGATCGGTTCAAACCCGCTTGACGTTTCTGCTTCTTCCGGTTCGAAATCGACCGTCTCGCGAACCGCGATTGCAGCCCGTCTGAGCAATGCAATTACGTTCTCGACAGAATGGCCTCTTTCGAGCTGGTCGGCAGAAAATTCTGCAAGGTCAGCCAAGGCTACAATTGTAGCGGTAGATTTCGGTTCACGCATATCGCAGCTCTTCTGGCAGCAGGTATTGAATTGGTTCCGGTAAGGAGCGGTATTCAACATTCTTTGAATATCACCCTGATTGTCGAACCGAACACAATGTTTTTCCGTAAATGCATTCTTAATTTTAACAGTTAAAATTGATTTAACGGTGCAAAACAACCTGAGATTCACCCAAAACGGGTACTATTCGCCATTGCACGTATTGACATGCATCATTTTGGACTTGGAGCGGGAATCGGTATAGCGAATCCCTTGTCCTTTCGGAACAGCGATCCATAGGCGGGAGAAACCGTTTCTGGCTGATTTCCTGATGTTTCCGAAGGTGTCGCAACTACATTTTGCACCGGCGCTGCCCCCGCCAATCTCGGCTTGGCAGTCGGAAGCGGAACATTGGCAACCGGAACGCTCTCAGGAACCACGGATGAAGATGCAGCAGCAACAGCAGCCGCGGCAGCAGAGACACCGGTCACGACCTGAACGGGCTGATAGGCCAGCTTCTGTGTACCAATCGTTCGGTCCAGGACGGCCTCCCAATCCGTCTTGCCATTCGGCAGGGTGATGGAATCTTCGTCAGCTGCCGACTCCCCGGAAGTCCCGGCACCCGGTCGCAGAACGCCTCCCGGATCCTTAGTGGGAGCAAATGCCATGAAGAAGCTTTTCTTCTCCGACTTCATGTCAAAGCGGGCCATGATCGTATCGACATCAGGCTTCTTGTTTCGTTTGCAATATCCGTCCGCCGGCGGAGGCCCGCCACGACCGGCCAATGACTGTACCTTTGTGCCGCTGCGGCCCTTCTTGAACCCCTTGTCCATAAGCTCGCGGGTAAAGGCGATGCGCTCAAGCCCCGATCCCGCGCCCAGAATGACGGCGATTAGCGTGCGCCCGCCGCGGGTCGCCGTTGCCGCGACATTGTATCCGGAATTGCAGATATATCCCGTTTTCATGCCGTTGGCGCCGGGAACACGCAGGAGATATTCCCTGTTGGCAGAGCGCATGGATTTCTTGCCGAACTGGATACCCGGATGGCGATAGAAAGAACGGGCTTCGGGAAAATCCCGCCAGAATGCCTGTGCTAGGATCGCGAGATCCCGGGCACTCGTCACCTGGCTGTTATCCGGCAGACCATGAGGATTAGAAAAACGCGTCCCTGTCATCCCCAGTCGTTGTGCTTCCGCATTCATCATCTGGATGAACGCCTCCTCGGACCCGCCGACCGCTTCGCCGAGGGCCACCGCAATATCATTGGCAGACTTGACCAGTATGATTTTGAGGGCGTTTTCGACGGTCAGCTGCGTTCCGACCTTAAAGCCCATTTTACTGGGTGGTTCGGACAGGGAGTTCTTGGATTGCACAACAGCGGAACTGAGCGAAATTCGCTCCTGCCGAATGGCCTTGAAGGTCACATAGGCTGTCATGATTTTGGTCAGCGACGCGGGATACCACTGGCGGGTCGCATCACTTTGATCCAGAACAGCCCCGGAATCGGCGTCAATCAGGATATATGCGCCAATATCGGCCCGTGCGGAAATTGGCAGCAAAAACAGAAACAGGGCAATAATCAGGGGCAGGCCAAAACGAGCCTGAGAAAATACTCGAAAACTGGTCACGCTTTTTTCCTCATCGGAACAAATGCAATTACACATCAGACTTTCTGAGTTCCTGTTTATCAGACCTGTCGGATTTTATGCAAAACCTACCACATCACTTTTGCGAATTCCGTCTGGTCAAACCCGATCCGTTCGCTAAGATCGCCAAAACCACCGGCATTTCACATCGGCGAAAATGATGATCCGCTTGCCCCTGCTCACGATTTCAGCCTGCACGCTCTCTGGTGTTGCGCTGGCACATCCAGCCTTGCGTGATCATCCGCACCCACACACCGATGCTGCCAGTTACTTCACGATCGAAACGCTTTTGATCTTCCTGCTGGGGCTGTGTATCGGCGGCCTGGTCGCCCTGCTGCGCAGGCGCAAGGAAACAGAGGAATAAGGCAATGGCATGACAGGGCAGTGGCCCCAATGCCGAGGCGCACCTGTTTACATCAAGGATACGGGGTCAGGAATGTACAAGATTGTCGGTTTTCCAAGGACACGGGCCATGCGGGTGATCTGGATGCTGGAGGAACTGGGGGAAGCCTATGAGCTTGATCCGGCCCTTCCACACTCCGATACGGTCAAGGCTTTGAACCCGGCTGGTACGGTGCCGCTGCTGGTGGACGGGGATCTCGTCGTCAGTGAATCAATTGCCATGTGCACTTACCTCGCGGACAAGCACGGAAAGCTTACGTTCCCGGCCGGGACGCCCCAGCGGGCTATTCAGGACAGCTTCACCTTTTTTGCAGCAGACGTGCTCGAAGGGGCGTTGTGGACAGCAGCCAAGAACACCTTCATCCATCCTGAAGATATCCGTGTTCCGGCGATCAAGGATGTCTGCCGATATGAATTTCAAAAGGGTCTGACAATACTGGAACAACGGCTGGGTGAAGGACCTTACGTGATGGGCGAGACCTTCACTCTGGCTGACATCATCATCGGCCATTGCGGCGGCTGGGCGGTGACGGCCAAATTCGATCTTCCACGTTCAGGCCCGATCTACGACTATTTCAAACGGCTTCGTCAAAGACCCGCCTACAAGGCCATGATGGAAAAGGTTGCCGGATAAACGGCAGCCGAAAATTTTCGCGGGTCTAGATTTCCTCTTTCACGCATCGATCACACAGCGGTGAAGAGGGGAGCTGTTGCTCTCGCGGTCAGTTGATTTGATCGTGTTCGCGCCAATTCCCAGATCAGTTTTACCAGAGGGGCATCCTCCCTGGAGCAACAGAGAAAGGAATGGAACATGACTATCAAGAGCGTGTTGAAGGTTGTTGGTGTTGGCTTTGCCCTTGCGACTCTCGGAGCAACGGCTCAGGCGGCAGGCCTCAAGAACATCGGTACGGACCGGGGCGGGGTCGTTGCCGATCTCACCGGAACGGGTATTCCCGCGCCCAAAGCCGCCAAATTTGATCCGCATGCCCGCAGCTCAAGCATCTATGCAGATCAGGGCAGCCAGTGGCATACGCTGATCGGATTGACGCAGAAGGCACCGTCCAAAGTGCACATCAACACGGCACAGGACAGCTATCGGAACTCAGGCACCGATCGCGGTGGTGTCATTCGACTTCGATAAGCGGGCCTGAAATGGATTATCGTTATGACAGGGGCCTTCGGGCCCCTTTTCATTTCCTACCCTACGTTATTTTTAAGTACAAATAGAATATTTTCAATAAACGATGCCTATAGAAACCATAAGCAAGAATATCATTTATCAATTCATAGATATGAGTAATCAATAAATTATCATTTGTGCCTAGGACGATGGCTGTATATCGCTCGAAATGCAAGTTCCAGGTACGGAACATAAAGTAAGTGAACAGGGTATCCTAATGTCTTCTATCAAAAAAATCGTAGTTGCAGGCTTGGCAACTGTTGCATTCGCTGCTTCCGCTGCAGCTCAGACCTCCACCAACATCGGCACAGACCGTGGTGGCGTTATCATCCAGCATGGCGACGTAGCTTCCAATCCGAAGATCATCATGGACAACGATTGCATCGTGAACGCAGGCACCGACCGCGGTGGCCGCATCACGATCAAGCCGGGCTGCGAAGTCAGCGTTCGTCCGGCAGGCTCCACAGCCGCTGGTGACTCCAACTATGAAAACAAGGGCACCGACCGCGGTGGCGTTGTGCGTCAGAAGTCCAACTAAGCCTTCTGACACTTTGAACACGGCTTCCATAGCCAAATCAAACCCGCCAGAATTGGCGGGTTTGTTTTTTTCATGAACAATATTTCGAAGACCCGGTTCGGCAATGCAATCGGTCATGGCACCTGCTAGGTTGCAGTCCTTGAGACCAGCTTGATTGCAAATCAGGACCACCTGCCATGATGTTCGACGGAATAAACCTTCTTGGAGCACTAGCCGGAGCAATCGTCGCATTCATATTCGGCGCCCTTTGGTACTCCGTGTTAGGCAAGGCTTGGAAACGGGCTGCTGGCCTGACGAGTGACCCGAAACCGTCGCCACTGGTCATGATTCTCACCTTCTTCTGCCAATTCATCATGGCGTTCGTCTTTGCAGGCGTCATCTATCACACCGGCGGCACATCCATCCGCTCCGGTCTCATATCCGCAGCCCTCATCTGGGTAGGCATCGTCCTGACAACACAAATCGTCAATCACAGGTTTCAGGGGAAACCGTGGAGCCTGACCCTGATCGACAGCGGTCACTGGCTTGGCGTCCTGATCATTCAGGGCCTGGTGATCGGTGCGGTCGGCAGCTGGCCAACAACACCGTAAATCAAACACTTGGAGCGGGTTTTCTACGACCAACGGCTACGACTACGAAAGTACGATTAACGCCTTGTGGACGGTGAGACACCTCCTGAGCATAATGGCGCCGACAATCTGGGGGGCTTTCGGTTGTCTTTGCGAACGCGGGATATCTCGCCCAAGTCTCTTTCAGTCTGGGAGGTTTTCATAAATGTCAGACAATATTTTCCCGGTCCCGGCGGACATCGCTGCCAGCGCGCACGTGGACAACGCCAAGTATCTTGAAATGTACAAGCAGTCCGTCGAGAACCCGGAAGCCTTCTGGGGCGAACACGGCAAGCGCGTGGACTGGATCAAGCCGTTCACAAAGGTGAAGAATACCTCCTACGACTACCACAACGTGGACATCAAGTGGTTCGAGGACGGCACGCTCAACGTTTCCGCCAACTGCGTTGACCGCCATCTGGAAACAAGAGGCGACCAGCCGGCAATCATCTGGGAAGGTGACGATCCTTCCGAGCACAAGGTCATCACCTACAAGCAGCTTCATCACGAGGTGAACGTCTTCGCCAACGTGCTGCATTCGCAGGGTGTGAAGAAGGGTGACCGCGTCACCATCTACCTGCCGATGATCCCGGAAGCGGCCTATGCCATGCTCGCCTGCGCCCGCATCGGCGCGGTTCACTCCATCGTTTTTGGGGGCTTTTCTCCGGACAGCCTTGCCCAGCGCATCGAAGGCTGCACCAGCAAGTGCGTGATCACCGCCGATGAAGGTTTGCGTGGCGGGCGCAAGGTTCCGCTGAAGGCAAATGTCGACAAGGCCGTTCAAAAGTCTCCGGTCGATACCGTCATCGTCGTCAAGCGCACCGGCGGCGATATCGCCATGACCGAAGGCCGTGACGTTTGGTACCACGAAGAAGCAGACCGGGTTTCCGACCACTGCGCACCGGTTGAGATGAACGCGGAAGACCCGCTGTTCATCCTCTACACGTCCGGCTCCACCGGCCAGCCGAAAGGCGTGCTGCATACAACCGGCGGCTACCTCGTCTACGCCTCCATGACCCATCAGTATGTCTTCGACTACAAGGATGGCGACGTCTACTGGTGTACAGCTGATGTGGGCTGGGTGACCGGTCACAGCTACATCGTCTATGGCCCGCTGGCGAATGGCGCGACCACGCTTATGTTCGAGGGTGTGCCGACCTATCCGAGCCCGGCTCGTTTCTGGGAAGTGTGCGACAAGCACAAGGTCAACATCTTCTACACGGCTCCGACCGCGATCCGCGCCCTGATGGGTGCTGGCGATGATCACGTCACCAAGAACTCGCTGGACTCCCTGCGCCTGCTTGGGTCCGTGGGCGAACCGATCAACCCGGAAGCCTGGAACTGGTACCACACTATCGTCGGCAAGGGCCGCTGCCCGATCGTCGACACCTGGTGGCAGACAGAAACCGGCGGCATCCTGATTACGCCGCTGCCGGGCGCAACTGCCCTCAAGCCGGGTTCGGCCACACGGCCGTTCTTCGGTGTTCAGCCTGCGATCGTGGATGCCGAAGGCCAAATCCTTGACGGAGCGACCGAAGGCAATCTGGTGATCACGGACAGCTGGCCGGGACAGATGCGCACGGTTTATGGCGACCATGAGCGTTTCGTCCAGACCTACTTCTCGACCTACAAAGGCTACTACTTCACCGGTGACGGATGTCGCCGCGATGCAGACGGCTACTACTGGATCACGGGCCGGGTCGACGACGTGATCAACGTCTCCGGTCACCGCATGGGCACCGCGGAAATCGAAAGCGCTCTGGTTGCCCACAACAAGGTTTCCGAAGCCGCTGTCGTTGGCTACCCGCACGACATCAAGGGGCAGGGCATTTACGCCTATGTCACCCTGATGGAAGGCGAAGAGCCGACAGATGCCCTGAAGAAGGAACTGGTGACCCATGTTCGCTCTGAAATTGGCCCGATCGCCTCTCCGGACCTGATCCAGTTTGCACCTGGTCTTCCAAAGACGCGCTCCGGCAAGATCATGCGCCGTATCCTGCGCAAGATCGCCGAAGACAGCTTCGACAATCTCGGTGACACGTCCACCCTGGCTGATCCGGCCGTTGTTGACGATCTGATCGACAACCGTCAGAACCGGTCGTGATACAGTCAGTCAAATGAATTGGAAAAGGCGCGGCATTGGCCGCGCCTTTTTCGTTTCTCAGCAATTTTCAGCAGATCCCCACCGCCTACCTTGCCAGATAAACAGAGAGGTTGTTCCGCGCAATCGAGCCGAACGCCGCCTTGAGATCATTGCTGTCCTTGGCAAGATAGAATTTGGCGGAGTCACTGGCACAGGACTTCATGAGGTCCTTACCAAACTCCGAACCGGTTGTTCTGAAATAGACCGTATAGACCACCACGCCGCTGTTCTTCATGGCGGTGCAAAGTTCGAGCGCCTCCTGTGCCGGCGCGCTGTTCAGGTTCGCGTTCGGAAGATATTCCTCAATCTGGAATGAAGATCCTCGACATGTGCGAGCTCGACCATTTTTTGCTTTCAGATCACCGCGACCATCATCGTCGTCATCCCAGTCATCATCATCTCGGTCGTCGTCGCCCTCGTCCAGATCATCATCATCGTCATCTGGCCTGAGAGACGCGCTGCCATGATCGGAATCCTCTCCATCCGTATCATGTTCAGGTGGGCATCCAGCCTGAAACCTTTCTGTGTAGTGAACATTGAAATCGCCGTCGGTCATGATAACCGCCGCCTTTCGTGTGCGTGATGATCTCTCCCGGTCAGGATCGCTTTCACGCGGCCACAATGAATGCCAGCTCCAGGACAAGGTGCTCCAGCCCCATGCGATACCAGCTTGCCCTGCCGTGCCACCCTGCGGTTCCAGCGAAGAAATCGCTGCCTGAAGGCGTTCGCTGTCGCTTGTCAGGGGAACCAGTTCTGTTTGCGGACAATTGCTGCGATGGGGATACCAGGAAGTGTCCGATCCGGTGGTGACAACAAAGTAATCCATGGCACCGGGTGCCACGAATACGCTGGATCTCTCGCCCCCCATATTGCCAATTGCCTTCGCCGCAGCAGTGCGGGCGAAGCGCGTAGCAACACAGTTGTTTTCATCCGCATGCCCGTTTGTCACCCGCTTCGCATAAGGCCCCAGATTGACCCCTTGTGAGTAGGGAACCAGCGAGACCCGGGTCCTGTTCTGTGACCGCCGTTCTCCTTCTGGCAAGAGCGTTTCTACGAGCTTACTGCTTGCTTCACGCAGGCCATCAATATCTGCCTCCATTGATCCCGTGACATCCAATACCAAGGCCAGTTCAAGATTGGAGGACGAAAAGGAAACCTGCGTCTGAA
Source organism: Roseibium sediminis (assembly GCF_008711325.1). Classification (GTDB taxonomy): domain Bacteria; phylum Pseudomonadota; class Alphaproteobacteria; order Rhizobiales; family Stappiaceae; genus Roseibium; species Roseibium sediminis. The sequence goes on from NZ_VXDB01000003.1 coordinate 210,945, forward strand.
CGCCGATCGCAAGTTCCTTCGGCCCAATCCCTCCCATCCCGATGAACTGCGTTGGAACGGCAAGAACAGTAGTCACATCGAGAACGCCATGGTCCCAATCGACAACATAATCGAGATTTCGGATTGCTTCGAATTCGATCTGGCGTTTCTCTAGATTTGCAGAGAAGGCCTTGGTCAGTTCGGTAGAGATTTCCTTTTCGCTCATTCTGGCAACTGAAAGCCGGTTGGCCAGCTTCAAAGCAGCGCCGTCAAGCGCGTTGCCCGCCTTCGCCTTTTGCCCGAGGGCAGTGGCTAGATCAGCTCCGGACCCTGCTACAACGACAACAAGGAGGACGGCGAAAGAAAAAATCGGCAAAACCGAAGCAGAGACATCCGACAGAAATATCCTGCTGGCTTGGAGTATTTTTGAATTCATCATAGCTGTCACCCATTAGGGTTTCAGCTATAATCCAAACAATGAAATCAAAATGTAAGTAAAAATCTACTACTTTGCCAATATTAGTACATTATTTCGAGAAAGTAAATTCATAATATTAAGAACAATGAGAAGAAACACTATCTCGCAAGGTAAATGGACTGAACTGATCTGGCAATTCTTTCAAAGGTAGAAATGAGGTCCTGAGCCGAACTTGCAGTGAAATAGGTTGCTTCAGTGGTTGCACAATCCTGCATAACCCTTGCCCCGGCAGAAGAAGGTCTGTTTCCGAAATAGACCGTGTAAACTATAATATTTTTCGCCTTCATCGCATCGCACGTGCTTCGTGCACGGGATGAGGATGCTCCCCAATAGCCACTGCTGCCTCTTGGATACCAGTATTGCGCCGTTCCACGCTGGCAAGGTTCGGTGACATAACCATCATCGGCGCGATCTTCACAATCATCTTCATCCAGCCAGACGCGGTCGTAGTGGCGGTTGAAATCACCATCCGTCATGATGATCGCAAATTTCAGGTTTTTCTTGTTCGAATAGGGTTCAGGATCGCTCTCTGCCGGCCACAAATTGCTCCAGTTTGGCGAAAGTGTGTACCAGCCCCATGCGATGCCGGTCTGGCCAGCGGTGTAGCCCGTTGCCGACAGGCGCGAAATGGCGGATTCCAGCTTGGCCCTGTCAGAGGTGAGGGGAATGAGTTTGGAGTCTGAAGAGCATTGGTTAGACCCGGCACCAAAGAAAGTGTGGTGGTTACGATCGGGGTCGTAGTCATACCGAACGTCTGTAAATTTCTGGGCACCGTCACGCTCTGTCACACAATTGCGGGAGCCTGCGCCACCATCGGTGACAGCATTCGCGAATTGGCCGGCATTGACGCCTTCGCTGTAGGGAACAAGCGATATGCGGACTTTTGCCTCTTCGCCTTCAGCCTCCTCAGGCAACAGGATGCGGACCAGACCTCTGGATGCGGTCTTCAACGTATCCATGTCGTATCGCATAGATCCCGTCACATCGACGATAAGGGAAAGTTCCACATCGAAGCTCGAATAACTGACCTGAGTGGCGGCCTGAACCTTCAGAACCTTAGGGCCGATGCCTCCAAGACCCAAAAAATTCATTGGAACGTCAATGCTCGACCAAACGTCGAGCAAACCTGCTGTAGGGTCGATTGTATGGTCCAAACTCGCAATGGATCGTTCTTCAAGACCAAGCGCACTCAAATTTGCCAGAAAAGTCTCCTGGAGCGCCTGCTCAATCTGGGCATCTGTCATGACAGATTTCGACAGCTTCGTTGCAACTGTCAACGCAGCCGCATCCACCGCATTGGCGACCTTTTGCCGATAACCAAGTGCCTTTGTGTAGTCGGCCCCGGCCCCTGCCACGACTATAAGGATCAGCAGGACCCCGGCAAACAAAGGCAGGATAGAGCCGCGCTCGCACGCCTTAAGCTTTTGAAAGTGCGCCGAAAAGGGATTACCGCAGAACATACCAGGCTCCATCTGAAGTCACTGGCTAGCTAGCACGCAATTCCTCTCCTAGTTGTTAATTTGAACACTTACACTTTTTATTTGCCGCTGCGGAAGAAATGCAAGGACCCGCAGGTCAAATCGGCCATGATAATCAAGAAGCTGAATCCGCAACGTCAGTTAGACCAAGTGCATCTTCATAAACTGTTCACTAAAATCGCAGGTTTGCCGGGGCACGAACACAGCTGCCACTTGCAGTCGAAATGCTCGTTCTCGCAAAGCTCTGTTTACGGCTCCAGTTCCGTATCCCAGTAGAGAAAGTCGAGCCAACTGTCATGCAGGTAGTTCGGTGGGAATGCCCGTCCATTGTTGTGGAGGTCCTGAATGGTCGGCTGGAAAGGCATATGCATAGGCCACATGTTTATCTGAGAGCAGGATTTGTTGGCCTTGCGCAAATTGCATGGGGAGCAGGCGGTAATGACGTTCTGCCAAGTTGTTTGGCCGCCCTTTGAACGTGGCACGAGATGATCAAAGGTCAATTCGTCTCTGGAACCACAGTACTGGCACTGAAATTTGTCACGCAGGAAAACGTTGAAACGGGTAAATGCGGGATAACGGCTTGGTTTTACGTAAGTTTTTAAAGAAACAACACTCGGCAATCGAAATTCGAAGCTCGGACTTCGAACAGCGGTGTCATATTCAGAGACTATGTTGACCCTGTCCAGAAACACCGCCTTGACCGTGTCCTGCCAGGACCAGAGTGACAAGGGATAGTAACTCAGGGGTCGATAGTCTGCATTCAGGACCAAAGCGGGATGAGCTCCCGACGTAACTGCAACCGTCACCGTCCACTCCTCACGTCAGTTCCGGAGAGGCAAACGGTCTTCACAGGGACACCGTTTGCCCTCTTGTGACGGGAGTATTGTAGTGCCGACGTGACACTCTTGTGAAGCCTTGAATTTTGTTAGGTAACAACAGATGCACTCCCGCAAGGGGAGGCTAGGCAATAACACTAAGTAGCTGAGCAGGCATTTGAAACCCGACAATGGCCGCAGCCACTGGAAGGTCCCCGAAAGTCAAAACGGGCGCCGGTTAAGGCGCCCGCTGGATTGATTGCCCCAAGAAGGCGAATCAGTTTGAAGACCACTCGCGAATATCGACGAAGTGACCGGCAATTGCGGCAGCTGCGGCCATCGCTGGAGACACCAGATGGGTCCGCCCCTTGTAGCCCTGGCGGCCCTCGAAGTTGCGGTTTGAGGTCGACGCACAGCGTTCGCCCGGCTGCAGCTTGTCAGCGTTCATGGCAAGGCACATGGAGCAACCCGGCTCGCGCCATTCAAAACCGGCATTCTTGAAGATCACGTCGAGCCCTTCAGACTCAGCCTGTTCTTTCACGAGACCGGAGCCCGGCACCACCATGGCGTTGACGCCGTCCTTGACCTTGCCATTGCCGATAACAGCCGCTGCGGCCCGCAGGTCCTCGATCCGGCCATTGGTGCAAGACCCGATGAACACGCGATCAATAGAGATGTCCGTGATCTTCGTACCCGGCTCCAGACCCATATACTCAAGGGCACGGATCTTGGAGCTGCGGCGGTTTTCATCGTCGATCTCGGAGGGGTTCGGAACAACTCCCTGAACCGAAATCACGTCTTCCGGCGAAGAACCCCAGCTGACGATTGGCGGCAGGTTTGCTGCATCAAGACGCACAACCTTGTCGAAATGAGCCCCTTCATCCGTGTGAAGCGTTTTCCAGTATTCGACAGCACGGTCCCAGGCTTCACCGGTCGGGGCTTTCGGGCGACCCTTTACATAGGCGAATGTCTTTTCATCCGGGGCAATCAGGCCGGCGCGGGCCCCGCCTTCGATCGACATGTTGCAGACCGTCATCCGGCCTTCCATGGAAAGCGCACGAATGGCTTCACCGGCATATTCGATCACATAACCGGTACCACCAGCGGTACCGATTTCACCAATGATCGCCAGTACGATATCTTTTGCGCTGACACCTTCCGGAAGCTTGCCGTCGACCTGAACAAGCATGTTCTTGGCCTTCTTCTGGATCAGCGTCTGAGTGGCAAGAACATGCTCGACTTCCGACGTGCCGATACCATGCGCGAGCGAGCCAAAAGCACCATGGGTGGAGGTGTGACTATCACCGCACACAATGGTCATGCCAGGCAGGGTAAAGCCTTGCTCCGGACCGACGATGTGAACCACGCCCTGACGATTGTCGAGCTCGGAATAATATTCGATGCCGAATTCTGCAGCGTTCCTGGCGAGCGTATCGACCTGAAGAGCGGATTCCGGGTCATCAATACCGTTCGAACGGTCCGTGGTCGGCACGTTGTGGTCAACCACCGCAAGCGTCTTGAAGGGTTGGCGGACCTTGCGGCCATTCATGCGCAGACCTTCAAACGCCTGAGGGCTTGTCACTTCATGTACGAGATGGCGGTCGATATAGAGAAGACCGGTTCCGTCTTCCTGCATGTCTACCAGGTGATCGTCCCAGATCTTGTCGTAAAGCGTTCTTGCGGTTGCCATGGTTCTCTCCTGAAACCGTACTCAACATCCCCGGGTAACGAACGCTGCTCCCCCGCGCGTCCGGCCCCTTAGCGGATGACCCCTGAAAGCCGAATTCCGGCATGAATTTTTGTCAGGTTATGACATGCCCAAGCCCGGCCATTTGGTCAAGCATTTCAAGTTGAGCTTTTGTCAACGTCGTTTGACGAAGTCCGGGGAGGCGCAAAAAAAGGCGACCCGGAGGCCGCCTTTTCGAATTCCAATGGAGCGCCTGCTTATTCAGCAGCTGCTTCTGCGGCCTTTGCTTCGGCCTTAGCAACCTTTGCAGCAGCTGCCTCGGCACGAGTTTCCTCGTTAAGGCGCTTTGCACGAACGTTGGTTGCTTCAACGATACGTGCGGACTTGCCGCGACGGTCACGCAGGTAGTAGAGCTTCGCGCGGCGAACCTTACCACGACGAACAACTTCAACACCTTCCAGCATCGGAGAGTAGACCGGGAATACGCGCTCTACGCCTTCGCCATAGGAGATCTTGCGAACGGTGAAGCTCTCGTTGATGCCGCCGCCGGAACGGGCAATGCAGACACCTTCGTAGGCCTGTGTACGTGTACGGTTGCCTTCAGAGACGCGCACGTTGACACGAACCGTGTCGCCCGGAGAAAATTCCGGAAGCTTGCGCTGCTCTTCGATGCGGGCCATTTCGGCTGCATTCAGCTCTTCAATAATGTTCATGGCATTTTTCCCTTTTGAATTACAAAACCACCTCGTCCGGATCGCTAGACGAAACGTCCGGATGGCTTTGGGCCATGTTGAACAGATGTCGCGAAAGCATGGACGAACCGTACGTAAGGTCCATTTCCAGCCATTCAGCGGCGTCTAATACGCGAAAAATAGGCGGTTGTCATGCTGTTTCTTGCAGCCTTTCAGCCAAATTTCCCTCTCTAGATGAGGTCTCCGGCTGGCCGCAGAGGGGGTCTGGTCACCTCGCCACCCCCTTTTGCCGATTGACGGCGATAGAAATCGCGACCCCTCGGCCTCAAATTGCCACCGATCAGTCAACGACACCCACTAACTCATAAATAGAGTGGAAATATTTTTGCGACCAAAAATAGTAATTCCGCGCAGTTTTATATGCATTGGCATGCAAAATTCGACATTTCATTACAATAGACCGGAGATCGTGAAAACCACTCTACATTTTTCACGCTTTTTGCACGCGACAATCCGAAAACAATCTGCATAATAATAACAGTGGTCACGAATAAAGGTCTTGGGAAAGATTTTCGTTGACACGATGGCTTGGGAGTCTGGATATTTAAAGCCATGTTTTAGCACTTTTCAGGGGGTTCGTGGCAGCTGCCTTTGGCAGCTGCCACTTTTGCTTTAAGACCCCTAGCAAGCTGGCAATTTGGTAGCTGAATTACCTTTCACTCTGAAAACCTTACTCTACGTAGTTTCCCCAAAGGTCCGGTCGTCGATCACGCGTGAGCTCTTCTGATTTCTGCAATCTCCATTCGGCAATCTTCTTGTGGTTGCCGGAAGTCAGCACGTCGGGAATGGTCATTCCTTCAAATTCCGCCGGACGGGTATAGTGCGGGTGCTCCAGCAGTCCGTTCTCGAAACTCTCCGTATCCGCGCTTTCGAGATTACCCATCACCCCAGGTATCAGGCGCACAATCGCATCAAGCATTGTGAGCGCTGCCATTTCCCCCCCGGAAAGAATGTAGTCGCCGACGGAAATCTCCTCGAGGTTCCGTCTGTCGATCACGCGCTGATCAATCCCTTCAAAACGACCGCATACAATGATCGCACCCGGCCCTTTTGCCAGCTCATGGGCCCGGGCCTGAGTGAATGGTGTGCCACGCGGGCTCATGAGAAGGCGAGGCCGCGGATCATCCGGTGGTGCGGCTGCATCTATCGCGCTTGCAAGGACATCCGCCCGCAGCACCATTCCAGCCCCACCTCCGGCAGGTGTATCATCAACCGAGCGATGCTTGTCCGTGGCGTGGTCCCGGATTTGGCACGCCTCTATGGACCAAAGCTCCCTTTCAAGGCCACGACCGGCCAGGCTGTGCCCCAAAGGGCCAGGAAACATATCAGGGTAAAGGGTCAATATGGTGCTCTTGAACGTCATATGGACCGGCGCCTCGTGGTCATTCTGAAATCCGCTGCCTGCAATTGATTAACCAAGCACTCGGAACACACCCAATCGGGTTGGAAAAGCGTGGAGATCAAGCAGGTTGTTAATCACTCATCGGCTAAGAACACCGTATCCCAGCATGGAGAGTCCGGTGATCGTTTTCCGAAATAAGGCAATCAGTGTGAAATTGCCAAGCTTTATCCAGAAGCGTGTCGATCAGCATTATCTCGACATCTCCCTGACGCGTATCCTGCCGCTCGTTTCGCTGCTGACATTCGGTGTTCTTGTCGGACTGGTCTTCAACACGGGATTGGACCATCCCTATGACAAGCTTGTCCATGTTGGATTCTTTGCGCTCCTGACGCTATCCATTCATACGTTGTTCTGCTGCCGCCTGCGCATTTCGGCTCTTGTATCCTTCGCGCTAGGCCTGGGCGGTGAGGCAATACAAGGGTTTCTACCCCACCATCATTCATCGCTGGACGATGCCCTGGCAAATGCGATCGGCATAGCGCTCGTTGTTGCTGCCATTGCGCTGAAACGTTCTGAACTGCGGCAAGCCATGGTCTCCGAACCAGTCGAACTGGAATTCGACCAATTTGACCTCCAGCCGGTCAAGTCAAGAGTTCAGTCGTCCGATTCCGAAGGCGATTCCGATAAGTAATCGTCCGGCAAATCCGCCTTCACGATACCTGCCTCCAGATCGATCTCGGGAACAAAGGCCTTGGTAAAGGGCAGATAATAAGTCGCACCGCGGCGAGGGCGGACTTCAAGAAGATCACCTGCACCGAAATCCTGAACGGTCACGATCTTACCGAGCGGCTCACCGGACATGTCCGTGACGGTCATGCCGACGAGGTCCTCGTGATAAAACTCGTCGTCTTCCAGATCGGGCAGCTGATCGCGGGTGATGAACAGCTCCAGGCCGTTCAGTTCTTCAGCCGCATTGCGGTCGTCAATTCCGACAAATTTCGTGACAACGACCGTTTTCTGGACGCGGGCCCGTTCGATCTCGAACGTCTTGTCCGCTTTTCGTGTCACCAACGTGCCATAGTCCGTGAAGGAGAGGGGGTCATCACCAAAGGCTTTGACCCGCACCTCCCCACGAATGCCGTGGGCTGCGCCAATACGCGCCATGAGCACCAGATTGTCATCTGCTTCACTCATGGCGCTTCCTTGAGGATTACGTTCGGCACAGCCGTTGCCCGGACTTATTCTGCAGCAGCTTCTTCAGCGGCAGCAGCAGCGGCTGCTGCGGCTTCAGCTTCAGCAGCGTTCTTCTCGTCGAGACGCTCCTGAGCCTTGCGGCCGAGCTGTGCCTTCTTCGGGTTGTTGCGTGCGTCACGCTTCAGAACGCCAGCCGCATCAAGGAAGCGGTGAACGCGGTCGGTCGGCTTTGCGCCGGTACCGAGCCAATACTGGATGCGCTCGACGTCCAGCTTGACGCGATCCTCGGAATCCTTCGGCAGCATCGGGTTGTAGGAACCAACCTTTTCGATGAAGCGGCCATCGCGCGGTGCGCGGATGTCAGCAACAACGATGCGGTAGTACGGACGCTTCTTGGAACCGCCACGTGCAAGGCGAATTTTCGTAGCCATTAGTCTTCTCCAGTTGTCTAGTTGCCGCTTTCCGCGGCAATGGCTTCATGGTGCCGGATGACTTCCCGAACGATGAAGTTCAGGAATTTTTCGGCAAAATCAGGATCGAGATTGGCATCGCTTGCCAATTGGCGAAGCCGTTCGATCTGGATCCTCTCGCGCGCCGGATCAGCCGGCGGCAAATTGTGTTCAGCCTTGAGGTGGCCAACCTTTTGAGTGCACTTGAACCGTTCTGCCAGCATGTGCACCAGCGCAGCATCAATATTGTCGATGGATCCGCGCAGACATTTCAGCTCTTCCAGTGCCTTGCTGGTTCCGAGCTGCTGTTCAGCATCACTCATTTTTTCTTGCCCTTACCCATGCCCGGCAATCCGCCGAGCCCTCCTGGCATCTTCAGGCCGCCAAGACCCGGAAAACCGGACATGCCCGGAGGAAGACCGGCGCCGCCAAGACCACCGGGAAGTCCCTTTGGCAGCTCCCCTCCCCCGGGGAGCTGACCGGACTTCGCCATTTCCTCGAGAGCTTTCGGATCCATGTTCGGCATGCCGCCGCCAAGGCCACCCATCAGCTTGCCGAGCATGCCTTTGCCCTTGCCCATCTTCTTCATCATGTCCGCCATCTGGCGGTGCATCTTGAGAAGCTTGTTGACTTCGGCAACGTCCACGCCGGAACCCGTCGCAATACGCTTCTTGCGGCTCGCCTTCAGAAGATCGGGCTTGCGGCGCTCGATCGCTGTCATTGACTGGATGATTGCAATCTGACGTTTGAACATCTTGTCATCGAGACCGGCAGCATCGATCTGCTTCTTCATTTTTCCGACGCCCGGCAACATGCCCATCATGCCGGACATACCGCCGAGTTTTTCCATTTGGCGAAGCTGCTCAGCCAGATCTTCCAGATCAAAATGACCCTTCTGCATCTTTCTGGCCATCTGCGCGGCCTTTTCCGCGTCAATGGCTTCAGCTGCCTTCTCGACCAGCGACACGATATCGCCCATGCCGAGAATACGATCTGCAATCCGCTTGGGATGAAAATCTTCCAAAGCGTCGGACTTTTCGCCCGTACCGATCAGCTTGACCGGCTTGCCCGTAACCGCCTGCATGGACAGGGCCGCACCGCCGCGTCCGTCACCGTCCATACGGGTCAGCGCGATACCTGTGATCCCGACGCGCTCGTCGAAACTCTGGGCAAGGTTGACCGCATCCTGACCGGTTAGCGCATCAGCAACGAGAAGGATTTCATGCGGATTGGCCGCGGCTTTCACCTCGGCCATCTCGATCATCAAAGGCTCATCGATGTGGATACGGCCCGCCGTATCCAGCATGACAACATCATAGCCACCGAGCTTTGCGGCAGACATTGCGCGCTTTGCAATCTCGACCGGCCCCTGACCTTCGATGATCGGAAGCGTATCGATCTGGTTCTGCTCGCCGAGAACCTTCAGCTGTTCCTGCGCAGCCGGACGGCGCGTGTCCAAAGACGCCATCAGGACCTTGCGCTTGTCGCGTTGGGTCAGGCGACGGGCGATCTTGGAAGTTGTTGTGGTCTTACCGGAGCCCTGCAAACCGACCATCATGATGGCAACCGGCGCGGGAGCGTTCAGATCGATGAACTGGCCTTCGGCGCCAAGCATCTCCACCAGCTGATCATGGACGATCTTGACGACCATCTGACCCGGGGTGATTGACTTGACGACTTCAGCACCAACGGCGCGATGGCGAACCTTGTCCGTGAAAGAGCGAACAACCGGAAGTGCCACGTCCGCTTCGATCAGCGCGCGGCGGATTTCGCGCAGCGCTTCATTGACGTCATTTTCGGACAAAGCACCACGGCCGGTGAGCTTGTCGAAAATTCCGCTTAGTCGATCGGACAGACTTTCAAACATCAATTGATCCCTAACGGTTCTGGCTGGACTTGCCTAAAGGAAGGCGCAGTCCCGATCCATGAGAGAGCAAACTGGCAGACCACCGCGCAAAGCAGTTTTGCACCCGAGGGCGCATCGCGCTGTCGGGTGGTAACCTCCAGGAACTCTTTACACCTTTTCGGGTCCTGGTCGGCGGTCTGACTTGTACACTCGCTCATATGGAGTGGCCGGGATATGCCGCAAGATGAACTTGGAGTCAAGGTTTTCCAAGGAAACAACACGTACTCGCAAAATCGTACATGCAAGAACCGACTTGTTTTTTGCAGTGCACAGGAGGATAAGATCTTTCATCGCTGCGTCATGTACGGAGTGGATCGGTCAAGATCCGGTACGAAGCCATGAATTATCGCGCAATCGCGCACCCGATCGGTCACCTCCTCCTGTTGATCGCATTTCTAATGCTGATTCCGGCAGGAGTTGATGGGTTCTTCGGCAACCCGGACTGGATCGTTTTCCTGAAATCATTTGTGATTGTCGGCGGGATCGGTGCGCTCACGACGACTGCGTTCTATGGAGAAGCCCCGCTTTATCGCTTCCGCGATGCAGTCATTTTCGTGAACGCTGCCTGGCTGGTCTTTTCCCTCGCCGGAGCCATGCCCCTTTACGAGAGCTCGCTCAACATCAGTTTCACGGACGCATTTTTCGAGGCCGCGTCCGGATTGACGACAACCGGGTCAACGGTCCTCACCGGCCTTGATAATCTCCCGCCAGGGATTTTGCTGTGGCGATCACTGTTGCAATGGATCGGAGGAATTGGGGTCGTCGCTCTCGGAATATGGCTCCTACCCGGTCTGCGTGTCGCGGGCAGTCAGCTCTTTGCGATCGAGTCATCGGAAAACACGACAAAGCCATATGGCCGCGTCAGTCCGTTCGTCATCCGCCTCCTGTCGCTGTATGCCGGGCTGACGCTCGCCTGCACCTTCAGCTACATGGCGGTCGGCATGTCGCCCTTCAACGCCATCAACCACGCTTTCACCACCGTCTCGACCGGTGGCTTTTCAACGTCAGACATGTCCTTCGGACAATTCAGCGGGATCGGTGCCTACTGGGTCGCTATTATCTTCATGCTGGCCTCAAGCGTGCCGTTTCTCTACCTGATCCGCACTATGGAGCAGCGCAATCTTGCATTCGACCCGCAAATCCTGGCGCTGCTGATCGTCTGTTTCGTTGGATCCTTTGCCGTGTTTCTCGCAGAACGTTTCATCGTTCATGACACGCCGTTTCACATGTTCACGCTCGCGACCTTCAACGTTGTCTCGGTTATCTCGACAACAGGATACGCGGCAAATGACTATCTGAAGTTCGGACCGCTAGTGGTCTGCATATTCTTCATCCTGACCTTCTTTGGCGGGTGCAGCGGATCCACGTCGGGCGGGTTCAAGATGTTCCGCCTTACCATTCTGTCCAATTACATTCTCGGGCTGTCGAGACGGATCGTTCGCCCCCACCGTATCATCAGCACCCGATATCGCGGCGAACCAGTTTCAAGTCCGATCCTTGAAGGCGTCCTAGTTTTTGCCGTCCTATACACCGCTACATTCTCGCTATTTGCCGGCATTTACGCGGCAGCGGGACTGGATCTGGAAACGGCGCTCAGCGCGTCTATTACCGCTCTTGCAAATGTCGGTCCGGGGGTCGGCAATACAATCGGCCCGTCGGGAACATTTCAAACATTGCCTGATCCGGTGAAGTGGATGCTGGCCTTTCAAATGATCCTTGGCCGTTTGGAAATTCTGGTCGGGCTGTTGATTTTCACCCCGGACTTCTGGCTCGACAAATAAAAAACCACCGCTGGCATCGAGCGAGCGGTGGTTTCGATCAGGCAGGTCTGTCAGGCATCAAAAAGGCAAGACAGACCCATATGCCTTTCAGCATTACTGCTGGATGGATTCGAACTCATCGGCGTCGAGCGAACCGTCCTGATTAGCGTCAGCTGCCTTGAAAGCATCTTCGGTAACAGTGGTGATCACTGCGGAGATTTCTTCGAAGGACACAACGCCATCAGCATTGCTGTCGACATCTTCGAAGGCGACGCCCTGTGCAAGCGCGGCGGTGGAAACCGATACGGCACCGGCAACAAGCGCAGCAAATAGACGTTTGGACATTTCATGAGCTCCAATTTGAGACTGAAGTTCCGCATCTCATCCGCCGCAGCCACATTAGCCGGGCGGTCCGGAACGACGCGGAATTTGATGTGCCATGAAGGCGGGCCCAAGGCCGATTTTTGGAGCACTTAAGGTGTTGTTGTGGCAGGTAAAATTTACGTGATCTGAAATATGTCCAAATTCTGCCTTTTTGTGATCTGTGTGGTGGAATTGTGGCGAACCGCTTGAGGCAAAGACTTATCCATAGTCTCGAGAGCCGAAAATCGCGGAGCCGACCCGGACATACGTGGCTCCAAAGTCGACAGCTGTTTCATAGTCGGATGACATGCCCATGGAGAGTTGCGACAATCCGTTTCGTCGAGCAATCTTTTCAAGCAGGGCAAAGTGTGGACCAGGGGCATCTTCCACCGGGGGAATGCACATCAGTCCAATGATGTTCAAGCCGATTTCATCCCGGCAGAGGCGAATGAACGCGTCTGTTTCCTTCGGCGCGATGCCTGCCTTCTGGGGTTCCTCACCGGTGTTCACCTGAACGAAACATGGCAGATTGCGGCCCTGCTTCTCCATCTCCGTCTTCAGTGCCCGGGCAATTTTCTCGCGATCGACCGTGTGAACCACATCAAAAGTCTGAACAGCTTCTTTGGCCTTGTTCGATTGCAGCGGGCCAATAAGGTGGAGTTCGATGCCGTCAAACTCCTCCCGCAAGGCGGGCCACTTGCCCATGGCCTCCTGAACCCGGTTCTCACCAAAAACTCGCTGTCCGGCCTCAAGAACCGGGCGAATGTCGTTGGCGCCAAAGGTTTTCGAGACCGCAATCAAGTTGACGGAGCCATTTTCCCGTCCAGCGTCGGCTTCAGCCTTTTGAAGGTCTGCATTCACGCTTTTCAGACGGTCGATCGCAGTCTCGGTCATGTCTTGCCCCGGTTACTCAAGATGGAGTGTCTCCCCTGATTGGATGGAACCGGCAAAAAAAGCAAGTCACCAGGGAATATCCCGCTTTTCTCGGCATTTGTTGGGCCAAGGCGCTTCAACTTGGTTGACCGGAGCGCAATTTTCTGGTGACAGTCCGGCAACCACTCAACTGGCAAAACGCACCGCCTCCCATTCCGGTGCACAGAAAAACGGCAACTTTTATGGCAACCGAACGGTACAACGCGCGCGAAGTCGAAGCGCGCTGGCGGAAGGTCTGGAACGAGAAGAATGTATTCGTCACGCAGAATGACGATCCTCGGGACAAGTATTACGTCCTTGAGATGTTCCCCTACCCGTCCGGCCGCATTCACATGGGCCATGTTCGAAACTATGCCATGGGCGATGTCGTGGCCCGTTACAAGCGCGCAAGAGGATTCAACGTCCTTCACCCGATGGGCTGGGACGCGTTCGGTATGCCGGCAGAAAACGCTGCCATGCAGAACAAGGTACATCCGCGCGACTGGACCTATGAGAACATCGCAACCATGCGCGACCAGCTCAAGTCCATGGGTTTGTCGCTGGACTGGAGCCGCGAGTTCGCAACCTGCGATGTGGAATATTACATGCAGCAGCAGCGCCTGTTCCTGAAGTTTCTGGAAGCCGGGCTGGTCTATCGCAAGAAGTCCAAGGTCAACTGGGACCCGGTCGACATGACCGTTCTTGCCAACGAGCAGGTGATCGACGGGCGCGGCTGGCGCTCAGGTGCGCTTGTCGAACAGCGCGAACTGACCCAATGGTTCTTCCGCATTTCCGATTATTCGGAAGACCTGCTGGAAGCGATCGAGACCCTCGACCGCTGGCCGGAAAAAGTACGTCTCATGCAAAAGAACTGGATCGGCAAGTCGGAAGGCCTGCGCGTCCGCTTCGAATTCACAGCCCCGGCTCCGACTGGCGACAATGATCTGGAAATTTTTACGACCCGCCCGGACACGCTTTTCGGTGCATCCTTCATGGGTCTTTCCCCGGACCATCCGATATCTGCAAAGCTTGCCGAGGAGAATCCGACTCTGAAGGCCTTCATCGACGAATGCCGACGCGTCGGAACCTCAGAAGAAGCTATTGAAAAGGCAGAGAAAACTGGTGTCGATACAGGTCTTCGCGTCAAACATCCGCTGGACAGCTCCATTGAACTGCCGGTCTATGTCGCGAACTTCATCCTGATGGATTACGGAACTGGCGCTATCTTTGCCTGTCCGGCACACGATCAGCGTGACTTGGATTTTGCCCGCAAATATGGCCTGCCCGTACGCCCTGTCGTTTTGCCAAAGGATGCCGATCCAGCGACATTCGATGTTGCCGAAGAGGCCTACACAGATGACGGTACGATCTTCAATTCCGGCTTTCTGGACGGCATGAGCATTACCGATGCCAAGGAAGCAGTTGCCGCCAAGCTGGAATCCGTCACCATCGGAAATTCCGCCCAGGCGCAGCGCCAGATCAATTACCGTCTTCGTGACTGGGGTATTTCGCGCCAGCGGTATTGGGGATGTCCCATACCGGTCGTCCACTGCGACGATTGCGGGGTTGTTCCGGAGAAAAGCGAGAACCTTCCGGTCGAGTTGCCTTCCGATATCGATTTTGACAAGCCGGGTAACCCGCTGGATCGTCATCCGACCTGGCGCAATGTCGCCTGCCCGTCTTGCGGAAAGCCGGCAAGGCGCGAAACCGACACCATGGACACCTTCGTCGATTCCTCCTGGTATTTCGCCCGCTTCACCGCGCCGCGCTGCGAGGAACCAACCGAACCGCAAACAGCAACAGATTGGCTGCCGGTTGACCAGTATATCGGCGGCATCGAACACGCGATCCTGCACCTCCTCTATTCGCGCTTCTTCACCCGCGCCATGCAGAAGGTTGGCGCTGTGGACCTGAAAGAGCCGTTCAAGGGCCTCTTCACGCAGGGCATGGTGGTTCACGAGACCTACAAGGGCGCAGACGGCAAATGGCTGAGCCCGGCGGAGATCACCATTTCCGATTCGGACGGCAAGCGCACAGCTGTTCATACTCAAAACGGATCGGCGGTCGAGATCGGTTCGATCGAGAAAATGTCCAAGTCGAAAAAGAACACCATAGATCCGACGGACATCATCGACACCTACGGTGCAGACACGGCTCGCTGGTTCATGCTGTCGGATTCTCCGCCAGAGCGTGACGTGATCTGGACCGAGGAAGGTGTTCAGGGAGCCTGGCGCTTCGTACAGCGTGTCTGGCGCCTTGTTGGCGAGATTTCAGAGATCGCAAACAGTGGATCGGCAGCGCAAGCCTCGGGAGCAGCTCAGGACCTTCGCAAGGCCGCTCACAAGGCTCTTGCAGTCACCTCGAACGATTTGGACAACCTTGGCTTCAACCGCGTCATTGCCCGCGCCTATGACCTCGTCAATCAGATCAGCAAGGTGCTGAATGGCGCAACGGATGTTCCGGGACGCGCCTTTGCGCTTCATGAAGCAGGACGCATCCTGGTTCAGATCATCGGACCGGTGATGCCACATCTTGCCGAAGAGTGCTGGAAGGAACTAGGAGGCGAAGGCCTACTCTGCGAAACAGCATGGCCAGTTGCTGATGACAGCCTTCTGGTGGATGACACGATCATCTATCCGATCCAGATCAACGGAAAACGTCGCGGCGAACTGACAATTGCAAAAGAGGCTTCCAAAGAGGAGGTCGAAGCGGCTACCTTGGCACTTGATTTCGTTCAAAAATCACTTGAAGGCAATGCGCCGAAGAAGCTGATCGTCGTGCCGCAAAGGATCGTCAATGTCGTCGTCTAAAAGCCCATCCCGCCGACACTTTACCGGACTAGCCCTTTCCGCACTGGGAATGGCCGTCCTTTTGGGCGGATGTCAGATACGGCCGCTGTATGGCTCGCTCGGGTCCTCGGCCGATCCTGGATCGGACGTGGCGAACGAGCTTGCTGCCATTTCGCTGGATTCGATCGGCGGCATCTCCCGCCGACCGGCCGCTCGCGAACTTTACAACGAGCTGACGTTCAAGTTACAGCGCGGAACGTCTCCTGCAGGTGAAAAATACCGTCTGAGGGTGCAGGCAAACATCTCGACGGCTGCGGTCAGCGTCCAGCAGTTCTCGGACGTTCCCGCCTCCTACACGATGACCATGAACGCCCACTTCATCCTGACCGACATTGCAACAGACAAGGCCTTGCTGACAGGCAAGTCCTTCTCCACGGCAGCCTTTGACTTCTCAAATCAGCGTTTTGCCAATGAACGGGCAAGCCGGGATGCGGAAGAACGGGTTGCCCGTGCGGTTGCTCAGGACATTCATGCCCGACTTGCAGGCTATTTCGCGCAAAACCGATAACACCTGCACCCGGAGGCATTCGTGACAACGCTCAAGGCATCCGAGGCCGACAGGTTTGTATCCTATCCCCCTCCAGCGGGCGGTGTGATCCTGATCTTCGGCCCGGATACCGGGTTGGTGTCCGAACGGGCGACACGCCTCGTCCAGAAGGCGTCAGAAGGCGATAGCGACCCATTCAACCTTGCCAAACTCGATGCATCGGAACTCGTTTCTGATCCGACTCGTTTGATGGATGAAGTCCTGACCATTCCCCTTTTTGGCGGGCGGCGGATCATCTGGATCAAGGAAACCTCAGGCAAGAACCTTAATCCTGCCCTCGACCCGCTTCTCAAACTCGACGACTGGCCCTCTCTGGTGGTTATCGAGGGCGGTGACATCAAGAAGGGTGTCGGCCTCAGAAAGCTCATCGAGCCGCACAAACGCGCCGTCGCAATCCCCTGTTACGTCGATGGGGAGCGAACAATCGATCAGTTGATTGACGAGGAAACCCGTGAGGCCGGGATCACGATTTCCAGAGAGGCACGCGCGGCCCTGCACAGCCTTCTGGGGGGCGATCGCATGGCAAGCCGCGGCGAGCTCAAGAAGCTCTGCCTCTACACGCTCGGCAAGGACCGGATCGAAACCGAAGACATCACCGCCATCATCGGTGATGCATCGGCATTTGAAACGTCCGAATTGATCGATGCGGCTGCGACCGGAGATCTCGCCACGCTGGACCACGGCCTGGAAAGGCTCTCGGCAGCCGGTTCAAATGCCTCCGTCATTGCAAATCAGGCCCTGAAACACTTCCAGCTCCTGCATCGCATGCGGGCAGACGTTGATCAGGGGCGCAGCGCGTCTCAGGTGGTCGATGGACAGCGTCCGCCAATTTTCTTTGGTAGGCGCCCCTCCATGTCCAGACAACTCCAGATATGGGCTTCAAGGGATTTGGAGAAGGCTCTGAGCATCCTGGCAGACGCAACCAAGGTTTCCCGCCTGAATGACAATCTGGGTGTTCCAGTGCTCTCTGAGGCGCTTTTGACAATTGCCCGCGTTGCAAAGGCTCGCAGTTCCAGAAACAGATAAGGCGGCACACATGTACCGCCTTTGATCGAGGTTTCGGTTTCGATTCGACCAGTCGCCTCAGCGCACCTCGACGCCAAGCTTCTTGCAGATCTCGTCCAACTGCTCCAGCGAAGTATACTTGATCTTCAGATCACCCGTTTCCTTGCCCGGCTTATGGCCAAGCGTGACCTTCAATCCCAGCGTATCGGAAAGACGCTTCTCGAGGGACTTGGTATCCGCGTCCTTCTCCGCCTTTGTCGAAGGTTCCTTGCCCTTTCCAAGAAGACGGGCAAGGGCTTCTGGATCTTGCGCCAGCTTTTCGGCATCGCGGACGGTCAAGCCGCGTTCCACCAGAATCTCGGCAAGCGCTGCCGGGTCTTCAACGGTGATAAGTGCTCTGGCGTGGCCAGCCGTCAAAAGTCCCTCGGCAAGATAGTCCTTCACGGAGTTGGGCAGTTTCATCAGGCGCATCGTATTGGCAACATGGCTGCGGCTCTTGCCGATCACCTTGGCCAACTCACCCTGGCTGTATTTGAACTCCGCGACCAGTTGCTCATAGCCCATTGCTTCTTCGATCGGGTTCAGGTCCGCGCGCTGGACGTTTTCAATGATCGCAAGCTCAAGCGCTTCCTGATCAGTAACGTCGCGAATGATGATCGGCGCCTCGTGCAACCCTGCCCTCTGCGCGGCACGCCAACGGCGCTCGCCGGCGATGATCTCATATCGATCCACCTGCCCTGCAGCCGGACGAACGAGGATAGGTTGGACAATGCCTTTTGCCCGAAGCGATTCGGACAGATCGGCGAGATCCTTTTCGGCAAAAGTCTTGCGTGGGTTTCGCGGATTTGGAGTCAGGTGCTCGATCGGAACACGTTTCGTATCCCGATGAATGCGCTCCGACGGAGCCTCCGAGGCTGGTTGTGTAGACGCATCGCCAATAAGAGCCGCAAGACCACGGCCCAATCGCTTCTGCTTTCCGCCTTCTTCAGCCATCATACAACCCTACTCTTTTTATTTTTTATTTCAGATACTTAAGTCGAAACCGAAGTGTTTTCCGAACACCGGCTAATCACTTCGCTTCCGAATCGGTTCTTGAGCCGGTCCGCTCAGGCCGCAACACGGCGCAAATCGCGTTCCCGCTGTATAATCTCGGAGGCCAGCTTGAGATAGGCCTGACTACCCGCGCATTTCAGATCATACAGAAGCGCAGGCTTTCCGTAGGACGGAGCTTCAGAAATGCGGACGTTTCGCGGGATCACCGTTTCATAAACCGCATCGCCCATGGTCTCGCGCACATCCGCAACCACCTGCGCCGACAAATTGTTGCGGCTGTCATACATGGTCAGGACGATGCCATGGATCGTCAATTCGCCGTTCAGTGCGTTGCGCACCTGTTCAACCGTGCTGAGCAACTGGCTCAGACCTTCCAGTGCAAAGAACTCGCATTGCAGCGGAACAAGGATTGAGTGCGAAGCGGCCAGCGCATTGATGGTCAGGAGGTTCAGCGACGGCGGACAATCAACCAACACATAGGTGAAGCCGATGTCCTGATAGAGCCGCGAGCGGGTCAGGTTCTGGATTGCGTTTCGCAACCGAAAAGCGCGATCACCACTGGACGCGATTTCAAGCTCCAGCCCCAGAAGGTCCATTGTGGACGGAGCCACCCAAAGGCGATTGACCGCGGTTTCCTTGATGGCTTCATCAAGTTCACAATCCCCGCTCAACACATCATAGGTTGAGAGGCCACGATCACGGCGCTCGATACCGAGACCCGTGGACGCGTTGCCCTGGGGATCAAGATCGATGACCAGAACCTTTTCCCCCACCGCAGCAAGGGCCGTCCCAAGATTGATGGCGGTCGTGGTTTTTCCAACGCCCCCCTTCTGATTGGCCAACGCCAACACGCGAGGATTTTCCGGAAGCATGCTCATTCGGACGATACCTTCCTAACTTGGCCGGGCGGAAATGTTTGAAACAACAAGCATCCGGCTCGTAGGGTCGATGACACTCTTCTTTTCTAACAGATCGAAATTCCAAGTGTGAGACGCTTCGTCAACTTCTCGCTGGAAATCTTGACCTTTGTGGAAAACGGCCTTGGCTCCGGCGCTTGTAAAGGGCTCTGCCAATGACAAAAGACTGTCCAAAGAGGCAAGGGCGCGAGCGGAAACCGCATCCACTGCCCCATGGCTCCAGGATTTCGCAACCGATTCGATCCGTCCGGGATAGACAGTCCCCTTCGACCCGGTCTCCCGAAGAGCCGTTCTGAGGAAAGCCGCCTTTTTCTGATTGCTCTCGATAAGATGCACATGTCCGTCGGGATCATCCGCCAGCACAATGGCGGTCACGATTCCCGGGAACCCGCCCCCGCTCCCAATGTCCACCCAGACCTTTGCTTCCGGCAAGGACCACGCGGTTTGTAGGCTGTCTGCGATATGTCGCACCCAGAGATCAGGGATCGTCGACGGCGCAATGAGGTTCTGCGCCTTTTGCCACTTCAAAACCAGATCAGCATAGATCTGGAGGCGGTCGAGAGTTTCACGTGAAACATCCCCATACTTATGCACAACCTGTGCAGTGTTGTTCAGCTTCTCCACAGACACGGTCAGGCTGCTGCTCCCGGCTTCTTCTGGCGTTTCAAATGAGAAAGGATCAATGTCAGGGCGGCCGGTGTCATTCCGTCCATACGCGATGCCTGCCCGAGTGTAGCGGGTCTGACAACTTCAAGCTTCTGTTTCACTTCGTTGGAAAGGCCAACAAGGCCGGCAAAGTCGAACTCTGCCGGGATTGCCAACGCCTCATCCTTCTTCAGCGCTTCGATATCCGCCGCCTGACGTTCCAGATAGACAGCATAGAGCGCATCCGTTGAGACCTGCTCTGCGATGGCCGGATCGATATCCTTCAGTTCCGGCCATACTTCAGCAAGTCGTTCGAAAGTCATATCCGGATAGGACAGAAGGTCAAACGCGGATCGACGGATCCCATCCTGATTGACCGGCAGACCCTTCCGGCTGGCTTCCGCCGGAGTGATCGTCAGCGCCTTCAAAAGCTCTTCTGCCTGTTTCAGTGAAACGAGTTTCGTTTCGAAAGCGACTCGACGCTGCTCGCCAACACATCCAATTTTGAGTCCCAACGGGGTCAGCCGCTGATCTGCATTATCCGCCCGCAGTGACAAGCGATACTCGGCTCTCGATGTGAACATGCGGTAGGGTTCCGTGATCCCACGGGTGATCAGGTCATCGATCATTACACCGATATAGCCCTGAGACCGATCCACTACGAAAGCGTCTTTACCCTGAGCTAAAAGCCCCGCATTGAGGCCAGCCACCAATCCCTGGGCTCCCGCTTCTTCATACCCGGTGGTGCCATTGATCTGGCCGGCCAGAAAGAGACCGGAACACTTCTTGGCTTCAAGCGTTGCCTTCAGTTCACGAGGATCGACATGATCATATTCAATGGCATATCCCGGCTGTATGACGACAACATCTTCCAACCCCGGAATAGTCTTGAGGAAGGCAAGCTGTGCGTCCTCCGGCAGGGATGTGGATATGCCATTTGGATAGACCGTGTGGTCATCCAGACCTTCCGGCTCCAGGAAAATCTGGTGGCCATCGCGGTCACCAAACCGAACGATCTTGTCCTCGATTGACGGGCAATACCGTGGGCCCCGCCCCTTGATCTCACCCGAATACATCGCCGACCGGGACAGGTTCTCCCGAATGATCCTATGGGTCTCCGGTGTCGTCCGGGTGATATGACACGCAATCTGGGGAACCGTGATCTTGTCCGTCAGCGTAGAGAAAGGAACAGGATCATCATCTGCAGGCTGTGCCTCCAGGCGTTCCCAATGAATGGTGCGCCCATCAAGGCGCGCAGGCGTCCCCGTCTTGAGGCGACCAAGATCAAAGCCGATTTGCTCCAGTGATTGAGACAAGCCCATCGCCGGCTCCTCGCCCGCGCGTCCAGCAGGGATCTTCTTGTCCCCGATATGGATCAACCCGCGCAGGAAAGTACCAGAGGTCAGGACAACGCTCTTCGCCGAAAGACGACGCCCGTCGGAAAGCTCCAGGCCAACGACCTTACCTTCCTCCAGAACGAACGCATGTGCTTCACCTTCGACGACCTTGAGATTCTCGATCTCGGAAATGGCCCGCTGCATCGCCTGCCGATAAAGCTTGCGGTCTGCCTGAGCTCGAGGCCCTCGAACCGCCGGTCCCTTGCGACGGTTCAGCATCCGATACTGGATACCGGCCTGATCCGCGACACGGCCCATCAACCCGTCGAGAGCGTCGATCTCGCGAACAAGATGTCCCTTCCCCAACCCGCCGATGGCAGGGTTGCAGGACATTACTCCGATCGTATCGAACTTGTGGGTCACCAGAGCGGTATCCGCCCCCACGCGCGCCGCGGCCGCCGCGGCCTCGCATCCGGCATGCCCGCCACCTATCACAACAACATCAAACGACAGGTCAAACTCTGACACCAGTCTCACCCTCTGATCTGGCTTCGGCCCATATTGGACCGACGTTCTGATTTTCGAAGATACACTGCGTTCCGCAGGAACCAAAAGCGTCAACTCGGATTAGCGAGGCACCCGGCATCCAGCCGCAGAATTTAATGCGTGTTATAGGCGCAGACGGGTCAATCGTCAAAGCCTAGAGACATGAGTAACCGATCGATACCGCTACGTCGCAAAATGATTCACGTGAAACATGTTTCGATTCTGAATCAACCGAGACTCTTCAATGATTCACGTGAAACAGAAACGATTATTTTCCGATGCAGAAATCCCTGAATATGACATCCAGAAGATCCTCGACATCTATACGCCCGGTAATTCTGCCCAGAGCATCTGCTGCGCGGCGCAAATCCTCTGCCCGGAGTTCAACCGGCAAATGCATCTGATCAACGGCAAGCCTCAGGGAGGTCTCGGCCTCATTGAGATAATGCCTGTGTCGCGCGCGGGTCGCCAATGGAGCTTCGCCGACAGAAATGGTTTCTTCTGCGAATCGAGTAAGGAAAGCCAAGAGGTCACGCATCCCATCGACGTCTTTAGTGGAGCAGCGGATATCGTCTGTCACGCCAAGGAATCGGGAGTCGAAACGATCGCGATCCTGCTTGGTTCTAACCACCCTCAATGGCACAACCTCACGAATACTTGGCTTCAAACCTTGATCAGGGTCTGTGGGTTCAATGCCTTCAGGCTCTACCGCCCACAAGATGAGGTCAGCGCCCTGCCCCCGTTCTTCGGCACGACGTATCCCTTCACGCTCAACAATACCTTCTGTCTGGCGAAGGCCGGCTGTATCTACCAGGGTCACAGGATAACCACCGAGGTCCATATGAACCTCAATCACGTCCCGTGTTGTCCCTGCCTCTTCCGTGACGATGGCAACGTCGCGCCCGGCCAGCGCATTTAACAAGCTCGACTTTCCGGCATTGGGCGCGCCCATGAGAACGACCTGCAGGCCGGAGCGAAGCCGCTCTCCACTTTTCGACTTGTTGAGATGGTCGGTTATTTCAGCTGCCAGGTCGCTCGCTTCACGCCAGACTTCGTCGGCAACGCTCCCGGGCACATCCTCTTCATCGGCAAAATCGAAATCTGCTTCGATCATGGCGCGCATATGGATGAGCCTCTTGCGCCAATCCTCATAAAGCGAACCAAGCGCACCACCCATCTGCCTAAACGCCTGGCGGCGTTGTTGCTCGGTTTCAGCAGCGATCAGGTCTGAAAGGCCTTCAACTTCGGTTAGGTCAAGGCGGCCCTGCTCAAACGCCCGACGTGTGAACTCACCAGGCTCAGCTGGCCTGCAACCTTCAAAGGATGACAACGCATTGAGGATCGAAGCAACCACGGCACGACCACCATGGCATTGCAGTTCTGCTACATCCTCCCCAGTGAAACTGGCAGGACCGCCGAAGAAGAGGACAAGAGCCTCATCAAGTGGCGTTCCGTCCTTGTCACGCAACACGCGCACCGATGCCTTTCGAACTGGCGGCACAGCACCGCACAGGCTTTTGATGATCTTGCGTGTTTGACCACCTGAAATACGGATGACCGCCACACCCGAAGGCACGGCACCACTCGACAGGGCGTAAATCGTATCGTTCATCTGCAGTAATAGTCCGAGATTTCAGGCGTAAGCATTCCGGATCCGAATCCGTCAAAATGCTGTTTCACGTGAATCAATGAGTAGCAGAATGGCAGTCAAAGCGCATGCGTCTTCGATACTAGCCAGTCCGAAGCTGTAAGCCGATAAAGCACGTGCATGGCCATGGGATGATCATTCGGCAGACTGGGGTGTTTGAAATCGCCCTGCGGATCATGAGACATCCCAATTCGCTTCATTACATTTTGCGAAGGGATATTTTCAGGAATGGTGAAGGCAACGATTTCGTCCAGTTTCAGGATTTCGAATCCGAATCGAAGCCACTCTCTTGCGGCCTCGCTTGCGTAACCCTTCCCCCAATATCTCTTATGCAGTCTCCATCCGATTTCGACACATGGATCGAACGGCAAGGGTTTTGACAATCCTGGTCTGTTCAATCCGACAAACCCGACAAATGCGCCGGTCGCCTTTTCAAAAACCGGATCAAAGCAAAACCCGTTCCTGCTCTGCCGGTCCAGAAGCTTCTCCAGAAACAGCTCGGTTTCACCCCGATCATATACCTGCGCAAAGTAGCGCATGACCGCGGCATCGCTGCAGAGTTCATAAAGATCATCAATGTCATCGGAGCGCCAAGGGCGCACGAAGAGCCGGTCAGTTTCCAGTTTCGATGGGAATGTCATTTTGATCCCGATTCAAAAAAGGCGATTCACGTGAAACAGGTGAGTTTCCAAAAAGCAGAAAGGCGCAGTCTCAGCTGCGCCTCTCCAAACCGATTGATACGGATCCGATTCAGATCACGTATTCATGCTGTCGAAGAAATCATCGTTCGACTTGGTCTGCCGCAGCTTGTCGAGCAGGAATTCGATCGCGTCAACTGTGCCCATCGGATTGAGGATACGCCGCAGAACGAAAGTTTTCTTGAGGCGCTCGGCCGGAACAAGAAGCTCTTCCTTACGAGTGCCAGACCGTTGAATGTCGATAGCCGGGTAAACACGCTTGTCAGAGATCTTGCGGTCAAGGATGATTTCAGAGTTACCCGTTCCCTTGAACTCTTCAAAGATGACTTCATCCATGCGGCTGCCGGTATCGATCAGGGCCGTCGCGATGATCGTCAGCGATCCGCCTTCCTCGATGTTACGGGCAGCACCGAAGAAGCGCTTCGGACGCTGCAAGGCGTTAGCGTCCACACCACCGGTCAGAACCTTGCCTGAAGACGGAACAACCGTGTTATAGGCGCGGCCAAGACGCGTGATGGAGTCCAGCAGGATCACAACGTCACGGCCATGTTCGACGAGGCGCTTGGCCTTCTCGATGACCATTTCGGCTACCTGAACGTGACGAACGGCCGGTTCGTCAAAGGTGGAGGAAACAACCTCCCCCTTCACCGTGCGCTGCATGTCTGTCACTTCTTCCGGGCGCTCGTCGATCAAGAGAACGATCAGATAACATTCCGGATGGTTCGTGGTAATCGACTGGGCAACGTTCTGCAGAAAAACCGTCTTACCGGTTCTCGGCGGCGCGGTGATAAGACCACGCTGTCCCTTGCCAAGCGGAGCAACCAGATCGATCACTCGTGAGGAGAGATCTTTCTTGTTCGTCGGATCTTCGATTTCCATCTTGAAGCGCTCGTCTGGATAGAGCGGCGTCAGATTGTCGAAATGAACCTTGTGGCGAGCTTTTTCCGGCTCTTCAAAATTGATTGTGTTGACCTTGAGAAGCGCGAAATAGCGTTCTCCGTCCTTCGGGCTTCTGATCTGCCCTTCGACCGTATCCCCGGTTCTGAGTGAAAACCGGCGGATCTGGGACGGCGAGACATAAATGTCATCAGGCCCAGGCAGATAATTCGCATCCGGCGATCTGAGGAAGCCAAACCCGTCCTGAAGAACCTCGACGACACCTTCGCCGATGATTTCAACGTCCTGGGCAGCCAGGTTCTTGAGGATCGCAAACATCAATTCCTGTTTGCGCATCGTGCTGGCGTTTTCGACCTCCAGTTCTTCAGCAGTCTGAAGCAGCTCGGTCGGTGTTTTCTCTTTGAGATCTTTAAGTTTCATTTCCCGCATGAAGATGGGATCATTTCTATAGATTGATGTATCGAGGGGGGACTTCCGCTTGAGGAGCTTTAACCCGGCGAAAGTGTACTGAGGGAACTACCAATCAGATCTGTATCGGACAGAGGCGCTTCGCGTAAGGCAAACTCTGGAAGCACCATATGGAAGTTGTCGCGACGATAAGCTGATTTTATTTTCTTCGCAAGTCCGCAAAAGGAATAATAAACAACCCCGGATAATGAAGTTCATCCGGGGCAGCAGTCTTGTGAGAACGGATCCAAGTGAACCTAGAACGGCTTTCCAATGACAAGGATAACAATACCGATCATCAGAACAGTGGGGACTTCGTTCAAGATCCGGTAAAACTTGGTGGATCTGGTATTCTCGTCCCGTGCAAAGATCTTCACGTAGCGTGCCAGATACCCGTGTACTCCCGACATGATCAGCACGAGGGTGAGCTTTGCGTGGAACCATCCTTGCGAAAAAGCACCGATTTCATAGGCCGCCCAAAGACCGAAGATCCAAGCCGATATCATGGCCGGATTGATGATCGCCTTCAAAAGACGGCGTTCCATCACCTTGAAGGTTTCGGACTTGTCGGACCCGACTGCCGCTTCGGCATGATAGACGAAGAGACGGGGAAGATAGAGCATCCCCGCCATCCACGCGATGATGGAAATCACATGAAGTGATTTGACCCAGCTGTAGAGATCCACCGCACCTAGCCTCGCTTCACCCGTTCAACCATGCGGGCGACGTTCTCCGGATCAGCATCCGGTGTGACACCGTGTCCCAGATTGAAGATCAGCGGTCCCTTGTCGAAAGTGGACAGAATGTGGTCGATCCCTTCATCCAGTGCCTTGCCTCCGGCAACAAGGCGCATGGGATCGAGATTGCCCTGGATCGGCACCTTCTTTTGAACCTCAAGCGCGATTTCGTCCGGCGCCGTCCAGTCGAAGCCCACCGCGTCGACGCCCGTTCCTTCAATGTATTTCAGGATACGTGCGGACGATGCCTTGGGGAAACCGATGATCTTTGCGTTTGGCCGCTCAGCCTTCACACCATCGACTATGGCGCGGGTCGGCCGGATGGACCACCGTTCAAATCCGGCATCGTCAAGCACACCTGCCCATGTATCGAAAATCTGGACCGCATCAGCACCGGCATCCAGCTGACGAACAAGGTAGCGGATCGACGCCGTCACAAGGTGATCGATGAAGCGACCCATCAGGTCAGGATCACGATAGGCGCCAACACGCGCTGCTGTCTGGTCTGGAGTGGTATGTCCGGCAACAGAATAGCATGCAACGGTCCAGGGAGCGCCACAGAAGCCCAGAAGGGTCGTTTCAGTGGGTAGCTCCGCCCGAAGCCGGGTAACCGTCTCTATGACCGGTTCCAGGTGTTTCTCGGCACGGTCCTGATCGAGACGATCGATAAGAGCCGCATTGAGAGGTTCAAGAACAGGGCCCCGTCCCTCTTCAAAGCGAACAGGATATCCGATTGCATCGGGAACAACGAAGATGTCCGAGAACAGAATAGACGCATCAAAGCCATATCTGCGGATCGGTTGAAGGGTCACTTCTGTTGCCAGATCCGGTGAATAGCAGAACTCCAGGAAGTTCGCTGCCTTCTTTCGAACCTCACGATACTCCGGGAGATACCGACCGGCTTGGCGCATCATCCAGATTGGTGGCGGCCACATTTTTTCACCCGCCAATACGCGCATCACGGCACGGTCTTCAGACTTCATGAGATCTCTGCCTTTCCCAACTTCAAAACAAAAAAGATTCTTATTTTGAATCTGTTTTTTCTTATTGTGCGTGGATTGCCGGGATCAATTGTTGTCCACACACGATCACGTTCATTCCCGCCTCAGGACAAGTTTCCTGAAGTTCTGGACAACATATACTCCCCAAGAGTCGATAACTCAAAAAAACATAATGTCGCAATAGTTTGTAAATTTGTTAACCATTCGTTAACGAATTTTCTTGGTGTGGATGAGCTGTCGAAATTGGTGGAACCGCGTGTTAATCAACAGGTCTGCCGATTTGTTTCGGCGGGAGTCATCGGAAAACCCGATGCTGTTCATAATTTTTCGTTAACGGGCATAGTTTCCGACCAAGGCAGTGCCGTGAGCAAGATAGACCCAATTCATCAACAGGGCTGGGGATGACAGTGTGAGCAAGTCCAGACATTACTTTCACCTCCATCTCGTGTCCGACTCCACCGGCGAAACGCTGATGACGGTTTCCCGAGCGGCAACAGCGCAGTACGAGAATGTCCAGGCGATCGAGCACGTCTATCCGCTGGTTCGTGCGCACATGCAGCTGGACCGGGTCATCTCGGAAGTCGAGGCAGCTCCTGGAATTGTCCTTTATACGCTCGTGGACGAGGAAATTTCCGGGCGGCTTGAACAAAAATGCCGCGAACTCGGTGTTCCCTTCGTCAATATCCTCGATCCCGTGTTTGCCGTGTTTCAGTCCTATCTCAATGTCACACAGACACATCGGATAGGCGGACAGCACGAGCTCGACGCAGAGTATTTCAAGCGCATGGAAGCGCTGAACTATACGATGTTGCACGACGATGGTCAGATCTGGGACGATCTGGAGTCTGCGGATATCGTGCTTCTGGGAATTTCGAGAACTTCAAAAACCCCAACCTGCATCTATCTCGCCAATCGCGGCATCAAGGCTGCGAATATTCCCCTTGTTCCCCAAATCCCGTTGCCGGATCACGTCAAGGAACTAAAAAACCCTTTGATCGTTGGTCTGGTCGCCTCGGCAGAACGGATTCAGCAAATCCGAAAGAATAGAATTCTTTCCATGAATTCAGATGGTTACAACGATACCTACATTGACCGTAAGGAAATAGCTCGGGAAATCACCATGGCCCGGCGCCTTTGTACCGAAAACAACTGGCCCTTGATTGACGTCACGCGCCGCTCCGTCGAAGAAACCGCTGCGGAAATCATGACCTTGTTCAAGGCTTTCAAAGCGCGTAGGCCTGTTGACCTTTAAAGCGCATTACAGGATGGACGAGGTTGGGAATGACCCTTGTGCTTGCCAGCGGAAGCCGCATTCGGGCTGAGCTTCTGAAAAATGCAGGACTGACTTTCGAGGTGGATCCGGCAACGGTCGACGAACGCGCCGTGGAAGCCCCCCTTCTGGAGGCAGGCCTTTGCCCGGAAGATCTGGCGACAATTCTGGCGGAAGCCAAAGCGCAGGATGTCAGCGAGCGTCGGTCAAATGATCTGGTTGTAGGCGCGGATCAGATCCTGGCATTTGAAGGCGAGCGCTACACCAAACCGGAAGATATGGAAGCAGCGCGCCGCCAGTTGTTGAAATTTTCCGGAAAAACCCACGAACTCCTGTCAGCAGTTGTCATTGCGAAGAACGGCGAGACACTATGGCGGCACCTTTCTGTCGCCCGTTTGACCATGCGGCCCTATGGTCCGGAATTTGTCGGGCGGTATCTGGCGTCGGTCGGTGATGTTGCCCTGACCAGCGTCGGTGCTTATCAGCTGGAATCCCGCGGAATTCAGCTTTTTGATCGGATCGACGGAGACTATTTCACCATTCTCGGTCTTCCGCTTCTTCCGCTTCTCGAAGAGCTTCGTAATCAGGGTGTTGTTGACAGATGACCGGACCCAGAAAGTCTGCGGTCACCGGCTGGCCGGTAACCCACTCCAGATCCCCGCTCATCCATGGATACTGGCTGAAAAAGCACGGTCTTGAAGGAAGTTATGACCGCTGCGGTGTGGAGCCGGAGGCTGCGGAAGCCTTCTATCGATCCCTGCCGGAGCATGGACTGGTCGGCTGCAATGTCACCGTGCCCCACAAGGAAACGGCGGCCAAGGCCTGTGTTCATCTCGATGATGCGGCAAAAGCCATGGGTGCAGCAAACACGCTCTGGCTGAACGACGCCGGTGAGCTGTGCGGCGCAAATACCGATGGTCTCGGCTTTTTGGGAAATCTCGACCAGCAACATCCCGGGTGGGATAACCGCCATGACGAGGCGATTGTTCTGGGAGCAGGCGGAGCTGCGCGAGCGATTGTCTGGGCTTTGCTGGAGCGAAAGTTCTCCTATGTGCGTATCTTTAATCGGACCTTCGAAAAGGCTCAGATAATTGCCGATGAATTCGGAGCCGGTTCGATTGCACATCCATGGGATGAACTGGGGAGTTATCTTGGAAAAGCTGATCTCCTCGTCAACACCACCGCGCTGGGAATGAGCGGCAAGGACCCGTTGCAAATTGACCTGGCGAACCTGCCGCGCAAAGCCCTGGTAACGGATATCGTTTATGTGCCGCTCGAAACGGACTTGTTGAGAGCAGCCCGCGAACGCGGCAATCCGACGGTGGACGGTCTTGGAATGCTGCTCCATCAGGCCGCACCGGGATTTGAAAAGTGGTTTGGGGTTCTGCCAGAGGTTGATGATGAGCTGAGGGCGCTGGTGGTAAAGGATCTGGGAGTTCAGGCGTGATCCGGATTGGATTGACTGGTTCCATCGGCATGGGCAAGTCGACCACGGCGCGCATGTTCGCTGATCTGGGTGTTCCCGGTCACGACGCAGATGCGACCGTTCACAAGCTGTATTCCGGCCGCGCGGCACCGTTGATCGAGCAGGCCTTTCCGGGGACGACCGTTAACGGCGCGGTCGACCGAACGCTTTTGTCTCCACATGTGCTTGGAAAACCGGACGCCATGAAACGTCTGGAATCCATCGTCCATCCTCTCGTTCGAGAGGAAGAGACAGCGTTTCTCCAAAAAGCGGCTTCAGAACGTCGACGGGCCGTACTTTTGGATATTCCGTTGCTTTTTGAGACTGCTGGTGAAGGAAGGGTCGATGTCATCGTGGTGGTATCGGCTCCCGCCGATGTTCAACGCGCAAGGGTAATGGCGCGACCGGGCATGACCGCGGATCGGTTTGAAGCCATTCTTGGCCGCCAGATGGCAGACGAGGAAAAGCGCAAACGTGCGCATTTCGTCATCGATACGGGTCGAAATCTCGAAATGACCCAACGCTCCGTGGCCTCGCTCATGCGCTCTCTTGCAGCCATGAATTAGGCAGACAGCCTGTTGAAGCTTGGGAAAACCACTCCCTCCCCTTGCTTCGTGATCTGAGCGCGGCAAAGTGAACCGGATGGCGAAAGAGGCAGAACATGCGCGAAATATCCTTTGATACGGAAACCACGGGCCTGAACCCGCGCGGCGGTGACCGTCTGGTGGAAATCGGCGGTGTGGAGCTCTGGAACCACATTCCAACCGGCAAGAGCTATCACGTCTACATAAACCCCCAGCGTGACATGCCGGAAGGCGCCTTTCGGGTTCACGGCCTTTCTGAGGAGTTCCTGTCCGACAAACCGCTGTTTGAGCAGGTGGCTGACGAGTTTCTGGAATTTGTTGGCGATGCGCGGCTGGTCATTCACAATGCCGCCTTCGACATGGGCTTCATCAACATGGAGCTGGAAAAATGCGGACGGCGGACCATTGGCAACGATCAGGTTCTCGACACGCTTGATTTGGCCCGGCGAAAACATCCAAGCGGGCCGAATTCGCTGGATGCGCTCTGCTCCCGCTATGGCATCGACAATTCGAAACGTATCAAGCACGGCGCGTTGCTCGATGCGGAAATCCTCGCTGAAGTCTATCTGGAGCTGATCGGTGGTCGTCAGACGGCACTGGGCCTGGTGCCGGACGAGGAGACAAACCAATCTGCAGGAGAGAAAAGCGAACCGGGTGAGCTTAGCTCGTTCAATGCGCGAAAGCGCCCCGTCCCCCTCGTGCGCCCGATTGCAGATGAGGAATTTGCCGCCCACAAAGCCTTTGTTGAAGGCATGGGCGAAACTGCAATCTGGAACAAATACGGCGCATGAAAAACGCGGGACCAAGGGCCCCGCGCAAAAGTTTTCTCGAAAAGGCAGTCTGTCAAAGCATTGACGGCAACACGCGATCCGGCGGACGGTGCCCGTCCATGAAGGTCTTGATGTTGATGATGACCTTCTCACCCATTTCGATGCGGCCTTCCATGGTCGCCGAGCCCATATGCGGAAGCAGAACCACGTTCTCCAGCTTGACGAGCTTCGGATTAACGGCCGGTTCATGTTCAAACACGTCTAGGCCAGCACCGCCCAGTTCACCTGCTTCAAGCATGCGGATCAGTGCGTTTTCATCGATGACCTCACCTCGGGCCGTGTTGACCACATAGGCGTCCTTTTTCATCAGCTTCAGCCGACGAGCGGACAGAAGATGGAACGTGCCGGGTGTGTGCGGGCAATGAACCGACACCACATCCATGCGCGCCAGCATCTGGTCGAGGCTGTCCCAATAGGTCGCTTCAAGGGATTCTTCCACATCCGTCGGCACCCTGCGGCGATTGT
Organism: Roseibium sediminis; assembly: GCF_008711325.1. Classification (GTDB taxonomy): domain Bacteria; phylum Pseudomonadota; class Alphaproteobacteria; order Rhizobiales; family Stappiaceae; genus Roseibium; species Roseibium sediminis. Next base: position 243,001 of record NZ_VXDB01000003.1, read on the forward strand.
GGTAATGGATCGACATGCCGAAAGCCTTGGCCCGGCGAGCAACAGCCTGACCAATACGGCCCATGCCGATGATCCCGAGGCGCTTGCCCCAGATCCGGTGGCCGAGCATCCAGGTTGGCGACCAGCCAGCCCATTCGCCTGCTTCCAGAGACTTGATGCCAGCGGCAAGGCGGCGCGGCACCGAAAGGATCAGCGCCATGGTCATGTCGGCTGTATCTTCGGTCAGAACGCCCGGGGTGTTGGTAACATTGATGCCGCGATTGTTTGCGGTCACCACATCAATGTTGTCGACACCATTCCCGAAATTGGCGACGAGCTTGAGATTGGGTCCGGCCTGTGCGAGCACGGACGAATCAATCCGGTCGGTAACGGTTGGAACAAGCACATCCGCCGTTCGAACAGCTTCCACCAGTTCAGCCTGCGTAAAGGGGCGATCGGTGTCATTCAGCCGTGTTTCGAACAATTCCCGCATACGTGTTTCCACAACGTCGGGCAATTTCCGGGTAACAACGACCACAGGCTTCTTTTTCGGCATATTTTCCGCCTTGTGCCTTCCGTCAGGGCTTGCACCGCTGACATGATTACAATTACCAATCCCGCCAAACACGGAACGTTACTTTTCCTTACCAGATGGGCGCGTAGAAACAAGTGGACGCTTGGGATTACCCGTCTGGTCACAGGAATGACGAGAGGGCATGCTGGTGTTCTGTGGCAGGGATCGTTAAAGCTTTTTGCAAGAGAAATGCCCGTCGAACAATTGGACAAGCGAATAATATGGTTGGGATGATATCCAAGTCTGCAATTCGATTTTTCGCCGGCCTGTGCCTTTTGGTGCTGACACTGGCACCTGTCACGGCTCTCGCGCAGGCCACCAAAACCGGACCCTCCGGCTATCCCATTCCCCGGTTTGTCAGCCTGAAGTCTGACAAGGTCAATGTCCGCGTCGGCCCGTCCCGCGAGCACGATGTGGCCTGGACCTATGTCATTGCCGGTCTTCCCGTTGAAATCGTTCAGGAATTCGACAACTGGCGCCGTATTCGTGATTGGGAAGGCAAAGAAGGCTGGGTCTTTCACACCCTGCTCTCGGGTCGCCGCACAGCGCTCGTAACACCTTGGGAGAAAAGCTCCCGCACGCCCCTGCGACAGCGTTCGAAGTCGGATGCAGTTATCGTTGCCGAGCTAGAGCCGTTGGTCCTGGCTACGATCAAGGAATGCGCAGGTGGCTGGTGCCGCATTCAGGGCGAAAAATTCGATGGCTGGCTCGATCAGACGCGACTTTTCGGTGTCTACCCCGACGAGCAGGTAGAATAGAGTTACATCACTGGGTTACAAAAAAGGGGCGGCCACGTTGGACCGCCCCTTTTCCTTGTTCATTTCGGATAGATGCATCAGTCAGCCGGGTCCTGAACCTTCAGTTCTGCCAGACGCGGCATCGACATGATGTTGTAGCCGCTGTCCACAAAGTGGACTTCACCGGTTACACCGCCGGAAAGGTCGGAGAGAAGATAAAGGCCCGTGCCACCGATTTCTTCCAGCGAAACGGTCCGGCAAAGCGGGGAGTTACGCTTCTGGAAATTGAACATCAGGCGGGCATCGGAAACCCCGGATCCTGCCAGTGTACGCACCGGGCCAGCCGAAAGCGCGTTCACACGGATGTTTTGCTCGCCGTAATCGACAGCCAGATAGCGAACCGAGCTCTCAAGCGCAGCCTTTGCAACGCCCATCACGTTGTAGTTCGGCATGACGCGCGTTGATCCGCCATAGGTCAGCGTGATCATGGACCCGCCATTTGGCATGATCTCGGCAGCCCGGCGCGCAATGTCCGTGAACGAGTAGCAGGAGATCACCATTGTGCGGATGAAGTTGTCTTTCGACGTATCCGCGTATTTGCCCCGAAGCTCGTTCTTGTCGGAAAAGGCAATCGCGTGGACGAGGAAGTCGATCGTGCCCCACTCGGCCTTCAGCGTGGAAAACACTTCGTCGAGGGAGTTTTCGTCCTCAACGTCGCAGGGAAGCAGAATGTTGGAGCCAACGGATTCAGCCAGCGGCTTGGCCCGCTTTCCGAATGCATCACCCTGATAGGTAAACGCGAGCTCCGCGCCGTGATCGGCCAGGGTCTTGGCAATGCCCCATGCGATGGAGTGGTTGTTGGCAACCCCCATCACAAGGCCGCGTTTGCCCTTCATCAAGTCAGACATAGAGTTTTCCTTAGCCGTGATAGCGCGACATAACGAGCGACGCATTTGTGCCGCCAAAGCCGAAGCTGTTGGACAGAACCGTGTCGAGCCCGGCGTTGTCGATCCGCGTTGTCACGATTTCCTCCGGCTTGATGGCCGGATCAAGCTCGTTGATGTTGGCCGACGCGGTCATGAAGTCGTTTTCCAGCATCAGGAGACAATAGATAGCTTCCTGAACGCCGGTTGCCCCAAGGCTGTGACCGGTGAGGGACTTGGTCGAGGATGCTTTCGGCTGGTTTTCGCCAAAGACGCGGCGGATGGCTTCGATCTCGCCCACGTCGCCGACCGGGGTCGATGTTCCATGGGTGTTGATGTAACTGACCTTGCGGTCACCGAGGCCATCAATGGCAAGGCGCATGCAACGCTCACCGCCCTCGCCGGATGGCGCAACCATGTCATAGCCGTCTGAATTCGCGGCATAACCGGTGATTTCGGCATAGATTTTTGCACCGCGTGCCTTGGCATGTTCCAGTTCTTCGAGAACGACAACACCGCCACCACCAGCAATCACAAACCCATCGCGGGTCGCGTCATAGGCGCGCGAAGCCGTCGCAGGCGTGTCATTGTACTTGGAGGACATGGCGCCCATGGCGTCGAACAGGCAGGACAGCGTCCAGTCGAGTTCTTCTCCGCCACCTGCGAACATCACATCCTGTTTTCCGAACTGGATCTGCTCGGTCGCAGCGCCAATGCAGTGCGCAGAGGTCGAGCAGGCAGAGGTGATGGAATAGTTGATGCCCTTGATCTTGAACGGCGTCGCAAGGCAGGCAGAGTTGGTTGAACTCATACCGCGGGTCACCATGAACGGGCCCATGCGCTTGGGTGAACCCTTTTCCAGAACGATCTGGTGTGCCTGGAAGAGGTTTTTGGTGGACGGACCACCGGACCCCATGATCAGGCCTGTGCGCGGATTGGAAACATCCTTTTCCTCAAGACCACTGTCCTTGAGAGCCTGTTCCATGGCGATGTAGTTATAGGCAGCGCCATCGCCCATGAACCGCAATTGGCGCTTGTCGATCAGGGAAGCGATATCGACATTCGGCTTGCCGTGAACCTGGCTGCGGAAGCCGTGTTCGGCGTAATCCGGAGCAAAGCTGATGCCGGACTTGCCTTCCTTGAGGCTTGTCAGGACTTCGTCGGCATTTGCGCCGATGGAGGAAACGATCCCGATCCCGGTGACGACAACGCGTCTCATTGCGGTCTCCCATTTGTTATGTCCGAGCCATAGGGTAGCTCGGGTTCAGGGCTCAAATAATATGCAAACCGGCGCTTTTAAAGAAAGCGCCGGCCGAATTCACTGGTCTGAAACGAATTGGTTCAGGCGGTGGACAGGCCGACGCGAAGATCGGTGGCAGCGTAGATCTGCTCGCCATCGGCTTTCAGCCATCCATTGGCGATGCCGAGGACGAGGCGTCCTTTCATGATCCGCTTGAAGTCAACGCCGTATTCAACGAGCTTCACGCTCGGTGTCACCATGCCCTTGAACTTCACTTCACCAGTCGACAGGGCCATGCCTTTGCCCGGAAGGCCAAGCCAGCCGAGGTAAAAGCCGGTCAGCTGCCAAAGGGCATCAAGTCCGAGACAGCCCGGCATGATCGGATTGCCGTGAAAGTGGCACGGGAAGAACCAGTGGTCCGGTTTGATTTCAAACTCGGCACGGGCGTAGCCCTTGTCAAATTCGCCACCGGTTTCCGAGATATCCGTAATCCGGTCGAACATCAGCATGGGGGGCAGAGGCAACTGGGCATTGCCCTCGCCGAAAAGCTCACCGCGAGCGCAGGAGAGGAGGTCCTCATAGTCGTAGCTGGAGCGACGTTCGGTCATTCAATTTCCGTCTTGTCTCAGGTGCCTGACCATGCGCAGTCATGATCGAGGCTCCACGTTTTTGATCGTTGTGGCTGGTCGACTTCCTAACACAGGGGAAACGCTACTGAAAGGGTTGGCGATCCGCAACTCGGCGGGAATTGCAGCCCAAATTGCATTTAGCCGTCTATTTTTGGTGCGCCCCAAGCCGGATCCAGTCGCTTTGGGGATGAAAAACTTGCATTTTCCATGCAAGAAATGGCAAGTATGGATTGCGGACGCGACGTGCTAGCATAGGTAGTACGTGGTGTTTCGGCTCGAATGCCGGATCGAGGGATCTGGACCGCCGACGCGACCGGAAATATGACAAAGGCCTGACATGACTCATTTTACGCCGATACACGTTCAGTATACCGACGTATCCAACATGTTGAGAAATGCCGGATTGCGCCCGACACGGCAGCGCGTATCCCTCGCCGAGTTGCTCTATTCCAAGGGCGACCGCCATATTTCCGCTGAGCATCTGCATGAAGAAGCCGTGGCTGCAAATGTCCCGGTATCGCTGGCCACCGTTTACAACACCTTGCATCAGTTCACTGAGGCCGGTTTGCTGCGCGAAGTGGCAATTGACGGAACCAAGACCTATTTCGACACCAATGTGTCCGATCACCACCATTTCTTCATCGAAGGGGAAAACAAGGTGGTGGACATTCCAGGTGAAGGCGTTGGCATCGACAAGGTGCCTGAAGCGCCGGAAGGCATGGAAATCGTGCGCGTCGATGTCGTGGTGCGCGTTCGGCCCAAATCCTGATCTTCAGGCAATCCATTCAAATTTCACGGCCGGGTCGCCCGTTGTCGGCCAGATAATTGTGCCTGCCTTTACGAAGCCGGTTTGCTCCAGCACCTTGGCGGATGCCGCGTTGTCCGGGTGAACATAAGCGGGGAGCCCGGTTAGTCCGAGCACCTGCGTGGCAAATCCTTGTACGGCAACAATGCTTTCGCGGGCATATCCCTTGCCTCGCGCAGTTTCAACAAACGCATAGCCAAGGTCCGGTTCTTCGAACCCGTCCCGGTCGACAAGCCCGTTCATCCCGACAGATTCACCGCTGGCGATTTCCTCGACAAGCCACAAGCCAAAGCCCTTTTTGGAAAAACTGGGAAGCAGCTTGTCCAGGATATAGGTTTCAGCGTCCTCCAGAATGCGCAAACCCCTATCCCCGATGAAGCGGTGGTAGGCCGGATCGTTCATCAGGCGCAGATAAAAGGCCGCATCCGCCGGTGTCGGTTCGCGAAACCTCAGCCGGGCGGTTGACTGCGGAGCGGGCTTCATTCGCAGGTGCCACTTGCCGAGCGCGCCACGAGAGCTGCGGTTTTCACGGCAATTTCGGGAATGGAGTCATATTTCTCCCGCTCCGGGCTCTTGCAGAGATCGTAGATCACACAGCGGCGGCACTCGGGCTTGCGCGCCTTGCAAATATACCGGCCATGCAGGATCAGCCAGTGATGGGCATGAAGCCCGAATTCCGGCGGAACGACTTTCTCAAGCGCTTTTTCAACATCGAGTGGGGTCTTGCCCGGTGCCATGCCAATCCGGTTGGCCAGCCGAAAGAGATGCGTATCGACGGCGATCGTCGGGTGCCCGAAGAAGATATTCAACACCACATTCGCTGTCTTGCGCCCCACCCCCGGCAGCTTTTCCAGAGCCTCACGGTCTTCCGGAACCTCACCGCCATGATCGCGAATAAGCAACTCGGACAGGAGAATGACGTTTTTCGCCTTGGTCTTGAAAAGGCCGATCGTACGAATTTCCTCGCGCACCCGATCCTCACCGAGGGCGACCATTTTCTGTGGAGTATCAGCGATCTGGAACAGGGTTTTGGTTGCCCTGTTCACGCCAACATCGGTTGCCTGCGCAGAAAGAACGACGGCAACAAGCAGCGTGAAGGCATTCACGTAATCCAGTTCACCTTCCGGTTCCGGATTATCGGCATGGAACCTTGCAAAGATCTCTGCAGTCTCGGCTTTCGAGTAGCGGGACTTCTTGAGGATCTTGCCCGGATTGTCGACAGACGGCGCCTTCTTGCGGGTCTTCGACTTATTTCTGGTCTTTGCAGCTGCGGCAGAGCGCGAAGCGGTCTTTGAATTCACCATGACCACTCTATAATCATGTCCCATGAGCAAGGACAATCCGAAACCAGAGGAAAACACCGCAGAGGCTGCGGACCTGCCGTTTTTTACGGCGGTGCTGACACCACATCGTTCTCTGGGTCCCAACGGCTTTCTGATCCTCATGGTCTGTCTCGGTGTGGTGAGTTTCGTGGCGGGGGTCCTGTTCCTGATGATCGGGGCCTGGCCGGTCTTCGGCTTTATCGGTCTGGATGTTTTGCTGATCTATGTCGCGTTTCGTTTGAATTACGCCTCGGCACGGACTTACGAGGAAGTCAGCATATCGAGAACACAGATCATCATACGCAAGGTTGGACCGGGAAAGCGGAGAGAGCAGTTTGTCTTCAATCCCTTCTGGGTGCGTCTATCGGTCACAAAGCTGGCCGACGAAGGGGTGACCAACATCTCCCTCTTGAACCGCGAGCAGAAAGTGGAATTGGGAAGCTTCCTGAATCCTGATGATCGTACGAGCTTCGCAACCGCAATCACACGGGCACTCTCGGCCTCCAAAAGCGGGTATGTACCGACAGCTGGCTAGTCGAAGAAAATGGACCTCTCACGGGCGCATGAGGGTTTTTCTGGGCTTCACCTTGTAGGTCACCGCAATCACAACAAGTGCGACGAGCGACGAAATGCTGGCGACATAAAGAACGGTTTTGTAGTTGGCTGCGCTGGCAATGAACCCCATTGAGACACTTCCGATCACGCCGCCGAGGAACAGGCTGTTCATGTACACAGCTGTTGCCCGCCCCGGACGATCTGGCGCAAAGCCTTGAACAAAGGTGATCGCGACGCCTGCAAAGAGCCCGTAATAAGCCCCCTCCAGAATTGAGACCAGAACGACATGGGTGACGGTTTCGACCTGCGCAAACAAAAGCATACTGCCGCTGGCCATCAGAGCAGAGGTCATCAGGACCGGGCGCGGTCCGACTTTTCTGGCAAGCGGTATGGAGGCAAAGATCACCAGGACCTCCATGAAGCATTTAACCGCAAGTGAAATGCCCGGCGTTGAGGTCGGAAGGCCGGTTTCCTTGACAAAAAACAGCGGCATCGAGGACACGAACAACGAATTGGTTGCGGTGAAGCCGACACAGGCCAGACCTGCGATCAAGAGCCCGTAATTGATGCTGCCATCATCCAACGGCGTATCGGAGCTTTTCTGCCGGTGAAAATCACCCGGCACCACGAACCATCCAAGAGCAAGGAAGCCGAAACCGAGGAGAAACGCGACCAAAAATGCGGTCTGAAAGCCTTGTTGGCCGACAATCGTGTAGGAGAGCGCCGGCCCGACCATCCACCCGAGTGACACGGACATGCGCACCCAGGCATTGACCCGGGCAATATCAAGGGACCGGGCCTCGGCGAAAAACCGCGCGAAGGTGAAGACGATCCCGGCTCCCGTGTTGGCGAGGACCATGAAGGGGATCACAAATGTGATCAATCCAAGCAGGCTGGAGACTTGTGTCAGGACAAGCGTGACACTTAAGAGCGCAAAGCTTGAGACGAGCAGAAGACGGCGAACCCTTGCGCCCTTGTCCAACCTTTCGCCAACCCAGCGATTTGCCAAAAGCGTGAGCGGTAGAAGCAATCCGGTATAAAGGCCCACCTGCCACGGTTCGGCACCCAGCCCCTCCACGATGAAAAAGCTCATCAGCGGAATGAGCATGGAAATGCAAAGGCTGTAGGACAGCTGAAGCAGGCAGATCAGCAACGCCGATCTCGGAAGTCCAGAAAAGTTCAACATCAAAAGACCTGACAAGAGAAAACAGGGCGCCATCGCACTGCTTGTGCGCCCTGTCTTCTGTTATCCTTGATCAGGCTTCGCCGATAGGGCCTTCAGGCGATAGAGGCTCTCAAGCGCTTCGCGAGGCGTCATGTCGTCCGGGTTGATGTCCGACAAGGCTAAACGCAGCTGATCGGGTTGATCAGCTGCGGGCGCCTGTTTCGGTTTAGGAACGGCGGCAAACAGGGGCAATTCATCAATCAGCGCCTGCGCCGGGGATTGGCGATCCTGTTCTTCCAGTTGGCTCAACACCTGTTTGGAACGTTCGACAACGCTTCCCGGAAGTCCGGCCAGCTTGGCAACCTGAATACCATAGGAGCGGTCAGCGGCGCCCGGCACGATCTCGTGCAGGAAAATGACCTCGCCATCCCATTCTTTCACTGACACTGTCGCATTCGACAGTCGGTCCAGCTTCTGGGAGAGCGCCGTCAGCTCATGATAATGGGTTGCGAACAGGGCCCGCGACTTGTTGACTTCATGCAGGTGTTCAATCGTTGCCCAGGCAATCGACAAGCCGTCGAAAGTGGCCGTCCCGCGACCAATTTCATCCAGAATGACCAGCGAACGATCGCCTGCCTGATTGAGGATCGCGGCTGTTTCCACCATCTCCACCATGAAGGTCGAGCGCCCGCGTGCAAGATCGTCCGCCGCGCCGACACGTGAAAACAGGCGGTCGACAATGCCGATATGGGCATGGTTTGCAGGAACGAAGGCACCCATTTGTGCGAGGACGGCGATCAGGGCATTCTGGCGCAGGAACGTGGACTTACCGGCCATGTTCGGGCCCGTAATCAGCCAGATGCAGCCGGTATCGCCCTTCTCGACGGGGCCAAGGTCTGCGTCATTGGCAACGAAACTGTCTCCGCCCGAATGTCTGAGCGCTCGTTCCACGACAGGGTGGCGCCCGCCCTTGATGTCGAAAGCACGGCTCTCATCGATCAGGGGCCGGGTGTAATTTTCTTCCTGCGCCAGTTTGGCGAGGGCAGCCGAAACATCAAGGATCGATAGTCCGTGCGCCGCCGCCTTGATGGCGTTGCCAGCGGAAATGATCTGGTCCGCAAGCCGGTCGAAAATTTCCAGCTCGATGGCCATCGCCCGTTCGCCTGCACTCGCAATGCGGGATTCCAGATCAGCGAGTTCCGTTGTGGTGAAGCGCATCGCGCCGGCCATTGTCTGGCGGTGAATGAAGCGGCTCGGGTCGTCCTTGAGCTTGTCAGCCTGAGCCGTCGGCGTTTCGATGAACCAGCCGAGCACATTGTTGTGCTTGATCTTCAGGGAGCGCAGGCCGAGCTCCTCGGCATACTCCGCCTGAAGGCGGGCTATCACCTTTCGGCTTTCATCGCGAAGGGCTCTCAGTTCATCAAGGTCCGGGTTGTAGCCGGCAGCCAAAAATCCACCGTCCCGCTTGAGAAGAGGCGGATCTTCCTTGATCGCGGAAGAGAGCTCACTCCCCAGTTGGTGTGGGGCCTGTTCCAGACTTGATCGTGCCTCGGCAAGTTCGTGCGGAACGTCACCGGCCTGACCGGTCATGTCGAGGATGGTTTTGGCGGCCTGCAGGCCTTGGGCTATCGACAGGATGTCTCGGGGGCCGCCCCGCTGAAGCGCGATGCGCGACAGGGCGCGGGCCATGTCCGGCGCGCCTTTCAGGGTCTGTCGCAACTGCTCACGCATCAATTCGTGCGTGAGGAAGAAATCGACGGAATCATGCCGTTGCCCGATGGTTTTCGGGCAAACAAGGGGGCCTGCAAGACGGCTGGCAAGAAGGCGCGCGCCTCCACCCGTCACCGTGCGATCAATGGTGGTCAGCAAACTGCCCTGCTTTTCACCAGACAAGGTCCGGGCCAATTCCAGATTGGCGCGAGTGGCAGGATCGATGAGCATGCGCCCGCTTCCTGCCTCACGCGTTGGCGGGTCAAGCGGTGGGCGCTCACCGAGCTGGGTCTTCTCGATATAGGCCAGAACGCCGGAGGCAGCTGTCAGCTCCGCGCGTGAAAAGGTGCCAAACCCGTCGAGTGTCTTCACGCCGAAATAGTGGGAAAGCCGATCAGATGCGGTTGCACCATCAAAAAAGGCGCGGGGCACCGGCGACAAGGAGCCACCGGATTGTTCGGCAATGATCCGGATCTCGGCTTCCTGCAAGAGATTGTCCGCAAGGATCAACTCACGCGGTGCGATCTGGGCAAGATCGGCGGCAAGGCGCGAATGGTCTGTTTCCGAGACCTGAAAGCTTCCGGTCGACATGTCGATCCAGGCAAGGCCATAGACCGCATCCCCATCCAGTGATCCTGTGCGCACGCGGGCAAGCGCGGCAAGGAAGTTGTTGGAACCTGCATCTAGCAGTCGGTCTTCGGTGAGGGTTCCCGGAGTGACAAGCCGCACGACATCGCGGCGAACCACGGACTTCGATCCGCGTTTCTTCGCCTCTGCCGGATCCTCGGTCTGTTCGCAAACCGAAACCCTGTGACCCAACGAGATCAGTTTTTGCAGATAATCGTCGGCTGCATGAACCGGCACGCCGCACATCGGGATATCTTCTCCCTGATGCTTGCCGCGCTTGGTCAGCGTGATGCCCAGCGCTCGAGAGGCCACTTCTGCATCTTCGAAGAACAGTTCGTAAAAGTCCCCCATCCGATAGAACAGCAGGCTGTCCGGATTGGCGGTCTTGATTTCGATATACTGGGCCATCATCGGCGTGACTTTGGTGTCTGCCGGGGCGGGATTTGTAGCGCTAGCCTGTGACATGGGGCGAACCTAGCAAACAGCGACGTCGCTTTCATATTCGCGATGCAATATCACGGCTTGAGTGGGCAATTTTCAGGGGATAAGGTCTGTGTCCCTTCGCAAATAATGGCAAGCAAGGAAACGCTGCATAAATGGCCTCCAAGGACACCAAGAAAACCGCCGTCAGCTTCACTGATCAGGAAGCGCTGAATTTCCACCAGGACGGACGACCGGGTAAGCTGGAAATCACCCCGACCAAACCCATGGCCACGCAGCGAGACCTGTCGCTTGCCTATTCTCCCGGCGTTGCGGTGCCCGTGCGGGCCATCGCGGAAGACCCGAGCCGCGCCTTTGACTACACGACACGCGGCAACCTCGTTGCGGTGATTTCAAACGGCACAGCCATTCTGGGTCTTGGCAATCTCGGCGCGCTTGCCTCCAAGCCGGTGATGGAAGGCAAGTCCGTTCTCTTCAAGCGCTTTGCTGATGTCGACTCCATCGATCTTGAAGTCGATACGGAAGAAGTCGAGGAGTTCATCAATTCCGTACGGTATCTCGGACCATCCTTCGGCGGGATCAATCTGGAGGACATCAAGGCACCGGACTGCTTCATTATCGAGCAACGTCTGCGCGAACTGATGGACATTCCGGTTTTCCATGACGACCAGCATGGCACCGCGATCATTGCCGCAGCCGGATTGATCAACGCGCTGCACCTGACTGGCCGCGACATGGCAACGACCAAAATCGTCTGCAACGGCGCAGGGGCCGCAGGTATCGCGTGTATCGAGCTGGTCAAGGCCATGGGCGTTCCCCACCAGAACGTGACCCTGTGTGACACCAAGGGTGTTATCTACAAGGGGCGTGCCGAAGGCATGAACCAGTGGAAGTCCGCCCATGCTATTGAGACAGACGCCCGGTCACTCTACGATGCTCTGAAAGGTGCCGATGTCTTTTTCGGTGTGTCGGTGAAAGGCGCCCTCACGCCGGACATGCTTCGTGCGATGGCCCCCAATCCCATCATTTTCGCGATGGCCAATCCGGACCCGGAGATTACTCCGGAAGAGGCAGCTGAAGTTCGCGATGATGCCATTGTGGCAACGGGCCGTTCTGACTATCCCAATCAGGTCAACAACGTCCTTGGTTTCCCCTATATTTTCCGTGGGGCACTGGATGTTCGGGCCACCACGATCAATGAAGCAATGAAGGTTGCCTGCGCGGAGGCGCTCGCCAAGCTTGCTCGTGAGGAAGTGCCGGATGAAGTGGCGGCCGCCTATCGGGGAACCCGTCCGAAATTCGGGCCGGAATACATCATTCCCGTACCCTTCGATCCACGTCTGATCCATGCAATTCCACCGGCAGTGGCTCAAGCCGCAATGGACAGCGGTGTTGCCCAGCGCCCGATCGTCGACATGGACCAGTATCGCCATGAACTGTCGGCGCGACGCGATCCGGTCGCCGGCACCCTGCAGCGCATCTTCTCCAAGGTTCGCCAGCAGCCCAAGCGTGTTGTGTTTGCCGAAGGTGAGGAAGAGCCGGTCATCCGTGCAGCTGCAAGCTTCGTCAACCAGAGCCTTGGTGAAGCAATCCTGATTGGCCGTGAGGATGAAGTCCGTGCGGTTGCCCAGCAGGCCGGTGTGGACATTGATCGTCCGGGGATCAGAGTTCAAAACGCCCGCCTTGCCGATCGCGGCAAGGATTATGCGGCCTACCTTTATGGTCGCCTGCAGCGCAAGGGCTACCTGCTGCGCGATTGCCAGCGCATGGTCAACAATGATCGTAACTACTGGGCTGCGATCATGGTTGCACGGGGCGATGCCGATGCCATGGTGACGGGTCTGACCCGAAACTATTCCGTTGCACTTGATACGGTTCGCGCCTGTCTGGACGTGAAACCTGGGCACCGGATGATCGGGGTTTCACTGGCGCTTGCCCGTGGCCGGACCGTTCTCATCGCTGATACCGCCGTGATTGACATGCCGACAGCGGAAGAACTGGCGGATATTGCAGAAGAGGCAGCTCACGTTGCCCGTCGTCTGGGTTACGAACCGCGTGTTGCCATGCTGGCCTATTCCACATTCGGTCATCCACGCGGCGAGCGTTCGGAAAAGGTACAGGAAGCTGTCCGCATTCTGGATCGTCGCCGTGTCGATTTCGAATATGACGGCGAAATGGCTGCTGATGTTGCGCTGAACATGGACAAGATGTCGGTCTATCCGTTCTGTCGTCTGTCCGGCCCGGCCAACGTTCTGGTGATGCCGGCCTTCCACTCAGCATCCATCTCCACCAAGATGCTGCAGGAACTCGGCGGATCGACGGTCATCGGCCCACTGCTTGTCGGTCTCGACAAGCCGGTACAGATCATTCCCATGGGAGCGAAGGACAGCGATATCGTCAACATGGCGGCGATTGCTGCCTACAACGTGACCTGAGAACTGCATGATTGCGCGGCTGCGGCGCTGGGCAAGGCTTCTTCTGAAGAAGGCTGTGCTTGTCTGGCTCGCAGCCCGCGACAATCGGGTGCCATGGCTCGTCAGGGCGCTTGCGGCGATCGTTGCCATTTATGCCCTGTCACCGATTGATCTGATCCCCGACTTCATTCCCGTCTTTGGCCTTCTGGATGATCTTCTGCTCGTACCGTTGGGCGTATGGCTGGTCATCCGTTGTTTGCCGCCCGGTCTTCTGGCGGAACTGGAAGAAAAGGCCGAATTGCAATCTGTCGAAATGGACCGTCGGACGGGTTTTCTGCTGATAGCGGCCACATGGCTTTTGGCGGCGCTGGTCACCGGCTGGATTGTTTGGGCGATTGTCTGCTAAGACCGGACATGATGACAAGAACCTGAGGCGAGGACATGAAAGTCAAGATCTGCGGCCTTTCGACGGAAGCGACCATGGAAGCTGCGCTGGACGCGGGTGCAGACATGATCGGCCTCATGTTCTTTCCCAAGAGCCCGCGTCATGTCACGCTGTCTCAGGCGTGCAAGCTCGCGGACATGGCACGCGGCAGGGCGGAAATCGTGGCCGTGACCGTCAATATGGATCTCGACGGCCTTTCGCGCATTCGCGAGTTGGTCGGTCCCGACATCGTCCAGTTTCATGGTTCCGAGCCGCCCGAAGCCTGCGCTGCCGTGAAGGTCATGCATGGCGTGAAGGTCATGAAAGCGGTTGCCGTTTCTGAACGGGCAGATCTGGAACAGGCGCAGTTCTACTCTATAGTTGCTGACTGGATCCTGTTTGACGCCAAGCCGCCCAAAGGATCGGAATTGCCGGGCGGCAATGGGGTGTCCTATGACTGGAGCCTGTTGAAAGACCTTGACCTTGCGAAGCCCTTCATGCTTTCGGGAGGTCTGAACCCGGAAAACGTCGTGGAAGCCATACGGCAAAGCGGGACAAGGGCGCTGGATGTCTCCTCCGGGGTGGAGAGGGAGCCTGGCGTCAAGGACGAGACATTAATCAGGGCATTCCTGGCAGCGGCCAAGGGTGCGAATGTATCAGGGAGTTAGGTGGCAATGACCACGATGGCAAACAGCATCCGGACCGGTCCGGACGAACGGGGTCATTTCGGCATATTCGGCGGACGTTATGTTGCCGAAACGCTGATGCCGCTTATTCTGGATCTGGAGCAGGCCTACAAGGATGCCAAGAATGATCCGGCCTTTGCGGCGGAAGTCGAAAACCTGAACACCCACTATACGGGACGTCCCTCGCCGCTCTATTTCGCAGAGCGCCTGACGGAACATCTCGGCGGTGCGAAGATCTATTTCAAGCGCGACGAGCTGAACCACACCGGTTCGCACAAGATCAACAACTGCATCGGTCAGATCCTGCTCGCCAAGCGCATGGGCAAGACACGCATCATTGCTGAAACCGGTGCCGGACAGCACGGTGTGGCAACGGCCACGGTCTGTGCCCGCTTCGGTCTACCCTGCGTCGTCTATATGGGTGCGACGGATGTCGAGCGTCAAAAGCCGAACGTCTTCCGCATGAAGCTTCTGGGCGCGGAGATCGTTCCTGTTACAGCTGGCGCCGGCACTCTCAAGGACGCCATGAACGAGGCGTTGCGCGACTGGGTGACCAATGTCGACAACACCTATTACCTGATTGGCACGGCGGCTGGTCCGCATCCCTATCCCGAGCTGGTCCGCGACTTCCAGTCTGTGATTGGCAAGGAATTGCGGGAGCAGATCATGGCCGCCGAAGGCCGCCTGCCGGATGCCATTGTGGCCGCTGTGGGCGGCGGGTCCAACGCCATTGGCATGTTCCACCCGTTCCTCGATGACAAGGACGTCCAGATCGTCGGTGTAGAAGCCGGTGGCCGGGGACTTCAAGGCGAAGAGCACTGCGCTTCCCTGACAGCCGGAAAGCCGGGCGTTCTGCATGGCAACCGCACATACCTGCTTCAGGACGATGACGGCCAGATCCTCGAAGGTCATTCCATTTCCGCCGGTCTCGACTATCCGGGCATTGGGCCGGAACACTCTTGGCTGAAGGAAATCGGCCGCGTGAATTATGTGCCGATCATGGACGACGAGGCGCTGAACGCGTTCCAGATGCTGACCCGCGTCGAAGGTATCATTCCTGCTCTCGAGCCCTCCCATGCTCTGGCTCATGTCATCAAGATGGCTCCGACCATGGACAAGGACCAGATCATCGTCATGAACCTTTGTGGGCGCGGCGACAAGGACGTCTTCACGGTAGGCGGAATGCTCGGTTTCGATCTCTGATCCTGATCGAAGTAAGTCTTGCAGAAAGTCTTGGAAGGGCCGTCGGAATCATCCGGCGGCCTTTTTTCATACCGGCTGCACCGGAACCGGGCAAAAATGTGGGTGACAGCCATGTTCATTTCGCAAGCCAGCGTTCCGGGACTGTCTGTTGTGCCGAAGGGTATCAAATCCTAGGTAGCGGTCAGTTGGTGACGCCGAAGGTCGGTGCCGCTCCATCGATAACCGGATCAGGATCATGTCTGCCTTCCAAACCGCTTCATTCGCCGATTTTGTCTTCAATTCCGTATCATCGCTGGGTCGCAGTGTAAGACGGGCCGCCGAAAACTATGGCAAGGCCCGCGCCGCCGCCGCGCTTTACGAGCACATGTCTGCGCTCAGCGACGAACAGCTTGCGGATATGGGCCTTCAGCGGGATCACGTTGCCCGAACAGTCTTCCGGCGCGTTTTTGACGACCGCGAAGCGTAAAAATCCCGCCCGGAGCCAGCGAACATCGCTGAAAATGACATCAAGGGGTCAAAGGCGCATTGACAGCGGGAATGCTGCACCCCTACATCCCTTGCAACAGGGAGCTTGCAAGCTCCTGAACGGCAAGGGTGGATTGGAATGACGGAAACGCGGATTGATCGCCGGTTCAAGGCATGTGCGCAAGCAGGGCGCCCGGCGCTCGTGACCTTCATCACGGCAGGTGATCCCGACCTCAAGACGTCGCAGGCCGTTCTGGACGCGCTCCCGGCAGCCGGTGCCGACGTGATCGAGCTTGGTATGCCGTTTTCCGATCCCATGGCCGAGGGCGTGCCGATTCAGCTTGCGACCCAACGGGCGCTGAAGGCTGGCCAGACCATGGCCAAGACCCTGCAGATGGTGCGGGATTTCCGCAAGAAGGACGATGACACTCCGATCGTTCTGATGGGCTACTACAATCCGATCTATGTGCGCGATCCGAAGGCCTTTGTTCGCGAAGCGAAAGACGCTGGTGTCGACGGCCTGATAATTGTCGACATTCCGCCGGAAGCCGATGATGAGCTGTGCATTCCCGCTCTGGAAGCTGGCATCAACTTCATTCGCCTTGCTACGCCGACCACGGATGATGCGCGCCTTCCCGCTGTTCTCGCCAACACCTCAGGCTTCGTCTACTACGTCTCTGTCACCGGCATCACGGGTTCGGCTATTGCCGACACGACCCGCGTTGCCTCTGCCGTCAACCGCATCAAGGGCCACACCAGCCTGCCGGTTGCTGTCGGATTTGGCGTGAAGACTGCAGATCAGGCCGCAGAAATCGGCAAGGATGCCGATGGTGTTGTCGTCGGGTCGGTTCTCGTCAATGCCATTCGTGACAGCCTTGATGATGCCGGATTTGCAACCGATAACACTGTTTCGGCGGTAACCACGTTGGTGGCCGATCTTGCAAGTGGTGTTGCTCGCGCACGCCGCTCGTGAGACAAAGCCGACTGACTGAACACCGTAGCAACGACCTTTAACAAACGGACACGCTTCCCGTGAACTGGATCAACTCTCTCGTACGGCCCAAAATCCGCGACCTTCTCAAGAAACGGGAAGTACCGGAAAACCTTTGGATCAAGTGCCCGGAAACGGGCGAGATGGTTTTCCATCGTGATCTGGAAGCAAATCACTGGGTCGTGCCGAATTCCGGTCACCACATGCGCATGCCCGCGAAAAAGCGTCTCGACGTGTTTTTCGATGATGGCGCGTATGAGCGGATTCAGACACCAGAGGTCCATGCAGACCCGCTGAAGTTCCGTGACACCAAGCGCTATACTGACCGTATCAAGGAATACCGGGCAAAATCCGGTGAAACCGATGCGGTTCTGATCGCCAAGGGCAACGTCAACGGCATGGAAATGACCGCTGCGGTGCAGGATTTTGCCTTCATGGGCGGGTCGCTCGGCATGGCAGCCGGTGAGGCAATCCTCACGGGCATGCTGAAGGCGGTTGAGGCAAAGACACCTTTTGTGTTGTTTGCCGCATCCGGTGGCGCCCGCATGCAGGAAGGCATTCTTTCGCTCATGCAGATGCCGCGCACGACGGTTGGTGTGCAGATGCTGCGCGAGGCTGGCCTTCCCTATATCGTTGTCCTGACCAACCCGACCACGGGTGGCGTGTCGGCTTCCTACGCAATGCTTGGTGATGTTCACATTGCCGAGCCGGGCGCACAGATCGGCTTCGCCGGGCGCCGTGTGATCGAGCAGACCATCCGCGAAAAGCTGCCAGAAGGCTTCCAGAGTGCCGAATACCTGCTGGATCATGGCATGGTCGACATGGTTGTCAGCCGCCACAAGCTGAAGGACACGATCTCGCGGATTTGCGGCATTCTCCTGAAGCGCGAAATCCAGCTTCCGGTCGTTGAGGAAGCCGAAGAGCAGGCAAGCGACGAAAAGGCTCCAGCCGAAGTCGCAGCGGCCAAGCCGGAAGAAAAATCGGAAACAACCGAAAAGGCCTGACCCTGTTTGACCCTTCAGGGCGCTGAGGGGTCCGGTCCTGCTCATGGGGAGTGACCGGAGCAAACGGTGCGCGGCGATTGAGCAAGCAGAGGGCTAATGGACCAGGTCTCGACACTCCTTGATCGCCTGTATTCCCTGCATCCAAAAGAAATCGACCTGACACTTGACCGGATGGAGCGCCTGCTGGAGGCGTTGGGCTCGCCAGAGCTTTCCCTTCCCCCGGTCATCCATATTGCAGGGACAAATGGCAAAGGGTCGGTGACGGCCACGATGCGGGCGATCCTGGAAGCCAGCGGAAAGCGGTGTCACGTCTACACATCTCCGCATCTTGTAAGGTTCAATGAGCGCATTCGCCTTGGAACTGACGGCAGGTTGGTCTCGGATGAAAAGCTGATCGATGCCCTGCGTCGCTGTGAAGTGGCCAATGCCGGTCGTGAAATCACTTTCTTTGAAATGACCACAGCCGCAGCTTTCCTGCTGTTTTCGGAACATCCGGCGGATGTCTTGTTGCTTGAAGTCGGCCTCGGCGGGCGACTGGATGCCACCAATGTGATCGAGTCTCCTGCAGCCTGTGTGATTACGCCCGTGTCCATGGATCACGAGGCCTATCTTGGGACCAGCATTGCAGAGATCGCGGTGGAGAAGGCGGGGATCCTGAAACCCGGCTGCCCGGCAGTCATCGGACCCCAGCAGGATGAAGCGCTGCCAGTTATGGAAATGGCGGCCGCACGCTTGCGTAACCGGTTGTCGATTTTCGGTCAGGACTATACCGCCTTCGCCGATCAGGGCCGCCTTGCCTTTCAGGATGAAGCCGGGCTCCACGACCTGCCCCTGCCCAATCTGATTGGTGCGCATCAGGTTTCAAACGCTGCGACTGCAATTGCTGCGTTGAAAGCCGCGGGGTTCTGGCCAGGAGAAGAGATCGCTGCAAAAGGGCTGCGGTCCATTGTCTGGCCGGGGCGCCTCCAGTCATTGTCGCATGGACCGCTCCTTGACCTATTGCCCAAGGACGCGGAGGTCTGGCTGGACGGGGGACATAATCCCGATGCAGCGGTGTCCATTGCATCCTTCATGGGCGAGCGTGAGGAGCAGAACCCGAAACCGCTCTATCTCGTGACCGGAATGCTGAACACCAAGAACCCTATCGGATATTTCAGGCCCTATGAAGGCCTCGTTCGCCACGTGGCGACTGTTCCGATCCCGACGGTGTCCATTGCAGTTGACCCGCTTGAACTGGCTGATTGCGCCAGAACAGCCGGTCTGGAAGCAACCCCTTTCAAGACCATTGAAGATGCGCTTCAGGACATTGTGTCCTGCGCTCAAAAGGATGGCGAAAGCCCGCGAGTGCTCATCTGCGGTTCGCTTTATCTGGCGGGAGAAATCCTCAAGCTGAACGCAATGACGCCCGACTAGGCAGGGCAATACAAAGTTTCAGGGAGACCCAAGATGCAACTGATCAAACGCGCAGGACTGGTCGTTTTCGGATGCTTGGTCTTGTCCAGCGCTTCCCTTGCAAACGAGTTTGAGGCTCCGCCCGTTCAACAGGCTTCACAGGTATTGCAAAAATCGGCAACCGGGCCCGGATACCGCGTTCGCTCGAACGTTCGCAGCGACGGGTTCTTGAGGATCTACCAGCTTGAAACGGCGCAAGGTGTGGAAGAGGTGGTTGGCGATGGTCTTCTGAGGCTGCGTCTTTCCGAACTGAGGGCCCTCGCCGCTCTGGACAGTCTGAAAGCCGATCAGTCCTTCCTCGAGGGTCTCAAAGAGGCGGCAAAGCGTCCGGCAGACTTTGTGAAAAGCGCTGTTCAGGATCCTCTGGGAACGACAAAAAGTACGGTGAGTGGAGTTGGTCGCCTGTTTGGCCGCATTGGTCAGGGTGTGGAAAATGTCGTCACTGGCAATACCGGTTCGCCGGATGAGCTTTTGAAGGCTGTCACCGGGGCTGACCGGTCACGCCGGGAGCTGGCCGTGGCATTGAATGTTGATCCCTACACGACCTACGCCCCCTTGTCCGATAAGCTGACGGAAACGGCGAGCGTCACCACTGCCGGGAAATGGACAGTGACAGCGATCACGGCGCTTATACCGGGGGGGATTATCGCGCAAGCTGCAGGTACAGCCGACAGCCTGCGCACGATGATTATCGACAGCACTCCGACAGAGCTTGAAGAACGTGCTGTTGGTGCCCTTCGAAATGCCGGTGCCCGGTCTGGGGATATTTCGGCCTTTGTGCGGAACCCGAACTATACCGCATCGGAACGCGTGGTATTCGCCTATCGCCTGCAAGCCATGACGAACGTTCAGGGGCGCGACCTTCTTGTATCCCGCGCGGCCTCGGCTCAAACAAGAGACGAGGCCTATTTCCAGCTGCGCAAGGTGGTTTTGAGCGAAACCTATCATCGCACCATTGCCCGCTTCACCGGTTTCAGATCAGTGGCCGGATATCCGGTGGCTATTCGCGCAGATGGGGCGGCCGCTCTGGTTGCTCCTCTCGACATGGTGGCCTGGACCGAAGTAACGAGCGCCGCCTTTGCTTCGGTTCACAATGGCATGACCTCCCAGCCCTTTCCGCCCAAAAGCGTCGATTTCCTGACGACAGGCAGTGTGACGGACCTTGCGGCCCAAAACCTTTCCTCTTTCGGCTGGGCGATCACCGCAGAGTATCCGATGCCCGAAGGGCCAGTGCATTAAGCCGGGCAATTCTGCACTTGAGCTGTTGGGTGAAACGCGCCCGTTTCTAGACGCTTTCCAGCACAGGAGAGGACAAGCCGGCCTCCCAGCCAAGGATCGCGCGCTTGCGTGTAAGGCCCCAGTGATAGCCGCACAGGTCGCCGTGCCGACCCAGAACACGATGACATGGTACCACGAAGGATATCGGGTTTTTTCCGACCGCCGTGCCAACCGCGCGAGAAGCTGACGGTTTTCCCAGATGGCTGGCAATGTCCGAATAGGTGGTCGCGCGTCCCATCGGTATCTTCAGCAGCGTTTTCCAGACGCGAATTTCAAAGTCTGTCCCGATCAGCACAACATTGAGGGGCTGGTCCTGCTGCCATGTTTCGGGATCGAAGACCCGATCAGCATAGGGCCTTGTGCGTTCAAGGTCAGCCTCGAAGGCAGCGGCAGGCCAGCGCAATGCCATGTCCTCAAACGCCGCATCTTCCTCGCCCGGATCGGCAAAGGCGAGCCCTGCGAGCCCCTTGTTGGTCGCCATGATGAGCACCGATCCGAAGGGGCACGGGTGGAAACCATAGAAAACTGTCAACCCCGCGCCACGTGTTCGATAGGCGCCCGGCGTCATCGCTTCATGAGTGACAAAGAGGTCATGCAGGCGCGCTGGTCCGGAAAGGCCAACCTCGAAGGTCGTGTCCAGAACACTGGCGGAGTCGCGCAGGAGCGATTTGGCATAGTCCAGTGTGATGGCCTGAAGAAACTGCTTGGGAGTCAGCCCCGCCCAGCGCGAAAAGACCCGCTGCAGCTGGATTGGTTGCAGGTCAACTTCCCGCGCCAGATCTTCAAGACTTGGCTGGTCGCGCCAGTCGCGCGTGATGCGTTCCAGGGTCCGGCGTACGACCTTGTAATCCGCCTCTGCTTCCGGCCCGACAGAAATCTTGACTGGGCCATCATCAAGGCTTGAGGGAGGGACAGGCTTTGTCATGGGTATCCTGCAAATGCGTGTTTGTCGAAAACCCTATCCGTCCAATTGCCGCTGCGCTACCCGATTTGCGAGCGCCTGACAGAGCGCTGTTTCAAGAGCGCAAATCCGCATAGTGGTTGGCCGCCCCAACCGGACTTTTGCGCGTATTGAGCAGGAGATTGGTCTCGGTATTGGCAATGCCTTCAATCAATCGGATGCGGTTGAGCACGTCGTCAAAAGCAGCCAGATCGCGCGTGGCAATATCCAGCACCAGATCCCACTTGCCGTTCGTGGAATGAATGGCCCGAACCTCTGTCATGGCGCCGAGAATGCGGGTGGCGGGTTCCGTATTGCGGCCGGCGATCTCCACCAGGGTCACAGCGCGAATTGGCAGATCGCGCCAGTCATCGCGCAAAACAGCCGTGAAGCCGAGGATTTCGCCGGTTTCCACAAGCCGCTCCAATCGCCCACGAACAGTTGCCCGGGCAACACCCAGATCTTTGGCCAGATCGGAAACGGACCGGCGTCCATCGGTGCGCAGCAAGGCGAGCAGTTGATAGTCCAGATCGTCCATGTTTGCCATTTTGATCAGAAGAAGATGCCAAAATGATAAAAAGTAATGCCCAATTGGTCAACTCTGCGGATTTACAGCGCCACCCGTGAGGGAGATCATAGCGCCTTTCCCATTCTCTGGAGGCCACAGGGTGACGAAACGAACAGTTAGATTGATCGGTGCGCCGGTCGATGAGGGCGCCGGTCGGCGCGGTTGCCTCATGGGGCCGGATGCCTATCGAACAGCGGGTTTGAAGAAAAACCTGGAAGACCTTGGTCACAAGGTCATCGATGCCGGCAATCTCGTGCGTCCGGACACAGGCCCCCTCAGCTGCGCCAATCCTGCAGTTCATCATCTGGATGAGATTGCCGGCTGGACCCGCGTGCTGTTCGAAACTGCAAGCGAGATCGGCAAGGGCGATGAATTCCCGATCTATATGGGCGGTGATCATGCGCTTGCCCTTGGCACCGTTCCCGGTCAGGCAGCGGCAGCCGCAGCGCTTGGCAGGCCCTTGTTTGTGCTTTGGCTTGATGCGCATTCCGACTTCCACACCATGGAAACGACCGAAAGCGGCAACCTGCATGGCACGCCGCTGGCCTTTTCCTGCGGGCTGAAGGGGTTTGATGTACTGCTCGGGCATCCGCTGGAGCACACGGTCGACCCGTCAAATGTCGAAATCCTTGGTGTGCGCTCCATTGATCCGCATGAACACCGCCTGTTGCTGGAAGCTGGCGCTGGTGTGGATGACATGCGCCGGATTGATGAACATGGCATCGGTGCCCTGCTTCGTCCGTTCCTGGACCGGGTTGCCGCAGCAAACGGTCTCCTTCATGTCAGCCTGGATGTCGATTTCCTCGACCCGTCGATTGCGCCTGCGGTCGGAACAACGGTTCCCGGCGGGGCAACCTTCCGCGAGGCCCATCTGGTCATGGAGATGCTGCATGACAGCGGTCTTGTGACGTCTCTCGATCTCGTTGAACTCAACCCCTTCCTTGATGAGCGCGGCAAGACGGCGCGGCTGATGGTCGAACTGACCGCAAGCCTCTTTGGCCGCCGCGTCTTTGATCGTCCGACACGGAGCTTCTGATTATGGGTAAACTGCCGTCTGAGCTGGCGTATGTTCCTTTCGTCAGCGTAGAAAACATGATGAAAAACCTGAATTCCTACGGTGTGGAGGAGTTCATGGTCGGGATCGCGAAATACATCGAGGAAGATTTTCTGCGTTGGGAAAGCTTCGACAAGAAGCCGCGCATTCCCGCTCATGCGCCGCAGGGCGTCATCGAGCTGATGCCGACGGATGACGGCGAGACCTTCGGTTTCAAATATGTCAACGGTCACCCGGACAACACCAAGGAAGGCCGCCAGACCGTAACCGGCTTTGGCGTCTTGTCCGAACTGTCGACCGGTTATCCTGTCCTGTTCACGGAAATGACCATTCTGACCGCCCTGCGCACGGCGGCGAACTCGGCATTGGCTGCCAAATATCTTGCGCCCAAGGGCTCAAAGACGATGGCAATCATCGGCAATGGCGCCCAGTCGGACTTCCAGTGCCTGGCCTTCAAGTCGATGGTCGGCATCACTGAAATCCGCGCCTATGACATTGACCCGGAGGCAAGCATTCGCCTAGCGCGCAATCTGGCGAATTCCGGTCTGAACATCACCATCTGCAAGACGCCGGAAGATGCAATTGAAGGCGCGCAGATCATCACGACCGTTACGGCGGACAAGAAATACGCGACCATCCTGACCGACAACATGGTTGGCTCTGGCGTTCACATCAACGCCATTGGCGGAGACTGCCCGGGCAAGACCGAGCTGCACAAGGATATCCTGCTGCGCTCGGACATTTTCGTCGAATACCCGGAACAGACCTTCATCGAAGGTGAAATCCAGCAGCTCTCCGAAGATCATCCGGTGACCGAGCTCTGGCAGGTTTATGCGGGCAAGGCGGCAGGCCGCACGTCCGACGAGCAGATCACCCTCTTTGACAGCGTTGGTTTCGCGATCGAGGACTTCTCGGCCCTGCGTTTCGTCCGCGATCTCCTGCCAAAGACCGGGTATTTCGAAAAGCTCGACCTTCTGGCAGACCCGGATGATCCGCGCGATCTTTTCGGAATGGTTCTGCGCTCTCGCGATGCGGGCAATGGCGCAGTCGCCTGACCGCGCCAACATTCAAAAAGAGGGTAGCGCCTTAAAGCGCTGCCTCGATTTCGCGCACGACGGCCTCCGCAGCCTTGCGGGGGTCATCGGCCTTTGAAATGGGTCTGCCGACAACCAGATAGTCGCTGCCCGCCTTGATCGCATCTGCAGGCGTCATAATCCGTTGCTGATCCCCGGCAGCGCTTCCTGCCGGGCGAATACCCGGGGTTACGATCACAAGCTCGCCGCCCAGCACCTTGTGCATGGCAGATGCCTCTGTTGCCGCGCAGACGATCCCGCCCATGCCACAGGCTCGTGCATCTCGTGCCCGTGCCTCGACCACGTTCGAAATCGGCCCCTTGTATCCTGCTTCCACAAGGTCGCCCTCGCTCATGGATGTGAGAACCGTAACGCCGAGCACGCAGAGGCTCTCCACCTTGTCCTCGGTGATCGCCTTGACGGCAGCCCGCATGGTTTTCGGATAGGCATGGATCGTCATGAAGGTCATGCCCATTCTGGCGACGTTGCGCACGGCCTGCGTGATCGTGTTGTCGATGTCGTGCAGTTTGACATCGAGAAAGATCTTGTGCCCCTCGCCTGCCAACTCGCGGGCGAACTCAAGTCCACCGGCAAATTGCAGCTCCATGCCGATCTTGTAGACGCCAACGGTTCCGCGCGTGGCGGCAACCAGTTCACGGGCTGCATCAACCGTCGGAACGTCGAGCGGCAGAACAAGCCGATCTATGGCAGAGGTCGGCGCAAAACGACTGCTGGGCATGGGAAGAACCTTTTTTCTGAGAGAACCAAGTCGACATATCAAAGCCTCGGCCCAAGTGCCAGCCAAACTGTTTCGGTTATCTGTCAGAACTCATTGACCCTGCGGCCTATTCCCAATAACCGACCGGCCTGCTACAACACCGCCGCTTGCATGAACTACGCATGGTTGGGATCGGCAAGGCTACGGAAGGAATTTTGGCATGCGGACAGCATCCGTTAAGCGGAACACGAAGGAAACCCGGATCTCTGTCGAGGTAAACCTGGACGGCACCGGCGCCTATGACATCCAGACCGGTGTCGGCTTCTTCGACCATATGCTTGACCAGCTGGCCCGACATTCCCTTATCGACATCAAGATCCGTACGGAAGGCGACACGCATATCGATTTCCACCACACGGTCGAGGACACGGGGATTGCCCTCGGTCAGGCCCTGCGCGAGGCGCTGGGCGACATGGCAGGCATCACCCGCTATGGCGACACGCATCTGGCGATGGACGAGGCGCTGACGCGCTGCGCTCTGGATGTGTCCGGGCGGCCGTTCCTCGTCTGGGACGTGACATTCGACCGCGACAAGGTCGGTGAGTTCGACACCGAATTGTTCGAGGAGTTTTTCCGCGCCTTTGCGATGAATGCCGGAATTACCCTTCACATTGCCAACCTCTATGGGTCAAACTGTCACCATATCGCGGAAACCTGTTTCAAGGCCGTTGCCCGCACATTGCGCAAGGCCGTGGAGATTGATCCGCGACAGGCAGACCGGATTCCGACGACCAAGGGCCAGCTGGGCGGCTAGTGCGATGACGACTTACATAGCCTTGGCACCACCTGAAGCCGGTGGCCGCATCCGGACAGAAGCCGATGCGGACCGGCTCGTTCTGGTGCCGGACCAGTTCAGCTTCTGGGCTTTTGCGTTTTCGCTCCTGTGGTTTGCCTATCATCGCATGTGGCTGTTCGTGCTTGGTTATCTGGCGGTGACAGTCGGCCTTGAGCTTTTGGCCATCCAGATCGGCGGCGTTGCCCCAACCATCATGACTCTGGTCATTTCCGTAGCAATAGGCTTTGAAGCTCAGAACCTGCGCCGCTGGTCTTTGGAACGCAAGGGCTGGACCGTGATCGGTCATGTCGTTGCAGCCAATGCAGAGGAAGCCGAAGCGCGCATCTTGCGTCTTGCCTTTTCCGGAGCCTTGCCTGCTCCTGCAGCGACCAGTGATGGCCCCTCGGCAAAACCGAAATCCAATCCGATCATTCCCCGCGTGGGAACAGAACAGGTTATCGGCCTGACCCTGAGGCCGGAGACGCATAGATGACAATCACAATCATTGACTACGGGTCGGGCAACCTGCGCTCGGCCGCAAAGGCGTTTGAACGTGCGGCCCGTGCCCACGCAACGTCGCCTGACATTCTCGTCACGTCCGATCCGGATCAGGTTCTGAAGGCGGACAGGATCGTGTTGCCCGGCGTCGGTGCCTTCGCGGACTGCAAGCGCGGCCTCTGGGCCGTTGAGGGCATGGCGGAAGCACTTGAGGAAGCCGTGCATAGCAAGGCACGCCCGTTCATGGGCATTTGCGTCGGCATGCAGCTGATGGCTGAACGCGGTCTGGAGTTTGAGACGAGTGAAGGCCTTGGCTGGATTGAGGGCGATGTGACAGCCATGAAGCTGTCAGACCCCTCGCTCAAGATCCCGCATATGGGCTGGAACACGATCAACGTGTCCAATCCGGCGCACCCGGTCCTGAAGGGGATTGAAACCGGCGCCAACGGACTGCACGCCTATTTCGTCCACTCCTATCACTTTGCGACCACGAAGGATGCCGATCGCCTCGCAAGCTTTGATTATGGCGGGACATTCACGGCCATGGTTGCAAAGGACAACATGGTCGGCACCCAGTTCCACCCGGAAAAGAGCCAGCATCTGGGTCTGGCCCTGATCGCCAATTTCCTTGACTGGACCCCTTGAGAAGAAAAGCAAGACAATGATCCTTTTTCCGGCAATTGATCTCAAGGACGGCCAGTGCGTTCGCCTCAAGCTAGGCGACATGGAGCAGGCCACGGTCTTCAACGACGATCCTGGCGCGCAGGCAAAGGCCTTCGAGGATCAGGGATTCGAATGGCTGCATGTGGTTGACCTGAACGGCGCCTTTGCGGGCGAAAGCGTCAATGGCGCGGCCGTGGAGGCCATTCTGGCGTCGACGAAGAACCCGGTTCAGCTGGGCGGCGGTATTCGGACGCTCCAGCATATCGAGAACTGGCTCGACAAGGGGATCTCCCGTGTGATCCTTGGAACGGTGGCGGTTCGCGACCCGAACCTCGTGAAGGAAGCCTGCCGTGCCTTTCCGGGCAAGGTCGCGGTCGGCATCGATGCAAAGGGCGGTTATGTCGCCGTTGAAGGCTGGGCTGAGACCTCGGAACTGACCGCCATCGATTTGGCGAAGAAGTTCGAGGACGCTGGCGTTTCGGCGATCATCTACACCGACATCGACAGAGACGGCGTGCTGAAGGGTCTCAATATCCCCTCCACGCTGGAACTTGCCAATTCGGTTGCCATTCCGGTCATTGCATCTGGTGGCTTGGCGTCGATCGACGACATCAAGCGCCTTCTGGAGCCTGATTGCGCCATTCTGGAAGGTGCCATTTCCGGTCGGGCGCTTTATGATGGGCGTCTGGACCCTGCCGAAGCCATGGACCTGATCCTGGCTGCACGAAAGGCTGCATCATGACCTTGAAGGCGCGTATCATTCCCTGCCTGGACGTCAAGGATGGCCGTGTGGTCAAGGGCGTCAATTTCGTCGATCTGGTGGATGCCGGAGACCCGGTCGAGGCCGCCAAGGCCTATGACGCGGCAGGTGCAGACGAACTTTGCTTTCTCGATATCACGGCAAGCCATGAAGGCCGCGACACGATCTATGACGTAGTGCGGCGCACGGCAGAGGCCTGCTTCATGCCAGTGACCGTTGGCGGCGGTGTGCGAAGTGTCGAGGACATCCGCAAGCTGCTCCTCTCGGGTGCAGACAAGGTTTCGATCAACACGGCTGCCGTGAACAATCCGGATTTCGTGCGCGACGCCGCGGAAAAATTCGGCTCCCAGTGCATTGTTGTCTCCATTGACGCCAAGCAGGTGAATGCGCCGGGAGAGCCGGACAAGTTCGAGATCTTCACCCACGGTGGACGCAACGCCACCGGTATTGATGCCATCGAGTTTGCAAAAAAGGTGGTGGAGCTTGGCGCCGGCGAGCTTCTGGTGACCTCCATGGACCGGGACGGCACGAAGTCGGGCTACAATCTCGCGCTCACCCGCGCCATCGCCGATGCGGTCACCGTTCCGGTCATCGCTTCGGGCGGTGTCGGCACGCTGGACCATATGGTGGAAGGCATCCGCGACGGCCACGCGACCGCGGTGCTTGCAGCGTCGATCTTCCACTTTGGCGAATATTCCATTCAGGAAACCAAGAAACACATGCAGCAAGCGGGCCTTGAAGTCCGTCTGGATCCCTGATCCGGCTGTCCAACAGGGCGTACTCGACCAATGACGATCTTCACACTGTCGGATCTCGACGCCATTATCGCCCGGCGCGCGGAAAGCGATGACGAAAAGTCCTATACCCGCAAATTGATGGGCAAGGGCGTTGCCAAATGCGCGCAGAAACTGGGTGAGGAGGCCGTCGAGGCAGCGATTGCGGCGGTTCAGGGTGACAAGCAAGACCTGACCGGTGAAGCGGCCGATGTCCTGTATCATCTGCTTGTTGTCCTGAAGGCATCCGGTGTGCCCTTGAGCGACGTCATGAGCGAACTTGAACGCCGGACAGCACAGACCGGTTTGGAAGAAAAGGCGCAGCGTCCGGCCAACTAGGCGGCGCAGGCGATTGGGGCGACGGGGTTGACGCTGCCATGGATCAAAAAGTCCTTGTGAAACAGGAAATGGACCTGTCGCCCTATCGGGTCTTCGACGAGAAGCAATGGGCGCGCCTGAGGGCGGACACGCCGATGACGCTGACCGAGGCAGAGGTCACGCAACTGCAGGGGCTCAATGACCCGATGTCCATCGAGCAGGTGGAAAAGATCTATCTGCCGCTCTCCCGGCTTCTGGCTTTTTATGCCGAATCCACCTTCGGACTGCATACCGCGACCCAGCAATTCCTCGGCACCAGGGACAG
The DNA here is from genome assembly GCF_008711325.1 of Roseibium sediminis. Classification (GTDB taxonomy): domain Bacteria; phylum Pseudomonadota; class Alphaproteobacteria; order Rhizobiales; family Stappiaceae; genus Roseibium; species Roseibium sediminis. The sequence goes on from NZ_VXDB01000003.1 coordinate 272,150, forward strand.
TAAAATCCCGTTTATCATCGGGGTTGCAGGTTCGGTTTCCGTCGGGAAGTCGACCACATCGCGCGTGTTGAGAGAACTCTTGGCCCGCTGGCCAGCCAGCCCCAAGGTTGATCTTGTGACCACCGACGGGTTCTTGCACCCCAACGCGGTGCTGGAGCGTGAAGGCCTCATGGGAAAGAAGGGCTTTCCGGAAAGCTTTGACAGGCCGAGCCTGTTGAAGTTCCTGTCCGACATCAAGGCCGGCAAACGGAACGTTCGCGCCCCGGTCTATTCCCACTTCTACTATGATGTGATGCCCGGCCATTCGGTGACGGTCGACAAGCCCGACATCCTGATCGTGGAAGGCTTGAATGTCCTGCAGACGCGGGAGCTGCCCAAGGATGGGCGCGCGGTCCCGTTTGTCTCTGACTTCTTCGACTTCTCCGTCTATATCGATGCAGACGAGCAGCTTCTGGAAGACTGGTATGTGGAGCGCTTCATGCGCCTGCGCGAGACAGCATTCCGGGATCCGAGCTCCTACTTCCACCGCTATTCGCGCATCAATGACGAAGAAGCGCTGGAAACCGCGCTGCGTATCTGGCGGGATATCAACCTGGTGAATTTGCGCGAAAACATTTTCCCGACGCGTCCGCGGGCGGATCTGATCCTGACAAAGGACAAGAGCCACAAAATTTCGAAGGTGGCTCTCCGGAAAATCTAGAGCATTTCCAGGCGAAGTGGATACCGGTTCGCCGTCAGGAAATGCGCCAAATCAAATATTTAGAGCACGTCGAGTGATTCAGTGAATGCGAGACGTGCTCTAGAAAGGTTGAGGCCAGCGACCTTTCAGCCGATCGAAGCCTACTGGTCGCTGGCCTTTTTGTGCTTGCTGATCAAGCGGCCGATGTTGCCCGGATTTCATCGCTGAAGTGATGAACCTGCGCCTTCAGCGTGTCCACGATCTCCTGCAGATGCTGCGCAGAATCGTTGAGATCACGCGCAGAGCGCTGGGTTTCCTCCGTACAGGTGGATACCGACTTGATGCGCGATGTCACCTGCCCGGTTCCCTGCGAGGCAAGGGTCGCATTCTGGGCGATCTCGTGAGTGGCCTGCTTTTGCTCCTCGACCGAATTGGCGATGGAACGGGCGATCTCGTTCATCTGGTCGACGATCGCTTCCACCGAGGAAATAGCCTGAACCGTGTCACGGGTTTCGCTCTGGATCGCAGTGATCTGGCTTGAAATCTCTTCCGTTGCCTTTGACGTTTGGGTCGCAAGCTCCTTCACTTCCGCAGCGACGACCGCAAAACCCTTGCCTGCTTCCCCGGCTCGCGCTGCTTCAATGGTGGCGTTGAGCGCCAGAAGATTGGTCTGTTCGGCAATCGTCTGGATCAACGTGACCACTTCCCCGATGCGTTCTGCAGCCTGTGACAGGCTCGCCATGCGTTCGCTGGTGGAACGTGCTTCGTCCGTCGCCTGGGCAGCGATTTCGCTGGACGACTGGACCTGTCGGCCAATCTCGTTGACGGAAGACGACAGTTCCTCGGCAGCGGCTGCCACCGTGTCCACATTGCCGGAAGCCTGCAGGGAAGCATCGGCAACCATGTTGCTTTCGGCGTTTGTATTCTCCGCGCCCCGTGCCATTTCACTGGAGGCCTGACGAAGCGCTGCAACGGACGCCTCGAACTCGGAGACCAGGTTGACGATCTGGAGATCAAAATCGGCACCCAGTTGACGGATATGGTTCGCCTTCATGAGGTCGCTCTCGTGATGCGCCTGCTGCTGGCTTTCCAATTCGCGGCGTTTCACCTCGTTGGCAAGAAACACCTTCATGGCCGTGGCCATTTTTCCGATTTCGTCGTGGCGATCGTCTTCGGGCAGATGAATGTCCAGATCCCCGTTCGCAAGGGAATCCATGTTTGATGCAAAGGAACGTAGCGGAGACACCGTGCTGCGGACTGCAAAAAAGGCAACGGTCAGCGCGGCAGCCGTGCCAAGGACGGTGAGAAGAAGCAGAATATACGCCTCTTCCATATAGGCTTCGTGGATATCATCGACATAGACCCCGGTACCGATCACCCACCCCCAAGGAGCAAAGTTACTGCCCCAGCCGTGTTTTTCTACCGGTGCACTGTCCCCTGCGCGCGGCCACATATATTCGATTGCCGTTTCACTGTTGGTGCGGGCTTTCTCCACCAGGGCCTTGATGGACTCCACGCCATTAGGATCTTTCGCGCCCAGCAGGGATTTGCCTACGATCTCAGCCTTGGCATGCGCAATGACAGTACCGTCATAATCGAGAACATAAACATAGTTCCCGTCTTCATATCGGATGGCCCCTATCGCCTCGAGCGCAGCTTTTTTGGCTGCGTCCGTCGTCAGTTTACCGGCCTTCTCCAAGGCGTGGAAATGCTCGGCGATCGATTTTGCACTGTCTGAAACATGCTTGATCTGATTCAACCGCTCTCCATGCATGGAAACATGCAACTTGTTCAGGCTTACGAAAGAAAGAGCAACCGTAAAAATAAGTATAGTCGCGATGGGAAGGCATATCTTCCACGATAAAGGCCAGTTCTTATAGGTCATCATTTGCCCCCAGAAGGTGATCAGAGGGCTGATTATGCCTATATCAGTTACGTCAGTATTAAACTTTGATATTTCGAGCCAAGTAAATAAAAGAGAAAAACAGCAATGAATTTATTGTGCTGATGGTAATATATGTCAGTGCAAGTATATCTCAGTTGTATTGAGTCTCAATATTGCAGCGAGAAATTCAACGGTAAGCCATTGTCGGAACGCCTCACCCGCAAACGGGCAACGGTCGGCAAAGTCATTGCCAGCGATCAGGCACCGTGAAAATTGACGGCTGCGGCAGGATTTAGCGGCGGGCGCAAAATACCTCGCGCAGTCCGGGGCGCGACCAGGTCAGATTGTTGACCTGGCCCTTCAGACTGTGCCCGTCACCGCTGTAATTGAAACCGCCAGCGGCACCGAGATTTCGAAGTGTCACGACCCCGTAGCCCATTTCGGCAATGGTCGCCGAGCTGCCGTCATCGGCATAAACGACGTTGAGGTCCACTCCTGCGGTGCAAAGATAGTCTGCAACCGTGCGGGCCGCCGAGAAGGTCTGGCCGCCCTGAGGGCCGACATCTGCCGGTGGCAGCGGGTTGCCGGTTGCGATCCAGTCATTGTTGGTAGAGGCACCGCCGCCATCTTGTATCACCACTTCGCGATACGGCGTGTTGCTGACATAGATACCCCGGCACTGCCCACCTGCGCCGCGAACGATCCAGGCGTGGGACACGTAGGTCTGTTGCTCGAGGATCTGACCCGGTTCCAGGCGGGCATAGGGCCGCTCACCGCCGTAATAATCTACCCAATGAACTTCGATGGCGCTGTTGGAGCTGTTGCGGAAGATAATCTGGCCGGGTCTGTCGGCTTGTGCCGAAACCACTCTGCCAACTTCTGAACAGGAGCGATCGCTCAATGTCGAGCCGTCGGCCCCGCCAACACCATTTTGTTCTTCGCCAACGATGACCTGTGCTTCGGAGCAGGCAGCTACGAACAGGCGGACCGGTGAAGCGCTGCCCTTCAGGGAAATCGAATAGGGCGGAAGACCATCAACGGCAACATTGACGACTGAATCCTTGATCAGCCCCTGCCAGAGCGGGTCTGTCATCGGCAGTTCGACTTCCGGGAAGGAGGCGTTCTGAAAATTATTCGCCGAAGAGCCGATGGCATAATGGGTCGCGGAAAAAGTATCCGTCCCAATGCGCACCGGATGGGAAAGACCTGCAGAGATGGCAGCGGACGTTCGTCTCAACGTTATGGTCGCAACGCCGCTCTGTGTGTCACAGCGGGCAAGAAAGTCAGCATCATTTGCACCGCCACCTTCGTGAACGAGAGTGGATGGGGCACCCGGCGCTGATCCCGTCTCAACCTTCCATGTTCGGGCATCGCTCGGTGTCGTACCCAAAAATCCGGAAATGACCCCAGCTGGCTGAGCTGCTTGAGGGTCAAGGGCAGCTGTTGTCGTGGTGGCCGGAGCATCGATCGGGGTGTTGACCGGTTCCAGCGGCTTCAAGGGCGAGTCCGTGGAGGGGGAGACCGCCTCCAGCCCGGACTTTTGCTGGGCTTCAGTTGACTTTGAGGGCGTGGTCGGGGTGCTTGTAACTGTTTGGGTTTTCTGAGTCGCGGGTGCTTTTGTCGAGGGTACGGTTCCGCCCGTTCCCTGAATGACACGGGCCTGGCCCGGCTTGCCATCCAGTTCGACATCCACCACGAGCGTGTCACCGCTGCAAAGATGGGCGTCACGATGCAGAACGCGGCTGTTTTCAAGCGTGACTTCAAGTTTGACGTCGCAAGGCGGGGTGGTTCCGCTGCTGCCGAGCGTATCGATGATCACGCCGTCCTTGTCGCGGTTGATGATCGGTCGATACTTCTTGTCGATCAGAACCGAACGGATGCTCGGCGAGGCGGGAAGGACGTTGATCCGTATGGTTTCCGGCGGTGTCTGGGCAAGGGAAGGGGTTGCCGGAGAAAGCGCTGCAAGTGTCAAGGGTGCGACCATCAAGAGACGCCATGCCGACGTCGCGACCCCTTTATTGCCTGACATACTGAACCTGCTCCCGACGTTGCCCTATACGTGATTTGACGCAGTAAATGCGCATGATGGCAAAGAAAGGGCAAGACCGGAGGTTAACGTGGGGCTCTTTTAGCCAGAATTCGTTGCAGGGTTCGACGATGCATGTTGAGGCGTCTTGCCGTTTCCGAAACATTTCGGTCGCACAGTTCGAAAACCCGCTGGATGTGCTCCCATCTCACCCGGTCCGCGGACATCGGATTTTCCGGCGGTGGAGCCTTGTCTTCCGGCTTGCGGGCCAGCGCGGCAATGATGTCGTCAGGGTCTGCCGGTTTGGACAGGTAATCGACTGCGCCGAGTTTGACTGCGGTCACGGCCGTGGCGATGTTGCCGTATCCGGTCAGGATGACGGCCCGGCATTCGGGGCGCCTCTGGCGGATCGTGTCGATGACATCCAGACCGTTCCCGTCCTCAAGGCGCATGTCCACGACAGCGAAGGCCGGCGATGTGCTGGAAAGTTTGGCGACAGCCTCACGAACACCATCAGCGGTATCGACCGTAAAACCACGTTTTTCCATGGCGCGCGCGAGTCTTTGTTGAAACGGTTTGTCATCGTCAACAATCAAAAGGCTCTTGTCTTCAAATTCACCAAGAGCGGCGGTCGCATCAGTCATGCATTTGTTCCGATTTACGTGTCGGACGCGGACATTGCCGACACTTGTGCTGGCAAATTGACCGCAATCTGAGTGGTTCTGCTTACCTTATATGGCGGGATCGTCCGTTTCGTCCACCATGTTGCCCCTTTCTATTGCCGAGCGCGGCCATGTGACCCGCACATGAGCCCCTCTTTCGGGGCTTGGGCGGTTCTGCAGGGAAACCTTGGCTCCGGTCCGTTCCAGAAGGGTCTTGGCAATGAAGAACCCCAGGCCGAGGCCCCCGGAATGGCTTTGCGACTGTTTGCCGCCCCGGTTGGAAATATAGGGGTCTCCAATCTTGGCCAGCACCTCCGGGGAAAAGCCTGGTCCATCGTCCATGATCGAAATGGCAACGTTCTTTTCATCCCAAACTGCGCTGACGGTGACTGTTTCGCGGGCAAAGTCGGCCGCGTTTTCAACGATGTTGCCAAGTCCGTATCGAATGGCCGTGTTCCGCGAGCCCACGGGTTCCGGACCGTCCCCGGATGTATGGACGGCAATTGTCACGTCCGGACCGCGATGGGGATCGATGACTTCCTCGATCAACTGCGAAACGGGCATGCGCTGATAGGTGTGGTCCTGATCGCTGGAAAGGGAAGTCAATTGCCTGAGAATGCTTCGGCAGCGTTCGGCCTGCGAGTAAATGAGGGCAACATCTTCACCGCGTGGGTCATCCTGCTCGAACTCGTCGGTCAGTTCCTTGGCCGCCAGATAGATGGTGGCAAGGGGAGTTCCCAGTTCATGCGCTGCGGCCGTAGCGAGGCCGTCAAGCGCATTGAGGTGCTGCTCACGGGCAAGCACCAGTTCGGTCGCCGCCAGGGCATCGGCGAGCTGTCTGCCTTCTTCGGCAACCCGGAAGGCATAGGCCGCCATGAAGCCGAGCGAGGACACCAGCGCGATCCAGACGCCAACGGAATAGACCGGATGGAGGTGGTATTCCGTGCCTTCTGGCCATGGGAGTGGCAAATGGTACATGGCCAGAAAGCTGGCGGATATTGTTGCCAATATCCCCAAAGCGACCGTCTTTTGCGCAGACAGAGCGGTCGCCGAAACCATGACAGGTGCCAAAAGCAGAAACGCAAAGGGGTTGCCAAGGCCGCCGGTGAGAAACAGCAGTCCGCTCATCTGGATGATGTCATAGGCCAGCTGCAGCGAGGCCGCTCTCTCCGACAGGCGCAGAGCCGACGGATAGCGTATTTTCAGGATGACATTCAGCCAGGCAGAAAGGGCGACGAGCGAAAATGTCAGCCCGACGGGAAGCGGATACCCCAGCCCGATATTGACGACAAGCAGGGCGGAGGTCTGGCCGGCAACGGCAAGCCAGCGCAGGCGGACCAGCGTGTCCAGTTTCAACCGGCGACTGGCGAGATAGGCATTTGGCAGTGTTCTTTGCAACATATCGGTAGTTTTGGACCCCTATGAAACCGCTGGCAAGGCAGATTGTCTTGTACAAGTTGCCACTTAATGCTAGCCACCTCGTCACATCAGGTTGTGCGGTGTCAGCGGGCCGCCGACTTGGGGCGCTCGAAACAAGCCCGATCGCCCGACATGGGACCGCGAAACGAAATGGGACACGATGACTGACACGAATGACAGTGGCGCAACGGCGCAGGCAGGCGGCGAAACCGCAGCACCGGGAATGCACATCCTTGGCCAGTACATCAAGGATCTGTCTTTTGAAAACCCGAACGCTCCGCGCTCCCTGCAACAGGGTGAGCAGCCGAAGCTGGATATCAACGTCAATGTCGGTGCCCAGCAGCTCGGAGAAGGCCAGTTCGAGGTTACTCTGACGCTGAATGCAAAGGCCCAGCGCCCGGACATGGTGATGTTCAATGTGGAGCTGGTTTATGCTGGCCTCTTCCGCATCACTGGCGTGCCGAACGAGCACATGCATCCGTTCGTCATGATCGAATGCCCGCGGATGATCTTCCCGTTCGCCCGCAACATTCTCGCGGAAGCAACGCGCAATGGTGGGTTCCCGCCGCTGCTGCTCGATCCGATCGATTTCGCTCAGCTCTATCGCCAGAACATGGCGCAGCAGGCAGCCGCCGCAGAGCAGAAGCCGAACTAAGCTTTCCGGCTATTCGTACAGAAGGGCTGCAAACCACTCGTTTGCGGCCCTTTCTTGTTTCCGATCACGAACCCGTCAAAAAATGTGTCCGCACCAAAGCGGAGACAGACTTGTTTCGGATCGAAAGCGACTGCAAGTGTCCATGCGTAACTTACGGAGGACACTCGTGTGAAAAAGCTATTCCTTTTCCTGACACTGATTGCAGCGCTTGCAGTTCAACCAGCCCTTGCCGAATGGGTCCGGCCCGGCGCGAGCGAAAAGGCACGTTCGGCGTCATCACAAACAGTGCGCGGATCCTTCAAGGGAGTAAATCGCCACGTTACTTCAGGCAGCGTAGTCGTGAAGGAAACCGGCGACACGATTACCGTGACATTGGGCAAGGACTTCTCTTTTGACGGTGCACCTGACCCATACGTTGCACTCGCCAACGGAACCCGCAGGCCAATCGCGCTGTTCAGCCTGCTGAAGAAAAATAGTGGTGCCCAGTCCTTCAGCATCAAAAAACCCAAGGGTTACAAGGGCGCGTCCCACGTGCTGATCTGGTGCAAACAGTATTCGGTTACCCTCGGTCAAGCCAGTCTGAGATAAGACGGGACGGGTTCGAGACACCGGCAGGGAAAAAAGGCGGCACCGTTGTGGCGCCGCCCTTTCCGGCCTCAGGCAGCCAGTCTTGGTCCGCCATCCTGATTTTGGTCGTCACCCTGTTGCCAGACATCTGCCGACAGGAAACTCTCGACCGCTGCCGTCAGCTCCGCTCCGACCTGGGCGAGAGTTGTCGAGGCATTCTGGACCGTCTGCGAATTTTCCTGCGTTTGCTTGATGTTTGATCTCAGCTGGTTGACGCTGTCCGACGCGTTGGAACTTCCTTCTGCTGCAATGATCATGGCGCGGCTGATTTCCCCGGTTGCAGCCCCCTGCTCCTCGACAGCTGCCGCGATCGACGAGGTGACCTGACGAACAGAGCCGATATGCTCACTGATCAGGCGAATGGCCTCCACTGCCTGTGCGGTCGAGGTCTGGACTTCCGCCACCTGCGACGAGATTTCGTTGGTCGCATGCGCGGTCTGGTTTGAAAGCTCCTTCACCTCCGCAGCAACCACGGCAAATCCCTTGCCGGCATCTCCGGCGCGGGCCGCCTCAATGGTTGCATTGAGAGCGAGAAGATTGGTCTGCTCGGCAATCTCGCGGATCATGTTGATCACTTCTCCGATCTTGTCCGCAGCATTGGTCAAGGCGGTCACATCTGCGTTGGTCCGATCGGCGACATTTGACGCTTCCCCGGAGATCTTCAGGGCCTGATCTGCGTGACGGCTGATTTCCTCGATTGAAACCCGCAGTTCCTCGGCAGCCGAAGCGGAGGCCTGCACACTGTGGTCGGAGGTCTCGCTCGCCTTGATGGCGCTTTCGCTGGCCCCTGTCGCGACCTGGGTGATCTGCACCATCTGGCTCGCGATATGTGACATCTCGCTGGTTTGGGTGTTTAGCTGTTCCTGAATGGCCTGTACCTGTCTGCGGAATGTCGCCACAACGTCATTCATCTGACGACGGGTCTCGATTGCCCGTGTCGCCCGATCTGCGGATTGGGCCTCCATGCTCGCGCGGGCGATGGCGTTTTCGCGGAACACCTTCAACGCCTGTTCCATGTCACCAATTTCATCTTGCCGCTTGATGTCGCTGATTTCGATATCGAGCTTGCCGTCCACCAGAGCCTTGATGTTCTTGACCAGAACGCCGAGTGGATTTGTCAGCGAGCGGGCGAGCAACCAGCCGAATACGGATGCAATCAACAGGAAGGCGGCCGCGGAGCCGATCATGGTCAGGCGCAGGCTTTGCAGGGCGGAATAGGCTTCATCCGCGCTCTGCAGTGTCAGCAGCGTCCAGTGGGTTCCGCCGAACTCCAGTTGACTGGCAACCCCAACCATCTGCATGTCGCGCCAGGTCTCCATCTGGAAAAGATGGGTTCCCGAAGAAACGGCCTGAATCATCGTCTCGCGCGGCAGGCTGGCAACGAGGATATCGTTTTGCTCTGTATGGGCGGAGTCGTTGCGCAGGAAACCGTCGTCACCAAGGATCAGTGTTTCGCCGGTTTCACCAAGTCCTGTTTTGCGCGCCATGACCGCATTCAGATTGTCGATGGGCATTTGATAAACGAGAACACCTGCAAGCGTGCCATTGTCCATGACGGGCGTTGAGATGAAGCTTGCCGGAACATCATGGCTTGGTGCGTAGGGCTTGAAATCGAAGAAATGCACGGCTCCCGGTTGGCCGTCGCGAGCCGCCCTGTAAGCCTTTCCAAGGTCAGTTGCAGCCCATTGACCGTCTGCGGAAAAATTGGTGGCAAAGTCTTCTTCCTTGAACACCGTGTAAACGAGATCCCCGTTGGCGTTGAACAGGAAGATGTCATAGTAGCCCTGATCACTCAGCAATTTGCGGAACCGCGGGTGGTGTGCCTTGTGCACCAGATCATAGCCAGAACCTGTCTGGGCAAAGTCGAGCTTGTGCTTTTCTCCCAAGGGGTTCGGATTGTTTCGGATATAGGCTGTTTTGAGTGCGTTCGTTGCATCTGACCCAAGGGTGGAAAAAGCGGCATTGAACGCCTCCAGTGCTGCCACGGTGGAAGGCAGTTCGGAGACGAACGCAAGATCTTTCTCGATTGAATTCAGATAGTCACCCAACTCGCGGGAGCGGTTCTGGGAGGCCGCATTCAGCCGTTCCTCCGTCATACGGGTGATTTCATTTGATGCGGTCAGGTAGCTGCTCGTGCCGATACCGATGCCGACCAGAAAGACGCAGCCAAGAATGGCGGTCGGAATTTTCGCGCGAACAGACATTCGGTTCCACATGGCAATCTCCAGAAGTACTTGCCGCTGTGTTCAGCGGCTAAGGAAAATTTTCCAAACGAAAAGAAAATCGCCAATATTATTTGGCTATTCTCTTCAATTTTACAGTTTTGAAGTATAAATACGTCAAACCATCAAGATTTATAGTTTTAATAGTTTTTATATTTATACTTTTTATATTATTTGTTATGTGAATACATCAACACTCAAAAGTATATGAGGAGTTAATAAAACAATCACAGATAGAAAAATTGGTAATATGACGTATGGGATTTCACGCATTAGGTGCTATCTGATAGTCAGAAAAACGGAGGAAATCAGCAAAAATTTCAATAGGGTAAGGGTCGATCAGGCTGCCGACATATACTTTGGGTTATCTACGATGCATTGACGCGGCAAGGGTTGCCGAAATGAGGTCGGGTTCAGGTATCAATGGTTCGCTGAAACGAGACGTGGCGAGCTATTGTAATTCCAGCATCTGAGGCCAGGATCGTGGCTCGTCCCCGGACAGGGGATTTTTGGCAGAGTGTTTGTAGCGGATTATCTCCATCCGAAAGCTCTTTGCGTCAAAAAGGATCAGTCGCCCTGTCAGGCGGTCGCCGAAGCCGACGATCTCCTTGATGACTTCCATGGCCTGCATTGTTCCGATGATGCCTGTCAGGGCGCCGAGGACACCCGCTTCGGCACAGGTTGGAAGCAGACCTGCCTTGGGCTTTTGCGGAAACAGGCATCTGTAGGTCGGATTGGGCGTGCCGTCCTCGCGGTTTTCGAAGGGGCGCAAGGTGGTGATCGAGCCATCGAATTGACCAACGGCCGCGGTCACCAAAGGTTTCTTGGCAAAGAAGCAGGCATCAGACAAAAGATAGCGCGTGTCGAAATTGTCCGACCCGTCGACCACCAGGTCATAATTGGAAACAAGGGCCATGGCGTTATGCCCGGCGATGCGGGTCGGGTGTGGCTCGACGTGAACATTCGGATTGAGCCGGGCAATTGCTTCCGCGGCACTGGCCACCTTGGGTTCGCTCAGCTGATCCGTGCCATGGATCACCTGCCGCTGCAGGTTCGACAACGACACGGTGTCGTCGTCGACAATTCCAAGTGTTCCGACACCGGCAGCGGCAAGGTACTGCAACACTGGCGCACCCAGGCCACCTGCCCCCACAACAAGAACACGGGCCTGTTTCAGCTTTTGCTGACCAGCCCCGCCGATATCCTGCATGATGATATGGCGGGCATAGCGTTCCAGTTCGGCAGGTGACAGCATCTGTATTCCGTTGGTCGTGTTGGTCTGTCAGCTCTCTTATCACCCGAGGATCTTGCTGACCATGCGCGCTGTATAATCCACCATGGGAATAACGCGGGCATAGTTGAGCCGGGTTGGTCCAATCACGCCCAGAACGCCGATGATGCGCTGATCCCGGTCCCGATAAGGCGAGACAACCAGCGAGGAACCGGACAGGGAAAACAGGTTGTTTTCCGATCCGATGAAAATCCGAACTCCGTCGCCCTTTTCGGCAAGGCCAAGCAGCTGGATGAGATCGCGCTTGTTCTCAAGGTCATCAAAGAGAAGGCGAATGCGTTCCAGATCCTCAACCGCGCCGACATCCGTCAAAAGGTTGGACTGACCGCGCACGATGAGGGTTCCGGCCTCTTCGCTATTGTTTCCACTCCAGACCGCAAGGCCGGCATCGATCACTTTTCGGCTGAGCTGGTCCAGTTCCGCTTCGCCAGCGGCCTTCACCTTTTCCAGCTCCGCCCGCACTTCAGGTATCGTTCGACCCTTAAGATGGGCATTCAGATAGTTTCCCGCCTCAACCAGAGCCGACGAGGGCAATCCGGCAGGAAGGTCGACCACCCGGTTTTCCACGCTGCCATCCTCACCGACAAGAATGGCCAGCGCCCGCAGCGGTTCAATGCGGACGAATTCAATGTGTTTGAGGCGCATGTCCGACTTGTGCGTCAGAACAACACCTGCGCCGGCAGACAGGCCGGACAGCATCTGGCTGGCTTCGGTCAGCACCTGTTCGACGGAATTTGCGCGCGTGGAGGCATGTACCTGCAGTTCGATCTGCCGCCTTTCGTCCTGTGAAAGATCCCCGATCTCCAGAAGCGAATCGATGAAGAAGCGGAGTCCGATTTCTGTTGGCAACCGCCCGGCACTGGTGTGGGGAGAATGCAGGAGCCCCATATGCTCCAGATCAGCCATCACGTTTCGGACCGATGCGGGAGACAATGAAACACCGAGACTGCGGGACACGTTTCGCGATCCCACGGGCTCCCCCGTTGTCAGGTAGCTTTCCACAATGGATCTGAAAATTTCCCGCGATCTCTTGTCGAGGTCTACAAGGCTCACCTTTGGAAACTCCGTCGGTTCAACGAACATGCCCAAGATATAGGGACAATTTCATCCCCATGTGCAAGCGGCGCTTTACGTTGGACCTCTGGCAAGGCTACAACGCAGTCCACACGTTGGCGATTTTGCGCCTTATTCCGGACCAGCTCAACATCGGGAACCAAAATATGCGTCCTTCCAAACGCGCCAATGACGAACTCCGCGCCGTAACTCTGGAGCGCAATGTATCAAAGCATGCAGAAGGCTCCTGCCTGGTCAAGTTCGGCGACACGCATGTCCTGTGCACAGCCAGCCTTGAAGAGCGGGTTCCGCCGTGGTTGCGCGGCCAGCAGCGCGGCTGGGTCACAGCCGAATATGGCATGCTGCCGCGCGCGACCGGAGACCGCATGCGCCGTGAGGCCAGTGCCGGAAAGCAGTCGGGCCGGACCCAGGAAATCCAGCGCCTCATCGGTCGCTCCCTGCGCGCTGTTGTCGATCTGGAAGCGCTGGGCGAGTGCCAGATCACCGTTGACTGTGATGTCATTCAGGCTGATGGCGGAACGCGTACGGCTGCAATCACCGGCGCTTGGGTAGCCCTTCGAGACTGCATCGAGTGGATGAAGGCGCGCGACATGGTGAAAAAGCCGGTCCTCAAGGATCATATCGCGGCAATTTCCTGTGGTATCCATGAGGGTACCCCTGTTCTCGACCTCGACTATGCAGAAGACAGCACCGCAGAGACTGACGCGAATTTTGTCATGACCGGGTCGGGCGGTATCGTCGAAATTCAGGGAACAGCCGAAGGGGCGCCGTTCTCCGAAGAAGAGTTTGCGCAACTGATGGCTCTTGCCAAACAGGGCATTGGTCGTCTCGTCGATCTTCAGAAAATGTCGATCCTCTGAGGCAGACAGGGACAAAAACGCAGATGAGCCATCGCAAACTTGAACCGGGGCGCCTTGTCGTTGCCAGCCACAACAAGGGCAAGATCCGCGAGATCAACGAGCTTCTTGCGCCTTTCGGCTTCGATGTCGTTTCCGCAGGCGATCTCGATTTGCCCGAACCGGAAGAAACCGGCACGACATTCGAGGCCAATGCCGAGCTGAAGGCGCGTGCAGCGGCCGAAGCTTCGGGTCTGCCGTCCCTTGCCGATGACAGCGGATTTTGCGTAGCAGCCCTTGGAGGCGACCCCGGCATCTATTCTGCGCGCTGGGCAGGTCCGGACAAGGACTTTGCCATGGCGATGCGGAACGTCGAGGAAAAACTGCAGGAAAAGGGCGCTGTTTCGGCCGACCAGCGGCGCGGTTCTTTTGTGGCGGTCCTGGCTCTGGTGTGGCCGGATGGTCATCTGGAGCAGTTCCGCGGCGAGGTGGAAGGCGAGGTTGTCTGGCCACCGTGCGGGGAAAAGGGCTTCGGCTACGATCCGATTTTCCGCCCCGATGGACATGAGCGGACATTTGGCGAAATGACGAGTGAGGAAAAGCACGGCTGGTCTCGGACCGAACCTGCCCTGTCCCACCGCGCCCGCGCTTTCCAGATGTTCGCACGCGCCTGTCTGGAGGGATGATGGCAGCCGGGGGCAAGGCATCGCCGGAAGGCGGGTTCGGGATCTACGTCCACTGGCCGTTTTGCGCGGCCAAGTGCCCCTATTGCGATTTCAATTCCCATGTCCGCCATCAGGCGATCGATCAGGAGCGCTATGCGGCGGCCTTCGAGGTCGAGCTGGCTCATTTTGCCGAACAGACCAAAGGCAACAGGGTCCAATCGATCTTCTTTGGCGGCGGCACACCGTCGCTCATGAAGCCACAAACAGTGGAACGCATTCTGGACCGGATTTCATCCCTGTGGAGCATTGACGATCAGGCTGAAATCTCGCTGGAGGCAAATCCGTCGAGTGTCGAAGCCGAGCGCTTTCGCGGCTACCGGGCTGCCGGAGTCAATCGGGTGTCTCTGGGGGTTCAGTCGCTGCATGATCGCGACCTGAAGCTGCTTGGTCGTTTGCATGACGTGGAAACGGCCCTCAGGGCGATCGAGACGGCCCGCCAGACCTTCCCGCGTCTTTCATTCGATCTGATCTATGCCCGCCCTGACCAGTCGCTGGACGACTGGCGCGAAGAACTCACCCGCGCGCTGGATCTGGCGGCGGATCATCTGTCGCTTTACCAGCTGACCATCGAGCAGGGCACCCCATTCTACACGCTCTTTCATGCGGGCAAGCTTACGTTGCCGGAGCCCGAACTCGGGGCAGAATTCTATGCTTTGACACAGGATATCACATCAGCGCGGGGACTTCCCGCCTATGAGGTATCCAACCATGCGGCTCCCGGAGCCGAATGCCGCCACAATCTGGTCTATTGGCGCTATGGGGACTATGTCGGGGTTGGTCCCGGTGCGCATGGCCGTATTTCCGTTGGAGCCAGCAAACGGGCAACCGCCATTGAGCGGCATCCTGAAACTTGGCTCGAAAATGTTGAGGCCCACGGTCATGGTGCCGTTGAGGACGTTCCCTTGAGCGAAGAGGAACAAGGCGATGAATTCCTGCTCATGGGATTGCGTCTGACGGAAGGCATTGACCTGGCTCGCTATGAGCGTTTGTCTCATCGCAAGATCGAACCGGTGAGATTGACTGCACTTCTGGAACACGGAATGGTGGAACAGCTGGGGGAAAACCGAATTCGCGCAACGCGAGACGGTTTTGTGGTTCTGGACGCTGTGGTTGCTGATCTTGCTGCGTAAATGACGTTAGCGGATATTGTCTCTTTCTTTACCTCATTGATTTATATGTAAAAACCAGATTGCTCAAAATACGGGGCAACTGTCGTAAGAAGTTTGCAGTAACTGTCGATCACTGGTGGCAAAATTACAATCTGTGCCGCTTTGTCAATTAGCAGTATTGCAGTGCAATCGAACATTTGCCTATTCTGGTGCAATGCAAAACGTTTCCTGACCGGTCGTTGGAACGATACGGGCTGTCAGCAAGCGTTCCTGAGAGGTGCTAAGGAGCAATGCGCGTGCCATATTATCACCTGTATGAACTGAACCATGCTGTCATGGGCCCGATCCGGGCTGCGGCGGACATGACCCGTCTCTATTTTCAGAACCCGCTCAATCCCTTGAGCCACACCAGCTATGGCCGCTCGGTCGCGGCAGGCTGCGAGGTTCTGGAACGCACCACACGTCGATATGGCAAGCCGGAATTTGGCCTGACAGATACCGTGGTTGGCGGTGTGAAAGTCCCGGTTTCGGAAAGCATTGTCTGGAAGAAGCCGTTCTGCAATCTGGTCCACTTTGAACGTGGCTCGGTGGGGGACCGCAACGACCCGAAAATTCTGGTCGTGGCTCCCATGTCCGGTCACTACGCAACTCTGCTGCGTGGCACTGTGGAAACCCTGCTGCCTCATGCCGAGGTCTATATCACCGACTGGGTGGATGCCCGCATGGTGCCGATGCAGGACGGTCGCTTCGACCTCGATGACTACATCGATTACGTGGTCGAGATGCTGCATTTCCTCGGTCCGAACTCGCATGTGATTGGCGTTTGTCAGCCGTCCGTTCCGGTTCTGGCAGCTGTTGCCGTGATGGAGGGACGCAAGGATCCGTATGTGCCGGCGACCATGACCCTGATGGGTGGCCCGATCGATACCCGGGTGAAGCCGACGGCCGTCAACGACCTCGCGGTTTCCAAGGGTATGGACTGGTTCGAAAGCAACGTGATCATGAAGGTCCCGTTCCCTCATCCCGGCTTCATGCGGGATGTCTATCCCGGCTTCCTGCAGCTCTCCGGCTTCATGGGCATGAACCTCGATCGTCACGTTTCGGCACACCGGGAATTCTTCCAGCACCTCATTGAGGGTGACGGGGACAGCGCGGAAAAACACCGCGAGTTCTATGATGAATATCTGGCCGTCATGGATCTGACCGCAGAATTCTATCTTCAGACCGTACGGACCGTCTTCATCGAACATTCCTTGCCGCGCGGTGTCATGATGCATCGCGATGAGCCGGTGGATTGTTCCAAGATCCATCGCACGGCCCTGTTGACCGTCGAGGGAGAGAAGGACGACATCACCGGTGGCGGCCAGACCGAGGCAGCCCACAAGCTTTGCTCCGGACTGGATGCCGACAAGAAGGTACACTACCTGCAGCCGGGTGTCGGTCATTACGGCGTGTTCAACGGCTCGCGCTGGCGGTCCGAAATTGCTCCGCGTGTTCTCGATTTCATTCGGACCCATCGCGAGATCAGGAAGCAGCAGAAAACTGCAAAACCTGTCGCCAAGGTCGCGTCTGAAAAGTCTGAAACGCCGGTCGCAAAAGTCGAAGCCCATAACCCGATCGAAAAAATCCTCCTCGCCAAGCCGCAAGGCGTGGCGGACGATCTGAAGGCCATTGCCGGGGTGGGGCCGAAGCTGGAAAAGGCCCTGAATGAGGCTGGGATCTTCCACTATTGGCAGATTGCCGGGTTGGCGGATGAGCAGATCGAAGCTCTTGATGCCAAACTGGATTTGCGCGGCCGCATGGCCCGCGACAACTGGCTGGAACAGGCGCGCAAGCTGTCCGAAACAGTCGCCTGATATCTTGCCAATTCCGCAGATGGACAAGAGCCCTCTCCCACCCGGAGGGGGCTTTTTTCTTGCATTGCAGCAGGAAGCTGCAAGCAGAATTTATGCACCGCATGCTTGAACACGAAACCGTGAGCCCCCACCTCTATCCTGTAGATGCCAACTTACGGATAGGACTATGACAACGTCAGCAAGTTGCACGATCAAACCGGCCTGGACCCCGGTAACCATCGGTCTGATGGTTCTGGGTTTCGTGGCGTTCTGGCCGCTCGGCCTCGCCATGCTGGCCTATATTCTCTGGGGTGACAGGTTCCACGACATGGCACGCGATGCCAAAAGCCAGTGGCGCGCAAGCCCCTTCAAGGGAGCAGTGGATCAAATGGCAAGCGGAGCCTATGCACGCACGGGAAATGTCGCCTTTGACGAATACCGTGAAAAGGAAATCAAGCGTCTGGAAGAAGAGCGTGCGCGCCTTGATGCCATGCGCAATGAATTCGATGACTTCCTGCGTGATCTGCGGCGTGCCCGCGATCAGGAAGAATTCGATCGCTTCATGAACAACCGCGGTCGCGGCGGTTCCCCCGAAGCATCCTGATCTGATCCGTCAGACACAATAAGCGGACCGAGAGCGGCGCAATTGCGCCGCTCTCGTCCGTTTTGGGTCCTGATTTCCGGCGATCGAGGGTATTGTGAGCTAGAGAACCTGATTCGAAACAGAACCTTCATGCGCTTCAAGGTCACCCGCCCGCCCCTTCCCGATCATCTGACGCTGACGTCGGGCGATACCAACGTCCAGATCCGGCTGCGGCGCGACAATCGCGCACAGAGATATCTCCTTCGCATTCCTGCAGACCAATCTGGCCCGGTGCTGACCGTGCCGAAATCCGGCGACGCGTCACGAGCCGAACGCTTTGCCCGCCAACACATCGACTGGCTCTTGTCGCGATTGAGTCAGAAGCCGGACCAGACGCCGTTTCAGGATGGCAGCGTCATCCCATTTCGCGGAGCCGACCATCTGATCGTTGCAACGGGCGGCTTGCGGGGACTTGTTTCTGTTTCAAGTGAAGGGGATAGGGCGCGCATACTTGTTCCAGGAGCGCCCGAGCATCTGGCCCGCAAGCTGACGAGTTTCCTGAAGGAGGAGGCTCGCAAGGACCTGACGCAAGCTTGCACATTCCATGCGGAAAAGGTCGGGCGCAAGGTTGCCGGGATCAGCATTCGAGACACGACGAGCCGATGGGGATCCTGCGCTGCCAATGGACGCCTGTCCTTTTCCTGGCGCCTTATCCTGGCTCCGCCGGACATTCTGGACTATGTGGCAGCCCACGAGGTGGCACATCTGCGGGAAATGAACCACTCGGACCGGTTCTGGAAGATCTGCCGTGAGCTCGCACCGCAGACGCCCGAAGCCAGAAAATGGCTCAAGGAAAAGGGCGCAACCCTCCACGCCTACGGATAGGGGAAACTATCCGCCAAACAGGCTCTTGAACAGGTTCAACGGGCCACCTTCGCTCTCGCCGGGGGGAGGTCCAACCCAGTCGCCGCGCGCGCCGGCAGACGCGGTGGGACGAGGGGCGCGAGGTTTGGGAGTGGCGACAACAAGCGCGGCACTGCCAACGCCCGGCAACTCGGCGACTGGCAGGTTTTCATGCGCGCTATCCATGACATTGCGCCAGATTTCGGCAGGCAGGGTTCCCCCTGTTGCCTTCTTTGTCGGCGAGTTGTCGTCATTTCCAAGCCAGACGGCCGTGGTAAGGTTTCCGGTATAGCCAATGAACCAGGCATCGCGGGATTTCTGGCTGGTACCAGTCTTGCCGCCGGCGGCCCGCCCACTGGCCAGCTTGGCCTTCTGGGCCGTCCCGGTCAAAAGCGTCTGGCTCATCATCAGGTTCATCTGCCAGACATGTTCTCGGGCGACAACACGGCCCCGGCCGTCGCCGGTGCGGGCGTAGAGCAACTTGCCGTCAATGGTCCGAATTTGGCGAATGATGTGCGGAATGACGCCGTATCCGCCATTGGAAAAGGGAACATAGGCGCTGGCGATCTCCAGCGGGGTGACTTCCGAAGTGCCAAGAGACAGCGAGAGGTTGCTCGTCAGCTCGGAGCTGATGCCGAGTCGCTTTGCCGTCTCGATCACACGGGGTGGCCCGACTTCATAGGCAAGCTGTGCGGCCACCGTGTTGAGAGACAGGCTGAGCGCACGCGTCAGCGTCACGTCACCATAGTATTCCTTTGTGTAGTTCCTTGGCGACCATTTGCCGAACGTGACTGGACGGTCCTGGCGAATGGTATCGGGGGTCAGGCCATGTTCCAGCGCAGCCAGATAGACAAATGGCTTGAAGGCTGAGCCCGGCTGGCGCTTGGCGCTTGTGGCACGGTTGAACTGGCTCTTGCCATAATCCGCGCCGCCTACCATGGCCTTGACCGCTCCGGCCGTGTCAAGGGTGACGATGGCGCCCTGCGAGACCCCGAGCTTGTAGCCGTTTTCGGCAAGGCCTTTGCGAAGCGCATCCTCTGCGGCGCGCTGCATAGTCATGTCGAGCGTCGTGTCGACAATGATATCCGTGTCGATGGAGCCGATATACTGGGGCAACATATCCATGACCCAGTCGGCGGCATAGTTTTTCGCGGCGGTCGTGTGGCGTGTAACGACTGTAGCCGGAGCGGCAATGGCCGTCCGTGCTTCCTCGGCGGTGATATAGCCCTCTTCGCTCATGGCTGCGAGAACCAGTTCGGCGCGTTCCGTCGCCAGATCGGGGTTCCTCGCCGGGGAATAACGCGACGGGGCTTTCAAGAGACCGGCAAGGATGGCGGCTTCCGAAACCGTGACAAGCCGGGCCGACTTGCCGAAATAGCGCCGGGAAGCCGCGTCAACACCATAGGCCCCCGCGCCGAGATACACCCGGTTCAGGTACATCTCCATGATCTCGTCCTTGGAATACTCGGCTTCCAGCCACAGGGCGAGCACGAGCTCCTGGATCTTGCGCTTCAGTGTTCTGTCCGGCTCCAGAAAGAGGTTCTTCGCCAATTGCTGCGTGAGCGTGGACCCACCCTGCACGAGGCGCCCAGAGGTCAGGTTTGTGACCACTGCGCGGGCAAGTCCAACCGGATCCAGCCCGAAATGGGACCGAAAGCGGCGGTCCTCAATGGCTATGACAGCGTTGGCGAGATAAGGCGGCAATTGCTCGAGGCGCACGGCCTCACCCCCCGTGTCACCACGATTGCCGAGCAACTCTCCATCTGCCGAGACGATCTTGATGTTCGGTGGACGGTCAGGAACCGCCCATTCGGACTTCGGAGGCAGGTAGGCGGCATAATAGCCGACCACGCCAACAGCAAAGATTGTGGCCCAGATGCCAAGCACGGCACCCCAATAGAATGTCCTTCGAAAGAGCCAGGGAATGAAACCGCCGGAAGAGCCTGATGACTTGCCCTTCTTGCGGCGATTGGCACCGGATCGGCCACCGGTCTTTCGTCGATCACTGCTTCCTTTTTCGGACTTGGCGGATTTTTTGCGCGCAGGTTTGGAGCCGGCAGAGCCTTCCGAAGCCCTGTCCTGCGAGGATGGACGCACGTTCAGCTTGCCCCGGTCAGATCCATCGAAGGACGGTTCGATCTTTTGACCGCGCTTCCCTTTGCTTGCCATCGAAAATCCGATTACCCAATACCAATAAATCAGCAGAAATGCCGTTGTCCCCTTGGTGACAATAGATTGAGGCGAATTAACGGGGCGTTAAGGGTCATGTGATGGCCCTCCCATGACAGGAATTCAGAAAAAAGGGAGAGCAATCATGGCAAAAGGGTATTGGATTGGTCGTATCGACGTGTCTGATCCAGAGGCTTACAAGGCCTATATCGAGGCCAATGCAGAGGCATTCGCCAAATATGGGGCGCGATTTGTGGTGCGGGGCGGCGAATTCACGTCAATGGAAGGCTCCGCTCGCCAACGGAATGTGGTGATCGAGTTTGACAGCTACGAGACCGCACTCGCCTGCTATCGCTCTCCCGAATATGCACGAGCACTGGCGCTGCGCCTTCCGGTAGCGACGGGTGATCTCATCGTCGTTGAAGGGTATGACGGTCCTCAGCCGGTTGACCAAGGCAAATAGGCCCTGATCTCGGCGTCAGCTGGTGTATCGGCTGGCGTCGGCCCCGTAATAGTTCACATAACGGGAATTGAGTTCAGACACCGGCAGGATGATCAGGACATCCGTTGTGCCGAACTGGTGATCGATCACTGCCCCGTCACCGATAAATGCCCCAAGGCGCAGATAGCCTTTGACCAGCGGCGGAAGCGCTCGCAAGGCCTCTTTCGGGTTCAGATCCTCAGCCGGTAGAATATTCATGTTCACATATTGCTCGGGAAGCGCGGAAACACTCCATGCGTCAGGCGCGGCAGCAGTATGATGGAGAAACGACAGCTGGGTCGCCAGTTGCTGGGGGTCTGTCCCGGTCAGGGACGCGCATCCGACCATAACATCGATATTGTGCATCAGGACGTAGGACCAAATGCCATGCCAAAGCAGCTCGACGGTCTTCTTGTTACGATAAGGCTTGAGGACGCAGGACCGGCCCAATTCGAGAAAGCGCTTGCCCGGATTGGCGTCGATCAGTGGTTGGATAGCGAATTCGCCAGCGGTGTAGAACCCGTCATGACGGTCGGCCACCTCCTGCCGCAAAAGGCGGTAGGTTCCAACGATTTCCGGCTTCAGCTGGCCGATCTTGTTCCGCTTCAGCGAGCTGTGGTCCACCACCAGCATGTGGTCGCAATAGGCGTCATAGGGATCTGAATCGCGGCGGGTCGCCAAAGTCTGCGCATCGGCAATTGCCGACATTTCCTCATAGAATACGTGATAGCGAAGCTGCTGGGCTTTCCGGATTTCACGGGACCCTTTTGCGATCCGAACCTCAAGCGCGCCAATCCTGCCAAAACTGTGTCCGGGTTTGAAGGCCACCGAACTTCCCGGCTGCGTGATTGCTGCGGGCGTTGCGGCCTTGAACCGGGCAACGGGCGAGAATTTTTGTACCAGTTTCTTTGGCGAGAATAATCCTGACCGCATCATGGGTCACCAGTCCCTGCTCTGATCTGTGCCTCCCGAACTGGTCCGGCAGGCCCTGGACAATTCGGAACGAGAAAATGTGCCTAACACATAGCCATCACAGTATCCGATTTACAGTATGGTAAACCATATATTTCCAACAGAACAATGACAGCCGCATCGGAACAGGGCGATCTGAAAGGCCGAATTTTTGGTAAGAACCTGAAAATCAGGCAGGTTTTGCCTCGGCAATTTTCAAAAGTGCCGTCTGGATTGCATCTTCGGTCAACGGCTTCGTGATGTAGCCGAGTGCGCCGATGTCGCGTGCCTTTTCACGGGCATCTTCCATGACATCGGCCGATACGATGACGAAGGGAACCGGCGTCTTGCCGAGGGCTTCTTCCTGAATCCGGATCTGCCGCATCGCTTCCAGACCGTCGAGACCGGGCATATGGAGATCGGTGAGGATCAGGTCGAACTCTTCCTGTGCCGCAGCAGCAACGGCGCTCTCACCGTCGGCGACCATCACGGCTTCATGGCCAAGCTTGCGCAGCAAGGCCTCGCAAAGCAGGCGGTTGATGTCGTTGTCTTCGGCCACAAGCAGCTTCAGGGGGCGCACGGTCTGGCGGATTGTCGTGCCCGGAGATCCGCCTTCCTGATAGGTCACCTCCGCATCCCACAGACGGTCGGCATCGTTGTTTTCCAGAAGACCGGAAACAACATGTTCCAAAGTCTCCGAGCGCACAGGTCGGATGACATAAGCACCATATCCCGCCTGCCGCAGTCTCTGCAGGCGTTCGCGTTCAGAAGGAGAAATCATCACGACGGCAGGGGCGTCGCATCCGGCAAGGCGGGCGGTCGCAATCCAGGCGCCGCTGTCTTCAACGCAGGCATTGCTGACCAGAACAAGGTCGGTTGCCGCCAGAAGGTCATCGAGCCCGTCGGCACCGGGCGCACAGATATCGGCATTTGCACCTTGTTGGCGAAGCCGGTCCGCAATGAGCCTGCACTCGACGCCCTTGGTGCCGATTAGAAGAACATGACGGCCTTTATAACGTGTCTTCGCATCATCGGCAGGATCACGGAGAGCCTCGGGGATTGGCAACGTGACTTCGAACTGGGCGCCGCCATTGGGCACGGCACTTGCCCGGATATCGCCGCCCATGAGCTTGGTAAGGCGTTGGGCGATGGCAAGGCCCAGCCCCGTTCCGCCAAATTTGCGGGCCGGACCGTGGTCGACCTGTTCGAATTCCTCGAACAAGCGATCGGCTTCCTTCTCGTCAAAGCCGATCCCGGTGTCACGCACGCGGATCTTCAGGAGGCTTCCGCCTTCTGCATCGGCAGTCCCGTCTATTTCGATGGAAATGCCGCCTTCGTCGGTAAACTTCACGCCGTTGCCGGCAAGGTTGAACAGGATCTGGCGAACACGCGTCGCGTCGACCGTCACCACATCGGGTAAGGCCGGGTCGAGGCGCGAGCCGATCTCAAGGCCCTTTGCATGCGCCTTGGGGGCCAGCAGCTCGACGACACTGTCGGCGAGCGAAGACAGACGTGTCGGCGCTTTTTGAATATCGAGTTTGCCAGCTTCGACCTTGGAGAAATCCAGCACCTCGTCGATCAGGAACAGCAGGGTTTCGCCGGATGTTTCCAGAGCTTCGATATAGGCGATCTGTTCCTTGGTGAGACGCGTGTCCCTGAGAAGCGTCGCCATCCCGAGAATGCCGTTTAGAGGCGTGCGGATTTCGTGACTGACAGTGGCAAGAAAGCGGGACTTCGCCTCGTTGGAGCTTTCGGCGGAATGCCGCGCCGCGAGCAATTCTTCCTCGATCATGCGTCGGTCGGTGACGTCCCGCAGCACCGTCTGGACAAGCGGTTGTTGAGTGATTGCATCGCGAACCGGACTGTCGAGGCGGGAGAACCAGCGCTCTCCGCGAACAGTCTTCAGCTGCAAATCGCCAAATCCCATCGTTGATCCGGTCTGCTTTGGTTCGGACCCGGTGGTCTCGGGCAGGACTGACAGCCCGGCCAGTGAAAAAGGCTCACCGATGCGGGGGGCACTGGCATCGCCAAAAGTTTCCCGCGCGGCCGCATTCGCGTAGACGATCTCGCCGTTCGTATCGCGCCGAATGATGACGTCGCCCAGGGTTCCAAGAATGCTGGCCTGCCGCTCGTCGGATTCGCGCAGCTCCCACATTCTGTCTTCCAGTTCCTCGCAGCGGTCCATGAGGCGGCGGATCTTGTCATCCTTCGCATCCGTGGCGGCAGCGCTGCGCTGCATGTCATCTTCCATCAGACGCCAGACGGCGAGCCCGCCGGCAAAGAAGGCAGCAGCGACAGAAAACAGCCGCAGCGGCGATGGAGCACTCAGGAAGAAAAAGGCGGCCAGAACCCCGGCCAACATCCCGGTAATAGCAAGAAAATGAAGAACCTTGCGCGGAAATGGAGCCTGATCCAGTTCCGTTTCTGAAGACATATCAGATGTGATGCGGTGATCATCGGCCTTTGCAGGCGGATGTACGGAAGGCGAGTCCCCTGCCGCCTTTGAAGGCGTCGCGGAGCCGGTTTCCTCGCTGGACTCGGGATCCGGGGCAGAGGACGGTTTCTTGGACTGAAGACTCAATTCCGATACTCACAACAGTCGATACTGATGTCAGTCTCGGCGCAAAACTTTGATAAACCGTTGTCTGCCGGAAAAAGGACATGGTCAAACCCGGCAGACGGTCTGCTTTTGCAGGTCAGGCAGCCTGACGAAAGAGGGTTTCACCCCGCAGGCTCAAGGCCTCTGCAAGGTGAATGCGACCAACTGTTTCCAGACCATCAAGATCTGCAAGGGTCCGGGCCAGCTTCAAGACCCGGTGATAACCGCGCGCACTGAGGGCAAGGGTGTCGGCCGCTTCGCCAATGAAGGTTCTGGCCGCTGTATCCAGGGGAACCAGCATGTCGAGAAGGCCAGCAGGAGCATGGGCGTTCGTGCGCATCGCGAGGCCCTGCCGCCTGAAGCGATCTTCCTGTATCGCCCGAGCCTGAGCCACCCGTCTGGCAACATGTTCAGACGCCTCGCTCGTTCCTGGATTGATAAGATCACGAGCGGTGACGGCAGGGACTTCGATCCGAAGATCAATCCGGTCCAGAAGAGGCCCTGAAAGGCGCGCCTGATAGTCCGCACGGCATTTCACGCCCCGGCTGCACTGGTGGCCCGGTTCTCCGGCATGACCGCATCGGCAAGGGTTCATCGCGGTTATCAGCTGAATGCGTGCGGGATAACTGACCCGATGGTTTGCCCGGGCGATCACGGCCTCGCCGGTTTCCAGCGGCTGGCGCAGACTGTCGAGCACTTGCGGGTTGAATTCCGGCAATTCGTCGAGAAACAAGACGCCGTTATGGGCAAGGGACACCTCGCCCGGTTTTGCCCGCATGCCGCCGCCGACAAGGGCCGCCATGGATGCCGAATGATGCGGCGCGCGAAAGGGCCTGCGATCCGTCAGCTTGCCATCTGCCAGCTCTCCGGCCAGAGAGGCAATCATGGAGACTTCCAGAAGCTCTCGTGGTTCCAGTGGCGGCAAGATGGACGGAAGGCGGCTTGCGAGCATGGATTTCCCGGCTCCGGGAGGACCAACCATCAAAAGGTTGTGGCCGCCAGCTGCGGCGATTTCGAGGGCCCGTTTGGCACTTTCCTGCCCGCGCACATCCGCCAGATCTGGCAGCCCCACGCCCTGCCCCCGCAGTTTTGCAACCGGACGGGAGAGAACCTGCGTGCCCTTGAAGTGGTTGGCCAGCTGAATGAGCGAGCGGGGCGCAAGGATATCCATCTCGCGGTCTGCCCAGGCAGCCTCGCTGCCACATTCCTTCGGACAAATCAGTCCTTTGCCCAATGCGTTTGCACCCATGGCGGCAGGCAGAACCCCGGCGACAGGGGCCAGATTTCCGTCAAGTCCCAGTTCGCCAAGGACCACATAGTCCTGAAGCTGGTCCGCCGGAAGGGCTCCGATGGCAGCCATGACGCCAAGCGCGATGGGAAGATCGTAGTGCGACCCTTCTTTGGGCAGGTCTGCCGGAGCGAGATTGACGGTAACTCGCTTGGCTGGGAGGGCAAGCCCGGAGGCATGCAGCGCGGCCCGCACCCTCTCGCGGCTTTCGCCAACCGCCTTGTCCGGCAGGCCGACAATCGTGAAGGCGACCATGCCCGGACCAACCTGCACCTGAACATCCACCGGAACCGCCTCAATGCCCTGAAAGGCGACAGTCGTCACGCGGCTTACCATATCAAAACTCCCGCAAAGGTTGTGATATTGGTAAACGACAATTAACTTCTGTCAAGAACAAAGAAGGAACGAGTGGTGCTCAAACGAGCGACTATCCTTGAATCCATTCAATCGCAGTGTTCGTCCAGTTTCTGTCGAGGTCTGCAACTGCCTCCTGAAGAAACGATTTTTCGATCACTTCATAAATGGCTGAACGAATAACAGGTTCAATCTCGGGAAAGCGATCATATCCCAGCGCATTTAACCTCAGGGCGACGGATGGATGATCGCTCTCAGGGCGATCTTCTTCCGCCCAAGCCTTGGCACCATAGCGCTGAATGACGTCTGGATCAGACAGTCGTCGTGCAGTCTCGATGATCCGTTCCAGAGGTGGCCTTGGTGGCGTCATTGCCCCCATCATTTCGATGTCGATTTTTTGATGAACTTCTTCATCAAGCATCAGCGCAGCCGCAGATATTAGTGCAAGGAACCGAGCAACTTCTTCCTTTTGACCAGCATCAGCCGCAAACCGATCTGCTCTATATTCTGCTTCGCGACTTAGTCGAATTTCCTCTTTCGCCAATGGACCCGACAACCAGCCAAGGGCGGCATGCAATACCATTCCCGAGATTGTCTGGTCAGGTGGGGCGTATTCGAAAACGAATTCTACGGACCGTTCGAACTCCGCAAGTCGAAGGCCGCCATTAACATCCTTGAAGTGCAAATGGGCATTTTCGTGAGCGAGGATCGCACGCAGGGACGCCATATCGGTAATGGCCAGAAGAGGGATACCAACTACCAAAATGGTCCGGTTGCCAAGAAGGCCGTAGAACCTCCTCTGCGTGGCAAGTCCAGCGTTCAGTTCGCCACTGAGCAACATCACCGTCCGTCTGGCAATTTTTGGACCAGCGATTTCTTCCCAAGCTTTCCAAAGTCCAGGAGCATCGGATTTTGAAAGTCCCTTACCCTTGAATTTCCGTTGGCCTGCCAGAAGCGTGCCCAACAGCAAGGCTGTTGCCAGGCCAAAGAGAGGAATCATGAAAAGGGCTAAACCGAAAAACCAGCCAAGATGGATATCCAGAAGTGGTAGCCAGAGAAAAACGATCCCATAAGAAGGAATTACGAATATCAGTACCCCGAACCGGCCAAACCTTCTTGCAGACCAAAGAATAAACTTGGACATGATGAATAAACGAACCTCACGACACCGATCATCGCTGAAATCATAAACTGAGCATCAAAGTTTCTGCTCTAATGAGCCTCGTCCCAATTGTCGGCAGCGCGGGCGTCGACCTGCAGGGGGACCGAGAGTTTCAGAACCGGATCGCAGGCATTTTCCATGACATCCCGGACGACCGGGATCGTGGCGTCGACCTGATCTTCGGGAACCTCGAAAATCAGTTCGTCATGCACCTGCAGCAGCATCTGAGCGTCAAGCCGCGCTGCGGAAAGGCGATCTTCCATGCGCAGCATGGCCCGGCGCAGGATATCTGCGGCCGATCCCTGGATCGGGGCATTGATCGCCGCGCGTTCATAGAAATTGCGCATGTTCGGGTTGTTGGTGTTCACGTCCGGATAATGGGCCTTGCGGCCAAAAATGGTCGTCACATAACCGTTGGCATGCACTTCCCGCTTGATTGCTTCCATATAGTCCTTGATGCCGGGGAACCGCTCGAAATAGGTCTTGATATAGTCACCTGCCTCGCCGCGGGAAATTCCGAGCTGGGCGGCAAGGCCGAAGGCAGATATGCCGTAGATAATGCCGAAATTGATCGCCTTGGCCCGGCGGCGAACCATCGGGTCCATGCCTTCGATCGGTGTTCCGAACATTTCCGACGCTGTCATGGCGTGAATGTCCAGACCGTCCGCAAAGGCCTTTTTGAGCTGCGGAATATCCGCCATATGGGCAAGGACACGCAGTTCGATCTGGCTGTAGTCGGCCGAAATCAGCTTCATGCCCTTCTCGGCCACAAAGGCCTTGCGGATCTTGCGTCCCTCTGCCGTACGAACCGGTATGTTCTGCAGGTTCGGCTCGGAGGACGACAGACGCCCGGTGGTGGTCGCTGCCAGCGAATAGGACGTGTGTACGCGGCTCGTGGACGGATTGATGTATCCTGGCAGAGCATCGGAATAGGTGGACTTCAGCTTGGAAAGCTGCCGCCACTCGACGATTTTCGAGGGCAGTTCGTGACCTTCGGCGGCGAGGTCGTCCAGAACAGAGGCAGATGTCGACCAGGCGCCGGTCTTGGTCTTCTTGCCGCCGGGAAGACCCATCTTGCCGAAGAGAATGTCGCCGAGCTGTTTTGGAGAGCCGATATTGAAGCTTTCGCCGGCCATCTCACGGATTTCGCTCTCCAGCGCTGCCATGCCTTGGGCAAAGTCTCCGGAAAGGCGGGACAGCATTTGCCGGTCCACCGCGATGCCGCGCCGTTCCATGCGGGCCAGAACAGGCACCATCGGGCGTTCCAGTGTTTCGTAGACGCCTGCCATGCGATCAGACGCAAGGCGCGGTTTCAACACCTGCCAAAGGCGCAAGGTCACATCGGCGTCCTCGGCGGCATAGGCCGTTGCCTTGTCAAGCGGCACCTTGTCGAAGGTGATCATTGACTTGCCCGAACCGCAAACCTCCTTGAAGGGGATCGGTTTATGGCCAAGCCAGCGCTCGGACAATTCGTCCATGCCATTGCCGCCCTTGCCAGCATCCACCGTATAGGACAGCAGCATCGTGTCATCGAACGGGCTGACGTCAATGCCGCGCTGGATCATCACCAGCCAGTCATATTTGAGGTTTTGGGCGATTTTCAAAACGGCCGGATCTTCAAGCATCGGCTTCAGAAGATCGAGGGCCTCGCTCATAGGGATCTGGCCGGGAACGAGGCCGCCCCCACCCAGAAGATCCCCTTCGCCATCCACATGGCTAAGCGGGATGTAGCAGGCCTTGCCCGGAGCAGTTGCCAGCGAAATCCCGACAAGGTCCGCCTGCATGGCATCAAGCGATGTTGTCTCGGTGTCAAAGGCGACAAAACCGGTCTCGTAGGCATCCGCGATCCATGCTTTGAGCCGGTCTGTTGAGAGGACCTGTTCATAGGCACTGGTGTCAATCGTTGACGATTGGGCAGCTTCCGCCCTCGCCTCGGCAAGGCCTTGCGGCGTCATCATGCCTGAGGTGTCTGCTGTTGCCGCAGCTGCCGGAGACACCGAGGAGGCTGTCGGCGCGCCTCCTGCCCGTTCGGCTTGCCGTCCCTTATGGTCCGGTACATCCCAACCGGGCACTTCAAACTCGTCGGCCTCGATGTTGGCCACTTCCGCGCCGGTTGTTTCGGCAACGCGTTTTGTCAGCGTGGTGAAGCCCATGGCTTTCAGGAATCCGACAGCTTTCGGTCCGTCGATTTCCGAAACGGCGAGCTCTGCAACCGGCAATTCGACAGGCACATCCTGCTTCAGGGTGACAAGAAGCTTGGAGACGCGTGCCTGCTCGGCAAATTCAATCAGGTTTTCTCGCCGCTTCTTCTGCTTGATGGTTTCCGCTTGCGTCAGAAGTGTCTCCAGATCGCCAAACTCGTTGATCAGAAGGGCTGCTGTTTTCAGGCCAATGCCCGGAACACCGGGAACGTTGTCGACGCTGTCGCCGGCAAGAGACTGGACTTCGATGACCTTGTCCGGTCCAACGCCAAACTTCTCGAAAACCTCCGCCTCACCGATCACCTTGTTCTTCATCGTGTCGATCATGCCGACCTTCGGGCCGATCAGCTGCATAAGGTCCTTGTCACCGGAGACGATTGTGACCCGGGCCCCCATGTCGGTGGCCTGACGGGCATAGGTCGCGATCAGGTCATCGGCCTCAAACCCTTCCTGTTCGACACAATGAACCGAAAAGGCGCGTGTTGCCTGGCGGATCAGGCCGAACTGGGGGATCAGGTCTTCTGGCGGCTCCGGGCGCTGGGCCTTGTATTCGGGATAGATGTCAGACCGGAATGTTTTCGAAGAATGGTCAAAGATGACCGCAAAATGCGTCGGCTCGTCGCCCTCCTCCGGGGTCAAGCCTTCTTGAAGCAGCTTCCAGAGCATGTTGCAGAAACCGGAAACCGCACCCACCGGCAGACCGTCAGGCTTGCGGGTCAGTGGCGGCAGCGCGTGATAGGCCCTGAAAATGAATGTGGAACCATCCACCAGAATGAGATGGTCGTTTTCGGAAAGGGAGGGGGAGGAATTTTGCGTCGACATGGCGCGGATCATGCCCGCAGCGTCGGTCAGATGGAAGGGGGAATAAACCGCAGGACGGATTTTATGTGCAGCAACATCCCTGTCGGTCAAAGACCGCGATTATCCGGCAGCCCGCTCCTGATCGGAGATGCGTTTTGCGTCGGCCCAGTATTTCAGCCGATGAAGCGTCAGGACCAGTTGATAGCGGTCCAGCATATGCTCCGGTCCAAGGGCCATGTTCGCAAGCGTCGACAGCTCGTAACCAAGGTCGGAATTCAAGGGAATATTCGATCCGCTGAGCGCGCTCGTCGCGAACCAGGAGATGGCATGGGTGTCCACCTTGCCCCTTGCGGCGTCTTCCAGAAAACGCTCCGTCTTTTCAAGGATTCTGTTCATGTTCGCCCTGCAATTCGCCTCAAGAAAAATGTCAATTCAGATAGTCGCATCAGCTGGCCATTTCCGGCTCTTGTCGACTTCGATACGTACCCGAGAGATAGGCCCATCTGGGCCGCCGGAACAGGAACCACCCCAGTCCGGTTTTCTGGATGATCCAGAACAGAACCATCGGTCCGATGACCGCAAGTATGGTCACGGCCAGAGAGATCGTTCCAATGTCCTGTGGCCCGAACTTCAGGAGCAGAACCCGTGACACGGCCATGGGAAAGAAGAAGGCAAGGTAAATCACGATTGAGTTCTCGCCGAAATGGCGCAGGACATCAAATTTGCCGGCTTCCACGATCAATGTGCTTGCAAGGATGATCGCCCCCGCCCCTGCCGCCCCAAGGAGCAGGGAGACCACTGGCAATGTTGACCAGCCTCCAAAGACAGCAGCTCCATTGACCAGTCCCCAGACCAGAAGGAGGACAAGGCTCAAGGCCGTTCTCTCGCGGGCCCACTGCGCCAACTCGAAGATTTTTGGCGCAAACACGTAACCAGCATAAAAATAGACAAACCGGCTGGCGAACTCGTCCACAAGCAGAAAGCCGGTATGGACAGGCGCCATCTGAAGGAGAGCCGCCATGCCAAGAACGACCTGCCAGGGAATTCGTGCGCTGTGAGCAGCTTTGCAGACAACGAAGAAGATCGGCAGGATATAGATGAACCAGAGCGTCCCGAAGGGGTCGATGAAACTCCAAAGATACAGCCATGCGGTGCCTTGCCAGCCCATTTCGGCAGCGAAGACCGGAGCCTTTACCAAGAACTGGATGCTCATCCACAGCGCATAGAAATAGGCAAAGTGGACGACTTTCCGATCAAGGTAGAGCCGCCAGTCCCGATTGATCACATTGGCCAGAAAAAGTCCGGAGATGAGAAAGAAGTCCGGCATGCGGAAAGGGGCTGCAAAGGCAACGACCACATGCATCCAGCCTTGTTGCCCGGCTGCATTTTCGACGCCGAGCACGGAATGCATCATCACGACAAAGACAATGCAAATGCCTTTCGCCGTATCGACCCAATCCACTCGTGTGTTTTCTTTGGTCATCCGCCCAATCCGCAAATAGTAATTATGGACGGTAATATATAATACCAGAACAACCGTTAAACGGCATGGTTAATGACCGGAAAAAGTGCCGAGGTAGTGTGATATTTTCTTGTTTGATTAACCGAACGTGTAGATGCCTTCAAGGCAAGGACGCTAGTCAGGTTTGCCGGGATCTTTGGTAGTGTTCCCGCTTTCCGACCACGGGCTGATGCGAACCTGTCCGTCAGTTGCGCCGTCTGCAGAGGCATCTGCCCCACCACTCTTTGATGTCCAGTCGGCTTCATCCAGGTCGACAACGTGATCGCCGCTGCGGCGGCCCGCACCCGGATTGACGATCACCACATTCGACCGGGAGATGACAAACCGGGCAAGTGCCTCTCGAACAGGAGGCACGAACAGAAGAAGACCGATCGCATCGGTCACAAATCCGGGTATCAGCAGAAAGACACTTGCCAGCACGATCATGGCTCCATGCATGATTTCCGCTTCCGGCACCTTTCCCGCGCCCAGCTCATTCTGCAGTCGAGCCACCAGCGACAAACCCTGCTGGCGCAGCATCAATGTTCCCGCAATGGCGGTCAGAACGGTCAGGAGAACCGTCGGGAAGATGCCGATCGCCTGTCCAACCGCTATGAAAACGGCGATTTCGATCAGGGGCAAAAGGATGATGGCAAGGAGAATATAAAGTCCCACGGTCACTCCGACGTCTGGTATGATACCCTACAATTAGGTGGTTTCGACCGCAAATTCGAGACCTGATGCCCGTCTTGCGGCTCTGCTTGTGGGGTTAGTTGCAAAAACCTTCTTGCTCTTGCCGTTGGATACTGGTTCAAGAACGCCTAGATAACTAGCAATGCTGGCAGTCAGGGCCTAGTCTTTGGTCCGGTAGCTGTGCACTATCCTCCTAACTGACACGATCATCGAGCCGGTAGAACGAAATGAATGAGATTTTCGACACATACAACATCATTTTCCTGGCCCTGGCAGTGTTTATTCTTTTCCGCCTGAAATCGGTTCTGGGCAAGCGAACCGGCAACGAACGGCCGCCGTTCGACCCTTATTCACGGCGCGAGGACAACGGTTCGAATGAGCCGGCGGGCGGACGTCAGACAGACAATGTCATTCCCCTGCCAGGCCAAGAGGCTGGTCATGAGACCCGTGTTCAGGAGCGTGAGGATAATGGCGATGTTGTCATCGACAAGGTGGCTCCGCAGGGCACCGCACTGAATCAGGCTCTGAAACAGATCCTGTCCGTTGACCGCAGCTTCGAACCCCAGGAATTCCTGCAAGGCGCACGCGCTGCCTACGAGATGATCGTGATGGCCTTTGCCGAAGGCGATCGCAAGTCGCTCAAGCAGCTCCTCTCGAAGGAGGTGTTCGATGGCTTTGTTGCTGCCATTGATGATCGCGAAAAGCGTGGCGAAACCATTGAATCCACCTTTGTCGGCATCGACAAGGCCGAAATCGTCGAAGCCGCTCTCAAGGATGGCATGGCGCAGGTCACCGTGAAGGTTCAAAGCCAGCTCATTTCCGCCACCCGCGACAAGGATGGTGAAGTGGTGGATGGCGACCCGAACAAGGTCACTGAAGTCGTCGATATCTGGACCTACGCCCGTGATACGAATTCACGCGACCCTAACTGGAAACTGGTGGCCACTGAATCGGCAGAATGACCGGTTCCGGTTACGTCCTTCTGGTTGCGCTGGGTCTGGTCGCGGCCACGTTCTCCGGGACCTCGGCGGCTATGGCAGACAACGGACACGTTCGGGAAATCTCGTTTTCGCAGATGAGCGGATGGTCGGAAGACGATCACGTCGCCGCCCTTTCCGCATTTTTGCGCTTCTGCGGCCGGGCCAATACAAAGGACGACAGGTTTCTTCTTCCCTCTGCTGATCTCTGTGACCGCGCTGCCAAAGCATCTTCACGGGCTTTGGACAAAGGCGGCGCTCGCCGGTTCTTCGAAGAAAATTTCATCCCTTTGGCCTTCCGGAAGACGGGCTTTGTTACCGGCTATTTCGAGCCGGAGCTTGCCGCATCCCGGTCGCATAGTTCCGATTATCCCGCTTCTCTGTTGGCAAAGCCCGACGGGCTTGTTGCCATAACTGACGCAAACAGGCCGGCAGACTGGCCCAGCGAACTTGCCCACGGGCGCGAAACCGGGGCTGGATTGGAGCCGCTTCCCGATAGGGGAGCGATCATGGATGGGGCGCTTGCTGCAGAAAATCTGGAGCTGGTCTTCCTGAAGGATCCGATTGACGCCTTTTTTGTTCATGTGCAGGGCTCGGCTCGCCTGCGTCTTGAAGATGGCAGCGTCATGCGGGTTGGCTATGCCGGAAAGACTGGTCATCCCTATTCTTCCATTGCTCGCGTACTTGTCGAGCGTGGCGAGGGAACGCCGGAACAGCTCACCATGTCCGGCTTGCGCCAGTGGTTGACCAGCAACCCGGACAAACAGGACGAGCTGTTCCGCCAGAACCGGTCTTTCATTTTCTTTCGGGAAATCGAGATCGTGAACCCGCAGGACGGTCCGATCGGATCAGCGGATTTGCCGCTTGTAGCCGGACGCAGCCTTGCGGTTGATCCGCGATACATACCTTTTGGCCTCCCGGTTTTTGTAACGTCCGAAGGGTTCGGAGCACATGTTGCTGCCGGATCTGCGCCCAGGGCACGGACCATGATCGCCGATGATTCTGGTTCGGCGATCAAGGGCGCGGCCCGCGGCGACATCTTTGTCGGCTCCGGTGAGAAAGCCGGACAACTTGCGGGGGAAATCCGGCATCCGGCTGAAATGGTCGTTCTGGTCCCCAATGAAGCCGTGGACAGGTTTCTTGCGCGTCTCAACGAGGCGTCATGACCAGCGGGCGGCGGAAGAAACGGGGGAGCCTCTCGCCTGAGGATCGGGAACTTTGGGGGCGGGTCACCCGCACGCTGACCCCATTGTCTCCAGACAGGATGCCGACGGATCTTGGAGAGCCGGAGGCCGAACCATCCCCACAGGCGTCAGTTGAGGCAAAGAGCCGTACAGACACCGCCTTGCTTGCAACGCCGAAGGTTCCGCCAGTACCCAAGCCACCACCCCTTCACCAGCTGGAGCACCGATTTCGCAAGAAGCTCGTTCGGGGAAGCAAGGCTATCGAGGCACGGATTGACCTGCATGGCATGACCCAGCATCAGGCTCATGGCGCATTGCGGGCGTTCTTGTATCGCAGCCAGGCAAAGGGCCACAAGGTAGTCCTTGTGATTACTGGCAAGGGGGGCGAAGGACGTGGTTTTATGGACGAACGCGGCGTTCTCAGGCGGGTTGTGCCCCAATGGTTGGCCATGCCGGACATCAGGACGCTGATTGTGGGATATGAAGAGGCGCACGCAGCCCATGGCGGCTCGGGTGCGCTCTATGTGCGAATAAGACGAAAAAGGTGAGACGTGACACCGCTTGGCGCCAAAATTCGCGAGTTGAGAACCAAACGGGGAGTGTCCCTGAAGGAAATGGCGTCCGAACTGGCGGTTTCCAGTGCCTATCTGTCGGCGCTTGAGCACGGCAAGCGTGGCAAGCCGACCTGGTTCATGGTTCAGCGGATCATCGCCTATTTCAACGTCATCTGGGACGAGGCAGAGGAAATCCAGCGCCTTGCGGAATTGTCAGATCCAAAGGTGACAATCGAGACATCCGGGATGGACCCGAAGGCCACGGAACTGGCAAACCAGCTGGCCCTGAAAATCGGCGGCCTGTCTCCGGACTCTCTGGGTCACCTCCTGCACCAGCTCAGGGTTGTCGCCGCAAAGGATGGTGTGTGACGCCGGAGCAGTGAATGCCCCGGCGAGAGTTGGGGCTTGCAATTTTGGACAAGTTCCTTTCCGATCCCGGACACCTGTCCCAACGCCCGTGGTTGCCGCATGCCAGCTTCAAAAAAAGCAGAATTTTCCTTGAAAGATCACGTCATCGATGCAGATGCGCTTCGCAATACGCTGACGGGCCTGACCAGAGACAGCGATGGCAACGGTGCGGATATGAAAGTTCGCACCAAGGTTCTGGGTGAACTGAAGACGGCCATGAAGCAAGGCCGTGAAGCCATCCGGCATCAGCTGGAAGAGGATGGTCAGGGTCTGGAATGCGCCAAGCGGCTCTGCCATCTGCAGGACGACCTGATCCGTGTGATCTATGATTTTGCTCTCTACCATGTCTATCGGGTTACCAATCCGTCCGTCGGCGAACGCATGTCGATCGTTGCGGTTGGCGGCTACGGGCGCGGAACGCTGGCCCCCGGTTCAGATGTCGATCTCCTGTTTGTCCTTCCCTACAAACAGACCCCATGGGGCGAGCAGGTTGTCGAATACATCCTCTATCTCCTGTGGGATCTGGGGCTGAAGGTCGGGCACGCCACCAGAAACATCGACGAGTGTGTCCGCCTGTCGAAGTCAGACATGACGATCCGCACGGCCATTCTGGAGGCTCGCTACATCTGGGGGGATGAAGAGCTGTTTTCGGACCTGATCAAACGGTTCGACGAGGAAGTTGTGGCCGGAACCAGTTCGGAATTCATCGAGGCCAAGCTGCAGGAACGTGACGATCGACACGACCGACAGGGCACCTCCCGTTATCTGGTCGAGCCGAACATAAAGGAAGGCAAGGGCGGTCTGAGGGATCTGAACACCCTGTTCTGGATCGCCAAGTATCACTACCGGGTGCGCCAGCAGTCGGAGCTGGTGAAACTCGGCGTCCTGTCACGTGGCGAATATAACCGCATGGTCAAGTCGGAGGATTTTCTCTGGGCGGTGCGCTGTCACTTGCATTTTCTCACTGGGCGGGCGGAGGAGCGTCTGTCCTTCGACGTTCAGCGGGACATCGCTGTGAAGCTCAACTACACCCAGCACCCTGGCATGCAGAATGTCGAGCGGTTCATGAAACACTATTTCCTTGTTGCAAAGGATGTCGGTGATTTGACCCGCACCTTGTGCGCCGCTCTGGAAACCCAGCATGTGAAGGCGCCGGAAGGGACAACATTCGGCAGGCTGGTGCGCAGGTTCCGCCCCGGCTGGTCTCCGGTGCGAGCGAAACCTGTGGAGGGCAACCCCGGTTTCCTTATCGAAAACAACCGCCTCAACATCTCGTCGCCAAAGGTTTTTTCCGACGATGCGGTGAATCTTCTGCGGGCCTTCCAGATCACCGAGAAGCACCAGTGTTATCTGCACCCGGAACTCAACAAGAGCATCCGGCGATCCCTGAAGCTGATCGACAGCAAGGTCCGCACCGATCCGGAAGCCAACCGCCTGTTCCTGTCGATCCTCACGTCCCGAAACCAGCCCGAAACCACCTTGCGCAAGATGAACGAGACGGGGGTTCTCGGTCGCTTCGTGCCTGATTTCGGCAAGGTCGTGGCGATGATGCAGTTCAACATGTATCACCACTACACGGTCGATGAGCATCTCATTCGCTCGGTCGGCGTTCTGGCGGAAATCGAGCGCGGGGATTCAGGCGAGAACCACCCGCTGTCGACCGAACTCATCCGCACATTGAAGAACCGAAAGGTTCTCTATGTCGCCATGTTCCTGCATGATATCGCCAAGGGTCGGCCTGAGGACCACTCCATTGCCGGAGCCAGAATTGCGCGCAAGATCTGCCCGCGCTTCGGGCTCAGTGACTCCGAAACCGACACCGTTGCCTGGCTGATCGAGCACCATCTCGACATGAGCATGATCGCCCAAACCCGCGATCTGACCGACCCGAAGACC
The DNA here is from genome assembly GCF_008711325.1 of Roseibium sediminis. Lineage (GTDB taxonomy): Bacteria > Pseudomonadota > Alphaproteobacteria > Rhizobiales > Stappiaceae > Roseibium > Roseibium sediminis. Next base: position 309,900 of record NZ_VXDB01000003.1, read on the forward strand.
ATTTCCGACTTTGCCGGAAACGTGCAGTCGCTTGAAAGGCTGAAGCTCCTCCTGATCCTGACCGTCGCGGATATCCGGGCCGTTGGTCCGGGCGTCTTCAACGGCTGGAAGGGTCAGTTGCTGCGCACGCTCTTTTATGAAACCGAACCGCACCTGACCGGCGGCCATACGCGCGCGCCCAACAAGCAGGTGGTCGCCCGTGCAAAGGCAGAACTTCAGGACGCGCTTGCCCATTGGCCCGAGGAGGCTCGCGAAGCCTATGTCGGGCGCCACTATCAGGCCTATTGGCTGCGGGTGTCCCCGGAGCGGCGGGTTGCCCACGCCGAGCTGATTCGCAAGGCGGACGCGGCAAAGGACAGTCTGGCATTCGATGTCATCCCCCACGCTTTCGAAGGTGTGACGGAAATCACCGTTCTGGCGCCGGACCACCCGCGCCTCCTGTCCATCATTGCCGGAGCCTGCGTGACCACGGGTGCCAATATCGTGGATGCACAGATCGACACGACGACGGACGGGTTCGCTCTGGACACGATCTTCATCAGCCGTGAACTGCCGGATGACAATGACGAGCGCCGACGCGGGCAACGTATCACCGACCTGATTTCGAAGGCCCTTCAGGGCAAGACCCGTCTTGGCGGCAGCGGGGCAGCAAAGGCCGCCCTCAAATCGCGCATGAAGGCCTTCAAGGTCTCGGCAGAGGTTCTGGTCAACAACTCCATCTCCGACGACTACACGGTTGTCGAAGTCACGGGTCTCGACCGCCCCGGCCTTCTGTTTGACCTGACACGCGCCATTTCAACGCTCAACCTGAATATCGGATCCGCCCACATCACCACCTTTGGCGAGAAGGTTGTCGATGTTTTTTACGTAACCGACCTGACCGGACAGAAAATTTCCAATATTGGACGTCAGGAAGTGATACGCGAACGGCTGGAAGCGGCGGTAGAGGGCGAAATCGACATGAGCGGATCAGCTCCGGCAACCCGGCGATCCACTCAGGCGCAGTCCGGCTGACTTTCGCCAGCGACCATTTGGAGCCACAAGGCAAATGAGCCTCTTGAAGAATTTTGCAACGGTGGGCGGTGCAACGCTTGCCAGCCGATTGCTCGGGTTTGTCCGCGACCTCTTGCTGGCTGCAGCCGTGGGAACCGGCCCGGTCGCCGACGCCTTCGTGGTGGCTTTTCGCCTTCCCAACCTGTTCAGGAGGCTATTTGCAGAAGGGGCCTTCAACTCGGCCTTTGTACCGCTTTTCGGCAGAGCCGTGGAAGAGCAGGGCGAGGAGGGCGCGCGTCGGTTCGCTGGTGAAATCGGATCGGGCCTTCTCTTCTGCCTTCTGGTCCTGACTGCCCTTGCCCAGATCTTCATGCCGGTCGTGGTTTGGGCGCTGGCTCCCGGTTTCGTGGGGGATGCGGAAAAGTTCGATCTGACGGTTCTGATGGCCCGGATTGCCTTTCCCTATCTCATTTTCATGTCCCTGCTTGCCTTTATCGGCGGTATCCTGAACACCTATCAGCGTTTTGCAGCCGCAGCCTTTGCCCCCGTCATGCTCAATGTCGTGATGAGCATCGTTCTTGGCGGTGTTCTTTTTCTGGGCGTGGAAGACAACACGACGCTCGGCATCATTTTGACCGTTGGCGTCACGGTTGGTGGGATCGTGCAGCTTGCCGTCGTGCTGATCGATCTGAGGCGGCTCGGATTTTCCATTCCCGTCTCCCGCCCGAAATACACTGCGTCCGCAAAACGGTTGCTGGCACTGGGCATTCCCGGCGTTGTTGCCGGAGGCGTCACTCAGATCAATGTGGCGGTCGGGCAGATCATTGCCTCCATGCAGGATGGTGCCAACTCGCTGCTCTATTATGCGGACCGGCTTTATCAGCTGCCGCTTGGTGTGATCGGGATTGCCATTGGAGTGGTTCTTCTACCCAGCCTGACGCGCCAATTGCGGTCCGGTCAGGAGGACCAGTATCAACGCAGTCTCAACAATGCGTTGGAGTTTTCGCTGGTCCTGACCCTGCCTGCGGCTGTTGCTCTTGCGGTCGTTCCGCATGAGATAGTTTCTGTTCTCTTCGAGCGTGGCAAGTTCGGTCCCGAGGCAGTCGAGGGAACAGCGGCAGCGCTTGCCGCCTTTGCCATCGGCCTGCCGGCCTTTGTGCTGAACAAGGTGTTTTCGCCGGGCTATTTTGCCCGCGAGGACACCAAGACACCGATGAAGTTCGCGACTGTCGGTCTGGTCATAAACGTTGCCCTTTCAGTGTTGCTGTTTCCGATGTTCCAGCATGTGGGTATTGCCCTTGCGACGACCATTGCGGGATGGATCAACACCGGCCTTCTGGTCGGCGTCTTGTGGCGCAGAGGGCACTTTTCGCCAAATCTGACCGTGTTGAGGAAGATCGGATTGATCCTCGTCGCCAGCCTGGTCATGGGTGTCGTCGTTCATCTCATCTCGAGCCATCTGCAACCCTATTTGACCCACGGGAGCCTGTTGGTGCGCCTTGGCGGGCTAGGCGGGCTGGTGGTCGTGGGGATCGTCACATTCGGTGCCATTGCGCAGGTGACCGGTGGCAGCAATCTGGTCGCCCATGCCAAGTCCTTCCGGCGGCGGAAATAAACCGTCTCTGCAAGTTGTCCGCAATCCGTCTTGCATTGCCGTCACGGTCTGCCTATGACCGTTTCCGCACATAGACCCTGCAGGCCCTTCCAACCGGCCCTGTCAAACAATGGATGTCTTCATGACTGAGTTTCAGCCACGCGTCTTTTCCGGCGTGCAACCGACCGGCAATCTTCATCTCGGCAACTATCTCGGCGCGGTTTCCCGCTGGGTTCCGCTGCAGGACCAGATGCCGACAATTTTCTGTGTGGTCGATTCCCACGCCATCACGGCCAGCTTCCCGAATGCACAGGAATTGACCGATGCCACGCGTGAGGTAACCGCCGCCTATATGGCCGCCGGGATTGATCCGAAAAAGTCGATCATCTTCAACCAGAGCCAGGTGCGCGAGCACGCTGAACTTGCCTGGATTTTCAATTGCGTGGCGCGCATGGGCTGGCTGAACCGCATGACGCAGTTCAAGGAAAAGGCGGGCAAGAACAAGGAAAATGCATCCGTTGGCCTGTTCGCCTATCCGAACCTGATGGCGGCAGACATTCTGGCCTATCGCGCAACCCATGTGCCGGTTGGCGATGACCAGAAGCAACATCTGGAACTGACGCGCGACATTGCGGCCAAGTTCAACAACGATTTTGCAGAGCGCATCAAGGAGCTCGGCATTGGTGTGCCGAACCCCACGCCGTCTCCCGAATTGCCGGAATATCTCTATTTCCCGATGACGGAGCCGATGATTGCAGGCCCTGCAACCCGCATCATGTCGCTGCGTGACGGCACCAAGAAGATGTCGAAGTCTGATCCGTCGGACCTCTCCCGCATCAACCTGAACGACGATGCCGACGCGATCTCGAAGAAGATTCGCAAGGCAAAAACCGATCCGGACGCCCTGCCGAGCGAAGTGGACGGCCTGAAGGATCGCCCGGAAGCGGACAATCTGGTTGGCATCTACGCCGCCCTTTCCCAATCGTCCAAGGAAGCGGTTCTGAAGGACTTTGGCGGACAGCAGTTCTCGGCCTTCAAGCCGGCGCTCTCCGATCTTGCGGTTGAGAAACTGGCACCGATGACCGACGAGATGCGCCGCCTGACGGCTGATCCGACAGAAATCGACAAGGTGCTGAAGGCAGGTGCAGAACAGGCTTCAGCTATCGCCGAGCCAGTACTGAAGGAAGTCCGTAAGATCATCGGTTTCCTCGACGTTCGCTGACAAATACCGAAAAAATGATCTAGGCTCTCCCGAACACGGTTTGGGAGGGCCTTTTTCATGGCACACGGATATGAGAGCGGCAGGTTGAACTTGCCCTTTGTCGGTATTTGTACATTCGGAAAATACCCTTATCAGCCGGACTGGGATGCCATTGATGCAGATGTGGCGGTTCTGGGCGCACCGTTTGATTTCGGAACCCAATGGCGATCCGGCGCACGCATGGGGCCGCGGGCAATCCGCGAGGCGTCTACCCTGTTTTCCTTCGGCCACGGCGGAGCCTATGACTTCGAGGATGATATTACCTATCTTCCCGCCGAGACGACCCGGATTGTCGATATCGGCGACTCGGATATCATTCACACCGATACGATCCGCAGCCACGCGAATATCGAGGCTGGTGTCCGGAAAATCCTGAAAGCAGGAGCACTTCCTGTTGTCCTCGGCGGGGACCACTCCATAAACATTCCCTGCATCAATGCCTTTGATGACCAGCAGCCGATCCATGTCGTTCAGATCGATGCCCATCTTGACTTTGTCGACGAACGGCATGGCGTGCGCTATGGCCATGGCAATCCGATGCGGCGGGCGGCTGAAAAACCCTATGTCACCGGCCTCACCCAGATCGGCATTCGCAATGTCTCCTCTACCGCCCGTGAAGGGTATGAGGATGCCCGGCGCATGGGGTCGGACATCCAGTCTGTCCGACATTTCCGCAAACTCGGCGTCGACGGGATGCTTGCCCGTATTCCGGAAGGAAAGCGCTATTATCTGACCATTGATATCGACGCCTTTGATCCCTCGATTGCACCGGGAACCGGGACGCCCAGTCATGGCGGGTTTAACTACTATGAAGTGCTGGAGTTGATCGACGGACTGGCAAAGCGGGGGACCATTGCGGGGCTGGATCTTGTCGAGGTGGCTCCAGATTATGACCCGACCGGCTCTACCGGCATTCTGGCGGCACAGATCCTGATGAACACCATCGGACGCATTCTCCATCACCGCTAGACGCCTTGCGGGGCAGATGGCGGGTTCCTATCTGGAGAATATTGCAATCTGAAGGAGCAAGCTGATGATCGTTACCACAACGCCGACACTGCAGGGCCGGGACATTGTCGAGTACAAGGGTCTGGTCACCGGCGAGGCGATCCTCGGTGCCAACATCTTCAAGGATCTTTTTGCAGGCATTCGGGACATTGTTGGCGGACGGTCTGCAGCCTATGAGGAAGAACTGGCCAAGGCTCGCCGGATTGCCATTGAGGAAATGACGGCGGAAGCCCATCGCCTTGGCGGCAACGCTGTTGTCGGCGTGGATCTCGATTATGAAACTGTGGGACAAGGTGGGTCGATGCTGATGGTCAGTGCCACGGGAACCGCCGTGGTCATCCGGTAAACAAGCTTCATGGTGGATTTTGAAATCAGGCGCGGGTTCTCCGAGGAACACCGCAAGCGGGCAGCTTTGCTCTTCTGGCAGGCGTTTTCCGGCAAACTCGGAAAGTTTCTTGGCCCTGACGAAAGGGCGCTTGCCTTCTTTGAAAGCGTGCTCAATCCGGCGTTTTCGCTGAGTGCCGTGGCTCCGGATGGCAGGCTGCTCGGCATGGCCGGTTTCAAGACGAGTGAAGGTGCGCTGGCGGACGGCAAATTGAAGGATACCGCCGCAGTCTATGGCTGGTTCGGTGGCTTGTGGCGCGGGCTTTTGCTGGAGTGCCTTGCACGGGATCTTGAGCCTGACACGCTGCTGATGGATGGAATTTTCGTGTCCGAGGAGGCACGCGGACAGGGGGTTGGCAGTGTATTGCTGGAGGCAATCTGCGCTGAGGCGAGAAGCCGTGACCTGAAAAAGGTCCGGCTGGATGTGATTGACACCAATCCCAGAGCAAAAGCGCTTTACGAGCGGTCGGGCTTTGTGGCGCGCTCAAAAAAGGAGACCGGCGTCTTTGCCGGTCTCTTCGGGTTCAATTATTCCACCGAAATGGTCAGAACAGTCTCTTAAAGCACGTCTCGTTTTTACTGAATAACTCGACGCGCTCTAAATAGTTGATTTGTCGCGGTTCCTAACGGCGAACCGGTGTCCAGTTCGCCTGGAAACGCTTTAACAGGCTGCTGAATAACCCGCTGGTTTTTTCGCTCAAATCCTGGTTGGATGATGACATCGTGATTGGCAATGGATAGATGCGGATGCGCGGTGCGGATTTTCGGCCTTCTCAGCTGTTTTCCTACGTGGATCTTGAGGCTCGCGTGCCAAAGGGGCACCCGCTGC
>NZ_VXDB01000040.1 GCF_008711325.1 Roseibium sediminis
GTTCTCAGTGACAATTTATGGGGCCACCGGGTCAGTTCTCAGTGAAAATCAACAGTCTGCGTCCCGCTTTTCATTTGGAGAGCCATTTCGCATCGCCGTTGATCCGGCCAGTACGCAAAAGCGCCGGTTTGCTTCACCGCAGGGATATCCGCGCGCCTCGGCCTTTTCCGCCTGCAGATAGAAAAGGCTTTGGTCCACCTTGTTTTTCAAATCGCTCATTCCCCAACCCATTCCTTCAACGTACAAAGCGTGTTCACCTGTTTCATCTGTTCAATCGTCTCGCATTTGGCCTCGCGCAGCCGATCACTGCCCACCACCAACGCCAGGCCCTTGGCGCGGGAAACGGCGACGTTGATGCGGTTGAGCGAATAGAGGAAATCCATGCCGCGCGGTGCGTCCTCGGCGGCGGATGCCGTCATGGACACGATGCAGACCGGGGCTTCCTGGCCCTGGAACTTGTCGACGGTACCTACCCGGACGCCTTTGGGAAGGCTGTCGCGCAGGGCATTCACCTGAGCGCTGAAAGGGGCTACGATGATTATGTCCTCGTGGGTCAGCGGCCGCGTGCGACCGTCCTTGCCCGTCCAGGAGCCCTCCACCAGCTCTGAGATAATCTGCTCGATCTTCGCCACCTCTTCACGGGACACTTGGGCATTGCCCTCGTGCTCGACCGGCACCCACCATGCCCCGGCCTCGGGCAAGCCGGCTGCAACCACACCCTGCAGGGCGGTGTCGTGGTGGCTCGCCAGGCGATCCTCATAGACCTGCTCGGAAATGAAGGAACAGACGTCCGGATGCATGCGTCGACTGACGGTCAGGAAGATGCCGAGTTCCGGCGGGACTGTCTGATGATCGCCGAGCATGTATTCGAGGCAGGAGAGATTAGCCGGCTCTGGGTGCGAGCCCTGAATGACTTGGGGCAACTGACAAGGATCGCCGACCAGCACGATGTTGCGGGCCGCCCGGCCCATGGCCAGCATGTTGGCGAGGCTGACCTGACCGGCTTCATCGACAAACAGCCAGTCAAAGGCCTGGATGTTGTTCTGCCGGGCAAAGAAGAAGGCCGTGCCGCCGACGATGGATCCGCCGCTTTCAGCCTCCTCATTGTCGGTCACAGCCCAGATCGCACTGTCATCTGGATAGCCGTGGCTTCCCCTGCCGACCTTGTGCATAATTTCGGGCGCGCGCTTGAAACCGAATTCTCCCACGGCCTTTTCGCAGCCGAGCAGCACGTTGCGGATGGCCTCATGGCTGTTGGAGGCAACGCCGACCCGGTAGCCTGCCTGAACAAGAGTCAGGATGGCGCGGGCGCTGACGTGAGTCTTGCCGGCACCCGGCGGCCCCTGGATGGGCAGGACGGTCTCGTCCATGCGGGTGACTGCTGCCACGGCTCCGGCAACCGTGTCCTCGCCCTTGAAGATGCCACCCGTCCAGCCCTTCAGGCGGGGGTTGGAGCGGGAGAGCAGATCCTCGACCGCACGATAGGCCTTGTCATGACATTGATCAGCAATGACATTGCGGAGGGCCGAGGCAATCACATCGGTTTCCAGCGGCCAGTCCGGATGCAGCGACAGGGTCTCTTCCAGCAGATGCGCCAGCTTTGGCCCGACCTTGACGGTGACCAGCCGCCGCTCAGGATCCATATCCTCGATCGTGACCCGTGGCGGAGCGCCTTCGACCACCGATACGGTTGCCTGATCGCCCTTGTGCAGCTTGGTGTCCTGCTCCGGATATTGATAGGTGCGGGCGAAGGAGCGCTTGACCGGCATCACCCCGCCCCAGGCCCGCAGGCCGCCCAAGGTGTTGAGGTCGTCGATCAGTTCGTCCTCCTCACGACTGGTGCTGTCGAACACCGCCCATTGCGCAGGCTTCTGCTCGCGGGTATGGAAGAGCCCGAGATTGAACAGAAGCCCCTGACGCTCGGGTGACAGATCCGAGGCTTCGAGGTCGGCGCGCAAGGCTGCCACCTTCTCGTCTTCCTCAACCTGTTTCGGGGCGGCATTCACCTCCAGAACTGGCCAATCCTCGTCTGGACGGATGCCGACCAGCCAGTCGCGCAGCTTTTCCGTGGAGACACAGTCGATACGGTTGTAGTCCTCGATCTCATCAAGGATCTGCTGGTCGGCGCTGTCGCGCCAGGCCTCGTAGGCGACCACGGAGCCACCGGCGGTCTTTACCTCGCCGGCCCGCTCGATGCCGTAGAAGACCTCCAGCGACTTGATCGAATAGTTCGGCTCGGAAATCTGGATACCCCCGCGCACCACTGCATAGAGATCGACAAAACGGCTTTCTCGCTGCAGGCGGTCCAGGAAGGCTTCGCCGATGCCGTATTTGGTTGTAAGCCGGCGCAGCGCCGTCACCTCGTAAGGGGCATAGTGATAGATGCGGGCCTGCGGATACTGCTCCAGCCGCTTGCGGAAGAACTCCAGCAGGTCGCGCAAGGCTTCAGCTTCGGCCTTGTGATCGTGGGCCCAGAAGGCCTCGAAGGTGCCGTCAAACCAGAGGCCGTGCAAATATTCCAGCCCGCCGTCGACATGCGGATCGCCTTCAATGTCATAGAAGAGATCTCCCGGCTGGGGCTGCGGCAGGAGCGCAAAGCCCTTTCCCAACTGTCGAGGACGCAGCTCGTAGGCAGGCTCCCCGTTCTTGCGCGCCTGCTGCAGTCGCGCCTGACCCTTCAGCCGGTCCAGCGTCCCCTCTCCGATGCCGCGCACCCGGCCGGTTGCCTCAGACAATTGCTCAAGCGTGCGGATGTCCGCGCGTTCCAGTTTCTTGACTTGGGTCTTCATGATGTTGGCAACCTGGAACAAGCTGTCCTCGTCCTTCCAGGTTGCCGCACACTGCTCGCGCCAGCGGCAGAGGCCGCAATCGCTGCAAGGGATCGGCCGCGTGGCGGACGGCACCTGTACAAACGCTTCCAGCCGCTTGCGGGCGTGGCGGGCATAGTAGCGGTAGTCGGCCAGGCGCAGGGTGGCGCGGCTGCCATCGCCGAGCTCCACATGGGCGAAGTCGGGTGCCCGGCCCTGAAGATCGGTCAGGAGATCCGAATAGAGGACAAGCTGCAACACATGCTTAGGGTGTGCCCGGCGCTTGAGCTTGGTGTCGCTAACCTCGTAGCTGAAAGCTCCCAAGTCGGAAGGTGTTCCCACTCGCTCCAGAAAGTCGGACCAGCCGCCCCAGGAAATGCCCGACCGATCCGAATATCCGTGGAAGGCGCCTTGAAAAATAACGCTGGCACCGGTCTGCAGGGCCAGCCGCGTCTCTTCGGCCTTCGCGTTCAGGTCGCCACGATCGATTTCGATGACATCATCGTACCGGGCCTTCAGCTTCTGAAGATGGGCCGCCTCATGAGCATCGCCATGTTTCTGCAGCAACTCGGCATCCTCGCTGTCGGCACAAGGATGAAGGTCGCCCCCCCGCCCGTACGCAAGATCCAGAGCCGTGGCATGACGGCAGCCCGTGAAACGTATGAGATCCGTTGCGGAAAGCAGGATATTTGACCCATTGAACTTCATGTAGATACCGACAGAAACTGCAACCGGAATGCGAATCAACTAAATAATAGGCATAATCTTCAATAAGTTAGATGGGTGTCAAATACTGAAACGGCGCCAATGTCATTCTCCAAGGCACTAGATCTAATCCGTGTCGCAAGGCTTGGCCAAAACCGGTGTGCGTAGTTGTAGGCTGCGATGAAATCGGTGAGGTGAGTTTCAAGTTGGGAATGGGTGTCGTAATGATACCGTTTGACCGTCGCCTCTTTGATCGTCCGGTTCATCCGCTCGACCTGCCCTTTGGTCCAGGGGTGGTTCACCTTGGTCAGGCGCTGATCGATGCCATTCTCTCGGCAGACACGGCTGAAAATATGCTCGAATGCGAACTGATCTTGCTTGCGATTGGTGAACTGGATCCCGTTTTCCGTGAGATCCGTATGGATCGTGTAGGGCACTGCCGCGATTAGATTGCGCAGGATTTGGGCGGCTATCATCTTGCCCGCCTTCTCATGCAACTCGACGGCGGATTCAAACGGTCGTTGCAACGGTTAATTGATATCTCATGTTAGGACCGCTTCCAACGCTTCTGCGGGCGTTTCCCATCCGAGCGTTTTTCGGGGTCGATTGTTCAAAGTGTATGCGACAGCATCGAGAGTGCTTTCGTCATGGGTGCTGAGATCTGTGCCTTTTGGAAAGTACTGGCGCAATAATCCGTTGGTGTTCTCGTTGCTGCCGCGTTGCCAGGGACTTTGTGGGTCGCAGAAGAAGACCTGGATGCCGGTGTGCTCCTTCAACTTCTCATGCTGAGCCATCTCCGCACCTTGGTCCCACGTTAGCGATCTGCGCAGATGCTTAGGAAGAGATTGAATAGATTTGGTGATGGCATCTCGAACAGCTTCAGCTCCATGACCAGCAAGCGCAGGGCCGTTCTTTTTCCGTGGCCCGGTACCATGGCCCGGCATCGGTGGAAGATGCAGTAAAAGGGTGAAGCGCGTTGAGCGTTCTACCAGGGTGCCGATCGCCGAGCTATTCAGGCCGAGGATCAGGTCACCTTCCCAATGACCCGGGACAGCACGATCATCTGCTTCAGCGGGACGTTCGCTGATCATGATCTGATCAGACACAAACGCTTTACCTTTACTCTTTCGCCGCGCGCGTGGGACACGCAACGCCCGGCCAGATCGCAGGCAGGCAACCAACTCCCTCCGCAACGCACCACGTCCCTGAATAAACAGAGACTGGTAAATGGCCTCATGGCTGATACGCATCATCGGGTCATCCGGATAATCTAGTGGCAGACGGCGGGCGATTTGTTCTGGGCTCCAGGCCGTTGCCCATCTGCGATGTTGTCGACGGACAGATCGTCTTTTTGTCCATGGCACATCAGGTCCCGCTATGATGTTCCCATTTAGGTCAGACACCTGACCCGAAAGCCGATCTTCAACATATTGCCGCAAGGCGTCCTTCTGCGCCAGTTTTGTTATCTTCGGTCGGCGCGCGGCGCGATCCGCGTGCCATTGAGCGGTGGTTGCGCGATACTCAAACCCTCCAGAACGTGTCGCTGCATTCCGACGAAGTTCCCGAGAAATGGTCGAGGCGGAGCGCCCAATCTTCCGGGCAATGGCACTGACACCAAGGCCTTGTGCTCTGTACAACGCAATCTCTTCGCGCTCAGAGAAACAAAGGTATCGACCGGAAAGCGGCCTAGATGAATTGGCAAACTTTGACGGTGGCATACCCCCGAGCCTCTCGAAACCAACGACTGCCAACTGGGGCAGACGCACCAGCTTGCACGCCAGCCTCTTCGCTGGAAATACCTTGCTTGATCAGTTGCCAAAATCTCACCTGCTGCACGCGTAACGCCGCCCGCGGCCGCCCTGGCGAAGATAACTTGCTTCGTGTGCTGCGCGCCGAGGCGCGTTTGCGATCTGTCATCACAACCTCCAATTTGGAACCGTTACAACGACCGTTTGAATCCGCCCATAGACGAAGCCCTGCCAGGTGGCCACGTATGTGAAAGCCGAAACCCAGAGCCTGTTCGGTGCCGGAGCCTTGAACTGTCGGTTCACACGGTCGAGCGGACTGGGCGCAGACTTGTCCGGAAACGTCGTTTTGACCGGTTTGCCCCGGATGATCCCCTGAAGCCCCATGGACCTCATGAGCCGGGCAACGGTACAACGGGCGACATCGAAGCCTTCCCGCTGCAATTGCCGCCAGACCTTGCGCACGCCATAGACCCGGAAATTCTCTTCAAACACACGGCGTATCTCGATCTTCAAGGCGATATCGCGGCGCGCGCGGACTGAAAGCCGGTCCACGTCCTCACGCTTGGCGATGTTCTCATAATAGGTCGATGGGGCAATCGGCAGCAGTCTGCAAATCGGCTCGACCCCAAACGCACCTCGATGTTCCTCGATGAAGGAAATCATCGCTTCAGTGGGCGGTCGAGCTCCGCCATCGCGAAATAAGCAGACGCCTTGCGCAGGATCTCGTTGGCCTGACGAAGCTCACGGTTCTCCCGCTCCAGGGCCTTCATCTTCTCGGCCATCTCCGTCGGAATGCCAGCCCGGGCGCCGCTATCAACCTCGGACCTCTTGACCCATTCGTTCAACGTGTGCGCCGAGCAGCCGATCTTCGCTGCTATCGATACAATCGCCTGCCAGCGAGACCTGTGCTGGCCTTCATTATCCAGCACAAGGCGAACCGCTCGTTCTCGGACTTCAGGGGAAAACTTGTTCGTCGTTTTGCTCATCGTGCTCCATCCTACTCAGGTGTTGGAGCCTCCGGCAAACCCGGCGCCGTTCAACATTTTGACTGTCATGAAGTTGCCAACTCATCTTCCATCGTCTTGCGCATGACAAACTTCTGCGCCTTGCCGGTTACTGTCATTGGGAATTCGCTCACCACACGGACATAACGCGGAACCTTGTAGTGGGCGATCTGTCCCTTGCAAAAATCCCTGACGTCCTCCTCTCCGAGCTCGACACCCGGCGGCAGCGTGATCCAGGCGCACACTTCCTCGCCGTACCGTTCGTCCGGAACCCCAAAGACCTGAACCTCCGCAATCTTGGGATGGGTGATCAGAAACTCTTCGATCTCACGTGGATAGATATTTTCACCACCCCGGATGATCATGTCCTTCACGCGCCCGACGATGGAACAAAACCCCTCATCGTCGAAGTGCGCCAAATCGCCGGTCTTCATCCAGCCGTCGTGAATGCTTTCAGCCGTTTTGTCCTGATCTTCCCAATAGCCCTTCATCACTGAATAGCCACGGGTGCACAGTTCCCCCGACGAGCCCACGGGAACAATCTGCCCCTCCGCATCAACGATCTTAACCTCAAGATGCGGATGGATGCGGCCAACCGTTTCACAGCGCTTGTCGAGCGGATCGTGGGTAAAGCTCTGGAAGGAAACGGGGGACGTTTCCGTCATGCCATAGCAGATCGTCACTTCGTGCATGTTCATCTGCGACTGAACTTTTCGCATAACCTCGACCGGGCATGGCGCCCCTGCCATGATGCCTGTGCGAAGGGCGGACAGATTGCGCGGCTTGTTTTCCATATCCTGCAGCATGGCAACAAACATGGTCGGTACGCCATACACCGCCGTACAGCGCTCCTTGTCCAGGACATCCAGCGTGCGAACCGGATCAAATGCCTCACCGGGAAAGATCATTGCAGCGCCCTTGCTGACACAGCCAAGCACGCCCATCACCATGCCGAAACAGTGGTAAAGCGGCACCGGAATCGCCAACCGGTCGTTTTCCGTAAAATCAATACGATCCGTCACAAACCGAGCGTTATTGACAATGTTGTAATGCGAGAGCGTCGCTCCCTTGGGCTTGCCGGTCGTGCCGGAAGTGAACTGGATGTTGATCGCATCATCCGGCGAAAGCGTCTTGTCGATGGCCGAAAGACGCAACAGTTGGGCAGGCCCTCCAAGGCGGCGCAGTTCATCAAAGGCATACATGCCCTGAACCGCCGGCGCGCCCATGACCGCGACGATCTTGAGATACGGAAGTTTGACCGCGTTCAGCCTTCCCGGCTTTGCCGTTTCCAGCTCAGGCGCCAACGCCCGGATCATGCCCACATAGTCGGATGACTTGAAGGACGGCGCGAGAATAAGCGCCTTGCAGCTCACCTTGTTGAGCGCGTATTCGAGTTCAGAGAGGCGGTAAGCCGGATTGATGTTGACCAAGATGATGCCGATCCGCGCAGTCGCAAACTGGGTCAGCACCCACTCATAGCGGTTGGGCGACCAGATCCCGAGCCGGTCGCCTTTTTCGAGCCCAAGCGCCAGCAAACCAGCAGCCAACTCATCAACCTGACGGTCGAAATCATAATAGCTGAGGCGAACATCCTGTTCAGAGAACACCACCGCATCACGCGGGCCGAAGCGCGAAACGGTGTCGCGCAGCATTTGGGGAATGGTGACATAGGCAAGCTGCTCACGAGTGCTTCCACGAACGTAGGATTGCCCGTCGAACGGCGCACCGGCGTTTTCATCTGTCTGGCGTTCCGTACCGCCAATCGCCGAAATTCTTCCCGACAGGCTCTCATTCAGGATCGACATCTCCAAACCCTCCCTACATGGCGCGCCAGTCACCGCTTTGTTCAAAGGCATGCGCGGCCTGGTATATTTTCAACTCACCGTAATTGGGTCCGACCAGCATCAGACCAATGGGCAATCCTTCGCTCAATCCACAAGGGAGGCTCATCGCTGGCAGGCCACCGTTGAAGGGCGCCGTGTTACCAACCATCTCAAACGCCTTTTGAACAAAGACACTGATCGAGCAGTCGGCAGGTGGAATTTCCTGTGCTTTCATCGGCAGGGTGGGCAGCAGCAATAGGTCATACTGCTTGAGGGCAGCCAGATACCGTTCATTGGCCTTGCGCATCAGGTTCTGTCCCTTGCCGTAAAAGCGGCCGCGATACTGCGTTTGGAAATACTCGCCTGTGAACATGCAGACTTTTAATGAATGGCTCAGCTCATCTGCCCGCCTGCGCCACTGCGCCATGTGATCGACCATCGACGGCAGGAACAAGCCCCTGTAATTCGTGCCGGACGAGTTCCCGTGCATCATCCCGTCCACCAAGCCTTCCAGCGTGATGGCAGTCCAGGCGTCCATGGCCAAATGATGTTCGGGGACTGAAATCTCTTCAACCCGAGCACCGAGCTCACGGAACCGATCCGCTGCAGCTCTCACCTTTTGATCGACATCGGGTTCGCTTTCAGGCCGATCAAATCCCTCCTTTAACAGCCCAATCCTAAGGCCATGCGCCCCGCGCCCGAGCGCTTCGGTGTAGCGGTATGTCTTTGGGCTGTATTGGCGTGGGTCCAGCCCGTCCTCTCCCGCCAGAACCTCCAAAAGCAGCGCATTGTCGGCAACATTGTTGGTGACAGGGCCAACATGATCAATTGTCTGCTCGATGGGCATGACGCCGGTATACGGCACCAGCCCATGTGTTGGCTTCATGCCATAGGCACCGCAATTGGACGAGGGAATACGGATTGACCCGCCCTGATCACCGGCGATCGCCATATCGACTTCGCCAGCTGCAACCAGCGCGGCCGAGCCGCCCGAAGACCCACCAGCCATGTAACCACGCTTCCACGGATTGTGGATCGGCCCCTTTGCGCCGGTATGCGAGCCGCCGGAGAGGCAGAAGTTTTCGCAATGCGCCTTGCCAACGATGGTTGCACCGGCATCCAGCATGCGGGTGACAATGGTTGCATCGATCTCGGGTGTGTAACCCTCCATGATCGACGACCCGTTCATCATGGGAACACCCGCAAGACAGACCGTATCCTTGAGGACGATCCGTTTGCCCCGCAAAGGCCCATCTGCCGCACCGCGCACTTCGGTCTTCACATACCAGGCATTCAGCGGGTTTTCGGAGATATCCGGAAAGTATCCCGGCGATCTTGGATAGCGAACTTCGGGCAAGTTGTCCGGCATGGCGTCCAGGCGGTCATAGGCCTGCATATAGGGTTCCATCAAATGGCTGAACTCGGTGAGATCCTCATCCGATAGCGACATGCCAAACCGGTTGGCCATGTCGCGCATCTGCGCCAAAGTTGGACGTCTGATGGTCATGCTGGTCACCGCTGAAGTTGAAGACTGTTCTTGAAGGAAAGTGGGGGGGGATTGGGCCGCGCTGCCTACAGAATCCAAAGCGCCGCCTTGCACCTCGGCCCTAGGCAAAGAAACTGCTGGCGATATCCGGTTCGGCCCGGCGCGCGTTGCCCGTGCTGCACCGAAGCCGAGGAAGCTGTCGACCTTGGACTTGTCGGAAAGCTCAGCGCGGGTGAGCGAACCGGTGATTTGCCCCCGCTCCAGAATGAGGACCCGATCGGAAAGGTCCGCAATCATGTCGAAGTTCTGCTCGACAAGGAGAATGGACAGGCCACGACGTTTTCGGATGTCGTGCAAGGTCTCCGACATTTCCTCTATGATCGAGGGCTGGATGCCTTCTGTAGGTTCGTCCAGAAGCAGGAATTCGGGATCGCCCATCAGGCATCGGGCCAAAGCCAGAAGCTGTTGCTCCCCCCCGGAAAGAGCCCCACCGTCCCGATCCAAAAGGCGGGTCAGGCGCGGAAAATCTGCCAGCACGGCATCGACAGTGTCATCAACAGGTCCGCCCGCATACTCCTGCCAGGCAAATGTCAGGTTCTCGCGCACACTCAGCTGCGGGAAGATACCCCGCCCTTGCGGCACATAGCCAACCCCGCGCCGTGCCCGCTCATACGGTGTGGAATAGGTGATATCCTGTTCATGGAAACGGACGGTTCCAGAGGTCGGCGCAATGAACCCCATGAGTGTCTTGAGCAAGGTTGTCTTGCCCATGCCGTTGTGCCCGAGAATGCCGACGACTTCGTGTTCCAACACTTCGATATTGATACCATGCAAGATCGGCACCTTGCCGTAACCCGCACTGAGACCACGCACTTCCAGCACCTGGGATGCCGATGATCGGGACGCTGGAGCCGGAGATGTTGCTGCCACGCGGTTCATGCGTTCTTCCCCAGATAGACATTGCGAACGGTCGGATCAGCCATGACCCGATCGACGTGGTCTTCCATCAAGATGCTTCCCTGGTGAAAGACCGTCACGGTGGACGCGATGGAACGGATGAACTGCATGTCGTGTTCCACGATGATGATCGCGGCGGTGCGGTTCAGCTCATAGATGATGCCGGTCATGCGCTCCACATCCTCCGCGCTCATGCCAGCAGCGGGCTCGTCCAGAAGCACCAGCCAGGGATCGGTGACTGCGACGATCCCCAGTTCAACCCGCTGGCGCTCGCCATGAGCCAGTTGACCGAGATCACGTCGAGAAAGGTCTCCAAGACCCAACCGTTCGATAATGTCCCTGGTACGCTGGCTGGCCTCCCGGCTCGGCAGGAAACGTCTTGCCGCAAGCCAGATGTTTTCATGAACGCTGAGCCCGTCCATGACGTTTGGAACTTGTGTCTTGATACCGACCCCCAGCGAGGCAACTTGATGGGGTCGCCAGTCGGTCGTTTCCTGTCCGCGCATGTAGACAGTGCCGCTGGTGGGTGTTTGCAACCCGGTCACACATTTGAAGAATGTCGACTTGCCCGCGCCATTTGGCCCGATCAGGCAGCGCAGTTCACGGCGACCCAGGCGAAAATCCACATTGTTGGCCGCAACCACGCCGCCGAAGCGCATTGTGAGACCATGGGTTTCGAGAACCGTTTCAACCATGACTGACAGCTCCCCTGCCCGCCCGGTTTCGCCGCAGTGCCGTAGCTTTTCCTGCCCCCCGTCTGCCGAAAAGCGTGGTCCAACCCGAAACAACGGCGGGAACGATTCCCTTTGGCAGGAAGAGCACGAACAGGACCAGGATCAGCCCCATGATCACCGTGTTGTCGACGAGGGTTTGCTGGCCCAGCAGAAACTTGAGGTAGGCAAGCGCCGCCGCCCCGATGATCGGCCCGAAGCGCGTTCCAAGCCCACCGGCAATGCACCAGATAATGATTTCAGCGGACTGCCCAAGCGAAAACAGGCTCGGCGTCACGATTTCCGCCCAGTTCGCAAACAGAGCACCTGCAAGACCGGCGATGGCCGCGCCAAGGGCAAACAGCAGCGTTTTGCGAGCGGCAACGTCATACCCCATCAACGACATGCGGGTTTCATTCTCGCGGATCCCCACGGCAATGCGTCCAAAGGGCGAAGCCAGCAGCCACGAGACCAGAAGCAGCACAACAACCAGAGCTGCGGCCGCAAAGTAGTAGAGCCCATCCCCCCAGATATAGCTGTCGGGATTACCCGGCACGTTGAGGGTCTGGAACCCCGGAATGCCATTGAAGCCTCCAAGCCGCGCTTTGCCCAATACAAATTGCGGCCCGGCGGTGGAATTGATGAACCGATAGAGGATAAGCGTTACCACCAGCGTGATCACGCCCACATAAACATCTCCGAGCCGTCCATAGAACATCATCGCCCCAAGCATCATCGCGAAGATAAATGGAACGATGATGGCCAACAGCATGGGCAAGGTGCTCTCACCGATGTTGATCGCTGCAATGGCATAGGTGTACGCACCTAGCCCAAAGAATGCCGCCTGCCCGAAGCACAGGATACCGCCATATCCCCAGATGAGACCAAGGCTGAGTGCGAGCATGCCGTAGACGATCAGGACGGTCAGCGTGTAGGTGCTGATGACAAGCGGGGCGATCCAGACCAAAACGCCAGCTGTGACGAGAAGGGCAAACGCGTCCCTGCCAAACTGGTTCTGCATCAGACTTTCCCCTTGAAGAACCGGCCCGTAATGCCTTGAGGCATCAGGCGCAGGAGAACGACAGCAGCAACAAGCAGGGCGATTTCACCGGCCATAGGCGAAATCGAGAAGGCAAAGACCTGTGAGGTGACGCCGAAAAGACCTGCACTGCTCGCAAGACCGGCGATAAGCGACGGCCCGCCCGCAATGACCGTGATGAAAGCCTTGGCGATGTAAGCCCCGCCAGACGTTGGAACCAGTCCGACCAGCGGCGCAAGTACAGCGCCAGCGAGGCCGGACAGAGCAGCACCGCAGAAAAAAGTTGCCATATAGATCCGGCTTGGACTGTAACCCAGCGCCGCAGCCATGTCGGCCCGCTGCATGGCACCCCGGGCAATCAGCCCCAGACGTGTCAGCTTGAGCACAATGTAAAGACCGAGAACGAGCACCATCGCTACCAGGATGATGAAGAAATTGTATCCGTTGATTTGATAGGTGCCGACCGAAAAACCGGAGATCGGGGTGGAAATTCCGGTGGTCGTGTTGCCGAAGATCATCGTGGCAAGACCGATGAAAAGCAGGCTGATGCCCCAGGTGGCCAACATTGTGTCGACCAAGCGCCCGTAAAGATGCCGGATGACCAGTCGCTCAACGACAAGCCCGATCAGGCCAACGGTAATGGGCGCGATCACCAGCATGGCGATAAAGACATTAACGCCCTGATTGACCGCGACAATTGTCGCATACCCCCCCAGCATCATGAATTCGCCATGCGCGAGGTTGATCACCTTCATCATTCCAAACACCACTGCCAGACCGGCGCTGATGAGAATGAGGGAGGCAATCGAATAGAGAATTTCGACCAGAATGACCGCAAAAAGGTCCATGCCACACATCCCGACTGTTGCGACCCGGAGCACAAGACCCCGGGCCGTTTTGTTGGTGTCAGATCTGGATTTCGTACTGGGTGTTGTCGTCCGGGTTGGCCCTGAGATCACAGACGGACTGTGTGTCGATCGGCTGGCGTTGTGTCAGCGTTTCAATGACCTTCATCTTCTGGTTCTCGAATTCCATGATGTGAACATCGAGCACCGCATGATGGGTCTTCGGATCAACTGCAATGCGCCCGGATGGACCATCAATGGCGATACCGGATTCCATCGCCTCGATCAGCGCGCCCCGTTCGGTCGTCCCTGCCTTGCGAACAGCCTCGGCCCAGGTGTGAACCCCCTGGTAATTGGAGACCGCAATCTCGTGGATGGCGTTGGCATCGCCATACTCTTCTGCCCAACGCCCCTTGAAGTCGGCGTTTGCTGGCGTTTCAAGATCCTGGCTGTAATTGTAGGCAACCATGATGCCGTCGCCTTCTTCAGCCGTCAGCACCTTGTGTTCGTTGCCCACACCGAGCGTCGTGGACGCGAGTGCGATCTTGTCCTTCATGCCTGCTGCCGCCCATTGGCGGAAAAAGGACAAATGTGCACCGCCGACCAGCGGCGCGATGACGAGATCTGGCGCAGCCGTTTGAACCTTGGCGATGGTGGCACCAAAATCGGCGACATCAAGGGGAAAGAAGTCCATGCCAACGATTTCGCCGCCATTGTCCGTGACGATTTTTTGGATCCAGCGGGCTGTAATCTGGCCGTAATTGTAATCGGCTGCGAGGATGTAAACCTTTTTGCCTGACTTGCCCATGGCGTAGGGGACCAGAGCTTCCACCTGTTGTGCCGGTGTGACACCGTTGATGAAGATGTTCCGGTCACAGACACCTCCCTCATAGAGCACATTGTAAAAATACGGCGTCCTGGTCTTCCTCATGGTCTGACGGATGGCTTCGCGCGAGGCGGACAGAATGCCGCCATGCACCACATCAACCTTGTCCTGACGGGTCAGTTGCTGCCCATACTGGGTGTAGAGCGCCATGTCCGACTGGGTGTCATAGGCGATCACTTCCAGCTGCTTGCCCAGCAAACCGCCTGCCGCGTTGATCTCCTTCACGGCAAGGCGCAAGGCCATATCCATCGGCTTGCCGTAGGCATCAAAAATGCCGGACGTGTCTAAAATGGAACCAACCTTGATCGTGTCTCCGGCGGCAAAAGCAGGTCTGACAAGTCCGGCCGCGGCCAGCGCTGAGGTACCGGCAAGGAGTTGCCGTCTATTGACTATCATGATGTGTCCTCCCGAAAAGTTAGGCTAAGGCAGGCTTGTTCGCCTACTCTTTGTCTTTTGGTTTCACGCGGTTGGCGTAATCAGCCGTGCGTCCGGCCAAGTTGGCGTCGAACTCCACGCCGATCTGATCACCAAGCTGTTTCATGGCCGGCAAACGCACCGCCATACCCAATATCTGTTCCATCGCGGAGCCGAACGCGGACGAACTGGCATCGCCGCCGGCCTCTGATCCACCAAGGCCACCAATGTGATTGATGCGAATGGAGTCGATCTTCTCGACCGGTTTCATCATCTGCCCCATGATCTCGGGCAGGCGTTCCAGTCGCGTTTTTTCCAAACGCATGCGGATAACCGGTTCGCTCAAGGTATTTTCTGCAGAATTGAGCGCCACGGTCCCAGCCGCTTCCGCCTCCATGCGGATACGAGCTGCTTCTGCCTTCGTGCGCGTAGCAGCAGCTTCCGCCTCAGCCTTGGCAAGCATTGTGTTCACGTCGGTGCGAACCTGCGCTTCCATCAGCTCATTTTCCTTCTTCTGACGCAAATGAGCCACTTCGCGTTCGCGCTCGCTGACAGCAAGATCCTTCTGACGCTGCACTTCTTCTGCCGCGAGCAGAACCTGAGCGCGGGCGGCCTCTTCTTCCGCCCTTGCGGTCGCTTCTTCCGCACGCTTGTGGGCCAGCGCCATGTCATTGGCGATCTTCAACTCTTCCAGAGACAGGATTGCGGCCATCTCGGTGCGACGCAGAGCCTCATCATTTGCAACCTGCGCAGCCTTAGCTTTCTGCTCTGCCTCGATCCGGCTAGTATCGCTCGCCAGCCGCGCAGCAATAGCCGCCTGCTCTGATCGTGATCGAGCGTCGGCATCAAGTTTTTCCAGATATTCCTGCTGAGCAATGCGGGCTTCGCGCTCCTCACGCTCCAGCTCCAGCTGCCGCTGCACTTGGGCAAGCTTGCTTTGCCGGACAGCAAGCTCGGTCTGGGTTTCGATTGCAACCCGCGTCTTGCGTTCTTCTGCAACCAACTCAGCTAAACGGCGCATCCCCTGCGCATGGAACGCATTGTTTTCATTGACCTGGGCAAGGCTGCTCTGGTCGATGGAAAGGAGCGACGTGCTGATCAGTTCCAATCCAAGCTTGCGTGCTTGCGCTTCGACGGCATCGGCGACATCGCGGGTAAACTCAGTTCGCTCAAGATGAATGTCGGTGAGCGAGCGATTGGCTGCGGCCACTTGCATGGCATCCACAAGCGTTCCCGCCAGCGTCTCCCGCACCGCCTCACCGCCTCGGGCAATTCGATGACCCAGCGATTGCGCCGCCAACGCAACAGATTCGCCCGTTGGAGCAACCCGAAGCTCGAATTCCATTTCCACATCTGCGCGCAACTGGTCGCGCGTCATCAATGCGTCCTGCCCTTTGCGAACAGAGACAAAGCGCACCGTGCCCATGGAAACTCTTTGCACCTGATGCAGAATGGGAAGAGCGAGGCAGGCTCCATCAAGCACCACTTTCCGTCCGCCCAAACCTGTGCGGACCAGCGCACTATCGAGAGTGGATTTTGCGTAAAACCGCTGCAGGAACCACACGGCGATGGCGATTACGATCACCAGAACGATCAGGGACAACACCCACGCCATAAACACCCCTCCCAAGCTGTATTAGCGGTCTTCACTACAGCTGTTGCCAGCTGCTCAAACCTTGGGAGGTTTTATTTTCCAATTCAAGTAAATTATTTTCCTAGGACATTATTTTTGATAAAGCACTGTATTTATAGCTTTTTCAGAATCTCAAATTTCAAATTATCGGCCCGAGCAAGGTAAACTGGCCCACCAAGCCCTTCAGTGCCGTCAGCTGTGCGTACAGTCTTTCGCGGCAGGTCGCGCAAGCGTTCAAAACTCAATTCCCGCCAATTCTCGTGTTTGTGCTGCATGAGGCCCGCAAGAAAGTGAACCCCTTCATAGGTTGACTGCCCCAGCGTATTCAGCACCGGCGCATGCTCGCCATGAATGGAATAATACACCTCTCTGAAAGCCGCATTTTCTTCGGTTTCCAGCGTTGCAAAATAGGAGGAAACCGAAAAGAGCCGCTGCACATTTCGAGGACCGCAGGCGAGCAAGCCATTTTCTTCAATCGCACACGAAAGCCGGATCATGCGCTCATCCAGCCCCGCCTTACCAAAGGCCCGGTTGAACGAAATGGCGTCCTGTCCCACCAGCGACAGAAGTACCGCATCGGCTTTTGATGCTGCCACCCGCTCCACCAGCTGCTTCATGTCGGCACGGCCAAAGGATATATATTCTTCATGCCGGATTGGCACACCAAGATCCTTCAGGAAGTGTTTCGCATATGAGTTGAACGACCGGGGCCAGACATAGTCGTTTCCAACAAGAGCCCATCCCTTCAGCTGATAGATGTCCTGAAGGGCGGCCAATGACGGGGCGAGTTGTTTGTCGGGCGTATCCCCGATTGCAAAGATCCCCGGTGTCGTTTCCCCCCCTTCATAGAGAGGGGTGTAGATATAGGGAATGCGTTTGCGCACGACTTTGCTGAGGCGTTGGCGGACTGCGCTGATGTGCATCCCCACGATGGCATCGATTGCGCGGGTTTCAATCAGTTCATTGACGACTTCCTCAACCAGGGCACCCGTTTCAATGGCCGCATCGATCATCACCATCTGCACCTGTCGCCCGCCAATTCCGCCCTTTCGGTTGAGTTCGGCAACAGCGACCTGCGCACAAGAAATGCAAGAGGGAGCCCAGATCCCAGCAGATCCGCACATGGGGATCAAAAGTCCGATGCGAAATATGTTCGTGTCCCACGCCATCCCTTCACGGTGGATGTCGGATAATTCGGTCACGACGAGCAGATCTGTGGCGTCCCGGTACACGCGCCTCCTCCACCCGACCATTGGACATCCCTACAACGGAATTGAAATTATATTCCTAGTCAACTAATTTCTGTGTAACCAGTTATTCCCGCGCCCAGCATTCATTTGGAACGTAGATGATCGAGTCCTATCTCGCCTATTCACTTTCAGCGGCCCACAAGTCGGTAAACCAGTCTCTGGCAAACCGGGCAAAAGCTCATGGCATTCAGATCGAAGCCTGGCGCGTCCTTGAAGCGCTGGATGCGGATGAAAAGCTAACCATGGGCTACCTGGCCACAATTGTTCTGATGAACCCTTCCGCCCTGAGCAAGCTGGTAGACCGCATGGTCTCCGACGGCCTCGTTCATCGCCAGATCGCCCAGGAAGACCAGCGGCAAGTGCATCTTCATTTGACTGCACTCGGGCAAAAACGGATGTTGCAAGTCCGCGAAAAAGCAATTGAGCTGGATCAGTCTATCCGGAAAATTTTGGGAGAAGACAAAACAGCAGCCCTGCAAGACATGCTTGCTACACTGGCGCAACATCGGGCTTAAAAGTAACCACAGAAGCGCTTGCGCGCATATCGTCAGAAACTAGATTGGCATTTCCAAGTTAAATTGATTTGTTTGACATTTGCCCGTTGGTTCGAACTTCAGGTTTAACCTTTCCCCCGAGAGCCCGAAGCCAGAAGTTCAAGGTGCCAGCTTTTCTGCTGACCGCTTGTTACTCCCCCCGCAAGACCGGTAGATATAACCCGGTCCTAGGACAAACGGGCCATCGCTTGCTCCTTGTACACAGGTGTGAAGTGCTGTCCCGTCTGCTTCGTCATTACCATCTCCCCTTCTGTCCGTCGTCAGGGATTTTTGGACAGCTATGAGCGTTGTTTAAGGGAGTATCTGGCTCATCTGTTTGTCGATATTAGGCGGCCTGTTTGCGGTGTTGCAAGCGCCGTTGTGCGATGGTGCTTTGTTTGATCCTATCTCGTTTGCGCAGGATTTGTTCGCCGCGCCCGCAGTAGACGTCAGCGGGCGTCAGGTTCTTCAAGCTCTCGTGGTATCGGTGATGATTGTAGTGGCTGATGAACTTGCCTATCTGGGCTTTGAGGTCACCGGGCAGGAAGTAATTCTCCAGAAGGATCCGATTTTTCAAGGTCTGATGCCATCTCTCGATTTTGCCCTGCGTTTGGGGGTGGTATGGGGCTCCACGCACATGGTCCATGCCCTTGTCGTCGAGCCAGTCGGCCAGCTCACCGGCGATGTAACTCGACCCATTGTCCGACAATAGTCTTGGCCGGTGGCGGACACTGGCCTGATTACAGCCTGAAGCCTGCAAGGCCAGTTCCAACGTATCAGTGACATCACTGGCCAACATCGTCGTACACAGCTTCCACGCGATGACATAGCGGCTGTAATCATCAAGGATTGTTGACAGGTAAAACCAACCCCAGCCAATAACCTTCAGATAGGTGAAGTCTGTCTGCCACAGTTCATTGGGCGCTGTGGTCTTGTTCTTGAACTCGTCAGCAGCCTTGACCACAATAAAGGTCGGACTGGTGATGAGGTCATGGGCTTTCAGCAACCGGTAAACACTGGCCTCAGACACGAAGTACTGCTTTGTGTCCGTAAACCGGACAGCCAGCTCCCGAGGCGAGAGTTCCGGTTCTTCCAGGGCCAGATCAATGACCTGTTGGCGAATATCATCGGGGATCCTGTTCCAG
>NZ_VXDB01000041.1 GCF_008711325.1 Roseibium sediminis
CGGGTCTCCTCATCCGAGAGCTAACACGCCAGAGCACAAAATTCAGAATAGTCCCAATGTTCTCGATATAGGTACTCGATCGCCCCTTGATCTCCCGATAGGCGACATTTGGAAACTGAACCACATTGTTCCCCGCTCCAAACGGCTGCAGGTTCATGGCAACAGCGTTCACTTCGCTGTCCAT
Source organism: Roseibium sediminis (assembly GCF_008711325.1). GTDB lineage: Bacteria > Pseudomonadota > Alphaproteobacteria > Rhizobiales > Stappiaceae > Roseibium > Roseibium sediminis. The sequence continues at coordinate 185 of NZ_VXDB01000041.1, forward strand.
GACGTAGTCCTTGGTCCGCTTGTTAAAGTTCTCCATCTTTTCATTGCAGCCGACCAGCACGTCCGCCGGTGTCAGCTCGGATACTTTTATCGCCGCAAACTCGCTTGTCCCGGCACAAATGACACGACTGGACGCGCCGTCGGACTTGTCCTCGTAGTCGAGATATATCGCCACCATACGTCGCTTGTAGCGCTCGGCTTCATCTCCTTTCGCAACTACCGACATGACATAGTAAGTCACGATCGAATTCAGCTTCTTCATGTTAGAAAGAGGCATGATCTGGTTTGGTGTGGCGGTTTTCACCGAAATGGCCGACCCTACCTGAAACAGACGACCTGAGGTTGTATTCGCTGTCAGGTCCTGCAACGGTGAAACCCCGGCAGGATCCGTTCCCTTTTTGAACCCGAAGACCAGCGCCTCAATCGACACCGGTTCTATGGACTTGCAAAGCAAAGTCTCGGTTGGCAGACGCTGCAAAAACGGCGTCATCATCGGATTACAAAGGTCATCGCATCCGCTTAACCGCGCCTTCAATCGCTCCTTGATCCTTTTAAAGAGCGCATCCCCTGTACCGTTCGCATAGCTGATGTTTTCCATTGTCCGCCCCTGGCGCCGATGTTTCTCTACATCGAAAGACGCCGGGCCATGGGAGATGTGAAACAAGGAGAACCGGCTAGAGGGCTTGAGTTTTCATACACCAGCCAAAACGATCACTGTGCTGCAAGCCTCGCACGGAAAACGCGCATCTTTGGGAGTATCCGCGCCAAATCTGCAATTTCATCAGGAGCATCAAGTCTTTATTAAGCACAAGATACGAAGCAGATGGATAATTATACCTATTTAACTTAATTATCCTATAGTCACTTTACTCGTTTCAATTCTTTGGCAAGCCGATGACTTTTACAAACAGATATAGTCTTGGAATCATCTCTCTTTTCATTGGGTCCACTCTGCTTAGCGGATTCCCGATCAAGGATATCGGGTCTAATATCCTTTTCGGATTCACTGTATATCTACTGATGTTTACGTTTTCGATCGCGGGTTATGTCGATGAAAAACTGACGCAATACATCACTGCATTGTCCATGTGGCTCGGTTTTACGATGCAATCGCTGGAATTTTTTATTTTTTCGATTATCGGGGCTGCGGTGTTCCTGTTACTGCGGCGCATTTCCAATTTCGAGGCATTTGCCAATCTGCACTGGCTGGTACCGACGATGGCGTTCGTCTGGATTCTACCAACCTCAAAGGTATACCCGTATATCCTGAGCCTTCTGCAGTTTCTTCCGACCTTCGCCTGACCGGCGTCAGCTTCTAACCCTGAAAGGGTTTGGGACGCGGCGCTACAATCGTCGTTGAGCCGTTGTCGGGACCTGCGAGCGTATCGACACCCTCTGGTGCAGCTTCGGCCACGGGAGGCCCGGAATAGCCCTCTGGCGGCGGAACCTTGGACGTGGTCCTGCAATCGGTCAGCCAGATGTCGTAGACGCCGTGTTCTACCGCGTGCAGACCCGGACTGGCCGCATACATCCAGCCTGAAAAGATACGCCGGACCTCGTTGTTCAGGGTTATTTCGTCAACCTGAACGAACCCGGTCGTCAGCGGGTTTTCCGTCTTGGGTCTGGTGTGGCACACGCGCGGTGTCACCTGAAGCGCACCGAACTGGACTGTTTCGCCCATATAAACATCGAAATTGATGATCCGACCGGTGATCTTGTCCAGACCGGAAAACACGGCAACCGGGTTCTCGATTTTCTGCGGTGGCGCTTCGCTCTGGGCAACAGCCGAACCGGCAACCGAAGATCCCGCCAGCATCGTCAAACCAGCCAATGCGCCGATCTTGCCGCCTCTATTCACCTGAACACCCATGTCGTCTTACCGTTTGCCTTCGCAGGAGCATGTGACCAGATTCGGCCCATCGCTGCATCCGGTTTTGAAGTTAAACACAAAGAATGGCCCGATCTTGCCGAAAATCGGGCCATCCCTCACTTTATTTCAAACTGCTCAATCAGCCCATGTCCGCCAGTCGAGCCAAGGCAACATCAACCTTGGCAAGCTTCTCGGCGAACTCGGCCATCTTTTCGCGCTCACCGTCGACGACTTCAGCCGGAGCCTTGTCGACGAACTTTGGATTGTTGAGCTTCTTCTCGATCCGGCCAATCTCGTCTTTCAGCTTGCCAGCCTCCTTGGAAAGGCGAGCCTTTTCGGCGGAAAGATCGATGATGTCGGCGAGCAGAAGGCAGACGGTCGTGGAACCTACAACAATCTGCGCCGCGCCCTTGGGAGCAGCATCCGCCAGAACGACACTCTCGGCGCGGGCAAGACGCAGGATCGCGCTTTCGTGACGCTCGACACGGGCCTTGGTTTCCGCATCCGCATCAACCACGACAACCGGAACCTTTGCACCCGCCGGCACGTTCATTTCCGCGCGCAGGGAGCGAATATCGGAGATCAGGGAGACGAGCCAGTTGATTTCACCAGCAGCCGCCTCGTCGACCACGGTCGGCTGCGGCCATTCGGTGAGGATCAGAAGCTTGTCCTGCTTGACGCCGTTTTCGCCGAGGCGCTCCCACAGCTCTTCTGTCAGGAAAGGCATGAACGGGTGAAGGATCTTCAGGATCTCGTCAATGGCCCAGGCCGCCGTTGCGCGCGTCTCTTCCTTGGCAGCTTCGTCGTCGCCATTGAAGATCGGCTTGGCGAGCTCCAGATACCAGTCGCAGAACGTGTTCCAGACAAAGCGGTACGCCCCGCTGGAAGCGTCGTTGAAGCGATAGTCTTCCAGTGCCTTGGTGACTTCCGTGATGCAGCGGCCTGTTTCCGTGGCTATCCAGCGATTGAGGGTGTGCTTCGTCGAGGCTGGATCAAACCCGGCCACGCGTGCGCAGCCGTTCATCTCGGCAAAACGCGCCGCGTTCCAGAGCTTGGTGGCAAACCGCTGTCCGCCCTCTGCTGCCTGATCGGACATGCGCAGCGCGCGTCGGCCCTGCACTTCCTGGCTGGCAAGCGCAAAGCGCGTTGCGTCAGCGCCGAAGGAGTCGATCAGTTCCAGAGGGTCGAGAACGTTGCCCACGGATTTGGACATCTTCTTCCCGTTTTTGTCGACCACGATGGAATTGATATAGACCGTGTGGAACGGCACTTCCTTCATGAAGTGGATGCCCTGCATCATCATTCGGGCGACCCAGAAGAAGATGATGTCAAAGCCGGTAATCAGCACGTCCGTCTTGTAGTAGCGCTCCAGCTCCGGTGTCTGGTTCGGCCAACCAAGTGTGGAAAACGGCCACAGAGCAGAGGAGAACCAGGTGTCGAGAACGTCCTCGTCCCGCTTCAGCTGCTTGCCGCCTGCGAGCTTGATCGCCTCTTCTTCGGTTGTCGCGCAGTATTCCTTGCCGTCTTCATCATACCAGACCGGGATCTGGTGTCCCCACCACAGCTGGCGGGAGATGCACCACGGCTGGATGTCATTGAGCCAGTTGTAGTAGGTCTTGTCCCAGTTGCCCGGAACGAACTTGGTGGTGCCGTCCTGAACGGCCTTCAGTGCCGGCTCGGCCAATGTCTTGGCATCGACAAACCACTGGTCTGTCAGCATGGGCTCGATGACCACCTTGGACCGGTCGCCATAGGGCTGCATGATCTTCTTGGATTCGACCAAAGGCAGGTGCGTTGGCGCTTCGTCCTCTTCGCCGAGGGGGCGAACGATGGCACGCCCGAGCGGGTGCCACTCCGGCGCCTGCCCCTTCATCCACGCGACCTGCGGGTCGTCACTCGGAACCATCACCGCCAGGCCTTCAGCAGTGATCTGATCGATCACACGCTTGCGGGCCTCATAACGGTCCAGACCGCGCAGATCATCCGGGACGATGTTGATCGCATCGACTTCGTTGATCGTGAACTCGGCACCTTCGATGATCGCCTGCGCCTTGGCAGCTTCCTCGGCATAGGGAACCCCGTCAGAGCGCATGGCGCCCTTGGTATCCATAAGGCGATACATCGGGATGTTGTTGCGCTGGGCAACGCCGTTGTCGTTGAAATCATGTGCACCGGTAATCTTCACCGCACCGGACCCGAAGGTCGGATCCGGATAGTCGTCGGTGATGATCGGGATCAGACGGCGGTGTTCCTTCGGTCCAACCGGGATTTCGCACAGCTTGCCGATGATCGGCTTGTAGCGCTCATCGGACGGGTGAACGGCAACTGCACCATCGCCCAGCATGGTTTCAGGACGTGTTGTCGCAATGGAGATATAGTCGCGGGTTTCGCGGAGGGTGATGTTCCCTTCCTCGTCCTTCTCGACATACTCATAGGTTTCGCCGCCGGCCAACGGGTACTTGAAGTGCCACATGTGGCCATCGGTCTCGATGTTCTCCACCTCAAGGTCGGAAATCGCGGTTTCGAACTTCGGATCCCAGTTGACGAGGCGCTTGGAGCGGTAGATCAGGCCCTGATTATAGAGCTCGACAAAGACCTTGAGCACCGCCGCCGACAGGTTCGGTGACATGGTGAATTCCGTCCGGCTCCAGTCACAGGACGCGCCGAGACGTTTCAGCTGTCCAAGGATCGTGCCTTCCGACTTGCGCTTTTGTTCCCAGACGCGCTCGACAAAGGCCTCGCGGCCCATCTCCCGGCGCCCCGGCTGCTGCGCTTCCATCAGCTCGCGCTCGACAACCATCTGCGTCGCGATGCCCGCATGGTCGGTTCCAGGCTGCCACAGGACGTCATACCCCTGCATGCGCTTCCAGCGGATCAGAATATCCTGCAGGGTGTTGTTGAGCGCGTGCCCCATGTGCAGCGAACCGGTCACGTTCGGCGGCGGAATTACGATGGTGAAGGCATCCGCGCCTTCCTGTGCGCCGGCTCCGGCCTTGAAGGCTCCGGCGTTTTCCCAGGTTTCGTAAATCCGCGGCTCAACGCTGGCCGCGTCATAGGTTTTGTCTAGCATGAGAACACTCAGCAGGAGGATTATCGGTCTTGTTGAACGGCCTTCGTGTAAATCGGAAGCCGGGCTCCAAGTCAACCCGGCATGAGACCTCGTGCGCGCTCGAACCTGCCAAAGTCATGACAATCACCGAAAGACTTGGGAAAACAATCCAGCTCTGCCATAAGCGAACACATGACACTGCGCCTTCGCCCCCATCATTTGCTTTGTGTGCTGACCTATCTCGGCAAGGGATACACACCTGCCTTCGTTGCCAATTACGAGCGCATTGTCGCGCGGCTGAACGACGGTGAGACAATCGAAATTGTCGAAGGGCCTGACGACATTTGTGCGCCGATGCTGAAGGAGCAAGATCATCACTGTCACAACGACAGCGTAAAGCTGCGAGACAGGCAGGCACTGGATGCCGTGATCACGGAGCTTGGTCTGGGAAGAGATGTCCGCATCATCCGGCTGGTGTCCGAGGATGTTGCGCAACTACGGCAAGCTTTCTCAAACGGCGCCTTGCGAGCGGCCTGTCAGGCTTGCGAGTGGAGCGAGCTCTGCTCGGGCATAGCCCGGAAAAACTTCAGGGGCTGCCGTTTCCAGCCGCCCCTGTCGTGAAGCTCAATTCAGCTCCGAAAATCAGCGCCCGCGGGTGATCCGCTTGATTTCCTTTTGAACCATCTGCTCGACCATGCCCGGAAGGTTCTGGTCCAGCCACGCCTTTAGCATCGGGCGCAGCATTTCCTGGATCAGTTCTTCTACCGTCTGGGCCTTGCTGCCCACAAACATCGCAGACAGATTGTCCAGCGCCGAGTAAATGGCAGCACCTGATTCATTTGAAATCAGCGGGGTGTCATCATCAACGCTCGGAAGATCGGTCGTGGGAACCGGTTTGGTCGCAATTGTCGCTGCCGGGATCGGCGCAGGAGCAGGTGCAGCCGCAACAGGCATTTCCTCTTCCTCGAACGGATCGGGCTCAGGCGCAGCAGCGGATTCTATTTCGAAATCCGGCTCGCCTTCCTCTTCCGGGAATTCTTCCTCCTCAGCTGCAGCAAATCCGATATCAGCGCTGTCGGAGTCCAGATCTTCGGCGAGCCCCTCGACGAGCTCCATGTCGCCGCCACCAGACATATCGTCTTCGGAAAGCTCAAGATCCTCTGTCAGTTCCAGATCGCCGGTCAGTTCAAGAACATCGTCTTCCGGCTCTTCATCCGGAAACCCTGTCTCGTCCTCCATGGCGTCTTCTTCCATGGCCGCTGCCATGTCATCAACATCATCTCCGCCGTCATCACCGGAGATTTCGTCCATGTCAAACAACTTGTCGAGGTCGTCCTGGGACAGTTCCGTTGCATCACTCATATCGGCCTCTGATCCATCAGGGTTGTCATTCGTGGCTACTGCATCGCTTCCATTGGTTTGCTCGCCTGCGTCTGCGTCCTCGTCAGATATTATGCGGCGGATCGATGCGAGGATTTCCTCCATCGAGGGCTCTGCGGCCTGACTAGCCTCTGCCATGAATTCCCCCGTACTAACCGGCTACTAATTCACCATTCAGACAGAATTGAATGATTCGTTAATCTGGATTATGGGGGGCAAATGATCATGGTAAAAGCGAACGAGCTGACTCTGAACGCCTTTTCCCCTTTTTAGATTCGCAAGTTTCCGCCGGTTCCCACAAATAACTTCGCAGTTTTACTTAGCGTCACATGCCAATATCAAAAAAGCCCTAACAGCAAGATGCGTCAGGGCTTTTCAAGATATTCTTTTGCTCTATCAAGCGGATACAGAAGTTTTACCGACCATCCGGCGTGCGCAGGCCGTACCACTTGTCGCGAACCGCCTTGTAGTGCTTCTTGGGCTCGTATCTTGCCACTGACAAGCCGAGACTACCTGCATCAAGCCGTCCGACTGCAGAGACCAGCTGGTAACCGCCAACGATCCGGTTGCGCTGCGCGCTCACCAGATTGACCCGCTGGTTGACGAGCTCGCGCTGGGCGTCCAGCACGTCAAGCGTTGTGCGCTGACCGACACGCTGCTCCTCGATCACACCTTCAAGTGCGAGCTGGGATGCTTCAACAGCCGCACGGGCTGCCTCAATGGATGCGCCAGCGGCTTGGTAATTGCCCCAGGCGGAGATCACGTTTGCCCGAACCTGATCGCGAATGACGTCCAGCTGCAGCTGCGCCTGACCGAGTTCTTCCTTTGCCTGACGAACGCGCGAGGATACCGCACCACCCTGATAGATCGGGATGTTCACACGCCCAAAGATAGAGGCGCTGTCGTTGATATCCGTTGTGCCGCCCGGCTGCCATGTCCGGCTGACAGATCCGTCAACAGTCACGGTTGGCAGCAGCTCGCCCTCGATCGTCTTGACGTTAAAGGTCGCGGCATCAACGAGATGCTGCGACTGTACGATCAACGGCTGGGTCGCGCTGGATGCGCCAAGGGCGTCTTCAAGGGAATTCGGAACAACCGTTTCGATAAACGTGTCCGCGGAAAGGTTCTTGGCATCCGTGCCGACAACCTGACGATAGATTGCGCGGCTTGCGTTCAGGCTGGCCAGCGCGCTGTTGACGCGGGCACTTGCCTCCGCAGCACGCGCTTCAGCCTGCGATACGTCGGTGCGGGTGCCTTCCCCCACTTCAAAACGGTCTTTTGCAGCGCGAACCTGCTCGGTCAGGAACTGAAGGTCGCTCCGCTGGAGTGACACCAGAGCGGTGTCGCGAATGACATCCACATAGGACTGAGCAGCTGCAAGCAGGACATCCTGTTCGGTCGATTCCAGACTTGCGCGCTGCGCACGGACGAGAGCTTCCGCCTGCTTGGTCGAGTTGACCGTTCTGAAGCCGCGGAACAGCGCCTGACTGACGCTCAGAGCGATGGAAGAATTTGTCCGATACGTATCAAGGCCATCGTTGGCGCTTCTGATCCGACCAATTTCCCCGGACGCAGAAACATTCGGACGCCATCCCGACAGCGCCTGCGGTACGCGCTCGTCAACACTGCGCAGCTGGGCGCGAGCTGCGTTCAGCGTCGGATTGTTGGAATAGGCAAGAGCAAGGGCTTCCTTGATCGTTTCGGCCTGGGCAGACCCAAAACCTGTAAACAACCCGGAGGCAACAAGAAAAGCACCGGCAGCGACAGCTGTTCGCAAGGAAGACTTTAGATCAAAACGCATCTCTCAAGCAGGCTCCGGTCGGCAAGACATCAAAGTCAATCTGGGAACAAATGGAACACAGGAGGTGAATACCGCAACCTTCCCGCGCAAATTCGGTGTTTATTCTGCCTACTGAGGCCATTTGGCAACAGTTGGAATGACCGTCACCGCAAGCCCATATTAACAACTATCCGCATTCCTGTCAGGGCAGGAATGCGGACAAACGCTCATCAAGTTCCCTAAAACTGGAACTCGGCTTCTTTCTTGAACCCCGGCAACAGGTTGGCCGACGCATTGAACCCGAAACGGGCGCTCACGCCACCTTCAGAGCGCTGATACAGACGTGCAGCAGCAGCTCCGCCCTGCCCTTCGATCGCCACCAAACGCCCATCGGACTTCAGTTGCTTGAGAATCGCTTCGGGAAGCATGTCCACGGCACCATCGACGACAATCACGTCATAGGGGCCTTCGCTTGCATACCCTTCAGTCAGCTTGCCATCGACCACAACGGCATTCTCGATACCAAGGTCAACAAGGGTTTCGGATGCGGACTGGACAAAGGCTTCGTTCTCTTCAACCGCAACAACGGACGCAGCAAGCTTGGAGAGAACTGCAGTGCTGTAGCCGGTTCCGGCGCCAATCAGCAACACGATGTCTTCGGAAGATACACGTGCCAGCTGCAGCAGCTTGCCGAAAACATGTGGCTTCAGCAGATAGCGACCGCTGTCGGTGCTGCCAACGGGCAGGTCTTCATCGATATAGGCGACTGCGCGCTTTGAGGCGCAGACAAACTTTTCGCGCGGAATAATTTCCATGGCATCAAGGATGCGCAGGTCTGTAACGTCATTGGTCCGCAGCTGGTTGTCCACCATGCGTCTACGGGATTGTGCGTAATCCGTCATCTCGGCCTCGTCCTGATCGCCGTACGTGTGTTTCTTGGTTCCTTACCGGTCTGAAGGAAAACTGACAAGCGTCACGTGGCGTATGTACCCTGTTTGACGTGGAAGCCTGCGTTTTTGGAGCCCAAGGCCCAAACTGTCCACAGGCGCAGGCACTTCCCTTGATAACACATTCCTTCGCGAACGCTACGGCTCGCCGTCGGACCTGTAGAATTTTGCGAAAGATAGCAACTGGGGTCTTGATTATGTCCGTCAACTGATTGATAAGCGCTCCACACCACCGTGGGGCCCTGTGGCGGAGTGGTGACGCAGCGGATTGCAAATCCGTGTACACCGGTTCGATTCCGGTCGGGGCCTCCACCTCAATTTCCCTACATTGTTTTTGCTGACTTATTTGGTCCTTTTCATCCCACTTTTGGGGATCGGTGAAAAGGTGGGACATTTTTGTCCGGTGTTGATCCGGGTTCGCCCTCATCATTCTGACGGATACTGGCAGCTGGCTCTGGAGCCTTGCGCCCCGCGTGAATGGGTACGGAGGTTACGATTAGAGCGTTCAAATCCTCATCGGACATAACCTCTGCAACGACCTCCGCGAGTTCCCTTTTATGCATTCCAACTCTCCCGTTATCTAATGGTGCCGATACTCAATGGGGATTGAGGGCGGCAGAACCGCCCTCAAGAGAAATGAAATTAGCGATCGCCAGCTGAACTCCCCATGCCCTGATACCCCTTCCGAATTACAGTCTGGAATAAGTCGCCTGCCCTCGAAAAATGCTCGGCTGCGAGTCTGAGTTGTTCGGCAGTCAGCAGCGCTCCAATAGATTCGGCATATTCTGCCATCGATAGAGATTGCTGTTCCTGCGCCTTGGCGATCTCACATCCCGCAAATGCCCGTTCGGTAAGATCTGACCTGTTCAATTCGCAATTTCTGCAATTGTTCATTACTCACTCCGAAAAATATGGAGGGCATTACACAAGGCCGGCGGCGAGTGACCTGTGCCTGAGTATGTACAGTGCCGATAATCGGCCTTACCACTGGTACGCCCCCTCCTTATGAGCTTACCTTGGCGCTGAGTAAGCTACGGAATTCACGTTGAGTTTCACGCTAATATTTAGTTATTGATTAATACAATCATTGATTGCACGCAAAGTGATAAAACATGACAGACGAAACGAGCGGCCTTGCAATCGCTTATCTGGCCTTTGCCGAGCATGTGGCCAAACGCGATCCGAATATCCTTTCTGACGCCCTTGCAGCTGCCTACCGTGCGCTGGATGAGGAAGCACAGTCCTGTCCAGACGCCGACCTCCGCCTCGGTTATGAGATCACCGAGCTAGCCGAGGCGTTTGATCAACGAGATTTTGAACCAGGGACGCTGCTGAGGAGGCTGAAGAATGCACTACAGGCCGGTTGACAAGATGGTCCCGGCAATCCTGTCACAGGATCCGGCTTACATTCGTAACCTCCAATCTGTTCTTGACGATCCAGAAGGAGAAAAAACTCACATTCTGCTGGAAGTGTTGTTGGGACTGTCGCAGCCGGCGAGCATTGCCCATCAGCTCTCCAGACAGCTCATCGCCGAACACTCGTCTCTCAACGCCGTGGTACGAACCGACAGGGAAACCCTGAGGTTAAGTGGGGTGGATGACGAGGCCATTGACACTATCCACCTCGTTCAAGCCATTCGCAACCTTTTGGAAGATCAGTTGGATTTGTGTGTTGAACGCCAGTTGGTAGATAGTCGACAGCGGGCCATAACCTACTTCAACACTGTAACCAAAGGCCGAAATGACGACTGGACAGGTTTGCTTCTTCTAGACGTAAAGGCTGGCGCATTGGGCTCTCACGTTTTTGCCAAAGACGAATTCCCGCTTAATGATGACAGCCCGAAGGCACTTGTGGAGGTGTGCCTTGACGCCAATGCCAGCGGATTGGTTTTGGCAGTTCGTCGCAACGAGGATAAGCCCACCCCGGCTCAAAACGAGGTCAAGAACATGAAACGGTTCATGGACATCGGAAAGTCAATTGGCTTGACCGTTCATGAATTCCTCTTGTTCGGCAATGATGGTGTCGCATCGCACTACGATCGGCTGGCACGGCCGGAAAAACTGCACGAGAACCTGACACAGCAAGACATGGTGGAGCTCGTTAACGCCATGAAACAATATCTGCCGGCAACATGAACTATTCAGCCATTCTGATTGATTTTACATCCTGACTATTTCGACAAATTCATCGTTGTGAACCTATTGCCGTAGGGTTTAAACTGAGAGCGTTTGTATGATTTTTTTAAGGGATATGAATGATGAGACACTTTTTGTCTGTAGCTTGGCTCGCCGCCCTTTGCGCGATAGCGCAAGCAGAAACTCCGATCAAAATCGCAACTTGGAATGTCGCTAACCTGCATCATGAAAATGGTGAGGCACTAAGAGGCGGGGCGGAACCAAGAGATCAGCAGGACTTCGATGTATTAAAGGCATATACGGCTGAAATTGGCGCCGATATATTCGCTTTTCAGGAAATTGGCTCCCCTGCGGCCTTGAAACGAATTATTGACGAATCCAAATACGAGATTTTCATATCGAGCCTGTATCGCCCTGGAAGCGAGATCGATCCCGAGACCCGAAATATCTACACCGCGATCGCGATCAACAAAGATCGGTTCCCCGAACTTCCTTCGGTCTCAACCCTCACTTCGCTCTCGATCGACAATGTCGAAATCAGCCGCGGCGACGCAATTGATCGCCCCGTTCGCGCTGGCATGCTGGTTGAGTTTGAACATAATGGCAAACCAGTAAAGCTTCTCAATGTTCACCTCAAATCATCCTGCAACAACAGTTCTCTCAATCCCGTTTTCGACAAAGACCAGTCTGGGAAGCTGCGCCACTCCCGATACGACTGCAGGACTCTGCTTGCTCAATTGATGATCCTGGAAAACTGGGTCGAGCAACAGCGCCATCAAGGTATAAGCGTAGTCATTCTCGGCGACTTCAATCGTCAGCTAAACCGCTTCGATGATGCTCCAAACAAGACCGAGCATTTTTGGGGCGAACTCAATGATGGCGAACCCGACATGAAACTCCTGAAGGGTCCGCTAGGGAAAAACACAACTTGCTGGGTCTACCACGATAAATTTTTCTACGACGAACATATCGACTTCATCGTTTTCGACGACAGCCTTGCAGAAAACATAGATGTTTCTGAAATCGGTAAGCTCGCTCTCCCCCTCGAGGGCTCAGCTCGGTATGCCGGAAAGGCTGGCCAAAAACTCAGTGACCACTGCCCCGTAGTCGGAACGATCAACTGAGTAAGGTGTCTTTATGACCTGTCTCCCTGGACTGCTTCGCAGGGCCGCCTTCTTGACCACTTTCCTTGCTGCTCTGGCTGTTTCTGGACAATCAGCTTACCCGGCCCCGGTCTGCCCGGAGCCGGACAAGGTCTACTACCCAATGACCAAGCTGCTGAAAACGGAAGGACTATTGTTAGATAGCGACGTCTCGATTTCCGATATCAGTGAATATGGCTCCGCGAGCCATGTCCGAAAAACCCGAGAAACGGTATTGGGCAAACTGGATGGAAAGTCGCAAGCTGAGCGCGACGCCCTTCTGTTAAGTCGGCTGGCATGGGAAACGAATGGCTCCTATGCCTTGTTGTTACTGGCCACAGGTCCGGAAGCGGGGCTTTATGAGATCTACATTGAAGTGTTGGACAGAGCAGGTCTGGTGGCTCATGCCGATGCGCTACGAGCAGTGAAGGCTGCGTTTCCAAATTGGAACTTCCCTCCGCGTGAGCGCTACTACCAGTGGAGCGATGGAAGTGGCACCATCCGCAACCTGAAACTAGATGCAGAACTGGAAGAGCAGTCTCGGCGATTTAATTCGGCGCAACCCGACCTACTAGAAACGGCACAAAAACTCATAGAAGGCGATGGCTCCTATGACGACTATTCGGCTAAACTCAGAGCAATAGATGAATACTCGCGTTTTGACTATCTCCTGTGGCAGATCGCGAGCTGTGTGCCTGATTGGGAAAGCCCGGATGAGGCTCTTCATGCTCTGGCTACTTTGCCTCAAGCCTTGGCTGATCTTCACGTTTTTCATTTGATGTTTCTGGAAGGTGGAAACGGCGGTTTCCATCAATACCTATACAACTCGTCCGGTACATTCGCACCCGAATTGATCGAAACGCTCAGACGGTACAATCTTGATGAGCATGCAGATGCAGTTGAAAAGGTGATGCCTCTTCTCTCACAAAAATATCCCCGAGATACAGAACAACGACGCTCGATAATGCATGCACTCTCCGAGGCAACAAACGAGGAGCTCAATGCGCCAACATGGATTGTCGACGATCGTTTGCTCTTTGAGGCGTTTATTAAACGAGCGAAGAGTGACGGCTACTGGCCACGCTAGCGTGGCTCCAAATCAGATGCGCAAACAGCCTGCACCAAAGGCCGTGCAGTTAACGTTTGTCACCTCTTAAAGCTTCCTATCCGCAAAACGGCAATGTGGTGACTACTTCTCTATAAGGATTTTTCGCCATGCAACTTATCGTTTCTGGCGAGACACAATTGACGACCGTACCGTTATGCGAAGCTGATTCCAATTCTTCAGGATCGATGTTGAAATTGGGCCATGACATGAGGTGCATTTTTGAGCGTAGAGGAATTTTATATTCTAAATATTTGATCGACTTACATACGCGTTACAGTAATAGATATCTACCCATCATGTAGAGATAATTTTTGATGTTTAAAAATTATGTTTTATAGAGGTTTTTCTATGAATTTCGACAAATTTTCCATCCCTTTTTTGTGTATCTCAACATTAATTTCTATTAGTGGCAGCGTTCATGCTGAAGCCAATCTCAAATATTGGATATCGGGTAATTATCACGAGGCGCCAAATGTTAACTCATCGGATATGCCCAATAATTCAAAGAGCTTTTCGCCGCTGATATTCAAACCGGATCTGGAAATCGTAAGCGACCCAACTGAAGCCGATGTGTTGGTTTGTTTTGATAATCGCCCCCTCCGTCGGGCTTATTTTCCTCCCACCTCTAAAATACCAGGCACCACAAACTCTGGGATGGTTTTTTGTGAAGTAAGAGATGACAGCACGGGACTAGGTTATTACTCCCACCCGAAGAGATCCGGAAATAACAAAAAAATTGTAGAGGGAATAACAGTCTCAAGGCTTTCAAACAACAAATACTACTGCGAAACGATCTTTACAGGCCAATCGCTATTTCACCTACTAGGGTCCTTGCACCCAAGAGAAACAAATCCGCCAGACACATCATATATAACTCCATACACAACAAGAGATTTTCCATTTGCTTCGGATGAAGCAAAACGCGGTCTTTATGATTACTTAAACGTGTCAGATCGTGCCAACGTGGTATCAACCGCAACTGGAAGAGCTATATTTACAGAGTTTTCTCTTAATCAAACGTGGTCCTGTCTGGCTCCAGCCTACCGACTCTATTGGCAAAATGCATTCTTGAAATGCCAAACTGGCGTTAAGACACTTAGCGAAGACTATGATTTATCAGAGCGCTATTACCCGCTACTAGATGAAAATGCCGAAGAAATTCTTCGGATTTCGGACTCCTGCAAGAAACACAAATAATTATTTGCATTGAAAGGCGCTTTTTATGATTAACAGCGACAATACAGTTGTGTCTTTTGTTCTTAATATGGACGATGGATCAACAAGAACGATAAAATGGAATATTACCGGTTTCAACGAAGTTGAACGCGAATCTATCGCCAACTCTCTTGAACAAGTACTAACGACCACAACAGGAAGCCAGTTGATTAAACTAAATCCAGATGGTGGTGACGACTATTTTATTGAAAAATCGCCTTATGGCGAAACACTATATGACCCAGTGCAAAAGAAGTTGTTTCTTTTCGAAAATGCAATTGCGGAGAAAGAATCTTCATTTATTAACGAGGATGGCACGATGCAATATGTGAGCTTGGAGCGAATGCTAGCTCACGAATTGAGCCACTACGCGCTAGGCACTGCAGACCCCATCGCGACATCCGCGGCTCAATACGATACTTTTCTGAAAACTCCAGATGCAGAAGTTCTCGGAAACACAACGATAAACACGCCTCTTACCGCAGTTGATTTTGGAAATAGTGTTGTCGCAGAAATAGAGGGTGATTCTGCCACCGTTCGAACCCATTATTTTGGACATGTACTTGGCTTGGGTCATAATGGCGAACAATTTTCTGATTACTTTACCAAACTAGATTTAAGTTATTACATCGGCGACGATAAAATCGAGCGGGCAAAGTTCGGATTCCTTAGGGAACCTGGCAGAGATGTTGAAATCCGTATCGATGACAATGACACCAAAACCGATCTTCTAATTGGTATCAATGGAAACGATACTTTGGTTGCAGGCGGTGGGCGTGATTTTCTGTTTGGCGGAGACGGAAACGATGTCCTAGTTGGTGGCGTAGGCAGCGACGTTTTGGTTGGCGGTAACGGAGACGACATACTAATTGGAGGAACAATAACAGTAGAAGGTACCGCTATAGACGATACTGTTTCGGACTTGCTTGTTGGAGGAGATGGGTTTGATACATACAAGATTTCAATCAAACATAATGTTGATAGCCCGAACACCACAGCTATCCGTTGGTCAGATGCAGCCGAGGCCTATGTAAAAAATCGCGGTGTACTGGACAATATCGATTACATTCTCGACACCGACAACTCTGGAAATGTCGAAATATCCTTCGATGGTGGTACCGGCTGGCTCAATGGCGGTGGAGGCACACTTTCATTGGGAAACATGAACCTCGTTAACACCGCCTTTTTTGAGAATTTTTCCATCTATTCTGGCACTAGGGCCACTGTTTCAATGGTTGTTGACGGCCTGCCGCAGGTTGCAGAAATAGGCGCAGTCCGGATTGGCTCCGACCTTGTATTCCTAGAGTTGGAAAATTTCGGGGCTATTTTTGGGATCAGAGACTTCCAAAACGGAAATCAAGGCATTCGCAATCACTCCAACTCCATCGATACTGCCGACAATGGCGGGCTCGCTGAAGGCGACGGCGACAACAACCTGATTACCGGATCTGTCGGAGACGACACAGCAATTGGCAAGGGTGGTAGCGACACTTATTTGGACTTGGGCAAGTCGGGGACAGACGTCGTTACTGATGTTGGCTCTGCATCTGACGTGGACAGGGTAGACCTGACCTCTCAGAGCTTTGCGGACACCGTTTTTGCCCGTGGTGGCGCACCTACGGTCAATTCCCAAACGGCTCTCATTGGTGCCGCCAGCACAACCTACCAACCCGGAACCAATGACCTTGTCATTACAGGGATAGCAGGCTCCAGTCTCGCTGGCACGCTGATCATACGAGACTATTTCGGCGGGCTGGAAACCGGCATTGAACAAATTGCCCTGAGTGACCGCGTTTTAAGCCTTCAGGACGTATTGGCAATATTGAACACTGCACCATCGGTTGACGAGCCCATTGTTGACCAAACGGCGACGGAAGGTCAGGAGTGGTCTTTCACCGTACCGGCGACTTCCTTCTCGGACACAGACGGAGATGCACTGACCTATTCGGCATCACTTGCTGATGGATCGCCCTTGCCAGACTGGCTTTCCTTCGATGCCGCAACACGTACCTTCACCGGCACGCCGCCACAGGGCTTTGATGGCAATCTTAGCCTGTCGGTGACCGCTCATGATGGTATAGCCGGTGTTACTGATACCTTTGAGCTCACAATCAACGACACTCCCTTTACGGGCACAGCCGGAGACGATGTCCTGCATGGGGACGGAAACGCAAATATTCTGTCCGGCCTTGGCGGCAATGACGTGATCCACGGCTACGGCGGGGACGACACCTTGATCGGTGGTGCCGGTGCAGATTCCCTCTTGGGCGGGGATGGCAACGACACCGTTTATGCCGATGCAGATGACGCTTGGTTCTCCGGCGATGCTGGCATCGACACCTTGATCTATCAGGGAACGGATGACCGCCAGTATGCGATGGATCAGGGTGCCTTCGAAAACATGGAGGCCGGTGGGGGCAACAACACCGTTTGGGGAACTGCTGCCAACAACGTCATCAATGGTCAGGCCGGCAATGACGTGATCCACGGCTACGGCGGGAACGATACCCTGATCGGTGGGGCCGGTGCGGACTCCCTCTTGGGCGGAGATGGCAACGACACCGTTTATGCCGATGCCGATGATGTCTGGTTCTCGGGTGACGCAGGCGTTGATACCCTGATCTATCAGGGAACTGATGACCGCCAATATGCGATGGACCAGGGCGCCTTCGAAAACATGCAGGCCGGTGCGGGCAACAACACCGTCTGGGGAACTGCTGCCAACAACGTCATCGATGGTCAGGCCGGAAATGACGTGATCCACGGTTACGGCGGAGACGACACCCTGATCGGTGGCGCAGGTGCAGATTCCCTCCTGGGCGGAGATGGCAACGACACCGTTTATGCCGATGCCGATGACACTTGGTTTTCGGGCGATGCTGGCATTGATACCTTGATCTACACAGGTGCTGACAACCGCCAATATTCCCTAGCTCAAGGCGCATTTGAAAATGCTCACATGGGCAGTGGCAACAATGTTGTCTGGGGGACGGACGCCGCCAACACCATTGACGGCCAGGCAGGTAACGACACTCTCTTTGGCTATGGCGGCTCCGACCGGATCATCGGTGGAGCAGGATCGGACTATCTGGTCGGCGGAGCGGGCAATGACACATTTGTCTTTGCATTTGGCGACACCGGACATGATACCGTTGCCGACTTTGGAACCGGAGATGTCATCGAGTTCGACTCAAGCCTGTTCGGAACCTTTGCAGATGTTCTCGCCAGCGCATCAGATGACGGTGTGAACACCTATATCACCATCGATGCGGATACCAGCATCCGCCTGGACAATATTTTGGTTGGCCAACTGCAAATTGATGACTTCCATTTTGTATAAATAGGACAGGGGCGCCTCCGGGCGCCCCAACCTAATTCTTATTTCACAACAGTTAGCCACCGTACTCAGCGTCTATAAATTCGGCCTACAAATTGCCTTCGCGGCCCGCCATTTTTCAGAGCGTTGACACGCTCCTTTTATTGCCGCTGTTTTATTCACCAAGGTGTCTGAAGCTCGAATTGTCAGGCGGAGTAGGAGAAGTTGTCCGGTATCTGCCCGGCGCGCAATTGCCGTTCTACAGCCCATCGAACTGGTATAAAAATTCTAACAGCATCCTCATCAAAGGTCTTGATCAGCCCCACCTAAGCGGTCCAGTTTGAATGTTAGTGCATGATTAGCCTGGG
>NZ_VXDB01000042.1 GCF_008711325.1 Roseibium sediminis
GGGTCTCCTCATCCGAGAGCTAACACGCCAGAGCACAAAATTCAGAATAGTCCCAGTGCCGAGGATCTGCCCAAGCCCACCGCACGGTAGATGGTAGCTAACGCATAACACGAGCAACTTCCGGGAGTAATTCCAGAATCTCCCCCCCTCGTGGGGAGGGCAAGGGTGGGGGTGAAGATCTTGTCACCGGATCAGATTGCAAAATGCCCTGAAGCGTACCCCTACCCCCTCCCCACAAGGGGGAGGGGAACAAAGACCGCCCCCTCATCCGTCATCCCGGCCAAGCGAAGCGCGAGCCGGGATCGGAGAGCCCCCAATGTCCATGTAAGGTGCCGGGTTCACCGACCCCGGATCTCCGCTGCGCTTCGTCCGGGGTGACGACAGAGAGATGCTGCTACACCTCCCTCTCCCATTGGGAGAGGGCCGGGGTGAGGGACGCAGATGTCGAGGCTTTCGGCGAGATAGCATCCCCTCACCCGCCGCTGTGCGTCGCCCCCTCCCCACAGGGGAGGTGCACGGGCCAAGCTACGACCTGATGTTTACGGAAAGGTTGGAGCAGCTAGCCTTACCCGCCCTGCCAGACGCGGATGGCCTCAACCGGGTAGAACAGCATGATGACATTGAGTGTGAGGTTGTCGCGGATGACCCAGAGCGCCAGCAGCTCGAAGACGATGGCGACGCAAATCGTCACCCATGCGGGCATGCGGGCGGCGAAGAAGAAGCCGGTCAGCATCCAGATGATGTCGAAGACCGAATTGAGGATGCTGTCGCCGGTATAACCGACCGCAATGGTCGCCTCGCGGTAGCGATCGATGATCCACGGGCTGTTTTCGGCAATCTCCCACGCCGCTTCGATCAGGATCGCGCCCAGCGCCCGCTCGCCAACAGAGCGGGACTTGAAGACCAGCGACAGCAGCCAGAAGAAGATGAAGCCATGAATGATGTGGCTGAACGTGTACCAGTCGGCAATATGCTGCGAAGACCCGGCCAGATCATCCGCCGGTGTCCAGAACAGCACATAGCCGCAGGAGCAGATGGGAATGCGACCCATCATGAACAGGATGATCGCCGTGGCGACGGTCATAAGGATGCCGATGAGGAAGCAAGTACGGTTGGTCATCAAAATAACTCTCGGGAAACAACTAGATCAGCGGGCGCTAAATCGGAATCGATTGAGCGCCCAAAGCTGATCGATCCATCCGTGAAAGAGCATCTTTGGGCGTTTTTACAAAACGCCCGTTGCTCTACCCGACTTATGACGAGGCGATACGGGAAGATCAATCCGTTACCGACGGCTGAGCCGGTTCCTTCATGATGATCTCGCGATGCGGATAGGGAATGCCGATGTCGTGTTCCTTGAACGTATCCCACAGGGCAAGCAGAACCTGCCCGCGAATGTTGGTGAGACCCTTTTGCGGATCACTGATCCAGAAACGCAGGACGAAATCGAGCGAGGAGTCGCCAAACCCGGTCAGCCAGCAGACCGGCGCGTTTGAGGGATGAACCCGAAAGACTGTCTTGGCGGCTGCAATGGCCAGTTCCGTGACCTTGTGCGGATCAGCATCGTAGGACACGCCGAAATTAACGTCGAGCCGCACCAGATCGTCGCTGAACGACCAGTTGATGACCCGGTGGGTGATGAAGTCCTCGTTCGGGATCAGATACTCGCGGCCATCACGCGTCACCACGGAGACGAAGCGGGCACGCAGCTCGCGTATCCAGCCGAACGTCCCTTCCAGCGAGATTGTGTCGCCCGGCTTGATGGACTTGTCGAGCAGGATGATGATGCCGGAAATGAAGTTCGAGATGACTTTCTGGAGGCCGAAGCCGAGCCCGAGACCGACCGCGCCGGAAAAGACCGTCAGAACCGTCAGATCGATCCCCACCGACGACAGGGCAATCGCCCCGGCGATCAGCACCAGACCGATCTTCACGACCTTGCCGATCAGCACCCGGATGGACGGGGTGAGTTCCTCGGATTTCTGCACCTGTTGATCGAGAAACCGGCCGACAATGACCGCGATCCATACGGCAATCATCAGGAAGATCGCCGCCTTCAAGACCAGCAGCGCCGAAATGCGCATCTGGCCGAGCGGAAGGGCCAGACTGTCAAGGAACGCAGTTGCCTCGTCATCCAACCCCAGGATCACCAGCGCTGCGTAGACCCACGCGAGCCAGCTGAGAATCTTTGCCACCAGCCGGTTGCGGATGATCCGCGACAGGATGGAGACAAACAGCCAGGCAACTGTCAGATAAAGCACAACGGCGACAAAATGGCTCCGGCTTGGCCAGGTCAGCTCGCGCATGACCGACAACGCGCCGAAAAGCAGGATCGCAAAGATGATCCAGTTGGTTCGCCTGAGAACAACGACCACCATGCGCAACAGGCCGGGCTGGCCCTCAATGCCGCGGGCATGCTCTTCCAGCACAGGCTCAATGCGCCACGACAGCAGCCGGGACAGAGCGAAGGCCACCACGATGATGATCAACTGGTAGAGCAGCCAAGGCCCGCTCACATAGCCCAGAAAGGCCTTTGACCAGTTGTTCAAATCAAACAGCGGCGCTTGAAAATCCATTGCGTCCCCAAGCGGCTTCCAGTGTCTGGAATCAGGACAAGTGACTGGAACCGTTTGGGTAGCCTAGCAATTTTTCGCAGCGCAATCCAATTTCGCTGCAGGTGACACAGCTGCGACACGCCCCGATCAGGCGCGCCGCAGGGCAAACCGCATCTGCTTTTCCAGCTCCACGAGAACAAAGAGCGCGATACCAAGGCCGACGACAATCATCCCGTCGACCAGCGAGACGGCCTGTGTGCCAAAGATCGCCTGAAGCGGCGGAACATAGGTGACGGCGAACTGCGCGATCGTGACGATCAGGATTGTTGCCCAGATGACCGGCGTTCCCCTGACCGCTTTCAGGGTCAAGGAGGTTCCGTGAATGTTGCGAATGTTGAACAGATGGAAGATTTCCATCACCACCAGCGCATTCAGGGCCAGCGTTCTGGCCAGCGCCACATCATACCCCTTGTCGATCGCATAGGCGTAGATGCCAAAGACCCCGGCCAGGATCAGAATTGACACATAGACAACATGCCATGCGAGCCGTCCGGTCATCAGGGTCTCGTCGCGCGGGCGCGGAGGGCGTGCCATTGTGCCTTCTTCCGTCGGTTCAAAGGCAAGCGCCAGACCCAGCGTGACCGCCGTGATGAGGTTGACCCAAAGGATCTGAATGGCGGTGATCGGCAAGGTCATGCCCATCAGAAGGGCAATGACGATTGTCATGGCGGCGCCGCTGCTGGTCGGCAGGGTCCAGGCGATCACCTTCTTGATGTTGTCATAGACCGTGCGCCCTTCCCTGACAGCCGCAACGATGGAGGCAAAATTGTCGTCGGCAAGAACCAGTTGCGCCGCTTCGCGGGCGGCCTCGCTGCCACCCTTGCCCATCGCCACTCCGGCATCGGCGCGCTTCAGCGCGGGGGCATCGTTCACGCCATCCCCGGTCATGGCCACTGTCAGGCCATGCCCCTGCAGGGCTTTCACCAGCCGCAACTTGTGCTCCGGGCTGGTGCGGGCGAAGATATCCGTCTCCCGCACGACCGAGGCCAGATCTGCATCACTGAGCACATCCAGCTCGGCCCCTGTCAGCACGGTCTCGCAATTGGCAAGCCCGACCTGCCGACCGATGGCGGCAGCCGTAACCGCGTGATCGCCGGTGATCATCTTCACGTCGATGCCTGCGCTGCGGCACTCGGCAACAGCCGCCACCGCTTCTGGGCGCGGTGGATCCATGAAGCCTACCAGACCGGCAAAGACCAGCCCTCCCGCCTCTGTCTCGTCGGCAAGTGGCGTATCGTCGTCCTGCGCGAAGCCAAGAGCAAAGGCGAGCACCCTCTGCCCCTTGGCGGCAATTTCATCAGCCTTCCGGTGCCAATAGGCGCTGTCCAACGGGACATGGCTGCCATCCCCCTTCAGGCTGTGCGAACACATGGCCAAAAGCCGCTCCGGCGCGCCCTTGACGAAGACCTGAAGGCGACCTTGGCTGTTTCTTGAGCGGATGGCCATGTAGCGATGGCGGGCATCAACGGGCAGAACCGCCTGCTGGGCCCAGTCAATCTCCTGTCTCGCGGGCAGCCCGACCTTCGCCGCAAAGGCAAGCAGAGCGCCCTCCATCGGATCGCCCTCGCAATGCCAGGCCCCGTTGGACTGGCGAAGATGAGCGTCGTTACACAGCAATGCGCCCTCGCCGAGCATGCGCAAGGGCTCGTGCTCACCGCCGTTTACAGGTACCCCGTCCAAAAGCAGCTGGCCATCCGGGCCATAGCCCTCGCCAGTCACCGTGTAGGTGTCCTGACCAATCACGGCGGAGGCAACCACCATTTCATTTCGGGTCAAGGTGCCGGTCTTGTCCGTGCAAATGACCGACACGGACCCGAGACTTTCAATGGCCGGCAAGCGCCGCACGATGGCATTGCGCTTTGCCATCTGCTGCACGCCAACGGCAAGCGTGATCGTGAGGACTGCAGGCAAGCCTTCGGGAATGGCGGCAACCGCAAGCCCGACAATGGAAAGGAACAGATCGGTCAGATCATAATGAAGAACGAAGCCGCCAAACAGGAACAGAAGCACCGACAGCGTCAGGATGAGCAAGGTGAGCCAGCGGGCAAAGCGGTCCATCTGGCGCAGCAAAGGCGTCGTGGTGGTTTCCACCTCCGACAGCATGCGATTGATCCTCCCGATTTCCGATTGGGCTCCCGTGGCGCACACAACACCGGTTCCTGACCCCGTGGTGACCAGACAGCCGGAAAAGGCAATGCATTTGCGATCGCCCAGCGCTGCCGTCTCGGCGACGGGACCAATGTCCTTTTCACTGGCAACGGACTCGCCTGTCAGGACCGCTTCCTGAATTTGCAGGTTGTTCGCCTCAACCAGCCGCAGGTCCGCCGGAACACGATCCCCCGCCTCCAGCAGCACGATGTCGCCGGGCACAAGATCCTCGGCTGCAACTGACATGCGCTGAGCGGACCGCAGGACAGCGGCGCGCGGGGCCAGCATGTTCTGGATCGCATCCATGGCCCGCTCGGCCTTGCCTTCCTGCAACACACCGACAACAGCATTCAGGATCACAACAGCAAAGATCACCGCAGCATCCACCAGATGACCGAGGAAGAGCGTCACCGTTCCCGAGCAGATCAGCGCGTAGATGAGCACATTGTGAAACTGCAGGGCCAGACGCTTGATCCAGCCCGGACGGGGCGAGTGCGGCAGGCGGTTCGGGCCTTGAACATCCAGCCGGCGGCGTGCCTCGTCTCCCGTCAAGCCGGATCGCTCCGCCTTCAGGTCCTCAAGAGAGGTCTCGACATCTTTTGCGTGAAAAGCCTGCATGTTCCATGCCCATGAATAAAATCAAATGCAGACTTCACATATGTTCCGCCCCACCCAGGCGCAATTGCAAATCGGGTCAGGAGGAACACCTATGGGTGCGTGCAACACCGGGTCCCGCCAAAGCATTCCACTGCATTTTCCATCTCATTAGCGGCCCTCACGCAGCCTAAGTTCAATTGGCAACGATACTCAAAGCTGGAAGCAATTAGTTTTTCGGCCTTCTGGAGGCCCGGATCCATATGTTCGTCAGACAAATGCCCTCATGACCGCCTCCCACGACACTACTTAGTGAGATCAGGGCAGAACCGCGAACTGGGGCGTAATCCACGCGAATGGAACTTAAGACGTTCTTAATACAATTTGCGAACGGCTTATCACTCGGCCAGTCATCACATGGTGATTTCTGTAGAACGCGGCGTATCTGAGATGTCCAAGGCAAAATATATCCGGTCAATCATCAGTTTGATGGCTCTCCTTTCAAGTGTTGGCATTTCGGCTGCACATGAGAGCTGGTTTCTTGGCTCGGAGGAAATGGAGGCGATTTCCGCGTCTATACCCCCGATTGAATTCATTTCGACATTTCAATTCTCGCTCATCATGCTCCCGATGGCGATCTTGTCTCTGATTGCTTTGTCATTCGAACCAAAATGGTTGACCAGAGAAGAGCGATTTTTCGCTGCAATGGACTTCGACAAGACTGAAGTCGCAAGTTGGCTGTTGAGTGGCGGGCTTGCGATCATGATGGCGATTGCCGCCTTGGGCCTACTACCAATGATGGGTCAGGAGCCGGGGACCAGCACATTGTTTGTTGCAAACGCGGTTCTGGAACCACAGAGGGCCTACACTCCTGTTTTGGTTGCAATACAGCTTGCCTTGGGGGTCATGCTTTTCGTCGGCTTTCAAGTCCGACTTGCAGCGGTGGGCGTGATTTGTCTGGCGGTTGCAGGGCACTTCCTGTTCGGCGTGTCCTTTCTGGACTTCAGCCTTCATTTCATTGCGCCGGCGCTTCTGGTTCTCTCTTTCGGGCGAAAAAGAAACCTGTTTGGAGCCCGGTCTTCAGGCTGCTTTCTTCAAAAAGCAGCTGACTCGCTTTTGAAGCCTGCAGTGATTTATCCGATTGCCAGGATCATGACCGGCATCGGCTTCGTCTACTTGGCTTTCCGTTACAAGTTTTTAGAGCCCGGCCTCATAATGACCATCCTTGACCACACACCCTTGTTGTTCTTCAAGGAGCTGGCCGGAGCGATCGTTTTGATAATGGGGCTTGTTGAATTCATCGCGGGTATTCTCCTTATACTCGGAGTGTTGGTTCGCCCTATTGCCCTGTTCCTGATCTTTGCATTCTCATTCTTCGCCCTTCTGTTGGGAGAATCTCCTTTTTATCACTCTCAGCTTTATGCGTTGTGTTTCGTCTTCCTGTTGGTGGGACCGGGAAACTTCACGGCAGTTGAAACGAGCAAAGGAGAAGGTGCCCGATTTACCGCTCTGGCAAGAACACACCTTTTGCACCCGGGTACTTTTGGCAATCGCAGCGCCATGGCCAGCCTTTTCGGCTTCATAATGTTCGTTGTCTGGTACTCAATTCCGGTCGTTCACCAGACAAGACTTCAGGATATGAACATCCACGAAGTTGCCGGAAACCAGCCCGCCCCCGAGTTGAAACTCGATATAAAAAAGGATGCTTTCGGGATCTGGCATGCGGCGCTTGATGTGCAAAACTTCAACCTGGAACAAGAGGCGGATGCGTCTGAGACAAAGGACAAGGTCGGGCATGTCCACATATTTGTTGATTCAAAAAAGGTCGGGACTGCACGCAGCGCGAAGCACTCGCTGGGTCGTCTGGAACCCGGCAGGCATGTGATTTCGGCCAGCCTTGTTTCCACGGACCACAAACTCGTCGTAACACCCTATGGTTCCATAACCAAACGAGTGGAAATCCATGTACCGGAGCATGAGTACGCACTGTCGAGTGCATCTGCCGAAGTCATGTCCTCCCGTCAGTGCAACACTTCGCACGGGCCACTGTGCCAGGCGAACGCTGCACAAAATAAAACGGTTCTACGGGGGAGCCTGGCATTCGCGGTCAACTAGATCTTCAATAGAGGTGCTACAAAGATCTCAATTAGACGGTAGTCACTGGCGTTTTGTCATTCAATTCGATAATACCTTGCGCCAACGAAAATCATTCCGTTCGGCTCTATCTGGCCTGCGCCCCGGTTTGTCCGGTGTGTGGCGCGGCCTTGCCGATTAGCGAGATCAGGAGCTTTTCATGTCCAACGCCAATGGCGCGGCGCCGTATCAGACCCGGCGGACCTTTGCGATCATCTCTCACCCGGATGCCGGTAAGACGACATTGACCGAAAAGCTGCTTCTGTCCGGGGGCGCTATCCGGGCGGCCGGTCAGGTGCGTGCGCGCGGCGAGCGGCGGCGGGCACGGTCGGACTGGATGAAGATCGAGCAGGAACGCGGTATCTCCGTCTCGTCCTCGGTCATGACGTTCGAGCGCAATGGCATCATCTACAATCTTCTCGACACGCCGGGCCACGAGGACTTTTCTGAGGACACCTACCGCACGCTGACGGCGGTTGATGCGGCGATCATGGTGATCGACGCGGCCAAGGGTATCGAAACCCAGACCCGCAAGCTGTTCGAAGTGTGCCGCCTGCGCGACATTCCGATCATCACCTTCGTCAACAAGATCGACCGCGAAGGTCGCCATGCGCTGGAAATCCTCGACGAAGTGCAAGAAGCGCTGGCGCTGGATGTTTCGCCGATGACTTGGCCGGTCGGCATGGGGTCTGACTTCTTCGGCGTTTATGACTGGAAGAACAGCAAGTTCCATACCTCTGGCGGCGAACGCGGCGGTGCCTACAAGCGCACGCTTGATGTGTCCGGTCTGGAAGACCCGATCCTGACCGAATTTGTCTTCGACCGGATCATGGACGAGCTCGGCGAGAATGTGGAGCTGGGCGCGGAAGGCTACGCCTCCTTCGACAAGGCAAGCTTTCTGGAAGGGCATCTGACGCCGGTTTTCTTCGGCTCGGCCCTGCGCGACTACGGTGTTGAAGAGCTGCTTGATTTCATTGCGGCCTATGCGCCGCCTCCCCATTCCCAGTCGGCGACTGGCGGGCGCGTGATTTCTCCGGAAGAAGACAAGGTCACCGGCTTTGTCTTCAAGGTGCAGGCCAACATGGACCCCAAGCACCGCGACCGCATTGCCTTCGTGCGCCTGTGCTCTGGCACGTTCAAGCGTGGCATGAAGCTGAAGCATGTGCGTGCCGACAAGACGATTGCCGTTTCCGCGCCAATCTTCTTCTTTGCCGAGGAGCGCGAGATCGCCGAGACCGCCTATCCGGGCGACGTCATCGGCGTGCCGAACCACGGCCAGTTGCGCGTTGGTGACACGTTGACCGAGGGCGAGAACATCCACGTGACCGGTCTTCCGGCTTTTGCCCCTGAAATCCTGCGCCGCGTGCGCCTCTCCGACACCATGCGCGTCAAACAGATGCGCCAGGGCCTGCAGGATCTAGCCGAGGAAGGCCTCGTGCAGATCTTCAAGCCCGATATTGGCTCCAACTGGATTGTCGGCGTGGTCGGCGTCCTGCAGCTGGACGTGGTGATCGATCGCCTCAAGCAGGAATACGGCACGGAAATCGGCTTCGAGGCGGTGAACCTCTCCACGGCCCGCTGGATCGAGACCGACGCCCAGACGCTGCAGAAGATGATCGAGAACCACCGCATGTCAATCGCCAACGACCGCGACGACCGCCCGGTGTTCCTGTTCAAGAACGCATGGGAAGTTGGCTACATCACCGAGAAATATCCGGACGTGACCTTCCGCGAAACCCGCGAGATCGTCTACGAGGCTTAAGATCCTACATATGAACCACCCCGGACATAATCCGGGTCAACCTGGGCTCTTTATGCAACTTTGGCTGAGGAAGCTGCTTCGGCAGAGGTAGCAGCCTCGGCGACGGGCAACTCGACCATAAATGTCGTGCCGTTGCCGAGTTCTGTATCAAAGGAGATCCTGCCTCCCTGTATCTCAGTCAGCGTCTTGGCAATATAAAGGCCAAGCCCGGTCCCTCCTCGCCTGCGGGCTGCAGATCCGTCCGCTTGCGAGAAGGGCTTGAAAACCTGGTCTCTGAATCCCGGAGCAATACCATCACCCTGATCCGCAACAGCGATAAAAGCAGCCCCTTCTTGTGTACTGACGGAAACCTTTATTTCGCCACCCGATGGTGAAAATTTAGCAGCATTCGAGATCAAGTTGACGAATACTTGAATGAGGCGATCCTTATCAGCATAAATCTGAACAGGTTGACCAAGCTCCACCACGATATTGACACCAAACTCATCTGCCAAGAAAGAAGTGACTTCAACCGCTTCACGGACCACTTTCTGAAGGTCGAGCACTTTAGAGTTCAAGGTAAAACCGGTTGAATTTGCTGTTTCCAGATCCAGCAGATCGTTTACAAGTCTGGCAAGACGTGCCGCATTTTTATCCGATAGTGTAATCAGCTGTTTCGCCTTCTCCGGCAAATTTGCGATTTGTTCACTCATCAACAATCCCAGTGACGCCCGGATAGATGTCAGCGGTGTTCGCAATTCATGGCTCGTGTTTGCGATAAACTCGTGCTTCATCCGATCAAGCATTACCCGCTCAGTAATATCCTGTATCGTTCCATCTATGCGGAATTTTCCTGTTTCCGTGTCGGTCACTCTCTCCATTTGGGCATGGATCACTTTTTCCTGCCCATCACCAAGAATGAGACGGCAATCCACACTCGCCCGCCCGCCCTCTGATCGGACATCTTCAATGGCGCGCGTCAATTTATGTAGATCATGATGGTGGAAAGAGCTGCTCAGGGTCTCGTATGTGCGCTTGAGCCTTCCGTCCGGCATACCCAATATCCGATCGACCTCGTCAGACCACCACATTCTTTCTCCACTCACATCCAGTTGGAAGTTTCCAAAGGACGCAATACGCTGCGCCTGGGCCAGTCGTTTTTGGCTGGCAGAAAGCTCCCTGGTCCGCTCCGCCACCAACTCGCGTAGGTACTCCCGGCGTCCACTGAGCAGCATGAAGAACGCAATTAGGAGCCCGGTGAGCATTGCCCCGCCGACAAGAATGACCCAGGAGTTTTCGGTCCTGTTTTGTGCGATGAATTCCGGCGTGGGATTGATTTCAAAATACCAATTGCGCCCGGCGAAATCGATATTTGCCGTGTGGGTGAGTATCGATGCTCCGCCAAACAGTCCGCTCTCCTCAAGTGCACGAACACCCTCTCCTGCGCGAGCGCTTGCGTAAAGGAACTCATCTTCGGGCGGTGCGCTGTCATCGAACAGGCTGAAGGTCAAATTTTCCGCTGCAACATCCGAGAAAGCTGCAGATACGATATCGCCCCCCCTCAAGACACCGACCATGTATCCTTCGATATTCTGCCGCCTGCCCTCGATTGTACCCGGAACAACCCCCTGCCTATAAACTGGCATAAAAACCAGCACTCCGAATTGCTTCTCGGTTTCCTGCACCAAGGTGATCCGCCCGGTAGCAACCGGCAGGCCTGTATCTCTCGCCCGTTCAAATGCAGCACGCCGCGTGGCGTTTGATCCGACATCGAAACCATGAGCCCCAACATTTTTTTCATAGGGTTCAATGTATGAAACAACGACATGGTCGGGGTGCATTTGTGCAGGCACCAGTTCTCCCGACGAATTCCGCTCGGTTATCTTGAAGTCTTTAAACCCCTCTGCCTGTGTAGCTCGTTCATAGCTTTCCCGCCCCTCAGGATAAACAACGGGATTCCAGGACACTGCCTGAATCCCACCGATGGATTCAAGCGATCTGGAATAAAATGATTTGAATTGTTCCCTTGTCAGCGTCCCATTCGCCGCGTGCAATCCAGCCAAACCATCAAGCATGTGAGTATAGAGGCGAAGAGTGTCTTCGAGAGTAACGGGCAATGCAACGGCAAGTTTGATAAAGTTCTGAGTTAGCTTCTCACGCTCGTAGCGGGCTCCCGCCATGGTGATGGCTACCGTGATGACAAGGCAAATCAGCGCTGGCACGGTGACTGGTAATCGTCTTGGCTTCCAAATATGCAACGGTTTCAGCAACCAGACGAGGACAACGGGAGCGAAAATAAATACGCCTATCGTATCTCCGAGCCACCAGATGAGCAGATTTCTAAGAAAAGCGTCCTCAGTCACTGTGCCAGTCAGGAAAAGAATGGAGGTGCCAATAATCGAATTCGCGGC
The DNA here is from genome assembly GCF_008711325.1 of Roseibium sediminis. Classification (GTDB taxonomy): domain Bacteria; phylum Pseudomonadota; class Alphaproteobacteria; order Rhizobiales; family Stappiaceae; genus Roseibium; species Roseibium sediminis. Next base: position 11,643 of record NZ_VXDB01000042.1, read on the forward strand.
ACACGCCAAAGGGCCAGCCCACACAAGGAACTGCAGAACCTGCTTTTCGGTCTCCAACCTGTTCGGAAACCCGGCGAACCGCCTGACCAGAAATAGTGCTGTGACAGCCTGAACTGCTGCGCCGATTGCGATACCTATTGGAATGACAGCTGTTTCCAGCCACCTTTCCGAAAACAAGACCCCGACTCCCGGACCGGCCGATAGGTTCACAAGGAAAGAACCCAAAAACACGCCGGGCCAAACACGGTAACCGAAAGTTGCAAGCGCAGCCACGGCGACACCTGCAGAAGGCCAAATGATGGTCGCGTAACCGGGAGGGATCGCCAGCATCAAACCGAGTTTTCCCAGAATGAGGTAGGCCAAAGCAATTATGACAACTCTAACCGTGTTCAACACTTCACTCTTTCAATACGCTGCGGGAGGCAACTTCATCCCGAGCACAATCGCCATATGCAACCCAGAGTAATGAATCGGAATATTTTCTTCGTTAACTTGATATGTTGAATTCTCGTGCCTCTATTCAAAAAATATGAAATGGACAGAACAAAAAACCGGCCGCAAAGGGCCGGTTTTCTTTTGATCAGATCGAAGCAGTGCGTCAGGCGCTGCGGGCCCTTTGAGGCAGTTCGATGTCGATGCCGAGGGTCGTCGTGTCGCCGGAGCGGTCCATTTCAAGGCGAACCGCATCGATATCAATATCGATATGCTTCTTGACCACCGCCAGAATGTCTTCGCGCAAGGAAGAGATCAACGCTGCGTCGTTGCCATCGCTGCTTCGCTCATGCGCCAGAAGGATCTTCAGGCGGCTCTTGGCAACGGCAGCACTTGGTTCCTTCCTGGCAAAAAAGCTCAGGATATTCATGCAGCCCTCCCCTTGAAGAGCTTGCCGAAGAAGCCTCTCTTCTCACTGGGGATCGTCACCGGGATGTCTTCGCCCAAAAGACGCTGAACAGCTTCGGTATAAGCGCGCGACGGCGGGCAGGCCTCATCGGCCATGGTCACCGGCATGCCGACGTTGGACGCTTTCAGAACGTCCTTGCTTTCCGGTACGACGCCAATCAGCGGCACAGACAGGATGTCGACCACATCGTCGACGCTGAGCATGTCGCCAAGGCGGGCGCGCTCGGTGTCGAAACGGGTGATCAGCAGATGCTTGGGCATCCGCCCACCCTGTTCTGCAACAACCGTCTTGGCGTCCAGCAGTCCGATGATGCGGTCACAATCGCGCACGGACGAGACTTCCGGGTTGGACACGATGATCGCCTCATCCGCATAGCGCATGGCCAGCGTTGCGCCGCGCTCGATACCCGCCGGGCTGTCGCAGACGATCCAGTCGAAATACATCCGCAATTCGTTGATGACGCTGGCAACGCCCTCATCCGTCAGCGCGTCCTTGTCGCGCGTCTGGGAGGCCGGAAGCAGGTAGAGATTGTCCAGCCGCTTGTCGCGGACCAGCGCCTGCTTAATGGTCGCTTCGCCGCGCACGACATTCACCAGATCGAACACGACCCGGCGCTCGGCACCCATGATCAGGTCGAGATTGCGAAGCCCGACGTCGAAATCGATCGCACAGACCTGATAGCCCTGCTTGGCAAGGGCCGTGGCGATGGCGGCCGCCGAGGTGGTTTTGCCCACCCCTCCCTTGCCGGATGTCACAACGACGACTGTGGCGTTGCTCATGGTCTTTTCCTGTTCTTCTCGTTTTGGCGAAAGCGCGGGCCGGTTCTTGTGCCGCCCGTTCCCCTCAGCCAAGCTTTTCAAAAATCAGCGCGTCATTTTCGCAGCGGATATGCGCCGGCGCGTTCATGACTGTCTCGTCGAAATCATCGGCAACCTTGTAGAGGCCGTTGATGGACACCAGCTCCGCATCCAGCTTGGAGCAATAGATCCGGGCATGCTCATCGCCCGATACGCCTGCCAGCGCCCTGCCCCGCAGTGCGCCGTAGATATGGATCGACCCGCCGGCAATGACCTCCGCGCCGGAGCTGACAGCTCCGATGATGGTGACATCGCCATCGGGATGCATGATCCTCTGGCCGGAGCGAACCGGCTCGGACACCACGAGTGCCTTCGGATCACTTGTCTCGCTGCCGTTCATGCCCCCGTTCTTCGGACTGGCCGCTGCTTTCGCCTTTGCGGATTGGGCCTTGCCTGACCGGCTCTGGGTCGTCCCCTGTGCCGCACCGCCGTCTTCAGCAACCCCATCCTCAGCAACACTGGCGGCATCGGGGACTTCCACATCGGACGTCAGGCGCCCACCGGAGAAGCTGGGCGGCATGCCGGGCTTCAGCCGTGTTCCGGCCACACCGTCAATGCCCATCACCCTCACGGAGCGCTGGGACAGGCCGTCCAGCACTTCTTCCAGATCCTCGATGGCAATCTTCTGCCCTCGCACATCCAGAATGATCGGACGGTCGATGAAAAAGCCGGGCGAGCGCGTGATGATGCGATCGATCTCGGCAAACCAGTCCGCAAAGGGCGGCTCCGGTGTGAGAACGATGGCAATGAAGGATTTTCCCTTGAATTTCATATAGGGGTCCGCGGCGCTCGCAAATCAGTGGTCGACTCTGGAAATTTACCACCTATTAACCCGGACTTCGCGACCCCGTTCACTTTTCCACCGATATAAGAAGAATTCCGCATGTTTCAGCCACTTATGAGGACTGGCACGGCTTCAACACGCCACACGCAGCGGTGCACAAGCGCAAAAACCGCACCAGTTCATATCGGCCTCGAAATGGAATGGCGGACAGGAACCGGAGGCGCCAAGCCAGATACAGTCGAGCTGATCACGCCTGTGGCTCAGTACGCAACCTCTCCCCCCACCCACTTTGACCCATTCACGATGAGCGGATCAGTTCCCGCCTGCCAGATGCTGACCGTGCCGAAATTCGGCTGCCAAGTGCCGGATCGCCGCCAGGTCACGTGAACGCCGTTGCCTTGTCGGCCGAGTTCCAGGTGGGTCAGGCAATGATTGCCGGAAAGGGCATCGGCGCTTTCGCCGTCATCATCATAGGCCAGAGAGACTTGCGGCACCGCGCCTTCAGGCGGCGGATAGAGAGCAAAGGTGCGGGAGGCGTCGGAAGCGGCATCCGCGCGCGCGTTGGCAGCCGCCATGGGCAAAACTGCGCCGCCGCGGACAAAAAGCGGGATGGTTTCAAGATCAACCGGCACATCCAGAACCTGACCGCCGGAATACCAGCTGCTGCCGTCAAACGCCCACCAACCGGTCTCATTTGCAGGCAGTGTCACACGCCGGTGCGTTGCGCCCTCTTCCACCACACTTGCCACAAGCAGGTCTCGCCCAAGCAGGAAGTCGAATTGCGTCTCCCGACAGTTTGGATCATTGGGATGATCCAGAAACAGCGGACGCAGCATCGGCTCCCCCTCGCTCACAGCGCGATAGAGCAGCGTATAGAGATAGGGGATCAACCGCGCCCTCAGCTTCAACGCGGCGCGCACGAGCGGCGTGACTTCCGGGTGCATCCACGGCTCGTTGGCGGTTCCGTCATCGTTCCAGGAATGAATGGTGAAACGCGGATGGAAGATGCCGTTTTGCACCCAGCGCAGGAAGAGCTCCGGCCCGGGACGTGGCCCCGCAAAGCCGCCGACATCATGGCCAATATTGTAGAAACCCGAAAGGCTGAGCCCCAGCCCCATGGGAATATTCCAGCGTAGCGTATCCCAACTGGTTGAATTGTCGCCGGTCCAGGTCTGGGCATAGCGCTGGGTGCCCGGCGCGGCGCTGCGGGAGATCAGATAGGGACGCTTGCCGGGTCGATCCGCGCATTGTGCCTCATGAGAGGCGCGGGTCATCAACTGGCTATGCAGCGGGCGGATCAGACGAACCGGAATCGGCTTGCCAAAGCCATGGCACACCGCCTCGTCGTCCCAGACCTCGTATTCGTTATTGTCGTTCCAGGTGGAGGAAATGCCGACAGAAAAGAGCTTTTCCTTCAAATTCTTCTGCCACCAACCCACTGTTGCCGGATTGGTGAAATCGAGATGCGAGCCATACCCGTCCCAAAACCGCGATTGTTCGGGCGTGCCCGTTTCGCTGTCGCGGATGAAAAGCCCCACCCCCTTCGCCTCGCCATAAAGCGGATGATCCAGCAGCATCACCGGCTTGATGTTGGCAATCAGGTTCACCTTCGCTTTTGCATAGGCCTCCCCCATGGCCTTGGCGTCGGGAAAGCGGCTCGTGTTCCAATTGAACACATAGCGCTTGCCGTCTATGGCCGTATAGCCGGAGGAGAGCTGAAAGCTGTCGCAGGGCATGTCCTCGGCGGTAATCCTGTCCAGAAAGCCAAGCACCTGCTCCTGCGCATTTTCGCTGTCGGTATAGGCCATGGTCGAGCCGGAATAGCCCAGCCCCCAACGCGGCATGAAGGCCGTTCCACCGGTCAGGCGATGATGCTGTTTCACCACATCCAGCAGGCTGTCGCCCCAGCTGAAATAATAGTCGAGATCGCCGTCCTCGGCACGAAACGAGCGAAACGCGGGATGGTAATTGTCTTTCTCGTTGCCAAGGTCGAACCAGCACGGGGCCAGCGTGTCATAAAAGAGACCGTAGGCTCCGCTGCCGTCAGCGCATTCGGTGAAGGTGACCGGAATATGCTTGTAGAGCGGGTCGGTGGTACGGGCGTCATAGCCGAGCGCATCAAGGTTGCGCATTTCAAAGCGGCGGTCCGTGCGCTCCAGCGCGCCGGATTTCTCGCCAAGACCGTAAATCAGCTCGCCCTTGATCCGGCGCATGTGATGATGATTGCGGTGATCCTTGCGACCCAGCAGATAGGCATCCTGTGGCCGATCGCGGGCAACCTCCACCCAGCCCTCGCCACTCCTCACGGACCAGACCAGCGCCAGCGGGGTTTCAACCGCCACCTTGAGCCTTGCCGTTTCCAGAACCAGGCGCCCCTCCGCCTCTCTCACCTGAAACGGCGGGCAAGAAAAGCCGGATCGGCCCTCCCGCAAACGCCCCTCAAAGGGCACATCTTCGGCAGGGGCGATGGACCATGTGCGGTCATGACGATAGGCGCCGTCCTTCAGGAGCGTCACCCGGACCAGATGATCTTCCAGCACGGTAATGCGAAAGAGATGCCGTTCTTCCACCCGAAGTACCAGCCCGCTCTCCTCCCGCGCCTCAACACCCCACCGCCTCAACGCCCGCATTCCCGACCTCGCCAAACAAAGCAGACCGCCCCACGCCAGCAATTGACGCTGCGGCTTCTGTCAGAAGCAGATTAGCGGAAGAGTGAGGAAAGCAAAGGGGGGAGTTACAGACCTTCGAGAGCTTCAGATATACCGGGCATGAGCGTATCCTTCACACCATCATCCGAGTAGGAATTCAGAAAAATCTCAAGCGCGCGGGAATAGCAAATCGGTTCAGGTGAGGCTCCATTCAAATAGACGTAAATCAGGCCCACGCCAGATTCGTGCAGGTAGTGAACGACATCGCAATTCTTGAGACTGACCCGTTCGGCTGCTTGCAAACTCGCTTCATTCATCCTCTGCTGGGCGGTCTCAAAAGTCTCAGAAGAAATCAGAAATACGAGTTGCCCTGGGTAAAATTTCTTGGTCCCAGCAAACTCAATGTCTTTTGCCTTTAGCCGGATAACTTGGAACACGTGGTCCACGTATCGGCAAGTCAGCTGCTGGGTACCGGGAATTTCATCGATACAGGTATATGTAACAATAAACTGTTGTCGCGTCGGCTCATTTGCGGCTGCCAACGGAACATGGCTCGGCAGGGAGAGCAATCATGAAACAACAAGAACGGTGTATCGCAGGGTCGGCAAATTTCTCAATTTATCACACCCAACTCTTCGCATCGTTTTGCACAATAGGTGCTTCCCTGAATTATCAGCGTAAATATACCGATGCAAAATCTTCATCTACCATAAAATTACCCCAAGAAAATATCATCCTAATTTCCTATTTTCCGCAATGCTTCATCGATAACAACTACGGAATTATCTTCGGAAACATCGACAAATCCCAGAAAATAAAGGATTGACTTCTTTACGCAGATTTCTGCGTCAGCATCTTCGCGAATTAGAAACACCATCAACTTTTCGCTGTCGAAATATAGTGTTTCCGCGGCACAACTTTTGGCAAGAACTCGAGATATGCGCCTGTTAGCGATCTCGAACATCTGAGCCATACTTTCGTCATGTCCGAACTGGATCCTGAAATTCAGCGACATAGCGGATATCTCGAAAATCGGGATAAACTCCAGTTTCGACTGTAGTTTTTCAACCTTTTTGGTAGCGATGTCGATGCTTCTACAGTTCGCGCCAATTAGCGAACGACCAGCAATGGAACAATTCACCAAGAGTCCAAACCCTTGGGAAACATCCATTTCATACTTTGCTGTTCTTGAATTCAGAATACGTTGAAGCTGGACACCCGCAAAAACCCAATGATTTTGGCTTGGCCTTTTAGGAGCAGCCG
>NZ_VXDB01000043.1 GCF_008711325.1 Roseibium sediminis
TCTGATCCTCCGTTTCCTAACTATAGGGGCGGACCAATTCAAAGGGGGAGGATCACTTGCGTGCCGTGCCGCCATAGGCTTCGAAATAGCCACGCTCGCGATCAGTCAGCGCAAGGGGACGTCCGATCTGGCCGTTAAGCGAGGTCGGGAGCGGTGCTGTTTCGATAACTCTGGAGACATCGAGGGCTTTTCTGGGGGCGCTGGTGATGAGGATGGCTGCCAGAATGGCGAGGAATGAGATAGCGATCAGGGCTGGCTTTGACCGCTCCGCACCGGGCTGCGCAGGCAGGCGTGGGGTGGAGGCGCTGGGCAGTTGATGTTTGCTCTTGAAACAAAGCATTGGTGCCAGAAAGGCCAGCGTCGTGGCCAGTCCGATCACGTCGTGGAGTGGCCGGGCGAGCACATCGATGCCAAGGTCGGGACCGTGTACGATCCCAACAGCCAGCAGGCTGACACGGACAGCATTTCCAATGACCGCCAGTGCAAGCCCTGCAATGAGGTGCAAGCCCCCTTCATACGGGGTTCGGCACTGGGCCGCATTGAGTGCGACGATCGTTGCTGCAGCCAGCATGAGCCCGCTTGTTCCCGAGCACGGCAGGTCCACCAGAACGTCAAATCCTGAAACCTGCAAGCGCACCCCGCTACAGATCAGGTCCGGATAGAATGGCTTAAAAATGGAGCAGGCAAGGTTCGCCGACACTTCCTGAAGCGGATATCCAAGAACCCGTTGCGCAATCCGCTCAAACGGCAGGGAGAAAAGGAACAGGACGGAAAGCCAGAAGCCGGACAGAGGCCTTGGTCGTTCGCGCAGCCGCAACAGGATTGCAATTGCATAGACATCGACGGCAAGTGCAACGCCGCCGATGACATTGATTGCCGCGACTTGCCCCAGAAGGCGAAGGGTTGCTGCAAGGAACAACATCCAGAGGGCGGGAACAAGTGTGTTCGACCTGACGCAGACCGCCTGGCCACTTTTCACCGACCAGATCGCAAGAGCGGACAGAGCCGCGAGGTAGAGAAATCCGACGGATTGGTAGGACGGGTCGAGCCACGTGGCCACCAGCCAACGGACCGGCTCGATCGCGAGTATCAGCGAGGCTACGGCGAAACCTGCATAGGCAAGTCTGGCGCTATGGGCTGTTATCTGTCTGGTGATAGCTGTTGAGGTCATGCCGACAAGAGTGCCGACAATCCCGAGCAGTCCTTAGGGACGCTTTGTGCAATTATTGTGCAAGTGGAACGCGTTTGAGCTGCTCACCCGCCCCTATTTTCGTCCCGCAAATTGGGCCATCTGCGGCGATACGAAGCTCTGCTTGAAATAATCCATCAGCAGGGACATGGCCGGTGTGAACTCGGTTCCCTTGCGCCAGGCGAGGCCGACATTCATGGACGGGATTTCAATGTCCGTTGACAGGGTTTCGATCCGCTTTCCTTCAAGCGACCAGGGCCGATAGACCATGTCCGAGAGGATTGTGACGCCCTGCCCGTTGGCGACCATCGATCTGGTTGCTTCTACGGACGAGGTTCTCAGTTTGGTTCGGGGCAGGAAGTTGGTCTGGCTCCAGTATTTGATCGTCGTGTGGGCGGCCTCGTCGACCGTCAGCATGATGTAGTCTTCCTCGGCGATTTCCTCGAAGGTGGCGCGGTTCGCGCCGAGAAACCTGTGCCCATTCGGCACCCATAGGCGCCGCGACGATTTCAAGAGGGTTTCGCTTTCAAGATCGGGATTGGTCAGGTTCGAGGTCAGGACAACTGCAAGGTCGAAACGATTGGAAAACAACCCGTCCTCGATGCTCTCGCGGTTAAGCTCGCTGACGTCGATCTGGAGATTGGGGTGAAGGCGCGACAGTCGGTCCAGATGATAGGGCAGGAAATAGCCGATCACTGTGTAGGTCGCAGCCAGCGAGATCCTGCCGCCCTGATCCGACCGCCTGCGGGTGAGTTTGCGGGCTTCCTCCACCTTGTCGAGGATCTCTCTGGACGCCGCCAGAAACTCCCTGCCGGAATCCGTCAACTCCATCCCGGTCGATGAGCGCTGGAACAGATCTGCTCCCAGCGTCGTCTCAAGTTCCTTGATCGCGCTGGTGACGGAGGACTGGGAAATCGCCAGAAGGTTTGCTGCCCGGCTGACCTGCCCACTCTCCGCAGTTGCTACGAAATATTTCAGATGACGGAGATTCATGTATCGATTTTTCCCATACCGAGGAGGGTAATATTTGGAAAATGTCTACATTGGAAATTATCGCTACGTCAATTGATTAGCAAATTAGCCAAATCTCATGACTCTCAAAAGTCGACGGAAACCAGCTTGTATCTAAAAAACTGATAATGCTTCTGCAAAACAAAGAATTTCCAATCTGCATGCAGTTCTGTGAGGATTTGGACAGTCAGGTTGGAGAGTTAAAACATGCAGGACATCGTCGATCTCAATTGCGACATGGGAGAGGGCTTTGGTCACTGGACCCTTGGCGATGCTCCCGATGAAGAGATCATGGCGATCATCAGCTCGGCGAATATCGCAACCGGGTTTCATGCCGGTGACCCGAATTCCATGGACCGGGTGGTCAAGCTGGCCCAATCCTATGGCGTCGGTCTTGGGGCTCACCCCGGATATCGGGACCTGCAAGGCTTTGGCCGACGCTTCATTCGCACCTCGTCGGACGAGCTGATCAACGACATTGTCTATCAGGTAGGTGCGCTGCGCGAGTTTGGGCGCCGCCATGGCATTGCCCTCCAGCATATCAAGCCGCATGGCGCGCTCTACATGGAGGCGGCGGTCAACACGGAGCTTTCCGAGAAGCTGGTCGATACGCTGAGCCGCACCAGCGGGACGTCAATCCTGTTCTGCATGGGCATGTCCAAAACCTATCAGGCTGCGAAACAGGCCGGATATCCTGTTGCCCGCGAGTTCTATGCCGATCGGGACTATGACGAGACCGGCTCCATCATCTTCAAACGGCGGGTTGCCCGCCTGAAGCCGGAAGAGGTTGCAGCCAAGTGTGTGCGGGCCTGCAAGGAAGGGCTCGTCACCACCTCTGAAGGCAAGGACATCAAGATCGAATTCGAAACCATCTGCTTTCATTCCGATACGCCAGGAGCGCTGGACATCGGGAAAGCCATTCGAGCCGGGCTCGCAAGCGCAGGTATCACCGTTGCGCCAGCAGCCACCGTGCTCGGCCTTTGAGATTGAACGGGAGGAACCATGTCTCAAGTGCTCTCACCGCTTCCGGGAACCTTTTACAAGAAGCCGTCGCCGGATGCTGCGCCCTACAAGTCAAAGGGGGATCAGGTGGCTGTCGGAGATACCATTGGTCTCGTCGAGGTCATGAAAACCTTCATTGAGGTGAAGTCTGACGCAAGTGGAACCTTCCGCGAGTATCTTGCAGATGATTCCTGCCCCGTGATGGCCGGCCAGCCTATCGCCGGTCTGGAGTGAGGGAATGGCTATTCAACGCTTGTTCATAGCCAATCGCGGCGAAATAGCCGTCCGGATCATTCGGGCAGCTCGCGAGCTGGGCATCAGGACCATTCAGGCCTACTCTGAAGCCGATGCCGACATGCTGGCCGTTCGTCTTGCCGATGAAGCCGTCTGTATCGGACCGGCACCGGCAAGGGATTCCTATCTTGATGTCGGGAAGGTCGTTGCTGCGGCAAAGGCAGCCGGAGCAGATGGAGTGCATCCCGGATACGGGTTCTTGGCCGAGAGCTCGGCCTTTGCACGGGCCGTTCGTGATGCGGGAATGACCTTTGTTGGCCCCTCTGCCGTCACGATTGATCGGATGGGAGACAAGGTCGCTGCCCGGCAGGCTGCAGAAGCAGCGGGTGTTCCGGTGGTTCCCGGCTCCAAGGGGCGGGTCGAAACCGTGGACGAGGCGGTGGAGATCGCGGATCAGGTCGGTTATCCGATCATGATCAAGGCGTCTGCCGGCGGTGGCGGCCGGGGCATCAGGATCGCTGAAAACAGCGAAGACCTGCGCAAGCTTGCTCCCATGGCGCAGGCCGAGGCACTGGCGGCTTTCGGCGATGGCGGCTTTTATCTGGAGAGAGCCATATCTTCACCCCGCCATATCGAGGTTCAGATCGTCGGGGACGGTACGCGCGCGGTTCACTTCTATGAACGCGAATGCTCCCTGCAGCGCAGACGGCAGAAAGTGTGGGAAGAGGCAGGGGCCACCTGCCTTGATGAGGAAACGCGGCAGGATCTTTGCCGGTCTGCAGTCTCGCTTGCCGAAGCGGTGAATTATTGCGGCGCTGGAACGCTGGAATATCTCTACGACCCAACACGCAACGAATTCTACTTCATTGAAATGAATACGCGCATTCAGGTGGAGCATCCGGTCACGGAAATGGTGACAGGCTTTGATCTGGTGAAGGAAATGATCCTTGTCTGCGGGGGAGCGCCGCTGAGTGTCACCCAGGATCAGGTGGTGAAGTCTGGCCATGCGATCGAGGTTCGGTTGAATGCCGAAGACCCGTTCATGCAGTTCCTCCCGTTCCCGGGAAAGGTCGGAAAGTTGTCTCTGCCTGAAGGAGAGGGCATCCGGTTCGACCACTTCATGTACGAAGGCTATCAGATCCCGCCCTTCTATGACTCGCTTGTCGGCAAGCTGATTGTCCATGGCAAGGATCGTGCGGACGCAATTGCCCGGATATCCGCAGCGCTGGAAGACCTCGAAATCGAAGGGTTGAAGACGACAGCGCCGCTGCACAAGGCTCTGGCGAAGGACAGGGACGTCGCATCCGATGCGTTTCACACCCAGTGGCTGGAGCCGTGGCTGGAAGCCGGAAACCTGACGCGCGCGCAGACCGGAGGATGAACATGAAAACCAGATACACATTCGGCGGGGACGAGCATGTCTATGTCGAGATCGACGATGAAATGTCCCTCGATGCGTTTTTCAAGTCCCTGTCCATGAGCAACGCCGTCCGGGCCGCGAATATCGACGGTGTCACGGAAATATGTCCGGCAAACGCCTCGTTTCAGGTGCGCTTCAACCCGGATATCATCGCACCGGATGACATGATGGCCCGGTTGAAGGGGTTCGAAAAGGAAGCTGCAAAGGCAGAAAAGCGCCTCACCACGCGGATCATCGAAATCCCGGTCTATTATCAGGATCCTTGGACTCACGAGACCCTCATGCGGTTCCGGGAACGCCATCAGGATCCGGACGGCACCGATCTGGAATATGCAGCGCGCATCAACGGCTATTCCTCGGTCGAGGACTTTATCACCGCCCATCATTCGCAGCCCTGGTTCGTGTCCATGGTCGGGTTCGTTGCCGGACTGCCGTTTCTCTACCAGCTGGTGGAGCGCGACAGACAGCTTCAGGTGCCCAAATACCTTCGGCCACGCACGGATACACCAAAGCTCACCGTTGGCTATGGCGGATGCTTTTCGTGCATCTACTCGGTACGAGGTGCCGGTGGCTACCAGATGTTCGGCATCACGCCGATGCCGATCTACGACCCCGAGAAGCGCGTCAGTTACCTGAAGGACTTCATGGTGTTCTTCAAGCCGGGGGACATTGTGAAATGGAAGCCCATCGACAGGGCTGAATATGACGCGATCATCGCCGCGGTCGCGGAGGGAACCTACATGCCGAGAATTGCCGAGGTCGAATTCGATCTCGATGAGTTCAACGCCGATATGCGCGGCACGAATGCAAAGATGCTGGAGGCCCTCAATGACGCTTAAGATCCTGAATCCGGGCCTTTCCACGTCAATCCAGGACCTTGGCCGACCGGGTTATTTCCATCTTGGAATTCCCATGGGCGGGGCAATGGACCGGTTCGCGCTGCGGGCCGCCAATCTGCTGGTTGGAAATCCGGAAGACGCCGCCTGTCTGGAAGCCGTCTTCATGGGGCCGCATATCGAGTTTCAGAGCGCTGCCACAGTTGCCGTGACCGGTGCGGACCTGCCGATCAAGGTGGATGACGAGCCAAGAGAACCCTGGACGTCGTTCGAGGTGAACGCCGGGCAGGTTCTGAGCTTCGGTTTTCTTGCCTCCGGGGCGCGGGCCTATATCGCTGTCAGCGGCGGAATTACAACGCCTGAAGCCCTCGGAAGTCGCTCGACCTATCCGATCGGCGCTCTTGGGGGCGTCAACGGAAGGCCTATTCAGACATCGGATGAACTCCCCACGGGAGGGTCATCCGGCCCCGGAGCCGGACGTTCGGTCCCGCGGGAGCTTCGGCGCATGCCGGGCAACCCGGCTGAACTCCGCGTCCTCCCAGGACTTTATTGGCACAGGTTGACCGAAGAGTCCGGCGCCGGGTTTTTTGATGATGAATGGAAGGTGGCTCCCGAAGCCGACCGCATGGGCTACCGCTTCAAGGGGGGCAAGCCGCTCAAGTTCGTGGAACGCGAGCAGCCCTTCGGGGCCGGTGCGGATCCGTCCAACATCGTAGACGGCTGCTACTCCTACGGGTCCATACAGGTTCCGGGCGGTACAGAGCCAATTGTCCTGCACAGGGATGCGGTCTCGGGCGGAGGGTACTTCACCCTCGGCGCGATTATCTCTGCCGATATGGACCTGATCGGTCAGCTTCAACCCCACACTGCGGTCAGGTTTGTGCGAGTCGATATGCAGGAGGCTCTGGCCGCCCGGAGCCACCGGAGGAACATGCTTCAACGAATAAGAGAAGAGCTCCACTGAGAGCCGGCACATAACCCCTGACATTGCGGGAAACCGCACCAGAAATCCTGAACTGACTGGGAGGTCGGAACGATGAAACTCGCCCTGAAAACTACGTCCATGCTTGCATTGGCTGCGATGATGCCACTGTCTTCTGCATTGGCCGATGCCTGGTATCCCTATGATGCCGAAGAGGTCACACCTGCTTTCTCTGCGGACGGTACCGTTAGCCCGGTCGTCTACACACCGCTTGAAAAGGCCGGGAAGGCCTGGAACATCTGCGTGTCCTTTCCCCACATGAAGGATGCCTATTGGCTGGGTGTCGACTATGGCGTTGCCGATGAGGCCACGCGTCTTGGCGTCAACATGAACCTTGTTGAAGCGGGCGGATACACCGAGCTGAACAAGCAGATCAGTCAGATCGAGGATTGTGTTGCCAGCGGCGCGGATGCCGTTGTGGTCGGGGCCATTTCCTTTGACGGTCTGAATAACGTGATCGGCGAGATTGCTGGCAAGGGCATCCCGGTCATCGATGTGATCAACGGCGTCTCCTCACCGGACATTGCGGCCAAATCCCTCGTGTCCTTCAAGACCATGGGTTACGAAACCGGCGCCTATCTTGCCGCCAAGCATCCGGCAGGATCGGAGGAAGTTCTGGTCGGCTGGTTCCCCGGACCGGCGGGGGCCGGATGGGTGGAAGCTGCACATGCAGGCTTCATGGAGGCTGTTGCCGGATCAGCGGTCAAGGTGCTGGAGCCCCGCTTTGGCGACACCGGCAAGGAAACCCAGCTGAAACTGGTGGAAGACGTGCTTCAGGCCAATCCGGACGTTCGCTATCTCGCCGGAACCGCGGTGACTGCGGAAGCCGCCCAGGGCCTCATCCGCGAACGGGGGCTGAAGGGCAAGGTCGATCTTCTGGCCTTTTACATGACGCCGGGCGTCTATACCGGCATCCAGCGCGGCCTCATTCTCGCGGCGCCTGCAGACAGCATGGTCATTCAGGGGCGCATTGCCATTGATCAGGCTGTCCGCATTCTGGAAGGCAAGGACTACACTAAGCATGTCGGTCCGAAGATCTTCGTGGTTGACCCGCAGAACATCGAAACGGTTGCCCGCGAGAATATCCTGCCTCCGCAGGGGTATTCGGCTGTTTTCAACGTCTCCAACTAACCCTCCAGGAAACTGCGGGCCGATTGCCTTGCCCTTCGGCCCGCTTTTTTTCGAAAAACAAGGCAGATGACCCAACCCAGCCTCATATCGACCAAGCACCTGACCAAGCACTATCCCGGTGTGAAGGCCCTCGACGGTGTGGATTTTGACCTGCATCCGGGTGAAGTCCATGTGCTGTTCGGGGAAAACGGCGCGGGCAAGTCGACCCTCATCTCCATGCTTGCAGGTGCCAATGCGCCCACGGATGGAAAGATTGTTCTCGATGGCGAGGAGATCGCGTTTGAAAGCGTGGCCGATGCCCAGAAGAAGGGCGTTTATACCGTCTTTCAGGAGTTCTCGCTGATCCCGACCTTGTCCGTCGCGCAGAACATCTTTCTTGGATGGGAGCCGCTTGTCGGCCCATTCATTGATCGCAGAACCATGAGGGCACGATCTCGCGAGATGCTGGCCGAATTGGGCTTCGACATCGACCCGACGGAGATCGTTGCCCGGTTATCGAGGGCCCAGCAGCAGATGGTGGAGATCACCAAGGCCTTCCACGGTGATCTGAAGGTGCTCATTCTGGATGAACCGACCGCATCGCTGACCGACAGGGAAGTCGATCACCTGTTTGACTTCGTGGGCCGCTTGAAGGCGGAAGGCGTGGGCATCATCTACATCTCCCATCGCATTCAGGAATTTGCCCGGATCGCCGACCGGGTAACCGTTTTGCGCGACGGCGCAAAAATCGGCACCGTTGCCATGGACCAGACCTCGGAAGATCGTCTTGTGGAGATGATGACCGGTCGCGCCATTGACGAGATTTACCCGGCCATCCGGCATCAGCCGGGCGAAACGCTTCTCAAGGTTCGAAACCTCAAAGGGATCGGTGTTCGAGATGCGAGCTTTACCGTGCGTGCGGGGGAAGTTCTCGGCGTTGCCGGCCTCGTTGGCTCGGGAAAATCCCGGCTGTTTCGAACCGTCATGGGGCTCGGGACCCGTCTTGAGGGAACCGTTGAATATCGCTCGCGCAGCATAGCGGACTGGCCGACGCGCGATATCATTCAGGCGGGCGTCTACTATCTGTCTCCGGACAGAAAGGCGGAAGGGCTCGATCTTGCCAAGAGCTCCCGCGAAAACCTTGCCGTCAACCTTGTGATGGGCGGTGAGGGCGGGGGGCAGTCCTTCTTTGTCAAGTGGGATGAGGTCAACGCGAAGGCGTCCGCGATCTCGGACAAGGTGGAACTGCATCCGTCCTACCGACAAAAACCGGTGGCCCAGCTTTCCGGAGGCAATCAGCAAAAGGTTCTTTTCGGCAAGTGCTTCGGACAGAAGGCGGAACTCTTCATCTTCGACGAGCCGACTGTTGGCGTGGACATGGGAACCCGGTCCGCCCTTTATCGCCTCATTCAGGAGCTGGCTGAAGCGGGCAAGGCTGTTGTCGTCATATCGTCCGATCTTCCGGAAGTCCTCAATCTCGCGCACCGCATGATCGTTTTGGCTCATGGCCATATCGCTGGTGAACTTGCCGGTGCCGACATGACGGAAGATCAGGTTCTCAAACTATTCTTCGATGAAAGTGGAGTGGAAAAATGACCGCTCAGTCCCTAACGGCTGCACCTGTTCTTTCCGTGCGGCGCCTGTTCGTGAAGCTCGGTGTGCTGCCGTTCTTTCTCCTTGCCGCGCTGGTTCTCTTCTCGCTGCTTTCGCCCAAGTTTCTGACCGGGCAAAATCTGGTCAACGTTGCGCGGCAGTCGGTCTATCTGGTGCTGGTTTCCATGGGCCAGATGCTGGTTCTGGTCTCT
The DNA here is from genome assembly GCF_008711325.1 of Roseibium sediminis. GTDB lineage: Bacteria > Pseudomonadota > Alphaproteobacteria > Rhizobiales > Stappiaceae > Roseibium > Roseibium sediminis. Next base: position 9,590 of record NZ_VXDB01000043.1, read on the forward strand.
GGCGGGTTCGATCTCTCTGTTGGAACCTCGATCGCGTTGACCTCCGTGGTGTCGGCCCTCGGTATGGTCTGGTTTGCGGGGCTGTTTCCCGATGCGATCTGGATTGCCATCCTGTTTGGCGCACTTATGGGCTTTGGTGTTGCGCTCATGGTCGGGCTGGTGAACGGCGTCGGCATCGCCTATTTCGATGTTTCACCATTCATCATGACGCTGGGCGTTTCCTCCGTTGGCGCTGGGCTTGCCCTGTTCCTGACAGGCGGGGTGCCGGTCTCCGATCTGCCGTTTGAATTCGGTGATACATTCGGGTTCGGCAGGGTTTTCGGCATACCCGTACCGGTTCTGGTTGCCATCGTCATCATTGCCGTGATGTGGCTCCTGATGGCCCGAACACGCCTTGGAACCCAGATTTATGCGGTCGGGGGCAACATCAAGGCCGCGCATCTCTCTGCGATCAACACCCGGAAAGCGCTGCTGTTTGCCTATGTGATCTGCGCCCTGATTGCCTCGCTGACCGGTCTGTTGTTGACCGCGCGCGTTGAATCCGGCGAGGCCAATCTGGGCGGCACGATCGCGCTGGAATCCATTGCAGCTTGCGTGATCGCCGGCGTTTCCCTTCGTGGGGGGATAGGACGGGTGGAGAATGTTGTCCTCGGCGCATTCTTCATAGTGCTGGTCCAAAACGGCATGAACCTGGCTCAAGTCAGCTCCTACATGCAAATGGTGTTGCTGGGCGCATTGCTCATCCTTGCGGTCATCTTTGACCAGCTGCGCTACCGGATGCTCATGAGCGGTAGCTGATCCTGAACGCAAACGGGCGAAGTCGGCCTTTGCCCGCATCAAGTCTCTCCTGAAAAATGGGAATACAGTCATGTTGAACGCGGACATCAGTCGCCGCCGCGATCACGCGATCGCGCGCGGAGTTGGAGTGCAGACACAGGTTTATGCGGCTCGGGCTGCTAATGCCGAGGTCTGGGACGTTGAGGGCAGGCGCTATATCGACTTTGCCGCAGGCATAGCCGTCGTGAATACGGGGCATTGTCACCCGAAGGTAATGGCAGCGGTCGAGCACCAGATGAAGGCCTTTACCCACACCTGCCACCAGGTTCTGCCCTATGAAAACTACATCCGTCTCGCGGAAAGGCTGAACGCGGCGACGCCGGGAAGCTTTGCCAAGAAGACGGTCTTTGTCACCACCGGCGCGGAAGCGAATGAAAACGCGATCAAGGTGGCCCGTGCATTTACCGGTCGTTCTGCAGTGATTGCCTTTGGTGGCGGATTCCACGGCCGGACCTTCATGGGCATGAGCATGACCGGCAAGGTTGCGCCCTACAAAAAGGACTTCGGCGCCATGATGCCGGATGTCTACCATGTGCCTTTCCCTGTCGAATTCCATGGTGGGTCAAGCGACGCTTCGCTTGACGCTTTGAGCCGGCTTTTCAAGTCTGACCTCGATCCGGAACGGGTGGCGGCGATCATTTTCGAGCCTGTGCAGGGGGAGGGAGGGTTCTACTCCGCACCGACCGATTTTGTGAAAGAACTCCGCGCCTTGTGCGACCGGTACGGGATCGTGCTGATCGCCGATGAAATCCAGACCGGATTTGCCCGGACAGGGCATCTCTTTGCGATGGAGGCCATGGGCGTTTCAGCCGACATCACGACCATGGCGAAGGGCCTTGCGGGCGGATTGCCGCTGGCGGCGCTGACCGGCAGGGCGGATATCATGGATGCAGCCAATCCCGGTGGCCTTGGGGGAACCTATGGCGGGCCGCCGCTTGGCATTGCTGCTGCCCATGCGGTGCTGGATGTGATCGAGGAAGAAGACCTCTGCAACAGGGCAAACCAGTTGGGTTCACGGCTGAAACAGAAGCTGGAGGAATTGCGCGAAACCACATCGGAACTGGTGGATGTCCGCGGTCCCGGTTTCATGGTGGCGGCTGAGTTCAATGTTGCAGGCACTTCAGAGCCATCTCCGGACTTTACCAACCGGGTCCGTGCCGAAGCCCTCAAACGCGGGCTGGTGTTGCTGACGTGCGGTGTTTTTGGAAACGTCATCCGTTTCCTCGCGCCGATCACCATCGAAGACACCGTGTTCGCCGAGGCAATGGAGATCCTCGACGTTTCGATTGCGACTGCACGGGAGGGGGGCAATGCTTGATCTCAAATGCCCCGACCTCCTGCGAAGCGGGGCCTATCTGAATGGAAGCTGGGTTGAGGCGTCACAGGCGTTTGACGTTTACAATCCGGCGACCGGCCAGAAAATTGCGAGTGTTTCCGACCTTTGTGTTGAGGATGTGCGCATCGCGATCAATGCAGCACACCGGGCCCAGCCCATGTGGGCAGCCAAAACCGGCAAGGAACGGGCAATCCTGCTGCGCCGTTGGCACGACTTGATGGTTGAACATGCAGACGACCTCGCCCAGATCCTGACCGCCGAAATGGGCAAACCGCTGACGGAAGCCTGGGGAGAGATCCTCTATGGCGCATCTTTCATCGAATGGTTCGCGGAAGAGGCCAAGCGGATTTACGGTGATGTCATTCCCGGTCATCAGGCTGACAAGAGGATCGTCGTGATCCGGCAGCCTGTCGGCGTGGTCGGATCGATTACGCCCTGGAACTTTCCAAATGCGATGATTGCTCGCAAGGTTGCTCCGGCGCTTGCTGTCGGCTGTACCTTTGTTGCCCGTCCGTCTGAACTCACACCACTTTCCGCGTTGGCCATGGCTGAACTGGCCCATCGCGCGGGGATACCTGCCGGTGTCTTCAATGTTGTGCCAAGTACAGCTGCTGCAGAAGTTGGCCGCGAGTTCTGCGAAAACGAAAAAATCGCGAAAATCACCTTCACCGGCTCGACCCGTGTCGGCAAGATCCTGATGCAGCAGTGTGCGTTCCAGATCAAGAAAGTGTCGCTGGAACTGGGTGGCAATGCGCCGTTCATCGTCTTTGATGACGCGGATGTAGATGCTGCCGTGGAAGGGGCACTGATCGCAAAATTCAGAAATGCGGGACAGACCTGTGTCTGCGCCAACCGGATCTACGCGCAGGCGGGAATTCACGATGAGTTTGTTCGAAAGCTCTCGGATCGTGTTGGCGAATTCACGGTTGGGGACGGGTTTCAGGATGTCACGTCCATCGGTCCTTTGATCAATAAGGCAGCGTTTCGAAAGGTCGAGGCCCATGTGTCGGATGCCGTTGCCAAGGGTGCGACTGTTGAAGCAGGTGGCAAGCCGCATCCGCTCGGCGGGCAGTTCTTTGAACCAACGGTCATCACCGGCATGACAGTGGATATGCTGGCCTCCCGGGAGGAGACTTTCGGCCCTGTCGCGCCGGTCTTTAAGTTCAAGTCGGATGACGAGGCTGTGTCATTGGCAAATGACAGTGAATTTGGGTTGGCAGCCTATTTCTACACCCGCGATCTCAATCGCGCCTGGCGGATGGCTGAGCGCCTGCAGGCTGGAATGGTCGGCATCAATACCGGATTGATTTCGACGGAAGTTGCTCCCTTTGGCGGGATCAAGCAATCCGGCCTTGGGCGTGAGGGATCGAAATATGGGACGGATGATTACACCGAGCTCAAATACCTTTGTTTTGGGGGTATTTCGTAGTCTGTTGCCATTGCGTTTCGGAGTCCGGCGCAAAGATGCGTTTGGCCACCTTGCATTAAAGACATGGCAAAACGCTTACTTTCATTCGCTCCGGTCTTACGGCCAAGCAATGGCAGCTTTCCTCGTACCCACATGGGCGGCGTGAGGATCTGGTGGTGATCCTTTCATCGGCGGGCGAACAGTCCTAGAGCACGTCTCCCATTCACTGAATCACTCGACGTGCTCTAAATATTTGATTTGGCGCATTTCCTGACGGCGAACCGGTATCCACTTCGCTTGGAAATGCTCTAGTCTGGCGGAAAGGCAGAATCGCCAGAAAGAGGCAGTTTGAATGGACGAGTTACGGGGTTGGTCGGTCGGGCTGATGACCGGGACAGTGCTGGATGGAAATATCGACATCGCCATGATCCGGACGGATGGTGAGCGGATCGAGGAATTCGGCCCCTATGAACTTGTGCCTTACGAGACAGATCTGCGCCCCTTGCTGCGCGAGACCATGGAAGTTGCCCGTGCCTGGAATTTTGATGGGGCCGAACCAGCCCTCTCTCGGCAAGCGGAAGAGCTTTTGACACGCCAACAGGCAAACGCTGTCTCGACCTTTTTAGAAAAGCACGGGTTTGCGCCAAGGGATGTGGTTGCCATCGGCTTCCACGGACAAACGGTTTTGCACCGCGGCGTTCAACCGGGCCAAACGGGGGCAACCCGGCAACTTGGCGATGGCGCGTTGATGGCGAAGATGACCGGCGTTGATGTCATCTATGATTTTCGCTCTGCCGATGTGGCGGCAGGCGGCAACGGAGCTCCGCTTGCGCCTGTCTATCATCGGGCCATGCTGGATCGCATCGGCGGCTCGCAGGATACGGCCATTCTGAACCTCGGCGGGGTTGGCAACCTGACCTGGTGCGGGTCTGAAAAGATGGCCGCATTCGACACCGGACCCGCCAATGCCCCGGTCAATGACTGGGTTCGCAAGCACCTTTCCCTTGATATGGACAAGGATGGGGCCATTGCGGCAGCCGGAACCGTGGATGAGGCGCGGTTGGCCCGGCTCCTTGAAAATCCTTACCTTGCCCGCCCTTATCCAAAGTCTCTGGACCGGTTTGACTTTGCCATGTCCATGGCAGACGGGCTCGGTGTTGAAGACGGTGCAGCAACGTTGACGGCCTTTTCCGCAGGCTGTGTTGCCAAAGGCCTTGATCTTCTTGATCGTCGTCCAGATCGCCTTGTGGTCTGTGGCGGGGGGCGGCGAAACCCGGTTCTCATGCGGGAAATAGCAGGCCGTGCCAAGGTCGACGTGGTTTCGGCAGAAGATGTCGGTCTGCGCGGAGATGCTGTTGAGGCAGAGTGCTTTGCCTATCTCGCGCTCCGTTCGCTGCGCGGTCTACCCTTCAGTTTTCCCGAAACGACTGGCGTTCCTGAGCCGCTCACAGGTGGCCGACACGCACCGCGTAACGTTTGAGGACGAGTAAAGCTGTTCGTCCGGTCAGCTTGAGCGCCAGAACCTCGGAATTGTCTGCGTGTCCAGCCAGAACCGGCGTGCTGATGGCCATTGGCTGGCACAGGTTGCTTCATGCCAACCTATGACGAACCCGATGGCCGCCGCACACTGGTGTGCCTCCTTAGGAGAAACGTCCTTGAGATGAAGAAGCTTTTCCGCCATCGCGACGTCGTTCAGGTAGCCAAATATATCCTGCAGCCTTTGCATGCGCTTCAGGAACGGTTTTACGGACTGTTTGGGAAACAGCGGGCCGAAAAACTCGGTTCCATACCGCATTTTTTTCAAGGCCTTGCGCATTTCGTGACGCTCGGGAACGGTCAGCTCATCCAGTCGGGCACCAAACCGCGACACCCTCTTCCATTGCTTGTCGAGTGCCATCGAGGCGAGAATTTCGACCGGCTGGGAAAGGATCGCCTTCTGGCCCTTGTCGGATGGATCTCTCCAGCCTCGGCTTTCGATGAAGTCGGCAAGATTGAAGAGAAAGTCATTCACCGCGGATTGTGAAAGCTCCGTCCGCAGCGCCACACGTTTGGTGCTGGCCCGAGCGGCAAGCAGGGTCGCCAGTGGCTCAAGGGCGATGGCCTTGGGGGTGACCCCTTGCAGAGATGAAACGATGTCAAGGCAAAGGACATCATGATCACGGACCTCGCCACCTATCTGCGCAAGGTTTCTGGCCGTCACATCAAGCGCATGGCAAGAGCCCTGTGCAAGCGCCGGTTTGAACAGGCTGAAGGCGCTGCGCAGCTTGCGCAGGGCAATACGCAACCGGTGAGGCCCTTCAGGATCATCGCTGTGCAGGATGGACACTCTGGCCAGCGCAATCTGCTCAAGGCAAGACCGCAGGATGATCTGGAAGGCGCGTTCCGTCGTGTCCCTGGCGTCGATTGAAACCTTTTGGGGTTTCAGCGCCTTCTTCTTTCCCTTGCCTTTTCCGGCCAAAAGCCGGTAGCCGCGTCCCGCCTTGTTGCTGGGGGAAAAACGAAACGGAACGGACTTGACCGTTGTGCGGGCAGCTTTGAGAAGCGCCGGGATCGAGCCCGCTTTCAGTTCGAATTCGACTTCACAGAGGGGGGCCGTTTTCTCTCCAGCCTTGACGTGGCCCGTGTCGAGGGCAACTTCGATCCGGCTGTTGTCCTCCGGGTCCTTCAAGTCCCAAATCAGGCGGGAAATGACGGTTTCAAAGCGGGGCCCGAGGACCTTGTCGCCGATGGCTGCGGCCAGTACCCGACTTGCGCGGGTGTCATTGATTGCTTTCAGGTCAAGACGATCATCTGAAACCGGTTTTTCGATTTCGATGGGCGAGGACAACCCGCCAGATACTCCCGTACCGATCTTCAGGGTTTGCACCCATTTTGTGCCCAGATTGCGCAGGCGCAGGGAAATACCCGCCTTCTTCAGGTCGTCCTCGGGCGTGTCGAAGTAGATGGAGCGGAGTTTGACCTCCTGGACGGCCTCACAGGAATAGCCCTCCGGCGGGCCTGCCTCCCGAAGGACCGTCAGATCTGTTTCGCCGAGTTCGAGCTTCAGCTCGATTTCCCGTGGTGATTTGCTCATGTGGCAATTCCTACCCAAGTCACGAGTGTACGTCCACTCACCTTGAGCCCCTCTTCAACGATGAAACTACTGGTTTTGGATGGCCTGACGGAAGCTTCGGCATCCTCGCAGGTGTCCCGGTCAATTCGGCTGGGGGGCTGCCATGCCTTCATTGGTGGATTTTTTCCCGCCTCGGCATTTCGCCGCTTGCACCTTTTCAATCCGCCATGATATGCAGCCGGTCGGTGTCAGTTGCCCCTCTGGCGGAACTGGTAGACGCGCGGGATTCAAAAGCTGGTCCAGATAGTACCACTTAACATTCTATCTGGAATATCCGCGAGGTCTACCAATGAGTTACAAGACATGCATTGTGTGTTTTCCCTTCGCTATGGTGGCTGTTTCTTGGCTCATCGCCTTCTTCCACGCCACTCCTGATGACACCCATCAAGTCCAGACTTCAGACAATCCCTTCAGCCAGGTGAAGAAGCTCCGTGCTGCCCGCATGATGCACTTCCGTAAGGACGGTTTTTGGTATCGACGTAAGGCCGTGACGCACGAAGGCGCGGAGATGACCTTCAAGGTGGAGGAGCGCGTGTGATGGCTACCGGCGTGAGGCTTCTACGAGAACTTCAGCGACTAGATGCTCATTATTACAGGGTCGCGCGTACTGGATATGACCCAACGACAGGAGAAAGGGGAGCTATCTTGCAAAGGTGGGCTGCCCGGAGATCACGACAGACCCGTGAGGCACTTTTCCTCTTCCTCTCACTTGATGCGGACTCTACCACTTGACACATCATGCAATGCCGAAAGACTCCATCTACCTGCATGACAGGTGGGAGGATCAGGTGGCCCTTGAGCGGGAAATGCTCGAAGCTGGCCGCGTCAGGATGCAATCGAAGATCAACAAGGCGCGGACCAAAAGGGATATGTCCCGGCTGCGGCCTTACAGGTCCCTCCTGAAGGAGTTCGTGGAACCTGTCTCTAAGAACCTCGAAGAATGGCTTGAGAAGGCGGCGAAAAGGAGAGGCGTAAAGCCAGTCGCTCTGTCCAGACTGCAAGAGATCCCGACTGATGTGTCCGCAATGCTGGCTGTGAAGGCTGTCTTGCGGATGCTTGGCATTGAGAAGCGACTGGTGATGGGCATCGCTGCGGAGATCGGCGCGGCCATTGAACACGAGGCTCGCTGCAAGGCTTGGCAGGAAGCAGACCCTGACAGTTGGGATACCCTTTCGGCGCATTACTCCAAGCGGAAGTCCGACAGCACTCACCAGAGACGGTCACGGATCGCAATCTTCAACAAGCACGTCAAAGACACCATCCAGTATGAGCCTTGGACTGATGAGGAGAGGCGCAGGGTCGGACTCCAGATGATCGACTGTGTGGTCCAAGGCACGGGACGGTTTAAGGTCATTGCTGACAGATCGGCCATGACGTCTGCAAGTGTCCGTAAGGGTGCCAAGCAGAAGTGGCCCATGGTCCTCCACCCAGACGAGGGGCTTATGGACTGGCTATCGTCCGCGATGGATGACGAGCTGGTCTTCTGGCCGGTCTACATGCCTACCATTATTCCTCCGAAGCCGTGGGAAGGCCCAAAGGACGGTGGATACTGGACGCCATTCGTCAGGTCGCCCTTTTTGATACGCTTCAGGGCATCTCACGAGACGCAGAGGCAGAGGGCCATTGACGAGTACATGGCGATAGACATGCCTGATGTCTACGAGGCGCTCAACTACGTGCAGGAGACTGTTGATTTTCACTGAGAACTGACCCGGTGGCCCCATAAATTGTCACTGAGAAC
>NZ_VXDB01000044.1 GCF_008711325.1 Roseibium sediminis
AAGCCAGTGAATCAGAAATCATCCAACAGCGCGAGGTTTTTGCGGGTGTCCAGCTGCGTCAGACCATCCGCCATGGAAATTGAACTGACGTGCGAGGCTGCCAATGGCACGTGACACCAGCAACGCAGGAAATCAGGCGCTCACCTTGGCTTTGTCCTGACCTAGGCTTTCGCGGACCAGATCGTTTGCCTGAGCAATCGGCATAGGTCGTCCCAGATAGAAGCCTTGAGCATCGGAGCAGCCAATATCCTTCAGAAGATCGAGCAAATCCTTGCTTTCAACACCTTCTGCAGTCGTTGTCATGTTGAGGCTCTTTGCCAGATCAATGACTGTGCGAACAATGGCCATTGCATCTTCGGAATCGCCCATCGAGCGAACAAAGGACTGATCAATCTTGATCTTGTCGAACGGGAACCGCCGCAGATAGCTGAGTGACGAGTAGCCTGTGCCGAAGTCATCCATCGAAACCCTGACGCCAAGGTCCTTTGCCTGACGCAGAATGTCGAGAACCTCGTCGGAATCCTGCAACAAGACGCCTTCGGTAACTTCAAGTTCGAGCCGTTGCGGGTTCAGACCGGAAGCCGCAAGCGCTCCCACCAACTCGGCTCCAAATCCGGAAACGCGGAGCTGCCTTGGGGACAGGTTGACCGCAATCTTGATGTGTTTGGGCCACTTGGCAGCCTTTGCACAGGCTTCACGCAGGGCCCAGGCACCAATCGGAACGATAAGTCCGGTTTCCTCCGCAAGCGGGATGAACTGCGCCGGAGAAACCATGCCACGCTCCGGATGCTTCCAGCGCATGAGAGCCTCAAACCCGCAGATTTCGAGGTTCTTGAGATCGTATTGCGGCTGGTAGTAGAGCTCCAGCTGGTTTTCAGCCAATGCATTGCGAAGATCGTTGAGCAACGATTGGCGCTCGCTGACCGCCCGGCTCATATGCGGCTCAAACAGCCGATAAGTCTTCCGCCCGTCATCCTTTGCCTGATAGAGGGCAAGGTCGGCCTGCTTGAACAGATCATCTGCCTGCACGTCATCGCTATCCGCGAAGGAGATGCCGACGCTGGTTCCAACCGTCACCTGATGATCGGCCAGCTGGAACGGCAGGGACAACTGATTGATGATCGTCTTGGCCAGATCATCCACGTCCTTGCGCTTCACCGGCAACGTTGTCACCACAGCAAACTCATCCCCACCGAGCCGGACAACAAGCTCATCCTTCTCGATGATTTCGCTGAGCCGAATGGCAACCTGCCGCAGCAATTCGTCCCCGACCGGATGCCCAAGGGAGTCGTTGACGACCTTGAATTCATCCAGATCCAGACACAGGACTGCGAACTCTCCGCCTTCCCGGCGCCGTCTGGACAAGAGGTGGTCGATATGTTCGCGGAACTCGACGCGGTTTGGCAGTTGGGTCAGGACATCATGCCGGGCAAGATAGGCCAGACGATCTCTCGCCTCCTGACGCTCGGTGATGTCTTCGGAGATTTCGATCCAGCCACCATCGGCCAACGCCTGGTTCGTTTTCAGGACAATCCGGTTTGACGGCAACTTCAGCATTGAAGTGCTCAGCGCGAAACTGCCTGTGCCGCTGCCACCGCGCCCGCTATTGAATTCCTCGCCTGAGATCTCCGTACCGTCCTGCAATGCCGTCAGCTCTACGGCAGACATACCAGGCTTTATCTCGTCGTCCTTGTGGGCAAAAAGCTCAACATAGCGCTTGTTGGACACAATGAGCTTTCCCGTCGCATCAAACATGCACAGACCGTGGGACATGTTGTTCAGGGCCGCATCGAACAACATGTTCTGATCACGCAGCTTCATTTCCTGGTTCTTCAGGATGCGGTTTTTCTCGTTGACGCGGGCTCTAAGCGCGTCGCGTTCCTTGACCGAGCGCTGAAGAAGCACAACCGAACGGGCAATATCGCCCACTTCATCATGACGTTCGGTGCCGACGACGCCTTCCTCGAAATCGCCACCGGCAATACCCGACAATGCTCTCGTGATCTTCGTCAGCGGACGCGTGACCTGCCGAGCCACCAGATAAGAGACCGTCGCGAATGCGAACAGCGCAAGGAACCCGAGAATAAACAGCCACTTGAGCAGCTTTCCACCTTCGTCTCGGCCAATCTTGGTGAACTGCTTCTGTGTTTCCGTCAGGTATTTGGTCGGCTTGAGTGCACAAACCTCAAGCAGGGATATGGGATTCCCGCAACTAGCGATGTGACCGCCGGACGTCTTGATGTAATCGGACAGGTTCGAGATAGGGTTGCGGTCCCCGACACCGGTCAGTTGGGCGGCTGAGATAACCTTCCCGTTGAGCAAGACTGCAAGTTCGAACTTGTTGATCTTTGCCAGATCAATCAGGACTTTTTCGGTATAGCGAAACCAGCGCTGAGCAAGCAGCCCGCCGGCTACATCGCCAAAATCGTCAAATACCGGGACAAACACAATTTCGGAAATCGCGTTTTCATGTTCGCTGGGAACAAAGGGCGGCGCGTTTGCAAAGGGCTCAAGCTGCGAGACGATGATCTTCTCGCCCGGATAGCTGTCCTTGAGCGACTGCATTACCGTGCCCATGAAGGGCAGCTTTGGCAGGATCGTTCCCAGATGCACCAGATCGGCTTCGTAGGACGACGCGCCGACCACATTGCCACGATCATCTAGGACGACGATACTGTCGACATCCGCCGTTTTTGCCGCCTGCCCGAGCAATTCCGACATGGCAACAACATTGCGAGACTGGATGGCTGCCACGGTATCGGCCCTGTTAGACAAGGCATCGATACGACGGGCATGATCTTCAAACTGGAACTTGAGCCGAGCAGCAGCCAACTCCACGTCTGCAGACAAGGTTTCCAACAGCCGCTCTTCGGAGAGCTGTGCGAGTTTGGTTTCCTGCTGCCACAGGCTGTTCTCCAGTTGTACGGAGACAACCGCGATCAAACCAGCGAAAGCCAGCAGGGCAGTGAAAACCGCCCCGTAGGTATATTGCCAAAGGATTGATCTGTGGCGGAACATCAAAGCCTAACTCAGTTACCGATAGCCACGCCACCGTAGTTGACGATCAGGGCACGGGCATCTGCGGAGGATGCATAGTCAATGAAAGCCTTCATCTCGTTGTCCATGCGCTTTTCCTTATAGATCAGTGCAAGGGTAACAGCGCTCGGATAGGCTTCATCCATAGGATGGTTCCCGTCGATCTTCAGAATGACGAGCCCCTCTTCCAGAAGGCGGGAATACGGACCAAAGCCGATCGCACCCTCGACCGTTCTTGCAGTCTCAATTGCGTCCTGCGTCGTGACAGCCGTCTTTGATCGCGGGGAAATCTGGAGATCGTTCCAGCCAGGCATGGAGCCACGAAGCACCTGCAATGTACTGTCAGCATCTTCGCGGCGCACGAGCCGGACCCTCAGGTCAGCGCCGCCGATTTCAGACCAGTTACGGATTTCACCGGAATAGAGCCGATAAAGATCCTTGCTGGAAACCGCATCAACACCGACAGACGGATTGACGAAGAAGGCGCTCGGAATTTTCGCAAACGGCTTGTATTCCAGCCCGACAGCCTTCTCGCTCTCCTTGAGCGGACGGGCAACACGCGCCAGACGTTCTTCATCAGAACTTACAGCTGCAATGCCGCCACCAGAGCCGATGCTCGGTGGAATGCTCAACTTGATGTCAGGATGTTGCGCGGAAAATCCCTCACCGATCTCCCTCAACATTTCAAGGCCATCGCCGGTACCGACAACAGTCAGTCCGTCTTGCGAAGAAAAGGCCAGTGTCGGAGCAGTCAGGACGCCCAATGCGAGCACGAGGCCGGCACGAAGTACTCTCATGTCTATCACCCTTGTTAAAGGTGACTACACCCTGGCTTTAGGGGAGTTAATGTTTAATGAAAGAGATTTCAAAATTGAACTAACACGCTTTAACTTCATGCTCAGGAAGCGATAAAAGAAGTTATAAAACAAGAACTACAGACATATTACTAGGCATTCCGGAAAAATGGAAATGCCAGCACATCATTATGTACCATTGATATATATACGGATTTATTAAATCAGAAATTGCAAATTTCCAAAATCAAGATCCTTACCTCCAGCGCTGAAATTGAGTCGCAGACTTCGGAGCCGCATAACCGCAGCCATTAGTATTTATGCCACTATGGATACATTATTTTCTAAATTGAAAATATGGAGATTAGGACAATACACGAGCGTCGGCAGAAATTTCTTGAATTAAACGCTAAAGGGCGCTCCGGCCGGGGAGGATTATACTTATTTTGCCGACTACCCGGGAACCGGGAACACCTCACCAAGGCAGTTAAGTCGAGCCAAACGCACTGCACACAAGTGATCGCCCAAAAACAGATGCAATTAGGGCCGCAGAGCCGGTTGCATACCGGCATCTGCAGCCCTGTGTCCTATTGCTAGCAAAAATCAGACGCGGTTCAGCAAACGGGCCCGAATAGTGTTCGGAAGCGCCCGAATTTCTTCCAGGATCCGCACCGGATCTTCAACACGGCTGTCAATATCCAGAACAACGTAGCCGATATCCTGATGCGACTGCATGAACTGGGAGTGGATATTGAGGTCGTGCCGAGAGAACAGGTCGTTCAGCGTCCGCATGGCGCCGGGGGCATTGTGGTGAACCTGAATAAAGCGTGTCGCCTCGGTTCCCTTCGGCAACTGAACCTGCGGGAAGCCCACCGCGCCAAGCGTGGAGCCTACATCGGAATACTCCACGAGGCGCTTGGAAACCTCTTCCCCGATCCGGTCCTGTGCTTCTTCCGTGGATCCGCCGACATGCGGTGTCAGGATGACATTCTCAAGACCGCGCAGCGGGCTGATGAACTCGTCCTTGTTGGACTTCGGCTCGGTCGGGAACACGTCGATCGCCGCGCCCGCAATATGCCCGCTCTTCAACGCGGCAGCCAAAGCCTCGATATCAACGACCTTGCCCCGGGCGTTGTTGATCAGGAAGGCACCCGGCTTCATTTTTGCAATCTGCTCGGCCCCGAACATACCCCGCGTTCCGGAAGTGTCGGGAACATGCAGCGACACCACATCGGCGACTTCCAGAAGCGCGTCAAGGCTGTCTGCCGGGGTCACGTTGCCATGCTGTAGCTTGTCGACCGTATCATAATAAATGACCGACATGCCCATCGCCTCGGCGAGGTTGGACAGCTGCGTTCCGATATTGCCGTAGCCGACAATGCCCAGCGTCTTGCCGCGTACTTCGCGCGAGCCGACCGCTGTCTTCATCCAGCGCCCTTCGTGAGCCGCCGTGGACTTTGTAAACACACCGCGGAACAGCATGACGATCTCGGCGATGGTCAACTCCGCAACCGAGCGGGTGTTGGAGAAGGGAGCATTGAACACCGGAATGCCGCGCGTCAGCGCCGCCTTCAGGTCCACCTGATTGGTGCCGACGGAAAAACAGCCGATCCCCACGAGTGTCTGCGCCGCAGCCAGAACCTCTTCAGTCACCTGTGTGCGCGAGCGAATGCCCAACATCTGGACGCCCTGCAGTTTCTCGATCAAGGCATCCTTGTCGAGCGCGGTCGACAGAACCTCGACATTGGAATAGCCGGCCTTTTCGAGAATGGATTGGGCGGTGGTGGAGATCCCTTCAAGCAAGAGCCAACGGATCTGGTTTTTCGGCCGGGAGAGACCGTGGATCATGACGGGCAGACCTTTTGTCCGGTGTCGTAAACTGGTGAAGCTGGCGCAAGGGAAGCGCCCAACCTGAATCCGCCGCCACCGACGCTCTCAGGCGCCGCTGTCGTATACGCGTTAACCCATGACGCGTCTAGGCTGTTTGGCGTTCAAAACGCCGGGTTCCTCCTGTTGTTTCTGACAAAGACGAATTGCCCCGGATATGAGCGCTCCAAGGCATGCCGTAACGTTATTTTAGCCGCTTTACCTTTATAGCAAGCCTTGATCGTTTCATTCTTTTTCGGATGCCAGGTTTTGAAAACAACGAATTTACTGACCAGCATTGCGATGGGCGCCATCTTGGCCAGCGGTGCGTACTATTTTCTGAGGCCAGAACCTCCGCTTATCAACGAGTATGGTGAGACGGGTGGCGCGGTTGGTACATATTACCATCTGCGGGCCGAATATCTCGTCAACCAGACGGAGCCGCTGGTGTTTGACCTGCAGGTGTCTTGTGGTCGACACACATTCGACAAGGGGACGCCGAACGAGCGAACAGTGCTGGGTTATTTGCCCGCGCTATATGCAAAGAAGACACAATCCGGGGCCGCCGTCATGCTGGCCGCGCCGCGCATCTGCGACGCTATTCGGTATGCGGAAGACCGGAAGGTTTATAGTGGGGAATCCGAAGTCCTAGGGTCTTGGGAACAGGTTGCAGAAGGGAACCTGATCCCCTTCACGATCTGGTTTGATGATGCCGATGATCTGACCCTTGGATATGGTTATGCCATTGCCAGTTCGTTCGATAATCCTTACAGCCCGCTTTCCCTTGTTGATGTGACTGTCGAGCCTTCCACTGCGAAGAAATTCGAAACGTGGTTCAGGTCTTATGCGGACAATATCCTGACCGAGCGCCACTTGGGGCCAAGATTTGCTTCATCAGAGGAAGACAAAGCCTATTGGGCGAGTTTTGATCCAGAGAAGCAATTGCTGCCGCTGAAATGTTATGGCGTCGCTGTTGTGTCGCACTCGGAACACCCGGCCAAGTATACCGCAAAATACTATCCAGAAGACAAGCCGGCCTACTGGTTTGCACCTGAATTTCTGCCCGCGGATACGTCAGACGGCACCGACGACAAACGGCAATTTGTTTATGGGAACGGGTACTACGACTCCGGCTCACATGAGTTTCCGAAATATTTCAATTACCTTCGGCGCAGGGAGCCAGAAGGTGACCGCAGACCTGACAGTTTCTGGAGAATGAGGCTCGCTGATTATTATCCGCTGATCCGGAACGACGGCTATCCCTTTGCAGAAAGAGAAAGCCTGAGCTCTGGCAGGCTGGTTTACAAGGCAGATCTCAGGCGCGAGAAAAAGGGGCTTTTGTCCTGCTTCTCGCTCATCAATCCAACCGGATACGGCGACGAAAACTACCGGGAGCTTTATGAATACTATTTTGGCTCAGACTATGGCCCTCGCCTTTCAAAGTTTGGGCATGTGATCAATCTGGAAATCACGGACGATCAGCAAGGCGTTGCCTTTTCATCTCTGAAACATCCAATTGTTCTTCCGCATTTTTTGATTGGCGACAAAGCTGTGGCCGAATTTGTCACCTTTGAATTTATCGGAGGTGGTCATGTCAGGTAGAGCTCTTAGAGTTTCTATCCTAATAGTGATTTTTTTCCTTTTGATTTTGTCTGTAGTCAATTTCAGATTGGTGGCGGGTATGTTGATTTGGCTTCCTGTCATTATAGGCTATGCTGGACAGACAAGTTCCGACCACGGTCCCGATCGCGGTGTATTCTATCACTTTACTGCAAAGTATCTGTTGGATCGAACGGAGCCACTAAACTTCGATCTCCTCGTCGGCTGTTCTTCCCGCGAATTGAAGCTACCAAACGTTCAGCAGAATCAAGTTCGCAAGCATCCGAATGTCTACGCTAGACGAACGATAAATGATCATGTCGTCATGATTGCGGTGCCTGACTATTGCGATACTAGGCAGACAATTCTAGACGAGCACGACGGTGCCTTCATGCCGTTGGCCATTTGGTTTGAAAGCTCCAACAATCTGGAAATGGGGCTGGGTTATTCAACTATCCAAGCTTATGAAAGGCCCGCTTCTCGTTTATCATTTCTTGGCGCGTCTGTACGCCCTGCAACGCGGGAAGAATTCGAGGAGTGGAACAAGTCTCCAAATGAGAACCTTATATCCAACGAAATGGTGGCGAAACAATACTGGGCGGAAGATGGTTGGCTTCGCAACGCTCCGGCCATTCTGCCTGATGCCTGTTACAGTATAGCCCTACTGGAAGTGCTCCCCGCAGGTCGCGAAGTACTGGAAAAATACTGGCCGGAAGACCACCCAGACTACTGGAGCAACACCCAAATCGGCCAAGATGCTTATAATGTTCTTTACTCCACAATCAATGAGATGGGTATTTGGAAGCTTCTGGACCGATTGAAGCTAGCTGATACCCGGTTAAGGATGGATCAAGGAAAACTGCGAGACGGACACGCAGCTCCGGAAACTGTAAAAAGCTATCCCGCTTATTTCAGCGACTCGGTACCCTCAATTCGGTCGGGCGATGGAAAAGGTGCGCCGATCATTCGGGTCGACACAGGTCCAGAGTTTGAAGGCTTCTCAGCCTGCTACCGCAGGTACATTCCACAGAGAGCTGAAGATGACGCATTTTTGCTAAAAGAAAATGAGGCTTACTTCAAGGAAACGTCAGGGCACGACCAGCCGTCGCTCGAAGTAAATGGCTTAACCAGCCTCAAAACAGAAAAAACAATCCATATGGAGACAGGTTTCTTCCTAAGGAATAACAAGGTTATCTCAATCATAAAAAACAAATTTGACTAAAATTTCCCTGTGGTGGAGATGAAATATGTTTAGTTTCATTGAATGCGCTGTTTCTGCCCATCTGTGCGAGCAGATTTGCACACGTGGCGATACTAATGCCTCAAATACCCAATTCTCGACCTTTAGCTAGCCGAGAATCCCGACCCCAAAGGGCCGGGAGCAAAAATGTGCATGAAGGGAATCTTCAGATGCCTTCCGGGCCACGCTGAACGGCAGCGACGCCGGTGCGGGAGACTTCGATGAGGCCGAGGGGCTTCATGATGGAGATGAACTGCTCCACCTTGTTGGTGCGCCCGGTGATTTCGAAGACGAAATGCTCGGTCGTTGCGTCAATCACCGTTGCGCGGAAAGCTTCGCCAAGACGCAGGGCTTCCAGACGCTTTTCACCGGTTCCCGCCACCTTCACAAGCGCCAACTCGCGCTCCAGCGGCTTGTCCTGGCTGGAAATCTTCGCCTGAACGGTCAGGTCGGTCACCTTGTGAACTGGCACGAGGCGGTCCAGCTGATGACGGATCTGCTCGATGATCATCGGCGTACCGGTGGTCACGATGGTGATGCGCGACAGGTGCTTTTCGTGCTCGGTTTCCGACACGGTGAGGCTGTCAATGTTGTAGCCACGTCCGGAGAACAGGCCGATCACGCGGGCCAGAACGCCCGGCTCGTTGTCCACGACGATGGAAAGCGTATGGGTTTCCTGATCGTTGCTGACCTCGGCAAGGAAGTAGGCGGACGGTGCGGATAGGTTTTGTGTGTTCATTTTTGTTGTCCTTCGATCCCGTTCACTCAAACCAGAGCCTTGCCGGCAGAGCCGATGGCATTGGCAACAGCTTCGTCATTCGCCTCGTCCGGCAGCAGCATTTCGTTATGCGCCTTGCCTGACGGGATCATCGGGAAGCAGTTGGTGAGGTTGGCCACACGGCAGTCGAACAGGACCGGCTTGTCGATGGCGATCATTTCCTCAATCGCCCCGTCCAGATCCGCCGGCTTGTCGACCCGGAACCCAACCCCGCCATAGGCGTCGGCCAGCTTCACGAAGTCTGGCAGTGCGTCGGTGTAGGAGTGGGACAGGCGGTTGCCATGCAGCAACTGCTGCCACTGGCGCACCATGCCCATGTACTGGTTGTTGAGGATGAACACCTTGATCGGCAGGCCGAACTGAACCGCCGTCGACATTTCCTGAATGTTCATCAGGATCGAGGCATCGCCCGCAATGTCGATGCACAGCGCATCGCGGTGCGCGACCTGTGCGCCGATGATTGCCGGCAGGCCATAGCCCATCGTGCCCAGACCGCCGGAGGTGAGCCAGCGGTTCGGCGCTTCAAAGCCGTAATATTGCGCGGCCCACATCTGGTGCTGGCCAACTTCGGTGGAGATATAGGTCTTGCGGTCCTTGGTCAGCTCATACAGCCGCTGGATCGCATATTGCGGCATGATGACGTCTTCGTTCGGGCGATAGGCAAGGCAGTTGCGATCGCGCCAGCCGTCGATCTGCTTCCACCAATCCTTCATCGCCTTGGCATCGGCCTTGGCAGAAGACGTCCGCCACAGGCGCACGAGGTCTTCCAGAACATGCGCAACATCGCCGATGATCGGCAGGTCCACCTTGACGATCTTGTTGATCGAAGACGGATCGATATCGATATGGATCTTTTTCGAATTCGGCGCAAAGGCGTCGATACGGCCGGTGATGCGGTCATCAAAGCGCGCACCGATGTTGATCATCAGATCGCAGTCATGCATCGCCATGTTGGCTTCATACGTGCCGTGCATGCCCAGCATGCCCAGCCAGTTGTCACCTGAGGCCGGATAGGCGCCAAGGCCCATCAGGGTGGAGGTGATCGGGAAGCCGGTCAGGCTGACCAGTTCACGCAGCAACTGGGCAGCTTCCGGCCCGGAGTTGATCACGCCGCCACCGGTGTAGAAAACCGGCTTCTTGGCAGCAGCCATCATCTCGACAGCTTCACGCAAGGAGGCTGTCTCGCCCTTCACCTGCGGACGATAGCTCTTGTGCGCTGCTGCCGGGTTGGAGGACGGACCGGTATAGGTGCCGGAGGCAAACTGGACGTCCTTCGGAATGTCGATGACAACCGGGCCCGGGCGGCCCGACGTTGCGACATAGAACGCCTCATGCAGAATGCGCGACAGGTCATCAACATTGCGAACCAGCCAGTTGTGCTTGGTGCAAGGCCGGGTGATGCCAACGGTGTCGCACTCCTGGAAGGCGTCCGTGCCGATGAGGTGCGTTGGAACCTGACCCGTGATGCAGACCAGCGGAATGGAATCCAGCAAGGCATCGGTCAGCGCGGTGACCATGTTGGTCGCGCCGGGGCCGGAGGTGACCAGAACAACGCCCGGCTTGCCGGTTGCGCGGGCATAGCCCTCGGCGGCATGCCCTGCCCCTTGCTCGTGGCGCACCAGAATGTGCTCAAGGCCTTCCTGCTGGATAATCTCGTCGTAAATCGGAAGCACGGCACCGCCCGGATAACCGAATACGGTGTCAACACCTTGATCTTTCAGCGCCTGGATGACCATTTCTGCGCCGGTCATTTCGCGTGTCATTTCATGCTTCCTTCGGGTTTGCCCGTTTCTTTTGGGCGTTTTTACTCTTCAGTCAAAGTCCTTTGAGCCGAATGCCGGATAGCAGATGATCGGGCAGACAGGAAGGCGTGCCATTACGAAGAAAACGGAGCTGGCGTACAAAAAAAGGCTCCCGAGGAGCCTTGTTGCGCGCGCCAGCGATCCGAACGGGTCATCCCGCTCCGATGGCGCGCTTACCTACCACTAGAAGAATAGACATCGACATTGCGACGTTTCATCCCGCCCGGCCACCAACCTGTCCACAGCGCCGCTCGCAGGAGGTCGCTGATCGAAAGCAGCGGCCCACTGCCTTTCGATGCGCTGCACACTAGTCAGGGCATCCCCAAGGGTCAAGACCCAAAATTGCAGTTATTGCGCCGAAAGAGCCTTTTCTTTTTGAAAGTTGCGCCAAACTGACGATTTTCCCATGAAATACGGATGAGATTTCTGCAAGGAGCCGTGCAAAAATCGCAATGCGGAAAACCTGAAAAAATGTCACAATAGGGATTGCACGCGGGGATGGAGCGCTATATACCGCCTTCATCCGACGCGGGGCGCACAGCCGCCTCCTGCATCGAATGGGTGTATAGCTCAGTTGGTAGAGCATCTGACTCTTAATCAGACGGTCCCGGGTTCGAATCCCTGTGCACCCACCATTATCTTCTTGATATAAAAAGGCAATTTGACCTCCCGCAACCCTGAAAGCAGGATCGGAAAATGTCAGGGTATGCCTGCGGGTGTGTCAATTTTCGGCTGTTTCGACATTGCTTGGACCTGTGTATCTTGTCCAGAGGACGCTCAATTGAACACGAGAGTGTGAAATTAGACCGACCCAAACCAGCTCGAGTCGATGGCAACCTCTTCGATCATGCGGGTTCGAACACCCAGTTCGTACTGTTTGAGAAGGTCGCAAAGTCGATCTCCGTCTATGAGATCGATTGCTATAGCGCCATCACGGGTGGCTTCTTCAGAGGCTTGGCTGGTGAAGGTTCCGGTGGTGATGAACAGCCCCTTGTCTGCTCGGCCTTGCAGAGCTCCGCGAAAATCCCGAATCTCTTTTGAACCTACGCTGCCTTTCCAACGCTTGCATTGGAAATAGACCTGAAATGAAACCAGATTGACGCGCAGAACACCCACACCATCAATCCCGCCATCACCTGTCTTGCCGCGCACCTCCACCTTTATAAAACCGGCTTCCCTCAATAGACGCTGAGACAGACGTTCAAACGCGGATGGGTCCATTAAGCGCAGGGTATCAAGAAGGTGAACCTTCCAGTCGCTTGCATCGCCATTGTCATCTTCCTGCACCAGTTCTATTTGACCGGTTTCAATTTTCTGCTTTGAATTTTCGGCAGCTTCCTTGGCAAGTTTTTCTCTGCGTTTGGCTTTTTGACGCTCCCGCTCCTCTTCATTCACTTGTCGATATATGGCTCGTGTTTTTTCAAGGGTCGCGATCGCCTCGCCTTCATCCGTCAGTGCCCAAACTCCACGGGCTGAATTTTCCAAAGCGCCACCACGCTTCAGGAAGGTTCTTGCCCAACCGAGAAAGTAGGCCACACGAGTGCGATCATCACCTGGTTGAGCATAGGACTGTTCTTCTTCTGACAGACCTTCAATCTCAATGACCTTTTCATCCAGCTCGTGAAGCGAAGCGGATCCGCCAATCTGTTTCAAAGCTTCAACCGTAGCCAACATCATGCCGGGAAGGTCAGGCATCCCGGTTGGTTCAATGGTAAAACGACGTGACATAAATTATCGCTCCAAATTGATCCACTTAGAATCGGGAAACGCCGGGAACTGACGCAAACAAGACTTGGGCGTCCATTTCACGACCCCAGAAAAACTCGCCACCCAAGCTTTCGAGCTTAACAGCGGTTTTCTTGAAAATAGCCTCGGCATCCTCGGCCGCCCTTCGCGACGGAAATTGTCCCTGCATGCGCAGTGCCCAGCGCCCAATCGCAGCCGGTGGAATTCCTGCATTCAATTGATGCATTCTTGAAGCCGGGTCATTTGACACACCGATTTTCATAGCAACTGCCTTGTCGCCAAAATGCGCCGGCTTACCCAACAATGCGGAGCCGTCCCCTTCAAATACCGCAAGGTAGAGAACCGTCTCCCCATCGACATAGACAGAATTTCGCTCACCACTTGAACCGGGAAAAGCTTTTGACGGAGAAAAAGCCTCTTTTAGCGGCTGAGGAGATGCAGGCCCTTGGCCAATCGGAGGTTCACCGAAAACGTTGACCTCAGTAACCTTGATCTTGAGTGCAGTTGCAATCTCATCTGGTGTAAGAGGCTGCCCCCAAACACCAATCCCCTGTCCAGCTGCGCTGTTGTAGGTAACTGGGGCAATGCGTTCGATAGATAATTTGTCAAGTGCCCGCCATGCCCTGTGTATAGGCAATGCATATGTCCAAAGATTAGCTTCACCCGAGTTCTTTTTTTCAAGCTGAGATGCTTCAGAAGCCTTTTCGAAGTCCCGAATTGGACGCGCCTCGATTTCCACGAATCCGAGAACGTGCGATCGCATATGTTTTTTTGTTTGAGCCGACGACGCTCCATAGATCAACATCAGGTCGCCATCATTTAGCTCGCGCAAAGCCCGCGCCTGACCGCTTTCGTTTGTCCAACCGACATATCCAGCTTCTTCAGGATTGAAGTCATAAAAAGCACGGATCCACATGTTGCGCCCATCGGGTAAAACGGAGCTCATTACAGAATACTCCTTCCCTTAAGCGGCGTAGCGGCCGTCTTCAGTCACCTGAGCTTGGCCGAGGGCTGCCAGGCTGGCGAGCAGCGGTTCGATCGCAGTGGTACGAGCACGCTGGAACCGACGGGCGATCTGTTCCGGGCTCGCCTCACCCAGTTCTTCCAGCACTTCCCGAACAGCCGCGATCTGTTCTGGCAGAACCTTTGGCCAAGGTGCCTTTTCGATCTTGATCGCAGCGCCAACATCCAGTTCGGTCTGTTTGCCCTTGGCTTCTGCTTTTTTACCTTCTGGGTTTTGATAGTCCGGGCGCAACCAGCGGATATGCCCCACCGCCTCTTCCGCAGCGCGCTCCTTGTTTAGCTCCACCAGCTTGAACAGAATTTCCTCGTCAGTCAGATCAATTGGCCAGCCATAGGCGTCGGCAACTGCAACGTCGATCCGGTCGTGAATGTCCTTCAGGATCCCGATCAGCCCCTGATCGTAAATTTCCTTGTCCTTGCCCTCGATGGTCTCGCCCGCGCGCAGTTTTTCCAGAACGTTGTACATCTGGGTCAGCGTCAGCTTGGGATGCGCCGACTGTTGCCGCTTGCGATGGGCGTCCAGCTCTTCGCCAAGGCTAACAAGTGTTGTCTTTTCGGTTTTGCTCAGATCCGGGAAAGGAAATTTATTGAAGCATTCAGAGTGATTATAGGTTGGGTCATTACCGAAACCGAGCCAACCACCAGCGGCGAGCGAAAAAACTTCGTGATGACGGGAATTTAGGATTGCAAGGTTTTCCGCGCCATCAAGTGTAACAACAACAAGCTTGCTCTCAGCAACGACAGAGCAATCAATAAACTGAAATATGCGGTGCTTGGCAGTTCGTGTTGTTGCAATCATCCTTTTCAAACCGCAGATAGCATTCCGAAGATCCGGCCTAGTTTTGCCAAACAACCACCATTCCTTGGCATATTGCCTTGCATCGTCGGAGTTTTCTGCCTTAGCGTCGCGATCCGGCTTTACGGTATTCAGTACATGTTGAAAAGCGCGCGGAAGCTTTTCCTTCGCTTGACGCTCTGACAAGCCATAAAAATCAATCACATAGACACCTCTTGGCAACTGGGCCAAATCTCGCCCATTAAAGAAGGGTCTTAAATGATCTGGGCCTTCGGCTACGCTCCCAAGCCCGAAGGAATTCGCCTCATCTCTAGATACAACGAAACCCATCCCGTGCAATTTGACGCCCATGTGGGCGAGGCCTTCGTTGCTTAACATACGACTGGCGCCTACAACATCAGCACCAATCTGCAGATTTGCAAACA
The DNA here is from genome assembly GCF_008711325.1 of Roseibium sediminis. Taxonomy (GTDB): domain Bacteria; phylum Pseudomonadota; class Alphaproteobacteria; order Rhizobiales; family Stappiaceae; genus Roseibium; species Roseibium sediminis. The sequence goes on from NZ_VXDB01000044.1 coordinate 15,106, forward strand.
CCTTGCCTATTTGGGGGTCGAACTTGACCACTCGTCCTTCAACTTCGACCTGATCTTTACTCTCTATAGAAACGGTCAGCAAATGTCCGCTTCGTCTTCCGGCTACTCCTACTGTCATAGCGATACGCACCGCAGCCCCATAAAGCGTATCGACCCAAGGGTGATCTGGAATTGCGAAAAGCAGGGAGAGAGGTTTCTTCGGATCGTTCAGATGCGGCTCCAACACTCTACGGTTAAACGTCTGGCGCAGGGAATTGGTGGTGATCAGGCCGAAACGCCGCGTTCCCTTGACCTTCTTCCGGTCAAAGCCGCGGGCCGCCAGAGCCGCCTTGTCCCACCAGAACATGACCAGATCCGCGCTTTGTGGCATTTTTGGATAGGCCTTCCAGAGCGCTTCAACATAGCCAACGCCCAAGTTTTCGCGCAGGCGGCTTGCGCCAATGAACGGCGGATTTCCCACGATGAAAGTGGCCTCTGGCCATTTAGCAGCTTTGGGTTTGATATAGTCATAAACCTGAATGCGGGCCTCCGGGTCCGGCACTTCCTCGCCCGTCACCGGATGGCGCATTGTCGTAATGCCATCCCAGCGGGTGACCGGATTGCCTGTTTCATCCACGCGCGGTACGCGGCTTTCCCACTCCAACACCGCATCCCGGTTTTCGATATTTTTGAAATCCTTCAACACCGGTTCGGATGGCGAGGCTTTGCCGTGTGTTCGGAAATGCCACTGCAGGTAGCCGATCCAGAGCACAAGCTCTGCCACAGCCGCAGCCCACGGGTTCAGCTCAATTCCAAGAAACTGGTGTGGGTCAACCGTATAGCCGGATAACCCAAGTGCGGTCTGCTCTTCTCCCAACTCCTCCAGAAGGGCTGTCACCTCTCCTTCGAGCCTCTTCATCATCTCCATGGCAACATAAAGAAAGTTGCCTGACCCACAGGCCGGATCAAGAACACGGATTTCGCAAAGTGAGCGGTGGAAGTCATGTACTGCTGCCCGGGCTTCGTTCTCCTTGCCATCAGCCATCAATCTCTGGACAGCAGTCTGCACGTCTTTCCAGTCGGAACGCAGCGGCTCCATGATGGTCGGGGTCACCAATCTTTGCACATAGGCTCGCGGCGTATAATGCGCTCCCAATTTGTGCCGTTGGCGTTTATCGAGGGCGCGCTCCAGAAGCGTGCCGAAAATCGCAGGCTCCACCTGCTTCCAATCGGCTTCAGCTGCCTCGATGAGAAGACCAAGTTGCAAATTGTTTAGCGGCAAGGCGTCTGCTTCCTTGAACAAGCCGCCATTGAACCGCTTCAAGTCCTGCATCAGCACCTGGGAAAAGCCGCCAATGTTCATGGTTTCCCAAAGGCCCTTCAAAGATGGTGCTGCATGTTCGGGATGCCCCCGCAGTTTTCGTAACAGCTCAGTAAAACTGTTCTTCGGGATCAGCTCAACATCCTCGGCGAACATGGAGAAAAGACAGCGCATCAGGAACCGGGCAACCTTTTCGCTATCATGGCCCTGAGCTTCAAAGCTCTTGCCGAGTTCAGCCAGGTGCGCAGCAATATCTCGCGTCACTTCAGCTGATTTCAGCGACGGATCAAGAGAGAAAGGGTCTTTCCATATTGTTTGCAAAAGTTTACGCGTTTCGTCATCGCGCAAATCTTCCAGTTTGATCCGGTACCGGTTCCCATCCGGGAACTGGTTGTAGCCCTGCCCGGCACGCGAGAAGTCCGCATAAAGCTCTATGACGTGACCGACATCGACAATCATCAGGAATGGCGGCCAACCATCTTCCTTGGAAACGGCTCGTGCATAACCATCCGCCTGGTTACGCGCCTTCAGCATAGTGTCGTCCCACTTGGCCGTACCGCGCGGCCCGTGGCCTAGGCGCGCCTTTGGGGCATCCTTCTCTGTCAAGAGAGCGAGCTGGTCCTTTTCCCCCTTCTTGACCTTATCGCCGCCTTGTTTGGCCTCGAGAATAAAACAGCCGCGCCTATACAAGTCGATGCGGCCTCGGCTCTTTCGGCCGGTATGCGTGAACGTGACAGGTCGCTCAAAGCGATAGTCGTTATTCTCGCCATCACTCGTCGCAGGTTTCGGTCGCTCCACCTCCAGCAGGTCGGTCAGCTCGTTGGCGAAGCTCTGAAAGTTTGCCATTTCACTGCCGCTCGACGGCTGCGAGCTATTGTCAAATCTGGTGTCCAGGCGAGCGTCATGCGGCGGCTTGATCTTG
>NZ_VXDB01000045.1 GCF_008711325.1 Roseibium sediminis
GCAGAAAGCCACTTATAAAACGCTCCATCCTGTCCAAACAAACCGAGCCACCTCTGTTTGTTGGCGGCATGAAATGGCACGCTCCATCTCAAAGGCCGATAGACTGGTCATGGGATTGTCAAAAAAGAATATTCCTAGGAAGTTCCAATGCGATTGAAAGCATAGAAGGATGCGAACGTATCTTTACGTAAGTTATATGCTATTCGTTCTATTAATTGTTACATTTGAACCGTCTGATTTAAATGGTGGAATTCCGTTTTGAATTTAGAAGATGAATATAGAGAAATTAAATCTAGCAAGGAGTTCTGTAAAGCCCTAGGTGAACTATTGGGGGACCCAGGTTTTCCTAACGAGAATAAATGCACGGTTGAATATGTGGGTGCGATGAAAGCTTGGCTTGAAGCTTTCGAAGGGCGAAATACGCTATTTGAAGCTTCCGCCGAAGAGGGAGTATCATGGGGTGATTTATACAAGTTGCTTCGGATTGCAGCAGATTATGAGTAGCGGCAGTGCTTGATCTCCTGAAAGACGAGTTAATATCAGGTGGCGTCACGGAACATGTTATTTCCGATGCGGAGATGCGTCTAGGTGTTCGGCTTCCTGATGAATATAGAGCATTCTTACGCAACTATGGTGCAGCGCTAGTTCCTGGTGTCGAGGTTTACGGTCTACCGCCAAGAGTGGAAGATGGTTCGCCGATGTGGGTAGATGTGGTTGATGTAACCCTGAAACTCAGGAGTTGGGGGCAAATTGGAACCGAAAACCCCATGAACATTCCGTTCTCGGACGATGGAATGGGGGTGTATTTCTATTTTGATACGAGTTTTTCACCCGATACGAAAATATTTGCGGTTGGTCCGGGGGTATATGTCTCGTTTTCGGGAGGTTTTTACGAATTCCTAAAATTGATGTCTAAAGGAAGCTTTACTTATTGATTTAGGCCGCTTTGCGGTAATGGAAATTGGCACTTTTTTGAGCGGAAATTTCGAAATCAGCCATTACTTATCGTAGCAACGGCGGAATTAGTCATTTGGACGCCGCATCATTTTACTTCGCGACTTTATCGGACTGTGTTCCCATCGCAGCGAGCTCGCCCAAGGTGACCGGTTTGAGGGGCGGGCGGATGCGGTAGTGGCCGGTTTCGTCCGGGGTCGTGCCATTGGCATCGGCCAAAAGTGCGGTGACGGTGAGACCGCAGTAGCGGCCCTGACACGGGCCCATGCCGGGGCGCCCGAAGGCCTTCGTCTGGTTGGGACCAAGGCAGCCGAGTGTTGCATATCGGCGGATTTCTCCGGCCGTCACTTCCTCGCAGCGGCAGATGATTGTCTCATCGGCGGGTAGAAGGGACGGGCGGTAAGGCGGATAAGCAGTGTCAATGAAGGGGCGGGCGGCAAGTTCGCTCTCGCGCGCTCGTTTCAAGGGGGCGGCGGTCCGTTCCAGCTCGTCCTGTGCCAGTTTTCCGCATTCCGCAGCGATCTTGAGAGCGGCAAGTTGGCCAGCGATTTCAGCCGCCTTGGCCCCGCCAATCCCGGCGCTGTCTCCGGCGATGAAAAGATTTTGGACGGAGGAAGCTCCCCAGCCATCCAGCTCTGGTGAAAAGCAATGCTGGCGGGCGTCCCACAGATGTCGCGCTCCGAGCGAGCGGGCTGCCTGTGTATTTGGCACAACACCGTGGTGAAGCAGGGCAGTCTCGCAAGGGAGCGTTATGCGTTTGCCTTGGGCCGTGAAAGCGACGGCCTCGGCATTCGTGGTCCCTTCAATGGCGATATCCGTTGCCCCGGTGTAGCGCGGAATGCGCGCCTTCAGGATTTCGGAATGCAGACCCAGTCCCTTTGACAGATACCTCCAGCCCCGCAGCGCTCCAAACAGATTTCGGGAGGCGGTCTTAAAGTCGGACCATGACTGGGTTTCCACCAGTGCCAGTGGGGGTACTCCGACCCTGACCATTTGCGCGGCAAGCAGATAGAGAAGCGGCCCGCTGCCGACCAGAACCGCCTTTTCCGGGATCATGCCGGATTGCTTGAGAAGGATCTGACCTGCACCTGCAGTCATGACGCCGGGAAGGGTCCAGCCGGGGATCGGCATCGGGCGCTCCAGCGCGCCTGTTGCCAGCAGGATCTTTTCCGCTCCGATCTGGCTGGCGGCGCCGTCTCTGGTGAAGGAAATCCGGAATCCGTCCTCAATGGCCCAGACGACAGCGCCTTGAATGTGATCCACGGATGCGCTTCGCAGGGCGGTGGTCAGGCTCCGGCCGTGGGTGTAGTCGCGTCCGAGGACTTCTGTCCGCTCTGGTGAAGCCTTGTCGACATCTCTGTAAATCTGGCCGCCGGGCCGTTGCTGTTCATCCAGAAGGGCAACTGTGAGCCCATGTTTTGCGGCGGTAACGGCGGCGGCCATCCCTGCAGGTCCAGCCCCAATGACCGCAAGATCAAAGGTCCGCATCGTCGCTGTTCCTTCCCTGTGGGTGTTGGATGTCCAGACCTTCCGAAACTTCCATCATGCAGGCCTGACGCACTACGCCGTCGATTTCGACGAGGCACTCGAAACAGGCGCCCATCATGCAATAGGGCGCACGGGCGGCGCCGGAGACGGGAGTGTTCCGAAAGACGGTGATCCCGGCTGACAGAAGCGCGGCGGCCAGATTGGTGCCTTTTGGCAGGAAGTGGGTTTGCCCATCGAAGGAAACAGCCACGTGTTCGCTAAAGTTGGCGTCAGGAAACGGCGAAACGATTTTCACTGAAAACCTCCAGATCGGGAGCTTTGTCGGTCTTTTCCAGCCAGTCGGGCAGGAGGCGGGCATGGGCTGCGGCCAGCGTTATGCCGCTGTGGCAGGTGACGAGAAAGGCGCCCGGTATTGTCTTGCTTTCCTGATAGATCGGCAGGCCGTCCGGCGTCAGAACGCGCAAGGCACCCCAACTGCGAACCAGCTGCGCCCTGGCAAGCGCCGGAAAGGCGGCAATCGCCTCGGCTGCGAGCCCGGACAGTCCGGGTTGTGTGACACGGTCATCCAGGCCCACTTCTTCATTCGTTGCGCCAATCTGGATGCCGCCTTCATCAACCTGACGGGCAATCAGGGACGGGCGGTTGATCATCTTGGGCAGTTTTTCGGTAATGAGAACCTGACCGCGTTGTGGGCGGATCGGTGCCTTGAAACCGAGTTGCGGTCCGAGTTGGGCTGCACCAAGGCCTGCCGACAGGATGACCTTTGCCGCCTCGACACTCGTTCCATCGTCACAGGCTATTCGGAAAAGATCGGATTTGTTGATCGCTGTTACCGTCTTTCCGGTTAGTACGGTGCCGCCCAGTCGCCGCACATCATCGGCAAGGGCCTGCAGCAGCCTCAGCGGATTTGCATGGCCGTCCTGATGATGCAGGATTGCGCCGACAACCTTGGGGCCGATATGCGGCTCTTCCTTGCGCAAAGCGTTGTGGCCAAGGACCTCATAGGGATAGTCGCCATCCAGACGGTGTTTCAGGGTCTCGTAGTCGCGGACCGTTGCTTCCAGCGTCTCTTCGGAAAAGTGAAGATCATAACCGCCATTTTGTTCCAGCGGGATGGCCCGTCCGGTGTTGTGACCAAGCTCTGCTGCAAACTCGGCCCAGATGGCTGCTGATTGCTGCGACCAGCGGGCATATCTTGGTTGTTTCATGCCTTTGGACTGGACCCAGACGAGGCCGAAATTGCCCCGGCTTGCACGAAAGGAACCGTCGCCGCCGTCGAGGACGAGCACGCGTTTTCCGCGTTTCAAGAGTCCCCAGGCCACGGACAGGCCGACGACGCCTCCGCCGACAATGGCATAGTCAGCTTCCATCCAGTTCTTCTCCGGGCCTCAAAGGGGGCAGGGCGGTGAGTGCCACCGCCCCGCTTGGGGAGTATCTTACTTGCCGATCTGGTCCAGAATACCCTGGCCCCATTCAGCGCCAACATCTTCCAGAACCACCGGCCAAACGGTTTCGCGTACCTTGGCAGACATGGCCGCCAGTTGGTCATCCGTCAGCTTCACGACGTTGGTGTCAAGTTCCGTCGCAAGGCGCTGTTCCCATTTGCCCTGATCGGCTTCTGCAACCGTCCAGCGCTGTGCTTCGAAATCGGCTGCCGCCGTCTTCAGTGCTTCCTGATCATCGGCATCAAGGCTCGCAAGAGACTCGTTGGAGATGATCATGTACCAGACTTCAAAGTGAGTGTTGGCCGGAATGTAGGCCTTGGTCACATCGCGGAAGGACGCGTAGTAGCCTTCCGCACCCGAACCGATCACGCCGTCGACCACTCCTGTCTGGATCGCGGTAAAGGCTTCGGAGAACGGAATGGGCGAGGGGATGTATCCAAGGGCCTCGCCGGTCAGCTGGAAGCTCTTGATGCCCGGAACACGGACCTTGATGCCGTTGGATGTGGACGGGTCGCCGGGGTTCACCGGATCTGTGTTGAGTGAAATGCCGCCGAAATAGACGGGATAGGCGGCCAGCATGGTGATGTCCTGCTTGGCATACAGTTCCGCCATCACGTTTCGCACGGCACCTTCAGGACCGTATATCTTGCGGGCGTCCGCCCAGTTGTTTGCAAGATAGGGGAACGAGCTGATCTGCATACGGCGATCCGCAGCGGTTGCTGCCGGCTGGGTTGCCATGTCGATGGCGCCGACGCTGATGCGTTCCTGCACCGTCGTGTAATCACCGAGGGCCGAAGCCGGGAAGATCTCGATGTTTACATCGCCGCCGGTTGCTTCGCCAACCTGCTTTGCAAAGGCGCGCAATTCAACGTCGATTGTCGCGTCCTGTGGACGCACATGGCTCATTTTCAGGTCTGCCGCACTGGCAATACCAGACATGGCTATCAGGGCGGCAGCTGCCGTTCCAAGAAGTAAGCGTTTCATGGGTAGTCTCCTCCGTCAGATCAGATTTCGTGGGTCAGTAGCCGAAGAGCTTCGGCAAGAAGAGGGACAGGTCGGACCAGAAGGACGTCAGGAAGACGACCGGAACGTAACCTGTAATGATGAGCACCATTGCGGGCGGAATGACCTTGGTGACCTTCACCTTGCCGATGCGCGCGCCGAGATAGAGGATCGAGGCATAGGGCGGGGTGACGCCTCCCATGGCCGTGTTGACGCCCATGATCGCCGCGAACTGGATCGGATCAACGCCAATTGCGTTCATCAGGGGTAGAAGCAGCGGTGCGATGAGGATGATGGCGGTCACGTCATTCACCACCATACCGACCAGAAACAGCAGGATGTTGATCAGGATCAGAAGCAACACCTTGTTCTCGGTGATCTGGAAGATCGAGCTCACCAGCTTTTGCGGAATGCTTTCATAGACGAACATCTGGCCAAGGATCATGGAAAACAGGATCATGATCATGATCGCGCCGACGGCGGTGGCTGCTTCCTTTCCTGCGGCAAGGAAATTGTCCCACCGCAGGCCCTTGTAGATCAGAAAGCCGACCGGCACGGAGTAGATGACGGCCAGGGCTGCGGCCTCCGTCGGGGTCATGATGCCCCCGTAGATGCCGCCGAGGATCATGACCGGCATAAGCAGCGCCGGGAACGCGTTGATGCCCCGTTTGGTGACTTCGCCCGTCAGTTCGCTGAGGGTTGGTTTCTCATCCAGCTTCAGGTCGAACTTCCGGCTCATCCAGAGGTTCACGACCGAAAAGTTGAACATGATCAGGAGGCCGGGGCCCAGCGTTGCCAGGAAGCAGGCCAAAATGGAAGTGTCCGTAACCCAGCCATAGACGATCATGGTCACCGACGGCGGAATAAGCAGGCCGAGAATGGACGAGTTTGCGATCAGTGCCGTCGCGTATTCGCGTGGATAGCCGCGTTTTTCCATCTCGGGTATGAGCAGTGGTCCGATCGCCGCAATCCCTGTGAGCCCCGATACGGAGATCGCGCCGATGACCGCGCAGGAAACGGCAGCAACAACACCAAGTCCGCCGCGAACATGGCCGATGAAGGCGTTCACAAACCGAAGCAGCGAAGCGGCAATACCGCTTTCCGACATAATGGTTCCGGCCAGAACAAAGAGCGGAATGGCCAGAAGAACCGGGTTGCCAAGCTGCTGAAAGCCCCAGAGCACCATGCCCTTCATGGTCACGCCGCCGATGAAATACATCACCATGAGGGATGCACCGAAACAGTAGGGCAGCGGCACGCCGAGTGTCAGGGTAATCACCAGTACGGCGATGGCAAGAAGCGCGATCTCGATCATTGTGCTTCTCCCCGAGACAAGGTGCGAATGTGTCCGAAGAGATGCCAGACGGTGTAGACCATCATCAGGGCCAAACCGATGACGAGAGCAATGTCCGAATAAAACGTCGGAATGTAGAGGGTCGGGCTCTCCTTCCACACGCGCCATGCATAGCGGGTGTAATCCCAGGCCCAGGACAGCAGCCAGAGGCCTACAATCAGGCTGATGATTTCGCCGACGATGGCAAGGATGGTGTGCCCTCGCTCAGAGTGGATGAAGATTTCAAGGACGTTTGCTCGAATATGCGTGTTTTCACGCGAGGCATTCACCGCGCCGAGGATGTAGAGCCACAGGGTCGGGTAAAGCATCGTTTCTTCAAGGCCCATCACCGGGACCTGAAGAACGTAGCGCGTGATAACCTGCACGAACTGGCCGAGGGCCACGATGCCGATCAGCGCCGTTAGCAGATATTTCGAAAATGTGTCCATGAATTCTCCCCCGCAGCCCCCGAAGGTGCCGCATGGTGAGATTTCACTAGACAAGCTTCATAAATTCAATTTCAAAATATCTCTAACTTCATAAACCGAATTTATGGCTTGGCATGAACCTTTCAATCCGACAGATGGTGACGTTTCGAGAAGTCATGCGCAGCGGATCAATATCCCAGGCTGCGCGGACTGTTGGTCGGACACAGCCAGCGGTCAGCACAATGATTTCGACGCTGGAGGACGAGCTGGGTCTTACGCTGTTTGTGCGTGAGCATGGAAAGCTGACCTCGACACCTGAAGCCCGGTACTTTCTGGAGGAATGCGAAGAAATCCTGGGGCGTCTTGAGCAGACGCAACGGACGCTGACCCGGATCAGGACGCTTGAAGCCGGCAAGCTTAAAATTGCCTGTCACCCCGCTGCTTCCGGTTTTTTTCTGCCCACGCTTCTGACCGACTTTCTGCAGGGAAAAGACGATCTGGAAGTGGCCCTGATCATGCGCTCGTCCGACCTGATCGAGGACCTGATCGCGTCCCAGCAATATGATGTCGGTTTTGCTGAAACGCCTCAGCCCCGCGCTTCCATAAACCAGACGGACTACGATCTTGATTGCGTCTGTATTGTTCCGGCAAGCGACACACTTGCCTCGGCAAAGGTCATTACGCCGTCCGATCTCAATGGCAAGCCGATGGCCGTCCTGTTCGAAGATCATCCAACTGCCGTGCAGACGGAAGAAGCCTTTCGGTCAGAAGGATGTCGGTTCGTCAAGCGACTGGAATTGCGAACCTTTCTGCCCGGTTTGCAGTTCGTGGCAGCGGGCGTCTGCTACATGGTCTGCGACATGATCACGGCCTATAGCTACCTGTTGCAGGGACAGGCCAACCCCAATCTGGTGATCCGCCGCTTTCTGCCGAGGGTCAGCAACTCTGTCTCCATCATGACACCGGCCTATGCCACCCGGTCCCTGGCGGCGGATGCCTTCGTTACTCAACTGGCGGGAGGCATTGAAGACATGAAGCTGAGAATGCAGCGGGTGGCCGGAGCAGCACACGATCAATGGTCCTAGAGCCCGTCTCGCATTCACTGAATCACTCGACGTGCTCTAAATATTTGATTTGGCGCATTTCCTGACGGCGAACCGGTATCCACTTCGCCTGGAAATACTCTGGTTTTTCACCCGCCTATCTGGGTGCCAGGATCCAGGTGTTTTCGCCGTTCTTGCGCAGATTGTTACGGTTCGCCGCTGTCTTGTTCTCGTTCAGGAGCAGGTTCAGGTCTGCGCCAACCTGAGGACTATAGAGGTGGTTGAGGTGCCCGGTCGGGCTGTCATTGGGCAGCTCGCTCAAGTCGATGATCTCGACACCTTCAAGGGCGGCAAAGTCGCTCCCGGTCTCGCCAAGGCGTGGGTATCCATGCAGCTGCGCCGATAGGGCGAGGGGGATGTCCCCGCTTGTCGCATATATCGTCAGATTGTCCGCGAGCGGGCGGATGCGGGGCAAGAGCCGCTGGAATACACCGAAGTCCATGTCCGGAGCCAAAAGGACAACGTTCCTGAAACGGGCGTCGGGCTTTCTGTAGGCGATCTCGTAGAGCGCAAGCGCCAGTCCGCGTGCGCCGAGACTATGCGCCACCAGATTCACCTTGTCCGCGCCAAAGCGCTCATCCAGCTCAAGAATGGTGTCGGCGATGTCGGGGACACTCCAGTAAAGATCAGCCTCATCGCGGGTGTAGTTGGTCAGAACGCCGTCCGAGGGCCAGCTGAACCAAAGGAAACCACTGTGCAGGCTCGCATTTTCCTTCAGAAGAATTGCGCGTCGGCAGCCTTTTTCGAAGCTGATGTTGTAGCCGTGAATGTAGAGCGTCGGCGCGCCGTCTCCGACCGCAGTCCCAAGGTCCGTCAACACGGTGTCCAAGGCAGTTTCTTGTACCTCATCCAGGCTCAAGAGTTCCTCGCGTATGAAGGACGGCGCTGCATCGGTTAGTGGGTTGAATATGCTAAGGTCGAGTTCCCGAACGCTGCACCAGCCTGCGGAGATATTGCTTCGCTCGTCGCCATATGACTTTGCCGGATCGGAAGATCCGGTCTTGTTGCGCGACGTCACAAAGGAAATTTCGCGCTTCTTCACCTCCGGTGCCGGTTTGTCCTGAGCAAGGGTGCTTCCCGGTGAAAGGGCAAGTGCAACGCCGATCAGGATGATCCGAAACTGTTTGGCAGCGGAAAATGGCATCTGAGATTTCCAAAAAATGACCGGCAAAGGCTGATTATGTTTGGCGGACGATGAAGACATCATGTGGTCTTGTCAAACCATTGAAGTCTCGACAATAGTCGGTTGAGCATTTACGGATTTTTGCGCACCAAAAGTTGCGCTTTGCATCGGGCGATTGACTCCGGACAAGGTGGAAACGGCCGGACGCGACCGGACATTGGATTTTTTGATTTCAGGGATAGCAACATGACTAGACGCAGTTTGGGTCGGCTTGTCGGAGATTTTTCGGTTCCGTTCTTCCTGCTGGGCGTGTTGTTTTTCGCGGCGTCCCTGACACCGTCCCTCATCCCGCGTGGTCCGACAGAGCAGGGAGTGCTCGGTGGGCTTGTGACTGCGCTCGGTTATCTTATCGGCCAGATCTTGTGGCTGCTTTGGCTTGCCTTGGACATGCCGCGCCTGACGGGTCGTGTCGCATCTGCTGCAACATGGGTGGTCACGGCCATCGTGGCTGTGTTTTTCCTTTGGGTCCTGTGGTTTAGCCTGGGTTGGCAGAACGATCTGCGGCTCAAGATGGGCATGGAACCGGCAAGTGCCCTGCATCTTGCGCGCATTGTTGTGGTTGCCACCGCGACATTTGCGATTGCCTATGGTCTTGGCCGTCTTGTTGCGTCGTTTTTCCGTCTGGTGCGCGCCTGGTTCTACCGAATGATGCCGCCACGAAGAGCCAATGTCCTCGGCGTCATCGCCGTGGTGCTTGTGCTTTTTGTCGTCAGCCGGGACGGGATATTTGATCGGGTCGTCACCGGCCTCGATCAAAGCTACGAAAAGGCGCAGGCCCTGTTCGACAAGGCACCGCCGAGACCGACGGACCCGAACAAGACAGGCAGTGCTGCCTCGCTGATCGACTGGGGCGGGATTGGCACGCCGGGCCGAGATTTCATCATGTCCGGACCGGATGCCAAGGCAATATCGGCCTTCAGCGGCAAGCCGGCGCTAGACCCGATCCGGGTTTATGTCGGCAGGGCCAATGGGGAAACAGCACGAGAGCGTGCGGAACTGGCGCTGGCCGAGTTGAAGCGACTGGGAGCGTTTGAGCGCAAGGTCTTGCTTGTTGTCAGCCCGACCGGAACCGGTTGGATGGACCCTGGCGCGCATGATCCGGTCGAGTACATGCACAATGGCGACATAGCGACCGTATCAGCCCAATATTCCTACTTGCAGTCGCCGCTGGCTCTGGTGCTGGAAACCCAAACGGGTCTTGAACAGGCAACGGCCCTGCAGGATGTAGTCTACGGCTATTGGAAGACCCTGCCGAGGGACAAGCGTCCGCGTCTTTATGTTCACGGCCTGAGCCTCGGGGCGTGGTCATCCATGCATGCCACGAACCTGTTCCGCTTGCTTGATGATCCGATTGACGGGGCCTTCTGGGCCGGACCACCCTTTCCCTCAACGCTCTGGAACTATGTTCAAAGGCAGCGCAAACCCGGCAGTCCCTTTGTCCTGCCGACGATTGGCGACGGATCGCTGGTGCGCTACGCCTCGCACACGTCGGACGCCTCGACTGGTGCGCCCTGGGGCGACATGAGGATTGTGTTCCTGCAGTATTCAAGCGATCCGATTGTCTTCTATGATCCGGCTTCGCTGTGGCGTGCGCCTCAATGGATGCTGGATCCGCCCGCAGAAGACATGTCCGACGATTTCATCTTCATGCCCATCGTGACCCAGTTCCAGCTGCTGCTCGACATGGCGCTCGCTTTCGGCTCTCCGGCCGGGCATGGCCATGCCTATTATGCGCAGGACTATGTCGCCCCATGGGTTCAGGCAACAAACCCGGCAGGCTGGACCGAAGCGGACACCATCCGCCTCAAGGCGCATTGCAACAATGGCCTGCAGAATGGTTGCACGAACACGCAGCGTTAGTTTGACGGAGCGCGGTGCGTAGACTGAAAAACGAGAGGTTTTGCTGGGGAACCTTGATTATCAGCTTCAAAGCAATCTATTGTAAGCCATTGATCTGTCAGAGGTTTGGTCGCAACACTTTTCTATGCGCTCCATAGCAGAGCCTCATTTCAAGGCCTCACTCGAAGCAATCGCCACCGTGCATCCGAAAAGCTGGATGGACGGTCAGCTCTCAGTAGGAAAAGATCAGAATTTGTTGTTGCAGGCCTTAGAGGCTAGGACAGCTTGGCAGAAATTTCTCGACAGCAAGATGTTGCGCAAGGTCAGTACTATTTCTGGCCCAAGGACTTCATGGAAGCAGGCAAGCGCCAGCTTCGGTTCTCGAGGGTCCTGCTATAGGTGAACCTTCTGTTGGAACGAAATCAGTTGCGGAATTCCAAGGATGTCCGGCAGGACCGCATCGGCCATGGCGACGAGTTCGGCATGTGTCCCGGTGCCTGTCAGGACACCAACGGCAAGCCCGGCGCGCCCCTGACGTGCCATGATGATGTCCTGCGGATTGTCTCCAACGACGAGGACATCCTCTGGCTCGAGGCCACAAGCAGCGCAGAAGGCAAGCAGCATCCCAGGTGACGGCTTGTGGCCATTGCCGGAATCATACCCCGTGACAAAGTCTATGTAAGGGGCCAATCCCGTCGCCTGCAGGAATTTTCGGATTGCAGCCTCACTGTCGCTGCTGGCGACCCCAAGTGACAAACCATTTTCCTTCAATGAGCGGAGCAGGTCTTTCGCCCCGAGGATGGCCGATGCAGAAAGCATGGAGCTGCTGAATATCGCATCAAGCTCCGCCACGAGTTGAGACTTGGACTGTAGCGCTCCGTTTTGGGCCCATAGCTCGGCGATCTCATCGCTGTTTCCTGCGGCCAGCGCGCTGCCGGAACGTGTCTTGCCTGTTTCCGGGTCTACGCCCGCGACCGCGAGCAAATGAGCTGCCAGTTCGTGATTACCGGCCGCCGCACGTTCCGCTGCAAGGCGGTTGATGCCGGCCCAGGTTTCCTCGTAGTGCAACAGGGTTCCGTCCTTGTCGAAAAGGACCCCCTTGATGGCCTTCGCCTGCATGGTGCCTACCTGATTAGAGTGATGTTTTTTGCGCCCGCAAGCCAGAGGACACTGCGTGCCAAAAGCAGCATGGCGAGTACGATCAGCATGATGCAGACCGAAAAGGCTGCTGCCTGATTGTTCGCGCCCCGGTCGGACAGTTGCAGAACGGATACAGCGGCTACCTGTGTCTGTGGCGTGATCAGGAATATGACCGCCGACAAAGACACCATCGCCCGCATGAAGAAGAAGACGGCAACCCCGACAAGCGTTGGCCAGAGGATCGGCAACGTTACCTTGAAGAGCGTGCGCAGCTGGCTGCCGCCGAGCATTGTTGATGCTTCGTCGAACGTGCTGCTGATCTGCTTGAGCGAGGTCGTCGTGATGAGGAACCCCTGTGCGTGATTATAATAGATGTAGAGCAGCACAATCAGAGGAAAGGTGCCATAGAGCATGTTGAGTGGATTGGCCGGATTGTTGAAGGCCAACACATAACCAAGTCCGAGTACCATTCCGGGAATGGAGGTCGGCAGGATGGCGAGGAACGAAATCGGCCCACGCAGCGGCGTCCTGAATTTCTGAACGACTATGGCGGCGATCGTAACCAGCACGACCCCGAAGAGGGCTGTTGCCAGTGCAACGACGATGGAGTTCCACAAGGGTTGAGCCCCATTTTGGACATCGAATGAGTAGTGCTTGAGCGTGAAGGAGAGATTGTATGGCCAAAGGCGTACGAAGCTCGCCAGAAGAACAATGAGTGGAACCGCCAGAAACATCCCGGCGACAACATAGGCGTAGATGCCGTAGGCCAGATCACGTGAGCGGTTGATGCCGATGACAAGTGGCTTTGACCCGTCGGTAATCAGTGCATGCTGTCCGCGCGCAATGCGTCGCTCCAACAGTTTTGATATGACTGCGGGCGCCAGCAACAACACACCAATCACTGCACCAAGGCCAAATTTTCCCTGTCCGATGACCTTGTTGTAGATTTCGGTCGCCAGCACGTTGAAATCGCCACCTATGACAATGGCATTCCCGAAGTCGGTAATCGAAAGCGAGAAGCTGACGAAACAGGCGGCAGCGATGCCGTAGCGTGTCGACGGCAACGTGATGGCTTGGAAAATCCGCATGGGTTTCGCGCCCATGACCACAGCGCCTTCATAGAGGCGCGCGTCAGCGGCTGCCAGCGCTGCGGAAAGGATCAGAAATGCGTAGGGAAAGGTGTAGAGCGTATTCGCAAGCACGATGCCCCAGAAGCCATAAAGATCAAAATCAAAACCGAAGAACCTGTTGAAAGCTCCGTTGCGGCCAAACAGGAAGATCAGTCCCTGAGCCTGTACAAGAGAGGGCGCAAACAGTGGTGTCATCACCACAATCCGAAGGAAACTCTTGAAGACTACGTTGGTTCGCTGGATGGAATAGGCATACACGTAGGCAAGGCTGACTGCGAGAGCCGCCGTGATGGCCGAAACGGTCAGGCTGTTGCCGACCAGCTCACGGATGCGCCCCGAGTTCAGTGTCTCCGTGTAGTTTTCCAGACCCCAGCCGCTATCTCCAACAAAGCTACGCAAGAGGATACTGACGGCGGGAATGACGAGGAAGATAACCATCAACACCAAGATGCCGACGGATACTGCAGTCGCGAAGGACTTGTCAGACAAACGGAACTGCCGCAACCGGGACGACATCGATACGGTTTGATCGGTCATCGGCTCAACTCATGCAGGGCAGTGGACGCAAAATTAAGACAGACCCGCTCGCTTGGACGGCTTAGAACGGACGCGCCATGCAGCTCGACATCAAGAACCTGATCGGGCGCACATTCCGGCTGAACCGAAAGAATCTGCAGGTTACCGAGGTAACGCACCTTGGTCACTGTACCGAATAGTGCATTTTCGAGACCGAGTGGTTCGCTCGAAACCTTGATGGCCTCGGGACGCAATCCGACAACACCGCTGTCGATAGCGGCATCCGCCTGAGCGTTTGCCGTCAACTGCTGCGAGCCGAAACGTATCTCGCCCGAGCCATCACGCGAGACTTCAAGCACATTGAAGCTGCCAATGAAGCCTGCAACGAACCGGTTACGCGGGTGCGCATAGATTTCGACCGGGCTTCCCGATTGTTCGATGCGGCCACAATTGAGGACAACGATTTGGTCTGACATCTCAAGCGCTTCACTCTGGTCATGGGTCACCATGATTGTCGTGATGGCCAACTCTTTCTGGATGTTGCGGAACTCGGTCCGCAGTTCGGAGCGCACATTTGCGTCGAGTGCGGAGAGCGGTTCATCCAGCAGCAAAACAGACGGCCTCGGTGCCAGCGCACGTGCGACGGCGACCCGCTGCTGCTGCCCGCCTGACATCTGCGCGGGAAGCTTTTCTGCCTGGTCCGCGAGTTGAACGATGTCCAGCATTTCCAGAGCGCGTTTCTTCCGATCGCCCTTCGGCCAGTGACGGCACTCCAGACCGAAAAGCACATTCTCCAGTGCGGTCATGTTGGGAAAGAGCGAGTAGGACTGGAACACCATCCCGAAATTCCGGTCCGACGGAGGTGTCTTTGACATATCTTTTCCGGCAAGGCGGATCGTTCCTTCCTCAGCGGTTTCAAGGCCGGCAATCACACGCAGAAAGGTGGTTTTCCCACAGCCAGACGGGCCGAGAAAGCAGGTGAAACTCGCTTCCGGGATGGTCAGAGTCAGGTCGCACAGCGCCTTGACGCTGCCAAAGGACTTCGACAGGTTTTCAATTTGCAAGGCCATCGGAACTCCCCATACCGGCGCGTCTCCGGCCGCTGGCAATCAGGCATCTTCATGAAGAGCATCCGGGCGCGGATGTACCACGCCCAGGACAAGGGGAAGGGGATCAGTTCTCGTAACGGCGTTGCCACTCGGCGATGATCCGGTCGCGATCGGCCCCCGCTGCGGCGAAGTCGGTCGGATGAAGGACGGAGTTGGTGTCTTCCGGCAGCCCCGCATCCTTGAATTTCTGGGGCAACGAGCCGCCAGGCAGCGTGACGATCGCCTTCCAGTCATAGTAGGCGTTCACGGCCTCCGGGGTGAGTGTCCAGTCAAGGAACCGACGGGCATCGTCCTTGTTCTTCGATGAAGCGACCAGGGCATTGGCCTCGAGTTCGTTGCCGGCTCCTTCGGCCGGAACCACCATCATCATCGGGAAACCTTCGTCGATGTTCTTGATGGCTCGCATGTCAAAGGAAGCGCCGACCGTGTACTCACCGGACGCTGCCGCATTGCAGGGTTTGGACCCGGACTTGATGTATTGCGCGATATTGCCGTGAAGCTGATCCAGGAAGGTCCAGCCCGCGTCCTCGCCCTTCATCTGCAAAAGGGAGCTGACCTGAATGTAACCGGTTCCTGAAGATGCCGGGTTTGGCATCACGACCTCGCCCTTGAATTTCGGATCTGTCAGATCCGCCCAAGAGGTCGGAACATCCAGGCCCAACTTGGCGGCACGTTCCGTATTGACGCAAAGGACGGCCATGTAGCCGGTAACCGCGAACCACTTGTTGTCGCCGTCGCGGAAACTTGTCGGAATTTTCTCCAGACCGGCGGGCGCATATGCTTCAAGTGTATCTGCAATTTCGGGGTTAACGATGGTGGACGCGGCAAACCCCCATATCACATCGTGCTGAGGGTTTGCTTTCTCGGCGATGATACGTGCAGCCAGATCGCCGGTTGAAAGGCGCAGCATATTGACATTTATGTCAGGCATTGCGGTTTTCGCGAGTTCGAGGAAGGCAGCTGCTTCATCTTCCTCATAGGCAGTGTAGACGGTGATATCACCGGCATAGACTGTCGCCGGAAGAAGCGCGGCCATCAGGCCGGAAAAAACTGATGCTTTCATATTATCCTCCATAGTTCCCCTAGGGCGCGCTTTTCGACACGCTGCTCCCGGCCTCAGTTTATGTAAATTTTCTTCCAAAAAAAGTCCGAATTTTAACATTTTTGATTTTTCTTCCAAAATCGGGTTGTTACATTCGTCTGCGGCAGATTGAAAAGCACCTGTAAACTGGCTAACAGGTGGCAATCACGATCGGATCGGCATGATTTCTATGGGCAAAAAGCAGCAGCGCAGGGAAGTACTGCTGAACCTGATCACCGAGAAGGGCTATGTGAGTCTTTCCGAGACGGCGAACGCTTTGGACGTGTCCGAACAGACCATTCGCCGCGATTTTCAGGCGCTTGAGGCCTTGCCGCACATCAAGCGAACGCATGGTGGCCTCGCTCTGGTTCAGCCAATCGCCGAAGGCGAATACTCCCGGCGTCAGCAAAGCGCAACACAGGAAAAGACAGCTCTGGCGGCGCGGGTCGCCAAATATATTCAGGATGGAGCTTCGATTTTTCTCGACAGCGGAACCACGTCAGAAGCCATAGCCCTCGCACTTCTTTCGCGAAATAACCTGAAGGTCATGACCTACAGCATTCGCGTGGCGAGCCGGTTTCTGGACCGCAGCGACATGACAGTCGCCATTCCGGCGGGTATTGTCCGTCTCGAGGATGGAGCCATCATCGGTCCCTACGATGATGAATTCACCAACCAGTTCCGGTTTGACATTGCTGTGGTTGCGATCAGTGGAATGGACGAGGGGGGGCGTCTCTCGGACAACGACCTTTTCGAAGTCAAGCGGGTCCAGGCGGCTATGCGTCAGGCGGACAAGACCCTGTTGCTGCTGACTTCGGATAAAGTCGGTGCAAAGGGGTTATTTGAGCTCTGTCACCTGAAAGACATCGATTTGCTTGCCGCCGAAGAGCAGACATTGACTAAACTCAACGGCCTCCTGGCGACAACGAAGATTGAGTTGCTTTGAGGGTCTTTTACGCCAGACAAATGAGCGAGTAGTCCCTCTGTCGGCTCAATCCTTGATCAGGCTCCAGAAGTCGGCTTTTCGGCTGTGTTTTTGCTCGAGGTTTTCGAGAAATTCCGAATGTTCCGGTAATCCGCAATAGTCTGTGATTGCCGGGGAATATGCTACGACGTGCAAAGCTTCCGGGTCCTGTTTGGGGGGCAGTCGGACGAATAGCCGAAATCAGCCGATCTGATTTGGATCGACACAATTTGAAATGAACAGCTTGCTGGAAGTTGGCTGGGGAACCTGGATTCTCAGCTTCAAAATTGTAAATCGCAAGTCATTGATCCATCAGGAGTTTGACTGCGGCACCTTCCTTGTGTGTACCATAGCAGAGCCTCATTTCAAGGCCCCAGTCAAAACCTCATACGATACGGTGTTGCATTTGTGGACAGCTCCGTTTTTGCAAGGGTTTTCTTTGTGCTTCAGATCTTTTT
>NZ_VXDB01000046.1 GCF_008711325.1 Roseibium sediminis
CAAGATCGCGGCATAATCAAATAAGCTCCTGGTCCGGGATCTCGGGGCAAGGTCAACCCAGTTATGATGTGCCAGGCTGCTCGGCATATTGGATCCCCGATCAAGTCGGGGATGACGTTTGGGAGTAGTGGTCTTCTTTTAGTTGGCCTGATTTTCTGCTCCAAATGAACTAACCAACTGCCTTAGAGCCCGCATTCTTTGATTATCTGTTTCAACGTTAATTGATTGGGAAATTCTAATTTTTTTAACGTTCCCCGTTCTCTCATCTATGTCTTCAACATTGATGAGAGCGTCTGACGGAGTTCCGCGGAAAGTAATTTTCCGAGCACCCGATTTGTGTCGCAAAACGAAAGCAGCTTCTAAGCAGAGTTCAGTTTCATCTGTAGGGAAGTGGATGTTCTGAATAAGGCTTGGTGTTTCCGTCAGTTGTATATTTGAATGCTGGATATATAGGTGCGTAAGTTGTGCCAATGGGGTAATAGTAGACGCATCGACGTCAATATATGATTGAAGTTCGTCCAGTGATTTTTCGTTTATGATGTTATGATTTTCTTTTCTGGAATAATTTAATGTATTTATATTTTGGCATTTATAGCGATTTGTGAGAAAATGCATAATTGCATGCTTTGCGAAAATTGTGAAAGCTGCGAATGTAAGCAGTAAGTAAGCGGCATTCCTGCTGGTTGCTGCTGAATTTAAGATTATGTATCCGATAAGAAATCCAATGGCCGTAAAAAAAGCCAAATAGGGAACGCGTTTGATCATGTATATATGCTTTATACGTGCTGATATATAATATAGCTGTGTACAATAAAGAAATTACCCAAAGGTAAGTTTTGTGATTATCACTTCACTGTCCTGATCCAAGCCGATATGCGTCGAAAGTTGCCTCATCCTCGGAGCGTCATCCCCGACTTGATCGGGGATCCATTGAAACCGAGATGACAAACGTTGGCACGAAGACTGGCCGCTCTCGGAATGACCCAGTTATGATGTGCCAGGCTGTTCGGCATATTGGATTCCCGATCAAGTCGGGGATGACGTCTGGAGGATGTTGAAAGCTATTGGCTCTCGTCGCCGTCCCGGGCTTGACCCGGGACCTTTTCGTAATTGGTGCAGGCCCCGGATCGGTGTCCGGGGCAGCGCTCTTGCGGTTACGCTATCGCCCTGATCCAGACCGCCGTGTCGTGAAACGCAGCGCCGCCATAGGGGGCGGCGGGGTCAGCGCCGGTGAGGGTATTGATGCCCTTGCCGTCTTCAAAGCTGTCATTGGCCCAAAGGCCTTCCGAAATTACCGTGCCGGGGGCGAGGGTGTCCTTCAGACGGGCATGGAGGGTTACAACACCGCGCTTGTTGCCCATCTGCACCTTTGCGCCCTCAGTAATGCCGAGTTTTTCCGCGTCTTTTGAGCCAATCCAGACTTCCGGGCGTTCGCCTTCCTTCTTCACCGAGCTTGGTGTCTCGTTGAAGGAGGAATTGAGGAAGGAGCGGGCGGGAGATGTCGCAAGGCGGAAAGGATGCTCTTCGTCGGCGCTCTCGATGCTGTCCCAGTGGTCCGGTAGATCGGGCATGGTTGTCCAGGGGCCCATTGGATCGCTCTTGGGCTTGTTCGGGGCAGCTGTGACACCCCAGTTCGGGCGGAAATGGAATTTGCCGTCCGCATGACCAAAGCCGTTGATGTAATGGGCTTCCTCAAAACTCGGCTGGAGATCAATCCAGCGGTTTTCTTCCAGTTCCGCCAGTGAGCCATAGTTGGAGGCTTTCAGCATCCAGTCGATATGCTCGCGGGCCGTCATGGCAAAGCCGGGATGCTCAGCTGCGCCGACGCGTTTGGCCAGCTCGTTGAGCACAAAGAGGTTTTCGCGGGGGGCGTCGGGAGCATCCAGCACCTTCGGGCCGAGGAGGAGATACTGGTGGCCGCCGCCCTTGTAGATGTCGTCATGTTCCAGAAACTGGGTGGCCGGAAGAACAATGTCGGCCATGGCCGCCGTGTCTGTCATGAATTGCTCATGGACCACGGTAAAAAGGTCCTCGCGTTCAAACCCCTTGCGCACCAGTTCCTGTTCCGGAGCAACACACATTGGATTGGTGTTCTGGATCAGCATGGCCTTGACCGGCGCTCCGCCTTGGAGCGCGGTCTCATCGCCGCAAAGGGCTCTGCCAATCAGGCTCTGGTCGATCGCGCGGGTGGCCGGGTTGGCGAGCTCTGGAGCCTCGATCATGGATTTGTCGAGACGGTAGATCGCGCCGTTGTTGTGGAATGCGCCAGCCCCTTCCAGTGGCCATGAGCCGGTGACCGCCGAAATGCAGCTGGCGGCGTGCATGCCAACCGCGCCGTTGCGCGAGCGGGTAAAGCCATAGCCCAAACGGAAGAAGGTGCGTTTGATCTCGCCGATCTGTCTGGCAACGTCCTCGATCTTCTCAACTGCCAAGCCGGTGATTGCCGCAGCCCATGCAGGCGTCTTGTCCTTGAGGTGAGCTTCCAGATCATTCGGGCAATCGGTGTATCGGGTCAGATAATCCCAATCGGCAAAGCCATCACGGAAAAGCACATGCATGATGGCGCAGGCAAGGGCTCCGTCGGTTCCCGGCTTCAGGATCACGCCGACATCTGCCTGTTTCATCGTCTCGGTTTCATAGACGTCGATGACGATGATCCGCGCGCCGCGCTGTTTTCGGGCCTTGATCGCGTGGGTCATGACGTTGACCTGTGTCGCGACGGGGTTGGTGCCCCAGATCACGATCTGGTCCGATACTGCCATTTCGCGCGGATCCGGGCCTGCCAGCAAACCGGTTCCGGCGACATAACCCGTCCAGGCCATATTGGTGCAGAAGGTGTCGAACTGAAGGGAATAGCCCTTGGCATGGCGGAAGCGATGGATGGAATCGCGCTGAACCAGGCCCATTGTGCCCGCGTAGTGATAGGGCCACACGCTTTCGGCGCCAAACTCGGCTTCCGCTTTCAGGAATTTCTCTGCAATCAGATCAAGCGCCGCGTCCCACGAGATTTCCTCAAACCGCTTTTCACCCTTCCTGCCGACACGGCGCAGCGGCTTGAGCAGGCGGTCTGGGTGATACAGGCGCTCGGCGTAGCGTGCGACCTTCGCGCAGATGACGCCATCCGTATAGGCATTGTCCCTGGCGCCGTTCAGGCGCTTCAGGCGTCCGGTGTCATCGAGCTGCACATCCAGCGCACAGGTGGACGGGCAATCATGCGGGCAGGCGGAAAAGGTCTTTGGGAAAACAACTTTGTTCATGGAATTGCGCGTCCGGTTTCACTCGTAACGCGCAACCTTGATGGGCAGGGGCAGACTGTCAAGGGACAGAAATGTTCCCGATACAATTTGAGCGGGGTCTTGCCTTACTTTCCCGGGCCGAAATCGTCCGTTGTGACAACGCCGTCGCCATCGCGGTCAATCATGGCGATCCAGCTGGCAGCATTTTCAAGAAATTCATCGCGGGAAACCTTGCCGTCCTTGTCGGTGTCGTTGACTTCCAACTTCATGCTATTGGCCGGATTCCGCTTGCCTTGCCCGTGGCCTTTGCCCTGACCTTGTCCTTCATGGTTTTTCTGATCATTTGCGCGGGCTTCATCGAAGAACACATATTCCTCGGCATCCAGATATCCATCGTCATTGGCGTCGAACGAGGCAAACACGTCCCCACGTCGCTCACGGGCTTCCTCAGCCGTCACCTTTCCATCCTGATTGAGGTCCCAGCTTTCAACAAAGTGAGCGCCCGGCTTGCCTGCCGCGAATGCAGGTGCAGCTGAAAAACTAGTGGCCAATGTTGCAGTGAGAAGAGAGTAGGTCGCAAGTTTCAGAGGAGTGTTCATCGGATATGTCCTTTCAGTTCTTAATATTCAAACATATTGAAATTAATATGTATAGAGTTTGGAAAAACCCGCCTGAGACGGGTCATTCCTTTTGGGGTGATCAGCTGCCGCTACAGGGAGACCTGCCTCCGCTGCCACCTGGACGCCCACCAGCCTGCGGACCGCCTTCACGCGGGCCAAAACCCTGTGGCGGGCGGCCACCGGGGGGAGGCGGGTGCTGGCCGGGCAGGAGGAAGCGTTCGCGTCCGCCGGAGGATTGGGCAAGGATTAGGTCAGCTGTTTCCTCACTTATGAGATCAGCGGTCATGACAGTAGTCTCAAGGTCGGGCGTCATGTCGTCTTGCAGATCGCCACGCCGTTGCCCGCCGCCACGCGCCTTGAGCCGTGCGAAAGACTGGTCCGGAGAACCCATCCAGCAACGCGGGATATGGGGGAAGCTGTCGGTCAGGACATAATGATAGGTCCCGTTTGGATATTCGGGAGTGACGGCAAAGCGCCCATTGCACTGATCCAGATCGCCGCTGCCAGCCACATAGGTCCAGTCTTGGGTAAAGGTGCCGTTGTATTTGCCGCCCGGACCGCTGGGCCGCGTGCCACCTTTCACCCGGTAACTGCTGTTCAGCTTCCTGATCGAGGATTTGGCCTTTGGGTTCGAATAGCCGTAGGGGCCGTAGATTGGGAAGCCGTCAGCGGCATAGCCGATCAGGGCCGGGGTGGACTTGCCGCCTGCAGAGGCCAGCAGACCTGTCGGGACGCCGTGATAGTGATATGTGCCATCCGGCTGAACATGGGCGTTATAGGTGTCCAGGCCCAGCTTGCAGGCCTTGCTGTTGGCCTCGTAGTTCCAGCCGGAGCTGCGATTGTTCTGCCAGAACTCTGCCGTTGCCGGGTCAAACAGGACGCCGTTGAGGGCAATGCCGAAAGGAGTGCCGTTTGCGCTCGTTGCCCGCCCGTTTTGGGTCGGATTGACCGGCACCTTCAGCTGATAGTTCTTCCTGGAAATGGTGTGCGGATTGCCGCTGTTCGGGAACTTGCCCGGTGCCTTGTAGGGATAGCCGTTTGCCGAAATGTAGCGGTAGCTCCCCTTTACCGTGAAGTCGGCTGCCGCTTCAGCCTCAGGCACGAGCAGCTTCAGAAACTCGTCGGTATAGGAGGCCGGTTCGATATCGTGTTCACCGGCAATGGGGTGATCGCCATCATGGGCCAGTGCCGGATGGGACAGAACCGTACCGGCGAAAAGAAGTCCCGCAACGGGGCCGGAAAGTGCTTTCGTAAGAGGCATCGTGTTTTTCCATGTCGCTGGATCGTGACAGGAAAAACGTATGGGCATACCGGCGAGAGGTCGAACGAAGATTGGTATTCAAGTGTACCCAAATGTAACAAGGCCGATGCGTTTGTACGCACCGGCCTTGTGGTCGAACGATGTGTTCGGCTGGTCGGAATTAGCCGACGATTTCGGTGCCGGAGAACCAGAATGCGATTTCTTCAGCTGCGGTTTCCGGAGCGTCGGAACCGTGGACGGAGTTTTCGCCGATGGACAGGGCGAATTCCTTGCGGATGGTGCCTTCAGCAGCATCAGCCGGGTTGGTTGCGCCCATGACTTCACGGTTCTTGGCAATTGCGTTTTCGCCTTCCAGAACCTGAACAACGGTCGGGCCGGAGGACATGAATTCGGTCAGTTCGCCGAAGAACGGACGCTCTTTGTGAACGGCGTAGAACGCTTCAGCTTCGCGGATGGACATCCATACGCGCTTGGAAGCAACGACACGCAGGCCAGCGTCTTCGAACTTCTTGACGATGGCGCCGGTCAGGTTGCGCTTGGTTGCGTCCGGCTTGATCATGGAAAAGGTGCGTTCAATCGCCATGGAACTCTTCTTTCTGATTGTAGGGAGGCGACCGCCTTCCAGTTCCCGCGCGGGGATCCGGAAAACTGGAACTGGGTTGCCAGTCTCGCCGATTGGAGAATCGCGGCCTTAATAGCGACCAACGGCGCCGCTCGCAAGGGGACGGGGATGACATTTTCATGTCGGAAGTCCGGTCCGCAGGTTGTTTCCCGCTGGTGAAGTGCAACTTGGCCTTTTACACTTGTCGAAAAACACAAGCTCATATTGGCAAGACCATGGCGCAGATTTCGACAATTCCGGCAGTTTCAACCCTTAGACAAACCCGCCTGCGCCCTGCGTTGAGCAGAGCTTTGGCGGCTCCAGCTCTGGCCCTTGCCGTTTTGGCTGGCGCCTGTCTACCCGTTCAGGCGGACCAAAAGACAGACTTGGAAACGCGTCTGGCAAAACTCTCCACGGAGAAGCTTGAAGAGCTGTTTGCATTTGTCGGTGGAAACACGCTTTTCACGATCTACCACGAAGCCGGGCACATGCTTGTGTCCGAGTTCGGATTGCCGGTTCTGGGGCAGGAAGAGGATGCTGTCGACAATCTGGCGACAGTCACCATGCTTGCTTCCGACACCCCGGACATGGACCTTTATCTGACAAACGCCATGATAGGCTGGTTTGCCGTCTATGAGGACGACATCGACAGCATGGTGTTTTACGACGAGCACGACCTGAACCAGCAGCGCGGATATCAGATTCTGTGCCTGATGGCGGGTGCTGACCGGGAAGCTTTCGGCGACCTTGCGGTCGATCTCGATCTACCGGAAGACCGACTGGATCAATGCGAGGACGAATATGCTCTTTCCGCCGATAGCTGGGAAATCGTGACAGACCCGTTTCTCAGGCCGGAAGGCAGCAAGGGGAACCGGATCACGGTCAAATACGATCCAGCGCCTGCAGGTCTCAGCAGCATGGAAGTGTTCTTGAAGGAAAGCGAACTACTTCAGCTCGTGGCCGACGAGATGGACGCGCTTTACGAGCTTCCAGAGGCGGTGACCTTCCGGGCGTCCGCGTGTGAAGAGGAAAATGCTTTCTGGGATCCGCAGGCCCGCGAAGTGACCGTTTGTTACGAACTGCTGGAGGGGTTTGCAGCTGTCTATTTGGATGTGCTGGCGGACTGACGTCAGTCCGCCGGATTGATCAGGGGCGCAGCTGCTTCGCGCTCACCAGTACCGGATGTGCGGACGACCTGCTGGCCTTTCAGCCTGTATGACCCGCTGGCAACGAGAGCGAGCGCTTTCGGGTAGATCTGGTGTTCAACTTCCAGAACCCGCTTGCCCAGCGTTTGCGGCGTATCGTCATCAAGAACCGGAACGGCGCCTTGAATGATCATCGGGCCATCGTCCATTTCGGCAGAGACGAAATGGACAGTTGCTCCATGCAGCTTTACGCCTTCCTCCAGCGCCCGCTCGTGGGTGGCCAGGCCCTTGAACGAGGGCAGGAGTGCCGGGTGTATGTTGATCATCCGGTTGGACCAGGCATTCACGAGGAAGGGTGTCAGCAAGCGCATGAACCCGGCCAGGGCAACCAGCTCGATACCATGGCCCTTGAGGGTTTCGTCCAGAGCGCGCTCAAATCCTTCACGGTCGCCCGGATAGGCCTTGTGGTCGACGACCGCAGTGGCGATACCGAATTCCGCTGCACGGGCAAGACCGGGGGCATCCGGCACGTTGGAAACAACCAGAGCGATTTCCGCCGGATAGTCAGGCTTTAGTGCGGCAGCGATCAGCGCGCCCATATTGGAGCCGCGACCGGAAATCAGGATGGCTGTCTTCTTGCGCTGGCTCATGCGCCAAGGTCCAGCTTTCCGTCAAAGGCGACGGACTTTTCGCCGCCAGCCTCGATTGCTCCCAGCGTCACAACGGTTTCGCCAACCTGCTGCAGGGCAGCCGCCACGGCGTCTGCCTCGGCCTTGTCGACAACGATGACCATGCCGATGCCGCAGTTGAACGTGCGAAGCATTTCGCTCTCAACAACGCCGCCTGCCTTGGCCAACCACTTGAAGACGGGCGGGACGGAGATGGCGGCAAGGTCGATGCGCGCCGTGCAGTTCTTCGGCAGGACGCGCGGCAGGTTTTCCGGTAGTCCGCCGCCGGTGATGTGGGCGAGCGCCTTGATGCCGCTGGTTGTCTTCAAAGCAGAGAGGATCGACTTCACATAAATGCGGGTCGGCTCCATAAGGCTTTCGCCAAGCGTCTTGCCATCTTCGAACGGAGCGGCTGAGGACCATTCCAGACCGGCGATCTCGATGATCTTGCGGACCATGGAATAGCCGTTGGAG
Organism: Roseibium sediminis; assembly: GCF_008711325.1. Taxonomy (GTDB): domain Bacteria; phylum Pseudomonadota; class Alphaproteobacteria; order Rhizobiales; family Stappiaceae; genus Roseibium; species Roseibium sediminis. Next base: position 8,006 of record NZ_VXDB01000046.1, read on the forward strand.
TGAACGCCGGATGAGGCCAGTCCAAGCAGGACATCGCCCTCGGCAATGTCGGGGCGCGGCAACAAGGTGCCACGCTCGGCAGCTCCCACCGCAAATCCGGCCAGATCATAATCGCCAGCGGCATACATGCCCGGCATCTCGGCTGTTTCGCCGCCAATCAGCGCAGCGCCTGCCATCTTGCAGCCATCTGCAATCCCGGCCACGACATCAGTCGCTGTGTCGACATCAAGTGCGCCGGTTGCGAAATAGTCTAGGAAGAAGAGAGGTTCGGCGCCCTGAACTATCAGGTCGTTCACGCACATGGCCACCAGATCAATGCCGACTGTGCGGTGCTGGCCGGTCTCGATGGCGATTTTAAGCTTGGTGCCGACACCGTCATTGGCAGCCACCAGAACCGGATCCTTGAAGCCTGCGCCCTTCAGGTCGAACAGGCCGCCAAAGCCACCGATCTCGCTATCTGCGCCGGGTCGTGACGTCGCCTTGACCATCGGGGCAATCCGCTTGACCAGATTATTGCCCGCGTCGATGTCGACCCCAGCATCAGCATAGGTCAGTCCGTTCGAGATCTGACCGTCCTTGTGGGAGGGGGTGTCCTGGCTCATTCGCGGTTCTCCGGGCTGGAGGAAAAGGATCAGTGCGCCGCGCATACAATTTGCCGCCCCCGAATACAAGAGGCAGTTCATGTGGAGTACCGGGATATGCGCCGAGAAAAACGGCCCTGTGCTTGACCTGATAGGTGGTTCGTACCTAACTGCAGATCACTACGGGATGTTTGATCCGCGTTCTTTTGGAGAGATTCATGACCTTGCGGCGGCAGGTTCAGTTCTGGGTCATTTCCCTGACTGCCTTTATTGCTTTCATGTATGTGTTCGCGGATGTGATGCTGCCCTTCGTGGCCGGCATGGCAGTTGCCTATCTGCTCGATCCGGTCTGCGACCGGCTTGAAGCCATGGGCATGAAACGCCTGTGGGCAACGCTCACGATCCTGTTCAGTTTCATTCTGGTTCTTGTCCTGTTTTTCCTGTTGATCCTGCCGGTTCTGGGAAATCAGCTGGCGAATTTTCTCGAGCATTTCCCCGATCTCATTCGCAAGCTTCAGGATCTAATCAGCCGCGATCTGATCGAGCGGTTGGCAATGGCCGCCGGAATGAGTGCGGAAGACCTGCAATCTTCCTTCACCAACTTGCTGGGGCAGGGCGCAACCTGGATCGGGAAACTTGCGCAGTCCCTGTGGAGTGGCGGGCAGGCCCTGCTGTCCATCATTTCGCTGTTCGTGATCACCCCGGTTGTTGCCTTCTACCTGCTGCTTGACTGGGACCACATGGTGGCGCGGATCGACAGCTGGCTGCCGCGTGATCATGTTGGGGAAATCCGCGGCCTTGCCCGCGAGATGGATCTTGCTGTCGCCGGTTTCGTGCGGGGTCAGGTGTCGGTCTGCGTCATTCTCGGGCTGTTCTATGCGATTGCTCTGGGTGTTGTCGGGCTCAATTTCGGCCTGTTGATAGGCATGGGGGCGGGACTTGTCAGCTTTATCCCCTTTGTTGGTGCCGGGCTCGGCTTCCTGGTGTCGCTCGGAGTGGCTCTGGTGCAGTTTTGGCCCGACTGGCCCTGGATCCTTGTGGTCGGTGGAATCTTTGCTGTCGGCCAGTTTCTGGAGGGAAATATCCTTCAGCCGAAGCTGGTTGGAGAGAGCACCGGCCTCCATCCTGTCACCCTGATGTTTGCCCTTTTTGCCTTTGGATATCTCTTTGGATTTGTGGGGATGTTGATCGCCGTTCCCGCTGCGGCAATGATCGGCGTGCTTGCGCGCTTCGGCTTGAGACAGTACCTAGCGAGCCCGTTGTATACCGGTACCCGGCCACGTGAGGTCGCGGAAGATGAGTAGGCGTTGACAGTAATGGCGGAACCCCCGCAACAACTTCCGTTGAACCTGCCGCATGAGGCGGCGCTTGGTCGTGATGACTATCTTGTCGGAAGATCCAATCAGGCCGCCTACGAGCTGCTGGAAAGCTGGCCGAACTGGCCGTCGCCGGTGGTGATCCTTGCCGGCCCTGTGGGGGCAGGGAAAACCCATCTCGTGGAAGCCTTCCGTGCCGACAGCGGTGCCTCCGTCATAGACGCAGGTGATCTGACAGAGGCCATCGTCCCTGATCTGGTGGCAAGTGGAGCGGTCGTCGTTGAAGACACCCATGGCGGGGTGAACGAGACTGCCTTGTTCCATCTGCTGAATGCAGCGCGTCAGGCGAATGCCCATGTGCTGATCACCAGCCGGACATGGCCTGCTGCCTGGAAAATCCGGCTGCCCGATCTCATGTCGCGCCTTCGGGCTGCAACACCGGTCGAAATTCTGGAGCCGGATGACGACCTCCTGCGGCAGGTCCTGTTCAAGCTTTTCGCCGACCGGCAGCTTGCTGTCGACATGGGAGTGATCGACTATCTGGTCGTTCGAATGGAGCGTTCTCTTGGAGTAGCCAATGCAGCTGTCGATGCCATCGACCGGGAAGCATTGGCCGGGCGCGTCAAAATAACCAAGCAATTGGCGGGCAGAGTGCTGGATCGCGTGCAGGCGGGGTAATAAGCTGGCAACAATAGTTGCCGTAGGTTGGCACCGCGACCGCAGGTATAGGATCCCGAGGCGGGATTTCGGTACAGGCAAGCTGGGCAGAAAACTGCAGAGGGACCATGAACGAGACCATCGATCTGACCGAAGCATTCGAAGCTGCGACAAAGGCACCGATTTCTGTCACGAATGATGTGTTTGCAAGCGGAGCGGACCTGCGGAATTCTCCGGCGCGGTTCATGAACCGGGAGCTGTCATGGCTCCAGTTCAATCACCGGGTTCTGGAAGAATCCATGAACCGGAACCACCCGCTGCTTGAGCGCCTTCGCTTTCTCTCCATTTCTGCCAACAATCTCGATGAATTCTTCATGGTCCGGGTCGCCGGGCTCATGGGGCACCAGCGGGCAGCGGTTGCGGAACTCTCCGATGATGGACTGACGGCAGGCGAGCAGCTGCAACGGATCGGCGCAGCTGTCAGCACACTTCAGGCAACACAGCAACAGATGTGGCGGGAGCTGCGCTCAGAGATTGCCAGCCACGGGATTGAGACGGTCCGCACACAGGATCTCAGCAAGGAAGAGCTGGCGTGGTTGGAAGAATACTTCCTGTCCTATATTTTCCCGGTTCTGACGCCGCTGGCCATTGATCCGGCGCACCCGTTTCCGTTCATTCCAAATCTCGGTTTTTCCATTGTCTTTGAACTCGTCCCGTTCCGTGGTGGTCCGGAGCGGATTGCCTTGTTGCGCATTCCTTCCCAGCTCGACCGCTTTGTGCGACTGCCGGACGGCCCCAAGGGGGCTGCGCGGTTCATTGCGGTGGAGCGAACCGTCGGTCTTTTCATCGACCGGCTGTTTCCCGGTCATGAAATTCGCGGGCAGGGTGCATTCCGCATCATCCGCGACAGCGATATCGAGATTGAGGAAGAAGCCGAAGATCTGGTGCGCCTGTTCGAAAGCGCGCTGAAGCGTCGGCGCCGCGGTTCGGTAATCCGTCTGGAAATTCAGGACACTACGCCCCATGCCCTGCAGGAATTCGTGGCAGATGCGTTGAATGTCGGTGAAGAGGAGACTTTTCAGGCCGACGGCCTTCTGGCACTCAACAACCTCTCCCAGCTGGTTGACCTTGAACGCAAGGACCTGAAATTCGACCCGTACACAGCCCGGTTCCCGGAACGCATTCGTGAGCATGGCGGAAACTGCTTCGCGGCCATTCAGCAGAAGGACATCATCGTCCACCACCCGTATGAATCCTTCGACGTGGTGGTTCAGTATCTGAGGCAGGCCGCGCGCGATCCGGATGTGGTGGCAATCAAGCAAACGCTCTACCGGACTTCCAACAATTCGCCGATCGTGAAGGCACTGGCCGAGGCCGCGGAGGCGGGCAAGTCCGTTACGGCTCTTGTTGAACTGAAAGCGCGGTTTGACGAGGAAGCGAATATCAAGTGGGCGCGCGATCTGGAGCGTGCCGGGGTTCAAGTTGTTTTTGGCTTCATTGAGCTGAAAACCCACTCCAAGCTTTCCATGGTGGTCAAGCGCGAGCATGGTCAGCTGAAGACCTACTGCCACATCGGGACAGGCAATTATCACCCGATAACGGCACGGATCTATGAGGATTTGTCGTTCTTTACCGATGATCCGGAGATAGCGCGCGATGCCGCACGTGTCTTCAACTACATCACCGGATATGCGGAACCGGGGGAACTGAAACACCTGATGGTGTCGCCAGTGAACCTGCGCGACAAGATGCTTGCCCTCACGCGGGCTGAAATCGAGCATGCAAAGGCGGGTCGGCCCGCGCAGATCTGGATGAAGATGAACTCGCTGGTCGATCCGGAGATCATCGATGCGCTTTATGAGGCGAGCTGCGCAGGCGTTCAGGTTGACCTGATCATTCGCGGTATTTGTTGCCTGAGGCCCGGAATTCCGGAGCTTTCTGAAAATATCCGTGTGAAATCAATCGTTGGGCGGTTTCTCGAACATTCACGAATTTTTTGCTTTGGCAACGGACATGGGCTTCCGTCCCCCAATGCGCATGTATATATCGGATCGGCCGATCTGATGCCGCGCAACATTGATCGGCGGGTGGAGGTTCTCACGCCGCTGTTGACGGCAACTGTGCATGAGCAGGTTCTGGATCAGATCATGGTTGCCAACTTGAAGGACAATCAGCAAAGCTGGCGCATCCTGCCTAACGGGGCTCACGAACGGATCATGCCGAATGCCAGCGAAGAACCCTTCAATGCGCACAAGTATTTCATGACCAACCCGTCTTTGTCCGGACGCGGCAAGTCGTTGAAGAGTGATCGGCCCCGGCCGTTCTCCAAACGCCCGAAACGGGGTTGATATGGTAGCTTCCCAAGAACCGAGCCGTGGTCGATTGAACGGTACCGGCCCTATTGCGGTCGTCGATATCGGGTCCAACTCGGTTCGTCTCGTGGTTTATGAACGCGAGGCACGAACGCCGACCATGCTGTTCAATGAAAAGACCCTCGCGGGTCTTGGCAAGGGCGTGGCGGCAACAGGCAAGCTGGCTGACGATTCCGTCGCGCGGGCCTTGTCTGCCTTCAAGCGGTTTCATGCGTTGAGCAAGCATATTGGGGTGAAAGACACCTATGTGATTGCGACGGCGGCGGTGCGCGATGCCAGCAATGGAGCGCAGTTTGTTCAAAATGCCGAGGAGATCCTCGGTGTGCCGGTCCGTATTCTGGATGGCGGCGAAGAGGCGCATTATTCGGCGCTGGGCGTGATTGCCGGTTTCTGGAAGCCGCGCGGTGTCGTGGGTGATCTGGGCGGCGGCAGCCTTGAGCTGGTCGAAGTCAATGGCAAGAACCCGGGGCAGGGGGCAACGTTCCCGCTTGGCGGTCTTCGTTTGTGCGAAATGGCTGACAACAAGATCGACAAGGCACGGTCCATCACGGAGGATTGCCTTCGCGATTTCGTCTGGCCGACCATGGCAAATGGCGAACGCACGTTCTTTGCGGTTGGCGGGACGTGGCGATCCCTTGGCCGCCTGCATCTGGAGCAGAACAACTATCCGCTTCATGTGATGCACAATTATGAAGTTCCGGCGGAAGAAGCGATCGCCTTTTGCCGCTCCATTCAGACGGCGGATCTTGACGGGGTCAAGAATGCAGACGCGGTGTCAAAGCAGCGCCGTGGTCTGGTGCCGTTTGGAGCTGTGGTCCTTGAACAGGTACTCAAGTCCATGAAAGCGGACCGGGTCGTGTTTTCTGCGACCGGTGTGCGCGAAGGGTTGCTGCACGAGCATCTGCCAGAGGATATTCAGGCGCAGGATCCGGTCATCGAGGCGGCGCGTGAGTTGTGCATGTTGCGGGCCCGATCACCCAAGCACTGCGAAGAGCTGATTACCTGGACGGATGCGATCTTTGCGGAACTGGATGTCACCGAGACCGACTATGAGCGCAGGCTTCGGCATGCGGCGTGTCTCTTGTCCGATATCGGCTGGCGGGCGCATCCTGACTATCGCGGCGAGCAGAGCCTGAACATCATTTCAAACGCGGCCTTTGTGGGCCTCGATCATGCAGGCCGCGCCTATCTTGCGGCCGCCGTGTTCTACCGCCATCAGGGGCTTGGCGAAGGAGCGCTTTCGACGGTTATCCGCCAGCTTTTCACAGACAGGCTGAAGGTACGCGCGAAGATACTTGGTGCGGTGCTTCGGGTCGCGTCTCTTCTCAGCGCGTCGATGGCTGGCAACCTGCCTCTGATTTCGCTGCGCAAGATCGAAAACGACATCGTCCTGTCGCTTCCGGGGCAACTTGAGCCTTTTGATGGCGAACGGCTGCGCAAGCGCCTGTCCCAATTTGCCAAGGTGGTCAAGGCAAACGACGCGCGGGTTGTGATCGAGGGGTAGTCTCGGCGATGACAGCTCGGTGGACACGCATGTATCCATTGCGCGCTTTCTGAATGTCCAAAGGAAGTCTCAAGCCTATTCGGCGGCTTGAGTTACCTTTTCGTCGTCAGCCGTGTCATCTTCCGGCTTTGCAGTTTGCTCGATCGCGACTATCTGTCGACCCTGGAAGGCAAGGGCGACATCGCCGCGCTTAAGCTTCAGGGCGACGTCCCCGAACAACTCCCGGCGCCAGCCCTGAAGGGCGGCGACATCGGCGTTGTCGTCTGCTGCAATCTTTTCAAGATCATCGACCGTCGCAATGACCTTTGCCGCAACGCCATGAGCTTCGCTGACCAGTTTCAGGAGGACCTTCAAGAGGTCCACAGCTGCTGCGGATCCGTCCGGTGCCGGTTTGCCCTTGGGCAGGCGCGGCATCTTGTCTTTCGGCAGCGCCTTGGCACGCTGAACGGCCTTCATGATTTCATCGCCTGCGCGTGAGCGCTCAAATCCCTTCGGGATGGTGCGAAGACGCGAAAGGGCTTCCTGCGTGTCCGGCTGCTGGGAAGCAATTTCGTAGATCGCGTCGTCCTTGATCACGCGGTTGCGCGGAACATCGCGCGACTGGGCCTCGCGTTCACGCCAGGCGGCAACTTCCATCATCACGGCCAGCTCGATCGGCTTGCGGACGCGCATCTTCAGCCGTTGCCAGGCGTTTTCCGGATCGGTCCGGTAGGTGCCTTCGGACGACAGGATCTTCATCTCGTCCTGCACCCAGTTTGTGCGGTTCTGTTCAGCCAGATTTGCCTTCAGGAACTGGTAGGCATCGCGCAGATGGGTCACATCCGCCAGCGCATATTCCAGCTGCTTGCTGGTCAACGGTCGGCGTGCCCAGTCTGTGAAACGGGAAGACTTGTCGATCTTTGCTCCCGTGACCTTGTAGACGAGCTGGTCATAGGAAATGGAATCGCCGAAGCCGCAGACCATTGCCGCGACCTGCGTATCAAACAGCGGGGCGGGGATGAGTTTTCCAAGATGAAAGACGATCTCGATGTCCTGCCGGGCGGCGTGAAATACCTTTATCACGCTCGTATCACCCATCAGTTCGAAGAACGGATCGAGCGACAGGCCGGGGGCCAGCGCATCCACGATGAAGGCCATGTCCGGGCCTGCCATCTGAATGACGCACAACTTGGGCCAGAAAGTTGACTCCCGCAAAAATTCGGTGTCGACCGTCACGTAATCGTGTGCGGAAAGACGCTTGCAGGCAGCGGCGAGATCTGAGGTCTTTGTAATCACATCCATGGTGAGCAGGAGCTATACCCTAATCGGATTTCGTTGTCGCCACGAAATGGCAACAATTACGGTTATGGGCCTTGATGAAGCGCAAAATGTGCACCTATTCTGCTTCAGACTTGCGCAAATTGGGAGCGTTTGTCGGAAAAACGGGGTGTGGGGATGCGAAGAATTCTCGTTTTGAATGCAAAGGGCGGATGCGGCAAGACGACAATTGCAACGAATCTTGCTGCAGCCTTTGCTGCTCGCGGTGAGGATGTTGCGTTGGCAGATGCCGATCGGCAGAAATCCAGCCTGGGGTGGCTGAAACGTCGGCCTGACAAAAGCCGCAGGATCATGCCTCTGAACTGGACCAAGGCAGGATCAATCGGAGCGGGGACAGATGATCTGGATACCATCGTCATTGACGGGCCGGGTGGTCTGAATACCGACCATGCCAAGACCCTGATTGCAGAAGCGTCTGATATTGTCGTTCCCGTGCTGCCGTCCGTCTTCGATTGGAACGCCACGCTGAAGTTTCTGGATCGGATTTCCGAGATCAAGCGCGTGCGCAAAGGCAAAGCCGACATTCATGTGATTGCCAATCGGGTCAATCGCAGTTCCGGACAATTGGCTGAACTGGAGCAGATGTTTGCTGCAAAAGGCTATCCTGTGCTGGGCCGTATCGCCGACCGCGTTGTTTATGCCCGCCATGCCTGCGATGGAACCTCCATCTTTGATACCTCTGATGCACGCTCTGCGGAGGCGCGCGGGCAATGGATTCCCCTGTTGCAGGCAGTGGACGCCTGACGAACGACTGGCTCGAAGCAGATCGCCGAGCGCGTCGACAATGGGTCTAAAAATGAAAGTCTGTTTCAGTTCACGAATTTGTTGATGCTGTTGCCCTAGAGAGAGTTGCGCAGAGCGACTAGGTTAAGGGGGCATTTCCGATCACTTTCGCACCTATCTGTCAAGTTTGCGGGCTTGGCCGTTGTTGGGGTCGGAACAATTCCAAAAACCTAGAGAAAATATAATGATAGATAAAACCCATCTGCGGGAAACTATGCTGGCGCTCTCCGAGGCTGAGCTGGACACCCGCAAAAACCTCGCGCTGTTGGATGATTTCTGATTCACTGGCTT
>NZ_VXDB01000047.1 GCF_008711325.1 Roseibium sediminis
CCCTCAGCCAGAATCTAGGTCACGAGCATATGCGAACAACCGAGGAGCACTATGGTCAGTTGGATGACAAACGCCGCCAGGAGCTCATCGAGGCAATGCGCTTAAGGCCGAAATTATCCGAACACGATAGCTTTGTGGAGCTATATCAAAATGCACCAGCTGAACGGCGCGCACTGGCGAGGCAAATTCTTGAGATGAGATAAGAAAAAAGGAGCGAAAGCCCGAGTACCGCGCCTCTCGATCCCATTGTTTGAACCGTCCCGGTTCAAGCCTATGAGATCTCTTCCGCATTTCCGGCGCTCCGCGCCGCCTGCCTGAGCTCAACTGGACCTCCGGCACAGCGGAAACCGAGATTGCCGTTCCGAAGCGACGGCCCGAACCTGCTGCGATAAGCAGCGCGCACGTCCCGGGCGTCGTCGCCCCAGGAACCGCCCCGGAACACCCGGAGCACGCGGCGGAGGTCTGAAAATATATCTTGCCAAGCTGAGGCATCGCTTGGCGCGGCCTCAAAGCTGTCATGCCATTCATCGGCGCACCATTCCAATACATTGCCCAGCATGTCATATAGGCCAAAATCGTTTGGCTTTTTGCCTCCAATGGATTGGGTCTGACCGCCCGCATTTTCGGAGTACCAAGCAATTCGGTCAAGAAGTGCCCGGTCCACCTTTTTATCCTCGAAGGAGAGTGATCCGGCATAAGTTGCTTCACTGGTCCCGGCCCGGCAGGCATATTCCCACTCTGCTTCACTTGGTAGTCGAAGGCTCAACCCGGACACCAGATTATTCATGCGCGTGCAAAATTCTTGCGCGTCCTTCCATGATACCGATTCGACCGGCCGTTCAGGGCCTTCAAAATGACTGGGATTATTATCCATAACGGCCACCCACAAAGCCTGGGTGACCGGTGTATCAAAGAGCCAAAATCCATGTTCAATGGTTCGGTCATGCTGGGGACCTTCGTCAGCCCATCGGCCCGACTCATCCTCAGGTGATCCCATCAGGAACTTTCCGGGCGGGATCCAGCGAAGTTTCTGGGTGACATCGACAACAGTAAGCTCGGCAAAGACACCAAATTCATCTTGGCCCCAACCGCTGGCCCAAGATGGCGGGAGCCCTGTTTCAAGGGGATGGCGAGCTGGCTCAATCCATTGCCCCTCATATTCAAATGGTGCTTGAATCAGATTTTCAGACCCGGTGGCATCAGACATCTGTGTTCCTGTTTTCATGCGGTTTCTGGTCCAAGGTCTGACGGATTGTTGGGATCATCCCAACGGTCGTTGTCTTGCCTGGAATCACTATCTCCTATGCTTGGGAAATGGCCGTTTGATACGCCCCCTGATACTTCCCTCTGCCCTTTCCGTGCTGGTCTGGCCTGATCCGCGCGGCTCCGCACGCGCGTCACCGGCCAGCCCGCCTCCGGCGCTCCGCGCCGCCTGCCTGAGCTCAACCGACCGTCCGGCACAGCGGAAGCCGAGATTGAAGTCCCGGCCCGACGGCTCGATCCAGTAGCGAAACGCAGCGCGCACACCCTGCGCGTAGTCGTCCCAGGAACCGCCCCGGATCACCCGGCGCACGCGGCCTTCACTATCGTGGCTTGATCCATCACCTTGCCAAGCCGAACCGTCGCTTGGCGCGCCCTCATAAGTGCCATGCCACTCGTCAAGGCACCATTCCCACACGTTGCCCAGCATGTCATAAAGGCCAAAAGCATTTGGACGTTTCAAACCAACAATCCGGGTGCCCGCCTTTTGATCCTCCGGATACTGCTTTTCATCCCAACCGGAGGTGTCAAAACCTTCTGCCAAATCATAGCCGCGCCCACTGTTGCCCCCATACCAGGCAATCTCATCCAATATGGGCGCATTGCGCTCTCCCAAAATCTCCATTTGCCCGGCATAGGTTGCCGTTTGCGTCCAACCGCGGCACGCGTATTCCCACTCTGCCTCACTTGGCAATTCGAAACTCAAATCCGGGATCTGCGCCGTTAGTGCAGTCGCGAAGTCACGCGCCATTTTCCAATCCACTTGTTCAACGGGCCGCCTTGGATGTTGAAATCTGCTCGGGTTCTGTCCCATCAGAACATCCCACAGGTCTTGCGTCACGGGCGTATCGAACAGCCAGAACCCCTGAGCAATCGTCACTTCGTGCTGCGGACCTTCCGAGTTAAATCTACCCGGCTTATCCTCAGGTGTTCCCATCATGAACTGGCCCGGCGGGATCCAGCGAAGCCTTTGTCGGACAGTTTCGATCTTAAAGTCCGCATAAAGTCCGAACCGGTCACGACCAATAGCATGAGCCCAGTCCGGCTTGGTCATCGGCTCAAGCGTTAACACTGCCTTGTCCGTGCGGATCTGCATGCGGCGGTTTGGAACACCGTTTTCCAGCGGGATTATGGCTTGCGGTTTGGAAGGGTCTACCACCGCACCACTGCGCATGGTTGTATCACCACCCGAAAGCCCACCCGTCTGCGCCGCGCCCTGCTCCACGCGGCTCCGCTCGCGTGTCACCGAACGAGGCTTGCCGGGCTCCGCACTTACCCTGGCGCTCCGCGCCACCGGCTTGCCTGGCTCAACCCGACCTCCGGCACAGCGGAAACCGAGATCGTCGTACCGGTACGACGGCTCGAACCCGTTGCGATACGCAGCGCGCACATCCCGCGCGAGGTCGTACCAGGAACCGCCCCGGATCACCCGGTCCTCGCGGCCTTCACGATCGTGTCTTGATGCATCGCCTTCCCGAGCCGACCCATCACTTGGCGCGCCCTCATAAGTGTCATGCCACTCGTCAAGGCACCATTCCCACACGTTGCCCAGCATGTCGTAAAGCCCAAAGGCATTTGGATGTTTCAAACCAACAATCCGGGTTCCCGCCTTTTGATCCTCCGGATACTGCTTTTCACTCCAATCGGAGGTGTCAAAACCTTCTGCCAAATCATAGCCGCGCCCACTGTTGCCCGCATACCAGGCAATCTCATCCAATATGGGCGCATTGTGCGCTCCCAAAATCTCCATTTGCCCGGCATAGGTCGCCGTTTTCGTCCCACCGCGGCACGCATATTCCCACTCTGCCTCACTTGGAAGGCCAAGGTTTAAGCCGGGCAAATGTTCATTCAACCGCGTGATAAACGCGAGAACATCTTCAAAGGACACGGAGTCCACCGGCCTGTCAGGATGCAGAAACTCACTTGGATTCGCCTCCATCACGGCGCCCCAAAGCGCTTGAGTAACCGGCGTGTCAAACAGCCAGAAGCCATGCTCGATGGTCCGCTCATGCCTCGGCCCCTCATCATCGTACCGGCCAGGTTCATCTTCTGGTGAGCCCATCACGAACTGACCTTGCGGTATCCAGCGCAGTTTTTGAGTGACGCGCCGAACCTCGTTTGAGAGGGTAAGTCCGTCTTCGCTTGTTTCAAGATTGTGGCCGATGACCGAAATAGTGGCCCATGCCCCGAATGCATCCACGCCCCAGTCATCTGCCCAATTCGGTGCAATCCCTGCTTCCCAGAACTGATCTGCCGGAAACATCTCCGCCGCCCGCCAGTCAGACAGGTCCACGACACCATTCCTGCTGGGAAGGGTTATGAGGGGGCTGCCGGGCTCTTGATCGGGGTTGTCCATGGAAGCATCGACGACGAACCCTTGTTCGCCCAAGCGCAAGTGCACATGCCCCACATCCACATCTGACCTAACGATTTTGGCGGGAGCGACCGGGGGTATCCAGCCTGGGTCATAGATCCGCCGAACACTCGTTATGGCATTTCTGAGTGACGTCTCACATTCCAAGGCATGACTGGAAATACGGTCGCTGACGCCTGATAACCAAGCGCGTTGCCGTCGGCCATTTTCACCCGATTGATCTGTTGCTGTCGTCGCCATGTGCTCAAAGAAGCTGCGAGCGGTTTCAAGGTCACTCCCGTAGTTCTGGTCCTTTTCCGATAATACGGCCTTTGTTTTCTCTGGCAGGCCGAGAAGCTCTTCAAAGTAGATTTCATCGGGCAACCGATGCCGCCAAAGCCTGATGCATTCGAATGCTCTGCATTGCTCGCGTTGATCCAGTCTGGCAAATCGATTGCGATAGTATTTCGCGGCTGTTTTGGAAAAGGAGGCTGCGTCCAGCGAGCGGCCGGACAATGCATCATGCTGCCAAAAAGCAATTTCCAATCCGACTCCACTTTGTGGAAAAAAAGACGTTCGCAGCAGCCTCAACAGTCCGACTTCAACGCGAATGGCAGGCGATGCCAGTTTGACGAGCTTTTCAAGCGCCTGCTGCCAGTTTTGATCCGTTCTCCTACTTCCCGAACGCATTTCCCAGGAGATTGCGGACCAAATCCGCTGTTCTTTATCGGACAGGTCGGAAAGGAACCCGGGATAAACCACCACTGTGGCCTGTTCGGCCTTGATGAACTTCTCGCCAAGTCGGTTCCACATCTTCCTTGCTGGCGATAGCACTGGCCCGAGCTTTCCAAGATCACCGAGTAGCAGAAGCGGCCCCAGCTCTGGCCTTGGTCCCCCAAGTTGTCGGTTTTCGCCATTGACCGGCGAAATCTTCCCGGATTTTTCATTGAATACGTAGGGAATGATTTCGGCTTGGGGCAAGGCCACCTGCAACATGGTCATAACATGAAGCTGATCTTCCCAGATCGGCACAAGATGTCTGCTTCGATCAAAGACAACCTGAATTGTCTGGGGTGGGGCTGATCTTTGCTTTCGGGGAATTTTATCCATCGCGCGACTTTGAGCCAGCAAGCGCACGGTCTTTTTCACATCAGGCTTTAAAGACTTTCCCTGAACCGTAAGTCTTTTTTGCAGCTCCGGTATCAAGACAGCTGGATTGGCAAGCATTTGCCGTTCGGGAGGCGTCTTTGGCCTGTTTTCCCAGAAAACCGGCCCGGTCTGGCTCTCCTCCAATTCCCTTGTGTCTTCTTTTTTCTTCTTCTTATTTTCGATCGGCAAAAAATGCGACGGCACCCAAAATGGTATCGGAGCAAGTGTTTGGTTTGATGCAACAGCGCTTTCCGTCGAGCCTATTTCTTTATCGGATTGATCCGGTTCGCGGCTTTCGTATGGTCCTGGCGGTTTCGGGCCCTTTCTGGGGTGCCACCCAAACCCCAACGCTTCGGCAACCAACGTGATACCATCTTCTTGCAAATCTTCGCCAGCAGCCCCGATGCGCACCAGATCAGCGCGGCTTCGCTGAGACAATCCCTGCCTACCGTTCTTTTTCTCGGCTTCGATCATTTTATTAGCCGTCTTTCGATTCCGGGTGCTTTCGGTAGAAAAAGTCCTTCAACTGCTCCAGTTTCCGCACCTGCTCCATCGCATCGCCGAAGCTGATATCTTCCACAGCACGCAGGAGGTCGAGATATTCCGCAAGGCCGGGAAGCGGTTCCCATTGCTTGGACTTTGCCAGAACCCGGTCCTCAATCAGCATTTCTGCCGCGGCCTCATAGGCCTCGTTTCGATCGGTTACCGAACCGAAATGAGCTCCAGCCCGCTGAACCAGATAAGATTTCAGTTTTTGCGGGTCATCAGGCAGTTTGATGTCATGAACCACACAGCGGCGCAGGAATGCGTTTGGCAGGATCCTCTCCTCATTCGTGGTGATGATCACGAGAGGCCACGTTTCTTCGCTGGTTTTTACCGGGCTATCGCGACCGGGGACAAAGAACTGCCGTGAGCCGAATGCTTCGAGAAGGCTGTTGGGAACCTCGGCCCCGGCCTTGTCGATTTCGTCGATCAAGATGACGACGCCATTTTGCGGCGAACACTCTTTTGTGGGTGGATCGAGCTCAGCAACTGCAGACTTTGTCGCCTGATCTTTCGCGGTCTCCCAGTCAAAAGCCCACCAAAGCGCACCCGGCGCAATATAGTTGTTGCGGACACGAGGATCGCATGCCGCTATTTCTGATGAAGGCGAAATGGTGCCCGGACCTTGTCCATATGCATTGAAAATCTGCGCGTCCGCCAGTCTCCTTACAGCATCTTCATGCCAAAGAATGTCATTCGGCTCGGTTAGCGCATTCACCACATGTTGAACGTAAACACGGCGCAACACAATTGCAGCGGCCATGGCAAGTTGAGACTTGCCGACACCAGGTTCGCCGCGCAGCAACAAGGGCCGACGGGTACTCAATGCAGCTTGAACGGCCGCGATGTCGCGTGGCTCGAAGACATGAGCATTTGGAACGTAGTAGGAGCTTGTTCTGTTGTTGAAATAGACCGGTTGATCTGGCGGTGGGCTGAACTGGATCATGATGTCGACTTTTCGTAAATCATTGAGACGTAGATGGGTTGGAGCCTGTCATCGTCATCGAATTCCTTTTCCGGGTCGACAACGTAGAAATCCATCCAGTTGATCCGCGTAGCCTGATCCTGCCACTGCGAAAGGCGGTCTTCGGAAGCACTGGACTTGTCGATCAAAAGGTAAGGCTGTCTGTGCCCCGGTGCTCTTTGATCTGTTTTCATTCGCCGATCGACCGCCTGACAAAAGCGATCGCGGTAGGTCTTGTCGCCGTCTCGCTCAATATAACTGTTTACCAGCCTCTTATTGGCAGACTTGCTGATACAAAACGCGATGTCCTCTCCCTCCATGGCTCCCATGTCGCCGATGAGGCTGTTTGCCTGCTCCTCGAACTGCATGCCGTGTTCAGGTGGCCATTCGCAGCAGGCAGTGCCTACAAGCCGGTTATCAGTAGTGTGTTTCAATTCGATGGGGCGCCCCTCAAGACCGGCAGCAATGAGTTCGGCGGATGCTTCAAGATAAATTCCAGGATCCAGAAAATTATGATCGGAAAAGACGCGTCGCTCCCGAATTTCCCTGATTTCTTCGGCAAAGATCCGCGCCGGGAAAATCACATTTGCTATCCGCTTTCCTGCATCGACAAGCGGCCCGTTTGCGGGCGTTTCGGCATAGAGGCTGCGCAGGCGCTCGGCCAGGTTTTGCGGGTCAATATCAATGATGCTTCCGGCAAATTCTGATGCGTCGAGGTCTGCGTCTTCGTTGACGAGGTGCTTCGCCAACTGGCGGCGTTCACGGCTGCCAAATCCAGTGTAAAGCTGCCTCAAGTCGCTTAGCAGTCGCTTTGAGTCATCTTGTTCGGGAAAGAGTTTCAGATAGATTTCATCCGCTATCTTGCCCGCGTTGTAATCTCGCTTTATCGCTTCAAGAATTTGAGCGATGGAAGACGTAACCAGCCGATGAGACTCGCCGTATCGGATGTTGCTCCGGATGAGGCCAATAACCCTTCCTTCATGTTGAACAGCTGCACCGGAAATACCCGCAAACGGCTTTTGCACGTATCCGGCATGTTGCTCGCTTGGACTACGAACAAGCGCTTGTGGAGAGGTGATATCTGCTTCAAACCGTTTTTCATGAAGTGGATTTATTGACCCCGCAACCGCTATACCCCTCGGCTTTTGCCCATCCCGATTTGCAATCCTTGGAAAACCAACACACGTAAACTGGCTGCCGGAATTGGGAATAGCCTCGTTCAGCCTTACCGGTGCGATATCTGCCGGTAGCAGGGAGTCGCTACACGCGATCAATGCCACGTCCAGATCCTTGTCCAGCCAGACGACCCCACGATCACCTGCCTGGTAGTCAGCGACACGATGCGGCTTATAGGACTGTGTCACTTCATTTGCTTGTAATATATGGCCATGGTCTTCCCTGTTTGAATACCACCAACACAAGCTAATTTCACCGAAGACCTGCCCCCTCTGCTCTACCTCGCAAACGACCGCGACCACATGCCCGGCAGTCATGATTAGGCCGGGTGCAACCGGAAAACCGGTCCCCCTTCCTCCGCCGCATTCAATCAGCACTGTGTAGTCGATTGCATCATTGGACATCAGAACCGGCCCAAAACCTCTCACTCAAATTAGTCCATTACCAGCGCTCGTCTCCCGGATCACTGACACTCTGTTTCTTTGAGAATTTCGCGGCGCTGGGCACAGGTAAGCTGGCCAGGAATGCGCTCAAAAACCTGGTCCAGCAAAGCCTGCGAGACTGGTGGCTGAACAACGAAACTGTCTTTGTCTTCAATTTGTTCGTTCAGGACCGGAACGATGTTCCACAACCGGGTAGTACCATCCGCAGAAGTCGTCAGAGCACGTGTTCCATCCGGAGAGAACGCTACATGTGTTACAGTATCCTCATGACCGCGAAGAACAGCTAACTCAAGACCCGTTCTACTGTCCCAAAGGCGTGCTGTCTTGTCGACAGAGCCGGTCAAAATCCGTTTCCCGTCTGGAGAATATACTCCATGGGAAATTATGTCCTTATGGCCTAGGAGAATCGCTATTTGACGACCAGTACCCGTGTCCCACAATGTGCCTGCAGAAGACATGACAGGCAACGTGAACGCAAATTTTCCGTCGGGAGAGAGAGAGCCATGCAAAGAAACTGAGCTTTTAATTACAATGATCTCGCGAGCTGTAGCAGCATCCCAAATTTGTGCGTACCCATTGGCTGATAACGTAAATATAATAGCCCCGTCGGCAGAAAACTCACAATGAAAAACTGGGCTTAAGTGATGGCTGAGAACCGCTTCTTCGACACCAGTTTCAGCATTCCATAGTCGGCCAGTGCCATCTTTTGAAACCGTGAGCACGCGCTTGCCATCAGGTGAAAATGTACCATGCAGCACATCGGCACCATGCCCAGTGAGAACGGCTTTCCCAGCACCCGTTTCAGCATTCCAGAGTCGGCCAGTGCCATCTCTTGACACCGTCAGCACGCTCTTGCCATCGGGAGAGAAAGTGCCATGTAGCACATCGGCACCATGCCCGGTGAGAACGGCTTCCTCGACACCCGTTTCAGCATTCCACAACCAACCAGTGCCGTCTTTCGATACCGTGAGCACACGCTTCCCATCAGGTGAAAATGTACCATGCATATCGACGGTATGAGGCCCGCGAAAAACGGTTTCCTCGATACCGGTTTCAACATTCCATAATTGGCCTGTTCCTCTGAAAGATACTGTCAAGACGCGCTCCCCGTCTGGAGAAAACGAACTGCTATGTAACCCTAAGGGTTCAACAGTATAAACCGCCGTATCGCGTCCACTTTGCGCATCCCAGAGTCGAGCCGCCTCATCATAGCTCACGGTCAGGACGCGCCTTCCATCAGGAGAGAAAGCGCCATGTAGCACATCGGCACCATGCCCGGTGAGAACGGCTTTCCCAGCACCCGTCTCAGCATTCCAGAGTCGGCCAGTGCCATCTCTTGACACCGTCAGCACGCTCTTGCCATGGGGTGAGTATGCACCGTGCAGCACTTCGTCACCGTGTCCGGCGAGAACGGCTTCCTCGACACCCGTTTCAGCATTCCACAACCTACCAGTGCCGTCTTTCGATACCGTGAGCACACGCTTCCCATCAGGAGAGAAAGTGCCATGTAGCACCGAGCGAACATGCCCGGTGAGAATGGCTTTCCCAGCACCCGTTTCAGCATTCCAGAGTCGGCCAGTGCCATCTCTTGACACCGTCAGCACGCTCTTCCCATCAGGAGAGAAAGTGCCATGTAGCACATCGGCACCATGCCCGGTGAGAACGGCTTTCCCAGCACCCGTTTCAGCATTCCAGAGTCGGCCGGTGCCATCTCTTGACACCGTCAGCACGCTCTTGCCATCGGGTGAGTATGCACCGTGCAGCACTTCGTCACCGTGTCCGGCGAGAACGGCTTCCTCGACACCCGTTTCAGCATTCCACAACCTACCAGTGCCGTCTTTCGATACCGTGAGCACACGCTTCCCATCAGGAGAGAAAGTGCCATGTAGCACCGAGCGAACATGCCCGCGAAGAGTGACTATCTCGATACCAGTTTCAGCGTTCCACAACCTGCCGGAAAAATCCGCAGACACAGTCAAAATATGCTTCCCGTCAGGAGAAAACTCGCCACGGAAAACCCGGCCTCCGTGACCACTTAGAACTGCCAATTCTCTACCCGTATCGACATCCCAAAGTCTGCCTCTTTCATCATCACCGACAGTTAATATGCGCGCACCGTTCGAAGAAAATACACCATGAATAACGCCGCCCTTATGCCCACGGAGAATACTAGGACTGGCATGCAAGGATTGGTAAGCGCCGCTTAGTGCGTTCAGCGCAATGCTCTTTTTCTGTGCGTGCTCGGTATTAAAATATCGAGGGACAACGCCTTTCAACAATCTGATTGCATCAAAATTTCTCGATTGAGTAAGCAACTGATCTGCAATGGCCGCTGCAAATATGGACGCCTTTATTTCCGATCTTTGCTTTTCAGCATCAGCTTCCGCTCGCGCTTTTTCAGCCTTATTCTTCTCAACCTCAGCAAGTGCAGCGGACTGAAGCGCATCTATGGCGAGTTCTTCAGCGCGCGCTCTTTCCCTCTCTGCGAACGCTTTTTGGGCTTCAGCGGCAATACGTTGGGCTTCCGCGGATCGTTTTGCATTTACGGCTTCGTCCCTCGCCTCTACTGCAGTTTTTTCTGCCAAAACGGCGGCCTGCTCCTTACGCGAAAGTTCTGCTAGCCCCCAAGTCGCCCCTGTCAGCGCAACCGCCAGCACAACGGTCAGGCCGATGCCGAGCCTGTGCAGCCAACGGTCGCGTTTTCTGTTCTTTTCATTTTCGGCATTATCCACATCACGGGAGGTTTCGATGAACTCAATTTCTTGATTGTTCAAAAATGCCCGCCAATCCTCCAGCCTTCGCAAGGATTCCTGTAAAGGCCCCCCCTTCAACACATACCCATCATCTCGTTTTTTGTCGTAATAGAGCGCCGCATCATTTCGCAGCCGTTTCGCCCATTGGGTAAAGTTTCTGTTCTGGTCGACCCAGTCCCGCAACTGTCTCCAATGAGAAAGAAGCGCTTCATGGGCGACTTCAACAGTTTGATCGGCCGAAACACTGCCGGTGGACCGATCTCCAACATCTGACAATGCGGAAGCTCCGCGAATTATCAAAAGCCGGGCCTGTGCTAGCTTGCATGCAGCGGACCAAAGCTCTTCGTCATCCAGTTCGTGACGGCTGACAACGCGCCTTGTTGCTCCGCCTGTCTCACCTGGCTCGATCAGGCGAAAAAAAAGCTTTCGTAACAAGAGCCCATCGTTGTCTTTCTTGAAATTTTTAGCCACGAACCCGTCTGCATATCGGTTCAATGCGCCGCCAAGCTCGCCCAATTCCTCGTAGCTTTCGTGTGAAAGTGAAC
This sequence comes from Roseibium sediminis, assembly GCF_008711325.1. GTDB lineage: Bacteria > Pseudomonadota > Alphaproteobacteria > Rhizobiales > Stappiaceae > Roseibium > Roseibium sediminis. The sequence goes on from NZ_VXDB01000047.1 coordinate 11,187, forward strand.
GATCTTTCATATCGTGCCACAACAGTTGCAGAACATGTTGCAGCAGCGGCAGGCCACCGTCCTCCTTGCCAGCGTCATCTGCCAATCGATCAACAAGGTTCTCTCCAGATGCCGGATGGTGCCTGAAGGGCACCTTGAGGGCTTCCGCGGGCTTCCGGATTGCGTCACACAATTCCTGACGCGTCATGTTGGACAAGGACACTTCGCCATCGGCCCGACAATCAATGAAAGACCGGTGCGGGATCAGCTTGTCCTGAAAATCAGCCCTTATGGAATAGCACCACTGGATCGATGGAAATGAATCCAGAGACGCTGTTTCTGCAATCAATGTGCGGAAATCTGACGCAACCTCCTGGAACTCGGTTTCCTTGTTTTTTTTGTTGCTCGTGTCACCTGTCGCCACCTCTTTTTCGGTGTTTGTGAACAGTTCTTCAAACTGATCCACATAAATGAAAAGGCGCTCCGCGCTATAGCTTTCGAGGATGGCTGTGGCTTGCTTTCTTAGCTCCTCAGCTGCTGCTTTCCCTTGTTGTTCGCGTAGCCTTTGATCAATTTTGTCTGCAGGTTTCAGGAGCTCAATTGGTGAAAAGGTGGGGTGCTTTGCTTCAGACAGTGCCTTTGCCAATGCAGCCTGCGGATCCCTGCCAGGCCGCATTTGCAAAATTATGCAGCTACCTTCCCGGCGTAAACGCGGGATCAGACCCGCCTTGATTACGGACGACTTTCCCGCCCCGGATGCAGCTGACACTCCAATGATCGGGTGCGTTTTGGCCTTTTCGACCAGCTCGTCAATGAACCGGTCACGCCCGAAAAAGAAGTCTGCGTCAGCTTCCTCGAAATCCCGCAGCCCTCGATAGGGACTGGCGATCTGCGGACATGCCCTCCAAATCTGTTCGGTGGGAATTGCAAATGCGAGTTTGCCGTTATCGCCGTCGTCCAGCGCGACAACCATACCGACAATAATTCGCTTTTGACTGTCGAAAAATGCCCCTCCACTGAACCCGGAAACAACAAAACTCTCAATGTCGGTATCTGGCGTGAAAGATGCCCATCCGCCAGCATGAAGCCCCTGTAAAACCCCGTTTGCAAACCTGCCGTCAAACTCCGAATACCCAAAAGCGGTAACCTTCAAATTGGATGGGGTTATCGGTTTGAAGTGTTCGGGCTTTACCACTTTCATTTTTGCCGGGAGGGGATCCAGTATCTTCAGAAGTGCCAGATCAAACGGTGTTTTTGCATCATTCGTCGGATCACGTAGATCCATCGGCAGGCGTGGCCCCGCCCATTCAATTATTTCGGCGCGATATAGCTTTCCACTCGTGCAAAATGGCAAAGAGAAATAGATAAGCGGTTTGCCCTGGTCCTCGGTGTCCAAGGAGTTTGGATGCCTTCGAAGTGTGTTTGGCTTGACCGACAAACACGCATTGATGACGTGCGCACAAGTCAGCAAGACGTGCCCGTCTTGTTGGGTTTCAATAATTGTCCCCGTACCGCAAAACTCTTTTCCGGACGCCCTTACATGAAGACGTGCAATGGGCTCCTGCCACCCCCCACTCATGACAGCACCTGCATAAAATAAAATATCAGCAAAAATAACGCTAAGTCACTTCTTGGTAATTTCCAAGCCTTGCTCAATCAAAAAATACATAATCTGACAAGTCATTGTTTTACTACACCTTTCCCTCAATAAGAACAAGCGCCCACACACGCCTCCCGCAACGCACAACAGGATATAACTTTACGTATACAGAGGCATTAAACTAACCTGCAATCTGGTTATTTCTAAATCACGAGATTTTATTCGGGTGGCATTTTAGGAAACTGGAGGGGCAGATGTCGGGGGTTTGGCAAGCCAATATTGTACGGCTGCTATCTTGCATTCCTGAAGCTGACGGAAGGCGTAATATTTGCGGAACGGGTACGTTGGTTCTCACTGAACAGGATGAGCTATGCGTTCTTACTTGCGCCCATGTTCTGAACGACTGCCGAGGCAAAAGACAGTATTTCCCCGAGCGTCCTGATGAAAACGAAGTCTTCTTTTTCGACCTTCCCGCTGTAAATAGTGAAACAGTTTACCAAGCTGTTGTTCTGGAATGGTCAAAACCTGCCATAGACGCAGATCGCGTCAATCACAAGACAGCTGATATTGCCCTTTTGAGATGTGCGAAAGGGATCAAAACTCCGGTAAAACCATACGGGCCTGACGACTTCAAGTCAGCCAAAGAGCAAAATCCGACTGTTCATACCTTCGGGTTTGCAACAGATGCCGGCATTTCCGGATCTGGACAACTTGCCGGGCAGGATGCAGCAGGATGGTCTATCTTAAAAGACGCTGGAACAATCACCAGTGGCTTTAGCGGCGCCGCAGTGTTTGATGCAAACCGTTCCAAAATCATTGGAATGGTTGTTTCAATTCGCGAACGTGTTGGCACAAAGGATGTAGATCTCACCTTTGTTCAATCAGTTGAGCACATTCACAAGGCATGTCCACAATTGGCGCGGCCTTATCGTGGGCTAAACGATTACGATGAAGAGCATGCCGCCTATTTCCATGGCAGGAAAGAATTCGCTCAGTTGCTCCGATCCAAGCTGGAGAAACACGTCATTTGCGGCGTTTCGGCAGCGTCCGGTGCAGGCAAATCCTCGGCCGTGAAGGCGGGACTGTTCCCAATCCTTCGGCAGGAACGAAACTGGCTGATCCTGCAAATGCGACCGGGCGCAGATCCTTGGTTTTCCTTAGCAACTGCGTTGCAGCCGTTGACAGACCCTGGTGGCAATGTCTCGGAGGTGTTGGACAAACGGCGGACGCTTGCCAGTTTATTTAAATCCAAAAGCGGCCCAAGCGATTTGCAAACCTTGTTTACCATGCTCGCAAATCAGCACAGTGGGATTCAACACATCCTGATTGTTGTCGATCAGTTCGAAGAACTCTTCACGATATCCAATCATACCTTTACGACAGAAGCGGAAGAGGAGGCTTGTGAACCAGACGCAATCAAACGCGCACCTCCTGCTGACTTTCGCGACTTCATGATCGCAACAGCACGTTTGGCCGACTTGCCATCGCTCCAGTGGCTTTACACTTTGCGGGCTGATTTTGGTGGGCCTGCTTACAAGCATCCAGGGTTCGTGGATGCCCTCGGCGATGGCGAAGTCAAACTGGCAAACATGAGACCTGAAGACCTCCGCGACGCCATTGTTAAACCGGCTAAACACCTTGGTGTGGAGTTTGAATCGGGCAATCCCCCCTTGTCGGAACGTATCGCCGATGCGGTAGAGACAACACCAGATTCACTCCCTCTGTTATCCCACTTGATGGAAGCAATGTGGCGCAGATTGCGACATAGGACCCTGCATCACCATGACTATGATGAACTCGGCGGACTTGAGGGCGCCTTAAATCAGCATGCTGAACAAGTTTATCGGAAGTTTGCGGAGAAGGGCGATGGAGATGCCGTCCGCAGACTGATGTGTCGATTGGTCGTCCTGAAACTTGACGAGACAAATGAGCCAACAAAGCGAACGAGAAGTCGACAGGAATTAGGTGAGGAGCTGTGGGATGTAGCTAGCTTCCTTGCAGAAAACCGCCTTCTGATTATCCGGCGACAGAACGCTCCAACCAATCGATTTGACGCGGAAGAGGAGAACGATCTTGAAGCCCAAACCGTGGAAGTCATTCACGAGGCGCTCTTACGCGGGTGGGCGCGACTTCGGAATGAGTGGATAGCTGATGATCTGAGATTTCTGAAATGGCAGCATTGGCTGGAAGGTAAAATCAGGGATTACAGAGACAGCCAGAACACAGCGGACCTTCTTCAATCGAACAGACTATCGGAAGCCATCAACCGGCTGGAAGAGCGAAAAGATGACCTGTCTGAGGAAGAGATCAACTATATTCAACTGTCAGCCTCAGAGGATCAAAAAAGGCGGGAAGATGAACTAGCCCTCTCAAGGGAAAGGGAAAAAACCGAACGCGCACTCAGAGAAGAGGCTCAAAGGCAAGCAGGGGAAGCACGGAAGCAATCTCGGAAATCGGATCGATGGACAAAAATCGCCTCGGTGGTTGCAATCTCAGCAATTATTCTATTTCTCGCCGCTGTCTATTTTGGGGTCTCCAGTTTTTCAAATCAGAAACTGGCTGAAGACCGTACCACCCAATCTGAAACAAACAAATCGATTTTCGCTGTAGCTCTTGCTGACCAGCTCGTTCAGCAGAATAAAATTGTGACTGCTATTCAAGTCTTGAAATCCGCTCTACCAAGTAATTGGAACAAGAAGTTACTTGATCTCAGAGCACACGCTTATCACAGTTTTTTATACTTGAACTCCAAGCTGCCGCATCTTCATACTACATTCGAGGGGCATAAAGACTGGGTCTGGTCCGCCGTCTTCTCAAAGGATGAGACATTCGTTCTGACCGCCTCAGATGACACCACGGCAAAGCTATGGAGCGTTGAAACCGGAAACCTCGTCAAATCTTTCGAGGGG
>NZ_VXDB01000048.1 GCF_008711325.1 Roseibium sediminis
CGGAAGGCGAGGAGATCTATTGCGACGAGTTTGCCCGGGTGAAGGTCTGGTTCCCGTGGGACCGGCACGGGGAGAAGAACGACAAGTCCTCCTGCTGGATCCGCGTTGCCTCCAACTGGGCAGGCCCCAAATGGGGCCACATCGCCATCCCGCGCATCGGGCAGGAAGTCATCGTCGACTTCCTGGAAGGCGACCCCGACCAGCCCATCATCACAGGCCGCACCTACCACGCCCAGAACATGCCACCCTACAAACTGCCGAGTTTGAAAACCGTCATGGCGATCAAGTCAGACACCCATAAGGGTGGCGGTTCCAATGAGCTGCGGTTTGAGGATGAAAGCGGGCGGGAGCAACTCTACCTCCATGCGCAGATGGATGAGGATCATATTGTTGAACATGATCGCCGCGATCATGTTCGCCACGACGAACATCGCATCACCTCGCATAATCGACATTTGATTGTCGGGCATCAAAATCACCAAAGAGTTGTCGACAACGAATACCGACAGATCAGCAAGGATACGCATTGGATCTTCGGTGGAACGCTCTTCCAGAAGATCTACGGTACCCTGAACCTGACGGTGATGGGGGCGTTTGTGCGCAGTTTTCGCGCAAACCGGTCCACGATTGTAAAGGGAACGGACACTCTCATGGTTGAAGGAGCTTCAACGACAAGCGTGCTTGGCAAAACCACCTTGAAGGCACCAACCATTGTGCTGGAGGGAACCGAGGACCTGACCATTAAAGGGCCGGGTGGGTTTGTGAAAATTGATGCGGGTGGCGTCACAATTGTCGGCAAGCAGGTCAAAATCAATCAGGGCGGATCTCCGGGAACAGCGTCTGATGCCATGCCTGTGCCTCCACAAGAACCATCGGAGCCGCAAGAAGCAGATCCGGCGACAGATCGCGGGTATAGCTGATGCACACATTCGCCTCTCCATATCAGGTTCAAGAAGGTGAGGTTGATTGGGCTGTGCTGAAGGAAAAGTGCAGCTCCGGAACCTTGGTTGCGCTTCTGGATGCGTGTGGCAACAAGGATGTACCGGGTTGGTGTGGCGAGTGGAAAGAACGGGCCGCCTGCCTCTACGAGGACTTGGCAGGAGATTATTACAACACCGAGGCTCCGCATCTTGTCTTGCTGGACACCGAGATACTTGAAACGGTGATATCCGTTGCAGATGAAGATCCAAAATGGGGCTTCATTCTGGAAACGGCCGAGCCAATCTCCATTGAAAACTGGCTGAAACACTGGCGCAGCTGGCTCTACGTATATCCACCCAAGGGGCGGGATACGGTTTTGTTCCGGTTTTATGATCCCAGCTTGATCAAGACAATTCTATCTCTTCCCAACGGGTTTGGCGCTGCGCTGACTGGCCCTGCCTGCGCGATCCACCTCACACCGGATGAAGAACGCGAGACTTGGCAAACACTGGAATTGCCGTCACCTGCTGATGGGTTTCAAAACACGCCAACAACGCCGGTGACCTTGTCAAAGGCTCAGCTGGATCGATTGCTCGATCGGTTTCACGAAGTGCGTCATCTAAGGTTCCTGAAGTTCCTCACCGAAATGTATCCATTGAAAATGGCGCAAGCGACTCGTGATGAAGCGCTGCAGTTCATTCAAGTGAACGAAAGAAAGGCCAATAAACTTGGCTTCGACATGGAAGTGGATGTTGCAAAGTTCCTGATCCTTGCCACCACGTTTGGTCACGGGTTTGAGGCAAACGGGGCCATTCCTGATGCCCCTGCGATTTTGTCAGGCCCGGACTATGTTGCAGGAGAGCCAAAAATAGATCGGCTCGTGGCGGCCGCAAGAGAGCTTGATGCCGCCCGTCTCCAGCCGGGAGGCGTCCGATGAGCGACCTGCAGGTTCAAACAGACCCGGACAGCATTGATATCGCGGATTTGAACTTCTCGGATATCAAGATCCATCCGGATGTCATGTGTCCGGTCTGTCCGAATTCAATGGTGTTGTTCGTCACCTATGATGATTTTTTCCCCTCTCCCGGTTGTCCATTTCATGTGATCATGGAGGGTGGAGCCGAGACCAACGGGACATGCGGCGATAATGGCGTCGTCATCATCAATGGTATCCCGCAGCAACAGGCATTGGTTCTTGTTGGCGAGGATGCTCTTGAATACACGCCGGAAAACCAGCAACGCGCTAACCCGGACTACCTCAAAAACCAGAGCATCGCCCGTTCTCGAACAAGCAGGGATTCGGCAGAAACGATCATCGATGAGCTCAAACCGGCCTGGTACGACTTCTGGACGGATTTGTCTCCGGCTGACCAGCGGCGGCTGGAGCAGGCGGAGCAGGCACGTCAGGAGGCTGTCGATGAGCTCAAGGCAATGGACGCCGATGATGAAGGCGTTTTCAACTGGATCTGGGGGACGATCAAGGGTGAATGGAACGACGACCCGAGCGTCGGCCAGATCATCTGTGATGCTGCAATAACCGCGATCCCTGTTATCGATCAGATAGCCGACTTGCGCGACATTGTTGCTGTCGTTGTAAAACTTTGCGACCGGGAGCGCCGTGAGCGGGAAGGCTGGGTCTTGTGGCTGACACTTGGGATCACTGTGATCGGGCTCATTCCCACAATCGGGTCGGTGCTGAAGGGCTTCTTCAAGATCATCCTGAAAAAGGCGCTTCCCTACATGGCGAAGGCGGCCGACTTCCTGACAGCTTTCAAGAAAATTGCGGCACCAGAAATGATCAACTCGGTTCTGGAGATTGTTCGCTACTTCCATAAGGGCAACGCGGTGAAGTGGCTGCAGGATCAGGCCGCCGCCTTCAGCAATGTCATTCAAACAGCAATTGCGAAACTTCAGGAATTTCTTGCAACATTCACCGCGCAGGCGGCAAAGCATGTTGCCGACCTGAAGGACAGCTGGGTCGTATTTTCGCGTGACTCCAAGATCGCCGCCGCAACGGATGCTCTGGATCGCGCTGTTGAACTTGCCGGTATGGCGGTTGCCAAGGTCAGCGAAATGCTGCGCCATCTGGACGAGGTTATTCAGGAGTTCGTCAAGCGCATCATCAAGTATATCGCCGGAACCCTGATTTCGAAGGAGGCGGCCAAGGAACTTGGCGAGAAGGCTGCGGAAATCTTCGGACGGGTGGCCGCTGAAGCTGCCCAACGCGGTGCAATTGCTGGCGGCGTTGCGACCGGAGCCCAGCAAATCGCCAGCGCGGCGCAGGGGGCTCAGTGATGGCAGGCCTCGGGAAATCCATAAAGGGCAATAGTGCGGCTTTTGACGCAGTCAGAAAAGGCGGCAAGGAATTCAAGGAAGCGGGAACAGGAAAGGTCACACACTTCAACAACGGTGAGAAGCCGCCTTTGAAAGAAGATTTGACTGCCGCAAATAAGGGGAATCCGTATCCTAAAGGAGATCCTTCGCCGCTTTCGAACAAGGAGTGGGATGACGCCCGGCCTAAAGGTACACCAACAAGTGAAAATCCGAATTTTGTAAAAGCAGAGAAGCTCGGAGATGGTTACAAGGTCCATATGCGCCACGAGAGCGGTGATGTATACAGCGTGCCGTACGACAAAAATGGGAACCCAGATTTCCATAACGTCCGTAACGAAAGTAAGGGCGGTACTCCCGTCGAAAATGTTATTTATCCAGGGTCAGATAAAGTCCAAATAGAACTGACAGAGCTTAACCCAAAAGACCTGAATACAGATGGTAGCTTCAAATACCGCCAATATGATCTTAACGACCCTGAACAATTGAAAGCGGCGCAAGACCGAGCTAGGCAAATGGACAAGAGAAAAGCAAACAAGGCTCTAGGTGAGAATTTGGATGGAGATGAGTGGCACTGGCATCACGCTGGCGGGAAAAGCATGATTGCAGTTGATGCGAGTGTACATAAATTATTCAAGCACCATGGGGAGTTCGCAAGCAATAAAGCGGCCCAATTGGGAGAGTAATAATGGTGTCGATCAAAAAGTGGTCCAAAGAAGCATCCGCTTCGAGAATCGAAGAATTTCAGCAAGAGATCGGAGTGGAACTCCCTGCTGATTACGTAGAATTCCTAGCAACCTGCAATGGAGCATCGTTTCCCGCAGATGCCGGTTTTGTAGATGAGGTGAATGAAGCTTCTTGGCCGGTAATGATGCTTTACCATATATCGAATACAGAAGCGGACCTCACAGATGAAAAATATGCCGGTAGGTTTCTAGGTTGGAGCGTATTAAATAATACGGAGGAAATGCGCGGTCAGTTTAACTTACCTTCTGGTTATTTGTGCATTGGTCGTGGACATGAGCATGCGAATATTATTATGGAAATACATAGCGGTGCAATTTATTATTTTATTGAACAGGAGGTGGAAGATGCAGGGGAATTTAAGAAAAAAGCTGTATTAATGGCGAACTCCTTTTCCGAATACTGGGGTGGTTTGGAGGATGAATACCCTATATTCTAATTAATTAAACAGATTAGGATTGAGCTTGTATTCGGTAGTGCAGTATAAATATTATATTTCGAAAGTTTAACGGGTGTGCAGATGGAAATAAATATACCAGTGCCGCAAAAAAATAGCAGGTAGTGGGTGCGGTTGTGAATCTTCTAAATTTCGATGATGAGATTGAAGTTGAGCCGCAGGACCGAAAACGAATGGAAGAACTAGTGGGGCAGGCAGGGCAGTTGTTTTGTAATTTTATGATAGAAAACAATGGTGTTTCTCCAGCAGCCTATAGGTGCGATGCGATAAATATTTCTGGTCGGCGGTTTCCCTTACAAACATTAAAGCGCGTGAGCGGGATGCTCAAGCATAGGGAAACTGAAATGGAATATTTACCTCCGTATCAGAATTACCTTTGCTTTGCACTGGGGCCAAGCTCCCACGAAGAGTTCTTATATTGCATTGTAGGTCCCGATAAAGGATCGGTGTGGGTTTTATACAGGGATCAGGATTTTCAAGTAGGTACAAACTTCTTTCCGGAAGGAGATTACATGATTAAGGTTTCTGAAGATTTCGAAAGTTTCCTTGGCGCATTGGAAGTGGAGCCCGAGGAAGAATAGTAGCTCAAAATGCAAGCGACTAAGTTTGGATATCGGAACAATGAGAATAATATTCAGGGGGCAAAAAATATCATCGAAAGTCTAATTTCTGCGAATATTCCCGACCTATACATCAAGTTTATTGAGGAGTTTGGTACTGGCCAAGACATAATGCCGAATAAACCTAATTGCCCAGAAAAAAAAGATCTACGAATTGATAAGATCTTTGTGTTTTCAGATGTGGAAGCTACAACGTCTGTTGCTAAAATGACTAAAACACTTCAGGTTGATGGCATGATTAGCCCTAATATTATGCTCTTCGCAGAAGCCTACGGTGGCCACCTTCAATACGGTTTGATCTTGGAGGGGCCGCTATATGGATCAGTTGTGGCAATGGACAGTGCGCGATTGATCCTTGATGGAACTGAGACAGAAATTCCGAACGTGAAGGGTGTTTATCACCTCGCACGGACCTTCGATGAATTCATCGATAGCTTGTATTCGGATCCGCAAGAGCTTGAGGAATGGGAAGAAGATTTCGGTCCGCTCAACGGCTAATACCTGGAACTGGAATGGGCGGCGTTTCATGAAGCATTACAGCAAGTTCGAACCAATAACTGCGATGTGACGGGGGCTTTAATGCCAAAAGCTGCGAGACTGGGGGATATTGGGGCCGGGCACGGGTGTTTTCCGCCAACGCCTGCCATTGCCGGCTCATCCGACACGTTCATCAACGGCCGACCAGCGGTTCGTCTGGGGGATGCATTTGTCCCGCACGGATGCCCGAATTGCCCGCCACATCCCCGGTCTCTTTCGGCTGGATCAGCAACAGTGTTCATCAATGGCAAGAAAGCGGGCCGCGTTGGAGATGCCATTGGGTGTGGCGGGTCGGTTTCTACCGGATCAGGCGACACCCTGATTGGCGACGTTGGCATGGGCGGTCCTTTCAAGAGCTGCATGAAGGGTGCAAAAGATTCATCTGCGCCGCTCCTTGATCCCGGATTGAGCAAGTTGGCGGACCCGGCAACCGCCGAGCTTTTGTCTTACCGAAATGCTTTGGCTGGAGGCTTGGACAGTCTCGAGAATTTCGTCTCGCAGACAATGAGTTCCCTGCTTGAAAACGGCATTCAAAATGCTCTGTCCCAACATGTCGCAAGTCTGGTCCCTCCGAGCGTTGGGGCCGCGCTGCCGGGCGCTGCTTTGTCCGCTGTTAAAGACGGGCTGACATCTGACAATCTCGTTTCCGCCCTCAAGGGAAAATTGAACGGAATTGCCAACGATGTCGGCGGACATATGTCAGCCCAATTGGGGCAGGCTTCCAAGTCTTTGACGTCCATGGGAAACCCGTTGACAGCTGTGTTGCCCAATCCACCGGGAAACAGCCTTGCCAATGCTGTTCATGCCATGGCATCCGGTCAGCCTGACGCTCTGAAATCGACCTTAACGGCAATGGCGACTGAAAAGGTGCCAAATCTTGCCGCCCATGCCGCCGGAACCACTTTGTGAAATTATGACCGTAACCAAAGACATAAAACCGAGCCGCATCCGCGATTGTTATCTCGCTGTTCGTCAAACCGGCAATCAGCGCACGCCGCGTGGGTATACCTGGCACCATGATGGTGCGAACCCGGGGAGCCTGCAGTTGGTCGAAACAGGAGTTCACAACGCGTTTCCACATTCTGGCGGCGTAACTGTCATTCGGGAACAGCTGGAAAATGGTTAAGATCCTACAGGCTGAGCCGGGGCTTACGCCTGCTGAAATGGTTGGTTTGGAAGGGTGGCTCGGATTTGCCTTGCCTGAACCTCTCAAGGCCCAGTTACTGAAGAAAAATGGCGGTCGTCCTGTGCCGGAGTGTTTCAAGTTCCTTGACTATGACGGCCCATATTCGGACTCATTGATCGATTGGTTTCTGACATTCGACGCGGACGCTGAACATTCCAATTTTTTTGAATATTTCGACATGTACCATCGTGGGGGGCGAATACTTCCGCACATGATCCCGTTTGCTCACGATCCATTCGGCAATCTCCTCCTGATAAGTGTGTCAGGGAAAGACGAGGGAGCTGTTTTCTTCTGGGATCATGAAAGGGAAGATGGCAACGGACCGAGCTATGATAATCTCAATTTTCTTGGCACGGACCTTCAGCATTTCTATTCCCGCCTTTTTGCCTGGCAGGGCTGAACTCCATGGACGATCTTTACCGGCTCTATGACTACCGTGGCACACGGCCCGCGCAAATGCTGCTGGTTGATAACATCTTTGATCCGGTAATAGGAGAGCTCAGGGTATCCCGACAGGATTTCTTCATCCCAGGCCCCATTCCTCTATCACTGCTTTCGACCTGGCAGTCGATGGCACTGTTCAATGGCCAGATAGGGAAGGGGTGGATCGATAACTGGAACATATTTGTGCTTCCTAAACTGGAGCACATGCATCTTCATCTTCCTACGGGTGAAATTGCGGCATTTGAAACGCCATGGTCAGGGGGGCAGTCCGCCCATCCGGTTGTAAAGGACTGGAAGCTCGAATTTCTCAATGATCGCCCGACTTTTCAGGTGCCAGGAGGTTTCTTTTATGAATTTGGTCTCAGTGATGGGCAAAGGCTTTATCTCCGTCGGATCTATAATCAAAAAGGCGATGAGCTGAGGTTCAAACGCACAGCTTATGGGGATCTGAAGCAGGTCATAAGATCGGACGGCGTTTCGGTCCGAGTGGAATGTAGCGACATCAACTTCGATCGGATCCTTGGCCCAGACCCGGAAACAGGGCAGGAAGTGGAACTGGCGGCTTATCGATACAATCCGGCAGGACAATTGATATATTCACGTGGTGTCGACTCTGGGGAGTGGGCCTATGTTTACTCCGAAGATGGGCGGTTAAGTCACAGGGTCCGTCCGAACGAAGCCTGCGAGGCTTTTCTCTACGACGGGTTAGGCAGGTTGACCACGCGCCGCATGACACACGGGATGATGGCGCTTGATTGCGCCTATCCAAGAGAGGACCTGACTGTTATTCGGCGCGGCGGTGAGCAACTCGTTTCGTTCGAGCTCAATCCGGAAGTGCGGGCCATATCTGGGATTGAATTTGCTGATAAGACCCGTCTTGAGCTTGTGCGGGATGAACTGGGGCGTGTTGTTTCTGCCGAGGCTTCGAGCAGGAAGCCGGTTTCATATGATTATGACAGTCAGTGGGGCTTGCTGCATGGTATCAAGTGCGAGGAAGCCAATCTCCTCAAGTTTGAGCGCGATGACTTGGGAAGTCTTCGAGAGGCAAGTCTCTTGGGTCTAACTTGGGAGTTTTCCTATGCGGACAAAGGTGAGCTGCTGTCCGCGACCAGCCCTGAGGGAAATGTTGAAGTCTTGCCCTTGAGCCAGGAGCAGAGAAGCGGTGGAAAGCCGACGGCGTATGATCTTCGGCTTGGGGCCGAAGCCGCATGTTCAATGCTTGGGACTTATTTGGAACGCCCTGCGTTCCAGCATCCACATTGGATCGGGCAAAGGGCGGATAAATTGGCGCCTGCTTTCGAGATTCTCAGTTGGGTTTCGTGTGTTTCCCAGTGCGCGGCTGAAGCCCTGCAATTTCCTTTTGCACTTCTAGGACAGAAGGCGCCGATTTCTCTCGGCCTACCGAATGATCCGTTCAGAGCGGTTGGCCATCTGATGCTTTCAGCAATGTTTGGTGCTGCTGATGAGCACTTCAATCCACAATGTGCCTTTGCATACGGGGTATGGGTTTATCCGTTCCAGATAGTCTCTGTTCCAGCCAATTGTGTGGATGGAGAATTGCAAAGTGAAAAAAATGGGAGAGACAAGCTGGGTCGCCTCATCTCCGATGCTGACCAAACTATTCGATTCAACTTCCTTTCCAACGGCACCCTTGCGTCAGTTGAAGACGAGCATGGAAATGAGGCAGCGGTTGTTTCTGAAAACAAAATTGCTTTTGCAGGACATTGCCATGTGGAGGTTCATGATTGGGGTGATGAAAGCAGTCTCAGGCTAACACCCTGGAATGCAGGAGCTGTGGATCCCGCGTCTCAAGCGATCGAGGCAAAGTCTCGCAGGACTTTGGGCCAAGCAGAAAGCGAAATATCTCTTCCCGATGACAAGATATTGAAACGAACGTTCAATGGCCGACTTTGTACTGAACAAATATGGAGTGACGGCAGGCGTGCCAAGTCCCTTCGCCAAGTTGAAGGGAAACTTGAATGGGAGAACCTGGCCGGGCATTGGAAGGTCTCAGATCAAGAGGTCTTCCTCAACGACGTTCAAATAGCAGAAATTGTGCGAGGCGAGGGAAAGAGGGAGTTCAGGCACACTGCGGGAGACACCATCCTCCTTACTCATTCAGCTACAGCCACGGAGTTGTGTCGGGTAGAAACGGCCAATGGTGAAGGGTTTCGAGCCTCACGGGTCGGGGATGATGTCGAAATTGAAGGCTCTTCCGGAACTGAACGGCTTGTTTTCAAAAGGGATGAGATAAGTTTTGTTGAGAAAGGCAGCGTTGGCGGACTAATGGTTGAAGGCCGTACAGATCATTTTCGGCTCAAATGGGACGGGCAAGAAGCAGATGTTGTTCGGACCGGTAATTTGACGCATGTTGATTTGGGCAGAAACGCTATTGAAGTGAATACAATCCTCCGCGATTACAGATTGCCCGCAGAGACAGTCCTCTTGCTGGGGGGCAAAGAGGTTCTGCGTTTCAATTACACGTGGAGTCTCGGCCGACGCCTGAAAGGGGTTGAGCTGAAACCGTTGATTTCAGGTTTTTTCCAAAACGACCGATCGGGACGGTTGCCAATCAAGACAGACTATGGATTTCTTCCATGTGGGACTTTGGCGAACCTGAGAACATCCGATGCGAATCAGCGAAACTCGGATCTTGGCTTTCTGTGGTCTTCTGGCAAAAGGCAAGTAGCAATTTCATGCAGCACAACGTCAGGCTCTGAGGACTGGGCTACATTTGGCGCTCAAGATGGCCAGATTCTGATCAACGCGGATGGCATAAAGTTTTCCAGCACTTGTGCAAAAGGGCTTCCCAAATTTAACGTCGTCTCGAAACGGGATATGGCATTGAGCTTGATAGAGCAGAGGCTACGGTTTGGGAATTTGTTCCAATTGTTCTCAAATGTGCCAGTTATTAACGACTTGTTTCCATTCGAGATGTTTTTGCCGAAGACAAGTTTTCCTCTTCATGCAGAACTTATGTAATCCGTAGCTGCTCATTTTCCTGCACGTTGACGCGACCCGGTTGCCGTTGTCGCCTTCAGATGGCTGCGACGGAAGAGGCCGTGGTTCAGGCGAAGCTGAATGGCAACTGACCTTGACCGGCTCTAACTTGCACTGACCTGAGCCCCAATTCTCTTCCGGCTTAGCGCGGAGTCCTTTGGTTGATTGAAGTGCGACCCAACATGCCCCCGGGACGGGCTAGAGTTTTCCGGACCAAATCAGGAACACGGGCTGGCTGCGTGTTCTGATTTCATCAGGTCCTTTGGTACCTTGTTGCCGATGGCACCGTGAGGTCTGTGTTCGTTGTAGTCCTTTCGCCAATCCTCCAACTTTTCGGCTGCATCTGCAAGGCTCAGGAACCAGTGTGCATTCAGGCACTCGGCCCTGAACCGGCCGTTGAAGGCCTCAATGAAGGCGTTATCCGTCGGTTTCCCCGGCCTGGAGAAGTCCAGCGTAACGCCTCTTTGGTAGGCCCACAGATCGAGATCTCGAGAGATGAACTCGGAGCCCTGATCGACCCGGATCGTCTTGGGATAACCAATCCGCGTGCAGACAGTTTCCAGGGTTCTCACCACATCCTCGCCCCGGTAGCTGAAGCGCGGATCAAGCGCCGGCACATAGCGGGAGTACGTGTCGATCACCGTCAGAACACGGATCTTCCGACCGGTCGCGAGCTGGTCATGCACGAAATCCATGGCCCAGACATCGTTCGGCCCGACTGCTTCCTGCCGGTCTTCGCGCAGCTTTGCCTTCACCCGGCGCTTGGGATGCTTGTTCCTCAGTTGCAGGCCCAATTCGTTGTAGATCCGCCGCGTTTTCTTCATGTTGATGACCCAGCCCTCCCGGCGCAGCAATACATGCACGCGCCGATATCCGAACCGGACGCGCGTCTGGCAAATCTCTCTGATCCGCTGTTCCAAAGCGGCCTGGCCGGATCGACGGGACTTGTAGCGATAGGTCGTCGGATCGAACCTGATCACCGCGCACGCACGGCGAATGGACACCGACCAGTCCGACCGCATCTCGTCGACCAGCGTTCTCTTCCGGGCAGGCCTCAGAGCTTTCGTTTGACGATGTCTTGGAGCATTTCCTTGTCGAGAGACAGGTCCGCGACGATCTTCTTGAGCCGGGCGTTCTCCTGCTCCAGCTCCCGGAGCCGTTTCATCTCCGACGGCATCAGCCCCGCGTATTTCTTCCGCCAGTTGAAATACGTCGCCTGGCTGATCCCGGCTTCACGGCAGATCTCCGCAACAGAAACACCTTCTTCCCCACGCTTGACGATGAACGCCTTCTGCGCATCCGAAAACTTCGATGCCTTCATCAATTCCGCTCCTTCCCAGCCAGGAAAATCGTCGCGGAAAACTCTAACTTAAATCGAGGGCATTTGGCGGGAGCACATCAGAACCGAATCCCTTCCGATCCGGAGGACGGAACTCAATGAGTTGCCTAAGGTGGATAACCTTGAGTTGTGGTTCAGGCAATGGCATAAAATCGTTGTGACTGGGCCAAAGAATCACCCGGGAGGAGGTCCTTGGTCCTGATCGGGGGGAACTATGATCACGATTGGCATTCGCGCCACACCGAAGGTCGTCACCTTCGCGATATATGACACAAAAGCGGAAACCATAGTAAATGTTGAAAAGATAAAGATTCCAGCGGCGTTCGAAACTCCTGCTGCCCTGAAATATGTGCGTTCGAACCTATTAGACGTGCTTCGTGAGTATGAAGTCGCCCGAGCTGGCGTGAGAGTGACCGAGTCCATAGCAAACCACCCCAACATCGAACGGATACAGATCGAAGGAGTTATCCAGGAAGCGTTTGCGAGCAGCGAGCTGCAATCCTACTACGTCGGTCAGATCGCATCGATCTCCAAACGTCTCGGCGTCGATCGGAAAAAATTCAAGCCGCTAGTCGATGGCATTGATGATCCTGGAGTTGAGAACTGGAGGAAGATGGGAAAGGAAGAGCGGGAAGCGATCCTTTGCGCCATGGGAGCCAAGGATGCTTAAGCCTTACCAAAAGGCTGAACTCGCCTTCGACATCATCAAGGAAATCGGGCAAGACGGCCGCAATTCGCGAACCTTCGTTGCGCGAGACCATCAACTCAATGCTGAGATCGTCATCAAGCAGATCCGGAAGAGCACCTTGGACTCGCCTGACGAATTTTTCGCCGAGTCCCAAGCCCTATATGCGAGCGCGCATCCGAACGTTGTCCAGGTTCACTACGCTTGCTATGACGCTGACCATATCTACGTGGCGATGCCGTTTTATCGCAACGGCTCGGCAAAAGACTTGATCACGGGATGCCATATGACCGTCCGGGAGATTATCACTCTCGGCTCGCAGATCCTTGCTGGGCTGCACAACATCCATTCCAAGGGACTTGTGCACTTTGACGTGAAACCCGACAACATCCTTTTGTCATCGCGGCAGGAGGCACTCGTATCGGACTTCGGGCAAGCTAAGCAGATGAACTACTCAGGGATTGCGGCACAGGACAGGCATTATACGCCAATGATCGCTCCGGAGGCTCTGGAGACAGATCACTTCGAGCGGACATTTGACATCTATCAGGTTGGGTTGACGCTGTACCGGATGTGCAATGGCAACGAACATTTCTACGCACAGATGGATAAGTACGGTCCGCCCGAAGCGTTTGACCGCGCGGCGTTCCGCTTCGATGTCCGCAACGGTAAGTTTCCCGATCGGAAGTCCTTTGCCCCACATGTGCCATCAACATTGCGTAATGTGATCAAGAAATGCTTGGAAACAAATCCGGTGAATCGCTATCAGTCGGCGCTAGACGTGGCAAACGCTATAGCTGGGATAGATGGCGCCTGCCTCGACTGGCGGCTCGTAGTGCATGCGGACCGTAAGGTTTGGACAAAGGCGAGCGATGAAACCCAGTATGAACTGACCGTTAACGCGGATGGAACCACTACCTGCTACAAAAGCGTCAATGGAGGAAAGGCACGCCGATTGGGCGATGCTTGCAAGGACAAGATTACCGACAAGGATCTCAGGAAGATTTTCACGGACTACTGATGCGCAAGGTGAAGAACAGTCCCAGCAACTACTTTAAACGCTCGCAGATGAGACCTGCGTGCGTAGTGGTTGAACGCGTGGCGGAAGAGCCAAGAAAGCGAACGGCGGACGACTTCTCACGCGCACTGATCGATAACAACTTCTATGTGAGCTTCCGGCTTGAATCGAAGGTAGATAAGCGCAAATAGCTCCTCTGGACCGCTTGTGGCGGCCTCGGCCTCAAGCCTCTCCATTCATGTGCTTCACAAATCTGCGAAGGCGCGCGCGTTCCTGAAGATTGGCTGTCATGGCCCGGATACCAAGAGGTTGACCGAGGGGGCGGCTCTTGCGCCCGTCAGCAATCATCTCGCCAACGATAGCCAGTGCCGGATTGATCCGGCGCACGCTCCATCCGTGTTTGTCGGCGAGAGCGGAACATGAGACCATACTGTCAGTGTCCAGAACTGCCAGAGCAACGGTTGCTGCATCCTGGCGAGGGCTGACGTCTTCGAAGACGATCGGATCGAATGTTTCATAAAGCTTGGGGGCGGTAACGACGTTGCCAAACGGTCTGCCGATAACCTTGTTGATCCGCAGCATTTCCTCAAGTTCCAACTCACCTAAAGCCTCGAGAATTTCCATTTTCGATGCTTCGGGAAACTGGGAAATGATCTGATCGTAGTCGAAGACGTCAGCCCATCCGCGCTCGGCGTGTTCACTCATCCAGCGCCCAAGGTAGGCAGCGTCCTCTGACAGCGTCACGCGTTTTAAGATGAAGTTCACAGCTGCCTCGGTATCGACGGCAAGCCTGGTGATCTCCTGTCGCCACTTCTCCTCGTCGATCTCGGACTGCGGCGGATGAGTGAGGCTGTAGATGGCAGCCAGATGACCACCCGCTATTGGTACCATGGATATGCTGGCATCAACGAGCTTCCGGAACAGAGCTCGTTTAGGAGAAGCGGTTGGTGTCCGTCGTCAGGGATTTTTGGACAGCTATGAGCGTTGTTTAAGGGAGTATCTG
>NZ_VXDB01000049.1 GCF_008711325.1 Roseibium sediminis
AAGGTGGGTCAATTCTCGGTGAAAATACCGGGTCAGTTCTCAGTGAAAATCAACAGAAGAATGGTCATCAGGCGAATACATGAACCGGCTATTCTGGTTTGGACCAATTCACTTTTCAGTCTCCACAAAGTGTTGAGTATGGTATAGTACCTTGCGACGTGCGTGGGGAACCAATGGAGATCAAAATGGATAAAGCACACAAGGCGCTCAAGGGGTTTTTCGAGGCCAATCGTGTCTTCCTCGCCAGTCGTGATGAGATCAATGCTACGTTGATTAATACCTTTCTCGGGGTGGCGCTTTATGGACACGAGCGGGATGACAAGGAGCCGCTCACCATCAAGGAACTCTCGGAGAAAGTCAGTCTGCCCTACACAACGGTGTCACGGCACCTTCGCTATCTGGGAGACTTTGAGCGGACTGGCGTTGAGGGTATGGGTCTGGTCAAGACGGACATCTACATCCTCAACCGCCGACAGAAGATTGTCTCACTGACCACAAAGGGTAAAGGAGTGCGTGACCGCTTGTTGTTTTCCCTCGGTGTCGATAGCTCCGGAGAGGAATAGAGGATGTCGGTCACCCCGAAAGGTCATGGATGGCTGGTCACGGTCTACCACAAGCGGGTACAGGGTGGCCGCATCAGGAAGCAGTTCAACGGGACACGTCATGCTGCCTTGGGACTCGAAAGCGAGATCAAGTCAGCGCTTGATAACTACGGCATGTGGCCTGTGGAGACAGGCGCGAAGCTTCTCCAAGACGCACCAAAACGGAAAAGCCGTAGCGGAACTCTGTCACAAGCCACACAGTATGCACTTGACACACATTGGAAGGGGTCGGTTTGGGGGGAGTCTGCAAATTACCTTGCATGGGTCGTTGTGGACTTCATGGAGAGAGAGCGAGGAAAGAAGGACATCGACGGTATCCTCTCCGACGACCTTGATGCATTCGTCAGGTGGAGACAGGAGGTTGGAAATTCCCATACGCAGATCAACAAGTACCTGTCGGTCCTGTCGGTCATCTGTGATGTGGCAATCGAAAGGAAGCCACCTCTTGCGACCACAAAGCCTCCCATCAAGAAGCTCAAGACGTCGAAACTGAAGAAGTGGTGGTTGCGACCTGAAGACTACGTGAAGGCGCTCGACTGGTTGCACACGGAGAGGCTCGATCCGGAATTTGCTGACTTCATCTCGGTCATTGTCCTTCAGGGATTGCGCATCAAGGAGGTGCTGCACCTTGAGGTAGACCAGATCGTCGGATTGAAGACAGACAAGCCTATGATCCTGCCGCCAGGAACCAAGACGGATGCCTCGCAGAACGCCATACCGGTTTTCGAGAGTGCGGTTGAACTTCTGGATAGGTGCATTGAGAGGGCGCAGAAGTATCGCAGGAAACGCCTCTTCCTCTTCACGCCAAAGCAGACGCAGGAGAGGTGGAACGAACTCAGGGAGTTTCTGGGTGCGTCAGACATACCGACTGCAACACTAAGATCCTTGAGGAGAACCTTCGCGTACTACGCGCACCAGAAGAACCTCTCGACGCGGTTGATCCAGAAGATCCTCCGTCATGAGCACATCACGACCACCACTGGCTATCTTGATGTGGTCGGGGATGACGATGTGGATCTCGCGAGGGAGCTAATGAACAAGGCGGATGGTACCACAAAGGTGGTTCCGGCTGCCGCGAACCAACAAGCAGTGCATCAAGGACCAGCCCTGACTGACTTGATAGCAGCATACAAGGAAACTGGGGCGAGCCCTCAGGAAATCGCAGCCTTCGTGAAGGAGATGAT
This sequence comes from Roseibium sediminis, assembly GCF_008711325.1. Classification (GTDB taxonomy): domain Bacteria; phylum Pseudomonadota; class Alphaproteobacteria; order Rhizobiales; family Stappiaceae; genus Roseibium; species Roseibium sediminis. Next base: position 1,787 of record NZ_VXDB01000049.1, read on the forward strand.
GAAGAAATGACTGATGAAAGCACTATGGTGCCCTCCGCCGGAATCGAACCGGCACTCCCAAGGGAAACGGATTTTGAATCCGTCGCGTCTACCAATTCCGCCAGGAGGGCAATCGAGGACGGTCTCTATCATGACCTCGTGATGGAAGGCAATAGCCACAAGCAGATCGCTTTGCCACCAGTTGGGGAAATGTCCATTGACCTCCAGATGCACGGCCAGTGTGCCATGAAGATGCGGCTCTCGGGTATACGGGCGGCCCTTGTCCTGCCGAACAACTGGGAGCCTCTCTTTGTGTACGATACGCGAGGGTATTGGTACTTCCAGGTGCAGGACACTGAGGCAATCTGCAATGTGACAGGCGAGCCGTATCCGTGGACTGGCCGCAAGTGGCTCCTCTCGGAGCACATGACCGAAGGTGAGATCGTCCAGACGGTCTTCAAGGCGGTCCTCACTGCCATTGAGCATGAAGCTCGTGAGGCCTTCCTCTACAAGGGACAGGCCATCTTCGATCCGCACTATGACATCGAGAAGCTCACGAAGCTGCGGAGTCAGGCGGATGCACTCTCCACACGGTCTGATCAACAGGCACACTCCGACTTCCTCAACGCGAACTAAATTCTACCACTTGGCACACAAAGGAAACAGAATGGCACGAACTCTTCTTATCGCAGTCCCAGTTGCAGTCATTGGCGCAGTCGCAGCGTTCGGCTTTTGGTTTACGGTCGGTGAGGGCCACATTGGGGTTGTCACGCGGTTCGGTGAGGCACAATACCAGACAGGTCCTGGGCTCCACTTCAAGACACCTCTCATTGACAGCGTCCGTGAGATCGAAATCCGGGAACGCAAGAACGTTGAGGAACTGACGGCTGCCACAGCGAACCAGCTTCCCATCACGGCAACGGTGTCTGTCAACTGGACAGTCAATGCATCTTCAGGGCTGGACCTCTTCAAGCGGTATGGAACTCTCGACCAGTTCGAGCAACGCATCCTCGACCCCAAGCTCCGGCAGGCTGCCAAGGCTTCCATCTCCAAGTTCCAGGCATCAGACCTCATCCGGGACCGCAATGCGGCCATCAGCGAGATCCAGGCGCAGATGACAGCCCTCATGGAGCCCTATCCGGTCACTGTGAACTCTCCCCAGATCGAAAACATCGTGCTGCCGGAACGCTATCTTGAGGCGGTCATGGCGAAGGAGCAGGCTCGGGAGGCAGCCGCTCGGGAGCAGTATGAACTCGAAAAGCAAAAGCTCCAGGCTCAACGTGATGTCCAGACAGCAGAGGCCGACAGGGATGCCACAAAGGCTCGGGCAGACGGCACGGCCTATGCGACCATCGAGACCGCCAAGGCAGAGGCAGAGTCCATCCGCCTGAAGGGTGAGGCCGAGGCACAGGCCATCCGCGAGAAGGCTTCCTCAATTGCCGAGAGCGCGACCCTCGTGGATTACGAACGTGCCCTCCGCTGGAACGGCCAGATGCCGACAACCGTGATGGGCGGCGACCAGCAGGTTCTCTGGTCCATGAAGTAGCCACAAAAGTGGCGTGAATATCCTCGGTGGCGGTCGTAAGATACTGAAAACATTATGTTTCGCCACCGAGGGAACGAGTTTCAAAATCCCGTTCCTTCGGGAGTGCCGGTTCGATTCCGGCGGGGGGCACCAAGGCGCTACTTGCTAATTTATTGATAATAAACGCGATTTTCTTATAGTTGGATTTTCTTCCGCACGAATTTCTTGATTTTGCCGTACAAATTGCCGTACAAATTGCCGTACACCGGGCAAGGGCGGCATGAAAGATCCAGATCGATATTTGAGACTTAGAGGCGGGAAGTGGCACTATGTGCGAAGGGTGCCGACACATGCCGTTGTGCATGTGGAGCGGGCGCGGATTGAAATTTCGCTCAAGACCGGGTCACTCGATACAGCCCGCATCCGGCGTGATGCGATGGAAGAGGCTGACGATCGCTATTGGGCTTCCCTGATTGCGGATGTGCCTTCAGATGCTGCCGGGGAGCGCTACAAGTCCGACAAGGCTCGCTGTCTTGCACTTGGTTTTACATGGCGCTCGATGGCCTCGCTTGTTTCCGAAGGGTCCGACGAGGAAATTGTTTCCCGTGTGTTGGCCCTGTCGCGGGCCGCTGGCATGCAGCCGACCTCGGCGCTGGCAAGAGATGCGAATGCGGTTCTTGGAACCGCAGAGGCTCCTTCTCCGAAAATCTCTCGGGTCGTGGAAATATACCTCTCCGAAATTGCTCAGGACGCTTTGCGGCGCAAGTCGAAGGTCCAGAAGGCCAACTACGAGAAGATGAAGCGGCGGGCTGCTTCGAACTTCATCAAGGTTGCTGGTGACAAGCCGATCGGGGAAATTAACCGCGAAGATGCGCTTGCCTATCGGGCCTGGTGGGCTGATCGTGTCAACGGGTCGGGAAAGGACAAGCGCTCGCCGGAGACGGCCAGCCGCGATATTGGCGACATGAACACGATCTATGCCGGGTATTATCGCCACATCGGCGAAGAGCATCGGTCAAATCCGTTCCGGGAATTGCAGTTCAAGCTAAAGCCGGGAGACACCAAGGACCGGCCTCCTTTCCCGACAGAATGGATCACCGATCGCATTCTCAGGCGCGATTCCTTCGAGCGCATGAACTTGCAGGCTGGGTGTATCCTCCTGACCATGGTGGAGACTGGCTGCCGCCCTTCCGAGCTGTGCAATATTCCTGCCGAGCGCATTCATCTTGAAGCTCCCGTGCCGCATATCGAAATCGAGTTTCAGGATGAGCGTGAGCTAAAAACCCGGACCAGCATTCGAAAGATACCTCTTGTGGGCGTGGCGTTGGCGGCAATGAAGCTCTGCCCGAAAGGCTTCCCGCGATATAGGGACAAGGAAAACGGGTTTTCCGCGATGGCCCTGAAGCACTTTCGCAAACACGGTCTTTTCCCGACACCGGATCACGTCATCTATTCTTTCCGCCATTCTTTCGAAAAGCGGATGATGGAAGGTGGGCTGGACCCGGAGTTGCGCAAGCGGCTTTTCGGCCATGGCATCGATCGCGAGGAATATGGTGACGGTGGCTCGCTGGGCTACCGGCGCGAACAGCTGCTGAAGATCGTCCTGCCTTATCCGGATGATGTGTTTGACGGGCTCCGGCGTGGGCGGTAGATTTTGCGTTTACAGCTTAAAGGGGTATTTTAAATGGTTCGCTTTTTCCTGTTTATCTTCGGTGCTCTATCCGTTCTGAGTGGTCTTGTGCTTGCCTTTTTGATGGCGTCTTTTGCGCTTGGTGGCGCGGCCATGTTGTCCGGGGTCCTGATAATCGCCGTTGCGCAGGTTCTTGGGCTGCTGGAGGACATTCGTGACCATTTGAGGGCACTGCGTGGTGATGTCGGCGGGTTTCGGTCGGATGTGTCGAGGCGTGCTGCACCTATTGAACAGGCGGCGGCTGAGTGAGCTGTTGGTCAGCTAGGAAGAAAAATGCTTTCGAACAGGTCGGCCCTGCATCGGAAAGGTGCAATTCCCGCGATTATTATAAGGAGCATTTTGCCAAAATGGGCATGCGCGGGTGATGCAAAGGTCTGACTGTTGATGTGGGCACAGCATCCTTGAATATTGTTCGACAGGTAGTGTGTAATCCAGCCAATTGAGACCGTTTGGCCAAGTCGTGCATTTTAGTTCTTGTTCAGAAACCCGGCCACACTGGTGACAGTGGATCGCCAGATTGCAGATGTCCTTGTGTATAGGTGTTCGATCCTCATAATAGCCTTTGCCACCACATTGACTGCAAACAGGATTCCATCGAAAGCCGCAGCTCATTTGGGTCTCTTGAAAGGCTGGAAAGGCTGGGGATTCGCATGTTTCAGCAATATGTCAGCATGGCACGGCTGATTGAGCGGGCACCAGCAGGCCAGATCCTTGCCGCAAAGTTCTTCAACCGGTAGATGAGGAAGCGTAAACAGTGCGAATGCTCTGCAAGCGTCGGCGCGGTCCATTGGTTCGTTGCGAAACCCTGGTATGTTATCGCCGATCCTGAATGGGTTTCCCCATTTGGTATTTCTCGCAACAACAACTGTATTTTCCGGTTTGCGCCAACCTTTCTTACGGCTGAGTTGTATTCTTTTCGGCATGGCTTCCGACCTTCCTTTTCCTCACGCTGCTTGCACCTGCTGGAGGGCATATCCACCCCACTGTTCGGCCATCGCGCTGGCCATTCCGGGAAAGAAGCGGGAGCGCTCCTCGCCGCGGTGCTCGCCGGGGCTCGCGTGATGGACGCTGGAACGGGCTGTAGAACCGTCGAGTGTGCCGGTAGGCTTGAGTCTTGGCAGGCCCTTCAGCCAAAGGCAGGTGCGTTTTTTCTCGTTGTCTGGCCCGTCTTCGGTCGTGCCAAAATGCCATGGGTGAACGCTCTGTGTGTGCCGTTCGAAGTTGCGAATGCGGACCTTGGCGTGTTTGTGCATGACAGGGTTCTCGACCGCGATCCGGTCAATCGGTGCGTTCCAGAATGCGGAAAACAGCTCTGCGCCGCGGTCCAGTTCGTCCCACATCCATTCAAGGCGCTCTTTGCGGCTCCAGTTGTCGTATTCAACCGGGTATCCGGCCTGTCGGTTCTTCGGCGGCTCCTTGAGCCAGCGAACGCCAGAATTGCAAAGGCGCGTGCAGGGCGGGTGGGCGACCATAAGCAGATCCCACCCTTCATTGAGGTAGTCGCGGGCATCGCCAAGGATGTGCCGATTGGAGCGCTTCTCGCACGGTTTCAGGTCGCAAGACCAAGTATCATGCCCCAGGGCAAGAAATGCATCGCGAACGGTTCCGGAGCATTCGCATGCTATCAGGACTTTCAAAGGGGCGGAAAAGAGGTCAGCGTGTCGCATTGGCTTTTTGGTCAGCAAGGCGTGCGCGTGCGCGGGACAGTATGTCGTTGTTCGTGCGGCAGCGTTCTGCAATCTGTTCCATGCGCTCATAGACCGGCAGGAGGTGCGGGCACGGGCCGGTAACAAGACGTGCCAGAGTGTCGAGGCATTTCTCGGCATTCTCCAAAGTCACGATCTGTTTCTGTCTCGCTGCCATGGTCTTGCTGCTGCGCTTGCGTCACTTGCGGATGGAGTGCCGGGGAAGCCGGATGTTTGCCTGATTTTCGTGGTTGTTGGCGATCGCCCGAATGTCGGCTGCGGTTTCCGGATCGCCTTCGGCTTCTGCACGGCGGGCCTCGGCCCGCAGCGTCAAGAGGTGGTTTTCGATGTCCATGAACGCAGCCATGCGTGGGTGTACGGTGCCTTCACTCATCAAACGGTACCCGTGAAGAAGAAAAGGGCCTCCGCGAAGGCAGCGCCAACGCAGAGGCCAGTTGCGACCAGACTTGCAGCGCGGTGCGATAGGGAGGAGGTCGCGGCGCTGCGATCCGCCAGCTGGTCGTTACGAGATATGCCCGCCTCATCCTCTGGCCAGATGCCGAAATGACGATCCTGCGTGGATGGGCGAAGTTCATGGAGAAGAACGACGGCAAAAGCGAGTGCCGCAACCAAGGTTGCGACATAAGGGAGGCCAATACTCAAGCTTGCAAGAATTGCCTGCATGTTCGATGCTCCTGCGCCGGTTGTCGGTTGGGGGCTATATGCACGCAAAAGCGTTCAAGTAAATAGTTTTGACCGCAAAAAAGTTGCGATATGGCTATTCGAGGCCGTAAAAATTGCGACAGAGCGTTCAAGTCAGCAGCTGGTTTCGGGGATTTTTATGATTGATTGGGGTGTCCACGTGGGTGGCGAAAGATTCAACATTTTGGAAATCGTCTCGGCTGCAGCTGCGCTTGAGGGGCAGATCCGCTCGCTCGGCGTTGCGAAAATCAAGTTGCATGATGATCAGCGCAGTTTCGCCGATGCGGTAGGCGGATCGCTCAAGGGCTTTGTCGGCGAGCATTTCCGAAGTTCAATCAACACTCTGGTTCCGACGCGCTTTCTCGGTTTTTCCGGGCATGATGCGAACGGAAAAACGCTCGTGACCGCTGCCATGCGATGCGATGACCTGGGCGGCTGGTCTCTTGACCGTTATGTTAGTGAATACTGGGAGCGCGCTTATCGCGGCGAAGATGGTGAGCCGGTCGCGCTGGAGACTGGATCGCTTGATTTTGCTCGAGATATCCGTGGCAACGTTGCCTATATCGGCGAGGGGTATGTAGACGAGTCCTGCCGGGACAACAATCTGGCCGCATATGTTGTACGGCTATGTATCGTGCTGAGTCAGCTGAAATGGAGCCCGGATTACATCTATGGATGGATGGCCAACAAGCACGCTTATCGCGGCTTGTTTCTGCGCTGGGGATATACGACCTGCTATCCGAACGGCATGAAATGGGTCAATGCGCCAAGTAACCCTGACTACGGAAATCTGTGCTTCCTAGGCTGCGATGAAAGCGGCGTTGCCCAGCTTCTTCGTGCTCCGCTTGCCGTGATGGGTGAGACAAATCAAATGAGTATGTCAACAGGAACGTAGCACCATTCGCGGCGCAGAAAGGAAGGGTGAGCGACTTGTAGAGCACCGGTTGCCCTCCTTCCAAAAGGGCTCGTTGGCAGCGCTTTTGCTCAAATACCGGTTTTCCTGTCGACATTGTTCTCGAAAAGGTTCTTGCGCAGGCTTCGATATAATCTCTGGTGAAAAAGGCTTCCGGCGTGTTCCTGAGAAGATTGGGGCCAAACTGCTTGAGAGCCTTGGCTTCCAGCCCGCCATAGAGGATGTTGGGAAGCGCCCGATAACTTGCAGTGCCGTCGAACAGCAGCGTATACGGTGCGAAATTGGCAAGAGTGTCGTTGATCTTTCCATCATGTTCCGCCCAGCACTTCAGCAGATCGCGGGCAATCTGGTCGGCCATGCCATTTTCGACTTCCCTTATGGGGAGGAATTCAGTGTTGCTGTTCATTGCTCGCCTCTACGTTCTGCAAAAAGTTTTGCAAATTGAACAATGGGGTCAGCCAGCCTTATGAGGTGTTCGGCATCTTCTCCCGTCAGCTCCTCAGGGGAGCTGTGCCCGAACTCCTTGTTGCAAACAAACCCAGCAATGAATACATAAACATTGTAGTTGATCGCCTTTTCAAGGAGTTCCTGCAATTCCTCCTCCGTGGTTATTACTGTATCATCGGTGTATATACGGTGCGCGATAGCTTGCAGCTCTGACAATGAATAATTGGTAGGCATGTGATAAAACCTTATTGAAAACGCGGTTTGCTGCGATTTATCGCGATATAACCAGCTCGACTTCTAGTGAAGCCTTTTGCGGGTGTGAAAACAATCGTTACACCGTGAAACGTTTAACGAAGCAGGATCCGTAGATTCCGGCCATAATCGGCGGAATTGCCGCCTTATCGCTATTCCTGCGCGCCGGTTCGTTTCAAATAGATTTCGCGAATTAGCTCGTGCCGGTTGTTGAAGCGGCCACGCCTTCCCAGAATTGCCTGCTCCATATCCAGAACATCCTGATAGATTTCCATCAGCAAGTTGAGGTCCGCGTCCTTGGCCATGGCAATGGCTTCAACTCCGGCACCTTCCAGCGCAGTGGCGCTTGCGGCAGTGTCGCTCGATGAGAAGTGCAGGGCCTTCTGGATCGCGTCCAGGCTAATGCCTTCCTGGTCGGCGAGATCTTGCAGTTGCGAGAAGGAATAATCTTTCGCACTGCCGACCTTCTTCATAGTACGAAGGCGCTCTTCCGGTTGCAGGTGGGCAACAAGTTTGACGAGGCGTTCTTGCGCCGGATGGGTTGGGGTTCCTTCGAGAACCCAGCTGGAACGGATGTCCAGGGCGTCACAAAGGGCTTGCAGCTGCGCAGTTTTGGGCAGCCGGTTCAGCCGTATCATCTCGGACACAAAATTTGGCCCAAGTGATGCGTTCTGAGATATTGTCCGGTAGCTCTGCCCGGTCAGGCTGATAGCTGCGACAATACGATCAAGCCATGTGATTTCCATGCGGCAGTTATAGATTGCACGTATTGCGAAATCACTTACGTTTAAACGTTCATTAGGCTTGACTTGAACGCTGTTGCGTTCAATATGGTCGCCATGATGCACGATTTGCTCCGATCCATTGATGAATTCCTCGCACTCAAGCGGTCGAAAGGCGAGCGCATGTCCGACCAGCATTTCGGTCGGGAAGCGGTCAAGAATGGCCGACTTCTGCAGCGTTTGCGCGATGGTGGAGAGGTTTATCCCTCTACCGCCCGCAGGATCCGGGCTTATATCCGGGCCGAAATACGTCGCATCAATTCCGGTCATGTGTTTGCACGTTCTCCGCGTGGTGTTCGCCATGATTTTCCGAAGGCGGATCAAAAGTCACCGCGTAATTTGGGAGAATTTACGCAATGAGCGCCAGGCCATCCACAGAGTATCACCGGGCCGCGCTCAAGGCGGCTTTTCGAAAACTGGTTCGAAAGATCGGCGGGCAAGAAGCTGCTGCCGGGGCAACTCGGGTGGGCCAGCAAGCCATATCGCGCTACGGGTCTGCTTCTTCGGAAGCTGATCATGCGCCGATCGATGTTGTGCTTGATCTGTGTCTTGATGCCGAAGATGACAGCTTCGTGCGGACGTTGTGCCAGATGGTTGGCGGCGTGTTTGTTCCGCTTCCGGATGCGGGGGCGCTGGACGGTGATCGCGCGGCTGCTTTTGGCAAGGCGCTTCGAGCAACCGGCGAAGCATCGGCGGCGATTGCCGATGTTTGTGCGCTTGGGGCCGGAAGCTCGTCCGATATTCAGTTTTCAGAAAAATTGACGCGGGCAACCGAGGCGATGATTGCGCTTAGGGCGCATGTCAGCCCAAGCACTCCCAATTGTGAGATGGGTGAATGAGGCTGGCGGCATGACGGGTCTGTTTCTCACCTTCCTTGATCGTTTTTTCGATCTGCTTTCGGCGGCATCTGCGGAGAGGCATGCCGATGACATGCGCTGGCGTTGCCAGTTCGGGCGGGACCTCGGGTTTCCGCCTCCTCATCCTTCAATCCACTTTCCCGATTTCACTGATGGAGATGCTTCATGAGCAATCCTGAATCCGGCATGTCGACACTTGCTTACGGAACGCACACGGCCCGTGGCCGCTTCGTGCCCATCGACAAGGTGATGCTGAAAGAGCGCATGGGGCAGGCCGACCGCGAGGGAATGTCTGCTGAAGAAAAGCGGGCGCTGGCGCGAACCAGTTTCGGGCCGGAAGGGGGAGTTCCCCTGATTGAGCTGGAGCGTGATCAATGCAAGTGGCCGCTCTGGAAACACGACGATGATCCGCGCCATTGCTGCGGGGCAAAGGCAACCCGTGGGTCTTACTGCGAGGCGCATGCGCGGCTGGCAACGGCTGGACGGGCGGACGGGATTCGTCTGCTCAAAGGCGAATAGGCGGGGAGGGCAAGGCGATGACTCTGATCTTTTCCGGCGACCTTTCAGCTCCCGGTGCCGAGCGGGAATTGGTCCTTTGCGGAAGTCTGGTGACGCCGCGCAATCCGAAGCATGCCTGCAAGGTGATTGACCAGACGCGTGAGGTTGTTGTCGGGCGTGGCGGCGGTGGGCCACGCTTGCGCCGTCCTCCCGGTTCCATGCCTCCGCGCCGGATTCGACAGGAGCATCCACCGGTCAAGGAGATGCTGGCGCGGTATCGGGTGATAGTGCCGGATGTTGTGGTTGATCCGGCAGGGGTGCGTGCGCCCTCAGCTCGTGATGGGCTGGCCTATTTCGCAGTTCTGAACGCGGTTCTTTGCTGGGCCCGTTTTGCAAACTCCGGGGAGCTGCTCCGTTGCGAGGATGTGCTTCTGGATGTTTGCACGCGCCATAACACCTCCCTTTGCGTTTTGCGCGGTGCGCAGCGCACGAAGGCTGTTGTGTCTGTTCGGCAGGAGGCCATGTACCTCATGCGGGTGCAGACTGCGGCAAGCCTTCCCCAGATTGGCCGCATGCTGCACCGGGATCACACCTCGGTGCTGCATGGCTCGGAAATGCATGCCCTTCGCAACAATCTGCCGATGCCCTGGAAGTGTGGTGGGAGGTTGGTGCGATGAGCCGCCAGAAATCCAACACCAACCGGTTGTTCGACGTTTGTTACAAAACACCCGAAGATGGCAAGGCTGGAAATTATGCCACCATCTGCTGCGGATGCGGGACAAAAGAGGATGTCTATGTTGCGGCCAGTGTTGGCGGCACGCTGCCGGTGGAGCCGGTTTCGCGCAAGTTCCGCAACAAGGGCTGGGTGGTCGGTTCCAAGGCAAATGGGCATACCTGCCCTGAATGCAAGGTAAGGGAAGCCGCGCGCCCGAAGGCCGCGCCACCTCCAGAAGCAACCTCCCTGCAGCGCCGCGCCATTCTTGAATCGCTTGAGGTGGTGTTCGATCCCGAGAAGGGGTTTGACGAAGGTTATGATGATAACCGCGTTGCGAAGGAGCTGAACTTTCCCCGCAAATGGGTGAGTGATGTGCGTGAGCTGATGATCGGTCCGATCCCGGCTCCAAAGGTTGATCATCTGGCAGAGGCTCGCGCTTGTCTGAAAGAGGTTGTGCGTCTTGTCGAAGCCAGCTCCGAGGCTTGCAAGGCAGAGGCTCTGCGCGCCAGTGAGCGTGCTGGGGAGCGCGCCAGCGAAATCGAACGGAAGCTGCGTGAGACCGAACAGCATCTCTCTGCTTGCACAGCGGAGGGTGTGTCGTGACGGTTTCCGATATCGACATTCTGGCCGCTTTCACCATGGCGCGGGCCGTGCTTGTCGACCCTTCGCGCGATGGCGGTTTGCAGCCGTGGCTTCTGGCGCGGCGGATCGGCATTCGAACCGAGCAGGTGCATGCGCTTTTTGACGGTGTTGCCGAGCGCATCGGCTCCACGGCGCGGGCAAAACTTCTCGCCTTCAATGACTTGACGGAAGCGGAGCTTGCGGGCCGTCCAGCTTTTGTTGTGCCGGACGCTGACGCAGCTGGCCAGAACATTGCAGACCGGTTTGCCGCTTGTCGGCTCCCCAAGGACAGGGGGGCGGCATGAACGAAGATTATGCCCATGTCATGCGGGATTCTGTTCTGGACTATGGCCGTCTTGGGTTGGGCCTGAAAGCCGTGATCGCAGCGCGACGGGTGACGCTTCAGATTGTGCAGCATGAAACCGGCCTTTCGAGAGCAACGGTAAGTCGGGCAACAACAGGGCACAAGATTACCACGGCAGCGCTGTTGCGCCTTTGTATCTGGGCGGACCTGAACCCCTTCGAAACCTTGCGCCCGATGGACGCTCTGGTGACGGCGGAGGGGGTGTTTCACGGGAACACAGCTGTGAAACTATCTGAAATCAAACGGGAATTTTTTGAAGGAGCCACCGATGGGTAAGCGCTCCAACTACGCCAGACTCCCGAAAGACCTTTATCTGACCATCGACCCCAAGGCGGCAGCAAGCCTGATCCCGTTTTTGCGGTCGGAGCGGATTACCAGCTTTGTCGAGCCTTGTTACGGCTGGGGGCATCTTGTGGGGCCGCTGACGGCTGCGGGTCTTGAGTGTGTCGGGCGGTATGACGTTGACGTGCGGGGGCGGGAGATCGTTGACCCGCATGCGCCGGGAGATCAGGGCCGGGTGATGTGCCGTGACGGGCGCGATCTTTGCTTTGCCGACCTGCGCGGCGCAGATGCCATCATTACCAATCCGCCCTGGTCGCGTGCATTGCTGCATACGTTGATTGCCCGGTGGGCGTCGATGGTGCCGACCTGGTTGTTGTTTGATGCCGGGTGGAAGCACACCGGTCAGGCGGCGCGGCTGATGCGCCTCTGCACAGATTTTGTTCCTGTTCCCCGCCTTCGCTGGATGCCCGGCACGGCCATGGCCGCGACGGATGATTGCGGCTGGTACCGCTTCCATGCCGCCGAGGCGGCGCTGGGGCTGGGAACACGTTTTTGGCCGCTTGGGGCAACCCCGGCTGATAGCGGGGCGTTGGGTTCTGCGTCTGCCCCGCACTCCTCCTCTCCAATCCAATCCTGTTGAACGAAAGGACCCTGGAATGCGTACAATCAGGAATATCGACCAGCTTCTCGGTTTGTTGAACCGGGGGCGCTTTGCCGAAAAGTGCAATGAAGCGCTGGAATCATGTCTCGAAGCCTTGCAGGGCATGCCGAATGGCAAGGGCAAGGCAAAGATTACCATCGAACTCACAATTGCCAGCGATCATGACCGGCTGGATGTGACGCCGGTCGTGAAATCCAAGCTGCCGGAAACCGGTGCCTTCACCGCAACGCCCTTCTGGAACGACGAAGGGGCGCTTTCCGTCGAGCATCCCAATCAGCGGGACATGTTTAACGGTCCGCGCGCAGCTGAACCTCGCCCTGCTGAACCGCGCGAACGCGCTGACCTCAACGGCTAAGCCCAGCTTCTTCCCCTCCTGACAAAAGGATCACCAGACATGAATCAGGTACCCGATACGAACCTGATCCTCCCCCTTTGAATTGGTCCGCCCCTATAGTTAGGAAACGGAGGATCAGA
>NZ_VXDB01000004.1 GCF_008711325.1 Roseibium sediminis
CCCAGGCTAATCATGCACTAACATTCAAACTGGACCGCTTAGGTGGGGCTGATCAGTTTTACGCCTATAGCCTGTATCCCGAATGGTCAGGTCAAAATTGCGCGTCACTTTCTGCCGACCAATGTATGGCAAACTTTCAAACTTACGAAGTCCACGGGTTGCATGGTTTGGCGCACCAGTACAAAACTGGAGAGAGTGCCAAACTGATGTTCGGATTGGCGCTTGGCGGAGCGGCGTTGAGTGTTGCTCCATCAGCGATTTCGGCACTAGCACAATGCGCCCGTAATGTTGCTTGTCTTGCGGATTTGCCAGTACTTGCCGGTGAACTAACACTTGGTGCATCCGGTGCCACGGCAGGTCAAACATTCTTTACCGTAGCAGGTGCTGGAACCGCGCTCGGCGGACGCCTTGTCATGCAGCATGGCGATGAAATTGTCGGTGTTGTCGATGATCTTGGGCGGGTTTTGCAGCCTGTTTCCCAAACACCTGATGATGCCGGTCGTATTCTCTTACAGGCGACTGATGGTGCTTATGGTTATCTTGACGATGCAGGGCGGTTTGCACCAAATAGGGGAACACTAAACGTTACAGCTGCAAATCCATCAGCAAGTGAACGCGCTGCCGCTGAACACATGACGGGCTTGGGTCGAAATGTGGAGTTACGCGATCCAGTCGGGACAAGGGCAGGTGGCGGAACATCAGATCTACTTGTCGACGGAGTTCCATATGATGTTTACACGCCAACATCTGCTAATCCAAATCGGATCATTTCTGCGATTGCGAAGAAAAATGATCAAGCGACAGGTATCGTCGTTGATCTTTCAAATTCACCTGTGACGGCAGAGCAATTGGGCAACGTGCTTGGACGTGTGAACGGTGCGGGAGCAACAAACATTACTGACATCGTGATTATTGGGGACTGATCTGATGCCTTCAATTAAATGCAAGTGTGGTAAACGTTTGGATATTGGTACGATACCTAACCCAAATGAGTGGCTTGCTATATCCGATGTTGATTATGATGGTTACTCGGAACAAGTTGACGCCGAAGCTCTCTACGAGAAGTTCACACATTTCCTAGAATGCGATAATTGCGGGCGGCTTTGGTTTTTTTGGAACGGGTTTAACGGTCCAGCTGAATGCTATGAAAAGAGTAAGCATATTTAATCAATGATCACAGCTCCGACGCGTTTGCGACGTTTATCAGCTCTAACTCACTGGCCACACCGGGTGAATTTCCATGATAGAACGTGACCCTTTACCAAAATGGTCGGTGCCTTATGCGATAAACAAATGGGGTGGCGAGTGTTTGCCGCCGATTGAAAAGGCTTGGTTATCCCATCTTAATTACTTCGTGCATCCTGACGCGGTTGTAGCTGCTGCTCGCCTATTGTTGCCTAAATTCGTCGAATACGAAGGTGGGGTGTTTTTAGAGCACAATTTTACGGTTGAACGTTATTTGGAATGGACAACTCGTTTGGCTGAGCTGAGCGAAGTCGAAAATATGCTTAATCATCAACATGTGTATGATTTGTTCGCCGTAACGGACGATATTTCCGATGACTCCTACCAAGGAATTGCCAACCTTATGGCTGAGACAATCAATATAGCTCTCAGGGTTTGCTACCCAAATCGACAGTTTCGTGTAATTGTATCGAATACTGACGAAGACTATGGGCCTACTGTAAGTTTTTACTCTATTTCTTCCTCTTCAGACATAGGAACGTGAGAATCCGGTACTTACACGGACATCTTCCAGGAAGAGGTCAAGAAGTCTCGCAGCTTCCTCTTCGGCCTGATCAGCGCATCCAGCCAGCTGAACACCATCGACCGCTACAACACCGGCACAGCGGCACTGGCAGCGCTCGATCTCAGCCTTTCCCAGAGAGCGGACATGACGCTGGACGGCGAGACCCTCTCCGCTGGCCGGAAGACTCGCGTCTAGTGTTCGAATCCCGTCTGGCTCTCCGGCGATTGAGTGCTTGGGCAAATCATTGATATTTTTCACATGGTTATTAGCTGCCGAGGGTCATGAACACTTAATCCTCGTTTCAGAAAGTTGCGCGAAAAGGCCTCACCAAGCGTTATAATTGCATAATCAACACCTGTGATTGTGGATATGTGGTCCTTGGTTGCGATGGTGGTGAACAACCGGGCGTATACTTAAAGTAGCAGTTTTGACTGCTGCCCGGTGGTGATGAACAAGCGCCAAAGACAAAGGGGAAGGGCTTGAAGTGCAAGCAAAATCATTGCCTTAGGGAATAGCCGTTCTGTCGGAAACGACAGGGCAGACGCTGCGTGGTCGCCTGAGAGTGGATGTAGACAGATGGAGATTTATACACGGTTCGCCGAGGACTATAAGAGCAAGCACCTGGAGGAGATTTCGATCCAGGACTACCTGCTGGGATGCAGGGACAACCCGATGATGCGCGCAACTGCAGCCGAGCGAATGATGGCTGCAATTGGAGAGCCGGAGATCGTCGATACCAGCCAGGACCAGACCCTTGGCCGGATCTTCATGAACAGGACGATCAAGCGGTACAAACCCTTTAAAAATCTCTACGGAATGGAATCCACGATCGAGCGGATCGTCGGCTTCTTCCGTCATGCCAGTCAGGGACTGGAAGAGCGAAAGCAGGTGCTTTACCTGCTCGGGCCTGTCGGCGGCGGCAAGTCCAGCATGGCCGAAATTCTCAAGAAGCTCATGGAGCAGGAGCCGATCTACGTGCTCAAGGCGGGGGACCAGATCAGCCCGCTCTATGAATCTCCCCTTGGTCTGTTTGATCCCGACCGCATGGGAGACATGCTTGAGGACAAGTACAATGTCCCCAAACGCCTGCTGAAGGGCCTGATCTCGCCCTGGGCTGCAAAACGCCTGCAGGAATTTGAGGGCGACATCTCGAAATTCTCGATCGTGAAGCTTTATCCCTCGCGGCTGCACCAGATCGGTGTGACCAAGACCGAGCCGGGTGACGAGAACAATCAGGATGTATCTGCCCTTGTTGGCAAACTGGACATTCGCAAGCTGGAAGAGTTCAGCCAGAACGATCCTGACGCCTATTGCTATTCCGGTGCGTTGAACCGGACAACGCAGGGCATGATGGAATTCGTCGAGATGTTCAAGGCGCCGATCAAGGTGCTCCATCCTCTGCTGACGGCCACCCAGGAAGGGTCCTATGTGGGCACCGAGAATATCGGCGCCATGCCCTTCCAGGGGCTGATCCTGGCTCACTCCAACGAAAGCGAGTGGCAGCAGTTCAAGAACAACAAGAACAATGAGGCGTTCCTCGATCGCGTCAGCGTCGTGAAGGTGCCTTATTGCCTGCGGGCCTCGGAAGAAGCGCGGATCTACAACAAGCTTCTGCATGAAAGTGCCCTGGCCGATGCGCCATGTGCGCCTGAAACCCTGCCGCTTCTGGCGCGGTTCAGCGTGCTGACGCGGCTGACGGAACATGAGAACTCGACGCTCTATTCCAAGATGCGGGTCTATGACGGCGAAATGCTGAAAGACACCGATCCCAAGGCGAAGTCGATGCAGGAGTATCGCGATGCCGCGGGCGTGGACGAGGGCATGAATGGCATCTCGACCCGGTTTGCCTTCAAGGTTCTGTCCGAGACCTTCAACTATGATACCGAAGAAGTCTCGGCTGATCCGGTTCACCTCATGCATGTTCTGGAACAGGCCATTCGCCGCGAGCAGTTCGATGAGGACACGGAAACCAAGTATCTGGATTTCCTGAAGTCCGAGCTGGCCTCGCACTATGCGGAGTTCATCGGCAACGAGATCCAGAAGGCGTATCTGGAGTCCTACACCGACTATGGCCAGAACCTCTTCGACCGCTACATCGCCTATGCCGATGCGTGGATCGAGGAGCAGGACTACAAGGATCCTGACACGGGCCAGATCTTCGACCGCGGTGTTCTGGACAAGGAACTGGAGAAGATCGAACGTCCTGCCGGGGTGTCCAATCCGAAGGACTTCCGCAACGAGGTGGTCAAGTTCGTGCTGCGCGCACGGGCGGAGAACCACGGGCAGAACCCCGACTGGCGGCGCTACGAGAAACTGCGCACCGTCATCGAGAAGCGGATGTTCGGCAAGGTGGAAGAGTTGCTTCCTGTCATCAGCTTCGGTGCGAAGCGGGACAAGAAGACCGATGCCAAGCATCACGAGTTTGTCGAACGCATGAACAGCCACGGCTACACGACCCGACAGGTTCGGCGGCTGGTCGACTGGTACATGCGCGTCAACAAAGCCGGATAGGACAGGGGAGGCCGGGTGAAACATGACCTACTTTGTGGATCGTCGGCTGAACCCCAAGGACAAGAGCCTAAGCAACAGGCGCAGGTTTCTCAAAAGGGTCCGGTCTCAGATCAAGCATGCGGTGGAAGAAGCGGTGCGCGAACGCGGTATCGCGGATGTCGATCGCGGCAAGAAGGTTTCGGTGCCGACAGAAGGCGTCGCCGAACCAAGCTTCAGGAATGGAAGGGAAACTGGACGGCACGAACGTGTCTTTACCGGCAACAAGTCCTTCCAGACCGGAGACCGGATCTCCAAGCCGCCGAGCGGCGGCGCTGGAGGCGGTGGAAAGGAAGGATCGGAGGACGGAGACGGGGAGGATGACTTCTTCTTCGCCCTGTCCCGCGAGGAATTCCTGGACTACTTCTTCGAGGACCTCGAATTGCCCGATCTCGTCAAGGAGAGCCTTGCCGAGATTTCCAAGACCAAACCCGCGCGCGCCGGATACTCGGTCGTCGGCGCGCCGGCCAATATCAGCATCAGCCGCACCATGCGCAATGCCTACGGGCGGCGGATCGGCCTGAAACGGCCCAAGGCTTCAGATCTGTTGCAGGTTGAAGCCGAGATCGCAGACCTGGAAGCGGTTGTCACTCCCAGTAAAACTGAGATCCAGCGTCTGGAAGCTCTTCGCGAGGAGCATGAGAGGCTGTTGCGGCGGCGGCGGGCCATTGCCTATATCGACCCGATGGACGTTCGCTACAACAACTTCGTCCAGCAACCGCAACCCAATGCCAATGCTGTCATGTTCTGCCTCATGGATGTCTCTGCTTCCATGGGGGAACGGGAGAAGGACCTTGCCAAGCGGTTCTTCATGCTGCTGCACCTATTCCTGAAACGCAGATACGACCGCACGGATATCGTTTTCATCCGCCATACCCATGATGCCAGCGAGGTGGATGAGGAAACCTTCTTCTATTCGCGGCAGACCGGCGGCACGGTCGTCAGCACCGCTCTGGTGAAAATGAAGGAAGTGATCGCAGAGCGATATTCGCCTCTGGAATGGAACATCTATGCGGCACAGGCGTCGGACGGTGAGAATTTCAGCGGCGACTCCAAGAAATGTGCGTCGCTTCTCTCCGACGACCTCATGAAGCTGTGTCAGTATTTCGCCTATGTCGAGATCCTCGGCGAGGAGGAAGCCATGCTGATGAGCAGCGAGGCCAGCGGCATGGAACTTTGGGAGGCGTATCGCGGCGTTGCCGCGCACTGGCCGAATTTTGCCCAAAAACGGGTGAGCCGGGCAACGGATATCTATCCGGTCTTTAGAGAATTGTTTGCGCGTGACAAGGTTGGAAAACGCCATGGCTAGCAGGACCAAAGCAACCAGAAAACAACCGGTATTCGAAGCGGTTGACTGGGACTTCGAGACGCTTCAGCGAACGTTTGACGCAATCGAGGATGTCGCACGCGATGATCTGGAGCTGGATTATTATCCCAACCAGATCGAGATCATCTCCTCCGAGCAGATGCTGGATGCCTATTCTTCCATTGGAATGCCGCTGATGTACCATCACTGGTCCTTCGGCAAGCACTTCCTCGGCCACGAGCATCTCTATCGCAAGGGCGCGCGCGGTCTGGCCTACGAGATCGTCATCAACTCAAATCCCTGCATCAGCTACTGCCTGGAAGAAAACACCATGGCCTTGCAGGCGCTTGTGATGGCGCACGCCGCCTTCGGGCATAACCATTTTTTCAAGAACAACCACCTGTTCCGCCAGTGGACGGATGCGGACGGGATCCTTGAGTATCTGGACTATTCCAGAAAGTTCATTGCCCGCTGCGAGGAACGCCATGGGGTGAGCGAGGTCGAGAAACTGCTCGATGCAGCCCATGCCTTGATGAACTACGGCGTCTTCCGCCATCGCCGCCCGCGCCAGCTCTCCAGCCGCGAGGAAGCCGAACAGCGCAGGTTGCGTCTGGAGGCGCTGGAGCAGAGCTTCTATCACCTGTCCAATACGATGCCCGGACATGCAAACCCGGTCATTGATGACAGTGCTCTGGCGCAGCGCAGGGAAGACATGCAACTGCCGGAAGAAAATCTCCTGTTCTTTCTGGAAAAATACAGCCCGATCCTGCAGCCGTGGCAGCGGGAGGTCATCCAGATCGTGCGGACGATTGCGCAATATTTCTATCCGCAGAAACAGACGAAGGTGATGAACGAAGGCTGCGCCTGTTTCGTGCATTACCACATCATCAACAAGCTCTATGAAGACGGTCGCATGACCGACGGAGCCATGCTGGAGATCCTGCACAGCCACACGAATGTGGTGACCCAGCCGGACTTTGATGATCCACGCTATTCGGGCATCAACCCCTATGCGCTGGGCTTTGCCATGATGCAGGACATCAAGCGGATCTGTCTTGAGCCAGATGAAGAGGACAAGGAATGGTTCCCCTATATCGCCGGGAACAAGGACTGGCGCGGCGTTTTGAAGGATGCCTGGGCAAACTATCGCGATGAAAGTTTCATCCAGCAGTATCTGTCGCCAAAGGTCATGCGGCGCTTCCACATGTTCGCCCTGTCAGACGAGGTGAAGGAGCGGTTCTGCACGGTGACGGGTATTCACGACACCCATGGATATCGCCATGTGCGCGATGTGCTCGCCCGCAATCACGACTATTCAACGCTGGAGCCTGACATTCAGGTGGTTGATGCCGATCTTCTGGGCGACCGCTGCCTGCATCTGAAAGCCGTTCGCTGTGACGGAATTGCACTCGATGTGGCCAGCCGCGATGCAACGCTCGCCCATATCGAGAGGCTTTGGGGCTTCAAGGTTGATTTGCAGGAAGTCGAGGCGACCACCTGAGCGGTGGTCGCATCCTGTCACCGCCGTTCACCAACAAACCGGCCCGCGCCGTCCGGCATTGGACGTGCCGCGTGGGCCTTTGTGAAGGTGGTGAGTTTCTCCTGAACCGCTGCATCCGGTTCAGAGCTTGAACGGGTGTTGAGGTCCACGTGCAGGAGCAGGGTCTCCATGGTCGCAGCCAGCTGGTCGCGGGAACCGTGGAGGAAGTGGAAGAGGTGGAGCTTTTTGCCTTCTCCCTTCAAAACCTGTGTTCGGATGGTCAGATGCTCTCCTGCATGGAGTTCTTCCAGATAGCGGATGTGGTTTTCGACGGTGAAGTAGCTCTTGCCGGTTGAGATATAGTCGGCGTCCGCTCCGATCATCTCCATGAAACGGTCGGTCGCAGCCGCGCCCGCTTCCAGATAATGCGCCTCGTTCATGTGGCCGTTATAGTCGGTCCAGCTTTGCGGGATCTGGCGGCTGGCGGTAATCGGCAGATCATCGGAAACCGGCTGGGGAAGGGCGGCTTCATGCCGGATCAGAACCCCGCCAGCGCCCGTGCCGGTTTTCTTCAAGGACCGCATCATGCCAACCAGATTGTCATCGCGCAGGCGTTCCAGTTCGCGAATGGACATGTGGCCGGACTGGGCATCCGATTGGCCCGCAATCAGGTCCACTAGTTCCGGAGTGAACTCCGGCACATCCATCAGCTTCGTCCAGGGCCATTCCAATGCTGGCCCGAACTGTTCCATGAAGTGTTTCATGCCCGCTTCGCCGCCAGCGATCCGGTAGGTCTCGAAAAGCCCCATCTGCGCCCAGCGAATGCCGAAAGCCATGCGGATGGCATCGTCGATCTCAGCCGTTGTCGCAACACCGTCCTTGACCAGCCAAAGGCTTTCCCGCCAGACGGCTTCAAGGAGACGGTCGGCGATGTGGGCGTCGATTTCCTTGCGCACGACCAGTGGATACATGCCTATGGATGTAAGGATATCAGCCGCCTTGACGGTCGTTTCCGATGGGCCGACTAGCTCCACAAGTGGCAGCAGATACACCGGATTGAACGGGTGGGCGACAATGGCGCACGCGCCATTTTCATTCAGCTCGGATGGTTTGAAGCCGGACGTCGACGAACCGATCACCGCCGATGCGGGGGAAAGGTCGCAGAGCTGTCCGAGTATCTTGTGCTTGAGGTCCAGCCGCTCCGGCACGCTTTCCTGCACCCAGTCAGCGTTGGAAACTGCTTCGGTCAGATCGGTATGGAAGGAGAGACGACCTTCTGCGGGCAAGGCCCGGTCATAGAGCGCGGGCAGGCTGCGCCGCGCATTGGCAAGAACCTCACCGATCTTGCGTTCCGCTTCCGGATCAGGGTCAAAAACGGCAACATCCCAGCCATTGAGCAAGAACCTTGCGGCCCAACCGCCGCCGATGACACCGCCACCAACAATTGCCGCCTTCATTTCGGAGCCCTCTTGGTGAGACCCAGTCGCTTGCGAACATCTTCCGGGCCGATGATCCGGGCGCCCATGCCTTCGATGACGCCAACAGCCTTTTCGACGAGCTGCGCATTGGTGGCGAGAACGCCCTTTTCCAGAAAGAGATTGTCTTCCAGTCCGACCCGTACATTGCCGCCAGCCAGCACCGCCGCCGCTGCAAAGGGCATCTGATCCCGGCCAAGGCTGAAGGCTGACCAATGCCAGTCATCCGGGATGGCGTTGACCATTGCCATGAACGTATGGAGGTCGTTCGGTGCGCCCCACGGAACACCCATGCAGAGCTGAACAAGCGCAGGTGAGGCAAGCGTTCCCTCCTTCACCAGTTGCTTGGCAAACCAGAGGTGCCCGGTATCAAAGGCCTCGATTTCGGGTTTGACGCCGAGCTCTGTCATCATCGCGCCCATGGCCCGCAGCATGCCGGGCGTGTTGGTCATCACATAGTCGGCTTCCGCAAAATTCATCGTGCCGCAGTCCAGCGTGCAGATTTCCGGCAGGCACTCGGCGACATGCGCCATCCGTTCCATTGCCCCCACCATGTCGGTCGCGCCTTCCTTCACCGGGAAGGGGGCCTCGGTGGAGCCGAACACGATGTCGCCGCCCATGCCCGCCGTGAGGTTCAGCACAACATCCACATCTGCTGCGCGGATGAGGTCGGTCACTTCCCGGTAAAGATCCAGCCGCCGGGATGGTGCGCCGGTTTCCGGGTCGCGCACATGGCAGTGGACGATGGCAGCGCCTGCCTTGGCCGCATCAATGGCGCTGTCGGCAATCTGCTTCGGGCTGCGCGGCACATGCGGGGACTTGTCCTGCGTCCCGCCCGATCCGGTGACGGCACAGGTGATGAAAACATCCCGGTTCATTTCCAGCGGCATGGTGATCTCCCTATTTTCCTGTCCAGACCGGGTCGCGTTTTTCCGCGAAGGCGCGGGCGCCTTCCTTCTGGTCTTGCGAGCGGTAAAGGCGCTCAACGGTTTCAAACTGGCTCTTTGTGATGCGGTTCATGGCGTCCTGGAACTTCATGTCTTCCGCCTCGCGCACGATTTCCTTGATCGCCGCATAAACAAGGGGAGGACCAGAGGCCAGAAGCGCCGCCATCTTGCGGGCCTCTGCCATGAGATCGGCAGCCGGGTAGATGTGGTTGATCAGACCCCAGCGGGAGGCTTCCTCCGCCTCCAGCCAGCGGCCGGTGAACAGCATTTCCATGGCAATGTGATAGGGAATACGCTTTGGTAGCTTGATGCTAGCGGCATCTGCGACCGTGCCGGAACGGATTTCCGGGAGGGCAAAACTCGCGTGCTCTGCCGCCAGAATGATGTCTGCGGACAGCGCCAGTTCCAGCCCGCCGCCGCAGCAGATGCCGTTGACCGCAGCGATCACCGGTTTGTTGAGACCGCGCAACTCCTGCAGTCCACCAAAGCCGCCAACGCCATAGTCTCCGTCAACCGCATCGCCGTCGGCTGCCGCCTTCAGGTCCCAGCCGGGGCAAAAGAACTTTTCGCCCGCACCGGTGATGATCGCGACCCTCAGATCCGGATCGTCCCGAAAGTCAGTGAACACATCGCCCATGATGCGGCTTGTGGCGAGATCAATGGCATTGGCCTTGGGGCGATCCAGAGTGACTTCGAGAATATGGCCATCCCGTTTTGTCCTGATCGGATTATCCGTCATCTTGTCCTCCACATCGGATCAGCGCGTCAGCTGCAATCGCAAAGTCGGCTCCGCACAAAAGCGGGTTGATTTCGAGTTCTTCTATGGGGCGTTCCATCACGCAGGCCTGCACGGCTTCAATCGTGTCGAGAATGGCCTCCAGATCACAGGCAGGTTGCCCGCGATAACCGGTCAAGAGCTTCGAGAGTTTCAGCGAGAGCAGGGCCGCGTGGACTGTATCGCGGGAGCTCGGCACCAGCAGGGATACACTGTCCTGCAGCAGCTCTGTCAGCACGCCGCCTGCAGCAAGGGTCAGCACAAAGCCATGGGCGGGATCGCGCACCACACCGACCAGCAGCTCGGCTATGGTGCCCGTGATCATTTCCTCCACCAGAATACCGGCTGGAGGCATGGTCAGTGCTGCCTTCTCGACGCTGACAGGGTCCGGCAGGTTCAAGGCAACAGCTCCAGCCTCGGTCTTGTGGGCGATGCCTGTGCCCTTCAGAACGACTGGGAACCCGATGTCAGACGCCGCCCGTGCCGCCTCGCTCGCAGACGGCACCGCGCGACTTTGAGGAATGCGAACGCCAAAGGTTTTGAGAAGGGCTTTTGCTTCCGCTTCGTTCAAGGTCCGGAGATTTTCGGGACTTGGCGCAATGTGAAGCGGGGCGCTGTGTTCGCCGGGCGGCGCGCCAAGCGTCTCGATTGCAGCCAAGGCATCATCAAGGCAGGTCAGGGGGACAATGCCCCGCGCCATCAGGTCTTGCGCGATGGTTTCCGGCATGGTTTCGGGCAGGGAGCTGAGGATGCCAAAGGGTTTCCCGGCCTTGTTCTTGGCGGCCTCGACCGCCGCAATCACCTTGGCCCATTCGGAACTGTTGCATCGGTCGGATCGCGGAAAATCCAGAATGACGAGCGCAAGCGAGGCGTCTCCACTCGCCAAATGCGCAAAGGTCTCGGCCATCGCATCCACATTCCCCCAGATATAGGTGTGATAGTCGAGCGGATTGGCGAGGGCGACCTTGGGTCCAAGAACGGAGCGCAGACCGGCTTTCTGGGGCTCGCTCAACGCCGGAAAACTGACGCTGTGGCCGATCGCTGTGTCGGCCATCAGGTTTGCTTCTCCGCCGGAGCAGGAGAGGGAGGCGATATTTGTGTTCGGCAGCTTGCCGACGACATGAGCGATCTTCAACGCTTCCAGAAGAACCGGCAAGCTGCGAACTTCCGCAATGCCAAGACGGGAGAAAAGCGCGGACGCGCCAGCGCTGTTTCCGGCAAGGGAGGCGGTGTGCGAGATGGTGGCAGCTTGCGCCTGTGCCGAGCGCCCGATCTTGAGGGCGACGACCGGTTTGCCTGCCGCCTTCGCCTTTGCGGCAAAGACTTCAAAAGCCTGCAGGTCATCCAGCCCTTCGATATAGAAGCCGATGGCCGTGACCGCCTCGTCCTCGACAAGAGCAGCGCCGATCCTTGAAAGTCCGGTCTGGGCCTGATTGCCGACGGTGACGACGGCTGCAATTGGAAGCCCTCGCGCCTGCATGGTCAGGTTGATCGCGATGTTGGAGGATTGCGAGACGATGGCGACGCCGCGTTTGACAGGAACTAGGCCATGCTGATCCGGCCAAAGCGCGACATTGGCGGTGGCATTCAACAGGCCGTAGCAGTTGGGGCCGAGGATCGCCATGGACCCGGCAGCCTCAACCAGTGCCGACTGAAGGTCGCCGCCATCTGCCAGTTCTGCCGAGGCTTCCCGAAACCCGGAAGCAAAGCAGATCGCGCCACCGGCGCCTTTGGCTGCCAGATCCCGAACGATCTCGATGGTGGCCTGACGATTGATGCCAACAAAGGCGGCATCTGGCGCGTGCGGAAGATCAGCCAAGGAAGAAAAGGCGGGAATGCCTGCAATCTCGGAGCGGGTGGGATGCACCGCCCAAATCTCCCCTGAAAACCCGAATTTGCGGTTCTGCTCGATCACTTGCTCGCACCAGACCCCGCCGCCAATCACGGCGATGGACTTGGGGCGCAATAGGCGGTCCAGCGGGCTGTTCTGTTGGCGCATTTTCGTCAGACACCCAAGGGCCGGAAGATGTCCCGGCTGATGATGTGGCGCTGGATTTCGCTGGTGCCGTCCCAGATCCGTTCCACCCGCGCATCGCGCCAGAAGCGCTCGATCGGAAAATCACTCATCAAGCCCATTCCGCCGAAGATCTGCAGCGTGGTGTCCGTGACCTTGGCCAGCATTTCGGTGGCATAGAGTTTGGCGCTGGCGATCTCGCGGTTGGCCGGAAGCCCTTGATCCAGCCGCCAGGCTCCGGCAAGGGTTAGCCAGTCGGCAGCGTCGATCTCGGTGATCATGTCGGCAATCTGGAAACTGACGCCCTGAAAACGGGCAATCGCCTCGCCGAACTGCTTGCGCTCTGCTGCATAATTCACCGCATAGTCGAAGCAGCGGCGCGCACGGCCAACACTCATGGCGGCAACAGTCAGGCGTGTGGCGTAGAGCCATTCGTTCATCACTTGAAACCCGCCATCGACCTCGCCCAGAACCTGTGTGTCGGGCAGGCGGCACTTGTCGAAATAGAGAATGTAGTTCTTGTAGCCCCGGTGGCTGACAGAGGTGTAGCCGTCCCGCACTTCAAAGCCCGGTGTGTCCCGGTCGACCAGAAAGCAGGTGATGCGCTTTTTGGGACCGCGCGGGGTGTCATCGACCCCGGTCGCCACGAATACGATGAAAAAGTCCGCATGTTCGGCGCCGGAAATGAAGTGCTTGGAGCCGGAGATCACCCAGTCGCCACCATCGCGCACGGCCTGACATTTCATGCCGCGCACATCCGACCCGGCATCCGGCTCTGTGATCGCCAGCGCATCCATTTTTTCGCCGCGTACGGCTGGAAAGAGATAGCGTTCCCGCTGCTCGCCCTTGCAGGCCATCAGGATGTTTTGCGGGCGGCCAAAGAAGTGGGTGAGGGCCATGGAGCCACGGCCCAACTCCCGCTCCACAAGGGTGAAATCCATATGGCTGAGGCCGCCGCCGCCCACCTCTTCGGGGAAGTTGCAGGCGTAAAAGCCAAGGTCGATGCATTTCTGCTTGAGCTCCAGCCCAAGCTCGTGCGGCACCTGACCGATGCGTTCGACCATCTCCTCATGCGGGTAAATCTCGGTTTCGACAAAGGATCGGACCGTCGAAACGATCATCTCCTGCTCTTCGCTGAGACCGAACTGCATGCCGCGCTCCTCTTGCGTAACCTTGACAAGAGTGAGACAACTCAAAGACATCTATCATGCAGGTTTGGGTATAAAGCATGCAGAAAAGGAAAATTCCGCAGGATGGACAGGAGATTTCCGTTCTCTTGTTCGATGAGTTTTCCAATCACTGCCTTGCGAACACCATCGAGCCGTTTCGGGCAGCGAACACGATTGCGCAAAAGACGCTGTATCGCTGGCGGTATCTGAGCCTTGAAGGTGGCACAATTGTCTCGTCCAGCGGGCTGCCGGTGCAAACGGCTTCGTGGGGCGAGCACGCCGGAGCCGGGGACATTCTCTGTGTCATGCCGAGCTACGGGTTTCTGGGCTATGCCACACCGCGCATGAGCGAAATCTTGCGGGCGGCCTCGCGACGGTTCGCCATGATTGTTGGTCTGGATACGGGGGCCTGGCTGCTCGCGGTGGCGGGACTGCTGGACAGCCGTAAGGCAACCATTCACTGGGACGAATATTCAAGGCTTTCAGAGACCTTTCCGGCTGTCGATGTGGTGCCGGACCGGTTCGTGCTGGACGGCCCTGTTGCGACCTGTGGCGGTGCGTCAACGGCCTTTGAACTGGTGCTGGACCTGATCCGCCGCGATCACAGCCCCATGCTGGCGCTGGAAGTTGCGGCCAACTTCATGCATGGCGACAAGCCGCAGCCGGGGGACATGCGCTGGGCAACTTCCGCCGACGGGCTGGTCCGCCGCGCCACCACGGTAATGCGCCAGAACATGGAAGAGCCACTGTCCATTCCTGCTCTCGCAACTGCCTTGAGCGTTGACCAACGCGTGCTGGAAGAGCGTTTTCGCGAGAAAATGAACCTTTCTCCGGCAAGGGTCTACAAGGCCATTCGCCTGCGCGAAGCCCGCCGCCTCGTGGAGCTCACGCCCATGAGCGTCACCGAAATCGCCACCCGCTGCGGCTATCAAAACGCCAGCGCCATGACCCGCGCCTACAGGCAGGAATTTGGCGTTGCCCCAAGGGGGCACCGGCGGGGTTGATCAACCGGATCTCTTGTGCCTGCTCTCGAACCGTTCGATATCCGCAGCTGTCGGGCGCTGGTCGGTGAAAACCTGGACATAGTCCGGGATGTTGGCGATGCGGGTGGCCTGATCCTCGCGGATCTTCATCGAGATATAGCCGATCTGGGTATACATGACGGTGAGCGCGCGAACGCGGGCTTGTGAGGGATCGAAGCCGAAGCGCTCGAACATGGCGGTCAGGGCGTCCTGACGGCGCTTGTCGGCAAGATCAAGGCGCTTTTGCAAGGCGGGATCGTTTCGCGCCCAGTTGCGGATCGCCAGATCAAGGTCTGAATCAAACAGGCTGTTGTCCAGCCAGCAATCAAAGAGATTGAGGATCGCTTCCACAATGCTGTCGGCATAGGCCTCGACACGGGCGATCAGATTGCCGGTGTTCTTCTCTTCCCATTTTTGAATCATCGCTTCAAGAAGCGCGTCCCGGTCCTTGAAATGCCAATAGAAACTGGTTCGCGACAGGCCAAGTCGTTTGGCCAGCGGCATCACCTTCACCGCTTCCACACCGCTCTCGGTCAAGAGCTCATAGGCAGCCTCCAGCCAGAGAGCCTCCGAGCCGCGTTGCGAGTTTGTCTGTTCCATACCCTTGTCCATACGTCTCAGTAGCAATTTCGACACAGGTGAACAAGTGACTTGACACAGGTGTCGATTCAATGATCGCTAATGTCAGGAGTTTGGTGTGGGAGGGCATCATGGCAGTGGCAGCAGAGGTTCGGGAAGGGCGTTCCAGACGGGGGAGGAGCAAGGCAAAGCGATCCGGCGAGCCGGGGCAGAACCCGACGCTGGAGGTGCCCTACATCACGCGCCGCATTCCCACCTACGACCTGCTGGACGAGGAAGCGCTTGTCCGGATCGAGGTGACGGCTGATCGCATACTCGCCGAACTCGGCATTGAAGTGCGTGAAGATGCAGAAGCCGTGCGCCTCTTTCGTGAAGCCGGGGCCAGTGTCTCGGATATGCGCGAAAACGTCTGGAATGTGAAATTCGAGCCGGGCATGGTGCGGGACATCCTCAAGACCGCTCCCGAACGCTTTACCCAGCACGCGCGCAATCCGGCTCGGTCCGTCGAGATTGGCGGCGATGCCATGGTGTTTGCTCCGGCCTATGGCTCGCCTTTTGTCATGGATCTCGACAACGGGCGGCGCTACGGCACGATCGAGGATTTTCGCAATCTGGTGAAGCTCGGTCAGTCGTCTCCCTGGCTGCATCATTCCGGCGGAACAATCTGCGAGCCGACAGATGTGCCGGTGAACAAGCGCCATCTCGACATGGTCTATGCGCACATGCGCTATTCCGACCGGGCCTTCCTCGGATCGATCACCGCGCCGGAACGGGCGGCAGACAGTATCGACATGTGCCGCATTCTCTTTGGCGCGGACTTTGTCGACCAGAACTGCGTGATCATGGGCAACTTCAACACGACCTCGCCACTGGTTCTGGACGGTGTGACGGCGGCAGGCATCCGCACCTATGCCGCGGCGGGGCAGGGGTCGATCCATCTGCCGTTCCTGCTGGGTGGTGCCGTGTCGCCGCTGACCATGCCCGGTTCCATCGCCCAGTGCCTCGCGGAATCCCTGTCTTCTGCAGCTCTTGCCCAGTTGGTGCGTCCGGGTGCGCCAGTTCTCATGGCGGGCTTCCTGTCGTCCATGTCGTTGCGGTCCGGCTCGCCGACCTTTGGCACGCCGGAACCGGCGCTGGGTTCGCTGGTTCTTGGCCAGCTGGCCCGCCGCGCAAAACTGCCGCTTCGCGTTGCCGGCAATTTCTCGACCTCCAAGATGCCGGACGGGCAGGCCATGCAGCAGGCCATGATGTCGATGATGTCCGCCATTCAGGCTGGCGGAAACTACATCCTGCACACCGCAGGTTTTTTGGACGGGCTTTTGTCCATGTCCTACGAAAAGTTCATCATGGACTGCGACATGGCCGGAGCCCTGCATTCCTATCTGCGCGGCTTTGAGGTGAACGAGGACACGCTGGGCTTTGAGGCGCTGGCCGAGTTCGGGCCCGGTGAGCACATGTTCGGCAGCCAGCACACGCTCCGCCACTATGAAACCGCCTATTGGGACAGCGGTTTCAACGACGATCGTACCTTCGAGACATGGGACGAGACCGGGCGGGTGGATGCTGCGCAGCGGGCCAATCAGCGCTGGAAGCAGATCTTGCAGGATTATGAGGCCCCGCCGATTGACGAGGCAACAGATGAAGCCCTGAGGGATTTCATGGATCGCAAGAAGGCGTCCATGGAAGATGCCTGGTACTGAGGATCAAGCCATGTCCAATGACCCGCTTCTCCAGCCGCTCAAGATCCGGCATCTGACCCTTCGCAACCGGATCATGATCACCGCGCACGAACCTGCCTATCCGGAAGACGGCATGCCCAAGGCCCGATACCGTGCCTATCATGCCGAGCGGGCAAGGGCGGGTGTGGCGCTGACCATGACTGCCGGATCGGCAGCCGTTTCGAAAGACAGCCCGCCATCCTTCAACAACATCCTCGCCTACAAGGACGAGGTGGTGCCGTGGATCAGGGAGCTGACCGACGCCTGCCACGAAGAGGGGGCAGCGGTGATGATCCAGCTGACCCATCTGGGACGGCGAACAGGGTGGAACAAGGGCCACTGGTTGCCCTCTCTGTCTTCCACAAAACATCGCGAACCGGCGCATCGCGCCTTTCCGAAACTCGCCGAGGACTGGGACATCGAGCGGGTGATCTCCGATTTCGCCAATGCTGCCGAGCGCATGAAGGAAGGCGGCATGGACGGCGTTGAGGTTGAAATTTACGGCCATCTTCTCGACCAGTTCTGGTCGCCGCTGACGAATGATCTGGACGGCCCCTACGGCAAGGAGAGCTTTGAAACCAGAGCCAGATTGCCGATGGAGGTGGTCAAGGCTGTGCGCGACAGGGTCGGCAGCGATTTTATCGTTGGCATGCGCTTTGTCGCCGACGAGGTCGCGCCCGGCGGCATCACCTCTTCCGAGGGTATTGCCTTTGCAAAACAGCTCGCAGAGAGTGGCCACATTGATTTCGCCAATGTGATCCGCGGGCGCATTCACACCGATCCGTCGCTGACCGATGTGATCCCGGTGCAGGGCATGCGCAACGCGCCTCATCTCGACTTTGCCGGGGAGGTGCGCAAGGCAACCGGTCTTCCGACCTTCCACGCGGCGAAGATCCCTGATGTGGCAACCGCCCGTCACGCCATCTCCGCCGGGCTTCTCGATATGGTCGGCATGACGCGCGCCCATATGGCCGACCCGCATATCGTGAAGAAGATCATCGAGGGACGGGAGGATGACATTCGTCCCTGTGTCGGGGCGACTTACTGTCTAGATCGCATCTATCAGGGCGGTGAAGCGCTCTGCATGCACAATGCGGCCACGGGCCGTGAGCTGACCATGCCGCATGTGGCGAGCCCGGCAGAGGCACACAAAAGGATCGTCGTGGTCGGAGCCGGCCCGGGAGGACTGGAGGCCGCCCGCGTGGCGGCGGAACGCGGACATCAGGTCACCGTCTTCGAGGCCCAGCCTGATCCCGGCGGTCAGGTACGATTGACAGCGCAGGCAACCCGTCGCCGCGAGATGATCTCGATCATCGACTGGCGCATGGCGCAATGCGAGGCGAGGGGTGTCGAGTTTCGGTTCAACACATGGGCGGAAGCCGACGATGTCACGGCACTCAACCCGGATGCGGTCATCATCGCAACCGGCGGCCTGCCGAATATCGAGTTGTTCGAGACCGGCGTTGACGCAGAGCATGTGGTGACAGCGTGGGACGTGATTGCAGGAGATGTAAAACTCTCTGGCAGCGTTCTCATCTATGACGAGAGCGGCGATCATCCGGCCCTGATGGCGGCCGAGATTGCGCTTGATGCCGGAGCAAGGGTCGAGATCATGACCCCGGACCGCACCTTTGCGCCTGAAATCATGGGTATGAACCTCGTACCCTATATGCGCTCGCTTCAGGGACGGGATGCAACCTTCACCGTGACACGGCGGCTGATGGGCGTCACCAGAGATGGAAACCGGCTGAAGGCTGTCATCGGCACGGATTACAGCGACCTTCGAGAAGAAGCGATTTACGACCATGTGGTCGTGAATTACGGCACGATGCCGAACGCTGATCTCTATTTCGAGCTGAAGCCGTTCTCTTCCAATCTGGGCGCGGTCGACTATGACGCACTGATCGACGGACAGCCGCAGACGCTCGTGCGAAACCCGCAAGGTCGGTTCCAGTTGTTCCGGATCGGTGATGCGGTCTCGGCCCGCAACACCCACGCGGCCATTTATGACGCGCTGCGCTTCGTGAAGGACATCTGAGCGTCGCAATCGAGGCACATACGGTTATTGGAAATCAAACCGAGATTGCCCCAAACCGTCATCCTCGGCCCTGTGCCGAGGATCTGCCCAAGTCGCCAAATGGCAGATGGTCGGGACAAGCCCGACCATGACGAATGGAGTGAAAAAGGAATTGGACCTGACGCTTGAAAATCAGTTGAAGAATTTCATCTTCACCGAGTTCACGGAAACAGGGCCTGCGGGGGTGTTGAGGCTCGCCTTGTAGAGGATCAGGTAGGAGGTGCCGGGAACCTGTGCCAGTTCCACTTCCATGGACTTGTTGGCTTCCAGCTGCTTGATGGTCTTGCGATTGGGGCGATGACCGGCAATTGGCTTGTAGCGGGCAGAACAGACCAGAACCGGTCCGGAATAATTCTTCGAACTACCGCGTTGCTGATACTTCGACTTGTAGCTCAGCACGACATCATAGCGCTCGCGGCCATCATAGATCTTTACCGTGCGATTGCAGCTGTCAGGATGAATGCCCTTGGCAGCAGGGAACACCATCGCACTCAAGGGGTCGACGATCCCGCGGCGATGGGCGTCTTCAACCTTGATGCGTTGATCCATCTTGTCCTGAGCCGGAA
Organism: Roseibium sediminis; assembly: GCF_008711325.1. GTDB lineage: Bacteria > Pseudomonadota > Alphaproteobacteria > Rhizobiales > Stappiaceae > Roseibium > Roseibium sediminis. The sequence continues at coordinate 19,426 of NZ_VXDB01000004.1, forward strand.
ATACCGACTGGGAGGCCACATTGCCCTTGTTCATGGCTAGCGCGACCGTGTTCGGTTTTCCGTCATCAACGGCCTTCATGTTGAACGAGGCCGGTTTGACTGTATCGCCATCGATCACACCGCCGGCAGAGACATCGGCCTTGGCATCCGATACCAGTTTGCCAAAGGCTGCCATCGCACCATCACCGCCGATGGAGTAGCCATTGTTGTTGAAATTGACGTTGAGCTTTCCTTCGCCAACCTTCACGCCGAGAAAATTGACGTGGTATTTGACATGCAGGCCCTCAGCATGGGCCGGGGCGGACAAGAAAAGCGCAAGTGCAGCCAGGGACAAAAATCTCATGGGTTTATCGACCTCACTGTGAAACCTGACCAGCATATTGCATTTTGAATGTGGCCGCAGGCTGAAAGCGTCGTTCAGCTGGCATTCATCTGATCCGCTCGGCCAAAATTGGGTGGCTTGCAGCGCAGGACGCGATGTGGCAGGCATTCAGGGTCTCCAAAAACTGAAGATCACACTCATGATTCCCATTGATGTTTCGTCGCTTTTCTTTCTTGCCTCGCTGGCTCTTGGCGCAACCCCCGGTCCGGACAACATCTTCGTCCTGACCCAGTCTGCTCTTTACGGCAGGGTTTCGGGCATTGTGGTGACGCTGGGTCTGTGCACCGGGATATTCGTCCATACGGCCGCGGTTGCGCTGGGCGTTGCGGCCATCTTCCAGACGTCGGCAGTCGCTTTCACCGCGTTAAAATTCGCCGGCGCCGGGTACTTGTTCTATCTGGCCATCAAGGCCTGGCGCGCCGGGACATCGGACCTTGATGCAGGCAAAACGCCAAAACTGTCGCATTGGGCTCTCTATCGCCGTGGCATCATCATGAATGTCACCAATCCGAAGGTCGCGATCTTCTTTCTGGCTTTCCTGCCGCAGTTCGCAGATCCGGCTCGTGGCCCGGTTGCCCTGCAGATTGTGCAGCTGGGTCTTGTCTTCATTTGCACGACACTGCTGGTCTTCGGAGCAGTTGCCATCGGCGCAGGAACGCTTGGCGGCATCTTGCAGCGGACCCCTTGGGCGCAAGGGTTGATGAACAAGGTTGCCGGGGTCATCTTCGCAGGTCTTGCCATGCGCCTGATCATGACGGAGCGCTGATGCAAAAAAGGCCTGCCAATTGAGCGGGCCCTTTCTGTTTTCTTACGTCGCTTATTCAGCCGCTTCCAGTCGTGCTGTAGGAAGTGCCTGCTCAAGATCGGCCAGAATGTCGTCGATATCTTCCAGCCCGACGGACAGGCGGATCAGGCCGTCGCTGATTCCGTGTTCGGCGCGCTCTTCAGGCGAATAAGTTGAGTGAGTCATGGATGCCGGATGCTGGATCAGGCTTTCTGCATCGCCAAGAGAAACCGCGCGCTGGATCATCTGCAGCCGGTTCATGAGGGCAATGCCTGCCTCCAGACCACCATTGAGCTCAAACGCGATCATCGCACCGGGCTTTTCCATCTGCCGTGAAGCCAGATCATGCTGGGGGAAGGATTTCAGGCCCGGATAGTAGACAGGTCCGACGGCAGGGTGCGTGTCCAGCCAGCTGGCAACCGTGGCGGCTGTCTGGCAATGGCGCTCCATGCGAAGGGCGAGCGTCTTGAGGCCGCGCAGCACCAGCATTGCATTGAATGGTGACATCACCGCGCCGGTCATGTCCTTCATGCCGACGAGGCGGATTTCGGCGATCTGTTCCTTCTTTCCAACCACAAGGCCGGCAATCACATCGCCATGGCCGCCAAGATACTTGGTGGCGGAATGCACGACGATATCGGCACCCAACTCGATTGGGCGGGTGAGGTAGGGCGTGGCATAGGTGTTATCGACAACCACCATCGCGCCGGCTTTGTGGGCAATTGCGTTGACGGTCTCAATGTTCACCAGCCGCATATTCGGATTGGCCGGAGTTTCGAAATAGACCACGCGAGTTTTGGCTGAAATGGCAGCTTCGACATTCGCCGGGTCCGACATGTCGACATGGGTGATCGTTACACCCCATTTGGCAAGACCATGCTGCATGAAGGCAAAGGTGCAGCCGTAGAGCGTCTTGTCGACGATCAGTTCGTCGCCGGGTGATAGCACCGTCCAGAGAACGGACGTGATCGCCCCCATGCCCGAGGACAGGGCAAGACCGGCTTCCGCACCTTCCAGAACAGCAATCCGCTGCTCCAGCAGGTCGCAGGTCGGGTTGGAAATGCGGCTGTAGATGTGTCCCTCGCGAAGACCTGCAAACATCTCGCCACCAGCCTCGGCAGTCTCAAAGGCAAAGGTGGAGGTCAAATGCAGGGGCGGGGTCAGCGCTCCGCCATTTTCCAGCGGGTCATAGGCATGGTGGATGGCACGGGTGGCAAAGCCATTGGTCGGTTTGTGCATCGAATTTCCTCCAGTCGGTGAAGGAAATTATAGGTAACTCCGAAGGGCAGGTGCTTGCTATTTTCGCCTTTATGCTCTTAAAAATTGGCAGAAACTGCCAGTCAGGTGAAAAATGGACAGCAAGGATCGCCAGATCATCCGCGCGCTGCAGCGCAATGGACGCATCACCAATCAGGAACTGGCCGATGAGGTGAGTCTTTCCCCATCCCCATGCCTGCGGCGTGTGCGCAATCTGGAAAAGGCGGGTATCATTCGGGGATATTCGGCGGAAGTGGACGAAAAGGCCTACGGCCTGCCAGTCACGGTCTTTGTCCGGATAAAGCTGGAGCGGCACAACGAGGAAGATGTGCAGCGGTTCGAGAGCCACATCCAGCGGATCGACGAGGTTCTGGAATGCCACGTCATGACCGGCGCCATCGACTATCAGCTTCGTGTGCTCGTGCCGGATCTGGAGGGGTATGAGGACTTCGTCCGCGCCCGTATCCACACGATCGGCGGCATTGCCTCGATAGACACCAGTTTTGCCTATGGTGTGGTGAAGAAGACGAACGTTTTGCCGAAGTTGTCTTAGGGGGTATTACACTTTCGATCCGTTAGCCAATTCATCTGGTTCAAAACGCTCTGTGCGAGGATTTAGTGTATCGAAATCTCCACATGAGGAGAATGTCGCCGACTGTTGCGCATCTTCAAGCTGATTCTCATTTCCAATGTAAACAAACCGCAGTCCCGGCTGCCCTTCACCATTATCTCCGCAACAATTGATACGGTAGCAGGATACCTACCAAGTCTATTCAACAAGGTTTTTGGAGCGTAACAATGATTGTCGCTTGGAACTGCGAAAATCTTGCCCTAGGAGTTCTGCTGAACGAGGTGAGTTTCCTCGTCGTAAGGAATTGAAAGCGCGTATTTGAGCCTCAGGGGTAAAAAATAGGAGGTGTTATGAGTTGGATTGCGTCCAAAGAAGAAATTCAGAAGGAAGCTGAAGAATATTCTAAGCTTGGTTTTTTAGATAAATCGAAAAACGTTCTTGTTCTGATCGTGTTAGTAAAGACAGTTTTGGCGCTTATGTTTTTTCCTGTTTCGGAGGAATTAATATATAATTTGGGTGCTTATTGGCTCTTGGCAGCTCTTGTTTTTATGAACCTCAGATTTGCAATTGCAGCTCTCTTTGCCTTGTTTATGGTCGATGCGGTTTTGACCGTAATAAGCGGGCGGGTGCCCATATTGCTGCTGATCTTCAGTATATTCGTTGCGATCTTTTCTCGGCAGTCATTTTTAGTAGCTTCCGAGCTAAAAAGGAAAAGCAAAGCAGCATCAGTGACTGAAAAGGCTTAAGGGCAAGGGTATTACATTTGCTTTTGAAACGCACAACATACGGGCCCGCCGGGGAGACGGACCCGATGCTGGTGTTAAAGGTTCAGGACCAGATGCGGTTGACCGTTTGAGGTCTTTTCCTTTGTCCTGCCATCTGGACCAATGGTGGCGTTGATCCGTTTTCGGAAGGACGAAAAGCTGTCGAACGTCACCACATCGACGGGTGTATCGAGTTCAATTCCAACTCTTTTCCAGCCACCCTTGTTCAGGGTTTCCAGCGACACGACCGTTCCCCTGATGGACTTGCCGAGATAAATCCCGCTGACCTTGTCGCCAAGGGAGACCAGCGCGCGCGGCTGGTTGCCAATCGCGGCATGAAACGTGTTCCAGTCGCGATAGCCATGTTGGCTGGCAACAAGCTCCAGCGATTTGCTGTGGCTGATATCGGTGCCGTCCGACTGCAATTGCGTCCGAAGCCGCTTTGCCTGTGCCTTGGCATCATTCAGGGTCAGAAGGTGTATGGTCTGGGTCATAGCTCTGCTCCACTGTCGCGTCATTGGTGCGAGAGAGGATGGGATCCGCGTTGCCATCCGCGCAAAAGACGCGGTGTGTTCAACAGAGTGTTTCTGCGTCAGGGCTTCACCATTGCTCAAGGCATGCGGAAGGCGGGTGCCTGCGACCGTCGTCAGATGTGGGATGGCGGGGAGAAATTGTCAAGGCGATTTGCAGCGAGCCGTCTGCAAACGAAAAACGGCGGGCCAAAAGACCCGCCGTAAAACATTCTGACACGCGACCCTTCGATCAGGCCTCGGGAGCATTGACCCGCGGGAAGAGGGAGTCGATTTCACCCAGCGGATTGCCACCTGGCAGCTTGTCGAGTTCCGCTTTCCAGGGAGAAGCTGGCGCAGGTGCGTTCAACATCGCAAGTGCCTTCTCCGCTGATCCGGGGATCACCTGACGCAGGGCTTCAAACAGCACGCGCTGGCAATCAAGCGTAACATACAGAACCGTGGCGCAGCGCTCACGGGTGTCTTCGTTTTTGAACAGCGACCATGGGGCTTGCTGGTCGATATACTCGTTCATAGCATCTGCCGCCGCGACGATGGCCTGAATGCGGGCCGGAATGTCCGGCATGTCGATCCATTCGCCAAACCCGGCAGCTGCCTCCAGAACCAGTTTCCGCAAGGCTTCGTCTTCGCCAGTCAGCGCGCCCGCAACCGGAACCTTGCCGTCAAAGTTCTTGTTGGAGAACTTCGCGACGCGGGACAGAAGGTTGCCGATCTTGTTGCCCAGCTCACTGTTGTAGGTCTGGCGGATCAGCTCGACAGAGATCTGGCTATCGCTCTCGGCACGCATGTGACGGGCGAGGTACCAGCGCAGAGCGTCGACGCCCATCAGGTCCATCACCTCGTTCGGATCGACCACATTGCCGATGGACTTCGACATCTTGATGCCGCCTTCACCGGTCCAGTGGCTGTGGACCGAGAGTTTCTTGGGCAGGGGAAGACCGGCGGCCATCAGCATGATCGGCCAATAGACCCCGTGCGGCTTCAGGATGTCCTTGCCGATCAGATGCTCGCACTCGGCCCACCAGGCAGAATAGTCGCCTTCCGGCCAGTTGATGGTGGTGAGGTAGTTGGCAAGCGCATCGAACCAGACATAGGTGACAAAGTCGGGATCGAACGGCAGTTCAACACCAAGCGTGACGCGGGACTTTGGCCGGGAGATGCAAAGATCTTCCAGCGGCTCGGCCAGCATCTTTTTCAGCTCGTTGCGGAAAGCGTTCGGCTGGACGAAATCCGGGTGATCCTCAATGTGTTGCAGCAGCTTCTCGCGGAAGGGCTCCATCTTGAGGAAGTAGTTGATCTCCTTGGATTCCTCGATCTTCATCGTCGGATGAAGGCCGCAGTCGCCGTCTTCGGTCAGGTCGCTGTCGCGCTTGAACTCCTCGCAGCCCTTGCAGTATTTGCCGGTGTATTCCTTCTTGACGATCAGGTCCTTGTCGAAAATCGTCTGTTCCATGCTGGCAACCGCCGCCTTGTGGGCGTCGCGGCTGGTGCGCACGAAATAGTCGTAGTCGACATCGAAGAGGTCGAAGACTTCCCGGAATTCCTTGCAGCGCATGTCGAGATAGGCAATTGCCTCCATGCCCAGAGCAGCTGCCGCTTCCTGGTTCTTCTGCCCGTGCTCGTCCACGCCGGTGGACAGCATCATGTCATACCCCAGCGCCCTGCGATTGCGCTTCATGATATCGGCAACAATCGACGTGTAGGCATGGCCGATATGCGGCGAGCCATTGACGTAATAGATCGGGGTCGTGATGTAGCTTTTCATCGGACGCTTTCGGGTTTGGGACGGCGGTCAAAAGGCCAATTGCCACAAATGGGTATCGGCTTTCATGCAATCAACCGGTCCTGGAATTCTCTGTCAGGCTATATTTCACAGTCCACCGGGGATGAAAAGCCCCGGCGGCAAACCGCATCGTCTGACAGCGGACCGAGTTTATCCCAGTAGCCAGATCCCGGCCATCACGAAGAGGGCGAGGAAGATGGTTTGGGTAACGACCATCCAGATCGCCGGGCCGCCGACTTCCAGCAGTTTCGGGATCGAGGTCTTCATGCCGACAGCGGCAATCGCCGCCAGCAGCGCCCAGCGGGAGATGTGACCTGCTGCATCGCGCAGAACTTCGGGGATCAAGCCAAAGGAATTGAGCGTGGCCAGAACAAGGAAGGCAACGACGAAAGTCGGGATCAGCGGTGGGCGCTGGGTGCCCGGTTCAACCTGGTTGCGCAAGATAAGCGCCGCAATGAAGACGACCGGAGCCAGAAGCGTTACGCGGATCAGCTTGACGAGTGTGGAAAGATCGCCCGTTTCTTCTGAAATGGAGAAGCCTGCACCCACCACCTGTGCAACATCGTGGATCGTGCCGCCGAGAAACACACCGGTTGCCTCTGTCGAGAGGCCAAGATTGGCGGTGATGATCGGGTAGATGATCATGGCGAGGGTGGAGAGCACGGTCACGGTGATCACCGTGAAGGCAAGGTCACGTTCCGCATGTTCGCGCTTCGGCAAGATGGAGCCGATTGCCATTGCTGCCGAGGCGCCGCAAATGGCAACAGCGCCGCCCGACAGAAAGCCGAACAGCTTGTCCCGACCGAACAGCCCGCACACCAGCAGGGAAAAGCCGATTGTTGCGGCAACGCCGCCTGCAATGACAAGCAGCATCGGGAGCCCAAGTGTCTGCACCATTTCGATGCTGATGCGAACTCCCAGCAGGGCAACCCCCATGCGCAGCAGCGTCTTGCCGGAAAAGGCGATGCCTTCTGCGGTGCGCTGACCCTTCTCTGAAAGGAAATTCAACGGCATTCCGAGAAGGATCGCCATCAACATGGCCGGGGCGCCGTAATGTTCATTCAGAAACTGGGCAGAAATCGCAACCAGTCCGGCAATAGCAATGCCGGGGAAGAGGGCAGTGGCCTGCTCCTTGAAGGGGATCGTCATGGCAAAACTCTAATCGGGCTGGTCAACCGGCAGGCCGCTTGGGACGGACTGAGGGACGCCAAAGGGAGGTGTCTTGAGGGAGGTGCCCGTTAGGGCATTGAGAAACGCGACAAGATCATCGATCTCACCTTGCGTCAAGGTCATCGCAGTAACGTCGCGTACGCTTCTCTGGCGCTCCATTTCGAAGCGGTCCTGCCACACGACAAAGTCGATGGCCTCAAGCCAGGGAGCAGCGGGCAGGGCTGCTGTTTGCGGTGTCCAGCTGGCCAATGCGGCATCAGGATCAAGGTGATGGCGAATGATGCCTTCCAGCGTCGGATAGGCTCCGTTGTGACCATAGGGGGCTGTCAACGCCACATTGCGCAACATGGGTGTGCGGAAGCGATAGGCATCTTCCAGCCTGTCCGTTTCGCCCATCCGCCCTACATCGCGCACCATCGGATCGAAGTTGCGGGTACGTCCGGGGCCAAAAGGCGGTAGGCCAAGGGCGTGGAACTGCTGGTCGGACAAAAGCTTGCCCGAATGGCAGGAGGCGCAATTTGCCTTGCCGTAAAAGAGATCAAGCCCGCGTTTTTCAGCTTGGCTCAAGGCCTCCTCATCGCCTGCAAGATACGCATCGAAAGGGCTGTCATGGCTGGTCCATTCCAGCGCCATAAAGGCAGCCAATGCATTGGCGATTTCGGTGATTGTCACGTCCTCAGGTGACGTGATGTGGTCAAAGGCCTCGACAAACATGTCTCCATAGGCCGGGATGGTGCGCACGCGCTTGGCGAGTATGGGCCAGGCAGCATCAATCCGGTCGTGGATGGCGCCAGCGATCTCGTTTTCCTTCGGATTTCCAGCCATCTCGAACTGGGCAACAAGCGGGAAGATCGCCTGTGTGGCAAGGATCGAGTTGAAACCGGTCGGCAGCCACTCTTCGGCAGGCGAGTTGAAGCCGTTTTCGAAGGTGTCGGCAATGGACAGCCTTCCGTCGTGAAAGAAGACTTTCAGCTCCTTTGCGCCCAGATTCCAAAGGCCGGGCGCATTGCGCGGAATGCGCTTCCTGATCCTGCTGTCACCGGTACCAGCAGTTCTTGTCGGCCCAAGGCCAACGCCGCCTTCGCCAATGCCGAGCGACAGCCCGTCGGACGTCCCGAACTCCGGGTGGTGGCATGTGGAGCAGGCAATATTCCTGTTGCCGGACAGGATCCTGTCGTAAAAGAGAAGCTGACCGATCCGGGCCTGCTTTTCATCAAAGGACAGGAAATCGTCAGCGGTCAGTGGCTCGGGCAGGGAGGTTGCCTGCGCCGAGGCGGCGGTCGCAAAGGCCGTCAGAACCAGTCCGAGGGAGAGTGCCTGCCAATGTCTGCCATTCGTCTTCTTGCCGCGCTTTGCGTGCTTATGTGGCTCGCGCCGGCTCATGCGGAAATCGAAAAGGCGCGTGATCTGATGGAAGAAGGGCAGTTTGGCGAGGCAATGAAAGAGCTTTGGCCCGCTGCCCGATCCGGCAACGCGGATGCCGAGGAGCTGATCGGCGTGATGTATGCCATGGGGCTGGGTGTGGAACGCGACGACGAGCGAGCCTTCGACTGGTATCTCAGGAGCGCCATGAAAGGGCATCCCGGCGCTCAGTCGGGCGTTGGATGGTATTACGAAATCGGACGGGGAATGCCCGCGCCGGATCTGACCCGCGCTTATATGTGGTACACGCTCTCTGCCATCGGAGGCGATCCGGATGCCGCCATCTCGCTGGAAGAGGTGGTCAAGAAGATGACCAAAGCTGAGATCGACAAGGCGCATATTCTGGTCAACGACTACAAGGTCTGGATGTATCCATTCCGCTAGGCTGAGTGGACGAACCCGAGCGGAAGAATTGCAGGCGGAGAGGTCCCCGCCTGCAAGGGTTTGAAGCTTACTTCACATCCGCAGCGCGGGCAGCGTTGATATCGCCTTCAGCCTTGGCAACTGCGTCGGTCAGGGCAGTGAAGATCTCGTCGCCGCGAGAGACATTTGCCTTGAACCACTCATAAACCGGAGCAGCAGCGTCCTTGAAGGCTGCTTTCTGGTCCGGTGTCGGAACATAAAGATCACCGCCACCGGCGACGAAGTCTTCATAGGCCTTGATGGACTTGCGCTTCGGCGAAGCGAAGGTCGCCTGCTGAAGAGCGTAGAAGCCATCGACGACAACACGGCGCATGTCTTCCGGCATGCCGGTGAACTTCTCGTTGTTCATCCACCACAGGGCGCCCATGTAGGCGTGGCCGTCGAGGGTGACATACTGCAGGCCCGCATCCGGGAACTTCATGCCCATGATGTCGGTGATGCCGTTCTTGGAGCCTTCAACAACGCCTGTCTGCAGCGAGGTGAAGAGTTCCGGCCACGGAATCGGGGTCGGCGAAGCGCCAAGAGCCTTGACGAGTTCCTGCGGCAGATCGGCCACGACGGTCCGGATCTTGAGGCCGGCAAGGTCGGACGGGTTCGCGACGCGGTGCTTGGTGTTGGCAAAGTTGCGCCAGCCGCCGGTATTGCCGATGGTCATCAGGCGAACGGCACCGCCGGAGTCTTCCAGAGCCATGTCACGCATCTTGCGGGTGAAGTCACCCTGCAGGACGGCTTCGGCAATACGGTCATCGGCCATCAGGTAGGGAAGGTCGAGAACCTGCACATACGGGAAGATGCCCGACGCGCCGCCAGAGGTGGAGATATAGATGTCGATGGATCCGTCAGCGACGCCCTGAAGACACTCTGCACCGTTGGAGCAGAGCTGGGTGCCGATGAAGAGTTCCACGGCGATCGCACCGTTGGAGGCGGCTTCCACATAGTTCTTGAACACGACAAGGCCGTCATAGTCCTCGTCGTTCTCGTTGGAATTGGCTGTTGCGCGCAGCGTGTAGTCAGCTGCAACTGCGCTCAGCGACGAGCCAGCCAGCATGGCCGCGACCGTCAGGTATTTCAGTGTCGATTTGAGCATCATGGTTCCTCCCTTGAAATGCTCGGTTAATCCGCAAATCCCGTCAAACGCGGAATGGTCATGGAAATCGCGGGGATGTAGGTGACCAGGAAGATCACCAGAATTTCCACGGCCAGAAACGGCAGGATCGCCTTGGCGATTGTTTCCACCCGTTCCTTGGAAACGGATGCTGCCACGAAAAGCACCAACCCCATGGGCGGTGTTGCCAGACCAATGGTCAGGTTCACGCTCATGATGATGGCGAAGTGGATCGGGTCGACGCCCAGATTGAGGAAGATCGGTCCAAGAATAGGGCCGAGAATGATGATTGCCGGTCCCGCATCCAGAAACATGCCGACGATAAACAGCAGCAGATTGATCAGGAACAGCAGGATCAGCGGGTTTTCGGAGAGGCTGAGAATGAAAGCAGCCAGATGCTCCGGTGCATGGGAGAGCGACACCACCGTCTTGAAGGCCATCGCCGCGCCAACCAGCAGGAGAACCACGGCAGAGGTAATCCCGGCCCGGTTCAGTACTTCTGGAAGTTCTGACACCCTCAAGGTCTTCAAGACAAACAGGCCGATGAACAGCGCGTAGGCAACGGCGACCGCCGCAGCTTCCGTGGGAGTGAAAATCCCGCCGAGAATGCCGCCCAGAATGATCACCGGGGTCAGCAGAGGAAAGAAGGCCTTGAGGCTTGCCTGTCCACGTTCGTGCCATGTTGCCTTGCGGCTGGCGATCGGAAAGTCGTACTTGTCGGCCATGAACTTGACCATCAGCATCAGGCCGATGCCAACCATGACGCCGGGGACAATGCCCGCAAGAAACAGCGCAGCAACGCTTTCCCCCATCACATACGCATAGATGATCATGATGCCCGATGGTGGGATGATCGGTCCAATGACCGAGCTGGCTGCCGTAATGGCAGCAGCAAAGCGGCGGGTGTAGCCCTGCTTTTCCATCGCCGGGATCAACATGGACCCGAGCGCGGACGTGTCCGCCACTGCAGAGCCGGACAATCCGGCAAACAGCATGGAGGACAGTACGTTCACATGGGCAAGGCCGCCGCGCAGGTGGCCCATCATGGCTTGCGAGAATTCGACAAGCCGCAATGTGATCCCGCCCTTGTTCATCAGCTCGCCAGCGAGCATGAAAAACGGAATCGCCATGAGAGGAAAGCTGTCCATCCCATTGTAAACATTGCGATAGAGGAGCGTGATGTCCTTCTCCTGTCCGTTCAGCCAAAGGAGCAGGCCCGGGGCTGCCAGAAGGCCGAAGAAGACCGGGAAGCCGATCAGGAGGAAGACGAGAAAGAGAGGTAGAAACCAGACCAGCATCACTCAGCCCCCGCCATTTCCTCACCCTCGATCACGGGGAGTCTATCCTTGCCGCCGAGCATTTGCACGATGGACCTGAGAACCAGTTCCACATTGACCAGCACCAGAAGGCCGATGCCGACCAGCAGGGACGACATCATCCAGCTGCGCGGAACGCGCATCCACTGGGAAAAATCGAAGCTTGTCGGAATGTAGAGCGAAGCCGTCGCGAACTTTCCACCAAAGCCCGTAACTTCGGACCAGCCGATGCGGAAGGCAACGACGAGCACGAGCAGGCTGAGGCTCAACAGTAGAACCTGAAGCAACTGCGCCAGTTTGGTCGGCAGAAGGTGGCTGACCATGTCGATTGCGACAAACCCGCTGGCCCGCATCGCCGTTGGAGCCATAAGCCCCGCAGACCACAGCATGCAGAAGCGCGAGGCTTCGTCAGGCCAGGGCAGGGCGTTGTTCAAGACATAGCGGAAAAACACCTGGACGAGGATCGCAACGACCATAAAGGCGACAGCGACCACACCGATCGCCCGCCCGATACGCAACAGAAATGCGTTCACTCCTCCAAGCAGCGAAACCACTGCCAGCAATGCCCCCATATGGGCTCCTCCTCATGAACGGGGCTCAGCGAGCCGCCGTCTCCGTCCTTATTTCGGCGCGATCTGCCCGAATTTTCCAGCAAAAAAGGTCAGCGCGTCTCCCTCGCGCATTTCGGCCCGCAGGACCCGGCCCAGAACGATCAGGTGATCGCCCCCCTCATAGGCCGCTACCCGCTGGCACTCGAAGCGGGCAAGGCAATGCTCGATCAAGGGCACGCCATGCTCGTTCTTTTCCAGATCCAGTCCGTCAAACGCGTGGGCATTCTTCGCAAACCCGTGGCAAACCGACGACTGCTCATTGCACAGCACATGGATTGCATAGTGTTCCGCCTGTTCGAAGTAGCGGAACCGGCGCGAGCCCTTGTCAGGCGCCCACAGGACCAGCGGCGGATCCAGCGACACGGACGAAAAGCTGTTCGCCGTGATGCCGACAGGGCCGTCCTCCGACATGGCGGTGACAATGGTGACGCCTGTCGCAAACCGGCCAAAGGCATCACGCAGCAAACGCGTGTTGTCGGACTGGGGCTGAAACGTGACGGGATGGTTCGGGCTCTGCATGTTCATTACGGAACCTCTTTTCCAAGGGCTGCCTCGTAGAGACGGAACCAGGACGGACGATCCAGCTTCACCTTGAGGGCGTCCGATATCCGTGCGATCCGCTCAATATTGTTGGTACCAAGCACCGGTATGATCCCCGCCGGATGGGCCAACAGGAACGCAACTGCAACAGCCGCCCTGTCGACACCCGATTGGCGTGCAAGATCATCCAGCACCTCGGCCACCTTGCCGCTTCCGGTCATCAGCGAGCCGCCGCCAAGCGGCGACCAGGCCATCAAATGCGTCCCCAGACGCTGATGGAAGGCAAGATCCCCATTTGTGAAGGGCGAGATTTCCGAAAGGCTGATCTCGATCTGGTTGGTCGCCAGCTTCGTGGTCATGGCCGATTGCAGCAACTCCCAGTCCCACGGACGGAAGTTGGAAACGCCGACATTGCGCACCTTGCCGCTCTTGACCACCTCATCCAGCGCCGCACCGGTTTCCTTGTGGTCCATGAGCGGATCGGGACGGTGGATCAAAAGCAGATCGATCGTCTCGATGTTCATTTCGGAAAGGGATGCTTCAACCGACCTCAGAATGTGCGCGCGGGAAGTGTCGTAGTATTTGCCCGGCGCATCCGCATAACGACCGACCGGCGCGATGATGTCGCATTTGGTGACGATCTCCATCTTGTCTCGCAGGGCCGGGTTGGCCTTCAGGGCCGCCCCCAAAACACGTTCGGCTTCATAGCCGCCATAAATGTCGGCCTGATCGAAAGTGGTGATCCCCTGATCAAGGCAGGTCTGGATCTTGCGTTCCACATGGGCCGCGGACGTATCGGTATCCTCAGCCAGTCGCCACATTCCGTAGACGAGGCGGCTCATTTCAAGTGTCGGGGACAGCGAGATGCGTTGCATCAGCGGCGAACTCCATTTCCAAGCGGTGTTGCGGGCGTATGTGCCGGTACACGACCATACGCATGAGGCAGCGAACAGGTTTTCAGATTTGGCAAAACAAGTCTGCCGAAGTGGTCGGCCTCGTCCAGATGCGGGTATCCCGAGAAGATAAAGGCCCGAATGCCCATCTTCTGATATGCCTCGATCTTGCTCATCACCTGATCTGCGGAACCGACCAGAGCCGCGCCGCAGCCCGAGCGGGCCCGGCCAACGCCAGTCCACAAATGCGGCTCGATGAAACCGGATTCATCCGCGATCTCGCGGTTTTTGGACTGATGGCTTACGCCGAGCGACTTGGCATCCAGCGCGCGTTCGCGAATGCTGGTGCCTTGGGCGTCGTCCAGCTTGGAGACGATGTAATCTGCATATTCCCTTGCTTCGGCTTCCGTGTCGCGAACGATCATGTGAACGCGCAGACCGTAGTCGAGCGTGCGGCCATATCGGTCAGCCACGGCGTGAACCGCCTTCATCCGGCCTTCCAGTTCCTCGATCTTTTCCGGCCACATCAGATAGACGTCACAATGCTGGCCGCACAGTTCCAGTGCATCCGGAGAGTAGCCGCCGAAATAGAGGAGGGGGCCGCCGGTCTGATAAGGACGAGCCGGGTCCGTGGTCAGGCCCTTGAAGGTGTAGACTTCGCCTTCATAGTTGATTTCATCCTGGGTCCAGGCCTGCTTCAGGATTTCGACGACTTCTCGCGAGCGCTGGTAGCGGTACTTGCTGTCGGCCTGCTCGCCGGGAAAGTCGGAAGAGATGATATTGACCGTCAGGCGGCCTTCCAGCATGTGATCCAGCGTGGCAATGGTCCGCGCCAGCATGATCGGCTGCATCTCGCCACAGCGCACGGCCGCAAGAAGATTGATCTTGTCGGTGATCGGCGCGCAGCCGGCCACGAAGGACAGCGTATCCTGGCCAACCTGATAGGACGACGGGCACAGGATGTTGCGGAAGCCGAGGCTTTCGGCCTTCTTCACGATGCTGGAGCAATGGGCCCATGAGGACCGAAGGTCTCCGTCCGGCACGCCCAGAAACTGGTAATCGTCCGAACAAAGCGCTGCAAACCAGGACACTTCAGCTGCATCCAGATCCGGTGATGTGACCGGTACGACCGTCATTGAAACTTCCTCCCGAAGGATCGCCTTTTTTTCTTGCGTATCACCCGCATTGATGTAGATCAATAGTGTATCAATTTTTTCTGCCCCAGCGGAATGGGTAAGGATGTCAGAAGCCAACAGAAATCCGAATGCGCTGCCGATCTATGTCCAGATCAGCGAGTTGTTGATCCGTGACATTGCAGCCGGTCGCCTGATCAACGGAGAGCGTCTTCCACCCGAGAGGGAGATGGCCGCTCAGCTCGGCATTTCCGTCGGCACGTTGCGCAAGGCCTTGGCGGACTTGACGAAAAGAGGCCTTCTGGAGCGTATCCAAGGGTCGGGAAACTACATCCGCCATGGCGGGCGGACCGAAAGCGTCTACGGCATGTTCCGGCTGGAGCTGCATTCTGGTGGCGGTTTGCCGAAAGCAACTTATCTGGATGTCTCACGAGCGCAGATCCCGGAGAAACTGGTGACCCATTGGCCGGAGAAGTTCGGACTTGCCAATTGGGGGACCCGCATCCGCCGCCTTCGCTTCCTGAACACCACGGTGATCGCGGTTGAGGAAATCTGGCTTGATGGCAGCGCCGGGGAGGTGATGACCCACCTCCTGTCTGATTCCCTTTACCGCTATTACCAGAAGCAGCTTGGGTTCTGGATCACACGGGCGGAGGACCGGGTCGGGATCGGCATGACACCCGATTGGGCGCCGCCGGAGTTCCCGCTCTCGCGCGGCGCACCGACAGGCTACATCGAACGGCTGAGCTGGTCGGATCGGGCAGAGCCGATCGAGTTTTCAAAGACATGGTTTGACACGGACAAGGCGCTTTATGTGCAGCGCCTCAAATAGGAGATCTGGATGTCCGCGACAGTAAACTACGGCATCATCGGCTGCGGGATGATGGGGCAGGAGCATCTGCGCAATATTGCGCTTCTGGATGGCACGCGCATACGGGCCATCTTCGAGCCGGATGCGGAAATGGCAGCGATTGCCAAGACGTTTGCGCCTGAGGCCGAAATGGTCGCGTCCCTTGATGCCCTGCTCGACATCGCCGATCTGGACTGCCTTGTCATTGTCAGTCCGAACCACTGCCATGTCGGCCAGATGGAGGAAATCCGCCGCAAGCGGCCCTTGCCGTTGCTGGTGGAAAAGCCGCTCTTCACCAGCCCCGAAGACGAGGCCCGGGTCGCAGCCTTTGCAAAGTCCTATCCCGCCCCGGTATGGGTCGCGATGGAATACCGCTACATGCCGCCAATCGCCGCTCTCGTGGAGCAGGTAGCGGAGGCAACCGGCGGGGTGCGCATGCTCACGATCCGCGAGCACCGCTTTCCGTTCCTGCCCAAGGTCGGCGACTGGAACCGCTTCAACCGCAACACCGGCGGCACCTTTGTCGAGAAATGCTGCCACTTCTTCGATCTCATGCGGCTGATCATGCAATCAGAACCGGTCCGCGTGATGGCATCCGCCGGGCAGGCGGTCAATCATCTCGATGAGACCTACAACGGCGAAGTTCCGGACATTCTCGACCATGGTTACGTTCTGGTCGATTTTGAAAACGGTGCCCGCGCCATGCTCGAACTCTGCATGTTCGCCGAAGGCTCCCGGTATCAGGAAGAGGTCAGTGTCGTCGGGCCGAAGGGCAAGATCGAGGCCCTTGTCCCCGGTCCCGGTCGTTTCTGGCCCGATCATCTGGGTGAGCCACCGGTGCCGCAGGTCATTGTCAGCCCGCGTGATCCCAAAGGCCCCCGGCAAATTGACGTCCCGGTTGATCCCGAATTGCTGGAGGCCGGAGACCACAACGGGTCAACCTTCTACCAGCATCAGCAGTTCCTTGCCCTAGTCCGCGGCGAGCGGGCGTCTCCGGAAGTCAGTCTCGAGGATGGCCGCAAATCCGTCGCCATGGGCCTCGCCGCCCAGGAATCCGCCCGCACAGGTCAGGCCGTGCTCTTGTCACCCAACCGCCTGACCTCGGCGGCTTGAGGCGTACCTTAAAATCTCTGTCCCTCACCCTAACCCTCTCCCAACGGGAGAGGGGACTGGATCGGGTGCGGAGGCAAATATTTTAGTAAAAGCAACCACAATTATGGACTAAAAGACGCTTCAGCTATCTGGAGGAGAAGGCTGGCTACGCAAATACCACATTGAGTGTCAGCTTTCTGCGTTTCTTGCTATTTGAGCTGTTAGCTTCAGAAACTCGCCTAATATCAGTGTGTTTCGCGTTATTTGCGTCTGATTGCCATATGTTTGTAGGTGCTCTTTAGCAGGTGGGTGAACCTATCAGACGGCATATATCCGCCGTTTTCCAACTCTTCCTCTATATCGCGGGCCTCCTTTTCCGCCGCTTCCCAAAGCTCGGGATCATAACCGACGGCTTTTCCTGTATCTCCTGCTTTGCTGTTTGAATGCGTTGTGGCTTTTGTGGTGGGCACGTCGTCGTCCTCTGACAACAACCACGCATAATCAACGTTAAAAAAATCAGCGTAACGCCTTGCTGAGTGCAGGCGTGGGCTCCGGTCGCCGTTCTCATGGCTGATATATGTCTGGATTGGGATACCCATAGCGCGGGCTGCATCCGTTGCGGTTTCGTAACCCTCTTTAACGCGGGCTTCCTGTAGCTTCTTGTGATTCATCTGTTAAATCGCCTCAAGTCAATAGGTCCTCTCATTAATGCGGCATTGCATGAAGCAAAAAGCACTTCATTTAATGCGTTGAGAGTTGTAGTTTGCAAAAAGCACAAGTAATGCGTGCTGTCAACGGAGTATGATGCACTTTTCGGTCTCGATTTGTCCGGCATCATGCGTCTCCGGAAGTCAGTCTCGAGGACGGCCGCAAGTCTGTCTCCATGGGCCTCGCCGCCCAGGAATCCGCCCGCACAGGTCAGGCCGTGCTCTTGTCAACCAACCGCCTGACCTCGGCGGCTTGAGGTGTATCTAAAAATCTCTGTCCCTCTCCCTAACCCTCTCCCAACGGGAGAGGGGACTGGATCGAGCACGTGGCCTGATTTTGAGTGAACAGCCCCTGTTCGAGATGGGAAAGCAATTCGAATGTAGCAAGGCCGGAGAGGCCTTTCAGCTATTCCTCTTCATTTCGGCAATAAGAACAGACTCCCGCTCATTATGCGTTTTGGTGTTGCCCATGCGGGGCATGGTTCTGAAAACCTGCCCCATCTGGAGAAATTGGTGCGCGAGGAGAGCTGAATAGAATTTGCCGCGAGATCACGAATTGATGGTCTTCTGAATTTTTCACGCTATCGCCCCCCACTTTCTCCGATAGCATTCCATGGAGGGTCAAATGTAGAGGCGGAGGTCACCTCTCCCATGGGGAGAGGTCGGCGCAAGGCGCCGGGTGAGGGGATGGGATGTCTGTAGCCCGTGCACGTGCTCTTAGGCGACGTCAAACGGAAGCCGAACGTCTGCTCTGGTCTCGTCTGAGAAACCGTCGCCTGAATGGTTGGAAGTTTCGTCGCCAACATCCAATCGATCGGTTTGTAGTCGATTTTGTTTCCTTGGACGCTAAGTTGATCGTGGAACTTGATGGATCAGGGCACGGCATGCGCGAGGCATCTGACCAGCACCGGACACTCATTCTGGAAAGTCTCGGCTTCAGGGTTCAGCGATATTGCAATGTCGAAGTGCAGGCATCCATTGAGACTGTGTTGGAGGATATCCTGACTCGACTTGAAAAAATCTGAGAACCGGAAAACAAAAAACGCCCGGTCGGAACCGGGCGTAAGGTTGATGACAAACCCATGCCCCTCTGCCGTCATCCTCGGCCTTGTGCCGAGGATCTAATGAATTCAAGGCCTTGTAGATGCACGGGACAGGCCCGAGCATGACGAAAGAAAAAGCGCCAAGCCTTGTCAGCAAACAAAAACGCCCGGTTGGAACCGGGCGTTGATGCGTTGTTTCAAGAGCAGGTCGCGAGGATCACGATCCGAAGATATCGGCGGTGATGCCGTTGTACCAGCCGACGGATTCTTCGTAGGTCTGCTGGCGCAGGGCTGCGTCTTCGCCGGTCTGGCTGATGAAGGTGGACGTTGAGGCGATCTTTTCTTCGGTCGGGGCGTATTGTGCGCCAACCTTCACGCCGTCATTGGTCTCGATAAGGCTCCAGCAGGTGTTGGAGTATTTCGCCGGGAAGACGCGGGATCCGGTGAGGTCACCACGAATTGCCATGGCGGCAACCTTGGCCTGACTGTTGGCCGAGAAGCCGGACTTCGGCATGTCGCCCGCGATACAGGCGTCACCGATGACGAAGACGGTGTCGTCGGCCTTGGAACGCATGGAGGCCGGGTCGATCGGGCAGAAGCCGGTTTCGTTGGTCAGGCCGGCCTTTTCGGCGATCATGCCTGCCTTTTGTGCCGGAATGACGTTCACGAGGTCGCCCTTGAACGTGTCCAGATCGGTTTCGACTTCGCCGGTTGCCGGATCGACTTTCACCAGACCGCCATGGACGTCCGGGCCGTACCACTCGACCATGCCCGGATAGTATTTCGCCCAACCTTCCTGGAAGAGAGCCTGCTTGGAGAACTTCTCCTTCGGGTCGATGATGATGATCTTGCTGTCGGTGAAGCCCTTTTCCTTGAAGACATGCGCGAACATGGAGACGCGCTCGTAAGGTCCAGGAGGGCAGCGATACGGGTTCGGCGGTGCGACCATAACGACGTTCTGGCCGTTTTCCAGCGCATCCAGCTTGGCCTTGAGCAGCTGTGTCTGCGCGCCCGCTTTCCAGGAGTGGGGCATGATCTCGGCAGCTTCTGCGGAATAGCCCGGAACGCTGTCATAGATCAGATCGATGCCCGGAGACACGATCAGGCGATCATAAGGCACCTTGGAGCCGTCGGCCATCACGACAACCTTGGCATCGCGATCCACCATCATGGCCATGCCGTTGATGACGGTGATGCCATAGTTCGAGGCCAGCTTGTCATAGCTGTGCGTGATGGATTCAAATGTGCGGTAGCCGCCCAGATAAAGGTTCGAAAAGAAGCAGGTCGTGTAAGTCGGGTTGGCTTCGATCAGCGTGACATCAATGTCGCCGCCGCTGTCCTTGGCAATATAACGAGCTGCGGTCGCACCACCGGCACCGCCGCCGATCACCACGGCGCGGGGCTTGCCTTGTGCACGAGCATAGAACGGCATTGCGAGTGAGGCGACACCTGCGCCTGCCAGCAAACCGAAACTGCGACGGGTCAAGTTTGGCATTATTTGCTTCCTTCCTTCTAAAACCTTGGCTGCGTTTTTCTCTCCTTACCCGTTACTTGGGATCAAGGGAACCGAAATAGGCAGCCAGAGCGGCGATCTCCTCGTTTCCGAGGTTGAGGGTCATGTTCTGCATGACCTGATTGGTCCGTATGTTGGATTTGTATTCGAACAGGGCACGGATGAAGGCCTCGTTCGGCCAGCCGACAATCGACGGAATGCCGTCCGCATGGCCTGACAACTGATGACAGGTCACACATTCCGATGACAGGTATTCCCCATATTCCGCATCGCCCTCGATCTGCATGGCCGCCGAGCCAATTTCCGCTCGGGCGGGAGCTGCAGCGGTCGGGTCGACAGAGGGGGCGGCGACGGATTGCGCCTTGAGGTAGGCAATTATCGCGGTCCGGTCTTCCGGCTTCTTCATGCCGAGATAGGACATGCGTGTGCCGGGTACGAAGGCGCGGGGCTTGGCGAGATATTGATCCAGACTTGCCTCATCCCAGACAAGCCCGTCTTCTCCCTTTGCCTTCATGGCGTTGGAATACTTGAAGCCGTCGATTGATCCGGCCACACGCCCGAACAGGCCATCAAGATGCGGTCCAACACCATTACGGGCGCCTTCGCCTATCTGGTGGCAGGCCTTGCAGGCCTTGTAGAGCTTTTCGCCTTGCTGGATATCACCCGCGAAGGTGGAGCCGGAAGTGAGGGCGCCAATTGCAGTCAGTCCGGCAAAGATCAACGCGCGTGTTGTTTGCGGGAATGAAGAGCGCACACGGTTGGAGGAAGGGACGCGCGGCCGCCAGATTGCCTGAGTATAAATCTGAAGGCGCATTCCATCGTTCTCCCGTGGTCTGGCTCGGCTAGAGCATCGGGCGTTTTGTTGGAAGCGCCCGATGCTGATCTAAGGACGAAGGCTGAGGGTGTATCGCCGCTGGCCACACGTGTAAATACGGATAGATTTGCTAAGGTGTGGATGCCGAGGCGCGTCTAGTCGACCGCGCCAACACCTGCATCGTCATCGCCGCCATCTTCCGGGGTCACATCCAGAACCCGCGCACGCATGGTGATTTTCACCTCATCTGCCTTGCAGTTTGTCATGCAGGGCTCGGACTTCGATGCGTAGTGAGGTTCCTCGGAGCGGTCATCCATGAAGAAGTTTTCCTCATTGGGAAGACGAACTTCAAGGAAGTTCTCCTTGGACAGCACGAACTCCTCATCCGTCACCACGTCATTGAGATAGAGGAGATAGGCGGTCAGCGCGTAAACATCATCATCGGACATGGAGCGGGCATTGCCGAAGGGCATTGCGCGGCGAACATAGTCGTATACCGTGGAGAGATACGGCCAATAGGACCCAATCGTCTTTTCCGGGCGGTCGTCCTTCAGCGAGTCGTGCCCACCTGCCAGAACCGGCCAGCGTCCGACGCCCTCGCCAAAGTCTCCATGACAAACCGCGCAGTTGTCGGCAAACAGCACTTCGCCATCGGCAACGCTGCCCGATCCTTCCGGAAGACCCTGACCGTCCGGACGAACGTCAATGTCCCAGGCGGCGATTTCATCCTGCGTGGCAACGCGGCCAAGCTTGAAGATGCCGCTTTCGCGCAGTGAGGAAGAGGAGGCCGCATCAGGTGTTGCTGCAGCCTCGGCAGTCTGCGCCGGTGCCGGCTCCGCAGGAGCCTGCGAACTGTCAGCGGGAGCAGAGGAAGAGAAGGTCGCCAGATACGCGATTACATTCTCCAGATCCTCATCCTTCTTGAGGCCTGCAAAGGCCATTTTTGTGCCTTTGACCACATCTTTCGGCTTGATCAGGAAGGCAGTCATGGTGGCTTCATCCCAGACCATGCCGCCTTCGCCAGCCTCGATCATGCCTTTGGAATACTTGAAACCATCCACTGTCCCGGCGGTACGCCCAATGACGTCGTTCAGCTGCGGCCCGGCCTTGTTCGTCGCGCCGTCTCCGACGGCGTGGCAGGCCTTGCATTTCTTGAAGACCTTTTCGCCGGCATCTGCATCGCCGGCCTGAGCTGCACCGACCATCAGGCCTGTGGTGAAAACGGCGGCAGAAAGGGCGAGAGACTTAACCAACTTCGACATTTTCAACCGCCCCGTTCTTTTGGACATACCAAGTCTGGATGCCGTTGTTGTGGTAGATCGAATTCTCCCCGCGAGCGGCGCGAAGTTCATTCTTGGTTGGCTGATAGAAACCGTGTTCGTCCATCGCACGTGACTGGAGCAGCATTTCAGAACCGTCCCAGTCGATGTCGAGATAGAACCGGTGCAGGGACTTGGAGAGGCTCGGGCCGTCGAGGCGGGCCGTCTTCCAGTTCCTCCCGCCATCCAGAGAAACGTCCACACGGGTGATGCGGCCATTGCCGGACCACGCGAGACCGGAAATCACCATCGGGCCCTCGCCGTGAGAAATCGGCATTTGCGGGCTGGGGGAAGTGATGACGGACTTCGGATCCATGACCCAAGTAAAGCGCCTAGCCTTGCCGTTTGCCAGAAGGTCCGTGTATTTCGAGGTTTCCTCGCGGTGATGCCACGGCTCGTCGCCCACTTCGAGACGGCGCAGCCACTTGACCCACATGTTGCCTTCCCAGCCGGGGACGGCGAGGCGAAGCGGGTAGCCCTGTTCGGGGCGCAGCGCTTCGCCGTTCATTTTCCACGCGACCAGACAGTCATCCAGCGCCTTTTCCATCGGGATGGATCGGGTCATGGCCGAGGCATCCGCCCCTTCAGGCATGACCCACTTGCCGTTGGTCTTGACGCCAGCTTCTTCCAGCAATGTCTTCAGCTTGACGCCGGTATACATGACGTTGTGGACCATGCCGTGGGTGAACTGGCAGCCATTGAGCTGGGACCCACGCCACTCCATGCCACCATTGGCCGCGCATTCAAGGAAATAGACATGGTTCTCACGCGGGAAGCGCTTGAGATCCTCCATGGTGAAGACGAGGGGTGTGTCCACTAGACCATTGATCATCAGCCGATGATCCTGCGGACGGATCTGGGCAACGCCGCCATGGTGGCGTTCAAAGCACAGCCCGTTCGGGGTGATGATCCCGTCCAGTTCGTGCAAGGGCGTGAAGTTGATGGACGATACGGCATCAGCTGTCAGCCACGGAACGTTGCGGCGAACAACATCCGCCTCGAATTCCGACGGCAGGCCATAGGGAGCTGCATCAACGCCGTCACCAAGATACCGGTTCCAGTCCTGAATCTCGGTGATCAGCGGGTCGCCTTCTGCACGGGCTCCCGACGCAGCAACACCGGCAACAGCAGCCCCACCTGTGGCAAGACCGGCCTTGAGAAGCGACCGCCGGGAGAGGGAGGGAGATCCCTTGTCCTTTGTCTCAGTCATGAATGTGTCCTCAGGTCTTCTTAAATTCAGATGCCGACCACCTTCACGGACTGATTGTCCGGAAGCTTTACAGTCGGGTTCTTGGTGATATGGCTTTCGACGACGTCCCAGATGGCCGGGCCTTCCGTGCCCTCGTTGACCGAGGCCCAGCCTGCAACGACATAGTCCTTTGCCGGGTCAATGGCTTCGCCGGTTGCAAGCAGCGTCATGTCGGTGATGCGCTCGCCAATGTCCTTGTTGGGCGCGATCGTGTAGCCCATGCCACCGACGCGAACCATGTCGCCGCCCTGCTGGTAATAGGGGTCCTTGTTGAAGAGGTTGTCGCCAACGTCTTCCAGGATGTCCTTGAGCATCTGGCCGGTCATGGTCGAGCGATAGGCCGCCGGATAGGTCATGGCGCAGGCATTGTGCAGGTCTTCGAAGGTGATGTCCTGACCGGGCAGGAGCGAGGTGCCCCATCTGAAGCCCGGTGACAGGGCAATCTGCGCGTCCCGCTCTTCCAGAAGCGCCTGACAGATCAGGTCATCGAAGGTACCGTTGAAGTTGCCACGCCGATAAAGCAGGCTTTCCGTCGTGCCCAGCTTGCGGCCAAGTTCCGCCTCATAGGGCGCGCGGACTTCATCAATCAGTGCCGCCATCTCCGGATCGGGCGTGATCACGTCGGAGAATATCGGGATAAGGCGATAGCCGTAACCGGCAATCTTTCCATCCTGCACATCCAGATCGACACGCGAGACGAACTTGCCGTTCGAACCGGAAGCGATCACCAGCGTGTTGTTGATGATCACCGGCTCGGGCAGGGCGTCATGCGTGTGCCCGGTCAGGATCACATCGATCCCGTCCACCCGGGAGGCGAGCTTGCGATCCACGTCGAAACCATTGTGGGAGAGGAGGACCACAACATCCGCGCCTTCCGAGCGCGCGTCCTCGACATGGGTCGCAATGTCTTCCTCGCGAATGCCAAAGGACCAGCCGGGGATCATCCAGCGCGGATTGGCAATCGGAGTATAGGGGAAAGCCTGTCCGATGACGGCGACCTTGGAGCCACCGCGTTCAAACATCTTCCAGGGTTCGAAAGCGGGCTCGTCCCACTCGCTGTCATAAATGTTGGAGCCGAGGAACGAGAAGGGCAAGGACTCGATCACCTCCTTGACCCGGTCCTCGCCATAGGTGAACTCCCAGTGCCCGGTCATCGCATCGGGGTTGAGGGCGTTCATCACCGTGATCATGTCCTGACCTTCAGTGATATTCGAGGTGTAGCTGCCCTGCCACGTATCTCCGCCGTCCAGCAGCAGCACGTTCTCTTCGCCGCGTTCGGCGCGAATACGCTTGATCACGGTCGCCACCCGGTCCAGGCCGCCAAATCGGCCATAGGACTTCGCCAGATTGACGAAGTCGTCCGAGGTGAGGGCATAGGCGTCTGGCGAGCCGGGCTGGATGTTGTAGAGCTTGAGGAAGTCGGCCCCAGTCACGTGAGGCGGTTTGCCTTCAACATCTCCTATGCCGAGATTGATCGAGGGCTCGCGGAAATAGATCGGCTTGAGCTGCGCGTGAATGTCCGTGATGTGGACAAGCGTGAGGTTGCCCTTCGGCTGCATGCCGAGCAGAAGGTCCTCGGTCAATCCCTGCTGGGCAAGAAGCCGGGACCAGTTTCCGGCCATGCCGGACCCTAAAAGCGCGCTGGTCGCCGTAGCAGCCATCAGGAATTCGCGTCTTGAAAACATTCAAGCCTCCGGTCAATCGGCGTGCCTTCAGACGACATGGGAGGTCAGGCACAACTCACCCTTTGACGCTGAAGCATTCTCCGCGCCCGGATCAAGATACCGATAAAAATTCAATTACTTGGTGGGCAATCTTGCCCGGTTTTATGGTGCGGCGGACATGCCGCCGCACCGATACCGGCCCATGGGCCGATAAGCTGATTACTGGCGCACTGCCGGTGTTTCCACCGCAAGGCCGGTACCGCGCCAGGTCACGTAGACTTCCAGAGCCATCAGCTCGTCAGAGAAGGCTGCCGGGAATTCTGCGCGAGTGTCACGAATGCAGCCGCGGAAGCGGTTATGCAGCGACACCATTTCACTCTGCTTCAGACGGTAGGTCGGGAAACCGTTGACGTTGCCCTGGCTGAGATGGTCTGCGCGAATGTAGTTGCCATTGTTTTCTTCATGGCAATTGGCGCAGGACAGGTTCAGCTGACCGGTCCGTGTGTAATAGAGGTCCTTGCCGTTATCCCACCAGGACTGCATTTCCCCCTGACTGAGATCAATGCCAACCGGCATGCCTTGCGACTGGTGCCGGATGTAGGTTGTCAGGGCCTTCTGATCAGCAGCATCGAACTTGTAAGGCTCTGCCTGCATGTTGTTTTTGCGGCAGGCATCGATCTGAAGTTCGATATTGACCGGTCGATTGGAGGCCGCATCCCACTTCGGATAGGCAGCACCCACGCCTTTCATGCTTTCAGATGCATCTCCGTGACAGTCCGCACAGGACTTGCCCGCAGCCCCGTCGGCCGTGTTCCAGATTTCCTCGCCGCGCTCTACATAGAGCATGCCGGGGTTTTGGAAGCTGTCAGCCTGCAAGGCGCGTGTTTCATCCGTCCGGTAATGCCATCCCGAAATGAGTTCATCAAAAGGATGGCCTTCCGGGGCGGCGGTACGTGTCGTGATTTCAGTTTCACCATCGATGATCAGCGCCTCATCGACGGGTCCTCCCGCAAGGACGGCTGTTGCGGCTGTTGCTGCAAGCAGACCGGACATAACGGCTGTCAGTGTTCTCATCTTGATCAAATCGTCTCCTCCCGATTTGAGAAAATGGCGGGCGCAAGACCCGCCAACTGGCCGTTAGCTGACCGCGATTTCGTTTTCGGTCTCGTAGACCGACCCGTCATCGTCCACCCAGGTGAACTTGAAGGTTCCGGACTCTTCGACCTTTGCGGAAAACTCCATGTAGGGGTTCGCCGAAACGGCTGGGTCCATGTCACATGAGAAGACGGTCTGACCGTTGAACTCGCATGTGAACTTGTTGATGATCTGGCGCGGAATGAGGTTGCCCTCTTTGTCCTTGCGCTGCCCGGATTCCATCGGGTGGCTGATCAGCGTCTTGATGGTGATGACTTCACCCTTGGACGCCTTTTTGGGGACTTTTACGCGCGGTTTTGGAGCTGCCATGATTGCGTTTCCTTCTTGTCCGGTCTCGTCTCTTAGCCGCCGCAGCCGCCAATGGTGACCTTGACTTCCTTGGTGTCCATATAGGTTGAACCGTCGCTCATTTTGGCGACAGCGATGACGTTTTGCGTCTTGGCAAGACGAATGCGCGTCTTGGCCTCAGCGGACCCGCTCATGGTGCTGAAGTTGAATGTGGCAACTGCCGGATTCGGATTGCCGTCCGCCAGGATCATGACGGCAACAACGTAGTTGTCGGCGGTCATGGGGCTGTCGACCGATACGCCGACTGGAACAGTGTTGCCGTTTTCGGCGATTTCAGGCGTATCCAGGCTCACCTTGCCGCTTCCCGGCATGGCACCACCTGTAAATGCCTTGATGGCGGCCTCGGTCGCATCGCTGGCGGCAAGGCCAGCCTTGGTGCCGAAGGCCAGGAAAGCTGCTGCGCCTGCGGAGAGGCCGAGCGCTTGGCGTCTTGTGAGGGTCATCCCTAACTCCTTTGGGCCTTAGTTGTCTTTCAAAGTCATCAGATAGGCGACAACGTCTTCCACTTCCTCAGCAGTCAGGATCGTCGTGCCCTTGAAGTCCTCGGCGACATTGATGCCAACGTTCAGGCTGTAAAAGCCCGGCATC
This sequence comes from Roseibium sediminis, assembly GCF_008711325.1. Classification (GTDB taxonomy): domain Bacteria; phylum Pseudomonadota; class Alphaproteobacteria; order Rhizobiales; family Stappiaceae; genus Roseibium; species Roseibium sediminis. Next base: position 46,452 of record NZ_VXDB01000004.1, read on the forward strand.
ACCGTCTGCTCACCAAAAACCTGCTTGCTGTCAATCACGATTGCGCGCAGCTGGGCTTCGTTCCAACGGTCAGCTGCACCATCCAGAGACGGGCCGACTTCACCGTGGAAAAGCTGTTCCTTCAGGTCGCTGTTGGCGTGGCAGGCGAGGCAGTTGCCTTTCTTGCGATCAGCAAAAGCATCGCGACCATCTGTGGCGTTTCCCGCGCTTCCGGTGATGGAGGCATTGACCTCCATGTCGACGATTTCGACAGCGTCAGGGGCAATGGTTTCCGCAAGGGCGGTGCCTCCCAGCGCCATCGTCGCGACGGCGAGCGAATAGATCAGGCTCTTGGTCATTGTGTCGGTTTTCCTCCTCAAAACGGACGTTCCTCCGTTCCAATGCCGGTTTTTCGTCTCCGGCACTCTCCTCATATAGAAAGATATGAAATTTTGAATGTGTTGTCGAGGTCCTTTCTCCGGCTCAGTCGAAAGACGTAGCAATTACGCTCACTCAGATGCCAGTTTCCCCTCTTCGCGCAGCTGGTTGATGATGCGGGCATGATACTTCTGGAAGTGCTCGTCGCCCTCGTAGCCTTTCTCCTGCACCCACTTGAACATGTTGAGGAATGTCCATTTTCCGAAAGAACCGGGCATGGTGGCGACGGCGGCCTGAGCAACCGTCTGGCCTTCAGGAATCTCATCCGGCAGGAAGACAATCGTCGGCGTGAAAACGAAGCCCCATTTGCGGGCAGCGGTTTTCTCCGTCAGCTCCTCGCCGTCCAGATCGATCACTTCCTCGTCGCCGAACATGTTGTACTGGACCACCATGAAATTCGCCTTGATGTAGTCGGCGACTTCCGGATCAGACAGCACGGTTTCGTGCATCTTGGCGCAGTAAATGCAGCCGCGCTGTTCAAAGACGAGCGCGAGGCGCTTTCCGTTTTCTGATGCGGTTGCAATATCTTCTGCGATGTCCTTGAAAGTGATCGTGAACCAGTCCTGCTTGTGCAGACCGTCTTCGCCGACGGTGGCTGCAAGGGCGGGAGCGGTCCCGACAAATACAACGAGGGCAATCCGGGCAAGCGTCTTCAACATGATTCTCTTCCTTCCGGCGGCCTAGCCGACCTGACTGAACACGGGGAATGTATCGAGAAGCCAATAGGCAATGGCGGACATCTGTCCGGTGATGAAAAGGATGCCGGTGAGGATCAGAAACCCGCCCATAACCTTTTCCACCGTTCCCATATGCTTGCGGAACGAGCCGGCCCATTTGAGAAACCGACCGGCAAAGGCCCCGGCAAGGATGAAGGGAATGCCGAGCCCGAGTGCATAAACGAAGAGGAGGCCTGCGCCGTTCCAGATCGTGTCGGAGGATCCGGCGACAAACAGGATGGCTGCCAGCACTGGCCCGACACAGGGTGTCCAGCCGAAGGCAAAGGCAAGGCCCATGACAAAGGCGCCGACCAATCCGGCAGGCTTGCTGTCCACTTGCACACGCGCTTCGCGATAGAGCAGGCCGATTCGAAAGATGCCGAGGAAATGCAGGCCCATTGCGATGATCAGCACGCCTGCGATGATAGAAAGCGTGTCAAAATGTTGGGCAATCGACTTCCCGACAATGCTTGCAGTTGCGCCGAGCGCTACGAAGACAACGGCAAATCCGAAGACAAAGGCGATGGAGGATAGCAGAACCCTGCGGCTGGTTGCCTTGGTCGCGGTCTCACCCTTGAGTTCCTCGACGCTGACACCTGCCAGATAACACAGATAGGGTGGGACGATTGGCAGCACACAGGGGGAAACGAAGGACAGCAGTCCTGCAACGAACGCAGCCCAAATGGAAACATCCAGCATTTCGTTCCTCCCAGAACGCCCCACACGAAGGTGTGTCTTTATAAATATTCAAAAACTGCTATATATTGCAATCAAAGAGTTTGAAATGCTCGAAGGGGCGTGGAAATGCGCAGGATATCAAGGCTGAGGCATTGGCGGGTTTGGGCGTTCGCCCTGCTTTCAATTCTGTTTGTGCCGTCGGTGCAAGCCGCCGAACTGCTCATGCTGGAACAGCCGGGCTGCCATTGGTGCGAGCGCTGGAACAGTGAAATCGGCGTCGCCTATCCCAAGACGGAGGAGGGGAAGCTGGCCCCGTTGCGCAGGGTAGATATCAGCAAAGGCTGGCCCGAAGACCTTGCAGCTGTCCGCCCTGAGCGCATGACGCCAACTTTCATCCTTGTCGACAACGGGCGGGAAGTTGAGCGCCTCAGGGGCTATCCGGGGGAGCATTTCTTTTGGCCGCTGCTGGCGGACATGTTGGCAAAGCTTCCACCAAAAGCGCCGGGAGCAGGTGGCTGAGGGACAAGCTGTTCCTGTAGTTTCGAAAATGTTATAGTTCCGCTTGCGGACGCTTCCAGGGGAATACACCGGTAGATCTCATGAACTTGCCAGTGCTGAATAAGGACATTGATCAGGACGAGTTTGATGCACTCGTCGAACAGGCCCGAAAGGCCAGTGACCTGTTGAAGGCGCTGTCCCACGAGGTTCGCCTGCTGATCCTCTGTCTGTTGTCGGAGGGCGAAAAGTCTGTGTCCGAACTGGAGGAAGTCCTGTCCATGCCGCAGGCCGCCGTGTCGCAGCAGCTCGCGCGGCTTCGGCTTGAGGGTCTGGTGCGCTCGCGCCGGGAAGGGCGGATGATCTACTACAGCCTGGAGAACAAGGAAGTCAGTTCCATTGTCGCCACGCTTTATGACCTTTTCTGCAAGGATGTTCGGCAGGCCGCAGAATAGCGCCGTGCCTCGCATGAAGGCTCACGGGCTGATTGCGCTGCAGCATTGAGTTCGTTTGCCGGGCCTTGATGCGCTTGCTAGACTCCCTTGCGGAATTTACCCCTGTCAATGCGTGCGGCAGGGCGATGTGTTCGGGAGGTCGCGCGACTGTAATGGACTGGATCAATCCACTTTATGTCTTGCCGCTCGCCGGGATTCTCGCTGGTCTGGTGATCGGTTATCTTGCGCGGTCCAACCATTTTTGCACGCTGTCAGCTTTGGAACGGCATTGGTATGCCGGTGACAGCTCGGGGCTTCGAACCTGGGCGCTGGCTGCGTTCACAGCCCTTGCAGCTACGCAGGTGCTGGTGCATCTCGGTTTTGCGAACACCACCGCGTCCTTCTACCTCTCTCCGTCATTTCCGTGGACCGGCGCGATCCTTGGCGGGATCATGTTCGGTTTTGGCATGGCGCTGGTTGGCACATGCGGCTTCGGCGCTGTTATCCGTCTTGGAGGCGGAAGCCTCAGGGCGCTTGTTGTTCTGACCGTCATTGGTCTGGCGGCATTGGCGACACAGCGCGGCATTCTTGGGGTCATACGCGTGCCTTTGGTCGATGATCTTGCAATGGACCTCAGCTTCGCAAGGGACCAGTCGATGGGCAGTCTCGTTTCTGCGGCTGTCGGCGCCTCCGTTTCCTGGCTTGTTGCCGGTGTCATCGCCGCTGTCGGCTTTGGTTGGATTTTCTCCTCAGCCTCGTTTCGCGCCGATAGAGCACGGATTGCGACCGGAGTTGTCATCGGGCTCGCGATTACATTTGGCTGGGTGGCAACAACATGGGCCTCTCGCGCCGCGATGGATCCGGTTCAGATCGAGGCCGGGTCGTTCGTCGTCCCGGTCGGCGACGCCATTCTGCAGCTGATCACCTATACGGGCGTCCTGCCGGATTACGGCGTCGGCTTGATTGCCGGCGTTCTGCTTGGCGCGGTTGCCGCCGCTGTCAGAAAACGAGATATCCGCTGGGAAGCTTGCGACGATGCCCGCGAGCTTGGGCGCCACATTCTCGGCGGAACGATGATGGGGGTCGGCGGTGTCATGGCCATGGGCTGTACGATCGGGCAGGGGATCAGTGGGTTCTCCACGATGGCCATCTCCGCTCCAATCGTGCTTCTTTCTATCGCCATGGGCGCACGCCTCGGGTTGGCATGGTTGCTTGAAGGGTCGCTGAAAGCCGCTTTTCAACTGAATGCCCCGGAAAACAGGTCGGCGGCCGAGTAGGTCCCGACCGCCGAAAAAAGTCTCACATGATTGCTGATATTCTATCAGCTGGCGACAAAGCGGTATGCGCCGTTATGGCGTTCTGCAATCCCGTGTCCGGGGTGGGGCAGGTGGTAGCCGATGATCCGCGAGCGATCCGTAGCGAGCCGGTCCAAAAGGGCCTTGCGCGTTTCAACGCCCTTGGCCTGATCCTGATCGGTGCCCGAAGCCCAATCGGGTTTTTCGAAGGATATGACCGCATTCGAAATGGCGTCACCAAGAACAAGCACGCTCTCTCCGCCGCCGTGGATCATGTAGGACATGTGGCCAGGTGTGTGGCCCGAAGTGTCCATGGCCTCCACGCCGGGCAGGACCTCCATTCCCGGTGTGATCATGGACACCTGCTCAGAAATGGCTTCAAACCGGCTTTGGGCCCCCACCACGAAGGCCTTGCGTTCGTCCGGCATGGTGTCCAGCGTGTCAGGCGCCATCCAATAGTCCCATTCGCCCTGTGGAACCCAGTATTGGGCTTCTGAAAACAGCGGGTCTTCGAATTCGTCCAGAACCCCCCAAAGGTGGTCAGGGTGAGCATGGGTAAAGATGATATCCGTGATCTCGGACGGGTCTACACCCGCAGCTTCAAGATTGGCCAGCAACTGGCCTGCAGAAGACTGGAAGTTGGCACCTGACCCAACATCGAAGAGTGCGAGATGATCTCCGGTTCGCAGCAAGGTCACATTGCAGTCGGGGCGCAGCATGTCGGTGGCAAGGCCGTGCGGTTCCAGAAGCGCCTTGATGTCCGCTTCGCTCTGGTTGGGCAGGATGAAATTCATCGGCAAGCTCAACGTGCCGTCGCTGAGAACGGTGATTTCCGCGTCACCCAATGCGAAGCTGGAGGAGGAAGCCCGCGCCGAGCGCGGCAGCGAAAGCCCGCCACCAAAAACCGTGGCTGCCGCAAGCCCGCTTGCCCCTTGCAGGAAGCGGCGCCTGTCGAGGAGCCCAGAAGCCGATTTCGTCATGTTGTCCTCCACACATTCAATTATTCATATTAATCCATGTTTCCTTGACTAGCGTCAATGCGAAACACTCGGAAAAGGAGCTGATTTTCCGCAGTCAGGCTGTCGTTTCAGGGAGCAGGGGATGTTGGATCTGGGGTTTCTTTTCGAACGCGTCTCGGAGGCGCAAATCCTTGCTATTGGCGGACTTTTTGTTGGCTTCATTTTCGGTGCTTGTGCGCAGCAAAGCCGCTTTTGCCTACGCGCCGCTGCCCTGGATTTCTCGCATGGCATTTTCGGCGTGCGCTTGTCCGTGTGGCTGTTGGCCTTTTCCTGTGCCGTATTGGTGACGCAGGTCCTCAGCCTGTCCGGAGCAGTTCTGGCGCATGAAGCCAGACAGCTGGCGTCTCCCCAAAGCCTGTCAGGTGCTGCGATCGGCGGATTGCTGTTCGGCGCGGGAATGGTGCTTGCACGCGGGTGTGCCAGTCGCCTTCTGGTTCTGTCAGCGACTGGAAATCTCAGGGCCTTGCTGTCCGGGCTTGTATTCGCTGTGATCGCTCAGGCGAGTTTGCGTGGCATCCTGAAACCCGCACGGGAATGGATCGCCGGTTGGTGGACCACGGCTGATATTGGTGGCAATGATCTGACGGCCCACCTGGCCATTTCCTATCCGGCCACAATCGTCTTCGCGCTTTTGTGGCTTTGCGCCGGTCTCTTCTTTGCATTCCGCGCCCGCACACCGATCTGGCAAGCCTTGACCGCGTGTGGGGCGGGTCTGGCGATCCCGCTAGCATGGTGGTTTACTTCCTCCATGGCGTCGCAAGCCTTCGAACCGGTTCAGGTCGAGGGGGTCACCTTCACGGGGCCCTCTGCCGACACATTGATGTTGTTCCTGTCGCCTCCGGGGTCGGCACTCGACTTTGATATCGGTCTCGTCCCCGGTGTATTCCTCGGCTCCTTCATCGCCGCGCTTTTGACACGGGAACTTGCCTTGCAAGGGTTTGAAGGCGGCAGGTCCATGGCGCGTTATCTGACAGGAGCCGCGCTGATGGGCTTTGGCGGCATGCTGGCAGGCGGATGCGCCGTGGGGGCGGGCGTGACCGGCGCGTCGGTATTTGCTTTGACCGCGTGGATCACGCTGACAGGTATCTGGCTTTCTGCCGCCATCACGGACCGGCTGGTCAATCGCAGTAAGCGCGAAGCATCCACAGCTACAGGATCTGCAGACACGTCTCCTGTGGCCAGCCTTTCCGGATGACAGCAAAAAGCCCCGGCAAATCAATGTCGGGGCTAGGCTGTGTGGCCGTATATCAGAACAGACCGGACTTCACCGAGACATCGGAATCCGTCATGGAGTAGCGCTTCACCACGTTGTTGCGGTCAAACAGCACGACGAGTTGCTTGCGCTTGCCGGAATAGGACGAACCGAAGCTGTTGACGATCGGCACGAAGTTGACCGCGTCGGCCTGGAGCTTGTCGAACTGGTAGGTCCAGATTTCATCGCCAGAATCCGTGAAGCTCGTTTCAAAGGGCGAGCCGAACATCTGCTGAACCTGTGAGCGGGTGGTCTTGCCCTCGGTCAGTTTGCCGGCAACCGACGTCTCGGTTTCCTCGCGAAGGCTCTCGTTTCCTTTCGAAGCGCAAGCTCCGACAGCTGCTGCAATGGCAATTGCCAAAATGATGTTTTTCAAATCCCCAGTCCCTTAATCGGTGGTCGACTTTGTCCAGTAAATGGGAGTGTCCGGATAGGGTGACTTACGTAGATATGGCAAGTGGGCTTGCAGGTTCTGTGGTTATGGAGGTCCTGAAATTTTACCATATGGGCAAAAAGGCAACACGCCGCTGCGTCATCTTGCAATTTATGCTTGATGTAATTGCGCAAACGCGAAGATTTGCGCGTCTAATGCATGCGTAATGTGCCCGGCATTCTCTATGCGACTCACCCCTCCGAAATGACGGGCAGGGGGCGAGCATCCGCAATCGCTTCCATGGTCATGTAGGATGTAACCGTGTCCAGATCGACCTTCTCGATAATGCGCTGATAGACGCGGTCGAAAGCATTCATGTCCTTCACCACCACCTTCAGCATGTAGTCGTAATCACCGGCGATCCGGTAAAAATCGATGACATTGGAAATGGCCAGCACTTCCCGCCGGAATTTCTCCAGCCACTCCTTTGAGTGATGGCGCGTGCGGACCATCATGAACACCGTCAGCGGTAACCCGAGTTCGACCGGATCAAGCCGGATCGTGTGCCCCTTGATCAGGCCAAGTTCGTCCAATGCCTTCAGTCGTCGCCAGCAGGCATTCTGGGACAGGCCGACCTTGTCTGCGAGATCCCGCTGCGACAGCCGCGAATCTTTTTGCAGGGCTGCGAGCAGGCGGCGGTCAATCTGATCTATATCTTTTCCCATATGAGATCATATGACACAAAAATTGAGCATTTGCGATGAAAGAAGGTGAGGAATACACCTTGAGGTCTATCATATAGTCTGTGTCCTCAAGGAAGGGCAGGACAATGACACATTCAAATGAGACGGTTTTTGACCGGTTTCGCACCTCGCTGGAGCGTCCCGATCTGATCGAGTGGCTGCGCGGTGGCCTGATCGGCGAAGGCACGATCATCAATGGTCCGTTCGGCCCTAAAGAACTGATTTATGCCGATTACGTGGCATCAGGTCGGCCTCTGCGTCAGATTGAGGACTTCGTCATGACCGAGGTTCTGCCTTTCTATGCCAACAGCCATACCGAAGCTTCCTATGTCGGTGGTGTCATGACGCGCATGCGGCAGGAGGCCCGACGGATCATAGGACAGCTGTGCGGCGCAGATGACGACTATGCGGTCGTGTTCACGGGCTCAGGTGCAACGACGGGCATCAACCGGCTGGTCCATCTGCTAGGAGCTGGCACGACAGGTGAGAGCGGTGCGGCGCCGCTTGTTGTCATTGGCCCTTATGAGCATCACTCCAACATTCTTCCCTGGCGCGAAAGCGGTGCCGAGGTGATCGAGATCCGTGAAAGCGCTGAAGGTGGCCCGGATCTGGAGCATCTGGACGCCGTGCTTGCCGCCGCCGGGGCTGATCGTCTGAAGATCGGTGCCTTTTCCCTTATGTCGAATGTCACCGGTATTGTGACAGATGCCGATGCCGTCACCCGCGTTCTCAATCGTCACGGTGCCCGCAGCCTGTGGGATTGCGCGGGCAGCGGCCCGTATCTGCCGATTGACATGAAGGTTGGGACCGATGCGCAGAAGGATGCGGTTGTCGTATCGGCTCACAAGTTCGTTGGTGGCCCTGGCGCAACCGGCATCATGATCGTTCGAAAGGCTGCTGTCGATCGGCGCAAGCCGGTGTTTCCGGGCGGCGGCACGGTCCGCTTCGTGTCCCCTTGGGCGCATGATTACAGCGAAAACCTTGCAACTCGCGAAGAAGGTGGCACGCCGAATGTGGTTGGAGACATCCGCACGGCTCTCGTCTTCATGGTCAAGGCCGCCATCGGTCAGGCGACAATGGACCGTCGGCATGCGGAGTTGCGCGAGCGGGCGATTTCCCGCTGGCAGAACAATCCTGCCATCGAGATCATGGGCAATCCGGCAGCCGACATGCCGCTTCCAATCTTTTCGATCCGAGTGCGTGACAAGAAGAAGGGCGGATACATACATCAGCAACTAGTTACGCGTATGCTTTCAGACATATACGGTCTGCAGGTGCGTGGCGGGTGTGCTTGTGCGGGGCCGTATGCCCACCGATTGCTCGGCTTGACAGAAGCCGATTCGGAGGAGATCAGAACCGCCATCTTGTCCGGAGAAGAGACTTTGAAACCCGGTTGGACGCGATTGAACCTCAGCGTGCTGGCCAGCGACGAGAAGGCGGATCGCATCATTGATGCCGTCGACACGCTCGCATCCGAGCCTTATCCGATGTGCGAACTCTATGAATGTGACAGTGCAACGGCCCGGTTCAGGCCCCTGAAGGAGGTTGCTTGATGTGCCGCTGGGCTGCCTGGCATGGTGCTCCCAAGTTTCTTGAGAACCTGATTTACGATCCGGTGCATTCGCTCATTGATCAGAGCCGCAATGCGCTGTCCTGCAAAACCGCCATCAATGCTGACGGCTTTGGCGCCGCTTGGTATGGCGAACGCGAAACGCCGTGCGTCTACAAGGATATCTGCCCTGCATGGTCAGATGCGAACCTTATGCAAATCGCGCGTCATGTCCGCTCCCCCCTGTTCATGGCGCATGTGCGTGCTTCGACCGGAACAGCGACAACACGCGGCAACTGCCATCCCTTCGCGGTTGGTCGATGGGCCTTCATGCACAATGGGCAGATTGGCGGGTATGACCGTATTCGCAAGCATCTGGATGCTCTTGTACCGGATGAACTCTACAAGCATCGCTCCGGGACAACGGATTCCGAAGCCTTGTTCCTGATCGCGATGGGCGAGGGGCTCGACGACGATCCGATCGGCGCGATGGCGCGCACCGTTTCGAAAATCCAGACGATTGCTGAAAAGCACGGTGGCTCACCTGCCATGCGCTTTGCTGCTTCGTGGTCAAACGGCAAGAGGATCTTTGCAGCGCGCTACGCGTCGGATCATCTGGCTCCGACCCTGTTTTTCCGGCGCTTTGATGATGGCGTCAGCGTGGTCTCCGAACCCTATGACGACGTGACCGGATGCTGGGAAGAAGTTCGCCCCGGTCAGGCCATCGAAGTCTCAAGCGACAACGTGGTCTTTCATTCGTTTCTCAGTGAGCGATATGAGGCTGTGCAACAAGAAGTGCGGAAGTCGGCTTAATCCGGCTTCCCCGACTTGCCGACAATCGCAGACGTTTCCTGGTCGACCAGCTCCCGCATTTTCGAAAGAAGCGGGTGCTTGTCCGTTTGTGCCGCGCCATAGGTCAGGTTGAAGGCAAAATCGATATCCGGATTGTCCGGGGTCAAATTGTGCTGAAGCATCGTTTCGATCTTGTCGAGGCCCTTGGCCATGACAGCCTCCGGCGTTTGGCCAGTGTTGTATTCCTTCCAGAGCGACAGGATTTCAGCCCGCAGCTCGGCTGCCAGAGGAGTGCAGAGACGTTCAAGGTCTTTCAATTCCCTTGCATTCCGGTCGTCGTCCGCCGTTTGCGCAATGGCGGGCACATCTCCGCCAATGGCTTCTCCAAGATCGTGGATGATGCAGAGTTTCAGCAGGCGGGAAAGATCAATGTCCGGATCATTGCTGCTGACAAGCATTGCCAATAGACACAGTCGCCAAGAGTGTTCCGCGACGCTTTCCTGTCGGCCTTGTCGCGTTTTTCCGGAGCGCAGAGTGTCCTTTAGGCGTTCCGCACTTTGCAGGAAGGTCAGGATTCCATTGACGTCCCGGAGCGTCTGCACGAGCGAACAACCTTTTCGGGCGATATGTCAGGCCGCTTGAAGGCGGTCCAGAAAGAGTTTGGTAGCAGCATCATAACTGGCCAGATCGCCGCTGATGCGCGTTGCAATCTGCGCTCCTTCGACCAGTGCCAGAAGGGCGGCCGCCTCAGCGCCCGGATCCTGCAAATCCTTGACTTCCTTGCTCTGGCGCGCCTCGTCAAAGCGGGTCTTCAGCCATTGGGCAACCCGTGATCTGAAGGTATGGATCGCGGCCTGTGTCGGCTCTGCAAGCTCGCTATGGGTTACCGTATAGGCAACGCACATGCACAGCGTATCGCCACCATTCAGGGCGTCCCGGTAGAAGGACACAAACCGGCGAAGTTTCTCGCTGACCGTCCTGGATTGCGCCGAGAAAGCTTCAAGGTCTTCCATTACGCGGGAATCGTAACGCTGCATGATGGCCGTCAGAAGGTCCGCCTTCGTCGGGAAGTGGTGATGAATGCTGGCCTTTCTGATCCCCACCACGCTGCTAAGGTCAGAGTAGCTGAAACCGTCAGCCCCCTTGTGCCTGACGAGGTAGTCGGCAACGTCCATCAGTTCGGTTTTTGTATCTTTGGCGCTCATCGGACAGGGTCTTTTGGAGGACTACAGGCGGCTTGGTGACTTGCCATTAGCAAAATCACTGACCCGCCTGTGTACCTTGAAGACGTTCCGATGTGAAGATCAACTACCGGAACTCTTGCGAAGAACGCTTCCGACCCCGTTATGCCGCCGGCGGCTGAGCATAGGGCAGATGTCCGGTTTTGACCCATAGCTTGGCTCCTTGGGGACCCGCGACAGCCGACAAATCGACACCCTCGGGAAGACGGAGCCAGGACCCTTTTTGAAGCGGTTCCTCGCCTTCGGGGGAGAGGGCCCCACCGATCATCAGCAACTCGATGCCACCTTCGGCTTTCAGGTGGAGCTTTGCACCCGGGACTGCAGAATAATAGGTCACGATCTCGCGTGGATCCCTGTGCAGTTCCGCACTGGCAACTCCGTCTTTGACGTCTCCCAGCTCTGCTTCCATATCCTTTCGGAATTGTGTGCGGTCATTCATGTCGAATTGCCAGAGCTTTACAAAGATCGTGCAGCCTTCGTCCGAGCCGGGCGTATGGCTGGTCGTCGGTGGATTTCGAACGTAGGTTCCGGCCGGAAAATCTCCATGTTCGTCCTGAAACACGCCGTCAAGAACGATGAATTCCTCGCCGCCCGTATGGGTATGCGCTGAAAACTTGCTACCGGGCGCATATCTGACGATGGTTGTTGCCCGGGCCACCTCTCCGCCGATCCGGTCAAGCATACGCCGGTCCACGCCCGGCATGGGGGAAGCATGCCACGGCTCAGACTCCGAATGCACCAGAGCCTTCTGGGAGAAATCTGAACGAATTTCCATGGGTTTATCTCCGTGTTTCGGGGTATCAGGATGCCACACTGGCTCTTGAAGCAATCCTGCGGCGCCACGCCGCCAGCTTTTTCAAGCGGTCAGGAATTTCAATCTGCGCAAAGTCGGCAAATGCCAGACCGGCATATGCGGTGATATCAGCCATTGAGAAGCGATCTCCCGCGACATAGTCCGATTTCTTGAGGACTTCGTCGAGATACTCCATCGTCTCGATGGCTTTACGTTTGCGGATCAGGCCCCAGCGCGGGTTCTGTTCCGCCTCCAGTTCCGGGCCAAGACCCGGTGTGGCGTTGTGAAAGTAATCGCCTACAGCATCCAGAAGGCCCGCCTCCATTCGGCGGTTCATCATGTGAATGACCGCTCGTTCGCAGGGTGTGCGACCGCAGAGGTTCTCTCCCGGATAGGTGCCGTCGATATATTCGGTAATCGCCGTACACTGGGAAATGAATTGCCCGTCGGCAAGTTCAAGCATGGGAACAGATGCGTCAGGATTCTTGGCCCTGAATTCCGCACTTCTGTGCTCACCGGCCATTACATTCACCGGAATGAATTGGACTTCGTCAATCACACCTTTTTCAGCCAGAGCCATGCGGACCCGTGTCGGATTAGGGAAGCCTTCCACGTCATAAATCTTCATTGCCACCTCCATCTACCTATCAATAGGTAGTTTATTGTTTTGCATTTGTAAAGAGGGGGTGTTGGATTGAGCTGACTTTGTGGCATGGCGCTGCAGGGAGGGAAGGATGCGGGCGACGCGGCCCTCATCTTTAAGCCCTGCGCCTTCGGAAATGAACGCGATGTGTTTGCGGCCGTAACCCCCAGCGTGCACCTGCTTTCAAGTTTCGCTTAACCCAGGGCGTAAAACCAACGAAGTCAAAATCGGGATTAGTATACGCAATAATGCGTATTAGCGTCACTTCCGACGAAAGTGGCTGTCCCTGTTCCTGCCAGTGCAGGTTTCGGCAAATTTGCTTGGATCTTGTGCACATCTTCCCGTCCATGTGGCATTCCGGATGGACGGCGTTTTTTTGCCGCAATTGGGCTCACCATGGAGATAAGGTCTGGATTGTCAGCCGTGGGGGGCAAAATGTCGGAAGTCGCAGGGTTTCGCATGCAAGGGATGACACGACTGTTGCCGCTTCTGTTGGGCTTTGCGGTCGTGAGCGAACCGGCATCGGCGATCGAAAGCTGCGTTTCATCTTTGAAGAAGCAGGCGATTTCGTCCGGCGTCCGCCCCGGTGTCGCGGAGAAAATGCTGGGGGGAGCGACCTATGATGAAAAGGTCATTCGCTTCTCCACCAGCCAGCCGGAATACAATACGCCAATTTGGGATTACATGGCGTTCCTCGTCGATCCAGAGCGGATCGCCGATGGTAAGGCATTGATGCAGAAACATCGCAGCACATTGGCTTCCATCGAAAAGCGCTACGGGGTGCCTGGAAACGTGGTCGTCGCCGTTTGGGGCATCGAGAGCGACTTCGGCAAGTTTCAGGGTGATTTCTACACGCCCCATGCTCTTGCCAATCTGGCTTGCGCGGGAGGACGCCGGGCGAAATATTTCCGCGGCGAGCTGATGAAAACACTTGAAATCGCCTCACGCGGCGATGTTGCCGTGCAGGATTTCCGGGGGTCGTGGGCTGGGGCCTTTGGGCAAACGCAGTTCATGCCGACCACCTACACCCGCCTTGCTGTCGATCATGACCGCGACGGTCGAAAGGACCTCGTCAATTCATCCGCTGATGCGCTCGCATCGACGGCAAATTTTCTGAAAGACGCGGGATGGCGCAACTCTCGCCCCTGGGGCTATGAGGTCAAGGCGCCGGATGGCTATTCCGGACCGGAGGGTCTCAAAAGCCGTGCATCTCTCAGCACATGGGGGAAGAGGGGTTTTGTCACCATGTCCGGAAAGCGGGTGTCGGGCGAAACTGAAGCTGCTTTGATCCAACCTGCCGGAAAGAGCGGTCCTTCCTTCCTCGTGACACGGAACTTCAATGCCCTACGATCCTACAACGCTTCCACATCCTATGGGCTCGCAATTGCGTTGTTGTCGGAACTGATTGTTGGACGGGAGCCATTCAAGGCCCCTTGGCCGACGGACAATCCCGGCCTGTCCCGTGCGCAGCGCTGGGAGTTGCAGAAGCTGTTGAACCAGAATGGGATCGATGTCGGAGAGCCGGACGGAAAGATCGGTCCGGCCACCCGGGAAGGCATCAAGAAGGCGGAAGCCAAATACGGCCTGCCGATTACCGGCCGCCCGGCCTGGAATGTCTATTATGCGCTGGGCGGCAGGTAGTCTCTCGTTCTGAACCCTATTGCTCCTCCAGCCTGTCATGGGCTGGGGCCGGCGTGCGAGACAGGGCAGACAGCTCCTTGCGAAGCTCGGCAGTCATGTCGATATCGACCGCTTTCAGGGATGGGGCAAGCTGCTCCGGATTGCGGGCGCCGATGATTGGCGCGGTGATCCCCTGATGCGCCTTTACCCAGGCAACTGCGAGCGATACCGGGTGGTATCCATTGGCCTCGGCAAAGGCCGTGAATTTCTCTGCCACCTCAAACACCCACGGTTCTCCGTAGCGCTTGGAATACATGGTGTTTTCCGAGAGGCGTGTGCCATCCGGCTTCACGCCGGGCCGGAACTTGCCTGACAAGAGCCCGCCGCCAACCGGGCTGTAGGAGATCACGCCAAGGCCTTCGGAAATCGCAAGCGGCAGGATTTCGCTTTCCGCTTGTCGTTTCACCAGATTGTACATCGGCTGGAGCACCGAAAAGCCGGTCCAGCCCTGTTTGGCACTCAGCCCCAAAGCCTTGGCAATCTGCCATGCCGCGAAGTTGCTGGCACCGATGTAGAGAACCTTGCCGGATCGAACCACATCTTCAAGGCCGCGCAGGGTTTCCTCCAGCGGGGTGGCATGGTCGAATTGATGCACGAAATAGACATCGAGCCGATCCGTCTGCAGCCGCTTCAGGCTCTTTTCGATGGCGCGTGCAATATGCCGCCGGTTTGTGCCGCCCGAATTGCTGTCCGACCCCATGCGGTTGAACACCTTGGAGGTGATGACGAGGTCGTCGCGTTCTGACTTGATGAGCTTTCCGAGAACTTCCTCTGCAACGCCGTAGCTGTAGATGTCGGCGCAATCGAAGAAATTGATCCCGGCCTCTCTGCAGTTCCGGTACATGGCGGCGGCCGTGGCCTCGTCCGCTTCCGCGCCAAACGACATTGTGCCGAAACACAATTCTGATACTTCAACGCCAGTCCGACCCAATGGTACGCGCTTCATGATCCCTCCGTGCAATGCGGTTTCAATTCCTTTGAGGATAGTGAAGTTTTATGGCTTCACGGTCCTGTTTCCCAAGCGTAATTCGGGCATTTCTCTTCTCGGAAAAAATTGAACCGAATTCATATGCATATCCCTCTATGTCTGAGAGGAGACCTAAAGACTGTGCAAGCTCTTCAAGCATTATTGACTTGAATGTATTAGGTCTTTTGTCCGGGATGTTGGCGAATATGATAACAGCGCGATTAATATATTTATTATTGTTCCACCAAATATTTACGTGTGCCCATTCGATAAATTTCCCCTTCACACCTTTGATCTTGGTATTCATAAGCTTTGTATTGGGATGAATGCTCAGAAGATAAACATTGACATCTGCCTTGGCTGCAGGAGCAACGCGTCTCAATTGCAACGCCGGCGTAACAGAATTGATTTCGGTAATTGCAGCATCCAGAGCTTGGCTGATGTATTCTGCGTCCTCTGGCGGATAAAATGGTGCAACATGGGCAAGGGCGACGCGCAGATCTTGGGCTCGCTTTTTGGGCCAACGAACCAGTGGTGTGCGGCACTTGCCTTCTGGTTCAGCAGCGCACGCAACGGCTTTATGAAAGTCTTCGTCGGTCACTTCGTTTGCAAGCAAGACTCTGCTTTCAGAAAATGCAGGCTCGGCAATCAATAGGCAAATCGTGGACGCGCAGAAAAGAATTTTCAGAAATCGCTGCTTCATGATCCCTCCCAAGCTGCTTTGGCTTGATTTGAGCGCCCCATTGCCGCTGCGTCCAGCCCCAAAATCGGATGAGTTGCAAAGTTTCATGCTGCAATGCAATATCGTCAAAATGCATTGGAAGGCGGAAGGGATTCGCTATGTCGGGCCGGATATTGACCGTGGCGCAGCAAAAGGGTGGGTCGGGCAAGACGACCCTGAGTGCTCATCTGGCAGTGGCGCTCGCGCGCAAGACGGGTGAGCCGGTCGCGATTCTGGACGTTGATCCGCAAGGGTCTCTCGGCACCTGGTATGAGGCCCGCGAAAACACCTTCGGCGAGGACAATACCGGCCTTTGCTTCCGCACGGCCTCCGGCTGGGGCGCGCGGCGCGAGGCCCGTTCTCTGGCCCGATCCCACGGCTTTGTGGTGATTGATACGCCGCCCAAGACTGACACGGATGCACGGCCCGCCATTGAAGCTGCCGACTTCGTGTTCGTGCCGGTTCAACCGACCCCGGTCGACGTTTGGGCCACCGAGCAGACTATCGAGCTTGCGGCGCGCGAAAAGACCCCGGCAATCCTCGTCATGAACCGGGTTCCGCCCCGCGCTGCGCTGACAGCTGAAATGGATGAGGCCATTCGTTCGTCCGGCTATGAGGCGTTTGCAAGTCGGCTGGGCAACAGAACCAGCTTTGCCGCATCCATGGGGCAGGGGGCAACCGTGATGGAAGAAGCGCCGTCCAGCAAGGCGGCGGAAGAGATGGATGCACTGATCAAAGAACTTTTGGCCCGCATCGACTGAAACCATTTACCCTTGCGAAAAATCACGGCTGCGGCAGTTGCCATGCCTTCGACACGATCTCATGATGGGCTCGGCAAGTCTGGGTTGTCACATCTCGCCGCGAGGGTATTGTCGTGTCCGGTCCTTTTTCTAAAAAATCCATTGAATTCAAAGAGTTTCATCTCGGGAAACTAGTGTCGGCCTTTCTGGTCGCAGCGAGCCTTTCAACGGTGGCCGCCGCAGCGGATCGCCGGATTGTCACGATCGATGATGCCGATTATTTCGGCGCGGACTATCGCACGGTAAAAGATGTGGATCTGGATGCCTGTAAGGCTGTCTGTCTCGATGACAAGCAATGTCGGGCCTTCACGTTCAATGCGTCCGCTGGATGGTGTTTCCTGAAATCCGATACCGGACATCTGCAGAGCTTTGCCGGAGCGATTGCCGGACGTGTGCTGGAAGTGGAAGCGCCGCGCCAGACAGCGGAAGGGGAAAGACGCAAGGAACTGTCTTTTCTGACGGCTTACCAGATCGAGGCAGCCCGCACATTTGAAGTGCGTACCACGGCGGACGGAAATCCAGGCGCAGAAAGTGTCGATGCTCTTCTGCAGCGTGGTCGACAGGCGTTGGCAGACGGAAACGGGCAGGCAGCAGAGCCTGCGTATCAGGGCCTCGCCGCACTTGAACCAGACAGTTTTGACGCGTGGGCCGGACTTGCTCGTGCCTATTATCGACAAAATCCTGACGACTGGCAGGAGCGCCAGCAAAAGCGGGACAACGCGGTTCTGGCGTCCACTATCGCCTATTTGAAGGCGGTGACCCGTACGGAACGGGCCGATGCCCTTGACCTGTTGGGGTTCGGTCTTGGTCGGCAGGACAACTGGAAGCCTGCCATCAAGGCGTTTCGCGCCTCGCTTGAGTTGGAAGACCAGCCGGATACTCGCAAGCGCTATGACGATGCCATTGCAGAACACGGCTTCCGGATTGTCGATCATCAGGTTGATTCCGATGCCGTGTCTCCCCGCATCTGTCTGGTCTTTTCAGACAACCTGCCGCGCGGCAGCGATCTGGCTCCCTATGTGAAGGCGACCGGGTCGGGCACATTGTCCATTGAGACCGATGACAACCAGATCTGTGTTGACGGTGTTCAGCACGGGGCACGGTACAACGTGACCGCAAGAAGTGGTCTTCCGGCAGCAGACGGCGAAAAACTGGAAAAGGAAGCCCGTCTTTCAATCTATGTGCGCGACCGGGCACCCACCGTGCGCTTTATCGGGCGTTCCTATGTCCTGCCAGCTGGCGGAGATCCGACGATCCCGGTGATTTCGGTCAACACGACGGAAGTTGAAACAAAACTCTATCGGATCGGCTATCGCGGTCTGGCGCCGGTTATTCGCGACGGGAAGTTCCTTCAGCAACTTGCGGGTTATCAGGCAGACCAGATCGAAAATGAGCTGGGAGAGGCGGTGTGGTCCGGCGTTGTCGAAACGGAAAATCCACTCAACGAGGATGTGACGACCGCCATCCCGCTGAATGACATTGGCGTTGAAATGAAACCGGGCCTGTACGTGATGACGGCAAGGTCCAGATCCGACACGAAAAACGAGTGGGGCCCTATGGCGACCCAGTGGTTCGTGGTGACCGATCTGGGGCTGACTGCGGTGACGTCCGAAGATGGTATCACGGTCAATGTCCGCTCGCTGCTGGACGGAAAGCCGGTTGAAGGCGTCGGGGTGCATCTGGTTGCGGTCAACAATGAGACGCTTGATACGGCATCGACGAACGAAGACGGCATCGCTCATTTTGCAGCAGGCATCACACGCGGTATTGGTGGGCGTGAGCCATCTCACATTACCGCCGCTCCCGAACACGGCAACCATGCGTTTCTCGATCTTCGCAAACCCGCTTTTGATCTCTCCGACAGGGGAGTGACGGGAAGGCCTGCTCCCGGCCCTCTGGATGTTTTCGCCTGGACGGACCGTGGTATCTACAAGGCCGGAGAAGTCGTGCATCTGCAGGCTCTGCTTCGCACGGCCAAGGCCCATGCCCAGGAAGACTTGCCGCTGACGCTCAAGGTCATCCGGCCAGACGGCGTCGAACATTTGAGTGCTGTGCTCAAGGATCAGGGCCTTGGCGGGTATCTGGAAAACATTGTGCTTTCCTCGTCTGCACAACAGGGTGTCTGGTCCTTAGAAGTCTACGCGGACCCCAAGGCGCAGGCGCTTGCCCAAAAGACGTTCCTTGTCGAGGACTATCAGCCGGAGCGCGTGGACTTCACGCTTGAGAGCGACGCGGGCGAATTCAGTACGCAATCAGGAACCGAAGTCTCCCTTCAGGCTCGCTTTCTCTACGGTGCGCCGGCCAGCGGCCAGAAGCTGGAAGGCACGGTCAGCGTGAAACCGACCCGCGAACTTGCTGCCTGGCCGGGATACCAGTTCGGATTGAACGACAGCGAAACCTACCCGGTGTCTGCCGTCTTGCCGTCCGGGCTTGTCACGGACGCCGACGGGAATCTGACCTTCACCGTTGATCTGCCGGACGTTCCGGAAACGACAGCACTTTATGCCGCCGAGCTGACCACACGACTGGTGGAAGCAGGTGGGCGCTATGTCGAGCGCCGACTTGACCTGCCGGTCACTTCGGACGGGCCGCGCATTGGCATCAAGCCGAATTTCGATGGTGGAGTGGATGAGGGCGGCCCAGCGTCATTCTCGGTCATGGTGATTGACGCGTCGGGCCAACGGCAGGAACAGGCCGGAATTGAATGGATCCTCTCCAAGCTGGATCGCCAGTATCAGTGGTATCGCACCAATGGCAGCTGGCAATATGAACCGATCACTTCAACCCGGCGGGTGGAAAGCGGCGAAATCGATGCCCAGGCATCCGCCGCAGTGGAGTTTTCTGTCCCTGTTCAGTGGGGCGAATACCGTCTGGAAATGGTGTCCGAAGAGCTTGGCATCGTCACCAGTGTCGATTTTTCGGCTGGTTGGTATACGGCGAGCGCCACATCGGAAACGCCGGACTATCTGGACGTTGGTCTCGACAAGGAAGCTTACCGGATAGGCGAAACCGCCAAATTGCGGATCGTTCCTCAAATGGCGGGCGAGGTGACGGTTCAGGTTGTGTCCGGTGGTGTTCGGGAAACGAAAACACTGGAAGTTGGAACCGAGCCGCTTGATGTGCCGATTGAAGTTTCGGCCGAGTGGGGGGCAGGCGCCTATATTGTTGCAAACCTCGCAAGGCCGATGGACGCCTCTGCGAGCCGCATGCCGTCGCGGGCAATCGGTCTGAGCTGGCTCAAGGTCGACCCGCAGGATCGGGTGCTGGATGTCAGCCTGAGCTTGCCTGAGCGAGTGTTGCCGATGACCAGCCTTGATGTCCCCGTGAAGATTGCAAACCTTGCCCCGGGCAGTGAAGCCTATCTGACATTGGCTGCGGTTGATGTGGGCATTCTCAATCTGACGGGTTTTGAAAGCCCGGCGCCGGACAAATGGTATTACGGCCAGCACAGACTGGGCGCAGATATACGGGACCTTTACGGCCAGCTGATCGATACGACGCTCGGAAAACGGGGACGCGTGCGGTCGGGCGGGGATGCCGGGGCAATGCGCCTTGATGCGCCTCCGCCAGACGAAGAGCCCGTTGCACTCTTTTCCGGCATAGTCAAAGTTTCGGATGATGGCACCGCCTCTGTTCCACTTGATCTGCCGGATTTCAACGGCAGCCTGCGGATCATGGTCGTTGCCTGGAGCGCCGATGGTGTGGGGCATGGCGAACAGGATCTTGAAGTCCGCTCACCTGTCGTGGTCACGGCGACGGCTCCCCGGTTCCTTGCCCCGTCCGATGCGTCACGGCTTTTGCTTGCCATCGACAATGTGGATGGTGAAAGCGGAGAGTATCAGCTGACCGTCTCTGCAGGCGAGGGGCTGGAAATCACCGAATCTTCTCTGGCGGCTCAGATCCTCACGCTTGAGAAGGGCAAACGGGTTGATCTGAGGCTCCCGGTTCGGGCGACCGGTGCGCTCGGACGTGGAGAGATCCTTGCGTCACTGACTGGCCCGAACGGCGAGGAATTTGTTGAAACGGTCAATATCGACGTGAAAGACAACCAGCCAGAGGTTCTGCGTCGCTCGACACTCACGCTTGCAGCCAATGGCAGCCTTGTGCTCGATAGTGCCGTTCTGGACGGCCTGAAGGCAGATACAGCCAGGGTGTCCGTCACTGCGGGGCTTGCCGGTCGGATAGATATCGGCGGTTTGTTGACCGCCCTCGACCGGTACCCTTATGGCTGCACCGAACAGACAACCAGCCGCGCCTTGCCTTTGCTTTACCTTAGCTCCGTCGCTGAAAATGCCGGATTGGGGTCGGCGGAAGATCTGCGCGAAAAGGTGGAGACAGGCATCCAGAGGGTTCTTGCCAATCAATCCTCGAACGGCTCCTTCGGGCTCTGGAACAGCTATGCTACGGGAGACGGATGGCTGGACGCCTATGTTACCGACTTCCTGACAAGGGCCAAGGAGCAAGGGTTCGATGTTCCTGCCCGAGCTCTCGACTCGGCGCTCGACAATCTGGAAAACAGATTGGCCTATGCCTCCGACTTTGCCGAAGGCGGCGAGGACATCGGCTATGGCCTCTACGTTCTCGCCCGCAATGGCAGAGCGTCCATCGGAGACCTCAGATATTATCTGGATGCCAAGCTGAACGCCTTCTCGACGCCGCTCGCAAAGGCGCAGGTTGCCGCCGGTCTTGCGCTTTACGGCGAACAGGAAAGGGCAACCATCGGCTTTGATGCTGCGGTTTCGGCCCTCAGCGAACCGGTCAAGGCGGGGTATCGCTCCGATTTCGGAACGCCGCTTCGTGATGACGCCGGTGTGCTGGGGTATATTGCAGCAGGGATCAAGGATGCGCCCTTGCAGAGCCGGGCCTTGTCCATTCTGGAAGAGCGTCAGGCAAAAGCCGGGTCCTATTCCACGCAAGACATGGCGTGGATGTTGCTCGCGGCCAACGAGCTGCAAAAGGAAGCCGCAGAAACGTCGCTCTCTGTCAACGGGACTGCTCAGCAGGGGCGAATAGCCTGGTCATTCAATGGTGCGGAACTTGCCGCAGCTTCGAACGAATTCAGGAATGAGACCGCAGAGCCAGTCAGTCTTCTGGTATCTGTCGCCGGTCAGCCGACTGCGCCCGAACCTGCCAGTGAAAACGGCTATTCCATCGAAAGGGTGCTGTATGATCTGGATGGCAACCAGCTGGAGCCTTCTGCCATTCCGGTAAACACACGAATTGCGGTTGTTGTCACTGTCCGGACCTTGTCGGATCAGGCAGGGCGATTGATGGTCGTTGATCGCCTACCGGCGGGATTTGCGGTCGACAATCCACGGCTGGTTCGCTCCGGGGACCTCGGCGGGCTCGATTTCCTCTCCACCATCGATCAGCCAGATTACATTGCCTTCCATGCAGACCGAGTGGAGGCCGCGATCGACCAGACCCGTTACGGCGGAAGCGAGCTGACCTTTGCGTATCTGGCGCGGGCAGTGATACCGGGTGAATACGCTCAACCCGCGGCGAGCGTTGAGGACATGTATCGACCGGATCGCCGGGCCAATACCGCGAGCGGCCGGGTGCAAATCCTCGGACCCGACAGATAAGCGGAACGATGGCCTCGCTCACAAAGACCCGAAAGACAAACCGGCAGCGTTTCTACGCTGCCGGAACAGCTTTGGCCGTGGCGGGGCTCCTGGTTTCCGGAGGCTTCAAGATTGCTGCAGATTACAAGGCAGCTGAAGCGATACTGGAACAAACAGACCTGTCGGTTTCAAACGTCGTGCTGGACAGGAATGACCGGCTGTTGCGAGCCTTTTTGAGTGCTGACGAAAAATGGCGCCTACCGGTCGAACTGGATGCGATCGATCCGATCTATTTCAAGCTTCTAATTGCTTATGAAGATCGGCGCTTTCGTGAGCATTCGGGTGTCGACCTTCGCGCCTTGGTCAGAGCAGGCGTTCAATTGGCTAGCCGGGGCAGGGTCGTTTCCGGCGGCTCCACGCTCACCATGCAGGTCGCGCGACTCTTGTCTGAAGAGGGAACGCGCAGCCTGGCTGCAAAATACCATCAGGTCCTCAAGGCAATTGCCTTGGAAGACGCCCTGAGCAAAGACGAGATTTTGGCGCTCTATGCCTTGCGGGCGCCGTTTGGCGGAAATCTGGAAGGGATTCGCGCGGCTTCGCTGATCTGGTTCGGCAAGGAGCCATCCCGTCTCACGTTGGCAGAGGCGGCCTTGCTTGTGGCCTTGCCGCAGTCACCGGAAGGACGCCGTCCGGATCGTTCGCCAAAGGCTGCAAGAAACGCGCGGGACCGTGTGCTTGATGTGGCGGCTGCAACCGGTGTTGCCTCGCTCGATGAAATTGCTGCGGCAAAACGGGAACGGCTCCCGGTCAGCTGGCGGAAGATGCCGCAACACGCCCCGCACAAGTCGCGGCAGGTGGTTGCTGCCAACCCTGCTCGAAGCGTTCATCATCTGACACTGGATCTTGAGCTGCAAAAATCGCTGGAAAGTCTGGCGAGCAAGCGGGTCGGCAAGCTTGGCCGAAAGGTCTCGATGGCGATCGTGGTTGCCGATCACACCAGCAGCGAAATTCTCGCCGCGGTTGGCTCTCCGGGCCTGCATGATCGCGCCCGTCAGGGCCATGTGGATATGACGGAAGCTGTCCGATCTCCAGGGTCCACCTTGAAGCCTTATATATATGGACTCGCTTTCGAGGACCGTATCGCGCTACCCGAAAGCCTTATTCAGGACCGCCCCGTAGACTTCGACGGCTATCGTCCGACGAATTTTGACCAAGGCTATCAGGGGGCGATCACGGTCCGCCACGCACTCCAGCAGTCGCTGAACACTCCGGCAGTCCAGCTTTTGGATACCGTCGGTCCGGCGCGGCTCATGGCACGCATGAAGCGGGCAGGGCTTTCCCCCGATCTTCCCGGACAGGATGCGGCAGGACTGGCAATCGGTCTCGGTGGTGTGGGGGTCAGCCTGATGGACCTCGTCCGCCTCTATGCCGGTCTCGCCGAATTGGGGCGTCCGGTCGATCTTCATTTTTCCCGCGATGGCGAAAGCGAAACCACGAAGTCCTCTGTAAACCGGCAACAAAGCCGACCGTTCCTTTCGGAAGCCGCCGCATGGCAGGTTGTCGACATTTTGTCGGGCTTGCCTCAGCCTCAAGCAGCCAAGGCTCAGGCCGTGGCTTACAAGACTGGCACGTCCTACGGATATCGCGACGCGTGGTCTGTCGGCTTTGATGGGCAGCACGTTGTCGGCGTATGGGTCGGCAGACCGGACGGGTCGCCTGTTTCGGGGCAAACAGGGGCAGAATCAGCCAGTCCGATTCTCTTTGAGGTTTTTCAGCGGATTGGCTCGGCGCGTGTCGCCCTGCCACAAAGGCCCGACGGCGTGGCCGATCTGGTAACTGCGGAGCTACCGATTCCCCTCCAAAGGGCGCGAATCGACGCCAGAGCATCTCCTAACCAACACGATCAGACGTTCAAGATCATGTTTCCGCCAGACAACGCAGTCCTCGAATTGGCCGGAACTTCCAGCCGAAGCGCTGCCGACCAGTTGGTCATCAAACTGCAAGGCGGGAAACTGCCATTTGTGATTCTGGAAAACGGCAAACCAGTTTCAGGTATGGGCAAAGCTTACTCAAGACAGTTTCACTTTGTGCCGACGGGGCCGGGTGTGACGTCGCTCGCGGTGATCGACAGGGTTGGAAACGCGGCGACCGTGCGTCTCGACATTCGTTCCATTGGCGGCTAACTGAGCCAGGGTCTGGCGAAAAGCTGCGTGCAATCGTCGTCAAACGGCGCTGTGTTTGGGAGCCGAATCCACGGTAAACATCGATCCAACTGCTCGAACTCCGCGTAAATGCTTGGGTTTTATGGGGCGGAAATGTGGCGAAATCGCCCGAAGTGTTACCAGTTCCTTACCGTTCATCCCCAATTGCGTGACATTCCTGCCACACACATATCCAAAGGAAGCCGATCCGGGCTCTTCGGCTCACTTCGATGTTGAACCGGCAATCGGGATGGGTATGGTCACTTCTGCGAGCGGCTTTCGGGTCGCGCTGCTTTGCCCACTCGGAAGAAGATCCTCCGGTCGGGGACAAAGACAGAGTAATTCGCGGGGAAACGATTTTGCTAAAGGCAAAGGCCATTTGCAAAGTCTGATAGAATTGACTGATTGGAGGTCAGATATGAACTTTAAGGGCTTGATGCTCGCAGCCGCTGCAGCCACTGCTGCTACCGGCGCTTCCGCTGCAGATCTTCCGGTAGCTCCGGAGCCGGTCGACTACGTAAAAGTTTGTGACGCTTACGGTGCACGCTTCTACTACATCCCGGGCACCGACACCTGCCTCCGCGTTGGCGGCCGTATTCGTGCACAGTACACCCTGAACAACATGGGCGACAACAACTCTGACGGCTTCGGCGGTCGTGATGCTGACAACTATTCCATGATTGGCCGTGGTTACCTGTACCTCGATAGCCGTACGTCCACCGAATTCGGTCTTCTGCGTACTTACGCTGAGTTCCAGGGTACGTCTGGTGGTTCTGTTGTTGCAGACAAGGCATTCATCCAGTGGGGCGGCCTGACTGCTGGTTACGCAACGTCGTTCTTCGACTTCTTCACCGGTCAGTCCTACATCGGTCCGGTTACCCGTAACTGGTCTGACCAGACAACCGACCTCATCGCTTACACCGCAGCTTTCGGCAACGGTTTCTCCGCGACGGTTTCCTTGGAAGAGGGTGGCTACCGTGAAGTTGACGAAGGCGATACTGCAGTAAACGGCGTTCTGTACGGCGGCCAGTATCTGCCGGACCTCGTTGCTAACCTGCGCGTTGATCAGGGTTGGGGTTCTGCTCAGCTGTCTGCAGCTCTGCATGACGTTCGTTCCAACGACGCAGCACATATTGCTGGCATTGATTCGGAACTGGGCTGGGCTGTTCAGGGTGGTGTGATCATCAACCTGCCGATGCTCTCCTCTTCTTCGAACATTGCGTTCCAGGCTGCATATGCAGACGGCGCACTGGCTTACCTCGGTGCAGCTGACGACTCCATCTACTACGATCTGGCTGCTGTTGCTGGCAACGGCAAGACAAGCTCTGGTTGGAACGTAGGCGGCGGTATCTACCACCAGATGGGCGCAATCGGCGTGTCTCTCGATGGTTCTTACCTCGATGTTGACCTCGCAGGCACCAACAACGACGTAACTCGTTGGGCAATCGACGGTTCCGTCAAGTGGGCCCCGGTTTCCGGCCTCGACATGGGTGTCGCAGTTGGTTACGCCAACACCGACATCGACAACACCTCTGATGTTGACGAGCTGTTGGCTGCGTTCCGTATTCAGCGCACTTTCTAAGTTAATCTCTTAATCGAGACTAACGGGAAAACCCGGCGGAAACGCCGGGTTTTCTTTTTGTTTTTCTTAGACATATCGGAATAGCTGGAACTGTCGAACCGGACAGGAAGCGCCTTGTTTCACTACGACTTCCCTAGAAATTGTAGGATCGCCTGCTGACTTATAGGGTCCCATAAAAGCGGCGCATGTCCTTCAGCGGGAATGACTATCAAGTCGGACCGATTATGCCGCTGAATCATCGCTTTCGACGTTCCCGTCGAGAGAAGATCAGATCGTTCTCCGCGTAAAATCAGCACTGGGATATTGAAAAGGCCGTCATAGAGCGGCCAAAGATCCGGAAAAGCATCGCCATCTTCAAGTCCGTCCAATTGGCGGCGGAGCTGTGGGTCATAGTCCAGTGTAACATTGCCATCTGTCTCAGTGGCCAGTTGACGGGCAAATCTAAGCCAGTCACACTCAGTTAGTGCAGGAAACTGATCTCCCAAACCGGTCCGCAGATGGATCGTAAGCTCTTGCCATCCCGCAAAAGCCATCTTCAGGCCAATGCTGTCGCGGATGCGAAGGAGCGAGGCGAGGGGGATTTCCGGTCCGATATCGTTCAAAATCACCCCGATCATGCGGTCCGCCGGGTATCTTTGCGCCATTGCCATGGCATGAAGCCCGCCGCGGGATGTCCCCAGAAGGACAAATTGGTCAAGATTTTGCTCTGATATCGCCAAATCGATATCGGCGGCTTCCTGAGGAAGCGTGTAGGTTTGCCAATCCGGCGACCATTCACTTGCACCGCGACCACGATAATCAAGGGCAATCACTTCGTGCCCCTGCTTCGTCAAAAAGCCTGCGATCGCGCCAAAATCTCGCGTGTTCCGGGAAAGGCCCGGCAAACACAGAACAGGTGTCTTCTTTCCAACGCTGCCTTGCGGTGACCAGCGCACACCAGCCAAAGTCAAGCCATCTGGTGATAGCCAGGTGAAGTGCTGTGTTGGGGCTTCGGTGCTTTGTAACGACGCCAGATTGGGCGCGATGGGTATATGGGTCATGGTCAAAGGAAAATCCTTATACTGTCTGGCAAAAACCTAGGAAAAAACTGACAGAATCGCCAGTGGAAGACTTGCTCGGGTTGAAAGAATTCCTTTATTGCAACGGTGAGGGAAAAAGGTGCCGCGATAAGGTGGTTACCCATTGCCCCGCTTCCGGCTGGACAGTATTGTCACCGCCGGTTCACACCAATTGAAGTTCACAAGAAAGACCCAAGGAAACCGGAAGATGTTTAGAGGATCGATTCCAGCGCTGATTACACCGTTCAAGGACGGAGCGCTTGATGAGAAACGGTTTCAGGACTTTGTGGACTGGCAGATAAAAGAGGGCAGCCACGGCCTTGTTCCTGTTGGAACGACTGGCGAAAGCCCGACGCTCAGCCATGATGAACACAAGCGTGTTGTTGAGCTGTGCATCGAAACAGCAAATGGCCGCGTTCCGGTCATTGCAGGTGCAGGCTCCAACAATACCCGTGAAGCGATTGACCTTGCCCAGCACGCCGAAAAGGCCGGTGCCGATGCTGTTCTTGTTGTAACACCTTATTATAACAAGCCAAATCAGGCTGGTCTCAAGGCTCACTACAAGGCGATCGACAGCGCGGTCGGCATCCCGATCATCATTTACAACATTCCGGGCCGGTCGGTGATCG
Organism: Roseibium sediminis; assembly: GCF_008711325.1. Classification (GTDB taxonomy): domain Bacteria; phylum Pseudomonadota; class Alphaproteobacteria; order Rhizobiales; family Stappiaceae; genus Roseibium; species Roseibium sediminis. Next base: position 74,094 of record NZ_VXDB01000004.1, read on the forward strand.
ACATGACACCGGAAACGATGGCAGAGCTCTACCGTGACTGCAAGAATGTGATCGGCGTCAAGGATGCAACGGCAAACCTAGCCACTGCCAGCCGTCAGCGGCACCTGTGTGGCCCGGACTTTGTCCAGCTGTCCGGCGAGGACATTACCGCACTGGGCTTCAATGCGCATGGCGGGGCAGGGTGCATTTCGGTCACGGCGAACATCGCGCCGCGTCTCTGCTCGCAGTTTCAGGATGCCTGCACGGCTGGTGACTATGCCAAGGCTCTGGAAATCCAGGACAAACTGACCCCCCTGCATCGCGCAATCTTCATTGAGCCGAATCCGACTGGTGCAAAATACGCCCTGTCTCTGCTTGGCAAGATTGAGGAAGAACTGCGTTTGCCGCTGGTGCCGATTTCCGAAGGTACCCGCGCGGAAATCCGCGATGCAATGGTGCATGCAGGCCTGATCAACTGATCTGACGGACGGCTCGGTCTTCGAGCCGTCTTGCCTTGGGCAAAAAGGATAAAAGAATGGCCCAAAAGAACTCCAAGAACGCGCCCGCAAAGACCGTTGTCTCAGACAATCGGAAGGCGCGCTTCAATTTCGAGATCGAGGATGTTCTGGAAGCCGGGATCGAGCTGAAGGGGACAGAAGTAAAGTCTCTTCGCACCGGCAAGGCCAATATTGGCGAATCCTACGCGGCTGAACATCAGGGCGAGATCTGGATCTACAACGTTTATATTCCTGAATACCTGCAGGGCAACCGCTTCAACCATGAGCCGCGCCGACCGCGCAAGCTCCTGCTGCACAAGCGTGAGATAGGCAAGCTTGCCGGCGCCGTGCAGAAAGAGGGCAAGACGATTGTCCCGCTCAAGCTCTATTTCAATGACAAGGGCAGGGCGAAGCTGGAACTGGCCCTGGCAAAGGGCAAGAAGCTGCATGACAAGCGCGAGACTGAAAAGAAGCGCGACTGGCAGCGCGAAAAATCCCGCATCATGAAGACCATGGGCTGATCGGTTCACAGAAATCCCACAGGAAAACATGTGGGGAGCCTGTGCGCAGTATGTGGATAGCATGTGGAAAACATGCGCCTGTCAAGCCGCAATATTCTGCTTAGAGAAGCTCTGATAATTTGTCTTGCATAGGCCCGCAGATCGTCACGGGCTTTCGTTCCTTCCGGTCCACCAGAACATGAACGAACCGTCCCAGAGCAGCTGTGGTATTCGCTCCCTCGCGGAACAGGCCGATGCTGTAAATGACTGACGAAGAACCTATTTTTTCTATTTTGAGCCCTGCGTCGATTATTTCCGGGAACTTCAGTTCCTCAAAGTAGTGACACCCTGTCTCGACGACGAGGAAGACGGTCGGCGAGTTTGCCGGGTCCAGCAAACCCTGCCTGACCAGCCAGCTGTTAACTGCGGTATCGAAGAAGCTCAGATATTGGACATTGTTGACGTGACCGTAGATATCCACATCCATCCACCGCGTCGGGATTGTGGAAAAGTTTCGGAACTGATCGCGCGACAATGGAGTGGGACGCGGAGCTTTGTGCTGGTCTGCATTTGTCACAGGGCGGCCTCATAGATCGCAAGCGCATCTGCTTCTTCAAGTGGCCTTGGATTGTTGACGAGAAGCCGCGTTTGTTTCATCGCATCCTTTGCCATTTTCGGAAGGTCCACCGCCGAAATTCCAACATCCGAAAGATGTTGTGGCAGGCCGACTCTTTGCGAGAGGATCGCCAGTTCTGCGGCAAAGGCATCGGCTCTTTCCCCGGCATCCTGCAGGAAGCTGAGTTCCGGAAAGACATGGGGTGCCAGCTCGGCATAGGCCTGGGCTGCGGCCGGAATGTTGAAGCGGAGCACATGCGGCAGAACAAGCGCGTTGGAAAGGCCATGCGGAACATGGAAGGTGCCGCCAATCGGATAGGCGAGCGCATGAACAGCGGCCACAGGTGAATTCGCGAACGCCATCCCGGCCAGCATGGAACCGAGAAGCATGCCGCTTCGCGCATCGATGTTGCCCGGCTCGTTGACAGCCGTTTCAAGGTTGTCGCCAAGGAGCTTCAGGGCTTCTACCGCAAGTGTTCGAGATACCGGATTGTTGTTGGCGCTTTTTGACGCATAGGCCTCGATGGCGTGGACCATGGCATCAATGCCTGTCGCTGCCGTAACGGGAGCAGGCAACCCAAGGGTCAGGTCCGGGTCCAGAACAGCCATATCGGGCAGGATTAGCGGTGAAACGACACCCCGCTTTTCGTCGTCCTCCACGGTAATGATCGAAATAGGCGTGACTTCCGAGCCGGTCCCGGAAGTGGTTGGAACAAGGATCAGCGGAAGGCGAGGGCCTTTTGCCTGATTGACGCCCCAGGCCTCGTCAAGGTCTTCACCGCTCCCCACCAAAAGGGCCACCAGTTTGGCAACATCAAGAGAGGAGCCACCGCCGAGCCCGATCACTGAGGTCGCACGATGCCTGCGCGCGGTCTCGATAGCCTCCATCACGATGGATCGTGACGGGTCCGCCGCGACTGCATCAAAGACCTCAAACTGCTTCTGCGCGCCTCGCAGACCGTTCAAAGCCGGTGAAAGCAGCCCCGCAGCAACAATGCCCTTGTCGGTTACTATGAACGGGTGATCGCCAAGAAAAGCTGCACCGTGCTCTGCAAGCCTTGCGGAAGAGCCACGTTCAAAAACGATCCGCTGACTGGTGTTGAACGTGAACGCCCCGATCATCTGGACCTCTTCGTGCCACAACAAAAAACTCCCGGTCACAATGCCGGGAGTTCTGGGTCACGTCGAGAGGGGGATAGCAAAAACCGCATCCCCGGATTTACAGCCCGGGTGTTCCAAACTTGTTGGTGCGCGGGAAACCGGTTGGGGGGAGGCGTCCGGCCTGACCGCGGTCACCGCGCCAGTCTGCCAGGTCATCCAGAGATCTGTTGAAGCTGCGGCCGGAAGAATCGACCCAAGTGAGGCCTTCCTCGCCCTTGAAGACCCGCATGTCGGCAATGTCACCATCGCGGTAGCGTTGCAGGCGCACGCCGCGGCCACGGTTCATCTGGGCAATCTGCGCAAGCGGGAACACCAGCAGTTTACGGTTCTGTCCGATGACCGCAACATGGTCGCCGTTGGCCTCAACGCACAAGGTCGCTTCTGCGGGAGCTGAGAGGTTCAGAACCTGCTTGCCCTTGCGCGTGTTGGCAACAACGTCTTCCTCGGCAACGACAAAGCCGCGCGCCTCGTTACTTGCGATAAGGAGCATACGCCCGGGCTTGTGAACGAACGCACACACGACATCCTGCGCTTCGTCCATCTCCACCATCAGACGGATCGGCTCGCCGTGCCCGCGTCCACCGGGAAGGTTGGCCGCAGACAAGGTGAAGAACTTGCCGCCCGTGGAGAAGACCAGAAGCTTGTCCGTCGTCTCGGCATGGAAGGACAGTTTCAGCGCATCGCCTTGCTTGAAGGTCAGGGTCGACAAGTCGCTCTGGTGGCCCTTCAGCGCCCTGATCCAGCCCTTTTCGGAGATGATCACCGTGATCGGCTCTTTTTCGATCATGGCTTGCTGGATATCGCCCAGATCGTGTTCCGGAGCCTCGGCAAGCCCTGTGCGGCGTTTGCCCAGATCCGTTTCAGGGCCATAGGCCTTGGAGATCTCTGCGATTTCCTTGGAAATTCGCGTCCACTGGCGTGCGTCTGATCCGAGCAGTTTGACCAGTTCGTCCTTCTCGGCGGTGAGCTTTTCGTGTTCCTTGCGGATCTCCAGCTCTTCCAGCTTGCGCAAGGAGCGCAGACGCATGTTCAGGATCGCTTCGGCCTGAACATCGGTCAGCGAGAAGGTACGGATCAACTCTGCCTTGGCGTCATCTTCCTCGCGGATGATGCGGATCACTTCATCCAGGTTCAGGTAGGCAATCAGATAGCCTTCCAGAACCTCAAGCCGGTGATTGATCTGGCCAAGCCGGTGCTCTGAACGACGGATCAGCACTTCCTTGCGGTGGTCGAGCCACTCACGCAGAACCTGCTTTACGCCCATCACCATCGGCACCTTGCCGCGCGACAGAACGTTCATGTTCAGCGAGAACCGGTTTTCCAGGTCCGTCAGCTTGAAGAGCGATTCCATCAAAAGGGCAGGGTCGACATTGCGCGAGCGCGGTACCAGCACGACGCGGATGTCTTCCGCCGATTCGTCGCGAACGTCGTCCAGAAGCGGCAGCTTGCGGGCAGTCAGGAGTTCCGCGATCTTTTCGATCAGGCGGGACTTTTGCACCTGATAGGGGATTTCCGTGATGACGACATTCCACTGGCCGCGCCCAAGGTCTTCCACTTCCCACTTGGCGCGAACGCGGAAGCTGCCACGGCCTGTGGCATAGGCTTCGCGAATGGTTGCCGTGTCGGAAACCAGAAGCCCGCCAGTCGGGAAATCCGGGCCCTTGATATGTTGCAGAAGTTCGTCGACTTCCGCGTTCGGGTTCTTGATCAGGACCTGACAGGCTTCGCAGAGTTCATGCGCATTATGCGGCGGAATGGACGTCGCCATGCCGACCGCGATTCCCGACGACCCGTTCGCAAGCAGGTTCGGAAACCCGCCCGGCAGCACGATAGGTTCGCGTTCTTCACCGTCGTAGGTTTCCCGGAAATCGACCGCGTTTTCGTCAAGACCGTCCAGCAGGCGTTTGGCCGTGTCCGTCAGGCGGGCTTCGGTGTAACGCATGGCGGCCGCGTTATCGCCGTCCACGTTACCGAAGTTGCCCTGACCATCGACCAGAGGATACCGCTGGGCAAAATCCTGCGCGAGGCGCACGAGGGCGTCATAAACCGCCTGATCACCGTGCGGGTGGTATTTACCGATCACATCACCAACAACACGGGCGCATTTCTTGAAGCCAGAGCCCGGATCAAGTTTCAACAACCGCATTGCATAAAGCAGGCGTCTGTGGACAGGTTTCAGGCCGTCGCGGACATCCGGCAACGCCCGGTGCATGATTGTGGAAAGCGCATAGGCAAGATAGCGCTCTTCAAGCGCTGTCCGCAAATCAATGCCCTGTACGCCATCCGGGCCTTTCGGCGGAATCGTCTCGTTTCCCATGAATTGAGGTCTACCGTCTTCGGAAGGCTTGCACAATCTCAACAGAGCGCAAACGCGAGCATATGGCGATCATTCACCGGTTTTCACAATATGCTTGAAACCATGTTTTCAAATCATCGGGAATATTGAGGATCCCCGTGGTTGTGCCGACGCTGCATTAAGCGTAGTGTTAGAATTCTGTCGCAGCGTAAAGTAAATGTGGTAAGTTAAAACACGTAGACGGGTAGGGCCTCGACATAAATTCGCTTGGTTGCCTGAGAGGGCTGTCAACTCGAACGTACGGTGAAACGTGGCAGACAAGGCAGGAATAACACCGGCGAGGATTGGGTGGGCATGAGCTGGTTGGACAAGAATCCGCCGGCTTCGATATCAAATCCGGACTTGGTGATTGCGCAATATAAATCCCTGTCCCGACAGGCGCCGCTCATTTACTTGATCGGACTGGTCGGGGGGTGGAGTCTTGCCATTTCTCACTGGTCGGTCGCTCCCGCCTGGGCTGTCATCTATTATCCCATTCTCGTTTCGATTGTTTCGGCGTTTCGCATCGTCAACTGGCTGAAAGCGCGAAAGGCGGACGTCTCTGTTCTGGAGGCAAAGAAGCAGCTCGACCGGTCGCACGTCATGGCGATCCTTGTGCCGCTCCTCTTTGGCTTCTGGGGATTCAGTCTGTTTCCCTACGGGGACCTTGCCCTGCAGGGGCAGGTGATCTTTACGGTCTGCGTGGGAACAGTTTCCATCATGTTCTGCGTTCTGCATCTTCGTACAGCAATGCTGGTCGGAGTGCTTTGCATCAACGTGATCGGCATGACCTATTTTCTGGTCTATCAGAACTTTGATCATTTTGCCGTGTTCATCAGCTCTGTCGTGTTTTGCGGCGCGCTTGTCTTTGTTTTCCGGAACTATTACGACGACTTCCTGCAGCTGGTGACCATTGGTCAGCAGTTGAAGGCGAAGCAGACGCAGTTGGAGCTGAAGGCTGAGGAAACGGAGCGCCTTGCGAGGGAAAACGAAAAGCTCGCCAATCATGACGCGCTGACGGGGTTGCCCAATCGCCGACTATTTTTCAATGTTCTGGAATCAAAGTGTTCCGAAGCCTTGGCCAAAGAACAGCTTCTGGGCCTGTGCCTATTCGATCTTGGCGGCTTCAAGGCCCTGAATGACCTCTTTGGTCATGTGGCGGGTGATAGCCTCCTGCTACAGGTCGGAACACGGCTGAAAGCGAATGTCGGAAAAAGCTTTATTGCGCGTCTTGGCGGGGACGAGTTTTGCGTGGTGATCGAAAACGCTGCCAATGCACGTGAAATTGAGATGAAGGGCCGGGAAATCCGGGACATCTTCAACGCACCGTTCCTCGTGCCGGGCGGCGGTGTGTCTCTTTCCGGGTTCGTCGGCGTTGCCATTCTCGAGGGGGAAACATCCTCCTATGTCCATCTCTATGAAAACGCAGCTTTTGCCCTTCGGGTTGCAAAGCGCAAGAGTGACCAGCCGTTCATCCTCTTTGGCGAGGCGCAGCGGGAGGAGATGCGAAAGACGGTTCTTCTTGAGCGAACCCTTCTGAACGCAAATCTGTTCGAGGAACTGTCGCTGGAGTACCAGCCGATCATCGATATCCGCTCGCATCGTGTGCGGTGCTTCGAAGCGCTTGCCAGATGGAATAGTCCGGAACTCGGCAATGTTCCGCCGTCGGACTTCATCCCGGTTGCTGAACATTCCGGTTATATCAGTCAGCTGACAAGTTACCTGCTGGAACGCGCCTTGCGGGAAGCAAAGGACTGGCCGGAGGAGGTTGGTCTTTCCTTCAACTTGTCCGCCACAAACCTGTCTTCTGCCGATACGGTCAACCAGCTTCTGGGCATTGTCGAAAGGTCGGGCTTTCAGCCGGAGCGCATCGAATTCGAGATCACAGAGACGGCGGTCATGTGGGACTATGATCAGGCGCTGAAGGCTGTTCGGACGTTGAAGAAAATGGGCGTTCGCATTTCTCTCGACGATTTCGGGACCGGGTATTCAAGCCTGAAGCAGATGCATGAACTGCCACTGGACAAGATCAAGGTGGATCGCAGCTTTGTGCAAGGCATCACCTCTGACCCCACGAGCTACGGCATCGTGAAGTCGCTTCTGACCCTCAGCCACGACATGAATATCGACTGCGTGATTGAAGGGGTGGAAACCGCGGCAGAGCTTGAAACGGTCAAGGAAATTGGCGGTGATCTGGTTCAGGGGTTTCTGCTTGGCCGCCCGCTTCCCCCGACAGATGTTGCCGACTGTCTGGAAAAGGCCGAATGCAAGCAGCGGGAAGCCTGGGCGTCTGCTTCCTGAAACGCATCTCCGACAAAAATCAGTCCTCTGTGAACTGCCACGCGTGGTTCTGCCTGTAGTCCTTCTCGATACTGAGAATGAGTTGTTGGCGGACGTTCTCAAGGGCAGGGGACGATTGCCAGTTTTCGTGCCGTGACAGGAAATAGCGGGTCAGCCGAAAACCGTTGGCGATGTCCTTGAAAAGCAGTTCAGAGCCCGGTTGCCTTTGTCCGTCGATCAGGAAATCGGGCAGGGGCAGCAGTTTGTCGTGATAGGGCTGTCCGGCATCCCTACTGACTGCCCGTCCGGATTTTGGCGATACATAGGCAAGGTCATCGGTTGTCCCGGTCGCGGCGCAGCTGCCGAGGTCCAGACCGAAACCAAGTTCGTTGAGCAATTCCAGTTCAAAACGGATCAGCAGCGGAGCGCCGACGCCGCAATCGGACAGGTTGTCCAGCACGACTTCTGTTGCCTTGAAGAGGGACGGGTGGGGATCGCGTTCCGGCAGGAGCCGTAGAAGTGCAGCTATATGCTGCACGCCATGGAGACCCAGAGGATTGGCCATGAGTTCGGCGGCCCGAAAGCGGACCGGGTCAATCGAGAAGATGCCTAGATGATCCTGCAGGCGTGCGCGCCAGGTCAATTGCAGCTCGTTGCCAGGTTGGACGAGCGGTTGACGGGTGCGGGATCGTCCGCCGCGCACCAGCCCCTGATGACGACCGTGCAACTCGGTCATCACTTCCAGAATTACATCATTTTCGCCGTGTTTTCGGGAACCAAGAACAATGCCGGAGGCGGTCCATTCCATCTCAGCGTCCGTCTATCCCGGTCAGGTCAGCTTGGAAACTCAAGCCCCATTTCGCGATACCGTTCCGGATCATCGGACCAGTTCTCGCGCACTTTCACAAACAGGAACAAGTGTACCGGTGCTTCGATGATATCGGCAAGTTCTTCGCGTGATGCTTGCGAGATGGCCTTGATCGTCTGGCCGCGCTTGCCAAGAACGATGCTTTTCTGGCTGTCTCGTTCCACGTAGATGGTCTGCTCGATCCGGGCGGAGCCGTCCTTCTTGGTTTCCCAACGTTCCGTTTCAACGGTCGAAATATAGGGAAGTTCCTGATGAAGGCGCTCGAACAGCTTCTCGCGGGTGATTTCTGCCGCCAGAAGACGCATTGGCAAGTCAGAAGGCTGATCTTCCGGATAGAGCCATGGCCCCATCGGCACCGCCTTGGCGAAGTGATCCAGAATGGATGTAACCCCATCGCCGTTCAGGGCGGAGACCATGAAAGTCTCCTTGAATTGCAGGATTTCGTTGGCCTTCTGGGCAAGGGTCAACAAGTGGTCGCGCTTTGTGACGTCGATCTTGTTGAGGATCAGCACCTTGTCTCCCGGCAGATCGGCAAGGCGGGTCATGATCGCCTCGACCTCTTCGTCAATGCCCTTGCGCGCATCAATGAGGAGGGCGGTCAGGTCCGCATCGCGCGCACCGCTCCATGCGGTGTCTACCATTGCCCGGTCCAGGCGCCGCTTGGGCTTGAAGATCCCGGGCGTGTCCACGAAGATCAGCTGCGATCGATCATGCATTGCAATGCCGCGCACGATGGCGCGCGTCGTCTGCACCTTGTGTGTGACAATCGACACCTTGGTGCCAACCAGCTGATTGAGCAGCGTCGACTTGCCGGCATTGGGGGCGCCGATCAGGGCAACAAAGCCTGCGCGGGTCGGTTCCTCGGTCGGAAGCTGTGTGTTTTCGTCGGTCAAGTGATCTTATCCGTTCCAGACGCCTTCGCGCCGCAACACGGCCTCGGCAGCATTTTGTTCCGCAAGGCGCTTTGAACCGCCTTTGCCTTCCCCTTGTTTCAGTCCCTTGACGGTAACGCCCACAACGAATTGCGGCGCATGGTCGGGACCGTCACGGGATATGACGTCATATGTGGGGGTGGGCAGGCTCTTGGACTGTGCCCATTCCTGCAGGGTTGTCTTCGCGTCACGCAGTGGACCGCTCCAGGTCATCATCCGCCTTTTCCACAGACGCTGGACGAAATCATAAGCCGCATCGAAACCGCCATCGAGGTAAATGGCCGCAAGCACCGCTTCGCAGATATCGGCTAAAAGCGCCGTCTTCTTGCGTCCGCCGGTTTGCGCTTCGCTGTGACCGATCCGCATGGCTTCGCCGAGATTGAGCTCGATGGCGATTTCCGCGCAGGTCTCCCGCTTGACCATGTGATTGAAGCGACGAGCCAGCTCGCCCTCATCGGCCTTGGGGAAGTTCTGGTGCAGCATCGTCGCGACGGCAATTCCAAGAACACGGTCGCCAAGAAACTCGAGCCGCTGATAGCTCTCGTTCACGCCTTCTCCCGGCCCAAGTGCGCTTGCATGGGTCAGGGCCTTCTTGAGAAGCGCCTCGTTCTTGAAAACGTATTCGAGGCGCTCAGACAGTTGCCTCAGCGCCTTGTCAGCTTGTTTTGCCATGTCAGCTCTTTCAGGCTCTGGGCCTAAGCAATCAGAGTGTCTTGAACAGACGATCCCAACGAACACTCCACGGCCAGTTCCAGAACATCCAGGCAGACTGGCCTTCCTCAACGGAGAAGAAGAGGATCTCGGCACGGCCTACAAAGTTCTCGAAAGGCACAAATCCGACCGCCGGTATCACACGGCTATCGACGGAATTGTCGCGGTTGTCGCCCATCATGAAATAGTGCCCTTCAGGCACTTCATAAACGCGCGTATTGTCCCATTGTCCCCGCTCGGTGAGGTCAAGGGTCTCATAGCTCACGCCGTTCGGAAGGGTTTCGCGGTATCTTGCAACACGCTGCACGCCGCCAAACGGGGTCTGCTCGATATAGTCGTCGATCCGTTCGCGCGGGACAGGCACATCATTAATGTGCAGCACGCCCTCGATCATCTGGATCCGATCGCCAGGAAGGCCGATTACGCGTTTGATATAGTCGGTCGAATTGTCCCGCGGCAGCTTGAAGACAGCGACATCGCCGCGCTCCGGTTCGCTGGCCATGATCCGGCCTTCTATGGGAGCAAGCCCAAACGGGAAGGAATATTGCGAATAGCCGTAGCTATATTTCGACACGAAGAGGTAGTCGCCGATCAGAAGCGTGTCCTTCATGGAACCGGACGGGATATTGAACGGCTGGAACAACAGGGTTCGGACGAGAAGCGCTAGAACCAGGGCTTGAATGATGACCTTCACGGTTTCCCAAAGCCCGCCCTCATTCTCGGTTTTTTCTTCAGTCACGCTCATTTTGTCCCTTGGTGTTCCGCAACACGGAACAGTTTTCTGGCGAAGTGGAAAAACTCATAACCCCTAGAAGGGGGACTAGCAATGTCATTGGCTGTTTTGATGGCAGTTTGCCATGGCCAAAACGAGGCGGTATGTGGATAGCCTTAGGTGTTTGATCCCGGAGGGACGCTAAAACAGCTTTGATCTGCGGCGTCAAACCGCTCAATCGGGCAGGAAGCCCGCTTATCACGCTTTTCCTTGCAACTCTTTGCCGTTTGCTGCGCCATTTCGATCAAATTAATGGCTCCTGACCCTAATCCGCGACCGGCGCATCCGGTGCCTGCGGCCAGTCCGACGGCCATGCGGAAATCACGACGAAGGCCTGAGCCAGCGGATAATCGTCGGTGATGGTAAGGTCGATCCTCGGGCGAAAACCCTCTGGGACCAGAGCCATGAGACGGTCCATCGCTCCGCCCGTGAGTTCAATCGTCGGTTTCCCGCTCGGCAAGTTGACAACACCCATCTCGCGCCAGCTCACGCCCATGCGAACGCCGCTGCCAAGCGCCTTGGAACACGCTTCCTTTGCCGCAAACCGCTTGGCATAGGAGGCCGCCCGCAGTTTCTGCCGGTCCGATTTACGCCGTTCAGTTTCGGTGAAGACGCGATTGGTGAACCGATCCCCGAAACGTTCCAGCGTCTGTTCGATCCGCCGGATATCAATGAGGTCGCTGCCGATTCCGATGATCATCTGGTGCCATCACTGAGAGAGGGAAGGGCAAGCGCAGGTTCAGTCCTGCGTGGAGCCGCGGAAGGGTCTGCCGCGAAACAGTTTCTTACGATCCAGTACGTTACGCCGACGCCGCTGATAGACTTCCACACTCTTCAGCACGATGAAGTAGCACACAGCACCTGTAATCAGGCCCAACGGGATCGCACCGATGACCATCGGTTTGATCAACGGCAGAATGGTGTCCAGAGAGCGGGAGAACAGGCCCTCATGGAGCTCCATATTCAAACGCGCGTCATGGTGCTTGGGCGCACTGCCGGTCAAAATCCATTGCCCGACCTTGTAGGTCGAGGCCCAGATAAATGGAAACGTGATCGGATTGCCAACGGCGGTTCCAAAGGCTGACGCAATCATGTTTCCGCCAACCAGATAGGCAAGGGCGAAGGACAGGATGAAGTGCAGCCCTATGAAGGGAGTAAAGGAAGCAAAGGTGCCAGCAGCAAATCCGATGGCAATGACATGCGGTGTTGCGGTCAGGCGAAGAACCCGCTTTCCAAGATAACGCGTCGACCGGGCCCAGCTGTGACGCGGCCAAACGGCTACCCTCAGCTTTTCGATCCGTGTCGGCGAATTTCGTCTCTTAAAAAGCATCGGGTATCCGTACTCACATACTCATCATACTCAAGCCAGTCCGCGGCTACCCGGTTTTACCGCCGGAATGGCGGCCAGTTCAGGAGGAAGCTTATCAGCTTCGTAGGCCGGAACCTTGTATTCGGCAAGTGCGACAATAGGCACACCTGCATCTGCCTCGCCGCCGGATCGATCAATCAGACAGCAAACAGCCTTCACATCCGCACCAAGGGCCCGCAATGCATTCACGGTTTCACGGCTGGAAAGACCTGTCGTGACAATGTCCTCGACAATAATCACGCGTGCGCCTTCAGGCAGTTCGAAGCGGCGCAGACGAAATTCCCCGCCTTCGCGCTCAACCCACATGGCCGGAACATTCAGGTGGCGGGCTGTCTCGTAACCGGGGATCAGGCCGCCCAGAGCAGGGGAGACGATGTAGTCGATTTCCCCAAGATTGGCGGACTTGATCTTCTCGGCAAGCGCCTTGCAAAGCCGCTCGGTCTTTTCCGGATACATGAATACCCGCGCCTTTTGCAGGAACACGGGGCTGCGCAGGCCGGAGGTCAGAATGAAGTGACCTTCCAGAAAGGCACCTGCTTCACGGAAAATGTCGAGTACCTGGTCGCGAGTCATGGTCCAGATATAACCCCTTTGATATGTCAAAACGTTGTCAGCCGTTCACACGGCTTACCGACGAAACGTTTGGCTTTGAGCGCAGTTGATTGATTATCCGGTTCAAATGTTTCAAATCCCATACCTCCAGATCAATTATCATCTGGTGGAAGTCTTCGGCCTTTCGAACCATCTTAACGTTGTCGATGTTGCCGTTGTTTTCCCCGATCACCTGAGCAATCGTGGCCAATGAGCCGGGCTCGTTGACAGCGGCAATTGTCAGCCGGGCAGGGAAACGCTCCGGATCATCTACATCGATATCCCAGCGCACATCGACCCAGCGATCTGCCTGATCATCGAATTCCTTCAGGGCCGGCGACTGGATCGGATAGATAGTCAGACCTTCCTCAGGCGTCAGGATGCCAACGATCCTGTCGCCGGGTACAGCGCCGCCATCGGGTGCAAACCGAACGGGAACATCGCCCGACAAACCACGAATCGGAAGCGCTGGATCGGCAGTGTCATCGTCGTTCGTGTCCGGGGCATCAGCATGAAGTTGATCGACAGGTATCCGGAACTTCAGACCTGTTGCCTTCTTCAGGTCGAACCAGCCTTCCTCAGGCGCCCGTGGCGTGTGATGCGCGCGCTCATCCTGATAGTCCGGGTGAACCGATTTCAGGACTTCTCCGGCTCCGATGTTGCCCCGTCCAACCGCTGCCATCATTTCATCGAGTGACGGGAAGTTGTGCTCTTCCAGGGCCACCTTCAGCAGGTTTTCAGAGTAGGACTTGTTCGCCCTGGCAAAGGCCCGCTGCAGGATGTGCTCTCCAAGCGCGCTATATTGTTTGCGAACCGACTCGCGCGTCGCGCGCCGAATGGCGGCACGGGCCTTGCCGGTGATCGCAATGTTCTCCCACGCAGGAGGAGGTGTCTGGGCCGCAGAGCGTACGATTTCGACCTCGTCACCATTCCGCAGTTCCGTGACCAGCGGCATGATCTTGCCGTTGATCTTGCAGCCTACGCAGGTATTGCCGACGTCGGTGTGAACCGCATAGGCAAAATCGATCGGCGTCGCGCCTCTGGGAAGAGCAATCAGTCGACCCTTTGGCGAGAAGCAGAACACCTGATCGTGGAAGAGCTCAAGTTTGGTATGCTCGAGAAACTCTTCCGGCGTATCGCCTTGTGAAAGCAGATCGATTGTCCGGCGCAGCCATTCATAGGCACGCGAATCGTCGGTGTGGCTGGCGATGTTCCGCCCGCCAAACTCGCCGTCCTTGTAAAGCGCGTGGGCTGCGATGCCGAACTCGGCAACACGGTCCATGGAGGCGGTGCGAATCTGCAGTTCGACGCGCTGACGGGATGGACCGACGATGGTGGTGTGGATCGACCGGTAGTCGTTTTGCTTCGGGGTCGAGATGTAGTCCTTGAAGCGGCCGGGAACCGTCGGCCAAGCAGTGTGGATGACACCCAGAACGCGGTAACACGCTTCAACTGTCCCGACCACGACGCGAAAGCCGTAAATGTCCGACAGCTGCTCGAAGCCGATGGATTTGCGCTGCATCTTGCGGAAGATCGAATAGGGACGTTTTTCCCGCGCCTGGACCACGGCGGCCATACCGCGTTCAGCGAGGCGCTCGGTCAGTGTCTTTTCGATGCTGGCGATCATGTCCATGCTGCGCTCGCGCAGCCCGTCGAGGCGTTCCGTGATCGTCTCGTAGGCATCGGGATTGAGCGTCTTGAAGGAGATGTCCTCCAGCTCCTCGCGCATGTCATGCATGCCCATCCGGCCGGCGAGGGGAGCGTAGATCTCCATCGTTTCTTCGGCAATGCGCCCACGCTTGTGCTCCGGCATGTGATGGAGCGTGCGCATGTTGTGCAGGCGGTCGGCAAGCTTGACCAGAAGCACCCGAACATCATCAGCGATGGCAAGAAGCAACTTGCGGAAGTTCTCGGCCTGCTTGGCCTTGCGGGACACGAGGTCCAGTCGCTTGATCTTGGTCAGGCCGTCAACGAGCTTGCCGATTTCATGGCCGAAGAGATTGTCGATTTCCGCCCGCGTCGCGTCCGTGTCTTCAATCGTGTCATGAAGCAGCGCAACGGCGATCGTTGCATCGTCAAGCCTGAGATTTGTCAGGATCGCGGCAACTTCGAGAGGATGGGAGAAATAAGGGTCCCCGGAAGCTCGCGTCTGGGAGCCATGCTTTTGCATGGCGTAAACGTAGGCCTTGTTGAGAAGGGCTTCGTCGGCGTCCGGATTGTATCGTGTGACTCGTTCTACGAGTTCATATTGGCGCATCATGGCCGAGACCGACTCCACTTCTGGGCCGGGACGGTAGTCCGGAACCAAAAACACTCGGCCATGAGGTGTCCCACGAACCGAGTGTCATGCAGGATTTGATTAAACGTCGTCGTTGCTGCGGTCCGGCGGGACCAGACCTTCAAGACCACGCAGCAGATCTTCTTCCGACATACGGTCGAATTCGATGGCGCTATCGTCCACAGCATTGACCTGAGTGACGTTCTGGTTGGATGAAGGAACCAGCGGAACGGCATCTTCTTCCGGCTCATCCACTTCCACATACTTCTGCAGGGAATGAATGAGGTCCTCTTTCATGTCTTCCGGGCTTACAGTCTGCTCGGCAATTTCTCGGAGGGCCACGACCGGGTTCTTGTCGTTGTCACGCTCAACAGTGAGCGGGGAGCCGCTTGAGATCATGCGAGCGCGATGAGCAGCCAACAGAACCAGCTCAAACCGGTTCTCGACCTTGTCGATGCAATCCTCGACGGTCACGCGCGCCATACCACGTCTCCATTATCGTTTGAATTAGGGAGTCTTGAGTTGCCAGCTTATAGTATGGGTATATAGGGGAAGCAACCCCTGACATTAAATGCATAAACATGTTCGAAAGTACGGTTACGTTAGCCCAATCCCCGAAAATCCATGTAGTAACATTAAGAGTACGTATTTTGCATTGCGTAGTCGTCGGGAAATAGTGTAGCGAAGTCTGGCGGTAAAATTACGAATGCAATAACCGTGCGGGAAAACAAAAACAAAAATAGGAGTCGGTTAATCGGCTCCGGCTATTATATGGGCTAAACGGTGGGCGACCTATCAGCTGCTTATTTTCTGCTGATTTTTTGAGAGCGCCACTATCGTAAGGTGCATATAGTACGAGAAAGGTCTCCAAAAGAATGTTTGATGCAAGAGAAAAGGTTGCTTTGTTTATTGACGGAGCAAACCTTTATTCAACGGCAAAAGCCATCGGTTTCGACATTGACTACAAGCGGTTGTTGAAAGAATTTCAGGGACAGGCTTATCTGCTGCGTGCTTACTATTACACCGCACTGATCGAAGACCAAGAGTATTCTTCTATTCGCCCGCTGATCGACTGGCTAGATTATAATGGCTACAAGGTCATCACCAAGCCGGTGAAGGAGTTTGTTGACAGCTCCGGTCGTCGCAAGGTCAAGGGCAATATGGACATCGAACTCGCCGTTGATGCCATGCAGCTTGTTGAACATGTGGATCACATCGTTCTCTTCTCAGGCGACGGTGATTTCCGCTCGCTCGTTGAAGCCCTGCAGCGCCGTGGCCGCAAGGTAAGTGTGGTTTCCACACTCAAGACCCAGCCTCCGATGATCGCCGACGACCTGCGCCGTCAGGCAGACCACTTCATCGACCTTGCGAATCTTGCAAACAAGATCGGCCGTGATCCGTCCGAGCGGCCGATGCGTCCGGCTCCGGAGCAGGATTTCGACGAAGACGACGATTACTGATCTGATGGCGCCCGGTAAGACACCGGGCGGCCAGACGACACTTCCGACTGATCCGCCCCTGGACTGCCCCCTTTGTCCGCGCCTTGTTTCATTGCGGACGGAGCTCAAGCAGCAATATCCCGACTGGTTTAATGGCCCAGTTCCTTCGTTTGGGGACCGGGACCCTGGGCTTTTGATCGTTGGGTTGGCGCCTGGGCTGAAGGGAGCGAATCGGACGGGGCGGCCTTTTACCGGCGACTATGCCGGTGACCTTCTTTACGAGACCATGCTGGAATTCGGTTTTGCTTCGGGCACTTATGAAGCAAGACCGGATGACAGTCTGACCTTGCACCAGGCGATGATCACCAACGCAGTTCGCTGCCTGCCACCGGAAAACAAGCCGGTTGGTGCCGAGGTGAAAGCCTGCAGGCCCTATCTCCTGTCAACGCTTGACGCGAACCCATCCATCGTTGCCATTCTTGCCTTGGGGCGGATTGCCCACGACACGTTCCTGACCACGCTCGGGCTGAAAAAGACGCTTTATCCCTTTTCCCATGGCGGACGGCATGATCTAGGCGTCAGAAACCTGACGCTCTTCGACAGCTATCATTGCTCGAGATACAACACCAACACCGGGCGATTGACCCCGGAAATGTTCAAGTCGGTGTTTGCAGATATCCGGAACATGATTCCCCGGCCTTAACTGGCAGGTGGAGACCACTTTCTACTTGAGATCAGGGCTATCGGCGCGGGTCCAGCCGTCTGGCCCGAGGTGTTCCTGAGGCCGGAAGCGGGCCTTGTAAGCCATTTTCGGTGACCCATCGACCCAGTATCCCAGATAGACATAGGGAAGGTTCATCCGGCGCGCTCGCTCGATGTGGTCGAGAATCATGAACGTGCCGAGACCGGCCTTGTCGTTTGCCGGATCGTAGAAGGAGTAGACCATCGACAGGCCGTCGGCCAGTTGGTCGCTAAGTGCGACGCCAAGCAGCGGACCTTCGCCCATACCGGTCAAAAACGTGTCCGGTCCCCGGCGGCGGTATTCGATCACCATGGTTTCCACATGGGTGTCCTCGACCATCATGGCATAGTCCAGCACACTCATTTCCGTCATTCCGCCGCTTTCGTGTCGGGAAAGCAGATAATCCCGGAAGAGGTCGTATTGTTCCGCTGACGGGCTTGCGGGAAGACGGGCACCGATAATGTCCGCGCATTGCTTCCATTGCCGCTTGAACGACTTGGTCCAGACAAAGTCCTTCACCCGGACGCGCACGGACACGCAGGCCCGGCAGTTTTCACAGGCCGGACGATAGGCAATGTTCTGGCTTCGCCGAAAGCCGCCCTGTGTCAGGACGTCATTCAGTGCAGGCGCATTGTGACCAATCAGGTGCGTAAAAACCTTCCGCTCTTGCCGGTCATCCAGATACGGGCAAGGCGAGGGGGCTGTCAGATAGAATTGCGGGTGGTCCGTATGGTGGCGTGTCAAAGCCTGTTCCCGTTCCCGTCTGTTCTCTGGAAGATTAGCCTATCACAGTCCGTAATACCATGGGGCGACGAGAGTGAAGGTCAACCACAAAATTAGCGCAAGGGGAACACCGGCCCGTACAAAGTCCGAAAAGCGGTAATGCCCGGGGCCCATCACGATCAGGTTTGTTTGATAGCCGATGGGCGTTGCAAAGGACGCGTTGGCTGCAAAGATGATGCAGACGACGAAAGCCTCCGGCGACTGACCGATCTGGTTTGCCATGTTGATGGCGATCGGCGTGAACAAGACTGCGGCGGCGTTGTTCGACAGGAAGTTGGTCAGGATCATCACGATCATGAAGAGCGCTGAGAGCATCACTGCAGGCGGCTGTCCCTGAAGGACCGTTACAAGACCGCTGGCAATAGCCGACGCGCCGCCCGTTGCTTCCAGCGCGACAGCGCCGGCAAGGGATGCGCCCACGAGCATGAAGATCCGACTGTCGATGGCTCGCAGAGCCTGACGCGTATTCAGGCAGCCGGTCGCAATCATCGCAAACGTTCCGGCGACAGCCATGGCGACGATGGGAACAAGTCCTGTGGCGGAAAGAAGAACGACCGTGGCGAAGATCCCCAGAGCCTTGGGAGCGTGACGGCGACGCGGAACCTCCGCAGCCGACCAGTCGAGCAGCAGCACATCGCGGTTTCCGCGTAGTCGCGCGATTTCCTCGGCGCCGCCCGCTACAAGCAGAACGTCACCGGCTTCGAGGCGAATGTCATTCATCGCCATGCGCGGCATACGGCTGCGGCGCTGGATGCCCATGACCACGCAATCCGTTTCTGCGTGGAAACCGGATTGCGGCAAGGTGCGCCCCATCAACCGCGAAGCCGGAGCAACAACCACTTCGGCAAGTGTCATCGAATCGGCAGAAAGGGACGGGGTATCCTGTCCATCCGGCGTTGTGGCTGCTTCCGGGTCCATGATCGGCTGGCGGCGAGCCAGAGCATTTGCAAGAGCCGTGCGGGTTGCCGCGACAATCACCGTGTCTCCGGGTTGGAGGGACACATTCTCAAATGGCGGAAGGATCGGCTTTTCGCCACGTTGCACGAGGCGAACCGTCATGTCCTTGAGGGCCGGGAACATGCCCGAGACTGATTCCATCCCCACCAACGGATGGCCGAAGGTCACATGGATCTGGGCAATAAACTGCTTGCCGGACTGGCCCTGGATTTCTTCCGCCATCGTCTTTCTGGGCTGCAGCAGGCGCGGAACAACAATCAGGACATAGAGGGAGCCAACCCCCGCCAGGATAAGGCCGATGGGCGTAAAACTGAAAAAGTCGAGCTTCAGATCTGTGCTCTGGGCAGCATAGTTCGCCACCAGCAGGTTCGTTGAGGAGCCGATCAGGGTCGTCATGCCGCCGAGGATGGCAATGAATGACAGCGGCATCAGCACCCGGGAGGCGGAGCGGCCGGTCGTTGCCGCAACCGCGCTCAAGATCGGAAGGAACATCACCACAACCGGTGTGTTGTTCAAAAAGGCGCTCAGGATCCCGACAGCAATCAGGATCGGCACGGTCGCAAGGGCGGTCTTGCCGCGTGTCCAGCGCACGATGGCTTTTGCCGGTCCCTCAAGCGCGTCGGTTTGAAACAATCCCTGACCGATAATCAAAAGGCAGATCACCGTGATCAGCGCCGGATTTGAAAATCCGCTCAGGAAATCGCCAGCCGTGATTAGTGCGCCATTTGTCTCGACCGGGATGACGGTAAAGATGGCGATAAAGGCAACGACCGAGCCCAGCGCGATCGTTTCAATGGCAAACCTTTCAGTGGCGTACAGGATGACTGTTGTGGCGATAACCAAAAAGGTCAGCGCCATGGCTATGTCAATGGAATGCATACACCCGCCTGTTTTCACACAATAACGGGCAACGCCTGAAAAACGCAGTTAGGAGCCGCCCAGCCTCAGCGCGGAGAATAGAACAGCTTGAATAGAAAGAAAAAGCCCGTTCTTGAGAAGAACGGGCTTTGGGGAGAAAGTCTTTCCATTTCGGACCACGGTCCCGGTTCTTCATTCCAAACCGGTGCGGCAGCTTCGGCGGATCAGAATCGATCCCGATTTGCGTCTGTGTTGATCACGACTGTTCCCAGAACAAGGTCGTGCAACAGGCGCTTGCGATCCGAAAACAGCGAGACCAGCACGATAAGCGGGGTCAGCAGACTGACGGAGAACCAGAACATCAGGGCATGGACAGCTGCCAGAAGCGGGTAGGGTTTTGCTCCGTACCAAAGGCGCATTTCCAGTCCCATGGCCCGCATGCCCGGGGTTGCCGCTGCCGGTCCGCCGAGGGTAAAGGCCACATAGAGGAGGGCCACTACCGGTCCGATGGCCGCATAGAGCAGCCAGGCGAGGCCAAACGTAAAGATGCCGAGGAAGAACACCACGATTGCGGCAATGCTCGTGAGGATAAAGATCCCGACCACGTCGATGAAAAACGCAAAAAGCCGCCGCGACCGAACCCCGGAAAACAGCTCCGGATGCACCAGCGGATCGTACTGATCCTGTCTGCTGTCTGCGGTCGTAGTGTCGGTCGTCATCAAGGTCTCCATTGTGTTTCAGGGAAACATGTGGGGACTGCAACCACAAAACGCAAATACCCGAGATCAAAAAGCTTTACGCCCAGTGCTCTCAAGGCTCGGTGATGGCTTGCCCGAGGTCCAGACGTTTGACCGTGTAGCCTCCGGCGCGCAGACGGTCGACGATCTCCTGACCATGGGCGCGGTCAAAGGCTTCGAAGGTCACATCCAGCGTCGCACCCTTTGCCGGAACATTCAGGAACAACCGGTTGTGGGCGACCTCCACGACATTGCCTTTCGCAGCGCCGATGATGGTTGTGATATCGCCGAGGACGCCCGGGCGGTCCGGCGTGTCGATCCGTATGGAGACCATCCGTCCCCCGCGGGCCAATTCGCGCACCACGATGGAAGAAATCAGCCGTGGGTCAATGTTGCCGCCGCACAGAACCAGACCGACCTTCTTGCCCTTCAGGCTTTCTTTCTCGGTCAGAAGACCGGCCAGGGCCGCAGCTCCGGCCCCTTCGGCGATCGTGTGCTGGTAGATCAGATAGGCGTTGATCGCTTCCTCGATCACGCTTTCCTTCGCCAGAACAACCCGGTCGACGATCGACTTGACGATCTGTCGTGTCAGTTCGCCCACATTGCGAACCGCAATACCTTCCGCAATCGTCGGTCCGCCGCAGGTCACGTCCTTGCCGTGAACGGCGCCCCACATGGCCGGGTAGAGCTCTGTTTCGACACCGATGACTTCAATGGATGGCTTGATGGCCTTGGCGGCAACAGCCATGCCCGACACAAGGCCGCCGCCACCGATCGGGGCAATCAGGACGTCAAGGTCCGGAACATCCTGCAGCATTTCCAGCGCGATGGTGCCTTGACCTGAAATCACATGAGGATCATCGAACGGGTGAACCCAGACAAGGCCTTGTTCTGTCGCGATACGGCGCGCTTCTTCGCGCGCTTCGTCAACATTCTCGCCAGCGAGAATGACATTGGCGCCAAATTCGCGGGTTGCCGCCACTTTCACGAACGGGGTCGTTTCCGGCATGACGATGGTTGCCGGAATGCCGAGACGGCTGGAGTGAAATGCAACTCCCTGCGCGTGGTTTCCGGCAGACATGGCGATGACGCCGCGCTTGCGGTCTTCCTCACTCAGGCTGAGAAGCTTGACCAGAGCCCCGCGTTCCTTGAACGAGCCAGTCACCTGCATGTTCTCGTATTTGACGAAAACATCAGCGCCAGTCAGTTTGGAAATACGGGGAGCCGGAAGGCACGGTGTCTTGAGAACCGCGCCCCTGATGCTTTCTTCCGCCTGCCGGATGTCATCGATCGTGACGGGCAGGGACGTTTGCTGTGTCATTATTTCTTGGCCAGAAGTTCCGCAACGCGCGGTGCAAAATAGGTCAGGATGCCATCAGCGCCAGCGCGCTTGAAGGCAAGAAGGCTTTCCAGCATCACGCGCTCGCCGTCAATCCAGCCATTGGCGTTCGCCGCCTCGATCATCGCGTATTCCCCCGATACCTGATAGGCATAGGTCGGGACCTGAAAGGTGTCCTTGATACGGCGAACGATGTCGAGATAAGGCAGGCCCGGCTTGACCATCACCATGTCCGCGCCCTCCTGAATGTCGAGTTCGGTTTCCCGAAGCGCTTCATTCGTGTTGCCCGGATCCATCTGGTAGGTGCGCTTGTCGCCGATCAGCGTCGCATTGGTGCCGACAGCATCGCGGAACGGACCGTAGAAGCCGGACGCATATTTGGCCGAATAGGCCATGATCTGCACATCCCGGAAACCGTTGGCATCAAGACACTGGCGAATGGCGCCGATGCGGCCATCCATCATGTCCGACGGGGCAATCACATCTGCGCCGGACTGAGCCTGAATCAGCGCCTGATGACAAAGCTGGTTGACGGTCGTGTCATTGAGAATGGTCTCGCCTTCCATGATCCCGTCATGGCCATGACTTGTATAGGGATCCAGGGCGACATCGGTGATCAGGCCGACATTCAGGCCTTTTTCCTTGATGGCACGGCAGGCGCGGCAGATCAGGTTGTCCGAGTTCAGGGCTTCCGTTCCGGTGGCATCCCGAAGGGACGGGTCGGTATTCGGAAAGAGAGCCACAGCCGGAATGCCGAGCGCGGCTGCACGCTCAACTTCCAAAACAGCCTCATCAACCGAATAGCGATAAACGCCCGGCATGGAGGGCACGGCTTCGCGGATCTTTTCGCCATCAACAAGGAAGATCGGCCAGATCAGGTCGTCCACGGTCAGGGTGTTTTCGCGAACCAGACGCCGCGACCAGTCCGTGCGGCGATTGCGGCGCATGCGGCGCCCTGCCAGAAGCTCGTCCATGTGGTCGGCGGATACGGACGGGACATGAAAGGAGGATGTCATTGAACGGGAATCCTGAGTGCAGTGCCGGCAGAGCGGAAATGGAACATGTTGCGCCGAAACTATCACGGCTTTCTTTGCTGTCCAACACCTAGAAAAATCTATGTAATTACATATGAAAAATGGATTGATTGACCAAAACGTCAAAATTGGATAATTCCTTTCATACCGCAATTTCAAGGATGGAAGCCCGGAACAACACGGGCGTAACGGGAGGTCCGGACGTGGATTTTGCACTCAACGAAGACCAGCGTGCCTTTCAGGACATGGCAACAGCCTTTGCTCGCGAGGAAATGGAACCCCACGCCCGCGAATGGGACGAGACGTCTCACTTCCCCATCGAGACCCTGCGAAAAGCAGCCGAACTCGGCTTCGGAGGCATTTATGTGCGCGAGGATGTCGGCGGCTCGGCGCTGACCCGAACGGATGCGGCAATCATCTTTGAGGAGCTGTCCAAGGGCTGTACCTCGACAGCAGCCTTTATCTCCATTCACAACATGGCCGCCTGGATGATCGACACGTTCGGCAGCGAGGTGCTTCGCCAGAAGTATCTGCCGCGCATGTGTACGATGGAGATCATCGGCAGCTATTGTCTGACTGAACCCGGTTCGGGGTCTGATGCAGCAAGCCTGAGAACCAGAGCCGCTGATGACGGCGACCATTATGTTCTGAATGGCTCGAAGGCCTTCATTTCCGGCGGCGGAGTGTCCGACATCTATGTGACGATGGTCCGTACAGGTGAGGAGGGCCCGAAAGGCATTTCCTGTCTCGTCATCGAGAAGGGGACGCCCGGTCTCAGCTTCGGTGCCCAGGAAATCAAGCTGGGCTGGAAGAGCCAGCCAACAGCTCAGGTCAATTTCCAGGACTGCCGTGTTCCCAAAACCAACCGGATCGGGGAAGAAGGCGAAGGTTTCAAGTTTGCCATGGCGGGTCTTGATGGAGGACGGCTGAATATCGGCGCTTGCTCTTTGGGAGCGGCGCAAACCTGTCTTGAGCGGGCGACCGAGTATCTGAAAGAACGCAAGCAGTTCGGCAAGTCTCTGGCCGAGTTTCAGGCGCTGCAATTCCGCCTTGCAGACATGGCAACCGAGCTGGAAGCCGCGCGCCTGCTGTTGCACAAGGCCGCAACAGAGGTGGATGCCAAGACGGCGAATGCCACCAAGCTTGCCGCGATGGCAAAGCGTCTTGCGACCGATACAGGCTTCAACGTGGTCAATGAAGCGCTGCAGCTTCATGGCGGATACGGCTATTTGCGGGATTACCCGATCGAGCGTTTCCTGCGAGACGTTCGTGTTCACCAGATTCTGGAGGGCACCAACGAGATCATGCGAATGATCATCGCCCGCCATCTGCTCAAGGCCTGATTTCCGACATTCCCGCTTTCCGGAGTATTTCAAGTGACTGAAGACGTTCTCTTCGAACTGCGCGGCCATGCCGGTGTCATCACGCTCAATCGTCCAAAAGCGCTCAACGCGCTGAACCATGACATGGTCATTGCAATGGCCCGTCAGCTTTCCGTTTGGGAAATCGATGCTCGCGTGCGCCATGTGGTCATCAAGGGGGCAGGGGAGAAGGCCTTTTGCGCTGGCGGGGATATCCGCAATCTCTATGACGCGCGTCAGGAAGGAGTGACCGAAGGTGTCTCCGACTTCTTTATGGACGAATATCGCCTGAACGCGCGGATCAAGGCCTATCCGAAGCCTTATGTGGCGCTGATAGACGGCATCGTGATGGGCGGGGGCGTCGGGGTTTCTGTCCACGGTAGCCATCGTGTTGGCACCGGCAACATGATGTTCTCCATGCCCGAGGTGGGAATCGGCTTCTTCCCGGATGTTGGCGGCACCCATTTTCTGCCCCGCATGCCAAAGTCCACAGGTATCTATTGCGCGCTGAGCGCTGGCAGGCTGAAGCAGGCCGATGCGCTGGCAACCGGCGTCCTGACTCACGCGATCGATGGTGAGCGACTTGCCGAGCTGGAAACAGCGCTGGAGACAGAGACAGACGTCGATGCGCTTTTGGACAGGTTCTCCATAAACCCCGGCACCTCAGATCTTCTGGCCCGTGCAGATCGGGTCGATCGGATTTTCGGTGCAGGTTCGGTTGCGGAAATCCTTGCGCGGCTCGACGGAGAAGCCGACGACTGGTCTTCAAAGGTGGCAGGCATCATTCGTTCCAAGTCTCCGACAAGTGTGCTGATTGCCTTTGAACAAATGCGCCGGGGAGCGGAGCTGGACTTCAATGGCTGCATGCATCTGGAATTCCGGATCGTGAACGAAATCCTGCGCCAGCACGATTTTTATGAGGGCGTCCGCGCCGTCATCGTTGACAAGGATCAGGCCCCGAAGTGGTTGCCATCGTCGTTGGAGGAAGTGGACAGCGCCGCGCTGGCGGCGTATTTCGAGGAACCGGTTTGCGGCGACCTGACGTTCTGAGCGGCAGTAGGTCACCCTTCCTGAATTCAACTCGGAGCCACCATGATCAGCAACCTTCAGGACCTCATCGGCGGTCGCCCGCACTGGAACACGCTTCTGGTCTGGTATCTGCGGGCAATGGCCCTGTTGCTGATCGGCGGCGGTATTATTCACTGGGCCCGGATCATCGGGTTTGTGCCCTGGCGCGACGTCTGGTTCTGGGACATGCCGCTGGCTTGGCAAACGGCGACCGTCTTTTTCGGCGTTCTCGACATGGTGGCAGCCATCGGCCTCTGGCTGACCGTGTCCTGGGGAACAGTAATGTGGATCTTCCGGGCCTTCTGCCAGATTGTCATGCATACGGCATTCTGGGAGATCTTTGGTCGGCGTCCCTACGAGATCAGCTTCTACTTTCTGACCATCGGCATCTTTGCCCTTCTTTATTATCTGTCGGTGCGGGAATCTCGTGCCCACAAACCTGCAACATAGCAGTCAAACTGCGAGCGCTTTCTTTCGGAGGATAGTTATGAGTACGCGGATCGGTTTTATCGGCCTTGGCAACATGGGTGGCCCGATGGCCGCAAACCTGGTGAAGGCGGGGCATGAAGTGCTGGGCTTCGACCTGTCCGAAGCGGCGCTGGGCGCTCTCGAGGCTGCCGGTGGCAAGCGCGCGGCAAGTGTTGCCGAACTGGCCGCTGCAGCCGATGTTGTTGTTTCGATGCTTCCGGCCGGCGCTCATGTGCGCAAGATCTATATGGAAGAGGGTGGCATTTTGGAGAATGCCAAACCGGGAACCATTCTGATCGACAGTTCGACAATCGACGTGGACAGTGCCCGCGCCGTAGCCAGTGCGGCGGCAGAGAAGGGCATGTCGATGGTGGATGCCCCGGTCTCCGGTGGTGTCGGCGGAGCAACTGCAGGAACGCTCACCTTCATGGTTGGCGGACCGGACGAGGCTTTTGCCAAGGCGAAGCCCTATCTCGACATTATGGGCAAGAACATTGTTCATGCCGGCGGTGCGGGCAACGGGCAAGCGGCCAAGATCTGCAATAACATGATCCTCGGCATTTCCATGATTGCGGTGTCCGAAGCTTTCGTTCTTGCAGAGCGTCTCGGACTTGATGCGCAGAAGCTTTTCGATATCTCTTCCACAGCCTCAGGACAATGTTGGTCACTAACTTCTTACTGCCCTGTCCCAGGCCCGGTGCCAACATCACCTGCCAATAATGACTACAAGCCCGGCTTTGCGGCTGAAATGATGTTAAAGGACCTTAAGCTTGCCCAGGAAGCTGCTGGAAGCGCCGGCGCCGCGACGCCGCTTGGTGCCGAAGCGTCAGTTCTGTATGACGTCTTCTGCAAGAACGGCGGGCAAGGATCTGATTTCTCTGCGATCGTTAACTTCCTGCGAGGAACAAGGTAAACGAGTCTTTGAGAAGGCATTCGAAAAGAAGCGCTGAATTTTAACTTATGATTTAGTGTGTCTCTTAAGCGGATCTTAGAAGCGAGTCTGTAATCTTCAGTCACGGTGGAAAGAAAAAAACAACCACCAATGACAGGATAATAAGAGGCGCAAAAAATGATCACCGCTAATAGGGCAGTCGATGCTGTGATACAGAACGAAGAGGAGGCGGACATCAAGCCGCTGTACCTCGAAGCTCTGACGCTCGTTGAGCGTTTGCACAGACGACTTCTTGACGTAATCAAAGACGAATTCGACCGGATGGGGCGTTCGGACGTAAACAGCGTTCAGGCTCTCCTTCTGTTCAACATTGGTGATGCAGAGCTGACGGCGGGCGAACTCCGCACCCGTGGCTACTATCTGGGCTCCAATGTGTCCTACAATCTGAAGAAGCTTGTTGAGACCGGCTATATCCACCATCAGCGTTCCCGCATGGACCGTCGGTCCGTTCGTGTCAGTCTGACGGACAAGGGCCAGGAAGTGGCTCGCATCGTGAACGATCTCTATGAGCGTCACATGCTGTCGGTTGAGCAGGTTGGTGAAATCAATCGCGAAGATTTCACAAACCTGAACAAGTCCCTTCGCCGCCTCGAGCGGTTCTGGACCGACCAGATCCTGTATCGCCTCTAAGCGACTACCGGGTCATCAAAATCACAAAGCGCCGTTTCCGGGCTCCGGAACGGCGTTTTTTGTTGTTTGTCGGGACAATGAAGCCTGCTGAGTCCTGTATTCCTTCACTCATATGACTTAGCGGTCCCGGAAAGGACATGATGTCGACACATTGGAATGACTTATGTCTTGCTGGAATCCGTATATGCGAAGATTTCAAGGCCGAGAGGCGGTGATGTATTTTGATGGGGCATTGTCTCCATTTTGCATCCATCGAGTGCCGGGAATTTGTTAAGTGTCACCGGATACAGTCTCTCGTCGAAAGCCGGGCTTGGCGGGCTGGCTAGTCGATCAAACGAATTGAAGTGGGAGTGAACACATGACCGTGTTCCCAAGCAAACTAGTCCATGCCCTGAAGGCGCTTGCCTCCAGAAAAAACCTTGCTGCGACCGCTGGTATTGTCGCCCTTGGAACGGTTTCCTCTCCAGTGATGGCGGAATCTCCGCTTCAGGCTCTTCAGAGTTACAATCAGCGGGTCGAGTGGCAGGATAATTTCCAGAGCACCGTCCAGAGCCTCCAGGCGATGGAATCCACTTCGCCGACACTCTCTCCGGAGACCGCGAACTATATTGCTGTGGCGATTGACCGCTATTCGCGCATCGTTCAGGCCGGCGGCTGGGGTCGCGTTACCGGTGGCGGGAAGGCATTCCGCATTGGGGCCAAGGACAACCGCGTGCTTGAGCTGCGCCAGCGCCTGATCGCGTCGGGTGATCTGCAGCAGACTGCCGGCTATTCAAACGTTTTCGATTCTTATGTTGATGGTGCGGTTCGCCGCTTCCAGCTGCGCCATGGCCTTCTGCCTGACGGGGTGGTGGGAGAATCCACGATCGTTGCCCTCAACGTTCCTGCCGATGTTCGCCTTCGCCAGCTTGAAACAAACCTGATTCGTCTTCGCTCGATGTCCGGCTTCCTCGGTGATCGCTATGTGATGGTGAACATTCCGGCTGCAGAGATCGAAGCCGTCGAATTCGGCCGCGTACGCTCGCGCCACACGGCTGTTGTCGGCAAGATCGACCGCCAGACGCCGATCCTGAACAGCAAGATCTATGAGCTGAACTTCAACCCGTACTGGACTGTTCCGGTCTCCATCATCCGCAAGGACCTGATCCCGAAGATGAAGCAGGACCCGCAGTATCTGGCGAAGAACCGGATTCGGATTTTCGACTGGAACAACAACGAGTTGACTTGGCAGCAGATCGACTGGAATACCGACGAGGCGACCAAGTACCAGTTCCGTCAGGAACCGGGTGAAATCAACTCGCTTGGGACTGTGAGGATCAACTTCCACAACAAGCATCAGGTCTATCTGCACGACACGCCGTCCAAAACCCTGTTCGGATCCGACTACCGGTTCCATTCGTCAGGCTGTGTGCGCGTCCAGAATGTCCGCGAAATGGTCACCTGGCTTCTTCAGTCCACCACGCCGGACTGGGATCGTGCCCGGGTTGACGAAGTCATCCGCACCGGTGCTCGTGAAGACGTTAAGCTGAAGACCAGCATTCCGCTGTATCTGACCTATATCACCGCATGGGCCAATGCCGACGGCGTGATCCACTTCCGCGACGACGTCTATAACCGCGATGGGCTCTACAGCGGCACGCCGGTGGATGATGTAACAGCAAGCCTGCAATAGGCTTGAAATTTCAGGTCCAGCATCTATTCAACAAGGCGTGTGCTCCGTATCGGTCACACGCCTTGTTTGCTTGGGCTGACACGTTCCGGGCAACGACATTTGGAGAATGACGGACATGACGCGTCAGTCTGGTGGCCCGGGTTCGGTCTATCTGGAATTCTATCCGATCGGACAGCAGGTGAAGGTTGCCGCGATTGACGCCGCCACCGGCGTCGAGGTGTCGGTTTTCGGTCCCGCGTCCGCTTCTCAGGAAGACCTGAAGCAACTTGCCATACGCAAGCTGAAGCGCCGACTGGAGCAGCTCGCCCAGAACGGGGATTAGCGGATTTCCACCTCAGCGTGATCTTGTCGCTTTCACTCGCCATCAGGTCGGTTGGGGCCTTGGTTCCTCCGCGGGGCTGTGATACGTGCTGTGGGGAAATTGACAGGGTGTGATGGAACCGAGCAAAGACGCTGGCACCTTCGCACTGGCTAGAACTTGCAAACTGAGGATGGCGCAATGTCCCTGACTGATCTGGCGGCCAATCAATCGGCCACTTCCGATTTCTTTTCCCGTTCTTTGGCAGACAGTGATCCGGAACTGTTCAGCTCCATTCAGAAGGAGCTGGGTCGTCAGCAGCACGAAATCGAGCTGATCGCCTCTGAAAACATTGTCTCGCGCGCCGTTCTTGAAGCGCAGGGCTCGGTTCTGACCAACAAATACGCGGAAGGCTATCCGGGCCGCCGTTACTACGGTGGTTGCGAGTTCGTCGACATCGCCGAAGAACTTGCCATTGACCGCGCCAAGAAGCTGTTTGGCTGTGAGTTTGCCAACGTTCAGCCGAGCTCCGGCAGCCAGGCCAATCAGTCCGTATTTCTCGGCCTGATCAAGCCGGGCGATACCATTCTCGGCATGAGCCTTGATGCTGGTGGGCACCTGACCCACGGCGCAAAGCCGAACATGTCCGGCAAGTGGTTCAACGCTGTTCAATACGGTCTCAACCTCGAGACCGGCCTGATCGACTATGACGCCATGGCAGCGCTTGCTCGCGAGCACAAGCCGGCCCTCATCATCGCTGGTGGCTCTGCCTATTCCCGCCAGATCGATTTCGCCAAGTTCCGTGCCGTTGCCGACGAGGTTGGTGCGTATTTCATGGTCGACATGGCTCACTTTGCAGGTCTGGTAGCTGCCGGTGAGCATCCGAGCCCGTTCCCGCATGCAGATGTGGCAACGACCACGACCCACAAGACCCTGCGCGGTCCGCGTGGCGGCATGGTTCTGACAAACAGCGAAGAGATCTCCAAGAAGATCAACTCTGCCGTCTTCCCGGGTCTGCAGGGCGGGCCGCTCATGCACGTTGTTGCAGCCAAGGCGGTTGCCTTTGGGGAAGCACTGCAGCCGGGCTTCAAGAGCTACATCAAGAGCGTTCGCGAAAACGCCCAGGTGCTGGCTGAAACACTTCGCGAGGGTGGGGCGGACATCGTGTCCGGTGGCACCGACACTCACCTGATGCTGGTTGACCTGCGCCCGAAGATGCTGACCGGCAAGTCTGCTGAGCATGCTCTTGGCCGCGCTGCAATCACCTGCAACAAGAACGGCGTTCCGAACGACCCGCAAAAGCCGATGATCACGTCCGGTATCCGTCTTGGAACCCCGGCAGCGACGACCCGCGGCTTTGGTGTTGCGGAATTCCGCGAAGTTGGCCTGCTGATCACGGAAGTGTTGGACGGTTTGAAGGCTGCCAACAGTGAAGAAGGCAACGCGGCAGTTGAAGCTGCGGTCAAAGCCAAGGTAGAAGCACTGACGGCCCGCTTCCCGATTTATTCGTAAATTGGCGGGCATCTGTCAGGAGCTTTGAAAGATGCGATGTCCTTATTGCGGCGGCGAGGAAACCCAGGTCAAGGATTCCCGCCCGACCGAGGACAACACGGCAATCCGCCGGCGCAGGGTGTGCAACACCTGCGCCGGACGGTTCACCACGTTCGAGCGTGTCCAGCTGCGCGAACTGATGGTGGTCAAGCGCAGCGGGCGCCGGGTTCCGTTCGACCGGGAGAAGCTCGCCAGATCCGTGCAGATTGCGGTCCGCAAGCGTCCCGTTGAACCGGAGCGCATCGAGCGCATGGTCAGTGGCATTGTCCGCCAACTGGAAAGCTCCGGTGAAAGCGACATCACGGCGGAAACCATCGGCAATCACGTGATGGAAGGCCTCAAGGGTGTCGATGACGTCGCCTATGTCCGCTTTGCATCCGTTTACAAGAACTTCCGCGAGGCCAAGGACTTCGAGGCTCTGCTCGACGAGTTGAACGAGCCGCATGACGGACCTGTCGAAGAGCATTGATCCAGACAGATCCCTTTCGGAGACGGCCTGAGTGTCCCAGTCGCAATCATCCTTAGACCTGCGTTTCATGGCTGCTGTCGAGCGTTATGCTCGGCGAGGTCTCGGCGAAGTCTGGCCAAATCCGCCCGTTGGCGCACTGGTCGTGAGCAGGAACGAGGCGGGCGCCGAGATCGTTGTCGGGCGCGGGCGAACGTCAAAGCCCGGAGGTCCGCATGCCGAGGTGCATGCGCTCAGGATGGCCGGAGAGCAGGCCAAGGGAGCGACCTGCTACGTCACGCTGGAGCCATGCTCGCATTATGGCCGGACGCCGCCATGCGCGGTGGCGCTTGTCGAGGCCGGTGTCAAACGCGTGGTGATCGGCATGCGCGATCCCAATCCGCGGGTTGCCGGTCGCGGGATCAAGATGCTGGAAGAGGCCGGTCTGGAAGTCACTGTCGGCGTTCATGAGGCTGCCTGTCAGGAACTCTATTCCGGCTTTACAATGCGCATCACCCGGCACCGCCCCAAGGTGCTGTTGAAGATTGCGGTTTCCAAAGATGGCTTTATCGGCCGGGAAGGGGCAGGTCAGGTTCTGATTTCCAACCCGCTTTCAATGCGCCACGTCCACGGCTTTCGCTCCACCTATGATGCAATCATGGTGGGGATAGGAACTGCGCTTGCAGACGACCCGATGCTGAATTGCCGCCTTCCGGGCATGGCAGGCCGGTCTCCGGTGCGGGTCATCATCGACAGCAAGGCCCGTCTTCCTCTCAATTCCAAGCTGGTTCAGAGTGTTGCCGAGGTGCCGGTCTGGGTCATCTGCGCCAATACCGCTCCGGCTGCTCGGGTAGACGCTCTTGCCAAGGCTGGTGTGCATGTCATTCGCGTGCCGGTCGGCAATGAGGGAATCGAACCCTCCGTTATCGTCAGTGCCTTGTCTACACGGGGCATCACCCGGCTGATGGTGGAAGGGGGAGCCAGAATTGCGACGGCTTTCCTGAAGGCCGAGCTTATTGACGACATGTGCATCGTGACCGGCGACGTGGAAGTCGGGGAGGGTGGCATCCCGGTTCTCAATGGTCTCAATCTTGAAGATGTCATCGCCGACCCCAAGTTTGCAAAGATTGAAGCGGGCGTGATCGGGTCCGACAATTTCATCTATCTCAGACGGACTGGAGCCTGACATGTTTACCGGCATCGTGACCGACCTCGGTGAAATCACGCGCGTGGACAAGATCCCGGCTGGCCTCAAGACCCGCATCCGGACATCCTATGATCCTGATGGCATCGATATCGGGGCCTCGATTGCCTGCGGGGGCCCGTGCCATACGGTCGTCGCCAAGGGAACGGATGAGGGTGGCAACTGGTTTGAAGTGGATTCGGCAGCCGAAACCCTTGCCCTGACCACCGTATCCGACTGGAAAGTCGGGATGCATCTGAACCTTGAGCGGTCTCTCAAGATGGGAACGGAACTTGGCGGTCATCTTGTTCTCGGTCATGTCGATGGGCTCGCGACCATCACCAAGCGGGAAGATCATCAGGACTCAGTCTATTTCCAGTTTCGTGTACCGATGGGATTTGCACCTTTCATCGCCAAGAAGGGATCGGTTGCGCTGGACGGGACATCCTTGACCGTGAATGAGGCGGACAACGACCTGTTTTCGGTGTTCCTGATCCCGCACACGCTTGAGGTGACCACGTGGTCAGAGCGTCAAGTGGGGGACAAGGTCAACCTCGAAGTGGACATGATGGCCAGATACGCTGCGCGACTTGCCGAGTTCTCCAAACCGAAATAACCCGGCTGAGCGGCACCTTTACCAGAATTCAGGATATCCGCCGAATTCGCGCAAGGGAACTTGCCCTTTGGACTGGACAAAAAGGCTCAGGCATGGTTCCTGTCGCGACCCCCAACAAGGATTAAACCGTCGCCATGACCACAGCGCCCAAGATTCTCATTATTGAAGCCCGCTTCTATCAGGATATCGCTGACGCATTGGCAGAAGGCGCGATTGCGTCTCTAGAGGCTGCAGGGGCAAAATACGACCGGGTTTCCGTTCCCGGTGTGCTGGAAATTCCGGCGGCGCTCGCCATGGCCATGACGGCAATGGAAGATGGCGGCGTGATGTATGACGGCTTCGTGGTTCTGGGCTGTGTGATCCGTGGTGAAACCACCCATTACGACATCGTCGCCAACGAATCCGCACGTGCGTTGATGGATCTGGTGATCGATGCCGACCTTGCGCTTGGTAACGGCATTCTGACGGTCGAGAACGACAAGCAGGCATGGGCCCGGGCCCGTGTAAACGAGCTGAACAAGGGCGGTTTTGCTGCGGAAGCTGCTCTGGAAATGATCAAGTTGCGCGAACGTCTTGGAGCATAACATGAGCGAACAGGCCGAACCCAAGAAGATGGCCAGCAAGGCTGTCCGCCCGGCCAACAAGCGTGGCGTCGCCCGTTTGGCTGCTGTGCAGGCTCTGTATCAGATGGATGTGGGCGAGGTGCCTCTGTCCAGCGTGATCAGCGAGTTCACCGCCTTCCGCCTCGGCAAGGAGCTGGACGGCGAGCAGTATCTTGAAGCCGACGAGCAGTGGTTCAAGTCCATTGTGTCCGGCGTGGTGGATGATCAGAAGTTTCTTGATCCGTTCATTCACACGGCACTCGCCGAAGGCTGGCCGCTGCGCCGCATCGACAGCCTTTTGCGCGCCATCATGCGCTCTGGTGCTTATGAGCTTCTGCGTCGCAAGGACGTGCCGCCGAAGGTCATCATCTCCGAATATATCGACGTGACCAAGGCCTTCTATCAGGAAGATGAACCGGGTCTCGTGAACGGTGTTCTGGACCGCCTGGCACGCGAGCTGCGCAGCGCGGAGCTGGAAATCAAGAAGCCCGATAGCGGGGAATAAGAATGACTGCCCAGCGTCCCGGTGAGTTCGAGCTCATCCGGCAATATTTCGCGCCCCTGGCCGAAACGCCCGGAAGCTTGAGACTGACCGACGACGCCTCGGTCATGACACCGCGTGCCGGGCATGATCTGGTCCTCACCAAGGACATGCTGGCGGAAAACGTCCACTTCCTGTCAAACGACACTCCGGAAGCCATCGCTGCCAAGGCCTTGCGGGTGAATCTTTCCGATCTTGCCGCCAAAGGGGCAAGGCCGGTCGGATACCTCCTTGGGCTGGCATTGCCCGATAACTGGGAAGCGCCCTGGCTTGAGCGGTTCTCCAAGGGGCTCGGCGCAGACCAATCCGCTTTCGACATTACCCTCTTTGGTGGAGACACCATTCGCTCCACCGGCGGGCTTCAGGTTTCCATCACGGCGATTGGTGAAGTGCCGACCGGCAAGGCTGTCCGCCGGACCGGAGCCAGGGTTGGCGATGTCCTGTTCGTGAGCGGTACCATAGGCGATGCGGCAGCCGGGCTGAAAGCGCGGCTAGATCATCGGTTTGTCACCGTGTTCCGTCTTGATCCGGAAGAAGAGCGACATCTGCTGGACCGCTACCTTCTGCCGCGTCCCAGAACAGCGCTCGCCCCACTCCTGCTGGATCATGCGACCGCTGCGATGGATATTTCAGACGGCCTTGTTGCCGATGCGACTCACATGGCCAGCGCGTCTGGGGTGAATCTGGAAATTGACATCGACCAGGTGCCACTGTCTGACGCCTTGAAGAAGATACGGCAAGCTTCCGCCGACACATTCATGGCGTGCCTCAATGGCGGCGATGACTACGAAATCCTCGCCAGTATACCGCAAGACAAGGCAGATCAATTCGCGGCACAGGCCGCTGCCATCGGATGCCGTGTTCAGGCAATCGGGCAGGTCAAGACGGGGGCTGGCAAGATCGAGCTTGCCAATATTCCCGCAGGTTGCTCGCCTTCGGCTCTGGCCGGCTTCCGACACTTCTGATTATTGTCGTCTGAACGAAATCACACGTGAGATCAACAGACTTTGGCCGCTCACTGCCGGTGGCAGCTGAGCGATTATGCCTCGGGATTGCCGCAGTATTTCCGGGCTACACAGCCAAGGAAACATTTTTGCTGGAAATGACTACCGATTGAATGGTAGGTAAATTTTACTGCATCTCTCGTTTGGTTGGTGTAGTCAGTTTTCCTAGGGTCATCCGGAAACCCGTAGGTGACCGTTCCGCATCACTGCCAATCAGGATAGAGCATGTCTTCTTTGACCGAAGCGGCCCATCAGGCCGATGACAGCCTTGCCCGTCGCAATGCCTTTCTGCTCGCGATGGCGCAGGCGATCGGCGGGGCCTTGGCCTCCATCGTCATTACGACGGGCCCGCTGGTGGGCTATATGATGCTGGCAGAAGACAAGTCGCTGGCAACCGTGCCGGTGTCCGCCATGGTGCTGGGAACCGCTTTCGGTACGCTTCCTGCCGGGGTTCTGATGCGGCGTTACGGGCGTCGCGCCGGGTTCATGGGGGCATCTGCATTGGCTGCAGTGTCCGGCCTGATCGCGTCCTATGCGGTCTTTCAGAATACTTTTTCTCTGTTCGTTCTGGCCTGCTGCCTGGGGGGATTTGCAGGGGCATTTGTTCAGCAATATCGATTTGCGGCAGCCGATACTGCCAGTGAAGCCTTCAAGCCAAAGGCAATTTCATGGGTCTTGGCAGGCGGGGTGCTGGCAGGCGTTGTTGGCCCGCAAACCGTGATCTTCACCAAGGACATGTTTAGCCCGATCCTTTTTGCCGGAACCTATCTGGCGCAGGCCGGTCTATCGATCATTTCGCTGATCCTTGTGTCCTTCATCAATATTCCAAAACCTCCGACACAGACGACAAAGTCAGGTGGCAGGCCAATCCTGGAGATCATGCGGCAACCGCGTTTCATCGTGGCTGCGGCCTGTGGCATCTGCTCCTATGCGCTGATGAGCCTTGTCATGACGGCAACGCCACTTGCGATGATCGGTTGCGGGCTGACCGAGACCGATGCTGCGCTTGGCATCCAGTGGCATGTCATCGCCATGTTCGGACCAAGTTTCTTCACCGGAAGCCTGATCGCACGTTTCGGCAAGGAGAAGATTGTCGCGATTGGTCTTCTGTTGCTGGCAAGTTGCTCTGTGGTTGCCCTGTCCGGCGTAGATCTGGCGCATTTCTGGACGGCATTGATTCTTCTTGGGCTGGGCTGGAACTTCGGTTTCATTGGCGCGACAGCCATGCTGACTGACACCTATCGCCCGGAAGAGCGGAACATGGTCCAGGCCACCAACGACTTTCTGGTGTTTGGCTTTGTGGCTTGCGCTTCGTTTTCTTCCGGCGCTCTGCTGAATGCCTTCGGCTGGGATTCCGTCACGACGCTGGTGTTTCCGTTCGTGCTCTTGTGCCTTGCCCTCCTGGCATGGCTCTGGAAGCACAATTCCCGATCCGCCGCAGCGCAAATTTGAGAACATGTTGCAGGGGGAGGCGTCCTCTCCCTGCGGTTGCTGCAGTGCAAAACATGTTTCCGTTACGCAATACCGGCGTTCTGCCCCAGTAGACTTGACGAGCCTCTTCTTTTTGCTGCTATCGTAACGCCATACACACGCCGGGAGTCGAAAGGGAGTCGGCAGGCGTCGTGCCAGGGGCTGGCTGAAATACAATAATAAAACCGGGTCTGCCCACCAATGAGGAGGAAGTATGACCGAACTCGTTATTATTGTTTGCGGATTGCTGTCCATTGCCTACGGGATCTGGGCCATCCAATCCGTCATGGCGGCGGACGCCGGAAATGCGCGCATGCAGGAAATTGCAGGCGCCATTCAGGAAGGCGCCAAGGCATATCTGAACCGTCAATACACAACCATCGCCGCCGTCGGGGCGGTTGTTTTCATTTTGGCCTGGTTTCTCCTGTCAGCAACGGCTGCTTTCGGCTTTCTGATCGGTGCGGTCCTGTCCGGCGCTGCCGGGTATATCGGCATGATGGTGTCGGTCCGTGCGAACGTCCGCACAGCGCAGGCCGCGAGCCAGAGCCTGGCCGCCGGCCTTGAAATCGCATTCAAGTCGGGCGCGGTGACCGGTCTTCTCGTTGCTGGCCTCGCGCTTCTGGGCGTTGCGGTCTACTACACGCTTCTGACCAAGGGCATGGGACATGCCCCAACTGATCGTGTCGTGATCGACGCACTTGTGGCGCTGGGTTTTGGAGCCTCCCTCATTTCCATCTTCGCCCGCCTTGGCGGCGGCATCTTCACCAAGGGCGCCGACGTTGGCGGTGACCTCGTCGGGAAAGTGGAAGCCGGTATTCCGGAAGATGACCCACGCAATCCGGCAACCATCGCCGACAACGTTGGCGACAATGTCGGCGACTGTGCGGGCATGGCGGCCGATCTGTTTGAAACCTATGCCGTTACGGTCGTTGCGACCATGGTTCTGGCGTCGATTTTCTTCAGCGGTGCCGATGCCATTACGCTGATGCTGTTCCCGATGGTGATCGGAGCGAGTTGTGTGGTGACATCCATCATTGGCACCTTCTTCGTGAAGCTGGGAACCAACAATTCGATCATGGGGGCTCTCTATCGAGGCTTCATTGTCACGTCCGTGCTTTCTGCAGTGGCGTTGTTCCTCATCACGTATTTCTGGCTCGGTTTCGACCGCACCTTTGCTCCGGAAAACGGGTCCGCATCCTTCACCGGCCGCCATCTGTTCTATTGCGGCATCGTGGGGCTGATCGTAACCGGTCTGATCATCTGGGTGACGGAATATTACACCGGAACCAACTATCGTCCGGTGCGCTCGATTGCTCAGGCCTCTGTTACCGGTCACGGCACCAACGTCATTCAGGGTCTTGCTGTTTCCCTAGAGGCAACGGCACTCCCGGCCTTGATCATCATCGCTGGTATCCTGATTACCCATTCGTTTGCCGGCCTCTTCGGCATAGCAATTGCGGTGACAACGATGCTGGCCCTGGCGGGCATGGTTGTTGCGCTGGATGCGTTTGGTCCAGTAACAGATAATGCTGGTGGTATAGCTGAAATGGCGGATCTTCCGGCAGAAGTGCGCTCTACCACGGACGCTCTCGACGCGGTTGGCAACACCACGAAGGCCGTAACCAAGGGATACGCAATCGGTTCTGCCGGTCTCGGTGCACTCGTGCTATTTGCAGCCTATACGGAGGATCTGCGCTTCTTCTCCGCATCTGCGGCGGAGGGGTCGATCTTCCACGGCATCAATGTCGATACGCTCTTCACCTTGTCCAACCCCTATGTGGTGGCGGGGCTCCTGTTCGGCGGTCTGCTTCCCTATCTTTTCGGCGGCATTTCAATGACGGCCGTGGGTCGTGCAGCGGGTGCCGTGGTTGAGGAAGTCCGTCGCCAGTTCAAGGAGAAGCCGGGCATCATGCAGGGCACCGAGCGGCCGGACTATGGCCGTGCGGTCGACATGCTGACAAAAGCGGCCATTCGGGAAATGATCATCCCGTCCTTGCTGCCGGTCCTGTCGCCGATCTTCGTCTTTGTCGTGGTGCGAGCCGTTGCAACTCCCGCAGACGCCTTCGCGGCGCTTGGCGCGATGTTGCTCGGCGTGATCGTGACTGGCCTGTTCGTCGCTATCTCGATGACCGCCGGCGGCGGAGCATGGGACAACGCCAAGAAGTCCTTCGAGGACGGGTTTACCGACAAGGATGGCGTGACACACCACAAGGGTAGCGAAGCGCACAAGGCGTCAGTTACCGGCGACACGGTCGGCGATCCTTACAAGGACACAGCCGGTCCGGCGGTGAACCCGATGATCAAGATCACCAACATCGTGGCGCTCCTGCTTCTGGCAATCCTTGCCCACTGATGAGATGATACGATCCTGAAACTGAAAAAGCCCGGCGATTTGCCGGGCTTTTTTGATGCGTTCGAAAATGTGAGGCGTCTCAGAGGCCAACGCTTGGAGAGGCCGCGCCGCGCAGGATCTGTGTCAGGAAGCCATAGTCCGAGCCACCCGTGCGGGTCTCGCGGGTGATGAAGTCCACCACTTTGCCGTCTTCCATGCCGTAGTTGCCGATATCGCGCACATAGCCGTCATCATCGAAGTAAACGGCCACTACGCGCTGCCCGACGATATCGGGGGCAAGGAATGCCGTCGTTTCCGTTGTCTGCGAGATATAGTAATAGGCTTGACCGTTCAGGTTCGATGTGGTGGACGGTGAGCCGAGGACCAGTTCGACCTGTTCCTGACTTGAACCAACCTGAACCTGGGACAACATGTCATTGGAGATGACATGGCCATGGGTATATGTCTGGGTGAAGCATCCGCCGAGCGGCAAAGCCAGCAACAGCGGAACTAGTACGGCTTGGGCCTTCAGTTTCATGCAGTCATTCCTGTTACGCCAACGCAGGATATTGGCATGTTTCCATTTTTCGGTTCTTGGCAAAGTCCCTAGCGTGGGTTAGGGCCCTTTGGCAACATTCTTATCTTGGAGACCACCATGCTCTTTGGCCTCTTCGGACGGCGAAATCAGGATGCCGAGCTAGCCATCTACAGTCAAATCGTGGCCCAAGCGCGGCAACCGTCCTTCTATACGACGTACTGCGTGCCGGACACAATCGATGGCCGGTTCGATATGGTACTGGTTCATGCGGTTCTTTATTTTCGCCGGCTGCGGGGCGAGGGGAAGAAGGTAGCCGCGTTTTCGCAGGCTGTCTTTGACATCTTCATGCAAGACATGGACGGTTCGCTGCGGGAAATGGGCGTCAGCGATACCCGTGTTCCCAAGAAAGTCCGGCGCATGGGGGAAGCCTTCTATGGCCGGGCCGAAGCCTATTCCTCAGCTCTCAATGACGGCGATGTTGCAGCGCTCGCAGCAGCGATTGGGCGAAACGTGTTTCCCGATGCGGAGGAACCTGTGGCACAGGAGGCTCTGGCCCACTACATGATCAGGGCCGCGGAGCAACTGGCGGCGCAGCAGACAGATGTCCTGATTGACGGACAAATTGACTGGCCTGCGCCCTGAGTTTGCGCTAAACGCTGCCGCCACCGAATTAGACGAAAGCCGAGTCCCATGTCCAACAGCCAGTTTCCATTCTCCCAAATCGTTCTCGGGGACCGTCTGGGAGATTCGGAAAAGCAGGTTCTTGTCCAGCCGAATGCCGAGGAGCTGAAGGCGATTGCCAAGGCCTATGACATCACAGACATTTCCAGCCTGATGGCGGATCTTACCCTCAAGCCATGGCGCAAGACCGGCG
The DNA here is from genome assembly GCF_008711325.1 of Roseibium sediminis. GTDB lineage: Bacteria > Pseudomonadota > Alphaproteobacteria > Rhizobiales > Stappiaceae > Roseibium > Roseibium sediminis. Next base: position 114,476 of record NZ_VXDB01000004.1, read on the forward strand.
TGCGGGTTGTCGGAAAGCTCAAGGCCAAGCTTCAGCAAACCTGCATCGTCACCCTTGAGGACTTTGAGCAAGAGTTTCAGGACGAAATCGACCGGACGCTTGAGGCGGTGTCTTCGCGCCCGCGCAAGGCCAAGGATCTGAACGCAGACGGCGAGATCGAAATCGAACTGGAATCCCTTGATCCGCCCGATGTGATGATTGACGGCAAGATTGATCTCGGGGCCCTCGTTTGCGAGCAGCTCGCTCTCAATCTCGATCCGTTTCCCCGCAAGCCCGGTGCAGAGTTCGAACCAGTTGTGGAAGACGACAGTGAGGGGGACGAAAGTGAGCCGTCTCCGTTCGCAGCTCTTGCAAAGCTGAAGTCAAACCCCGAACATTAAGTGACGCGCAGGGAAACATCCCCGCCATAGGCGAAAAATGTTGTCTCCCGGTTGGAAACAGGTATGTTCGCGCCGGTCCGGTACTATGAATGATACAGGTCTTTTCACAGGCAGCGTTGCTGGCAAATGAGCCGGATGTGCTTTTGGATGGCCGCAAGATTGACGGTTTGAATGGCTAAGACCATTACGATTTCACTTGATGTTATGGGCGGCGACCACGGCGCTGAAGTGGTGCTGCCAGGCGCGGAAATCGCTCTCGTCCGCCATCCTGACATTCGCTACATTCTTTTTGGCAACGAAAAGGTCGTTCTGCCGCTTTTGGACAAGTATCCGAAGCTGAAGCAGGCATCGACGTTCCAGCATTGCGAAGTCGCAATTGCCATGGATTCAAAGCCAAGCCAGGCCCTTCGTCAGGGGCGCTGGAAATCCAGCATGTGGCGCTCCATCGAAGCGGTAAAGACCGGCGAAGCCTCTGTGGCTGTCTCTGCAGGCAACACTGGTGCCTTGATGGCGATGTCGAAATTCTGCCTGCGCACGATGGCGAATATCGAGCGCCCCGCGATTGCTGCCATCTGGCCAACCGCGCGCGGGGAATCGATCGTTCTTGATGTTGGCGCAACCATCGGTGCCGATGCACAGCAGCTGATTGATTTCGCCATTCTGGGCGGCGCGATGGCGCGGGCTCTCTTTGGCATCAAGAAGCCGACTGTCGGCCTTCTCAATATCGGTGTTGAGGAAGTGAAGGGGCTCGAAGAGGTTCGCACGGCAGGTCGCCTGTTGCGGGAAACCCAGCTCCGGTCCCTGAAATACGAGGGCTTCGTCGAAGGCGATGACATTGGCCGAGGTGCGGTCGATGTTGTCGTGACAGAAGGGTTCGCCGGGAACATCGCGCTCAAGACCGCCGAGGGCACCGCCAAACAGATCGGCGGATATCTGCGCGCTGCGATGAACCGCACGCTGATGTCGAAGATCGGCTATCTCTTTGCCAAGAGCGCCTTCGATCGGCTTCGGGAAAAGATGGACCCGCGCAAGGTCAATGGCGGTGTCTTCCTCGGTCTCAATGGAATTGTAATCAAAAGCCACGGCGGCACGGACGCCGAGGGCTACGCCTCTGCAATCGATCTTGCCTATGACATGGTCCGCAACGAGCTGACCCAGAAGATCGCGCAGGACCTGGTGCATTACCACCGGAGTTCCTTTGCAGACGAAGCAGAAAAATCGGAAGGTGATTTGTGAGTGTAATTCGGTCAACCGTTCTGGGCTGTGGCAGTTATTTGCCGGAGCGGGTGCTCACCAATGCCGAGCTGGCGACCATGGTCGACACGTCGGACGAATGGATTGTTCAACGGACCGGCATTTGCCAGCGCCATATCGCGGCTGAGGGTGAGGTAACGTCAGATCTCGCTGTTGCTGCTGCAAAGGCTGCTCTGGAAAACGCCGGGATCGACGCGCAGGACATCGACACGATCATTCTGGCAACTGCAACACCGGACAACACGTTTCCGTCTGCCGCTGTGACTGTTCAGGAAAAGCTGGGCATCACCCACGGTGCTGCATTTGACGTTCACGCGGTTTGCTCGGGTTTTGTCTATGCCATGACAACCGCTGACGCCTATCTCAAGACAGGCCTGTCGAAGCGGTGCCTTGTTATTGGGGCGGAAACCTTCTCCCGCATCCTTGATTGGGAAGACCGCACGACCTGCGTTCTCTTTGGAGATGGTGCAGGCGCGGTGGTGCTGGAAGCGCAGGAAGGCGAGGGCACACTTGCCGATCGCGGTATCCTGACCGCCCATCTGCGGTCCGACGGTCGCCACAAGGACAAGCTCTATGTCGACGGCGGCCCGTCGTCCACGAAGACCGTTGGTTTTCTGCGCATGGAAGGCAAGGAAGTCTTCAAGCATGCAGTCGGCATGATCACCGATGTGATCGTGGATGCCTATGCAGCCACCGGCATCACGTCCGATGATCTGGATTGGTTTGTTCCCCATCAGGCGAACAAGCGTATCATTGATGCCAGCGCAAAGAAGCTGGGCATTGCACCAGAGAAAGTCGTAACGACCGTTCAGCTGCACGGAAATACGTCTGCAGGATCGATTCCCCTTGCCCTCGATACCGCCGTTCGTGATGGTCGTATCAAAAAGGGTGACCTCGTAATGCTCGAGGCCATGGGTGGTGGATTCACCTGGGGATCGGTATTGTTACGCTGGTAACAACTACAGACTAAAGTTGGGGTCATATTTTTCCTGCGAAGGCCCTTAAAACCCGTACTTCCTGTTGACCGACCCGCAGGGAGACAATACCGTAGCGCTGAACTAGCACTTCTCTAACAAAATCAGACATATCAGAGATAAAGAGCCGGGGAGAGGTTATGGGAGGAAGGACTATCACTCGCGCCGATCTTTGCGAGGCTGTGTATCAGAAGGTGGGTTTGTCCCGCACTGAATCCTCAGAACTCGTCGAGCGCGTCCTTGCCGAAATTTCCGATTGTCTTGTAACCGGTGAATCGGTCAAGCTATCGTCGTTCGGCTCGTTTGTGGTTCGCTCCAAGGGAGAGCGTATTGGCCGCAACCCGAAAACCGGGGAAGAGGTGCCAATATCGCCGCGAAGAGTGATGGTATTCAAGCCGAGCAACGTGCTGAAACAGCGCATCAACGATTCCCTCACCGGGAAGAGCTGAAGCGTCTTCGGGCGGGCAAAAACGCCCGACAGGCCGTAAAGCGCACTTCCCAAGACAATCGGTCAGGTCGATTGGACAATGTCCATCTCGGCCTTTCCGGAACCCAAGACCTGAAGAGGGGTAGGAACCTTTGAGTACCCCGGATAAAAGCCCGGATGCATTTCGGACGATCAGCGAGGTCGCTGACGATCTGGATCTGCCGCAGCACGTTCTGCGTTTCTGGGAAACACGGTTTTCCCACATCAAGCCACTGAAACGGGGTGGCGGACGGCGGTATTATCGCCCGGATGATGTGGAACTTCTCAAGGGTATCCGACATTTACTGTATGGCGAGGGCTACACCATCAAGGGTGTGCAGCGTATCCTGAAAGAACAGGGCGTCCGCTTTGTCATGCAGGTATGGCGGGAAGACGGCCTGCCTGTGCCAGTTCTGGCGCGCCAGAATGAGGTGGACGAGCAGGAAGCCGAAGAGGCAGCTGCCGAAGCCTTTGCGCGGGATGCGGCACCATCTGAACCTCTTCCGCGCGGTGTTTTGCCGGATACGATGGAAAAGCCGGAATCTGCCAGCAAGTTGTCCGGTCTGAAATTCATGGACCGGTTGCGCGGCGAGCCTGCTGCCGACGAAGTCGAGACCGAAATCTCTGGCTCTCAAACGATGTCGAAGGAAGACGTTCGTCGGCTCCAGTCGACGTTGTTCGAGCTTCTGGAATGCAAGCGCATCCTTGATCAGGCCCGCTAGAGCGTTTCACGGAAGGCGAGACGTGCTGCTCGGCACTGCGGCCCCGTCATTCAGCCGAACAGCTTTTTAAGGCGTCCAACGAGGCCTTTTTTCTGCACCGGACGTGTCTGTTCTGTGATGGGCCTTTGCATCCGCCTGGCAATCTCGCGCACCTCATGAACTGATGCCCTTGGTGGCGGTGCGGGTTTGATGGCCGGCACATACTCTTTCAAGGCGCTGGCTGGCAGGTCCTCCTTGGCTTCGTCACTTTGTTCCGAAGGTACGGAGCCTGTGACTTTCATCACCGGCTCGCGTTCAAGCGATACCTGCGTCCAGGTTGCGTTCGCTGTCACAGCTTTCGTTGCTCGCCGAGCAGTTTTCAGATTTTGCAGAATGGCTGCATCTACCGGATCATTCAGATCCAGCCCGCCAAGCTCCTCCATATAGAGATCCTGATCGATCTCGGTGTCTTCATCTGTATCGCTATCCGTTACACCGAGGATCTGGCTCCGGACCGGCGAGAGAACAACGGAGAAGGGCTCACTGTCGCTGCGTTGCTGGTGCGAAACCAGAAATACCTCGTCCGGCGAGGGGCCAAAGGTGGCGCCATCTTCGAGCAAGGTTCCCTGCCGTTCGCATTGACGGATGAAACCGTTCGTCACCGTTGCAATATAATCCTGCGGGTAGGGCCCTGCTTCAAATGAGACTTCATGACCAATGAGGTTCTGTGCACCGAGCGCGAACATGCCGATCTGGGCCGGGCCATTCCGCACGAGCCCAAGCGAATAGTAACTCGGATGAAGCGCAAGAAAGGTCAGCGAATCCGCGCTGGCAAAGGTCCTGAACGTATCGGGACTGAGCAGATAGCCGTTTGAGGACCAGTAGACCGCACACGTATCCAGCTGCATGACGAGAGGAAGCGCAACAGCTCGCAACAGGCCCATGGCAGCAAGAACCTGCTGGCTGGTCTGCAGCGCCGAAACCTCGCGTTGGTCATCTCCAACCGCCGAAGCTTGATGAGTGCTGCTCAAGGGACGGTAGACCGAAACGATACAGACCGCCTGATGGGCGGTGACCCTCGAAGCGGCGTCTGGAAAGGTATCTTGCGTGATCTGCGACAGGGCTGCAGCCAGATATCGTGTCGGCTTCGCAGGCTCCGCCTTCTGGGTGATCTCCACCCGATATGCCCCGCAGTCGAACCAAAAGAGGTCGTCCGACCCGGACGCGACAGGCACCGGGTTGCTAAGACCTGCGGTAAAAGCCGCGTTGTCGATGAGTTCCAGAAGCTGTTCCGCTTCAAGAGGTTGCTGCGAGTTGCACAGGATTTCGCAGCAAGCTTTTTCTAACGGGATAACCTTCATCTTCACGTACCGTAAGTTATGGTTGTGTGAAGTGTAGTTGCAATCCCTTGTTTAGACCTTAAAGTCGCTCCGTTTACGGCAATCCCACGCAGGAAGCATAAAAGCTTGTGGTTGCCGGCCAGTCGGAAAAGACTCCGACAACACCCACATCCTGCGCAAGGACATCAAGGATTTCATAGACCATTCCGTCATCGGAGACGGCATCGCTGATGGTCTGGAAATACCAGCCGCCGCCACCGTTCAACGGGCCGGAACGCTCCAGCGTCCAAGTCATGATCTGCAGTCCCGCTTCCCTCGCAGCCTTTGCATAGGCGGAGGGAACGATCTTTCCATCTTCCAGCGCCAGCAGGACCCAGATTGGTGGAGCGATGTAATTGACGCCCATGCCCTTCAGTTCACCCATGGTGGGAGACAGGCTGTCCGGGCGGGATGGATCAAAGGGACCCGCAGCAAAGCGCCCGTCGAGAAAGACGGCCTGCTTGCCAAATTCAGATTCATTTTCAATCCAGTAGACGACATCCTTCAAGTCAAATGACTGCAGAAACACATCCTTTGCCGGAATGTCGGCTGCCTTGTACTCGTCGACAAGCTTCTGTGCATAATCGGCCTGTGTCATGCCATCAAACGGCATGGAAACCTTCGGCGCTTTCAGTTCGGGAATGAATTTGCCGCCCATTGACCTGATCAGATCGATGGACTGGCGGTGGGTAAGCAGTGTGCCATTGGTAGCGTAAAGGTCCGTTCGCCATGCGGCGGTGCCGTCTTGGTAGGCCTGCGGTGTGGTGGCCTGAGCATCTGCGGCATCCATTTTGCCGGAGAGCGTCATGAATTGAGCTAGCGTCACATCAGATGCCCTGCAATCAGCCGACGCTTTTTGTCCATTTGCGGCAGGCTGGAAAGGGTCGGTGCATTTATCAGCCAGATCGCTGGTCAGGATGTTTGTGGTGGTGTGGAGGTCATCCTGAGCGTGACGGCAGACAAGTTCCTTGTCGGCGGTGAAGGTCACGTCGCATTCGATCAGGCCTGCGCCCATGACGCCGGCCGCCCGATAGCTCTCTGCGGTGTGTTCGGGAAACTGAAGCGCGGCCCCGCGGTGCCCGATGGAGAAGTCCGTCCGCTTGACCGGTTGCCCAAGACAAGCCTCCAACCGGGTCTTCAAGGGGCCGTCCTTCATCTTCGAAACAAGATAGGCCGGGCGGGGACCAACCTGTGCGGTTTCGGCCATTGCGGAGGAAGTGAAAGATGTGAGGGCAATTACGATGGAAAGGGCGCGCAGGCTCAAAAGGAAATCTCCAAAACATGAGGGCTAAAAACTTGGTCGGTCAGCTCATTCGTACCATAAGCCGCTCTGGTCCTCGCACGGAAAGGCCGCGCTTGTAGACGGGATCGTCTTCCGCCAGCTCAATTGTGCTGAATCGGTCAAACAGGGTGGTGAAGACGATGTCCATGTCGAGTCGGGCGAGGTGATTGCCGAGGCAAAAATGCGCCCCGCGGCCAAAGGCTGAGTGCCAGTTGGGTGTCCTGCCGACATCGAACGTGTCTGCATCCGGGAACTGTTTCGGATCGCGATTGGCGGAACCATAAAGCACGCCGAACTTCGTTCTCGCCGGGTAGTTCTGTCCGGCCACTTCGACGTCTTCGGTCGAGTAGCGGTGGAAGAAGGGCAGGGGCGATTCATACCGGAACATCTCCTGCACAGCCGTTTTCATCAGGCTGCGGTCCTCGCGCAGGCGCTTCATCTGGTCTGGAAACCTGAGCAGAGCATGCATGCCGCTGCCCAGCACATCAATGGTCGAGCCATGCCCTGCCATCAGGATGAGCATGGCCGTGGAGATGAACTCATCCTCGTTCATGTCCCCGCGCCGTTCGGCTTCGATCATCAGCGAAATGAGGTCGTCCCTGGGTGCCTTCTCACGCTCGTGCTTGAGGTCTGTGAGGTAATGATAGAATTCGGTGGTGTTGCGTTCCGCCAACGCCTTGCGCTCGTCGCTCCGGTCAATGTCGAAAAACTGGACAATGTTTTCCGACCAGATCCGAAGTTGCGGACAATCCTCATCGGGAACACCGATGATACGGCCAATCACATGCCCAGGTACCTGGGCCGCCAGATCTTCGATAAAGTCGAATTCCTCGCGCTCGGCCAGCTTGTCGACGAGATCGCTGACATGTGCCTCGATTTCCGGTCGGAGATTACCCACCATGACCGGCGTAAACAGCTTGAATACCTGCTTGCGAAGTCGGTCGTGAATCGCTCCATCGCTGTCAAGTAGTGAAAATTGCACAAAGCGGGAATGATGCGGCATGTCATGCCAGTTTCCGGCCCGGCGCTGCGTCTCAATCTCGTCAGGAGTTGCTATGTGCGCCATTGAACGCACCATGACAGGATCGGTAATGATCCGCGTCACATCCTCAAATCGGGCCGCAAGCCAAATGTCGAAGAACGGATAATAGGTCAGGCCGGGAATGGCGCGCAGCTTGGCGTAATGGGAGTACGGATCTTGCGCAAAACTCTGTGAGAGCGGGTCAAATCCGGCATTCTGGGACTCGGACATAATGTCTCCGATTTGGGAAATTCTGCTGAAGCTAACGTGTTGCAGGACGAGGAAAAAGCGCGTGTAAATTGCAAAAATACGGAAATGCACGGCAAGAGAGAAGGCTGTGGATAAAAAGTGGGGATACTGAGGGAATTGCAAGTTTTGACAATAAGGGCAAAACCGGTTGCAGGCTTAGGCTCCAAGTCGCGTCCAAGTAGTGTGTATCCAAGATGCCTGAACCAGAACCGAGTGAGTAGAGGGCAGCATGCAAGTACCGCGAACACTCCAGAAAGATTATCGTGAGTTCCTGGAGAGAACAGGATTTCAGAACGAAAATCCGCAAGCCCTCCTGATGGAACTGGCCTCCCTGAGCATGGATGTCTATTTCCGTGAGGTTGCCTGGCTTTCCGAGTTTTTGGGTAAGGTCAAGGAAAGTCGCGACAGGGCGGCCTGATCGGGACTGCCGTTGCTACGCGTCGTCTCGGCCATGATCCCTCTTGGTCAAGATGCGTGGTTCAGACCAGCCCTCCGCAAAGCCGATGAGATAACGGTCGGAAAAAAGCTCCGGAGCCTTGGGCCCGGAGCGATACAGTTGAATGCTTTCCGAAAGAGGAAACTACAGAATGCTTCAACAGTTAAGCGCAAGTGCTTAGATGGCGCTACGGCACTCCTGTTGTAGACGGGGTGTATTTCAACAGTAGGTACTTTCAACAGGGGAATCTGCACCGCTCAAGCGGGCTGCCAAATGCCGGATTTCGAAGGAAAAGGCTGGCAACAAACAGCCTTTGCCGGTCATCAGTCAACCGGTCGGAAAATTTGCGAAAAAATTCGAGGATATGAAGTGGGGGAAGGCGGAGCGATGTCCGCAAGATGGTCGGGCAGGCCGGATTTGAACCGACGACCCCTTCACCCCCAGTGAAGTGCGCTACCAGGCTGCGCTACTGCCCGAACGGCTCCTACCTATCGCGTTCGCTTCGCCTTCGCAAGCCGCTAAATCAGTGGCCGGGGGAGATTATCCCCTGATGGCGTCTGCGTATTTCCAGTTTGTCCGCAGCGATCAGGCCCCAGGCAAGACCGTAGAGCATATACATGTGGCGCCAGTGGTCGGTGTCGATCACGAAGCTCAGCAGCAGGTGAGCGACCAGAGCGGCAAAGACGCATTGAGCAAAGGGGGCCCAGGGGCGCGCCTTGAAGACGACGCCGAGCAAGGAGCGCACGGTCCAGATAGCCATGATGATGTAGACGACACCGCCCAGCCAGCCATAGGTGGTGAACCCCTTCAGATAGACGTTGTGTTCGTCCTCGGGAAAATACTTGTTGAACTCCAGCGCGCCGAGCCCCAGCGGTCTTTCCATCACCAGTTCAAAGCCAAGCGCATAGCGGGCAAAGCGACCAAGACGGGCACCGTCATACTCCTGAACGAGTTTCGCGCGTTGCTGGAACATGTCTGCAACGCTGTCGATTGAAAGCGCTATGGCCAGCAGGCCTACCGCGGCGAAAATGCCCAATAGCCCGATGCCGACAAGCCGCGCCCGGCGTCCGGGGTGGCGTTCTGCTCCCAGCGAAAGAAAATACAAGATGATACTGGCAGCGACCAGAGCTCCCCAGGCCCCGCGTGAAAAGCTGAGAAAGAGGGCGAGGACCAGCACTGGCAGCAGCAAGAGGGCCGCGCCATTAAAGTGGATCGGCCGGCGGAAAAAGTCCTGCATCAGGATGAGGATCGGCAGCACCAGAAACGGTCCGAACACGTTCGGGTCCTCAAATGTGCCGCGTGCGCGGCCATAGAGAGTGAAGAAGTCGGCGCCGGGGAAGAGGTTGAAATAGCCTGCAATCCCTGCCAGCGCCACAAATACGCTGCTGGCCAGCAAGGCTGTCTGGATGGTTCGGTACCGTTTCGGCGTTTCGGCCAGAATGGCGGCATAGAAGATCGATGTAACTGCCAGAAAGCCGGTCACCGCGATGTAGATGACTGCATCTCCGAACTCCCTCGCCAATGGCGCTGCTGCAATCCCGCCCGTCGTATAGAGCATCATGCAGACGATAAGCGGTCCGAACTCGCGTCGCAGTCTCAAGCCACAGGCTAGCCAGACAACGGAGAGAAAGACCAGATACAGCTCATAGGGAGCAGGTTCGCGAATAACGAAACCGGAAAGGAAAATGGCAAGCCAAAGCGCGCCGTTTCCAAGCGCATAGGTCGAAACGAAGTAGCCGGGGTCACCCGGATGGCGGGTGCCATATGTTTCGGCCGCAAGGGTCAATACGCGTTCTCCGTGTTCAGGAGCTTGAACGGCGTCATCAGGAGGATCTTGAGGTCAAACAGGATCGACCAGTTCTCGATGTAATAGACGTCGCACTCGACACGCTTCTGGATCTTCTCCGGGGTGTCCACTTCACCGCGCCAGCCATTGATCTGCGCCCATCCGGTCACACCGGGCTTCACCTTGTGGCGGGCAAAGTAGCCGTCAACCACTTCATCCCAGGTCTTGTTGTCCGTATGGGCATTGACGGCGTGGGGGCGGGGGCCGACGAGCGACAGGCTGCCAGCCAGCACGTTGAAGAGTTGCGGCAGCTCGTCAATCGAGGTCTTGCGGATGAACCGGCCGACGCTCGTGACGCGAGGATCGTTCTTCGTCACGACCTTCTTGGCATCCGGATCGGCCAACTCGGTATACATCGAGCGGAACTTCAGAACTTCAACGATCTCGTTGTTGAAGCCGTAGCGCTTCTGGCGGAACAGGATCGGTCCCTTGCTGTTCAGCTTGATCGCAATGGCCGTCCCGATCATCACGGGGGTGAGTGCGACAAGCGCCAGTGTGGCAAAGAAGAGGTCGAACACCCGTTTGGCTACGCCGTCCCAGTCGGCGATGGGTTTGTCCACCATGTCGACAAAGGGAACCGTGCCGATGAACGATGCGCCACGGCTACGGAACCGCGCTTTGTCTGTGTGGGCTGACAGGCGAATGTCGACCGGGAGAATCCAGAGTTTGGCAAGCAGCTGCAGGACGCGCTGTTCGGCGCGCAGCGGAATGCAGACGATCAGCATGTCGACCCGAGCGCGGCGAGCAAACTCGATGAGAGAGTTGATGTTTCCAAGCTTGGGATAGCCTGCAACGACGGGAGGGGACCGGTCATTGGCGCGATCATCGAAGATGCCGCAAATGCGGATATCGTTGTCGCTCTGGGCTTCCAGCTCGTGGATCAGTTCTGCTGCCGCCGTGCCTCCGCCCACAATGACAGCGCGGCGCTCGAGGCGTCCCTGCGTCATCCAGTGGCGCACGCAGAAATAGACTCCGGTCCGGAACAACGTCATGCCGATCGCGGTGACCATGAACCAGAACCCAATCCAGTCAAGTGACGCGACTTCGCCAAACGGTGTTGTTGTGTGCAGGCCGATCATCGTACCGAAAGCCAAGGCAACCGCGGCCAGAACACGGCCCAGCTGCGAAACACTTTGGCGCATCACCGACACCTGATAGGCATCCGCAGCCTGCATGAATGCCAGAGCCAAGAGCGTGGTAATGGCAATCACGCTGGCGAGCCGCAGATCCGTTCCAATGACATCCAAGTAGCTGATGCCGGATCCAAGAGCACCAAATACAAGAATGCAAAGGTCGGTAAAGCGTACCGTGCCTGCCAGAACCTGCACAGAAATGCCGTCGTCGCGAAGCGAATCCGCAATTTCCTGCGCCTCCGGCGAAAGGAGGTGATCAACCTCCGGGTCGACGTTTCCGGTTTTCCATGACGGGTTTTCAACACTCGCCTGCAGCCTGCGCTGGAGGGCCAGCGCGGGGTTGGGGGCCGGCGGTGGTGCTTTTTGATCGAGTATTTCGCGGGCTGAAATGGTCATCGGATTTGTCGTGTTTTGGCGAAATAGGATTGTGTATGCGATGCGACGTCATCGACCGCTTTATCTGTACGAGCGTCATTGCTGGGAACGGGATGACCCCTGAGCTCCTTGTAGAGATCCGTGATCCGCTCGCTCATGAGATCGGCGGAAAAGGTCTCTGCCAGACAAGAACGTAGCCCCTTGGCGGTGCGTGCCATGTCCTGGGAGTTCGACAAGGCCTGGAGCATGGCAGCGGTCAAACCGCCAAGATGCCCCGGCTCGACCAGCCGATCGGCGTATTTGCCGAAGACTTCAGGAATGCCGCCGACACGGGTAGCGATCAGCGGCCGTTCTGCGGCGATCGTTTCCAGAACGATATAGGGCATCGCTTCAGCGCGAGAGGGAACGACCACTGTCTTTGCAAGCTGCAAGGCCATGCGATAGGGCATGGCGCCTTGAAAGGTGACCTTCTCCTCAAGCCCATAAGTATGGACCATTCGCCGATAGCGGTCCTCATCCGGCCCTTCGCCAACGATACGTGCTGTTGGAGCGGTGCCTGTCGCGAGCTTGATGTTGTTGAGGGCCTCAATGAAGAGATCCGTGCCCTTGAGGTCACGCAACATGCCGATGAACAGGAAGTCTACAGCGTCAGGACCAACTGAAACAGGCGAAAATTCCTCGGGCTTCAATCCGTTATAGACGACGCGGCTTGATGCGGTCGGGAGGCAGACCTTGCTCTCGAAGGCTGCCCTTTCATAGTCCGACACGAAGACCAGACCGTCGGTCATCCGGCTGAACAGACGCTCAAGCGTGTGATAAACGCGGCCCTCGATCCGGTTTGGATCATAATGAAGGCTGCCGCCATGCGGAGAATAGAGACGCGTGACGTCCTGTCCCTTCATGCGAAGGATTGATCCGATGATGCGGCTGTAGGCGCCACCCTTGGCGCCATGACCGTGGAGGACATCGGGCTCAAGGTTGCGAACATGATTATAGAGGGCGTGTGCGGCCTTGAAATCCGCGACCGAAAGCTGGCGCTTCATTGGAAAGCGGCCAATGCCAAGGCTCAGCCGTGGACGCAACTCGTCCAGCAAGGCGTTGTCGTATGTGCTGCCCGTTGAACTGTCGCAGATCAGTCCAACTTCGTGTCCCTGATCAACCTGACATTCGGCCAGGTCCCGGATATGGCGAAAGATGCCGCCAATGGGCGATCGGACACAATGGACAATCCGAAGCGTGTTCGTTGTCATTGCGCAGGTTCCCTGTTTCCGCCCTCGGGTCTCTTTTTGGACCTGTAGGGTTGGTTACCTGCACATTATCGAAAACAGATGAGTCCCCGGTTAATTCCCGATACTTGTCAGAAATACCGTTCTCGCACGTAGATTGTGTCGCCGGGCCGGATCGGGTCCGAAATGGGAACACGTCCGTTTATGATTTCACCATTGATCTGACGGGTGACATCGACATCGGCTTGTTGCGCCCGGGTCGAGAAACCACCTGCAGTCGCGATCGCATTCTGCACCGTCATGCCGGGGACATAGTTATATTGGCCCGCGCTTTGCACCTCACCCATGACAAAGACCGGGCGATAGGTATCCACTTCAACAGAAACATCCGGATCACGCAGGTAGCCCTGCTTCAGCTTCCGGGCAATTTCGGTTGCCAGCTCTTGCTGTGTCATGCCGCGTGCTGCCACGCTGCCGATCAGGGGGAAGGAAATATATCCTGCTTGATCAATGGTATAGGTGTTGGAGAGGTCGTTTTGGCCGAACACGAGGATGCGCAGCCTGTCGCTGGAGTCCAGCTGATAGGGCTGAGTAAGGATCTCATGAAACGCGGTGGGTGGGCGCTTGTATCCGCTGCATGCGGTCAGCAGCCCGCACACAACCAAAACAAGGAACGCGCGAAACGACATTAAAGACTCTCCAAAGATGCAAAGTCACAATCGCAATCTATGGTTAATGGGAGGTGAAGGTCTGCCTGAGGTCGATAAATTTAGCGTAAAAATTGCAGCAATAAATATTAACGCGATAATCAGTGCGGGGAGGGGGTGTTTAACTGATCGCTTACCCTATTTCGTCATAGTTGCGATGACCTCGTGGAGTTTTTGCAATGAGCACTGCGCGTAACGCAGACTATGATCCTGATATGGCGCTGGACCTCGGCGGAATCGTTCGTGCGATTTTCCGCTCGTTGTTCTGGTTGTTGCCGCTCATTGTGCTTGTCTGCATGGGCACGCTTTTTGTTCTCCAGTTCGTTCCGTCCAAATACAAGGGTGAAGCACGTCTTCTTATAGAGAGTAAGGAGTCGGAGATCCCCGGCGGGTCGCGCGGTGTTGAGGTCGAACGTGCGGTTCTGGACAGCGAAGGTGTTGCCAGCCAGGTGCAATTGCTGAAATCAGCCGATCTTGCACGCAAGGTCGTCCGCAAGCTGGATCTCGCTTCCATTGAGGAGTTCAATGCCGACAAGAGCGATAAGCTTTTTAATCGTCTGCTGATCGAGGCGGGGCTTGATCGTCAGCCGCTTCCTTCCACGGTCGAGGAACGTGTCCTCAAGCACTACTACGAGAACCTCGCGATCTATCGTCTTGAGGATTCCCGCGTCATTGCGGTCGAATATTCCGCTGAAGACCCTCAGCTTGCAGCGCTCGTTGCCAACACCATCCTGGATGAGTACATCGCGCTGCAGTCATCGGCGAAGCGTGAAACAACGGAAGTGGCAGCATCTTCTCTGGAACCGCAGATTGCCCAGCTGGAAGATGAGGTCCGGGTAGCTCAGCAGGCCGTCGAGGATTTCCGTGCTCAGGCCGATCTCCTGATCGGCACCGACAACGTGCCGCTGGCCCAGTCACAGCTCGCCGAGATCAGCAGCGAATATTCTTCAGCTCAGGCCTCCAAGGCAGAAGCACAGGCAAAGGCAGACCTCATTCGCGAACTTCTGAATTCCGGCGGGTCGCTTGAGACGGCTTCGGAAGTTCTGGAATCCCCGTTGATCCAGCGTCTGCGCGAGCGTCAGGTTGCCATTCAGTCGAATATCGCGGAACTCTCCATCACGCTGCTGCCGAACCATCCGCAGCTGCGCGCCCTGAACTCGCAGCTCAGCGACTATGATCGCCAGATCAGGTCCGAGGCTCGCAAGGTGCTGCAGGGATTGGAAAACAATGCAAAGGTTGCCAGTCAGCAGGCGAGGGCGCTTGAAACGCGGCTGAACGAGCTCAAGCAGGAAGCTGCGAAATCGAACGACGATCTGGTGCGCCTGAGCGAACTGCAACGCGTGGCAAATGCCAAGGCATCGCAGCTTGAATCAGTCATGGCAAAGTTCCGTGAGGCTGACACCCGGTTGCGGTCACAGGTTCTGCCTGCAGATGCGCGGATCATTTCCCGGGCCCGCGTCCCGGTCGAGGCTTATACACCCAAGGTATTTGCAACCACGGTCATCGCCGCCCTCATCACGTTCCTGCTTGGCTGCACATTGGTATTGATGCGCGAGTTTCTGTCCGGCCGCGCCGTCCGTCAGGTTTCCTACGGTGGCCACCGTGGGGCACGTTCGTCCGAGCCGCCCGAAGTTGTTCGCCAATGGATCGAGGAAGACGAGCGCCGTGATGATCGCTCCAGACGAAGAGCACCGTCACGAGAAGGAGCATCCGCAAGGGACAGTGCGTTCGCGCCGACCGGATACGGGTTCTATTCTGCCAGCAACTACGATTTGTCGCCCCAGCGGGGCGATCGCGCTGAAAGCCATGTCTCTGACCTGAAGCCGCAATCCGAGGCCGCACAGGATAATGGCAAACTGAGTGGTATGGCTGCCGCCCTGAAAGCTGCTGACGAAATGATGGCTGCCGGTCCGAAGCCGACCCGCAAGAAGGATGAATACGTCCTTCCCGAAGGCCACGAGATCAATGGACGTTATGTTGTCTTGAGCGTTGATGAGCCTGATGTTTCACACGCGGTAGCCTTCGAATTGGCTCGCTCTGCCGCAATGGCCGGCAGGTCAGCGGTCTTTGTCGAGGTCTTCCCGGAAGACATCGATCCCGATGGAGCGCCGGGCTTCTCCGATCTGGTGGCCGGTGAGGAAGTGTTTTCGAAGGTGATCTACCGGGATTCCAAAACCAATGCCCACATCATCGAGGCGGGGACAGTGCCGATCACCGATGAAATGGCAAAGGACGAACGGTTCGGTCGGGCGCTTGAGGCTCTGGCCAAGACACATGATGTCGTTGTCATTGATCTCGGGGCGATCGACGGGTCTCAGGCCAGCGCCAACATCCTTGGCTTTGCCGAGCAGGTGATCATCGGTGCAAGCTCTGATGAGTATGCGCAGGATCTTTCCGATGCCGCGAAGGTGCTGAAACTGAACACGGGCAACAAGGTCGACATTCTGTATCAGCCGAAGAAGGCCAGCGGTCGTGGACGCGGCCCCGGATACGCTGCCTGATTTTCATCGTCGAGTGCTGGATTGGCCACAGTGTCAAGAGGCCTGATCGTGCCCGCGTGCCATGAGGCGCCGCGCCTTGCGAATGCCTGACCAAAGGGTCGGGGAATTGCGAACTCTCGTCTTCAGGCGGGTCTTGGCACGGTCGAGTGCAGCCACAGCTTTCCCCTTGGCAGACACGGCGAGATAACAGTCGGACAGAGAGGCCGGTTCGGTCCAGCCATGTTTGTATCTTTCATCGCCAAGTCCGAGGTCGAGAAACCGGATGGCAGGATCAGCACACGCGTATCGGATGATTTCCATCAGCAAGACGATACCGGGGCTTTGCGGAAAGAACTCGTCATGAGCAAGGCTGTTGGCGTACCCAAACAGAGTGTCGCCTTGACGAAGGCACAGGTAGGTTGCGCGCGGTTCGTCGGCGACATCCAAGGCCCATGCCTGAAATGTGAGTCCTTCCTGATCGATTGAGGCAAGGGTCTTCAAAAATTCCTGCGATGCCTCATCCGAAAAGGCATTCGGAATACCGGTCAGGCTCTCCCGGCGTGCTCTCTGGTCGAGGAAGATATCCAGAATGGCGTTCGTCTCGCTCGGGGTTGAGCCAAGTCGCACCCTGTATCCACCAGCCTCTTCCAGTGCCCGTTTCTTGCGCTGAAGCTTCTTGCGTGTCGCCTTGCTCTGTGTCGCTTTGAAAAATGCGTCGAAATCGTCGGTCACTTCGCCGACAAAGATCATGCTGGGGCTTTGTGTCGCGGTCTCAAGAAGAAGAGGGTGTTGGCGCTCGTGCCACGTGTCTGGGATATTTTGAAGCGATATCAGGTTCGCACCTGTGTGCTGCGCGATGTCCGCAAGCAGCCGTTGCGCGGTTTCTCCGGTCATTTCCTGATAGAAATTCTTCGCCCACACGCCCGTATTCTGGTTTCCTTTATCTGCTCCGAGAAAGCTTAGTTCGCGGATGCCCATGCGACGTGTCAGTTGAAAAGGCAGGAGTCCAACAACTGTGCCCTCCTGCAGGATGACTGCTATCCTGCATTCCGGTACCTTGGACTTGCGGGCAGCTGCCGTGTAGGATAAACACCATCCTACTGACTGATAGGGAGAAAGTAGCGCATCGCCGGAAAGAGCGCCCCAATAGCCGGTCGCTGCCTCAACGCTCTGTTCAATCCTGATCTGGAAGCTTGTCAAACTTTGCCCCGGTTACAATTGAGGTGTACATAAGCGATGGATATTTGCCCCTTCGGTCCCGGGGGCCTTGCCGCGTTTCGACGTGAGGTGTTACCAAGGCGAATTCATCGCCAGAAGTAGCAATAATTGTTAAACATTCAGTATCATAGGATACCCCAGAGATTATCGGGTGAGCGAGATGGACAGACGCCACAGGGTGTTTAAAAGCGGCTTAAAACTGCTGAATGTCAGCGGTCTTGGCCGTTTTTTGGCTCCTGTCACCCAAGGCTGTGGTGCCGTTTTCATGATGCATCACGTGCGCCCGGCATCCGACAACGCCTTTCGGCCGAATGCCCATCTCTCCATTACGCCAGAGTTTCTGCGCTTTTCGGTCAACCGAATTCGCGAAAAGGGCTACGAGATCCTGCATCTTGATGAAGCAGTGGATCAGCTGAAGACCGGCTACGGTAGCAAGAGATATGCTGTTCTGACCTTTGACGATGGCTACCGGGATAATCTTGAAGTTGCCTATCCGGTCCTGAAGGAGCTGGACGCGCCTTTCTCTGTTTTCGTTACCAGCGGACTGATTGATCGCACCAGTGAACTCTGGTGGGTGGCAATCGAGCGCCTTGTTGCGGAAAACAGCGAGTTGGTTATCAGCGGACAGAGCGGGGAAGGGCCCATAAGTTGCGCAACGCCGGAAGAGAAAAATCGGTGCTTCGACCGTCTGATGGATATTCTGGGCAAGGATGTTCAGGAGCCGGATCAACGTGCGATCACTCGGGCGCTGGCTGAACGTTATGGTCTGGATCTTGGTGCGCTTGCCAATGAATACATGATGACATGGGATGAGCTGCGCGAACTGGCCGCTGATCCTTTGGTCACGATCGGGGCGCACACCCATGACCACTTTGCATTGGCGCGCTTGTCCGAGGGCGATGCCTGGGCCGATATCGACAAGGGCATGCAGCGCATTGAGCAGGAACTGGGGCTGCGGCCAAGGCATTTCGCCTATCCTTATGGAAAGGCGTTCTCAGTCTGCGATCGGGATGCCGACTATCTCGAACGGTCCGGTTTCTCGTCTGCGCTGACGACGTTCCCGGGAGTCCTGAACTCGGCCAGTGCGCGGACCCCGATGAAACTGCCGCGCATTTCACTGAACGGCCTCTACCAGACCAGCGATATTCTCGACCAGTATCTTACAGGCGCGCCATTTGCGCTCTACAAGGCCGCCAACTGGCTTGCGGGCGGGTTCGGGATCAAGTCGTCTTTTTCCCGCCTCTTTCCATCCACCAGATGATGGCCCCGGCCGGAATGACCCACGCCAGACCGGCAACGGCGAAATAGGCAAACACCACCCATCCATCGGCTGTCTGCAGCGTCATGTCGCCAACCACCATGGCGATGAAGGCGTAGCTGATGACAAAGACCACCAGCAGCACCATGCCGATGAATTTCCTGAGTGAAGGCATGCCTGTGTTCCTCGCGCAAATGGCCATTTCCCAGCGGTCAAGTGTCGCAAACGCAGGCTGACGACTTGCCGATTTCCCTGTGCACCTATATCTCACCCGGTCAAAGGTCAAATCCGGGACGCGCATGACAACGACTTCTGAACATACTTCAGTCACTGCAGGCATTGCTGCATCCGATATTCAGCGCAACAGAACCCTGATCCGCTGGTGGCTCTATGCGGTTTGCGCGCTCATCCTTGCGATGGTTGTGGTCGGTGGCGCGACCCGGCTCACGGAGTCGGGCCTGTCCATCACCGAGTGGAAGCCCATCCATGGCGTCATCCCGCCGCTGAGCGAAGCCGAGTGGGAAGAAGAGCTTGAGAAATACCGCCAGATTCCGGAATACCAGCTGATCAACAAGGGGATGAGCCTTGAGGAGTTCAAGTTCATCTTCTGGTGGGAGTGGGGTCACAGGCTGCTGGGGCGTTTCATCGGCGTCGCCTTCTTCATCCCGATGGTCGTGTTCTGGGCGCAGGGGCGGCTGGAGCCCTGGTTGAAGCCAAGGCTTGTTTTCGGTCTTTTCCTTGGTGGTCTTCAAGGCGCGGTTGGCTGGTGGATGGTTGCCTCCGGCCTTGTCGAGCGAACCGATGTCAGCCAGTACCGCTTGGCGACCCATCTCACACTCGCGTTTTTCATATTCGCCTATCTGTTCTGGATTGCACGGCGCTTGGCGCCTCGGGAAGCGGCAACTGAAAGCGAGCGGAGGGGCCTTTTGACGGTAGGTTGGGCGTTTCTGGCGCTCGTGTTCCTGCAGCTCTTCCTTGGAGGTCTGGTGGCGGGCCTCAACGCCGGCTTCACCTTCAATACCTGGCCGCTGATGGACGGAGCCATCATCCCCGAACGTCTGTTCGTGATGGATCCCTGGTGGATCAACATGTTCGAGAACGTGAAGATGGTGCAATTCCAGCACCGGATGGTCGCCTATGCGTTGGTCGTTGCTGTCGGGTTGCTCGCCTGGAAGTCTCTGCGGGTTTCGGGACGGATGCATGTCATGCGACCGGCCTGGCATCTGGTCGGCTTCATCGGCCTGCAGGTTCTGTTTGGTATCCTGACACTGATCTGGAACGTACCGCTCAGCATCGCTCTCGTGCATCAGGGATTTGCAGTGTTCGTTCTCGCCGCCAGCATCGACTATCTGGTGGCGCTGAAGGGCAGCTATCCGGTTCGATAAAAATTACAGTAGAAAATGAAAAAGCCCGGACAAGTGATTCCGGGCTTTTTGCTTTTTTGGATTTCAAAGCTGCACTTAGCTTGACGCCAATGCCTGATCCAGATCGGCAATGATATCCGCGACATCTTCGAGGCCGACTGAAACACGAACCACATCTGGGCCCGCACCGGCGGCGACCTTGTGATCGTCTTCCAGCTGGCGGTGCGTAGTCGAAGCTGGATGGATGATCAGGCTGCGTGTGTCACCGATATTGGCAAGATGGGAGAAGAGCTGGGTATTCGACACCATCTTCACACCAGCCTCGTACCCGCCTTCGACACCGAAGGTGAACACGGCGCCGGCGCCTTTCGGCATGTATTTCTGCTGCAGGCCATGGTGCGCATCACTCTCAAGGCCGGCATAGGACACCCACTTCACTTTTGGATGCGCCTGCAGGTGCTTGGCAACGGCAAGGGCGTTGTCGCAATGGCGCTGCATACGCAGCGGCAGGGTTTCGATGCCATTCAGGATCATGAAGGAGTTGAATGGCGAGATGGCCGGGCCAAGGTCACGCAGGCCAAGGACGCGGCAAGCAATCGCAAAACCGAAATTACCGAAGGTCTCGTGGATCACGAGGCCATGATACTCGTCGCGCGGCTTTGAGAGCAGGGGATAGCGGTCATTGGCAGACCAGTTGAAGGACCCGCCATCCACGATCACACCGCCCATGGACGTGCCGTGGCCTCCCATGAACTTGGTCAGCGAATGCAGCACAATGTCCGCACCATGTTCGATCGGGCGGCAGAGGTAGGGTGTCGCCATCGTGTTGTCGACAACAAGCGGAATGCCCTTTGCCTTTGCAATGGCACTGATTCCCTCGATGTCGGTCACCACACCGCCCGGATTGGCGAGGCTTTCAATGAAGATGGCCTTGGTGTTCTCGTCGATTGCAGCTTCGAACGTGCTGAGATCGGACGGGTCTGCCCACTTCACGTTCCAGCCGAAGCTCTTGAAGGAGTGCTTCAGCTGGTTGATCGATCCGCCGTAAAGTTTGTTGGCCGCGACGATATTATCGCCCGGCTGCATCATGGTGTGGAAGCACAGGAGCTGTGCGGAGTGTCCGGACGCGACGGCGAGGGCAGCCGTGCCGCCTTCCAGCGCTGCAACGCGTTCTTCCAGAACTGCGGTCGTGGGGTTGGTGATGCGGGTGTAGATGTTGCCGAAAGCCTGCAGACCGAACAGCGATGCGGCGTGGTCAACATCGTCAAAGACGAAGGATGTCGTCTGGTAGATCGGCGTTGCCCGCGCACCGGTGGAAGGGTCCGGCTGTGCACCAGCGTGGATGGCCAAAGTGGAAAAACCAGGAATTCCGTCACTCATTTAGATGTCTCCGAGCTTGATCGGGCGGCATCTTGGCTGATGCCTTCCGAAAGGTCAAAGGTATGCTCCGGAATTTTAGCAAGCGCCCTCGGCGGACGGTGATGGCATTGGCATATTCCACCCTGGTGCCGGGCAGAGCGCGAGGAGGTGGGCGAATGCAAATTCTGACCAGACATGTGCTTTGGCCTCGATTTCAAGGGCAATGCTCCCAATTGCTAATTCGAAATGCCGCTGCGTGAAGCACCTTCCGGCGGGTGTGGTGTATCAAAAATCGGCAGAAATCCTGATGGAAAAGTTAAATTAGACTTAAGTCGGCCATACCTAAGTAGGCTTGTACGCCCTGCAACTGCTGATACTAAAATTGTCCACCTTGATCATGGACCCGGCTTTCTGGGCCTGCGTGCATGGTTGATCTTTTCTGGCGTTTCGCACAAACACGCGGATGCAATTAAAGATAGGTGCAAATGATTCTATCAACCGGCATGGGGGTTTGCTGGCTGGGAAGTTTTGATCCAAGGCGTTTTCGCATTCCAACTGACCCGTAATTCCTGGGGTCTAGAAAACGTCGGAAGCCGGTGTGGGAAACCGGTAGTCAAGCGGCGGCAGGGATCAGGGCTTTAAATCGTTTTGCTCCGAACTTGTTTGGGAGCGCGACGACCCGGTGGGGATGTTTCAGCAAATAATCCAGCGTCGTCAGATGGGATTGCGGAGATTCCACGTCTCCGGTTGCACGGGGAATAAACAGGACAAAGTGGAGGAGCCTACATGTCCGACAACTCATCCAGTAATGCTTATTGGTCCGCCAATTTGCGTCTCATTGTGATCAGCCTCATCATATGGGCGCTGGTTTCTTTCGGGCTCGGCATCCTGCTGCGCCCTCTGGTTAGCGGCATTGCCGTTGGCGGAACCGATCTTGGTTTCTGGTTTGCCCAGCAAGGATCGATCCTGGTCTTCCTCGGGATCATCTTCTTCTATGCATGGCGCATGAACAGCCTCGACCGTGAACACGGCGTGGATGAAGAATAAGGGCAGTAGAGAACATGGATCAGTTTACCATTAACCTGCTGTTTGTGGGCGGCTCCTTTGCCCTCTACATCGGCATCGCGATCTGGGCCCGTGCGGGTTCCACTTCCGAGTTCTACGCTGCAGGTCGCGGCGTTCACCCGGTCACCAATGGGATGGCAACGGCTGCTGACTGGATGTCCGCTGCTTCGTTCATCTCCATGGCTGGCCTCATCGCCTTCACCGGTTACGACAACTCCACCTTCCTGATGGGTTGGACCGGCGGTTACGTGCTTCTTGCCCTGCTGCTTGCTCCGTATCTGCGCAAGTTCGGCAAGTACACCGTTTCCGAGTTCATCGGTGACCGCTACTACAGCCAGACCGCACGTATCGTGGCTGTTGTCTGCCTGATCATCGCGTCGGTAACCTACGTTATCGGTCAGATGACCGGCGTTGGCGTTGCCTTCGGTCGCTTCCTTGAAGTCAGCAACACAACCGGCCTTCTGATCGGTGCAGCTGTCGTGTTCGCCTACGCCGTTTTCGGTGGCATGAAGGGTGTGACCTACACCCAGGTGGCTCAGTATGTCGTTCTGATCACGGCTTACACCATTCCGGCAGTGTTCATCTCCCTGCAGCTGACTGGCAACCCGGTCCCGGCTCTTGGTCTCTTCGGTGACCATGTTGCTTCCGGCGAGCCGCTGCTGGCAAAGCTGGACGGCCTTCTGGTTGAACTGGGTTTCAACGAGTACACCACGCATAACGGTGACACGTTCAACATGGTCCTGTTCACCCTGTCGCTCATGATCGGTACTGCAGGTCTGCCGCACGTCATCATGCGCTTCTTCACCGTGCCGAAGGTGTCCGACGCTCGTTGGTCCGCTGGCTGGGCGCTGGTGTTCATCGCGCTCCTGTACCTCACCGCTCCGGCAGTTGGTGCAATGGCTCGCCTGAACATCACCGACATGATGTGGCCGAACGGCACTGCTGGTGAAGCTGTTTCCATCGAGACGATCGAAAACGATCCGAAGTACGACTGGATGCAGACCTGGCAGAAGACCGGTCTTCTCGGCTGGGAAGACAAGAACGGCGATGGCAAGATCCAGTACTACAACGACAAGGCTGAGTCCCTTCAGGCACGTGCAGAAGAAAACGGCTGGAAAGGCAACGAGCTGACCAACTTCAACCGCGACATCCTCGTTCTGGCGAACCCGGAAATTGCGAACCTGCCGGGTTGGGTTATCGGTCTCGTGGCTGCTGGTGGTCTCGCTGCTGCTCTGTCGACGGCTGCTGGTCTGTTGCTGGCAATTTCCTCCGCAGTGTCGCATGACCTTGTGAAGGGCTGGCTGAACCCGACCATCTCCGAAAAGGGCGAACTGATGTGGGCACGTGTGTCCATGGCTGTCGCCATTGCGGTCGCAACCTATCTGGGGCTCAATCCTCCAGGCTTTGCGGCGCAAACGGTGGCTCTCGCCTTCGGTCTGGCTGCGGCCTCGATCTTCCCGGCTCTCATGATGGGTATCTTCACCAAGGTCAACAGCCGTGGTGCGGTAGCTGGCATGATCGCAGGTATCTCCGTGACCCTAATCTACATCTTCCTGCACAAGGGTTGGCTCTTCATTCCGGACACGAACAGCTTCACCGATGCTGCTCCGTTGCTCGGCACGATCAAGTCCACCTCTTTCGGTGCGGTTGGTGCGCTGGTCAACTTCGCGGTTGCCTACTTCGTATCGAAGTCCTCCGCTCCGATCCCGGCGGACATCGAGAAGCTGGTCGAGAGCGTTCGCGTCCCGCGCGGTGCAGGTACTGCACAGGCTCACTAAGCCTCTATGGGAAGGCCGGGAAGTCGGCCTTCCTTTCCAATCAGATCCTGTCCGGTGTAAACCGGGCAGGACTTTTCTTTTGATTTCAGAGCGACGCCCATGCCCCTGACACCTGAGCAAATCCTCGGTTTTCTGAAATCGGTTCATCCCTACGATTCCATATCCCCGGATGCTCAGTCCCGACTTGCGCGCGAGTGCAAGGTCCAGCGCGTTGAAAAAGGCACGATTGTCTACGCTCTTGGCGACGGGCTGCCCGGCCTCTACCTGATCCACGACGGAGTGATCGAGATCCGCGACGAACACGGCGCGCCGGTCAGCCTTCTTGGTGTTCGAAATTCATTCGGTGAACGTGGCCTCATGCATGGCGGTCTGGCGGTCACGTCTGCGCAGGCCTCGGAAGACAGCACGCTGTTGATCGTGCCGGCGGACATCTTCCGCAAACTCATCGCCGAACATGACGTGATCGGACGGTTCTTTGACCGGTCAGGAAAACGCGAACCTCATCGGCGAGAGCTGGCGACGACCCGAGCCGAGACGCTTATGGCGGCAAACCCGTTCACCTGTTTGCCGGAGACACCTGTGCAGGACGCTGCCCGCATGATGCGCGACAAGCATGTGTCGTCCCTGTGCATCACGGCGGGAGACAAGGCCCTGAAAGGCATTGTCACGGTCCGCGATTTGTCCGGCAAGGTGCTCGCGGAAGGCCTTCCGTTCAACACCCCGGTTGCGGATATCATGACGGCAGCACCGTTCACTCTCAGTCCGTCGGCTATCGGCTCGGACGTGCTGCACCTGATGATGGAACGGCGCATTGGCCATGTGCCGATTGTCGAGGGTGGCAGGCTCGTCGGCATCATCACGCAGACGGATCTCACCCGCTATCAGGCCGTCAGCTCCGCAGATATGGTCAGCGAGATCGCCTATGCCGCATCTGCTGAGGAAATGGCCAGGGTCACCGCGCGTATTCCGAAGCTTTTGGTGCAGCTTGTGGGCGGTGGCAGTCGCCATGAAGTCGTCACGCGCCTGATCACGGATATAGCAGACACAGCAACGCGCCGCTTGCTGGCCTTGGCGGAAGAAAAGCTGGGCCCGCCGCCGGTTCCCTATCTCTGGCTAGCCTGCGGATCGCAGGGACGTCAGGAACAGACCGGCGTCAGCGATCAGGACAATTGCCTCTTTCTTGATGACGCGGTGACAGACGAGCAACGCGATGGCTATTTTGCCGATCTCGCCAAATTCGTCTCCGACGGCCTCGACACCTGCGGTTACATCTACTGCCCCGGTGATATGATGGCGACCAATCCGCGCTGGTGCCAGCCGATGCGGGTCTGGAGATCCTATTTCGAAGGCTGGATCGCCAAGCCTGATCCGATGGCACAGATGCTCTCTTCCGTCATGTTTGACCTGCGGCCGATTGGCGGTCACCTGCCGTTGTTTGAAAACCTGCAGGAAACAACGCTGGAAGCAGCTTCAAGGAATTCGATCTTCGTCGCCCACATGATCGCCAACTCTCTGAAGCACCAGCCACCGCTTAGCCTCCTGCGCGGTCTGGCAACGATCCGGTCCGGCGAGCACAAGAATACGCTCGACATGAAACATAATGGCGTGGTGCCTGTGGTTGACCTAGCGCGGGTTTACGCGCTTCGCGGGCGCATTGGCGCGGTGAACACGCGGGCCCGGTTGGTCGAGGCACGGGAACTCGGGCAGCTCAGTCAGTCAGGGGCAGGGGATCTTCTGGACGCCTATGACCTGATCGCCGAAACACGGCTGTTACATCAGGCCGAGCTGGTCAAGCAGGGCAACAAGCCAGACAACTTCCTGCTTCCGTCCAAACTGTCGGATTTCGAAAGAAGCCACCTGCGCGATGCCTTTGTGGTGGTGAAGACCATGCAATCTGCCATTGGCCACGGGACCGGCTTGCTGGGTTAAGGGCGGTATTCACCGAAAGCAAGGGTATGCAATAAAACAGACACTTGGCATGATCTGCAGATTCAAGGTGTGAAGTCGGCAGTGTCCGACTACGGTGCAAGTGGAATAACTTTCAGGACCATCGACCGCAACGGTCTCGGCCTGAAGCGGAGTGAGATGACATGTTCCTGGAATTGATCGCAACCTTCATCGCCGGTTTGGCAGCAGCCGGGGTCGTGCTGCTGGCAAACCGGGTGCTGGGCGGGCGCTTTCCCCGTTGGCTGACACCGGTTGCTGCAGGCGCAGTCATGATCGCCACAACAATCTACAGCGAATATGACTGGTTCTCCCGCACGAAAGCCACGCTGCCCGAAGGTGTGGTTGTGGCTCAAACGGTTGAGAGCAAGGCGGTTTATCGCCCATGGACCTACGTTTGGCCCTATGTCGAGCGTTTTGCGGCCGTGGATATCGCAACAATCCGCACCCACCCCCATCATCCCGGCGTAAAGCTCGCCGAGGTCTATTTCTTCGGTCGCTGGTCGCCCATCAACGAGATGATGGTGATCACCGACTGTCCGGGGCAAAAGCGGGCGGCGCTGGCTGATGCAATCAGTTTTGATGATGATGGCACCGTCGACGGAGCCGACTGGATCAAGGTGCCGGGAGAGGACGCCATTCTGACAACGGTGTGCGGAACGGTCTGATGCTCACCCAGCTCTCCCTCCGCCTCCGCATTTTCCTGATGTTTCTGGGACTGGCATTGGCCGGGGCGGCACTGGTGGGAGGAGCGCTTTATTGGGGGTATCAAAGGCTGGACGGGCAGGATGTCGCGTCAGCCTTTTTGTTTTCAGGCGTTGTGGCGGCCTTTGGCGTTGCAGCACTCGCTGTAATCTTTTGGCTTCTCTTCGATGAAAACGTTGCGCGCCCGATCGAGAAAATCGCCATCGCCATGCGCACCCGCGCGCATACGGATGTGGAGGCAGCCGTGGACCTTCACGAGGCGCGCTACCTCGGTGATCTGGCGCCCGCAGTTCATGCTGTCTCCGGACTGCTGGTGAAGTCCGGTTCCGAGGTCAGGCAGGCGGGGGCGGAAGAAACGGCGAGATTGGCGGCGGAACGGGCGCATTTGGCACTGTTGCTGACAGAAATCCCGGTCGCCATCATCCTGATCAGCCCGAACCACAAGATCATCCTCTATGACGGGCAGGCGGCAGATGTGCTGGGTCAGGTACATGTCCCGCGCCTCAGCGCATCGATCTTCGACTATTTCAATGAAGCTGACATGCGAAAGGCCCATGATCAGCTTTCCGAGACGTTGACCGAAGTGGTCAGCGAGGTGCGCTGCGCCCGGGATAACCTGTGCTTTGAACTGCGTCTGAAAAAGCTGAAACACGTGCAAGGCTACATGGTGCTGGTGGACAACACCCACGCCCGCATCACGCCCGAAGCCGAACGTCCGCTCGTCTACGACTTTGCCTTGTCTGAGCTTGATGGTGGGCATGAGCTGGAAAACAGGCCACTGGAAAGCCTGAGTTTCACGGTTTTCGACACGGAAACCACTGGCTTGATGCCCAACAAGGACGAGATCGTCCAGATCGGCGCCGTGCGCGTGGTCAATGGCAAGATCGTGCCGGGCGAGATCATCGATCAGCTGGTCAATCCGGGCCGCAAGATCCCGCCGGCCTCAACCAAGGTGCATGGCATTTCCGATGACATGGTGATAGGCGCGCCTGATGCTGTGACCTCGGTTCGCCATTTTCATACCTTTGCCAAGGATTCCGTTATCGTCGCCCATAATGCGCCGTTTGACATGGCCTTCATGCAACGGCACGGCAAGACATCGGGCCTTGTGTGGGATCATCCGGTTCTCGACACTGTGCTGTTGTCCGCCGTGCTCTATGGAACCACGGAGAAGCATACGCTCGATGCACTCTGCGATCGTCTCGGCGTCACCATTCCGCCAGAGCTCAGGCACACAGCGCTTGGGGATGCCCGTGCAACGGCAGAAGTCCTCTGCAAGATGCTGCCGATCCTGATTTCGAAGGGTCACAAGACCTTTGGAGATATCGTCCGTCAGACCCGCAAGCATGGCCGTCTTTTGAAGGACCTCAACTGAGTAGGGTTTGGCCTTTACCAACGGCAGGCGCGGCGCAGCGGCTGGAGCAGTTCCTTCAGGTTTGACGTCTCGAAGACAATCGCCTTTTCCCGGCCATCAACGACGACGTCGAACTGAAGCCGCTCGGACTGGATCCATTTCGTGATGTGCGAAATGCTGACCAGACCACGCGCTGCCATCAACACGCGGTCATTTTCCGATGTCTGCCAGATATCACGCTCGGCAATGTTTCCGTCGACACGCACTTCCACCTGGTTCCGGCGAACTGGAGCCTCACTGGGAAGCATCAGCCGTGCGGTCGTAATGTCAGCTTCGCAAGAGAGCATCAGGATTGTCTTGCGCTCGTCTGCTGCAGCATCAGCTGGCAGTGTTTCGCCCATGGTCAGGTAAATGTTGGCGGTTCCCGGCTCCAAAGTGTCCTCCGGGCTGCGCTCCACCAAGGCTGCAGCCGCCTTTTCCGGCAGGATTGCGCCGCTTTCATCACCGAAATCCGCCGGGAGTGGCTGTTCAGCCGCCTGCCGCACATCGACAATCAGTTCCTGCAGCGTTCGAAGGCTCGGTTGCCCGACGCGCGAATAGCGGAACTGCCAGGATTGGTCGCCGGAAGGCCGTGCGTCTTCCATCTCGTGGGCAATGCGTTCCAGCGGGCCGAAGTTCTCGTATTTTGAAGGTGCGGGCGCGGAAGAGGTCTCCGGTGTCCACAGAATCGGTTTCTTTCCGGCAATGACGGATTTTGGCGTGCCAAGAAGTGCGTCGAAGCAGGCGAGGCGATCAAACCGGTCCGGTTCCTGCGTGCAGGCCTCGATTGCCTTGTCAGCAACGTCACGGGCAGAAGCCGACCCTTGGGCTGAAAGGCAAAGAGCCGTCCCCAGAAGCAGGGAGCTGAACAGCTGGCGCGAGAAGGGAGAAGCTGAGGGCATGTCAGTGTCCTTTGGGGTCCGGCTCGGTCGCATCAGTGTCGGCAGAGCCGATGCAATAGCGGGCCAGCTTGTTTGCAAGGGTGCGGCGCGGGATCTTGAGATGGGAGGCCATCAACTGGCGGTTCCCGGCAAACTGTTCGTGACAGCGGGTCAGAAGATCGCGCTCGACGAGAGCGAGGGTATCGGGCAGGCCAGAGCGACCGATCTGTGCGTCCAGTGTGGCAGCTTGCGGTTCACTTGATGCTGGGGGCTGCGTGCCCACGGCGAGCGAATGCAGGACCTCGTCAATGATGGTACCGGTTATCACCGATCCGTCCACCGCCAGAAGGGCTGCCCGGATCATGCAGTTCTGGAGTTCGCGGATATTCCCGGTGAAGGGATGCGCCTCAAGGCGCTCAAGTGCGTCATCAGACAGGAGCTTGACCGGTTGGTCCTCGCGTGCTGCCATCTCCGAGAGGAAATAGCGCGCAAGATAGGTGATATCTCCGAACCGGTCGCGAAGCGGCGGAAGCTTGAGTGTCAGCTGCGCGATCCGGTGATAGAGGTCGGCACGAAAAGTGCCGGTTTCCACCGCCTTGCGCAGGTCCTTGTGGGTTGCCGTGATCAGGCGGAAGTCGACCTCGACCTCGGTGCGGGCACCAAGCGGACGGATCTTGCGTTCCTGCAGGACGCGCAGGAGCTTGGCCTGAAGCGATAGCGGCAGATCGCCGATCTCGTCGAGAAACAACGTGCCTCCGGACGCTTTCATCATCAGGCCTTCGCGAGCCTGATCAGCGCCGGTAAAGGCTCCTTTTTCATAGCCGAACAGCTCGCTTTCGATCAGGTTTTCAGGCAGGGCCGAGCAGTTTTCGGCAACCCATGGGCCACCGGACCGGGTCGACAGACGGTGCAGCGCGCGGGCGGCGAGTTCCTTGCCGGTTCCGGTCTCTCCCTGCACAAGAATGCAGTAGTCCCGAGTGGCATAACGGGCAATCTGGCTTCGCATTTCACTCACTTGCGCCGATGTGCCGACAAGCCTCTCTGCAAGTGCGGCATTCAGCCGGGCCCATCCTTCGGCCTGCTTTTCCTTTTGTGAAACCCGAGGTTCGTCCTTGTGTTCATAGGCATCAACCAGCGGGCGCAGTTTCAGGAATACATCGAAGAGTTCACTGAGCGCTTCGCGCACAAGCTCCATGTCACGGGGAGGCGGAGCAGAAAGGTTGGCTAGAAGAACCCCGGAGCCGGCCTTCAGCATGGAAGGCTCGCCGTCAGAACCGGGAACTTCCAGACGCAGGGCAAGCAACCAGCCGCGCGTTGCGAAAATCTGCTGGCGGAAGGTTTCCGCCGTTTCCGGGGCGCTGGGGCCTTGCGCAAACATCACCGATGTCTGAAGGGCCGCCACGACATCAGACTGTTGCCGATCCCAGCCAAGTCCGAGATCAGGCAGTTTGCCAACCGCATAGGTGCCTTCGCTTGCCAGAGGGCGAAGCGTTCGTCCTGTCGCGTCCACGACATAAAACGCAACGGACTGCGCCTCGCACAGCTCCATTGCCCCATGCGCAAGCGCTGCGTGAAGACGCGCAGAGGTCCGGGCCTCAAGAAGCGGTCGTTCCAGATTTGCGGTCATGGTTCGGCGCAGCACAGCCTAAGCCTCCTGAACGGCTTCCAGACTGGGCTCCTCGTTTTCCTCCTGCCTGAGGCTGGTCTGGAAGGCAAAGCCCTTGTCTTCCTCATAGTCGACGAGAATGTCGGAGAGGGTTTCGCCGCGTTGCCCGGCTTCCAGAATTTCAAGCGAAAGGGTCGGCAGGAGCTGGCGCTGGATAACCTGATCGACAAAGCGGGCCCCGTTGGCCGATACACCACACATGGCCTGCACGCGTCCGGCCGCAGCCTCGCTGATGGTCAACGTGATCTTTTGGCTGTCCTTCAAAAGCTGGCACAGCGCATCGAGTTTCAACCCGACAATCTCTGCCATAACTTCGTCGGAGAGCGGCAGATAGACGATCGGCTCCATACGGGCCAAAAGCGCCGGCTTGAAATGCTGGGCAAAAAGCGGTTGCAAGGAGCGTCCCATGACGGCGGGCGAGGGGATCTTGCCCTCTTCGGCAGTCGCCACCCAGTTTTCGATCTGATCCGATCCGAGGTTGCTGGTGAGGAAGAAAACGACGTTCTTGCAATCAATCAGGCGGCCTTCGCCATCGGCGAGTTCCCCCTTGTCAAAGGCCTGATAAAACAGGTTCAGAACATTCGGGTCCGCTTTTTCCACCTCATCCAGCAAAACGACGGAATAGGGCTTCTTGCGAATGGCTTCGGTCAGGATGCCGCCTTCGCCATAACCGACATAGCCGGGGGGAGAACCGATCAGGCGCGAGATCGTGTGGCGTTCCTGATATTCGGACATGTTGATCGTCGTCAGGAACTGTTCCCCGCCGAACAATTGGCGGGCAACCTCCAGCGCTGTCTCGGTCTTGCCGACGCCGGAAGGTCCGGCCAGCAGGAAGACGCCAAGAGGTTGCCCCTTGCGGTGCAGATCCAGCCGGGAGGCTCGCAACCGTTCTTCCACCGCAGCGAGGGCATGATCCTGCCCTCGAATGGTTTGTTTCATGGTTTCGCTCAGCGTCAAAAGACGCTGGTAGTCATCCTCCACCATGGAAGACACCGGAATGCCGGTCCAGTCGCCGATAACGGCGGCCACTTCCGCAGCCCCCACTTCAATGGGCACAAGCCTATCCTG
Source organism: Roseibium sediminis (assembly GCF_008711325.1). Lineage (GTDB taxonomy): Bacteria > Pseudomonadota > Alphaproteobacteria > Rhizobiales > Stappiaceae > Roseibium > Roseibium sediminis. The sequence continues at coordinate 146,084 of NZ_VXDB01000004.1, forward strand.
TTCGCGAATGGCACCAAACTCCCGCGTGATACGGTCAAGTTCGGCGCGGGAAAGGCTCTCAACGCCTTCTGCCTGCTCGCCGCCATTAAGGAGTGAACGTCGTTGAACAACGAGTTCGCCAGCGAGTTCGCGCTGGTGGTCCAGTCTGGAATCCAGCTCGGAGATCTCGGCAACAAGCTCACCCTCGCGGTTATCGAGATAGTTGAGGCGGTCCTGCTGGTCCTGCGGCAAGGTGCCAAGAGCCTGATCGCGCAACAGGCCAAGGCGCTCGCGCTCCAGCGCCTTTTGTTCCTGCATCAGCCGTTCCATTTCGGCCGGAAGCGAGTCGAAGCAGGCAGTGACGCGCGCGCAAGCAGTGTCGATGACGTCAATAGCCTTGTCCGGCAGCTGTCTACCGGTGATGTAGCGGGCAGAAAGCCGGGCAGCCGCCTCAAGCGCCTTTTCGGAAATGTAGACCCCGTGCGCCTTCTCATAGGACGCTTTCAAGCCGCGCAGGATGATGACTGCATCTTCCACGGTCGGTTCGTCCAGCTTCACCAGCTGGAAGCGGCGGGTGAGGGCCGGGTCTTTTTCGAAATAGGTCTTGTATTCGCTCCAGGTCGTCGCGGCGATGGTCTTGAGTTCGCCGCGGGCAAGAGCCGGTTTCAGGAGGTTGGCCGCATCCGACCCGCCCTTGTCGCCGCCCGCACCAATCAGCGTGTGGGCTTCGTCAATGAAGAGAATGATTGGATCAGGGCTGGATTTCACTTCCTCGATGACGGCCTTCAGGCGCTTTTCGAACTCACCCTTCATGGATGCGCCTGCCTGCAGGGAGCCAACGTCGAGTCCCCAGACAGCCACGCCCTTAAGGGCCTCGGGAACATCGCCTTCGGCCACTTTCAGCGCAAAGCCCTCAGCAAGAGCCGTCTTGCCGACCCCGGCCTCGCCAACGCAGATCGGATTGTTCTTGCGCCGACGGCACAGGATCTCGATGATCTGGCGAATTTCCCGGTCGCGGCAGAAAATCGGGTCGATCTGGCCTTCGCGGGCAAGGTCGGTGAAATTCGTGCCAAAGCGGGCAAGGGCGCTGTCTCCGGACGGATCGGCACCACCTGAAGATGCGGCCCCTTGCGCCGGGACTCCGGCATTTTGTTCTTCGACAGACCCGTTCGTAAGGCCGGCAAAACGGCGTGTCAGGTCGTCCGGCGACAGTGGAGACAGCCGGTCGTAATAGGCAAAGTCGCAATACCGTCCAAGGTCGCCGAGAATGGCGAGCAGGATTGCGCCGGAGCGAATGGCCGGTTCCTGCAGCTGAACGGAGGTGATGATCCACGCATCCTGAAGGAGATCAAGAAGCAACGGCGAGAAGGTCGGCGTGCGGTCGGACTGGGTCTGACGGAAGCGCGCAAAGGTCCGTTCCACATCTTCATGCAGATGGTCCGGGTCGACCCCGTTGTCCTTCAGGATAATCCTGACATCGGCGCCCGGCTGCTTGAGGAGAACCGACAGGAGATGCTCGACGGTCACTTCGCGGTGGGATTTGGCAACACACACCGAGCCAGCTTCTTCGATCGCGCGGCGGGAACAGGTGTTGAGGCGGTCGATCAGGGACCGGATATCCAGTCGAGCCATATTAAACTCCAGAAATCAAAGCATGTTTTTCAACTGTTCGACGACAGTGTCGGTATATTGGTCAATCGCGTAGTAGAACCCGGCGAAAGTCGCCACACACAGACAGGCGAACACGATCCAGATGTAGGAAACCGGGGTCTGGCGGCGGATGAAGTGGACCTTGTCGAACACCTTGTCGCGGAATGAGACGAGAGTTTCCGGCGCATCGCCGCGCTCCTTGCGGATGGCGTCGTGAACCTCGCGGATGACGTCTTCCAGCTGGGTGCGCCCGTTGTGCATCACCCGGTACTTGCCTTCAAAACCAAGGCACAGCAACAGGTAGAGGAACTCGATGAGTTCGACATATCTTGGCGGATCACGCATCAGGCGGCCGAGAACGATGAAGAACTTTTCGCCGCCCCAGGTTTCCGAATGAAAAAGGGCCAGAAGGCTGCGTTCTGACCAGTCGGATTCCTCACCCCATTTCGAGCACATCACGGCTTCGTCTATCGCCGAGCAAAGGCAATAGCGATGGGCGAGGATCGTCGCGCGGTCATATCCTTCCCGGTGCAGTTCCAGTTCCAGTGACTCGATCTCTGCCTTGATGTCCCGGTGCAGGTGGTCGATGTTGTTGAATTCCGACACATCCGGAATCCGGGCGATCAGGGCGAGCAACGACTGGCTGGCATCAACGATCTTGTTGACGCTGTTGCCGCGAAGCGGAAAGGCAAGCCGATTGCTCAGTTGCAGCGACGGCGGCAGACTCTTTTGCGTCGTTGCCGGGGTTGCGTCGACCGTCTTGGCCGGTTCCATTTCAAAAATGCTTGCGACCTCGTTCATCACGATGACCTTTCATTTCGGATCGCCCAGAACTGCATGTCGAGATCGGGGAACGTGCCGGCGACATGGAACGCGAAGCCGCTGGCATTGGTCATGTGTCCCCAACCGGCCGAATTCTGGTCGAGCTGGAAGTAGGTGAACCCGGCGTGGTAGGGCAGCTGCCGGGGCGGCGAGGGCAGGCGCTGCAGGACAACGCCCGGCAAGTGGAGCTGGATAAGCTCCCGGATTTTTTCGATGGACGACACCTTGGTCTGGGCAGGGAAGTCCCGCGCCAGCTTCTCAAGCTGCACGCTGGCCTTGATCGCGATGACGAAGATCGCGTTCTCCATCAGGCTGCGATCTGCAATCGGTGACGTGTAGATGCCGAATTTCTGCTTGTAGAGCGGCAGGGCAATCGCGTTGGCCTCGAAGATCGCCGTCAGGGACTGGCGTAGCGACGAGATCACCGGGTCGAAGCAGATGCGTGGCTCTTCGTGGTGATAGGCAGGCCATGGAGGTGGCATGCGCTGGTCATGGGAAAAGGTGGCGAGTTCCCCGGCAGCCTTTCCGAAGGTCATGAAAAGGTCTTTCGGATGAACGCCGGCAATGGTCGACAAATGCCGGAACTCCGGCCACAGGCGGTTGACCGTCTGCAGCATCAGGAAGTCCGAAACATCCGATACCCCGCGCTGTCCGGGAGACCCCAGACGTGCCGAAATCTGCCGGGCGCGCTGCTGCAGAAGACCGACGAAGTCATCAAGTACCTTCTTCAAGGTCGGCAGCGCTTCCAGATTGGACGCAGTTGGCAGGAACTCGTCATCCAGAACCAGACTGCCATCAGAACGCTTCTCGCGAATGCGGGCAATCGGCAGGCAGGTATAGGAGGAGCGGTCTTCTTCTTCCAACATCAGCCGGACACGGTACTGGGCAACACCGACCACGAAGGGCTCGGTGTCGGCAGAGGCATTGTCACGTACTTCCTGATCGACCGACCGCATGCGGGTGTTGTCCTGCGGCTGGATGGCATCCTCGATTTCCGGGACGCCGTTCAGGCGCAGGGGCAGGGCGATATAGACCCTCTGGTCGACGATGTTGCGCGTGCTGACATCCAGTGCGTCCGGCGGACTGGTTTCCCCCGGGATGTCCAGAATGGAACCGTCCGGGAAAACGCCCTGCGCGTGGTCAACCAGAACCTTGCCATGCAGAAGATTCTCCAGATTGATCCGGATACGCGACAAGCCGGTCTGATACGGGTCCAGCGTGTCGGCCCGGGTCTTGACCAGATACTCCATGTATCGCTGTTGCTGCTGAAAGTGGTGGGGCTTCAAGAACAGCCCGTCCCGCCAGACAACATGGTTTCTCAATGACATTCGAAAGCGATCCTGCAGTGTTTGCGCGTACTCAGCGGTGAAGGTTCGTGATGATCTTGCGGCGGTTCATGACCGCAAGAAGCTTGTAGGTTTCTCCCTTGGACTTGACGGCTTCCACCGTTCGCCAATCGACCTTGTCCGGTTCCATGTAGCCACCGGCGATGCCGATGAAGGTCGTGTCCTTTTCCAGTTCCAGTTCGTTGATTGTCTTGGATTGTCCGGGCTCCACCTGAACCTCCTTCACCTTGACAAAGGTGGTGGAGAGAACGGCCTTCGGATCGGTGACCAATGTCTCGAAATCGGCCTGAAAGAACTTGCCGTCATCGCTCAGCTGGAAGACCCAAACGTCGATGGGAACAGATTCCCCGCCTTCGTTCCGATTGGCTCCAGTCTCGGAATAGACCGTGATGTCGACGAGCGAGGGCTGGTCCTTCGGCTCGCCAACGGGGATTTTCGGGTCCTTGATGACCTTGATCACCTTGCCCGGAATTTCCTGCGCTCCGCATCCGGGAAGCAGGCACACCAATGCGATCGCCGACAAGACGATCAGAAACTTGAAGATACGCTGCACACCAAACCCGCTAGAGGTCATGAACGGACGCACTCCCGAACTGGCTTTCCAGCGTTTTGCTCCGCATTTCGCGGTCATAAACCTGACGGAAGATTTCCCAGAACATGCGACCCAGTCCGCGCTGGCGGTCAGACTTCATCTCGCTGTAATAGTGCTGGTACATCTGCCAGTGCCATGCATCGGCATCACCGGACTTCGGCGCATGCCCCTTGTAGCGGGCGAAGCGGCGAGAAAGCTGGGCCGGAGACAACGCGCCCAGCACGGCATCAAGGGCAGCCTCGATGGCTGTCTGGCTGGCTTCCTCATGCGCCGTGATCTGCGCAAGGCTTTCCTCGATTGCAGCGGGCGCGTTCAAATGCACCGGGCTTTGAACCAGAAACAGGTCCCGAACAGCATCACCCGGCGTCATGCCCAAACGCAGCGGATTGTCTTCTACCGGATGCAGATGGGTATCGTTGAGGCTGTTGCGGTCACCGCCCTGGCGATTGTGGATTTCCATCAGGCCGATAATGGCCGCCAGCATGGCTTCCCCGGTTTCGCGTGCAACGCGGTTTGCCTCCGGAACGCTCATGTCCGAAACCGGCAGGCCCATGGCGTTGAGGAGGGGGCGCAACACCACATGGTCGACCTGCTGATCCTCGTCAAAGTTTCCGGATTTTACGCCGTCATGCCATTCCTCACGCGCCCGGATCTGGCTGATGCTGCGCGAGCCGGCTTGGGTCAATTCCTGCAGATAGCTGTCGAGATCCTCGCCATTCGAGGTCGGTCTTGGTCCGGAAAAATGTGCGTTCTGCGCCATCGGATCATCAAGCCCGAGACTGTCGGTGCCCTGTTGAGGCCGGATATTCAAATCGTCGATCAATGTCTTGTCATCGGACATCGAGCTTGTCCCCCGTTTGCGATCAAACAGAGCAACCGGATCCGTGCTGTCGTCTTCCAGGCTCTGTGAAACCTTGTTCAAATGTGTGATCGGATCGAGCGCTTCCTTGACGGCGCGATCCCGCGTGGCGAAAAATTCGGCCTTTTCATCATCGGCTTCGGAATAGTCGGCGAGGATCGCTTCCGCGTTCAGCTGCTCACGCCGGTCGTCGTTCTGCAGGCTTCCGGGCACGAGGGTCTCGATGGACGAGAACTGGCCCGCCCATTGTTCGCCCGGTGTCTTGCCGCCGGATGCGGACTTCTCGCTCTCCGCGATGTAGACCGAGACATTGAAATCCCCGATGTTCCACGTATCGCCATCCGAGACGGAAAAGGTCGAGCCGGGGCGCATGGGTCGGGACGAGCGATTGACGATCATCCCCTCGCGGTCGAGAGGTGTCGCGCAGAAATGGCCGTCCTGCTGGAAGATCTTGACGTGGAAGTCCGCCACCGATCCGGCCCGGTCCATCAGCTGCCAGTCGGCATCGGGAGCCGAGCCTATGACGCCACCGCTTGCTTCGAAAACCGAAGTCGCGGCGATACCACTTTCCAGATTGGTCGTATTGTTGACGGCGAGGATCATTTTCATGGCAGCCTCCTCACAATCGTGCCGTGATCAGCACATCACGCTGACCGGCATCTCCGGAGCCAAGAAAGGAAGACCAACCGAGGTGGCCTTCATCGGAATCTGACAAGTCGAGCGGCCGTGCCTGACGGGGGGCAAGGCCCAGCTTGATGTCGTAAGCATGCTGGTCTCGAAGCATGAACTCGATCAGTTGCTTGAGCGCCGCATGGTCCTTGCCACTCGGCAGGAAGTCCTGGAACCGCTCAAAGCTGAGGTTCTTCAGATAGATGTTGAACTTGCTGGCAATGTCGGGAACCCGGTCACCGATAACGACGTTCTCGCCGAGCTGGAAATTCTGTGTCCCGAGTGCCGAGCGTTGGTTCAGGGGAATGTCCACTTTGCGCTGGATCCATTCCTCCACTTCCACATCCTCGTGAAAGAAGGCATGGGCTACCACGCTCGCAACCACCTGCGGCGAGCGGTTTCTGGAGGCCAGAATGCCTGTAAAGGTCAGAAGTCGGGCCCAGTTGATCGAAGAGGTGTCCCGTGCTTCCCGATCCGCCAGCCCGAATACGCAGAACATGTTCTGCGAGAAGTTGTCCTGCGCCTCCGGCTGATAGCGCACGTAGTAACGATACTTGCGCATCGTGCGGTGCATCAGGCCGATCAACCGGTTATGGAAGAAGTCGAAAAAGCCCTTCAGGAGAGAGCCTTCCGCGTCATAGCGGGCAATCGTTTCCTGATAGTAGGAGGGTAGGGGCGAGTTTGCTCCGTGTAGCCCCAAAAAGGCAACTTCCAGCTGGAACGGCTGGGCGAGTTCGGCATTGGAAGTGCCGTTCAGCTTGATATCCGACGGAAAGTCAGGAACCGGACCATTGCCGCTCTTGTGATCTGTGTTCGGTGAGAGCGGCAGCTCGATGCGATTGATGTCGGAAATCGGAAAACCGAGGCGGTGATCGACCGAAAAGAAGATCTTTTCGTCAGACGGCAACAGGTGGCTCCCCACTTCGTTGCCGCCGTCATAAAGGCGCTGAATATGCTCCACCGCCTGGAAAAACGACCAGGTGCGGGCATCCTGGACCAAACGGTCCGTCAGATAATCGGCTGCCGACCGATTTTCGCTGGCCATTGGTACACCTCGTTGTTTTCCGCGCCCTCAACGATCAGCTCGTGAAACGAGTTGATGCTGGCATAGAGCGTGAAGAATTCGGCAAGAACACTCGCAAACAGGTACATGTCGCCTTCGCTCTGAAAGGCGGATTCCTGCAGTTTCATAGTGGACAGAAGCCCGCGCACCGGTTGGCCGCGGAACAGTTTGTCAAAGGGTTTCGTGTGGATGGACAACAGGCCGCTCAACCGGCGCTGGCTGGTCCTTTCGGCCCGCCGGTCCGCCTGAGCCTGAAAATCGTAAACCGCCAGAACCGCGCTCAATGCATCCTTGTCGAGAAGTGAGACATAATTCAGCGACAGGTTGGAAATCATGTTCCAGTACAAGCTGCCGTCGAGCGGCGGAAACACCGGAGGGGTCGGTTGGTCGAGGTTCCTGAACTGGGCGTAGGCTGGCGTATCCTCGGTCGGCACGCATATGTCACCCCCGCCAAGCTCGTGGGCGTGAGACGCATTAAAGCAGGTCAGTTCGGCTGACAGAACTTCATGGTCAGGCACGACAGGGGAATTGTCATGCCGCACGAAGGATAGCAGGTGATCCATGCCAGCGCCCTGCAGCGCCTCACGCATTCTGAGCCTGTAGTAAATCTGCTTCAGACCCTGTGCCCGTTCCACCTCGTGATGGAAGGACTCAAATGGCGGATAGTCCCGAAGATGCGATCCGGTTTTCGGATCCTCTATCGATCGCCAGCTCATCACACGGTCCACCGAGAAGATGTTCATGGTCTTCTTGGCGTTGGAGGAGGGGCGCAGCGGGTAATGCAGCCGGCGATGATTGATCATCATCGGCTCAGCGTCATGACTGAAGAGATTGACCGCAGGCGTGCAATAGAGCCGCACTGTCCCCGGACGCACCTTGATGTCCGGCGGAAGAGGGCGCTCGAAGCGCACAGTGATACGGAACCCAAGCGCATCCGATTGGGCGAACAGCCGACCAAGGTCGAGCAGGTCGAAACAGAGGAACTTTGCCGGAAAGACAAAATATTCCCGCAAGAGCCGATAGCCCTCATAGGCGGCATTTCCGGCAGACAGCATTGCCTCGTTCGGGGAAAATCCACCCGGCCTGATCAGATCCTTCGGTAGACGGAAGGAAGGTCCGGATCCGTTTTCCCCCGTTGGCGTGATTTCGACGGAGGAAAGGTATCGACCGAACCACAGATAAAGTGTCTGTGCGGTGACCTCGTCGCCGGAAAACCAGAGACGCAGGTTCTTCAGGTCGATCTTCGACAGTGGCAAGCCCGACAGCGTTTCCAGATCGATGTGCAGCGTGGTCGACTGACGGGAGCGTTCGATTGTCTGACGTTCGATCTCAAGCGGATAGATCTCCACGTCCGATGTCGTCTTGAACGGACACACGACGCCGTCAACCGGGCGAGAGAGGATCTCCGTATGGCGAGGAACAACCTGACGTTCTGTGATTGCCTTTTCGATCGGCGCCAGTTTCATCATGGTCGAAGACGGGAAGGGGCGCAGGAAATTCGGCAGCAGAAGGTTCAGGACCGAATGGGTCAGTTCCGGCAGCTCGTCATCCAGCTTTTCCCGAAGCTTGGATGTCAGAAAGGCAAAGCCTTCCAGAATGCGTTCGACATCAGGGTCGGTCGAGCGCTCCGACAGATACTTGACGAGCTTCGGATTGCTTTCGGAGAACATCCGACCGCTTTCCCGAAGGTATGTAAGCTCGTCCTGAAAGTATCGTGATCTCACGTGTCAAAACCATCCCGAATACCGGCTTCGGGCCCTGAAATTAGCGTCTTAAATCTAGCGAATATGGGCGGCGCGCCCGTCCCGCATGAGCAGGTCGATCTGAACAAGTTCCTTGTTGTTTCCGGCCGGGACGTCGGCAACGATCCGGAAGTTCAGGTCAAGCGGACGGTCGGGGTCTTTTGAGCACTCGACGGTTCGGACCCGAACACGTGGTTCGTACCGGTCAATGCAGCGCCGAATAGAGGCCGCGATGTGCTGGGTCAGGTCGTTGGATTCCACGGAGGAGACGTTGAAATCGACCAGCCCAAGCTCCGGGGCAGAGGCTGCGCCGCCCTCGCGGGCATTCAACAGGCGCAGCAAATGCCGTTTGATCGACCGCACGGTGCCCTGGACTTCTGTCCCCGTGCTGTCGACCGACCGGTCCTCTTCATCAAGGACCAGTCGTTCAAACAGGCTGCCGGCCGCAGCGCGGTTCCGGCTATTCCATACCTCGGTCGTGTCCGTTCTCCGTCTCACGACACATCCCCCGATCAATCATCCTTGTCGAGCTTGCCGACAAGTGAGAGTTCGAAGTTGGCACCCATGTATTTGAAGTGCGGACGCACCTTCAGGGAAACCTGGTACCAGCCCGGATCGCCCTCGACATCCGATACTTCCACTTGCGCTGCGCGCAGCGGGCGGCGGGAGCGAACGTCCTGCGGCGGGTTTTCCTGATCGGCCACATACTGCTTGAGCCAGGTGTTGAGCTCGCGCTCAAGGTCTTCCTTCTCTTTCCAGCTGCCGATCTGCTCGCGCTGCAGCACCTTGATGTAGTGTGCCAAGCGGTTGATGATCATCATGTAGGGAAGCTGGGTACCAAGCTTGTAGTTGGTCTCCGCTGCCTTGCCTTCCTTGGTGTTCTGGAAGATCTTCGGCTTTTGGGCAGAGTTCGCGGAGAAGAAGGCCGCGTTGTCGGATCCCTTGCGCATGGTCAGCGCGATGAAACCTTCTTCCGCCAGCTCGTATTCGCGCCGGTCGGTGATCAGGATTTCAGTCGGGATCTTTTCTTCCAGCTGGCCAAACGCTTCATAAACGTGGACTGGAAGATCATACACGGCGCCGCCAGACAGCGGGCCGATGATGTTCGGGCACCAACGGTACTTGGCAAAGGACTCCGTCAGGCGAGTTGCCATCAGGAAAGACGTGTTGCCCCAAAGATAGTTGTCATGATCCTTGGTGACATTCTCGTTGTAGACGAATGACTTGATCGGATTCTCTTCCGCGTCATACGGCATCCGCAGCAGGAAGCGCGGGCAGGTTAGGCCCACATAGCGGGAATCTTCGCTCTGGCGGAAGCCCATCCATTTGCGATAGCGCGGGCCCTCGTAAATCGAGAACAGGTCCTTTTGCGCCGGAAGGTCGACATAGTCGTCGACATCGAACATCTGTGGGGCGGCGGCTGCAATGAACGGGGCATGCGCCATCGCACCCACAGCGGCGACATACTGGAGGAGTTTTATGTCGCGTGCACCTGGGCCGAAGTCGTAATTGGCAATCATCGCGCCAACCGGCTCACCGCCAAACTGGCCGTATCCGGAAGCATAGACATGCTTGTATAGACCGGACTGAACCACTTCGGGGCTTGTCTCGAAGTCCTCCAGAAGCTTGTCTTTGGATACTGAAATAATGTCGATCTTGATGTTTTCACGGAAGTCCGTGCGATCCACCAGCAGTTTCAGGCCGCGCCATGCAGATTCGAGCTCCTGAAAGCTCTTGTCGTGCATGATTTCGTCGATCTGAAGTGACACCTTTTCGTCCAGCTGGGCGATCATCTGGTCTACGAGCACGCGGTTGATGCGCTCGCCTGGCTTGCGGCTGGAAATCATGTCCGCGATGAAGGCTTCAACGCCCCGCCGCGCTATGGAATAGCTTTCAGAATCATCCGGCTGGATGCGTGTCTCTTCCATGATCTGGTCGAGAAGCGATACATGCGCAGCATCGCCTGTCCGCGGAGCAGTTGCCGCGGCCGAGCCTGTCTGTGTCATTTCTGTACTCTCTCTCAAGTGCCGAAACCGGCGCAATTATTTGGGTTTGGGCAGCCCCGCAGGGCCGCCAAAATCAGCTATTCAAATCAGGGCGGGCGCCGTCTTCGTCTGCATCTGCAGAGGGGGCTGATGTACCGTCACCCTCAGGTGCTTCGCCGTTATCGGATGCAGCGGCCCCATTCAGGTATTGGCCGCGTTTCGCGTTGTCGGCGCGTGTTTCAATGCTCTGCAGCTCTTCAATCAGCTTCTGGCGGGAATCCTCGTCTTCGAGGATCTGTTCCAGGCGCTTGCGAAAGGCAGGGATGTTTCCGAGCGGTCCCTTGAGCGCAACCAGCGCTTCGCGCAGTTCGATCAGACGTTCGAGTTCCGGGACCTGCTTGACGATTTCGTCCGGAGAAAAATCCTTGAGGCCCTTGAATTTCAGATTGACCGTCAGTCGAGCGTCTTCATCGTCAGATAGGGTGTTCTTGACGTTGAGTTCACGCGAAAGCCCTGCTTCCTGCATGACAGAATTGAAGGTGTTCTTGTCGACGGAAAGGACGTCCCGTTCTTCCAGCGGCGTATCGTCCTCGCGGCCAAGATAGTCGCCGAGCATGACCAAACGCAGCGGCAGTTCCACCTCTTCCTGCTGATCACCGGTTGCAGGCACGTAACGGATGTTGATCCGCTCCTTGGGAGCAACTGAGCCTTCTTTTCCGGCCATTTGAAACCTCCTCAATAAATTCCGGAACGTTCTCGTGCACTACCGGAAATTGGTAGCCGTCTAACGACCGGTTATGAAAACGAATTTGTTTCTGAGGTTTTCAATACCTCAAGATGCCGAAGCGGCAATCATGTTGAATTGCATAACAGTATGTTGTTGTCATTGACAAGCCTAATGTCGACATATAATCGGAAATAAATTGATAAATAAAACCATGTTGCAACTGTCACTAGATTCAGGGTTGCATGCGGTTTTTCTTGGCTTTGACTCAATATTGGTGGGTATTTCTCCATGATTTCGAGCGTTGTTTCGAAGATATTTGGCTTTCTGAAGAAATTTGTGCTCAGTATATGGTCAGCAGTCAGATCCTATTTGTTTGCAAGTTTTGTATTCACTCTCTTTGTATGCATTGCGATCTGGTTCCTTGGCCCAAAGATTGCAATCTCCGGTTACAGACCTCTCGAGCCTGTTACTTTCCGACTTGTGGCGATCAGTGCCGCGATTTTTATCTGGGGCCTCAACAATCTGGTCACCGAGTTCTATCGAAAGCGGAAGCAGGAGCGGGAAGCCCAAAAAAAGCAGGAAGACAAGCCGCGCGATCCCATGAAGGAGCGGATCAGCGCCTTCGAACAGTCGTTTCGAAACGCGATGGCGACCATCCGTACCAGTTGGCTGGGCATGGATGGCTGCAAGGGGAGCCGCGATTCCCTCTACGCTTTGCCGTGGTATGTGGTGCTCGGTTTTCCAGCGGCCGGAAAGACGTCGTTGATCGTCGAATCCGATCTGAAATTCCCGCTCGCCCATCTCTTTTCGCAGGAGGACGCCAAGCAGGTTTCCGAAACGCAGGACGTGGACTACTGGGTCACAGATGATGCGATTCTTTTTGACGTCGCCGGTCAAATCCTGACGCATCAGCGAAGCAGTCTTTCCGACAATGTCCTCGATGTATCGGCATTGCTCTGGCAGAAATTCCTTGGCCTTCTTCAGGAGTACCGTCCGCGCAGGCCGATCAACGGAGCCATCGTCTGCATCGATGTCCTTGATCTCATTCAGTCTTCCCCTGAGGTGCGCGACAACAAGGCGGCGCTTCTTCATGCGCGTCTAGTGGAGATGTCCGAAGCGCTTGGAACGCGTTACACGGTCCATGTTCTGGTAACAAAGGTTGATCTGCTCGACGGTTTCAACGAGTTCGTAGCAGGGCTGCCACAAAGCCAGCGGCAGGAACCGTTCGGCTTCTCGTTCGACCTCCAGCCGGAAAGCTCTGCCAACGCGTGGATGGAGGAATTTGCCAAGGCCTATGACGCGTTTCTTGATCGCGTCAACGACCAGATGCTCGACCGCATTGTCGATCAGAGGTCCACAATGGCGCGGCGCAAGCTCTACACCTTTTCCCGTCAGCTGGCCGGTCTGCGCGACCTGCTGAACGAGTTCCTGACCACAAGCCTGCATCAGGACAAGTTCTCCACCGCGCCTCAGGTGCGGGGCGTGTTCATGACGTCGAGCCGTCAGGAGGCCGTGCCCTTCAACGCGGTTCTGACAGCCGCATCCCAGAAATACGAAATCCGTACGCCTGTGCTCTCCGTTCACAACGGATATTCCCGCAACTTCTTCGCCAGCGATCTCCTGAAGACGGTCGTTTTCCGGGAAGCCGGGCTCGCCGGGGACAATGTTCGCATCGAGCGGGCGAAAAAGCTCAAGTTCGCAGTGTCCGCTGCAGCAGCCTCGGTGCTTTTTGTCGGCTTCACCGGGTTCTACTGGCTCGCATACACCAACAACCGGGCGAAAGCTGACGAAGTTGTTGATATCGCCAAGGGGTTCCAGGAGATTCGCGGTCAGAATGCTGATGTCAGCGGCGAGACGGCAGGCGCTGTATTCCTGCCTCCGCTGAACTCGCTGAAATCGGCTGCCGGGATCTTCGGCAACTACCGCGACTGGAACGCGATCAGTTCTGCGGCGACCCTTTATCAGGGACGAAAGATCGGACCGGAAATCGAGAAATCCTATGTCGCACTGCTCGACAAGGCCTTTCTGCCCGACATCGGCTCGCATGTGCATCAACGCATTGACAAACTGGGCAAGGTGAAGGCAACCAAGGACAGCGACGAGCGGTTGGAAGCCCTGCGCATCTACCTGATGCTCGGCGACAAGGAGCGGCGCAACAATACCCTGGTTGAAGGCTGGGTAGGTGAAGTCTGGCAGAACGATTTCACGGGGGACAGCAAGACGCAGGCCGAACTGCAGGACCACCTCAATTTCGCGATTGAAACGGTGGGGCTGGAAACGCAGCTGGACGACGTCATGGTTCAGGCCGCTCAAGCGGACTTGCGTGAAGTCCCGCGAGACCTGCGGCTATACCGCAATATCGAGCAGCTGGGCGACCGCCAGCTTGTGACACCGGTTAATCTGCGGAACGATATCGGCCCAGCTTACAACATCATATTCGAAGCTGGCAGCAAAGCCGGGCAGCAGGCAGAACCTGTTGAAGTCAAACCCTTCTTCACCAAGGATGCCTTCCTTGAGTTCTTCATCAAGCAAAATGACACATTGTCGGTTGTTGCGGTTGAAGATGCTTGGGTGGCGGGTGAGCGAGAAACGGTCAGCTACTCGCCAAAGGATCTGGAGACGTTCCGTCGCAAGGTCGCCGGGCGCTATGCAACCAACTACATCACCGCGTGGTCCGACGCCCTGAATGCACTCGACATGGTGGATTTCGAGAATGTCGATCAGGCGGTTGACGTACTTGAGCAGATCACCGGCCCGGAAAATCCTTTTGGCCGTCTCTTGGGGCGGGTAAAGGACGAAACCGAGGTCTATGAGGAAAAGCTGGTCGAGCTTGAGGCAAATCAGGCAACTGACGCGGAATTGCCGTTTGATCTCAACCGGGAGCAGGGCCTGCGCATCCGCCGTGCGTTCTTCCGCCTCAACGACGTTGGGACCGCTGGCGAAAACGAGAAGGCCTATCTGGAAGACCTCCAGACAGCACTTGATCGCCTCTACGAGTATTTAAAGGAAATCCGGCAGGCTGGCGAGCGGTCCGGCGAGGTTGCCCTGACCAAGGCGAAGGCCCGTATCAAGCTGGAAGGTGATGATCCGATCTACGTCATCAAGCGGCTTGGCGTGGATCTTCCCGAACCTCTCAATCGCTTCTTCGAGAAGATCGCCGACCAGAGCTGGAAGGTGGTGCTGAAGAAGTCCAAGGAAGAGCTGCAGCGCGGCTGGAACGACGAGGTTTATGCCGAGTACAATCTCAGCCTTGCGACCCGTTATCCATTCACGACAGATGCTCGCGAGGAAGTCCCGCTTCAGGATTTCGAGGCGTTCTTCGGACCCGGCGGCAAGATCGAAAAGTTCTACGAAGACAATCTGGTGCTTTTCGTGGACGAGGGGACCGGCGAGCCGCGCACAATCGATGGGCGCAGTCTGGTCATCAACAGAACATTCCTGACGCAGCTGAAAAAGGCGCTTGACCTGCGCAAGCACTATTTTGCCAGCGATGGCACGCTTGGCATCAGCTACACCATTGAACCGCAAAATCTTTCTGGAAAATTCCGCCGTGCCGTGATGAATGTCGAAGGACAGATCATCTCCTACACCCACGGACCCCGCCGTCCGATCCGGGTGATCTGGCCGAACGAATTGTCCAAGCAGGCTGAAAGCAAGCTGACCGTTTTCCCGGCGGGCAGGGATCGTCCTCAAACGGTCTCGTTCACGGGGCCATGGTCCGGTTTCCGCCTGCTGGATTCAGGAACGGTAACCAATTTCACCGGCAACGGGACGGTCGTTCGCTTCGACATTGGTGGAGCCAGTGCAAGCTATGTCGTGGTGCAGGAAGGGCAGAAGAATCCGGCAGGCCAAAGCCCTCTGACCGATCTTGTCCTGCCAGCCCGGATGTAGTTGATATGGCAAAGACAGCGGCGACGAAGGACGCGGAAAAGAGCTCAAGGTCGGCCAAACCTGCCAAGGTTGAGGAGACGGGTGCGACCGATCCGTTTGTCGACGCTGTCAGGGCCAATCTGTCCGCTCCGTCATCGCGGGATCTGGAGGACGAGCCGCGTTTTGATGTCGTCGACGATGCCTTGATGAAGCGCGGGACACTGGCCCACGGGTCCATTGACTGGTCTGAAGTTCAGGAGGCCGCCCTCGATCTTCTGAAGGTCAAGGCCAAGGATTTGCGGCTGGTTGAAGCCATGTGCCTATCGCTCACCCAGAACCCGACGCGCGAAACCTTCCTGTCCGCATTTCAAGGGCTGCTTGCTTTCCTTGATCTCGACCCGGCCACACGCCAGCCAGCCAATCAGAAGCAGTTCGAAACTCAGCTCGGGCGCGTTGTAGGCAATCTGTCTCGCAAGGACCTTCCGGGTCCTGATGGGGAGCTGAAGGCGGATTTGACATCTGCTCTTGGTGCCTTGGCCAGTCACGAACTGATCCGTGCCGCAGGGCTCGGAAAGTCCTTTGCCGACATGCGCGCCCGGCTGGATCTGGAAGTTGAGAAGGTGGCAGGCGACAGGCCGTCGGAGGCCGGAAAACCCGTCCAGAAGGCTGCCGTGAACTCCCCCGCAATTGCTGCTCAAGCGGCGTCGGACAAGGGAGGGGATGCCGCGAAAGAAACGGACTGGCGCGCGCTCAAGCGGTCTGCCGGAGAAATTGCAGATATCCTCTTTGATCTCGACCCAACTGCTCCCGTGTCCTACCAGCTTCGGCGGACCGTCACATGGGGCGACATCACGGCCAGCCCGCCCATTCGCGAAGGCAACAAGACCATCGTTCCACCGGTGGCCGTCGACACGGTTGATCGCTACAGTCTGGCGCTTTCAAGTGGTACGGTTGACCGCGACGTGGTGAAACGCCTTGAACGTACCTTGCAGTCCATGCCGTTCTGGCTGGATGGGCATAAGTTGGCCGCAGACTTTGCAGCTCTCGCCGGGCGAAAGGCGGTCCAAGAAGCAATCCTGGCAGATCTTTCCCGCCTCCTGAAGAGATTTCCGGAGCTGGCAGACCTTGAATTTGCAGACGGAACGCCGCTTGCGTCTCAAGAGACGTTAAACGCGCTCGAAGGGACATCTCGACTGGGAGCCGAAGATGACGAAGGGGCGGAAAGCTCGCAGCCTTCTAAAGAAAATCCGCTTCCTGCACCTGCCGATCTCTCCCGCCTCGTCTCCGGTGAGGGCGAGGCCGAAAGCTGGAACCGCACCTTCCGCAATGCGCGGTCACCCCGGACGCGGACTCTCATGGAAATCGATGTTCTGGAGCAACTGTCCGGCGCAGGTCTTTTCAGCCTTGCTGCCGATCAGGCAGGCCGTCTGAAGGATTGGGCCAAAGGCCATTCCATTGCCGAATGGGACCCGGAAATCGTCGCGCGGCTAGATGCCCTGAACAACCGAAGCGGGAAATGAAGACCTGACCTTCTGTTGAGGGGAGCTGGTCCGGCATGACGCATGGGTCGAACAAGGACGACCCGAGTTGCAGTTTACCGGCTTTGCAGACAATACTGACTGGGCATTTTTTCCAACCGGTCAGTTTTTCCCATGCAATTGAAGCAGCTTGAAGTGTTTGACGCCATTGTCCGATCCGGCTCCGTCTCTGCGGCAGCGCGTGAAATGGGCATGACGCAGTCGGCTGTCAGCAAGATCCTGGCCCGATTTGAGGAAGAGCTCGGCTACGAGGTTTTCTATCGCCAGAACGGCAAGCTGTTGCCATCGCCACGGGCGTCTTCAGTGCTTGAAAGGGTGCGCCGTGTGCTCGAAGCGGTCTCGTCCCTGCGCGAGGTCCGCGACGACCGGGAAGATGCAAGCCAACGGATCATGAAGCTTGTAACCGTGCCCAGTCTGGCGCACGCGGTCATTCCGATGGTGCTGAATCAATTTGACAAGTACCACCCGCAAGTCCGTGTTTTATTTGACGTTCGCACGACACAGGCGACCATCGACATGATGATCCGGCAAGCGGCCGACTTCGCTCTGGTCACGTTGCCGGTTTCTCACCCAACGCTGTCCGTCAAGCCTCTATATCGCTCGACAAGCCACTGCTGTTTGCTCAAATCCCATCCGCTCGCGGCCAAGGATCACATAACGGCGGAGGACCTGATCGGCGAGCCACTCATCCTCCTGTCCGCTCGCCAGCCGACGCGCCAACAGATTGATGAAGCCTTCCGGCGCAAGGGGATCAAGCCCGTGATCCGGGTGGAGACCGCAAATGTTCTTTCCGCGTGCAAATGCGCGGAGCAGGGTTTGGGTGTCGCCATCGTCAACGCTTTGATGGCCGGATACTCGGACAGTTCCAATGTGGTGATCCGTCCCTTTTCATCCGAGATTTTTCACACGCTTGCGTTGGTGGAAGTGGCGGGTGTCGAGCGCAAGCCGGAGGTCGACAGTTTCCTGAAATGCCTCCAGAAAAGCGTTGAGCACATGTGTGCCACTACCGGTCTGGAAGTCGATACCCTTGGCAATCCCTGAGCGGTATTCCGTGTGGGAATAGGGTTTTCCGATTGTGAATACAGTTGAATTTCGGATTTCCGTCTCTGAAACTCCCTGAAAAATACGGAGGTGGAGATGAAATACGGAATTTGGACGCTGGCCCTTGCTACCGGTCTTGCGGTCGGAAGTTCGGCAGTAAACGCCGAAACCTTGACCGCAGGCTTCGCATCGGAGCCAAGCTCGGTCGACCCGCTCTATCACAACCTTGGACCGAACAATGCGCTGCGCAAGCACATGTTCGAAGCTCTGGTTGGCGAAGACGAGAATCTGGCCATCGTTCCGATGCTGGCCGTGAGCTGGAGCAACCCGGACCCACTCACATGGGAGTTCAAGCTTCGTGAAGGCGTGAAGTTCCATGATGGCGGCGACTTCACTTCGCGTGATTTCCTTTACACCGCCTGCCGCATTCCCAATGTGCCGAACAGCCCATCGTCCATGGCAGGCTTCACAAAGACCGCCGAGACAATCACGGCCCCCGATTCTCACACGATCCGGGTGACGACGGCAGCACCATATCCGCTGCTGCTGAGCGATTTTGCCAGCTTCGGCGTGGTGTCTGCGAGCGCCAACGGGCACGATGGTCCGGTAACCTATAGCAAGGACGGTTGCGAGGGCATCGCCTCCTATCCGCCCTCAGAAGATTACAATTCCGGCAAGGCGGCCATTGGAACCGGTCCGTTCAAGTTTGCCAGCTTTGTTCCCGGTGATCGCATCACCATGACCCGCAATGACGGGTATTGGGGCGACAAGCCGTATTGGGATGAGATCGTGATCCGCCCGATCACCAACAGCGGTGCCCGTGTTGCCGCTCTTTTGGCCGGCGACGTGGACATCATCGAAAAGCCGCCAGTGCAGGATCTTGAGCGTCTCAAGTCCGATCCTGCGGTCAACGTGGTCGAAGGCCCTTCCTCGCGTGTTATCTATCTGCATTTCGATCATGAAGGCGAGCCAAGCCCGGGCATCACCGGAACCAACGACAAGAACCCGCTCAAGGACATCCGAGTCCGCAAGGCCATGTCGCTGGCAATCGACCGCAAGCTGATTGTGGATCGCATCATGGGCGGTCAGGCTGTTGTGGCCCGCCAGCTGGTGCCGGACTTCATGCGTGGCGTTGATCCGGAAATCGCTCTGGAAGAGCCGAATGCGGAAGAAGCCAAGCGCCTTCTGGCTGAAGCCGGATATCCGGACGGATTCAACCTTGTGCTGGGCACGCCGAATGATCGTTACATCAACGATTCCAAGATTGCTCAGGCCGTGGCGCAGATGTTCACCCGCGTTGGCATCAAGACCGAGATTGACGCAATGACTGCCAGCGTCTTCTTCTCGCGCCGCAATGGGTATGAGTTCTCGCTCTACCTGGCCGGATGGGGCGCATCAGGTGCCGGCATGGCATCTCCGCTCCGCGCTCTGGTCGCAACCCAGAACAAGGACAAGGGACTGGGCGGCACCAACCGTGGTCGTTACTCGAATGCCGCGCTTGATGCGGAAATCGAAGCCGCTCTGGCAACCGTTGATCCGGCAGAACACGATGCCGCCCTTCGCCGGGCCAGCAAGATCGTGGTGGATGACGTGGCAATCCTGCCGCTGCATTTCGAAGTCACCCCGTGGGCTCTGCGCGCAGGTTTGACAACGACGCCGCGGGCAGACCAGCACACCGTTCTGACGACGGTCCGTCCTGCCAACTAACTCAGCGGGCGCGAGATCGGAATCGATTGAGCGCCCAAAGCTGATCGATCCAGCAGTGAACGAGCATCGTTGGGCGTTTCTACCAAAACGCCCGATGCTCTGGGGCCAAGCTCTTCGGGCCGGGGTTTTCCCGGCCCGTCCCAACCGGACCTGATTCATGCTTGCATATCTCATTCGCCGTCTCGGCCAGTCGTTTCTGGTCATGGCGGTCATGGCTACAATTGTGTTTTTCGGACTGTATATGGTCGGAAATCCGATCGATCTGCTGATCAATCCGGAAGACGATCTTGCCGCTCAGGAAGAGGCGATCCGCCGTCTTGGGCTGGATCAGCCCGTCTATATTCAGTTTCTCCAGTTTCTGAAGGGTGTTGCCACCGGCAATCTCGGTGTTTCTTTCGTTCACAACACGCCGGCACTGGAACTGATCCTCTCCCGTCTTCCGGCCACGCTTGAGCTTGCATTCTTTGCAATGCTGTTCGCGGTGCTGATCGGAATTCCGCTGGGCATGTTTGCAGGTCTTTACCCGAAGTCCCCCGGAAGCCGCATCATCATGGGGGGATCGATCATCGGCTTTTCGACGCCGAATTTCTGGCAGGGGCTGATGTTGATCATGTTGTTTGCCGTGTTCTGGCGCGTTCTGCCGTCTGGCGGGCGAGGGGAAACGACGGAACTCTTCGGTGTTCCCGTCAGTTTTCTGACCCTCGACGGCCTGAAGCATCTCATCCTGCCCGCGCTCAATCTCGCCATCTTCAAGATTTCCCTGGTCATACGCTTGTCCCGAGCGGGGACGGCGGAAGTCTCCCTTCAGGACTACGTGAAATATGCAAGGGCGAGGGGGCTTTCCGAAAAGCGGGTCGTCGGAGTGCATATCCTGAAGAACATTCTCATTCCGGTTGTCACTGTCCTTGGATTGGAGCTGGGCAACGTCATCGCTTTTGCAGTGGTCACTGAAACCGTCTTCGCCTGGCCGGGCATCGGCAAACTTCTCATCGACAGCATCGGACTTTTGGATCGCCCCGTGGTGGTCGCCTACATGATGCTGACAGTCTTTATGTTCGTAATGATCAATTTCTTCGTAGACATGGCCTATTCAATGTTGGATCCGCGCATTCGGATCAAGGCAGGCAAGGCATGAGCACCATTCCTGTCGAAAGCCCGTTCAAGCGGTTTGCCGAAGACTTCTTCAGCAGTCCGACAGCCGTCATCGCCGGTTTCGGGGTTCTCGTGATCGCGTGTCTTGCGATCTTCGCTGGACCGATTTCTCCGCAAAATCCGTATGATCTTGCAGAGATCAACATCATGGACGGCAGCTTGCCTCCGGGATCTGTCGGTTTTGATGGCTTCTACTATCTGCTCGGCACGGACGAGCAGGGCCGTGACATGCTGTCGGCCATGATCTACGGCCTCAGGATTTCCCTGTCGGTGAGCCTGATTGCCGTGGGAAGCGCGGTTTTTATCGGAATGAGCCTTGGAATGCTGGCAGCCTGGGCCGGGGGACGGATCGAGTCCCTCATCATGCGGGCCGTTGATATCCAGCTGTCTTTCCCGACACTGCTGGTGGCGCTGCTGTTGCTCGCCATTCTCGGCAAGGGTGTCGACAAGGTGATCATTGCGCTGGTGCTGGTCCAGTGGGCCTATTTCGCCAGAACCGTCCGTGCGGCAGCGCTCGTTGAGATCCGCAAGGATTATGTCATGGCGGCCCGCTGCCTTGCGCTTCATCCAATGCGGATCCTGTTTGGCCATGTGATGCCGAACTGCCTGCCGCCGATCATTGTCATTGCCACGGTTCAGGTCGCCAACGCGATTGCGATCGAAGCGTCGCTGTCCTTCCTCGGGGTGGGCGTGCCAATCACCGAACCCTCGCTTGGCCTGCTGATCTCCAACGGGTTTGGCTACCTGCTGTCGGGGCGCTACTGGATCAGCTTTTATCCCGGCGTGATGCTGCTGGTGACACTGGTCTGCATCAATGTCGTGGGCGACCACATTCGTGAAATCCTGAATCCGAGGACAAAGAAATGACCGCGCCGGTACTCTCTGTCCGCAACCTTGTCACCGAGTTCGATACGCGTGCGGGCACTCTTCGGGCTGTGAACAATGTCAGCTTCGATGTTCAGCCGGGAGAAGTTCTCGGCATTGTCGGGGAGTCCGGGTCCGGCAAGACCATCACCGGTTTTTCCATCATGCAGTTGCTCGACCAACCCGGGAAAGTGAAATCCGGCGAAATCCTGCTGAACGGCAAGGACCTGAACAAGGAAGATTCGAGAGAGCTTCGTAAGTTGCGTGGCGACCGGATCGCGATGATCTTTCAGGACCCAATGATGACACTGAACCCGGTCCTGCGCATCGACACGCAGATGATCGAGACCATTCAGGCGCATCGCAACGTTTCCAAGGCAGAGGCACGCCAGATTGCTGAAGACGCTCTTGCACAGGTCGGAATTCCGTCACCTGCGGAGCGGCTGAAGACCTATCCGCACGAAATGTCCGGAGGCATGCGCCAGCGCGTGGTGATTGCCATTGCCTTGATGTTGGAGCCGGACCTGATCATTGCTGACGAGCCGACAACGGCGCTCGATGTCACGATCCAGTCCCAGATTCTCTATGAAATGCAGCGGCTTTTGAGTGACCGCAACATGGGACTGATCTGGATCACACACGATCTGACCGTGGTTGCCGGTCTCGCCCACAAGGTGGCTGTGATGTATGCAGGCCGTATTGTCGAATACGGCTCTGTGAACGAACTACTTGATGCTCCGGCGCATCCCTATACCCGGGGCCTGATCGATTCCATTCCCAGCAACGCCTCCCATGGCAAACGCTTGACCCAGATCCCGGGCATGACGCCCAGTCTGCTCAATCTTGGCGACGGCTGCCCCTTCCGGCCGCGCTGCTCGAAGGCAACGGATGCCTGTGCCGTTGATCCGGACGAACACACACTCAGCGAGGGACATTGGGTGCGGTGCCACAATCCTGTTCTGGAGGCAAAGGGATGACACCACTCCTGCAGCTCAAGGGCCTCACGAAGCGCTATGTCAACGAGCCGGACACGGCCGAAAAGATCGCCAACATGCTTGGCGCGAACTACAAGGAAACCGTTGTTCGGGCGGTCTCCGGTGTGGATCTGGAAATCCAGCCCGGAGAAGTGCTGGGGCTTGTAGGGGAGAGCGGTTGTGGCAAGTCGACACTGGGCCGAATGGTCGCCGGTGTCGAGCGGGCCACATCCGGAGACATACTTTACAACGGCACAGCTATCGCCGACATGACCACGGCGCAGCGTCGGCGGTATGATCTGGACGTCCAGATGATCTTCCAGGATCCGTTTGCCAGCCTCAATCCACGTTTGCGCGTGGAAAAGATTGTCGGTGAGGCACCGGTTGCGCACGGTCTGATCAAGGCATCAGACCGCCGCGACTATGTCGCCAATCTCATGGAAAAAGTCGGGCTCGGCCCGGACTACATGCAGCGCTATCCCCACCAGTTTTCCGGTGGCCAGCGCCAGCGCATCGGCATCGCCCGCGCGTTGGCCGTCAAGCCGAAGCTGATCGTCTGTGATGAGGCGATTTCCGCGCTCGACGTTTCCATTCAGGCACAGATCCTGAACCTGTTCATGGATCTGAAAGACGAGTTCCAGCTGACCTACCTGTTCATCAGCCATGATCTTGGAGCGGTCGAACACATCTCCGATCGGATTGCCATTATGTATCTGGGCCGGGTCGTGGAGATGGGCAAGTCTGAGAACATCTTTGCCGGCCCGATCCATCCCTATACGACGGCGCTCCTGGAAGAAGCGCCGAGGCTTGATCGCAGAAAGCAGGAGTTTGCGCCGATCAAGGGGGAAATCCCGTCGCCGCTCAATCCGCCGCCCGGGTGCACGTTCCACCCAAGATGCCCATTGGCAGTGCAGGCCTGCCGCGAACAGGTTCCCGTGCTTGAAAGTCATCCGGATGGCCGCGTCGCCGCTTGTCTGGTGCGCCAACCGGCCGAGGTGGAATGATGGCAGGCTTTTCGGCAAAGGGAGGCGGCGGAGCTTCCGAAGGCGATCCCGCTTCGGATGATCTGGTGGCAAGCCTCCAGAACCGCACGAGCCTTGGTTTGCCGCGGCATGTTCAGTCAGTTGAAGGAAGATACGGCGCTGTTGCTTGCGGCAGTCCGCATGCCGTCCGCATTGGCCTTGATCTCCTGAAGTCCGGCGGCAGCGCTGCCGATGCGGCTGTCGGGATGGCCTGCGCGATGATGGTCGCCGACCCGGTCAATTGTTCTCCGGCAGGGCGTGGGCATGTCCTCTATCGGCAAGATGGAGAAGAACCGCACGCGATCAACGGGACGACGCGAGCGCCGGAACATGTGCGGGAAGGAGCGGCACCAATTCCTCTGCCGGGGATCGTCGGAGCATTGCTTCATCTGCACGGAAAAAGCGGCAGGCTTTCCCTTCAAACGATCCTGCAGCCGGTTATCGAGCTGGCCGAAACCGGCTTTGAGGTGCCCGATGAACTGGCTCAGATCTGGGCTGTTCGGGCTGGAGACCTGAGGGACGAAGACGCGCGCAACTGGTATCTTCCCGGCGGAAAAATTCCGGTCGCAGGTGATATTTTCTGCCACGCTGGTCTGGCGCTTTTCTTCAGGGAACTGGCGGCGACGGGCAAAGACCCTTTCACGAATATCGAGTTTGTATCCGGTTTCTGCGAGCGGAACGCCTCCAAGGGGCTGACCTGGTCGGATAAGGATGTCTGGCACATTTTCCCAAGAGAGGGCGAGGTTGTCAGGCTTGCCGAAGAGGACTGGGAACTTGTCAGCATTGGCCGTCAGGGTTGGGGCCATACATTGCTCCAGATTACGGCACTGAACCAATGGGCCAAACGGGCGGGGCATTCCGGCGCGGCTCTTGAACTTGCGGAGCTTATGGCCATCGCACAAGCGTTTGATGACCGCCCGCAGCACCTTCGTTCACTCAAGCCGAAATCAAGTCCGATCCCCTTTGAGGACCTTCTCGACAGGGCGCTTTTCGCTGAAGCCGAGGCTTGGCGAAATGTACGTTCGGCGCTGTCCGGGGAGCTGGACAAGGGCGATATTGCGAATATCGCGCCGGGGATGGATCGAGGCGTTCTTGGAGTGGCTTCTGAAGAGCGTGACACGACCCATATGAGCGTGATTGATGCAAGCGGACTGCAAGTATCCATAACCCAGTCCATCGGACCGCATTTTGGAGCTCGGGTGGTCGATCCGAAATACGGCATTCTCTTCGGGCATTCCTACCGGATGGAGTTCGATCCGGTTCCTCTCGCAGAAGACGTAACCGAACAGTGCCCGTCCTTGCTCAGAAAGGGCGATGCTGTTTATGCGCTGGGTGGTGCGGGAAGCGAGCGCATTCCGGGAGCGGTTGCAAATGTCGTCAGGCATCTGATCGCAGGCGACAATCTTGCGAGCGCTATGTGTCAGCCAAGGGCCAACTGGGTTGGCCCGCTCGTGCGGCTGCATGTCGATGCTCCAAAGTCGCTGCTTGAGAAGCTGCAACACGCTGGAATCAATACGGAAATAACGGACCGTGGTCCCGTTGACCATCTGGGCATCGTACACGCTGTCGGGCGGTGCGGGGCGAGTTTTGAAGCTTCCGCAGACCCTGCTTATGCAGGGGCGGCAGGCGTGTGTTAAGTGCGATTTTGGAGGTAAGAAGTGAAAAATACGGATCGTGTCTGGGATTTGGTTGATACACGCCGGGAAGACTATATCGGTCTTTCCGACCGGGTCTTCGATGTGCCGGAAATCGCTTATACGGAGTTCAAATCCGTCGCCGAGCACAAGCTGATGCTGGAGCAGGAAGGTTTCCGGATTACCGAAAATGTAGCTGGCATCCCCACGGCCATCATCGGTGAAGCGGGTGACGAAGGGCCGGTCATCGCCATCCTCGGCGAATTCGATGCCTTGCCTGAACTGGGGCAGGTCGCAGGCTCAGCCGAGCACCAGCCGGTGGTTCCCGGTGGTCCCGGCCATGGCTGCGGGCATAACCTCTTGGGAGCTGCCGCGCTCTGCGCTGCTGCTGCCGTCAAGGACTACCTTGCCGAGCGTGGGATCAAGGGACGGGTGCGCTACTACGGTTGTCCGGCGGAAGAAGGTGGCGCCGCAAAAGCGTTCATGGTGCGGGCTGGATATTTCAATGATGTCGATGCTGCCATTTCTTGGCATCCGTCGACATTCACCGCTGTCAACGAGGCAAAGTCACTGGCAAACACCCGGATCGACTTCACCTTTCACGGCAAGGCGGCGCATGCAGCGGGCGCGCCGGATCTTGGTCGAAGCGCGCTCGATGCAGTCGAATTGATGAATGTCGGCGTCAACTACATGCGTGAACACATGCCCGACGACGCACGTATTCACTACGCCTATCTGGATGCCGGCGGGATTGCGCCGAACGTTGTTCAGGCCCGCGCAACTGTGCGCCAGTTGATCCGTGCACGGAACCTCAAACAACTGCGCGGTCTGGTCGAGCGGGTGCGCAAGATCGCAGAAGGTGCGGCGTTGATGACCGAAACTCGGGTCGAAACCCGCGTTGTCAGCGGTGTGTCCAATCTGATCGGCAACCGGCCCCTTGAAGAAGCCATGCAACGGAGCCTCGAAAGGCTTGGTGCGCCACAATTCGACGACGCTGACAAGGCATTCGCCAACAAGATCCGCAAAACCCTCAGCGACGACAATATTGCGACGTCCTTCCGCCGCATTGGCGTTGAGGTCGACCCCGATCTTGCGCTGTGCGACTTCTTTGCGCCGCTGGATCGGCAGGGAGATGGTGGCGAAGGCTCCACGGATGTTGGCGATGTCAGCTGGGCAGTCCCGACGGTACAGGCGAGGGTCGCAACATGTGCAGTTGGAACACCCTTCCATTCCTGGCAACTGACGGCACAGGGCAAGTCCCCCGCCGCCCACAAGGGCATGCTGCACGCAGCCAAGATCATGGCTGGTACCGCCGTCGAACTTTTCGAAGATGCACCGACACTGGCGGCCGCCATTGAAAGCCACAAGAAGGCACTCGAGCGCGATCCTTATATGTGTCCGATTCCGGATGATGTTGATCCGCCGCTCAAGGCGATGAGCAACCAGTAAGCGACCAAATCCAGCCGGTCTCCACCCGGCGGGAAAGAACAAAGAAACAAAGCAGAATCAACGCGCCAAGCGTGGTTCTGCTTTGTAAATTCAGGCTGCTTGCGGTAGGGTCGGGGCCTTGGTTCACGACACTTTGACGTCAGGCTTGCCTCATGAAAAATCCGGCTCATCCCGACTGCTGCGATCACCTGGAAAGCGGCAGGCTTTTCCAGGTGGAAGAGACGGTGGCGCAGGCCGTAGCGCTCTCAACCCGCATTCAGGGAACCGAGGATGTGCTCCTCAGCGAGGCGGTTGGGCGCGTAAGTGCCGGGGACACGGTCTCGCTGTTTGCCTTGCCGCTGCACGATCATTCGGCTGTTGACGGCTATGCGCTAGGCGCAAGCGGGGGCGGAGAGTTTCAGATCGTCGGTCGGAGGATTGCGGGCGATAGCTCTAAACTTGAGATCGGAGCTTCGCAAGCCGTGCGCATCATGACCGGAGCGCCCATTCCCAAGGGGGCGCAATGTGTCGTCATGCAGGAACATGCAAGTGTTGCTGGCGACAGGGTGAAACCTGATTTCGAGGTGCCGGAGGGCGATAACATCCGGCGCGCGGGTGAAGACGTTCAGGCATTCGACATTCTGGTCAAGGCGGGGACCCGGCTGGATGCACGTCACGCCGCCATTCTGACCGCCAGCGGCTATCAGCGCATCAGTGTGGCGCGAAAGGTGAAAATCGCTCTGCTTTCAACGGGTAACGAGCTTCTGGATGCCGGAACGGGTATTGGGTCGGGGCAGATTTTCGACACCAACAGGCCGATGCTGAAAGCACTGCTGTCCACGCGAAATGTCGAAGTGACGGATCTCGGCATCGTTCGCGACAGTCAGGAACAGATTGTCTCCGCACTGGCGGAAGCGGCAAAAAACCACGATCTGATCATCACGTCCGGTGGGGTTTCAGTCGGCGAGGAAGATCATCTGAAAGCTGCCGTGGTTTCGGCTGGCGGTGAAATCACCAGCTGGCGCATGGCCATCAAGCCCGGCAAACCGATTGCCCTCGGCAAGATCGAAAAGGCTGTCTATCTGGGGCTTCCGGGCAATCCGTTGGCATGCTTCGTCGACTACCTGCTTGTCGGGCGTCCCATTCTCGATGCTCTGACTGGTGCTGCCCATCGTGCCCCTCTGGTTCAGCAGGCACGCGCGGCATTTTCCTGGAGTCGTCGGGCTGGCCGCAGGGAGTTCTTCCCCTGCAACATCGTCGGGCGGACGGACGAAGGATTGCCTTTGCTGGAAAAAACCGGCCGGGCCGGATCTGCACGCCTGACACCCCTGATCGAGGCCGATGGTCTGGGCGTAGTCGCCGCCGACTGCACCGAGGTCCAACCCGGCGGGATCTTGCAGTTCTACCCGTTCCGGGCAGACATGGGCCTTTGACCCAATAGGCGCGGGCAGTTCGCCCGCGACCATGTTGTGAAACGTCAGGCTGTTGCGCCCTTGTGACGAATGGCGCAGCCGACACTGGCCGCAAGCACCCCGATCACGATGGCAACGCCAAGGTCGATCATGTCGACACTGGAGAAGTGAAATCCTGCAAAGATCAGGGATTTCATAATGCCGACGACTGCGCCCATGACGGCTGCAAGCATCCAATTGCGGGTCATCATGCCAAGCGCAAGGCCAAGGATGCCGGGAAAACTCAGGATATTGCCGCCGATGGTTCCCAGAAGATCAAGAAATCCAAGCATTGTGCACCTTTCTTCAGACCGCCGGTCTGATTGCCAGCCCCCTTGGAGAGGCTGGCTTCAAACGGTCCGGATTACTTCGGCAGTCCGCCGACATAGGTTTGAATTGCAGCCACATCAGCATTGTGCGGGGTTGCCTTGCCATTGCTGGCCTGAAGGTCTTCAACCACGCTGCGGTACTGTTCCAGATAACCTTCGGGAAGGGCATGGGCGATGCCTTGATGGCAATCAATACAGGTCATCTTGTTGTCGATGGCTCGCTGGTGCTCACTGGCCGCCCGGGTTTCCTGAATGGTGAAGTCCATGTACTCGAAAGAGTGGCAGTTGCGGCATTCGCGGCTGTCCGATGCCTTCATCTTCTTCCAGACCTGAGCGGCCATGGCAAGACGATGTTCTTCGTATTTTTCCGGAGTGGAAATCGTGCCGACCAGCTCGTGATAGACGTCCTTCACGGCAATGATCTTGGCTTTCACCTTATGCTGCCATTCATGCGGAACGTGGCAGTCGGAGCAGATCGCACGCACACCGGAGTGGTTGTTATAGTGGATCGTCTCCCGATATTCGCCAAGGTTGGTCTCCATCGTGTGGCAGGAAACGCAGAACTCCTCCGTGTTGGTGAGTTCAAGGCTCCAGTTGAAACCACCCCAGAAGATGATCCCGCCGAGAAAACCGGAGATCAGAATGAAGCCGAGGCTGAAGGCTGAAGCCGGGCTCCAGAAGCCGTTCCACAGTCTGCGCAGGAGCCCTTGTTTCGGGCCGCCATTTGTATCTGACATTGTCTTGTGTCCCCCGATCGAACTCAGCGCTCGGCGCTGGAGGGAAGGAAGTCATTGCCGACGAGTTCCGGCGCGTTGACTTGCGGCACATGGCACTGGTTGCAGAACCATCTGGTTCCGGCAACCGTATCGAGCTGGCGGCCTTCGCGGTCGAGATAGTGGGTCATCGACAAGGTGGGGGCCCGGCGCTCACCGGCAACGGTCCAGTCGTGACAGCTCAGGCACTGGTTCGTGCGCTTGTCGATCTGGTATTGCTCAATCGCATGCGGGATGAGCGGCGGTTGCTGGCGATAGTTGCGGGTCAAGCGTCCCTCGACCTGCTTGTGGACCTCATCCACCGCACGCAGGTCTTCGATTTCAGTTCCCCGCAAGCTATGTACGCCGCCGGAAGACTGTGCAATGGCCAGACCCGCCAGGAGCGTCGAGATTGCTAGGATTGGTATTCCTACAAGGACCGGCAGTTTCATCTCTCTTCTCCGTTGTTCCGTTCAAACGGCTTGTTTGGTAGGGGCCGCACCAGAGGGGGCGGCAATATCGTTGTGGGCGTTGTCAAAGCGGTGCGTGAAGGCAAAGACGTCGACAGCGCAGACATCGATGCAGCGCCCGCAATTGGTGCAGTCGGACGAAAGGATCAGCGGTGTGCTGCCCTTTGCACCTTTCAAGGCTGGCGAAATAACGTGGTTTTCCGGGCAGACGGCATAACAGTCCATGCAATCGTCACAGGCCGACCGTTTTGCTGCGGTAACGCGAAGCACGCTTGCCGTGCCTACAAGGCCGTAAAAGGCGCCAACCGGGCACAGGCGACCGCACCAGCCACGTCGCGATACGAGCAAATCGAACAGGAGGACGCACAGGACCAGCATCCAGGCAAACCCCATTCCGAAGACAAGGCCGCGATGAAGGGCTGTAATCGGGTTCACCAGCTCCCAGGCGATGGTTCCGGAAAGGGCGCTTGCTCCAAGAACGCCGACCAAAAGCCAGAGCCGCGTAGACTTCTTGGGTTGCCAGCCCTTGGGCAAGCCAAGTCTGACATGTAGCCAATGGGCTGCGTCGGTCACCGGGTTGATCGGGCAAACCCACGAGCAATAGGTCCGGCCACCGACAAGCGCATAAACCGTAACAACGATAATGGCGCCGGTAACCGCGGTCAGTTCCGGCAAATGCCCGGCAATGATCGACTGGATCAGAACAAGAGGGTCGGTCAGCGGCAGGACGTCGAATGTGCGCGAACTGGCAAGCGTGCCTTCCACCCACCAGATCCCGAACCAGGGACCGAGCAGGAACAATCCAAGAAAGAATGCCTGAGACAGTCGGCGCAGGATCAAGAAGCGATTTGCCTTGAGCCAGCCCTTGACTTGAATGGCTTCTGCCCCGACAGGCAGGGAGGAGGACGCACTCATTGGCTGCTCCCCGGCAACTTGAAGGCGGGCTCGAAAGCACCCGGATCAGACGAAACTGAGGGAAGGCCGTCTGGCATCCGGTCCGGCAAATCGATGATGCCGTCGACCAGGGGTGCGCCCTTGCGTTCCTTTTCTTCCCAGCCTTTCAGATAGTGCTCGGCGGAAGACCCGCGCGCCAGCCGGATGGGCAGGACCTTGATGGCCGCCTCCGGCAAAACGCAGCTCTTCTCGCACTTTCCGCAGCCGGTGCATTTGTCGGCATAAACGGTCGGGGCAAAGATGGCGTGTTTGCCGGAGCGGTTATTGTGAGAGAGTTCCAGCGTGATCGCTTCGTCGATCACCGGGCATACCCGGTAGCAGACGTCGCAGCGCAGTCCGAGGAAATTCAGGCAGTTTTCCTGATCCACCAGAACAGCGGTGCCCATGCGGGCTTCGTCAATGCGTGTGAGGTCCGGATCAAGCGCACCCGTCGGACAGGCCGCCACACAGGGTATGTCATCACACATTTCGCAGGGGACATCCCGCGCCGTGAAGAACGGGCTTCCCGTGGCCGGACCGTCTTCACCCAGCTCGGCAAGTTTTAGGGTGTCATAAGGGCAATCGCGAACGCATAGACCACAGCGTACGCAAGCCGACAGAAAGGCTTCCTCGGCAAGTGCCCCCGGCGGGCGAAGGGCTTCCGCCGGAAGGGCCTTAGCGTCACTCGCCAAGTAGGCCAGCGCCGAGCCAGCCAAAAGACAGCCACCTGCAGCTCGCGCCGTATCCGTGAGGAAACGGCGGCGTTCTGGTGAGATGGGCTTTCCGGTGGCTGACATTGCTGGCTACCTTGGCTCTGCTCAGGCTCGCTCGACCTTGCAGGCGCACTTCTTGAAGTCCGTCTCCTTGGAAAGCGGGCAGGTGGCATCAAGGGTCAGCTTGTTGATGAGCTGGCCTTCATCGAACCACGGCACGAACACGAGGCCGCGCGGCGGCTTGTTGCGTCCGCGGGTTTCCACACGGCTCAGCATTTCCCCGCGACGAGTGGAGATGAGGATCTCCTGTCCACGGCGAACACCGCGATCTCGTGCGTCGTCCGGGTGCATGAACACCATGGCGGAGGGAACAGCTCGGTGAAGTTCGGGAACCCGACGGGTCATGGAACCCGAATGCCAATGCTCCAGCACGCGGCCCGTGCAGAGCCACAGATCAAACTCGGCATCCGGAACCTCCGGAGCGTGTTCGAACGGAGCAAAGATGATGTTCGCCCGGCCATCCGGCTTGCCGTAGAACTCCACGCCCTTGCCTTCGCCGACATAAGGGTCATAGCCCTCGCGGAAACGGTACAGCGTTTCCTTTCCGTCTACGACCGGCCAGCGAAGCCCGCGTGCTTTGTGGTAGGTTTCGAACGGTGCCAGATCGTGCGCTTTCCCACGCCCGAAGTCTGCATATTCCTCGAAAAGGCCCTTTTGAATGTAGAAGCCGAAGTGTTTGGCTTCATCGTTGTTAAAGCCTTCAGCTGTTTCCGTCAGCGGATATTTGTTGACCTTGCCGTTTTCGAACAGAACCTCGTAGACCGTCTTTCCTGCAAACTCCGGTTTTGCGGCAATAAGCTCTGCGCCCCAAGCTTCCTCAACGGTGAAGCGCTTGGAGAATTCCATCAGCTGCCAAAGGTCGGACTTTGCCTCGCCCGGAGCATCCACCTGCTGACGCCAGAACTGGGTGCGGCGTTCCGCATTGCCATAGGCGCCTTCCTTTTCAACCCACATCGCTGTCGGCAGGATCAGGTCCGCAGCCATCGCAGTCACGGTCGGATAGGGATCGGAAACGGTGATGAAGTTTTCCGGGTTGCGGTAACCGGGAAAGCCTTCCTCGTTCATGTTCGGGGCGGCCTGCATGTTGTTGTTGCACATCACCCAATAAGCGTTCAGTTCGCCATCCTTGAGTTTTCTGTGCTGCAGGACCGCATGGTAACCCGGTTTCGGCGGAATGGTGCCTGCCGGGATGTTCCATGCCTTTTCACAGATCTCGCGGTGTTTGTCGCTGGTAACCACCATGTCCGCCGGCAGGCGATGGGCAAAGGTACCGACTTCGCGAGCCGTTCCACAGGCTGAGGGCTGACCTGTCAGGGAGAAGGGTGAGTTGCCCGGTTCCGAGATCTTACCGGTCAGAAGGTGGACGTTGTACATCAGGCCGTTCACCCAGGAGCCGCGGGTGTGCTGGTTGAAGCCCATGGTCCACAGCGACATGACCTTGCGGTTCGGGTCGGCGTACTGGCGGGCAAGGCGTTCCAGTTGCTCTGCCGGAACACCGGAGATTTCCGAAGCCTTTTCAACGGTGTACTCGGCAACGGATGCCGCATACTCGTCGAACGTCATGTCGGACATCTTGCCGGAGTTCGGGTTGGCCGCCGCTTCCTGAAGCGGATGGTTGTCGCGCAGCCCATAACCGATATCGGTGTCAGCGCGCTTGAAGTTGACATGAGCGTTGACGAAGTCCCAGTTCACCGCGTCGTTCTGGATGATGTAGTTGGCGATGTAGTTGAGGATCGCCAGATCGCTCTGGGGTGTGAAGACCATGCCGTTGTCGGCCAGTTCAAAGGACCGGTGCTCGTAGGTCGACAGAACGTGGACTTCGCAGCCTTCCTTGGTCAGCCGGGTATCGGTCAGGCGGGACCACAGGATCGGGTGCATTTCCGCCATGTTCGAGCCCCACAGAACGAACGTGTCGGCATGCTCGAAGTCGTCATAGCAGCCCATCGGCTCATCAATGCCGAAGGCGCGCATGAAACCAACCACGGCAGACGCCATGCAGTGACGTGCGTTCGGATCAATGTTGTTGGAGCGCAGGCCTGCCTTCATGAACTTGGCGGCTGCATAGCCTTCCCAGACGGTCCACTGGCCGGAGCCGAACATGCCAACGGAAGTCGGGCCCTTCTTGGCGAGCGCTTCTTTCCATTTCTCGGCCATTATGTCGAAGGCTTCGTCCCAGCTCACAGGCTCGAAATCGCCATTCTTGTCGTAGACGCCATTGGTCTTGCGCAAGAGCGGCGTTGTCAGGCGGTCCTTGCCGTACATGATCTTGGACAGGAAATAGCCCTTGATGCAGTTCAGCCCCCGGTTCACCGGAGCATCGGGATCACCTTGTGTGGCGACGACCCGGCCATTTTTCGTGCCGACAAGCACGGAGCACCCGGTGCCGCAGAAGCGACACGGGGCCTTGTCCCAACGGATGTCGGATGTTTGTGCTTGCGCCATTACCGGCGCGGTTTTCAGCGTGAGGCCAGCAGCTGCCGCTGTGGTCGTGGCCGCAGTGGCCTTTAGAAAGGAGCGGCGGGATTCCGAGATGGTCATGTCAGGCCTCCGACATTATGGGAGTTGCGCAATCAACCGGCTGCGACAGGTCTTCGAAGTGGTGATAGGTGAGGGTGACCGAAATCACACCGGGGATCTGGTGGATGGCCATAATCAGCTCTGATGCGAGGGAAGTATCCGTATCCTCGACGACGACGACAAACCGTCCGTCTTCGCCATCTGCGTGAATTTCGGCTCCGCCCAGCGCCTCAATGGCATGCCGGACCGTGCTCGCCGTCTCCGCAGAGGCGTGCACGAGGCAACCGCAGATATTCATGTTGTATCTCCCTCAGACGGCGGTCTTCTTCTGGTGAATCGGATAGCCGACGCCGGGCAGGACTGTGCGCATGCGCCGCACCCTATACATTGATCTAAATCAAAAATCGGCATCGATTTACCGTGCGGCAAAACCTGAAACCGGATGGCTCTTGCATCGCAGGTATCTTCACAGCTGCGGCACATGACGCTGTTGAGAGACAGGCAAGTGTTAGAAATTTCAGCTTTCCAGTCCCAGTCTGCAACGTTGTCTGCGACAAGAGCTGCCGTTGGACAGGCGCGCGCGCAGTCGCCGCAGAAGGTGCATTCTCCTTTGGAGAAGTCGATCGTCGGGCGGTTATCTGGCCCACGGACGATGATGCCTTCAGGGCACGCGTCCACGCAGGCTGCGCAGCCATCGCAAAGGCGCGCAAAGTCCTGCGATGCACCGGGTGGGCGCATTACCTCGTGGTCGGTTTCCTGAAATCTGCCTCTCAGGAAATTTCTTCGGCTGGGAGCAGAAAGCGGCATTGCGCTATCCTCTCGTCTGGCTACCTGAACAAGGGGGATCTTGAAATCGTTCCCGCATGGCAGGTCCGGCAAGTCCCTTGTTCCTGCGCGCAACCTAGTTTTCGAGGAGATTTCTTTCCTTGCGTTAGATCAATGAAATCACCCTATTGCGTCTATTGTGGAAATAGCCTGCCTGACACAAGCAATCACCGGTGCTATGCCTGTCACATGAAGATACGCAATCTCGACACCTTCTATTGGGTCGCCAGCCTAGGCAGTTTTCGCTCTGCCGCGCAGAAGCTGAACCTGACCCAGCCGGCCATAACCGCACGCATTCAGGTGCTGGAACAGGACTTGGGTACGGAAGTGTTCGTACGAGATACCCGCAGTGCGGAGCTGACACCGGCAGGGAAGCGTTTGCTGCCTTATGCCGAGCGTTTGATGGAGCTGGACTACGCGGTTATCAACGCCTTCTCCGACAGCGCTACCGTCGAGCAGACAGTTCGTTTGGGCGCATCGGAGTCGATCGTCAGCAGCTGGTTGCCCGACTTTCTGACCGAATATTCCAGAACGAGACCGAAGCTGAATTTTGACCTGACCGTTGACGCAAGCAATCACTTGCGCAATGCGCTGGTATCTCGGGAAATCGACCTGGCCTTTCTCATGGGCCCGATTGCCGAGGCCAGCATCAAGAACCTTGATCTGTGTGAGTATGAGATGGTGCTGGCCGCTGCGCCCGAACTGGCCGCCCAACGGGAGTTCTGGAGCGTGGAAGAAATCGCCCGCCAGACGGTGGTCACCTTTTCGGCTAGTTCCAGACCCCACCGACAACTGCGCGAGCTGCTGACGCAACACACACTGGGGCAGGTGAATATCACCGGATCGGCCTCTTTGGGGGCTATCGTTCGTCTGGGGCGTGCAGGCTACGGCATATGCGCTCTGCCGCGATCCATCATCCACTCGGAGTTGGAAGAGGGCAGCCTTGTGTTGCTCAATTCCAACCTGAAGGTTGCCCCAATCGCGTTCACGGCGAGTTATGTTTCCGGGGCTGCAAACGGCGCGCTTGTTGAGGAAATTGCCAGCGCTGTTCTGCGGTATCT
The DNA here is from genome assembly GCF_008711325.1 of Roseibium sediminis. Lineage (GTDB taxonomy): Bacteria > Pseudomonadota > Alphaproteobacteria > Rhizobiales > Stappiaceae > Roseibium > Roseibium sediminis. The sequence goes on from NZ_VXDB01000004.1 coordinate 181,859, forward strand.
CGGAAAGTAAGATAAAAAATTTCTATCGGATATGAAAAAATAATTCGATTTGATTTATATTGAGATTTCTACTTCCCTAGGTGTACTGGGAGGCAGATGTGCTCAATAACAACAAGTTCAAGACTGGACAGGATCTGCGTGCGGAAGTACGCGCCGGTCGTTTCAGCGGCCAGACAGCCGGGCAGGCCCCGAATTTCCTGCAAGGCAATGTCGTCATTCTCCCTTTGAGATATGCGCAGGACTTCATGCTCTATTGCGCAAACAATCCCAAGCCATGTCCCGTCATCGGCGTATCCGGGGTGGGGGACCCAACTCTTCCCGATCTTGGTAATATCGACATCCGCACCGACATTCCGAGATATCGGTTGTTCCGGGAAGGGCATCTGGAAGGCGAGACCACCGATATCCGTGAGTTCTGGCGCGATGATCTGGTTGCCTTTGTCCTTGGCTGTTCCTTCACCTTCGAGGAAGCCCTGATCCAGAACGGCTATGCTGTCCGCCATATCGAGGCAGGACAGAATGTGCCGATGTTCCGCACCAATATCGAGACCATGCCAGGCGGTATCTTCAGCGGCCCGCTGGTGGTTACCATGCGTTCCTATCCGGAAAGCCAGATCCCCGACATCTATGAGCTATCCGCGCAGTATCCACACGCGCATGGCACGCCGATCTATTGGGGAGACCCGGAGGTCATCGGGATCAGCGATCTGATGAAGCCGGACTATGGCGATCCGATGGGCGTTCCGGAGGGCGAGGTGCCCGTATTCTGGGCCTGCGGAGTGACCCCACAGGCGGCGATTGACAGCGCCAAACCCGATTTTTGCATGACCCACGCCCCGGGCTGCATGCTGGTGACAGATGTGCCGTCCATGCAGGCCCCGAAGGTGAACCTTTCCATTTCGCAATTTTGGCAAACAGATCAACAAATGCATCAACTGGGAGAATGAACATGAAAAGAACAGTATTGGCCCTCGCTGGTACGGCCCTGATGACCCTGCCGGTCGCCGCAGAAGACCTGTCGGTCGTCGGCAGCTGGTCCAGCCTGCCGCTGCACAAGCAGTTTGAAGCGCCGTTCTGGTCGGAAAAGCTGCCTGCGGCCTCCGGCGGCAGCATCAATGTGAACCTGACCACGCACAATCAAATGAACCTCGGCATTGCCGACGTTTTCCGTCTTCTGGGGGATGGCGTCTATGACGTCGGCATGACTGTGGCCGACTATGCGGTAGCCGATGCACCGGAGCTGGAAGGTCTTGATGTTCCGCTTCTCGCCCTGACGGCCGACGATGCCCGCAAGATGGTCGATGCAGCCCGCCCGATGGTGGAGGACATCTTCAAGACGCGCTTCAACAGCCATGTTCTTGCCATCGCGCCATATCCGCCGCAGGTCGTGTTCTGCAACAAGGAAGTGACAAACCTTGATGGCCTGAAAGGCCTGAAGGTTCGCGCATCCGGCCGCATGACTGCAAAGTTCCTTGAAGCGCTGGGCGCAGAAGGCGTCAATGTCAGCTTCTCTGAAGTTCCAGGTGCTCTGCAGAAGGGGGTTGTCGATTGCGCTGTCACCGGTGCAGGTTCGGGCTACAGCGCCGGTTGGTGGGAAGTTTCCACGCATCTTCTGCCGATCCCGCTCGGCGGCTGGGACTCCGTTGTCACCGCGATCAACCTCGACAAGTGGAACGGTATGTCCGCAGACAGCCAGAAGCTTATTCAGGACTCCATCGCTGCCGACTTTGAAGATCCGGCATGGAGCGTTGCTCAAGGGGCGCTTGCAAACGACATTTCCTGCCTCACTGGCAAAGGCGAATGCACTTCTGGTGAAAGCCGCTCCATGACGCTGGTCGAAGTTTCCGATGCCGACTTCCAGCACGCCCGGACCATTCTCGTCGAGCAGGTTCTTCCCGAGTGGGCAGAACGCGCAGGTGGCGACTGGGTCAAGCGCTGGAATGAGTCCGTCGGTCAGGCCGTCGGCGTAACCATCGCTGCCAAGTAAGCGCAACAAGAATAGGGAGACGACCTCGATGGCTCTGAAGGTCTTAGCCTTGATGAAACGGCTCAATCGCTTTGTGGCGATGCTGATAGGTATCGTGCTGCTGGCATGTGTTGTTTTCATTCTTGCAGAGATTGTCGTGCGCCAGTTGGGGTCGTCCCTCGGCGGTACGGATGAAATCAGCGGATATGTGATGGCTATCGTGACGTCCTGGGGCATGGGATTTGCCCTGCTGGAGCTGTCGCATGTTCGCATCGACATCATTCGTGCCCAGGTCAACAAGGTCGGCAAGGCGATGTTCGACCTCTTGGCCATGAGCGTTCTGACAACCACGGTGACCGTTGTCGCCTTCAGGTGCTGGCCTGTGGTTGAGCGCTCGCTCATCAATGGATCGCGCGCAAACACGCCTCTGGAGACGCCCCTGGCGCTCGTCCAGATCCCGTGGTTCGCCGGTTGGCTCTGGTTCGCCATAGTGTCCATCGTCACGCTGCTTGCTGCCATTTACCTCGTGCTTCGCGGTGAGTTTGCTGAATCCGAAGCTGCCATCGGTGCCTTTGTTGAAGAGGGGAATGTGCAATGATCGGCGCTATCTCCATCGGTCTGCTGGCATTGCTGACCCTTTCCATCCCCGTTGGCATTGTGCTCTTCCTTCTGGGTTTTGGAGTTGATGCCTTTTTCAGCCCGTTTCCGCTGACCAAGGGCCTCGGAAACCTTGTCTGGTCAACGTCCAACAATGCGACCCTGATCGCCATTCCGTTCTTCGTGTTGCTGGGGGAAATTCTGGTCCGCAGCGGCATTGCAACGCGGACATATGAGGCGCTGGATCGCTGGGTGTCGTGGATGCCGGGCGGGCTTGTGCATGCCAATGTGGCAACCTCCACCATGTTCTCGGCAATCTCGGGATCGTCCGTTGCAACGGCAGCGACGGTTGCGACCGTTGCCATGCCGCAGGCCGAAAGGCTGGGTTACGACCCGAAACTCTTTTCCGGCGCGATTGCCGCAGGCGGAACGCTTGGCATCATGATCCCGCCCTCGATCAACCTGATCGTCTATGGCTTTTTGACCCAGTCCTCGATCCCGCAGCTCTTTCTGGCGGGGCTCTTGCCGGGGCTGTTGCTTGCAGCCGGGTTCATGGCCGTCACTGCATTGATCTGTGTCGTCAGGCCGGATCTCGGGGGAACACGGCGGGTGTTCCCGATCGGTGAAATGCTTCGTGCCTTGATCCAGCTGGTGCCGATCATTCTTCTCTTCGGCGCAATCATCGGCACGATCTACCGCGGATGGGCAACCCCAACCGAAGCGGCGGCCGTCGGGGTCGCAGGCGCCCTTGTCATTGCTGCCTATTTCGGCGGTGTTTCGATCAAGATGGTAAGCGAAAGCGTGGTTGGCACGATCAAGATCACGTCCATGATCATGTTGATCGTGATCGGCGCGTCGTTCCTGAATTTCACCCTCGCGTCAGCAGGCCTCGGTGCTGAACTCAAGAACATGTTGGACGGTCTCGGACTTTCCCCGCTGATGACCATTCTGGTGGTTGTCGTGATCTACATCGTGCTCGGCTTCTTCATCGAAACCCTGTCTTTGATGGTGGTGACGATCCCGATCATCGTGCCTCTGGTTCTGGCACAGGGCTATGACGTGATCTGGTTCGGGATCCTGATGATTGTCCTGATCGAAATGGCGTTGATTTCGCCCCCGGTAGGCCTCAATCTCTATGTGGTGCAGGGCGCGCGCAAGGGCGGAAAACTCAGCGAAGTCATGCTTGGCGTCATTCCCTATGTCATTGCCATGTTGGTAATGGTCGCCGCATTGATCGCCTTTCCGCAGATCGCGTTGTTCCTGCCATCAGCGCTTGGCGGGTGATCTATCATGCGGTTTTCGACGGTCGGCGGACCAAAAGACATTGATATCGCGCAACTTGTCGTGGCCGGTTGGACCGGCCGCGATGTTTCAGCGGTTCAGCACCATATTGATGAATTGGCGGAAATCGGCGTAAAGCCACCTTCCAAGGTGCCGCTTTTCTACAAAACCTCAAGATCGCTGCTGACACGGGAAACCGAGATCGAGGTTGTGGGGTCGGCAACATCTGGAGAGGTCGAACCTCTCCTTCTTCGTGCAAATGGAGATCTCTGGCTCGGTCTTGCCTCTGATCATACGGATCGGGAACTGGAGGCGTATTCTGTAGCCGCGTCCAAGCAGGCGTGTCCAAAACCGGTTGCCCGTGCGTTGTGGCAGTTTTCCGAGGTGGAAGGCCATCTTGACGAGTTGATCCTGCGCTGCTGTATCGAGGAAAACGGCAGGTGGGTGCTCTATCAGGAAGGGACGCTCGCCCGAATAAGGCCGCTGCCCGAGCTCCTGAAAAGCGCAGAACTCCAGGACGGTGGCGCCATGTTGTGCGGCACTCTTGGTGCCATTGGCGGAGTTAGGCCGGCGACCAGCTATCTCATGGAACTGGTTGACGAAAAGCTGGGCCGCGCGCTTGAACTGTCCTACTCGGTGAAAACACTGCCGATTGTAGAGTAGGTGATCAGTAAACCAGATCCTGAACATAGACGGTCCTGATCCAGTCCGGCAGGAGAGGGAGTGCGGACACGAGCCGGCCCTTCGCAAAGACAAGGCACTGGCTGGGTGGCTGGTTCAGGTTCGAATTGTCAAACACCATGCCACGATCTGCCTGCAGAACTGCTTCGCGGATGAGGGATGCACTTCGCGTATAGCGCGCCCGAATCTTTTCCTCCGGAACCGTATGACCACCTTCATCGACACGCGCCGACACACGGGCGACGGATAAGTCCGGCGAGTTCACGCTGACATGCATGACTATGACGGTATATCCAGATTGTCGTGCCGCACTGATCAGGTCCAGTTTTGAAGGATGCGAGAAGACAGTTTCGGTCACGAAGTCGCGGTGTTGAGCGATGAACTCCGCGCGGCGGCTTTCCGCGATGCGCGCAGCTTCATAAGAGGCGGCCGGGGCTGGGTCCTTCAACTCATCCCGCTGAATGATGTCTGCATTGATAAACGGACCCGCGAAGCAGGGGGCGACGCGGGTCTGGTAAAGGGTCGTCTTGCCGGATCCGTTCGGACCGGCGAGCAGGATCATGGTTGGGCTCATGCCTTGGACGGGGCGTCCGCGCGAACCAGATTGCCGGACGCATCAAGCCCGACGCCAAGACCAAGTTGGCGGCGGTTCTTGAAAAAGGCTTCTTCTTCCGGACCCGGCTGTGCCATCTTTGCGGTAAAGCTGTCGAGCCAGACATCCTTTTCCTCGTCGGTCAGCGCGGTGGTTTCCATTTCGCCTGACAAGACGGAGGTAATCCGGGATTGATCGAAATTCCCGGACTTTTCAATGGCGCGTCCTATGCGCAGCCAATGGGTGATCTGCCCGGCCACAGACCGGCTCTGCAGTTCACTCTCGCGCCGAACAAGCGCCATCACATCATCACTCAGCTTCACGGATTGAGCCATGTCACGACCTCCATTTGCATGAAAGGTAGCAATTTGCCACCTTCTTGTCAATTTCCCTGAGTGGTCAGCCGAGAGAGCTTCCTGACAGCAAAAAGAACCCGCCAATCTGGGGAGACTGGCGGGGTGAGGTTATCGGTTGCGGGCAACCCATGAACGGGTTGTTGGAATAGTAGCAATGGATATGACCAGTGACCGGTTGGGGGAGCTGCCGTTATCTGTCAGAGGTGAGCCATCAGATGCGGCAGCCCGGGGTCACCAGGCTATACCTGTGTAGTCTGCTGATGATGGGGCCTCCTTTGTTATGCGGACGAGGTCAAGGACAGTTGCCTTTTCCTTCTTGGATTTCAGGTAGTCTTCAATTCCCGGAATCTTCTGGGAAATGACGATCACGTCAGCGTCTTCGATTGCAGAGGCCGGTGTCTTTTTGAGCATTTCGGGCAACGTATCGACGACGTCCTTTAGGTGTGGGGCTGCGTACTGCATGTAGTTGAATTGCATGGCGATGCGCGGGCTCGGTTCGATGGCCGGGTCATAGGCGCTGATTTCAAGTCCCTCCTTCTTGAGCGCGGAGATGACTTCCAGGATGGGGCTTTCGCGCAGATCATCTGTGCCGGGCTTGAAGGCGATGCCGATGACAGACACCTTCTTTGCTCCGGACTTGCGGACCAGTTCGATCGCGTTTTCGATCTGTTCGTTGTTCGATGGGATCAGTGCATTGATCATTGGGACATCGACCCCCAGCTCTTCGGCCAGATGGTTGACGGCGCGAACTTCCTTCGGAAGGCAGGAGCCCCCGAAAGCAAAGCCCGGCTTCAGGTAGTAGGGTGACAGGTTCAGCTTCGTGTCCTTGACGAAGATGTCCATCACGGCGTGGCTGTCGATGTTCATCGGCTTGCACAGGCGGCCCACTTCATTTGCAAAACACACCTTGGTGGCGTGCCACACGTTGTCGACGTACTTCACCAGTTCGGCGACTTCGATCTCGGTTACGATCGGATTTTCGTCGACCGGGGCATAGATCTTGGACAGGACACGGGCAGAGCGTTCGTCGGTAACGCCGATTACGGTTTTCGGGGGTGCATGGAAGTCGGCAACAGCGGTGCCTTCACGCAGGAATTCCGGGTTGAAGCAGATGCCGAAATCCACGCCAGCAATCTTGCCGGAGGCCTTTTCGATTTCCGGCTTCATGATGCCGAGAGTTGTTCCGGGAGGAACCGAGCAGCGCAGGACCACGACGTGGAAATCATCCTTTACTGCCAGAGCTTCGCCGATTGCCTGACCAACAGCACGGATGGCACGCGTATCGCATCCACCATCTTCGCTTGTCGGGGTTCCGACGGACACAAAGGTCACATCTGTATGTTCGACTGCGCGCTTGATGTTGGTTGTTGCGGTCAGGAGGCCCATGGCAACGCCACTGGTCAAGAGCTCGCCAAGGCGATCTTCGACAATCGGGCTCTCGCCAAATGCAATGCTGTCGACCTTGTCCTGATCAATGTCTGCGCCAACAACACGGTGACCGAGAGAGCTGAGGCAAGCGAGGGAAACCGCACCAACATAGCCAAGACCAATCACGCTGATCGCAACCTTGGTATCAAGCAGTTTGAGCGTGAGAAGGTCGATCTCACGAGCAAATTCCAGATTTCCTACAAACTTGTTCATCGGATCTCTCCCGTATGAGGCTTTTGGCAGGAGAGAAACAAGGACCGTGCCACATTCGTAGGAAGTGGGAAAAATATAGAAGTAACAGTTAGTTGGGGTGTTATTGAATTTTGGTGGGTGCTCTCATTGGTATCAGCTTTTCCAGTGCTGCAATTGCAGAATGGCAATATCTTCCCGAAAATGAAAACAACATCGGACCGATGAGAAACTCTGCCAGAGGCTGCAGCATCCGTTTCCTGCCGCCACTTCTTGTGGCTGGTCGCTGAGAGGGGGAACGTGCGCAGCCGATAACCGGTATGAGCCCGTATATATAAAGTCAGCAGCAGGCAGGAATTGGCCTGGTTTTGCGGGAAAGCATCTTGCCCATTCCAACTTTGCGAATTTGGATAGCGGTTTTCCCTTTTCGCAAAGGCTGAGCAGCTTACTCGTATGCCAGATTCTGTGGAGAATGCCACAAGTATCTGAAATATAAATAGTATTTAAGAATTGGCATCTGGTCTCCATTTGGCAAAGACATTGCACGTAAGGGAACAAACATCGCCCTGCGAAGGAGATACCGAAATGTTCCCGCAAGCCGTTTTCGCACCTGTTGGTCAGGTTTCCGGTCCGTTCGTTACCGATGGGGTCAACCCTCAAACCGAGGTCTTCCTGTTTGACCTGGATGCACTTGTTGGCAAAACGCGTGGCCCGATTGATGAGCCGCTGGCATCTATCCTCTCCGAGTTCGCGATGGAGAATATTTGTTATCTCCTGACGAGCAGCAATTATGGTGAGGTCATGAAGCGACTGAGCCCGGAGCTGCGCGAGAGCTTCCAAGGTATCTTTGCCGCGTCAGGAACGGAGCTGTGGCAGAACAACTCGATACAGGTCGTGCACAAACATGCCTTTTCCGCGGAGCTCTATGACTATCTGGTGAAGGATTTCCAGTCGGGCAATCACCCGGATAACCTGCAGCTGCAGTTGTCCTGTGGGGTCGCTACACTGAGAGTATCACTGGAGCTGCGCGTCTTTTCTGAACGCTCAAGCATTCCCGACGCCTTGTTGAGGCGTGAGCAGCTTGAGCTGGCGCGCATGATGTTTGGCGTACGCGACCTGTTTCCGGAGTACCGGGTCTTCAAGGATACCGAACACAGCGTCCTGATCACACCTGCCAGTTTCTCGACATCCCTGGTCTACGATCACCTTCAATCCAAGCACTCGTCCATGCGGCTTGTGTCATACATGTCTCGTCAAACGTCCAACAGTTACGGCGAGAACCTGCGCAAGGCGATGGGCGAGGATGACATCTTCAACGCGGCATCTGCGCCGAACGAGGTCCTGCAGCTTCTGAGCTACGAGAAGGGGCGATTGGCCGGTGAATACCAGAGCATTGTCTTCCTCAATGAATACCTTCGGAGGGTATGACAATGGATGCGCCGCTTCAGGAACGATTGACCGATGACTGGCTTCTTTTGGAAAACGAAAAAGTCTTTGAAATCAAGAACCGCGTCCGAGTCAACCGGCACAAGGTCTGGCTCCCCGACAACAGGGTGATCGATGATTATTACCATATCGATCTGCCGTCCTTCGTCACGATCTATGCCGTCAACGAGCAGGGCGAAGTGCTGTTGCTCGAACAGTACAAGCACGGCGTTGGAGAAGTGTGCCTGACCTTGCCAGGCGGTCAAATTGATCCCGGAGAAGAACCGGAGTTTGCAGCGCGCCGGGAATTGCTTGAGGAAACCGGTTACGGCGGAGGGCGGTGGCTTTCCGGTCCCTCACTGGTTCTTCACGGCAATCAGCGCATATCCGTGGCTCACACCTTCGTGGCGTGTCATGTCATCAAGCTGAACGAGGCCAATTCCGGCGATCTGGAACAGGCGTCATTGGTCACCAGACCGCGCAGCGAGCTCTGGAAGACAATCATGGACGGTCAGCTTCCGATCACGACCCATGTGGCTGTTGCCGGAATTGCGGAAACCTTGCTGGCTGGTCTCTAGATCAGCCTCGGGATCGACGTAAAATCCGCAATCAGCCAAAATCGGCACGACTGTTCGACGGTTCCAGCTCGTCGGCGGGCTGGTCCTCGTCCTTTTCCGCCCACATTTCCTTCTTGCGATAGAGGGTAGAAGGACTGACCTGCAGAACTCTTGCGGTCTTGGGAAGGCTGCCGCCGCAAAAATCGATCGTCGCCTCGATGATCTGACGTTCAAGCACCTCAAACGGTTGACCAAGTTCAAGGGTCAACTCAGGCCACGCACCGGCCGAAGCATCGGCAACAGATTGCCTCGAATACCGGCTGGCAGGATTGTTGAAGGGCATGGGGCTACCGCCATGTCCGGGTGCTTGAGGCTTTGCGGACAGTCCCGACAACATCTCGGCGGAAACAATCGGCCCTTCGTTCAAAACAACCAGATTGCGGATCGTATTCTGCATTTCTCGAACATTTCCCGGCCAAGGATGTGCCATCAACGCATCCTCCGCTTCTACCGAGAAGCCTTCGAAGCCTTTTTCTTCCTCTTTGGAGAATTGTTCGAGAAAATGCCGTGCGAGTTCCAGAATATCTCCACCCCGCGAGCGCAAGGGGGGAAGGGCAATCGGAAGAACGTGCAGCCGGTAATAAAGGTCTTCGCGCAGACGTCCCTGTTCCACTTCCGTCAGCGGATCGCGGTTGGTTGCGCAAACAATCCTGACATCGACCTTCTTGAGACTGTCACTGCCCACCTTCTGAACCGTACCGCTTTGCAGGAACCGCAGTAGTTTGGCCTGCAGACCCAGCTCCAGTTCACAGATTTCGTCAAGAAACAGGGTGCCGCCGTCAGCTTTCACCGCAGCGCCATCGCGATCAGATGTTGCGCCGGTAAAGGCGCCTTTCAAATGGCCAAAGATTTCCGATTCAATCAGGTCCTTCGGGATGGCTGCGCAGTTCAGCGGCACAAAGGGACCGTTTGACCGTGGACTGGAGCGATGAATGGCGTCGGCACAGACTTCCTTGCCCGTTCCGCTTTCTCCCGTGATGAACACGGACGCATTCGACCGCGCCACACTTTCGATCATCTTGTAGACCGCTGTCATGGGCAGGGAGGAGCCGACAAAACCGCCATGGGCTGCGCTTGTCTTCGGTTTGCGCACATCGGCCGCAACCTCGGTCAAGACTTCCCGTTCGAGCGCATTGCGTGTTGTCGTAATGAGCCGCTCTTCGGAGACCGGCTTGACGAGGAAGTCATAGGCCCCGGCTTGCATGGCCTCGACAGCTGTCTTGATGGAACCGGAACTCGTCACGACCACCACGGTTACGGGAAGTTCTTCCGTGCGAATGGCGGAAAGGACATCCATGCCGTTCATGTCCGGCAGCTGAAGATCGAGCAGGACAACGCTGATATTTCCCTTACGGATGGACGCCAGCGCCTGATCCCCCGTTTCAACGTGGATCGTATCTATGCCGACACGCGAAAGCTGGTGGCTATAGACCGTTGCAATCGACAAGGTATCTTCAACTAGCAGGACTTTCAAAATAACTCCTTCCGCTCCGCGAGCCGGATAGTTACGCGTCGAACTCTACCGGGATGGCCATTTCTTCTGCCAAGAGTTTCACATGCTCTAAAGTATGGTCACAAACTTCCAACAGTTCGGGAATTTTGTCCATTGCAGACCGGCTCTTGTTGTTGCGAGCCCGTGTGTTGATCGTTCCGGCGATGTTTGTCATCTCTGTTGCTCCAAAGGTCGCCGCCATGCTCTTGAGGGAGTGGGTTACCCGCTCAAGCTGTTCAAGATCGTCATGCTCTTGTGCTTGCTGAATGGCTTCCTGCCGCTTCTGTGTATCGTCGACAAACTGCTGAAGGAGCTTTTGTTTCAGCTCCGGGGGCATGGTCTCGAGAATTTCCCGCGCAGCGGAAAGTGGCGCACTCGAGGCCTGTGTCTGTGCAGGCTCGCCCTGCTTGGCATCAGGATGAATATTGCGAGAAATGCAGGCGAGCAGCTGGTCTTTTTCCACCGGCTTTGACAGGAAATCCGACATTCCCGCAGCCAGAAAACGTTCCCGGTCGCCGCGAAGCGAATAGGCAGTCAATGCGATAATCGGCGTGTCTTGGTTGCGGTCTCCGGTACGGATGCGGCGGGTGGCTTCCAGACCATCCATTTCCGGCATGGAGATATCCATGAGGATGCAATCATAGTCTCGTCTCTGCGCGGCCTGTAGCGCCTCACGGCCGTTATTGGCGATGTCGAAATCATAGCCAACAGCTTCCAGTGTGTGCCCAACGACAATCTGGTTGGTGGCATTGTCTTCCGCGACCAGAATCGTCAGATTTTCAGCGATCTGGACCGGTTTGCTGGACTTTTCCGGTGTTGGCAGTGGGGTTTGGTCTTCTGCCAGCTTGATCGGGACCTTGAAATGGAAGGTGGTACCAACGCCCACTTCGCTTTCCAGCGTGATAGACCCTCCCATCAGCTTGGCAATCTGGTTGCTGATCGCCAGACCAAGCCCCGTGCCGCCTTGCTTCTTGGTGTAGCTGGCGTCGACGGTCATGAACTCGCCGAACAGTATTTCATGCTTGTCTGGAGGAACACCGATACCCGTGTCCTGAACGCTGAAGCAGAAGCTCGGCTTTGCCGAATCTGGATCTTCGATCGTCACCTTTATGTCCACGAAACCAGTCTCTGTGAACTTGATGGCATTCGAGACCAGATTCAGGATGATCTGGCGGACCTTTCCCGCATCCCCCACAAGGTTTTGCGGAAGGTTTGCATCGTAGTCCAGGGTGAGCTTCAGGCCTTTTTCATCGGCAATTGGCAAGAATAGGTCATAGACGCTCTTCACGAAGCTCTGAAGGCGGAACGGTGTCTCGTCCAGATCCATTCTGCCAGCTTCGAGCTTGGAGAAGTCCAGAATGTCGTTGATCAGTTCCAGAAGTGAGCGCCCGGACTCCCTTGCCGTTTGCACATAACCTGACTGGGTTTCATCAAGTTCGGTGTCCTTCAGAAGGCTGAGAATACCAAGAACACCGTTCATCGGTGTGCGGATTTCGTGGCTCATCATGGCAAGGAACTTGGCCTTGGCCTCATTGGCCGCTTCAGCCTTTTCCTTGGCCTCGCGAAGTGCGGCATCGGCCGCCTTGCGCACTGTGATGTCGCGGACGTAACCGAGGAAGAGAGGGCCGTCTTCCCCCATCGTATGGCGAATAGCCAGTTCAACGTCGATGGCGTGTCCCTTGCGATGCAAGCCCTCGATTTCAAAGCGTTTGCCAAGAACCGGTCCTGTACCGGTTACAAGGAACCGCGCCAGTCCTTCATCGTGGGCGGACCGGTACTTCTCCGGGATAATGAAGTCGGACATCTTCTGCCCGATGATCTCGTCCGCACTCCAGCCGAAGACCTCTTCTGCAGCGGGACTGAAATCCATAACAACCCCGTTGCCGTCCATGACGATGATGCCGTCGAATGACGCCGATACGACATTTCGCATCAGGCTTTGGCTGCCCAACAAGGCTTGTTCGCGCCGTTTGAGCTCGGTCACATCCACTCTGAAGCCAACCAGACCGCCTTCACGGGTTCGGGACTCGATGACCCGGATCCAGCGACCGTTTCTGAGTTGCTGTTCGTGGGGCGTTCCGGGGGTGTGATGCTGCGCAATTCTGTTGGCCACCCATTCGTCGACAGTCAGGTCGCCCGTATCGTATTGGCCACGCTCGGCACCGCCGCGGATGATGTCCTCAAACCGGGTGCCGGGTACGATGAGGTCGGCACTCAGCAGATAAGTTTCAATGTATTTGCTGTTGCAAACCACCAGCCTGTCATCAGCGTCATAGAGCACGAACCCGTCTGGAAGAGACTCAATCGCGTCTATCAGACGGGTTTCCGCCTGCTTCAGCTTTAACGCCGCTTTCTTCTGTTCCGTCAGGTCGCGAAGAACCAGCGTGAGAGCATCTGTGTCTTCCGAGTTGATCAGGGAAAGCGAGATTTCTACCGGATATTCAAGACCATCCAGCTTGCGGGCGAAGGTTTCCATCCGATAGCTGCCATTCTGGGTAAGGGCTATCGGCGTATCGGCGTTGATCGGCCAATTCAGCTTGTCGGCTTCTGGAAGAAATTGTGAAATCGGCCGAGCATCAAGCTGGTCAGAGTCCTTGGCGCCAAACATCTTTCTGCTGGCCGGATTCGAGCTCAAGATGGTGCCGTCTTTTGAAACTGTCAGGACACCATCGAGCATCGTGGCAAGGATCGTGTTTACTCGAGCTTCCCCTTTTTCAGCCCGGCGCGTCGCCTTGCTGAGAGCCTCGTTTTTCTCCCGTTCTTCCTCGATCATCCGCGCCAGGCGGCCGGTTACGCGCGTTCGCTGTACCGACAGGGAGAATGTAAGGACGAGGGCCGCTATGAAGGCCAGGATCAGCACGTAAACCAGGTTGGAAATGCTTCCGTATCCGGATCCGTAATGGACGGATGTGGGGATGATGACTTCCTGAACGCCGCGGATATCGCCCACCTCCCAGTCCGTCTTGGGCGAACTCTCATGGGTGTTGTGGCAGGCAACACAGCTTTCTTCCATGATGACCGCCCGTGCGCTGCGGAAAACGCTCTTGTCGCCGACGGTCTCGATCCGCTCATATTCTCCGGAAGGATTGGCGAGCAGTGTCGCCAGCGCGGCCTTGCCGAAATCGTCAAGTTCCCGGTCCTTCCTCCAAGGCCACGGATACTTGGAATACATTCGTATGCTGCTGTCCGCCCCAAAGGACTTCAGCTCGGTTTCCAGCGCCAAGGTCATGGAGACAGGGGCGGGAACGACCAGTTCCCGATTGAGATAGTCATGGCTGACGGTGACGTCACCAGAGGAGTACAGCTTGTCCACCACTTCTCTGGAATAGAAGGATCTGGATGCGGTTAGCAGATCCGATTGTGCCTTTGCTGCGGAAGAAAGGTCCGCTGTGCGGGCCTTGATGTCCAGTTCGGCGGCGAGAACGTAGGCAGCAATCGCGGAAACGGAAATAAAGATCAGAACCAGCCAGAATGTCGCGTCATGCCTTATCTGCCTTTTCAAGTCTCGCAATGTGCAATTCCTTCAATCTGACGCGGATTCGCGGTACAATCTTAAGGAGAATTACTTAAGAATACATACCCGAATTTCAGTTTCCACCGCGGGAAACCAGCGCGGCATTGCGTGGACCCGAGGGAATCTGAAAATTCGGAGCCGTGAGGCGGAACAGCGGATTTTGAAACAGGAAGGATTGCCAGCTGTCGAATGTATAGCGATGAAACGGGAGACAGGTTTCACCGCAAATCTGGACATCGATATTCAGCTGGAACTCCTTCTTTGGATCAAAAAGGCGCGCAAAGGTGAAAAGCGCATCGGCAGACTGCCGGTCTATCGCTGAATTGGCATAGATCCTGGAGAATGTGTCAGATGCGTAGTTCGACCATCCGCCGGAAGGAAACCATCTTCCTTCTTTCGGTCCTTCGCCATTCAGATCGCGGGGCGTCGCATGGCCAAAACCCATCATGAAGTCCAGTCGGTTGCGAATGCTTTTCGCCATGGTATCCGGCATTGCGGCACCAAAAGCAGACAGGCTCAACAGGCTGATCCCGGCATGCCCTGTATCTTCGTAGCGCATGTTGTCGATTTGGGAAGCTCGCAGTCCTTTCTCGACATAATAAGCGTTGGGCCAATAGCGCCATAGCGCGCCATTTTCATCCTTCTTCCATTCGCCGATAAACTTCTCAGCAATCGCCGCCGCACGCCGTTTCAGCGTCGGATTGTCCTGAGCTTGCAGAAGGGCGGCGAACGAGATTTGCCAGTTCCAGGGTGCGATTGCGCCAGCGAAGCGGAAATCCACGTCCTTGGTTATGCGATAGAGTTGCGTCTGTGGGTCGAAATCAGACTCGAAGGCCTCTGCAAGGCAGCTTTCATTTTCTCGGATTTCACGGCGCAGGTCATTGGGGCAGGCAAGTCCCAATTGATCACAAGCAGAGCGGATCGAATTTGAAATGACTGACTGGTTCACCAACAGGCTGAGGCGGTGGTTGGCCCCGAGGCCGTAGATGGTGGAACTCCACCCGCAAGAGGGGTTCTTGTGGCTTGCCCGGTCCATCTTGCCGTCTCTGGCAGCAAGGGTGAGGCGCAGGGACTTTCGAGCAAGGTCCGCAAAGACATTGGCATCAGTCTTTTCGAACAACTCGGCAAGGGCACGAACACGGTAACTCTGGTTCCAGCTTTGCAAACCTTCCGCATCGGATGAACAGGCGCGGACCTCCCCGGTTTGGGCGAGCAGCAGACCGCTCACCGCGTGATAGAAGTGCAGTGCGTTCTCGGTTCCTGAAATCGTGGCAATGGCTTCGCCGTCGGGAATGGTCGGATTGCGGGCAAGGGTGAAGAAGTCCGCGTTGGCATCTTCCACGAGGCGCTGGTCAATCTGACCGGTGGTCAGTGGAATTCTGTAGATGCCGTTCCTCGTTGTATCTTCGCAAAGAAGCTTTGCCCAAGCTTCCGTATTCCGGAGCAGCAAGCGGTCTGGTTTACAGCTGCCAAAATCGATCAGGACCTTGTTTCCCTGTCCAACACGTCCCTGTTTGTCCCGCATGTATTTGGTGAGGCGGGCAGGGTGGCGGAGGCTTTCCTCAAGCACATAGGCAGCATGTCGCGTAAAACGCAGAAGCCTGACGGTGGAGCCTCGCTCCCAGCTCTCCACAACATCGCCATCCTGAACCAGTTCGGTTTGTTTGCCGGAGGTTTTCCAGGTTCTCAGATGCGCGAGCGAGCCGTCCCTTGAAAGCCCAATCCCGCCGAGCCTGCTGCGACCTGTTGCCGTGTCCACATATGAGCTCGGTTCAGAATTGACTGTCACCGTTGGATAGTCGTCGCCGGGAGCCTTCATGACGACGAGCTTGTGATGGCCGGAGCGGCTGGCCTTTTCGATACACTGGCCTTCACTGTCCTTGCTTGACACCAGACCGGTATCGAGATCGACAACGATGTTTTGTGCAGGAAGCTCCAGCCGGTTTGACGGTGCATTCCCGTCCCGCGCCATAGCAGGCGAAATCGCCGCTGACAGGCACAGAAGCGCGAGTGTTCTTGAAAGCATGGTCCCGTGTCCTGTCAGAAGTTGAAGTAGATGAATTCGGTGATTTCGGCGAGCCGGTAGGTCTGCACCATCGCGACCGCAAAAAGGGCGGAGACGGCCATTGCCCATCCGGTGCTCGGGCGCCAGCGCAAGGGCAGGAACCCTTCCGTCTTGCGCTGTGCCAGAAGCTTCTTCAGCCCAAGAACCGGATTGTAGTTCTCGGTGAACTCGATGGCGTTCGGCAGGAAGAAGACGATGGCGGCAAGGCAGGCGAGCGAGGCCCAGACCGAAAGGGTCGCTGTTTCCACATTCGTCCAAAGCTCCGGCTCATAAACCGTCGAAAGACCGAACATCCCGGCCAGAATGCCGCTTGCCCCGTCAAAGCTCTGAGCGCGGAAGAAGACCCAGGCAACAATAACAGCGAGAAGCGTGATGCCGCGGGCCAGCAGGTTGCCCAGCCATGCCGGAACGAGAGACGGCACATATCCCTTCTCGCACAAGGCTCCCCAGGCGTGATTGATGCCGAGATATGCACCGTGCAGGCCGCCCCAGAAGACGAATGTCCAGCTTGCACCATGCCAAAGACCACCCAAAAGCATGGTGATCATCAGGTTGGCATAGCGCTGGATCGGGCCGCAGCGGTTTCCGCCCATCGGAATGTAGAGATAGTCCCGCAGGAAATGGGAAAGGGTAATATGCCAGCGGCGCCAGAAGTCCGAGATGCTTGTCGCCTTGTAGGGCGAATTGAAGTTTACCGGCAGGCGAATGCCAAAGAGGCGTGCAAGGCCGAGCGCCATGTCGCAATAGCCGGAGAAGTCGAAATAGAGTTGGAACGTATAGGCGAGCGCCCCGATCCAGGCTGCTTCAAGCGGAACACCATTGGCGGTCTCAGCCAGATTGAAGACGCTGTTGGCGTAGGGTGCGATACCGTCCGCAAGCACGATCTTCTTGAACAGCCCGATGGCAAACAGGGTGCCGCCAACAGCCAGATTGGTCAGCAGCTTGTTCTGGAAATTTGTCAGCCGGAACTGCGGAATGGTCTCCTTCTGCATGACGATCGGCCCGGCGATGAGCTGCGGGAAAAACACGACGAACAGCGTGTATCTGGCGAAGTCGCAGGAGGTGATATTGCCCTTGTAGGTGTCGACCAGAAACGAAATCAGCTGGAAGGTGAAGAACGAGATTGCCAGTGGCAGAACCAGATGCAGCATTGGCAGTTCGGCATTGGTGAAGAAGTTCACGTTGCCGATGAAGAAGTCCGCATATTTGAAGACAGCGATCAGCGCCAGATTGAACGCGATACCGGCAATCAGCAGAGCCTTGCTTCTCATCTTCAACAGGGCACGGTGCAGGCCGTAATTGACGAGAAGCGAGCCGAGGAGCAGCGGCAGGTAGACCGGCGTCCACCATGCGTAGAAGCCCAGCGAGGCGATTGACAGCCACCAGATGATCCCCGTTTCCCATTTCAAATACCGCAAAAGCAGGTAAACGGCGAATACCGGGGGCATGAAGAGATAGATAAACTCAAGGGAACTGAAAACCATGATCTATCCCTCCTGATTGGATTGGTCGCGTTGTTTGGTGGCCCGCTTGCCGGTCGCCTTTCCATCGCTGGGTTTCGGATTTTCAAGCTGTTCCAGAAGCTTTTGACTGCCCCTGTGCCCTTTGCCGGCGCCAGTACGGGCAAGCTCAATGGCCTTGGGCATGTTCTGCTCTACAAGAAGTCCCGTGGAATGAAGGCGGGCGAGCTCTTCCATGGCACCGGGGTGTCCGGTGCTTACCGCGCGCTCAAGATATCCCAGCGCATCTTCCTGCTTGAGGTCGTATTTCTTTCGAAGATGAAGTCGGGCCAGGGCTGTCAAAGCGCCGCCATGTTGATTTTCGGCTGCAAGGCGAAGCCATTTGAGGCCTTCCTCGATGTTGCCGTCCTGGTCGTCCTGCTTGAGCAGCATGCTGCCCAGATCATGCATGGCACCGGAATCTCCCAGACTTGCCGAGCGAAGAAACCACTCTTTCGCCTTGGCGGGATCGGGGTCAGTGAACTCTCCATCTCGGTAGAGGCGCGCGAGGGTTTTTGCCGAACTTGCAGATCCGTCTCGAGCTTTCTTCTCAAGTCCGCTGATGGCACGGTCAGCCATGAACTGAGCCTTTTCCTCGTCCGGGGTCGTCCCGTGCCGACCTTCCGACAGGATGTGCGCGAAGTTGATGGTGGAAGACGGATAGCCGGCGATAGCGGCGCGTTCATAATGGTGGAGCGCCGAGGGCAGATCCTGTTCCGTCCCGATGCCGCGCTCGTAATGTTTGGCCAGCTGAACGTGAGCCTTCGGATATTCCCACTCCAGAGACTTCAGGAACCATTGCAACGCAATGGAGCTGCATTTCTCGTTTGAGCATCTCTGGAACATGCGCCCCAATTCATAGGCGGTTTCTCCGCGAAGCTCGAAGGGCTTTCTGACAGCCTCCATGAAAAGCAGGCGAGCCTGATCCAGATCGGCTTCAACTCCCCAGCCATTCTTGTAGGCTCTTCCAAGATGATACAGCCCGAGGGGTTCACCATCGGTGGCCAGCTTGGTCAGGATTTCCGCCGCCTTTTCCCAACGACCGAGCTTCTGCAGACCGCGTGCCTGCTTGATCAGCTCCTCAACCGAGGTTTCCTGCTGGGAAGGTGGAGAGAGAAATCCGCTTTGCGGGCCCAGAACCGCGATCGATGCGAGAAAGGATATCGAGCCACCGACGAATAGAAGCTTCAGCTTGAAGACCTTTGGAGACAGGCTGGACTTGCGCATCACAGTTTCCTCCATACACGGCACGAGGTGCCTTCGGTCATTTCCACCATGTCCTCGGAATGGGCTTGCGTAATGTCTTCGGGCTGCGCGGGGCAGGCGAGGATGTCCCGCCGCTTGCGTGCCCGCGCCAGACGTTCGGGATTGTCGTCGAACAACATCAGCAACTCGCCCACGATCTTTCGGGCTGGGCCGGAGCTGAAGTGATAGGCGTCCGTGAAATTCTCCAGATCCTGGGTGAACGGTCCGTCGAAATCAAAGTCGACGACAGGCGCCAAAGCCGAGAGCCGCTCCCGAAACTTGTGGTTTTCTGTCTTCAGCCCGAAGTCGTTGATCCGGCGCTGCATCTCGGTAACGGTTGGGGGAATGATGAAGAGCAGCCGAACATCGTTCTCTTTGCACCATGCAGCGATTTCCTCGGTCATCTCCCAAAGGAGATCCGACTGCTTGAAGACCCGCCAGTCTGCCGCGCCATTGGTCCCGACCTGTTTTGCAAAGAGTTTCGGCAAGTCGCGCTTCAGGGTGATCTCGGGCCAGTAGTCGGCCCATGAGCCAAGGCTTGCTTCCGAGCGGAATACCATCAGGGGCTTTGGTGCGGTGTTCTTGGCTTTGGGAAACGAGCAGTCTTCGCAGAGCTTCGGATCCAGCAGCTCGTCAAGCGAAAGTGCGGCAGCGTCGAGTGAGGCAGCTGCCTTGGCGGTGCTGACCGGATTGAGGGAAAGTGAATTGGCGGCGGTCTCCAGGGCAGGATACCGAGCTTCCAGCAGGGTCCAACCGGTTTTTGCTACAAACCAGTTGCTATAGTAGCTGAAGGGATTGTTGGCGATGCGGATTGCTTCTGGAACCCGGTTCATTGCGCCCTTGAAGCGCGTATCCATGCTCCTCATCGGCAAGCTGACAATCAGCGTGTCCAGCTCTACTGTTTTAGTCAGGTACTTGAACGTGTCGTAGATCTCGAAGACCGTGGCGCCACCATAGGCGAAATTATAGACGTCATCACGCCCGAGCTCTTGCCAGTACTTATCCTGCAAGGCGCGCGCCCGACTGTCACCCAGAACCACGACAGGTGCCTTGATCCGCGGATACTCGATCATCTTGTAAAGCGGGTAGTGGGCCTTGACGCTGATTTCCTGCTTGTCGAGTTCCAGATCAACCAACCGATTGTGGTTGAAGGCATCCACCACGATGTTGAAGATGATCGGCGATAGCGCGAACACGGCCGTTGCGACGATTGCGGCGGTGTAGCGTTTGAACTTGAGCGACATAACCAGCCCCTTTCTGGGAGATCTTCTGCTTCATTCATCAAGATCGGTGCCATGTGAGAGGATTGTGAAAAAGTTTGTAAAAACAAATGATTGCTAGGGAATTTGCGTTTTGGGAAATGGTTCGGCTTCGCGAATCTGAAATTCCGGTTTGCAAATTCGGAACGGGCCGGCCTCAACCAAAGCCGGGCAAGCTGAGCGCAAGAGACATCATGCTGACGCTCGGCGGGGCAATAA
This sequence comes from Roseibium sediminis, assembly GCF_008711325.1. Lineage (GTDB taxonomy): Bacteria > Pseudomonadota > Alphaproteobacteria > Rhizobiales > Stappiaceae > Roseibium > Roseibium sediminis. The sequence goes on from NZ_VXDB01000004.1 coordinate 202,284, forward strand.
GACCGGCCATCATCACGACACCCAGGAACAGGATCGTCACATAGAGAAACGTCAGGTAGGTCGCCATCCAGTTCTGGCACATGGCTTTGAAGCCATCTCCTTCTCCCGCTCGCTGGTCTCCGCGGTTCGACCAGCGCTGCTTTGACAGCCGGAAGATGCAATAGACCTTCACCGAAGCGTTGATGAGCTGGTTGAAATAGAGAATGAACGGATAGCTGAGATCCACCTTGCGGGCATACTGATAGAGGAACAGCGACAGCAACATGCGCGTGATGCAGATGAAGACGACATAGCCGAACAGGTAGTGCGGTTCGTGAAGCACGGTCGTGCAAAGTGCCAGAACCGGACTGACGAGCATGGTCCACATGGAAACGCGCTGATCCAGCAGGCACCACCAGACGAAGAAGGGCATTTGGGTTGGCCCCAGCGCAAGAGCGCGAGAGCCGTTGCGCAACATGTTTCCGGACCAGCGCCGGAAATTCTGCACCATACGGCCCAGACCGGAACCTTCTATGACCTCAACGGTGTAGCCCATTGAATCAGGGACATAGAGCATCCGGCATTTGGACTGGAGCATGTAGTACCAGGTGCTCTTGTCGTCGCCGGAGAGGAAGCGAAACTGACCCCATAGCCAGTGTTCCAGATGGTCGGCTTCCAGCAACCGGATGAACTTCAATTTGACCAGATGCTTGGCGCGAAATACTGACATCCGACCCGTCAGCGTCAATACGCGACCGGAGAGGGAATGCGACTGCATGGCCAGTCGGCGCTGGGCGAAGCGCATCGTGAGCCAGTTGGCAATCCAGCGCGGTCCGATGCAGATCACTTCCTCATCTGTCGTGCAGGCCTGAAGGTCCGGATAGAGCTTGAACAGCGGAAGGCAGGCGCCAACCGCGTTGTGACCAAGGATGAAATCCCCATCCATGAAGATGATGAGGTCATCATCCTCAACCTCGCCACGGCTCATGGCCCTGAGCACGAGGCCGATGGCAAGGCGTTTGCCGGGTTGGTTCTGGCGGATGATGTGCAGCGTAACGTCAAGGTTCGGCCACTCCCTGCGGAGTTGATTGGAGATCAGGGTCTCGTCGTAAGAGTCACCTGATCCGAGCCAGATTGTTCCGGGCACCCCGGCATTGTGGATCTCCCGGCAGATTGACCGGATCACCTTCTCGGTGATGTCACGATGCTCCTTGTAGGTGGTCATCATGAAGTGAAGGTGACGCGGACGCCACCCGTCTTCCCAGACCTTGCGACCAGCTTCGCGCATCGCCGGATAGACCCGGTTGGCATAGATCCAGGCTCTCACCGCGTGGGTAAACCACCAGCCATAACGCCACGCGCCCAGAACTCCGATAACAATCGTGATCTCTTTCGTCGCCGGGCTGAAAAACACATTCTCAAACGTGGTCAGCCCAATGAAGCAAACGCCGAAATAGAGGGCGATCTTGTACAGGACGAAAGGTGTCCATTTTTCCCAGCCCTTGGGCTGATGGGTGATCTCGTCCACGTTGTAAATCAGGTTTGGATTTTCTTGGCGCATCAGTCAGCTCATCCATTGCTGAATGGTTTGCCAGACCACGTTGCTTCGGTTGCGTTCGAAATAAACGGTAATTGGGGTTCCGCTGCGGGGAAGGGGCTCGGAAACGGCCTGCAGGGTTACAAGAGCAGATCTTGCATCCGGCGCTCGGAACCGATTGGTTTCCATGATCTCGTCAACAAAGCCCATGGTGCGATCCACGGTCTTGACCTGAGCGTCTACCCATCTCTTTTCGGAAGTAATGTAGAGTTTCGCGGTGCTGTCCTTCTCGATATGAAGGACTTCTTCCTGCGTCAGGTAAGCGGTCACGATTTCCGCACCGGCTTCTTCAAGAGCGAGGACAGGTTCACCCTGCTTGATGCTGACACCCGGCAGAAGGTCTATCTGTGCGACGCGCCCGTCGAAGGGCGCAAAAATGGTCCGCTGTATCCGCTTCTTCTCAAGTTCGCTGATAGCCTTCCTGCGGAATGCCAGTTCGGTTTTCAAGCGGGTCACGCGGGCTTCTATTTCGGCGACCCGACCCGCAAAAACTGCGCCGGTAAAGAGCTGAACACTCTCACCGGCATCAACCAGTTCCTCAAGTTCCTGAATATGGATCCGCTTGCGATCGAGTTCCGACTCCATCGCCTTGAAATTGTATTCAGCTTCCTCGACATCGCTGGCGAGGGCCAGTCCCTTTTTGGCGAGCTTCCTCATCCTTTCTGCCTTTAATCGCGCGTTTTCCTTCGCGATTTCCAGACCGACCAGTTGAGATTCGGATTGCCGGATATTGTTTCGGGCGACGAGCGCATAGCCTTTGGCCCGACGTTTTTCTTCCGCAAGAAGCGCCTCCGTTTCAGAGAGCTCGGCGATATTGGACGCCATGATCGAGCGGGCCTGCCTCAGGACGGTCTCCTGATTTGCATCCTCCACGGAGACAAGCAGTGTTCCGGCGGAGACCGTGTCTCCCTCGCGGTGCGGCGCTTGCAGAACAGTCCCGGTAACGGGAGCCATGACCACCACGCGTTCAGACGCGACGACTGCAGCGGTCACCTCAAGTCTGAAAAGGGCTGAGTAGAAATAGACGGCGGCATATCCGAAGACGGCGGTACCAAAGAGGAAGTAGAACATTGTCATCATGATCTGCCGCACCGGCCACCGGCGGACGGGGATCGCTTGAACCGGATTGGGATCGGGCTTGGTGGGGACGGGGGTCACCGGAGTGTCGATCCGGGCGATGGTATCGTCCACTTCCGTCATCTTGCCGCGGATCAGATCCTCGACAAAATGCTGCATCAGGGCGCTTTCGCGCTCGCCCAAAAATGTGAAACGGAATGCGCAGTGTCCGATCTCGGTATCGTGACGGACAACCTCGGCCTCGGCCTTGAGTGTGATGCTGAAACCCTGAAAGGGAAGCGTGCAGTACAGAACGTGTTCGCTTCCAAGCTCCGGGTAGCCTTCGCTGAAGCCAATCAGCCGGACGCCACCCAATCCCCAGTCATACGTGTCGAACGTGTGGTCGCCAAGCGTCACCTTCATGGGCGCTCTGACCCGATAATGGAGGCGTTGGCAGGGCCTTTCGTGCACGATCTTCAATTGCAAAAACCCGAGATTACGAAGTGACATCTCGGGAATTGCAAGGGCAATGCCAGATCAGGGGAAGATCGACTCAAAGTCCGCTAAGCGGACAAGGTTTCATAAGTGCATGAAATAATTAGGAGAAATAAGTATTCAGTCGGAGATTTGCAAAATTGGAAGATTTTCATCTGCCCAAACTCACCCATCAATTTGCCAAATTGCAAAACCAGATGAGGAGAGGTGTCTTTCATCCCGGGCCAGGTTTCTCAAATTGCAAACCCGGGATGAAAGTGGTTGGTCTGGGGGCCATCGGGCCGTCGAGTTGGCAGGATTTCTCCCGGCCAACATTGACCGATGGGCCCCAGTTCGGTTTCAGCCCTCTTTCGATGGACTAGAATATGAAACAGTCATTTTCATAGAGCGACGAGACCGACTGATTGCCGACGCTCTGAAGGTTACATACGTCCTGATAAGTGCCGTCTCCGTCCAGATCGACGGACAAGGTGGTGTCAGTTCCGTCAGAAGTTGCCTGAAGAAACTCCAGGAAAGCTTCGACCGTCAGACCGTTGGCAAGATGGCTGAAGTCCAGATAGTCAACACCCACTTCAAAGTCGGTGATCTGATCTGTCCCTGACAGGTCGTATGTCCGGTAAACAAAAGTGTCGCTCCCATCGCCGCCAGTCAGAGTATCGCTGCCACCGAGGCCTCTGATCTGATCATCTCCGGCGCCAGCTTCAATGACATTTTCTCCTGACGTGCCCTTGAGGATATCGTTTCCTGATCCAGAGACGATATTGTCGATGAACTTCAGGGTGTCCGTACCGATTTGGAGCCCGTGGGCCCGCTTGTCGTGCAACGAGATGGACAGGTCGACGGAATAGGCGGCGTAGTTGACCGTGTCATTGCCCTGACCACCATGCATCATGTCGTCCCCGGCATCACCATAAAAGGTATCATCGCCGTGACCGCCATAAAGCTCGTCGTTGTTGTGGCCGCCCCAAAGATGGTCGTCTCCGGCTCCGCCTTTCAGGATGTCGTTGCCATAACCACCATACAGCATGTCGTTACCAGAGCCGCCGATAACAGTGTCGTCACCGTTTCCGCCGTCCAGTGTGTCATGACCTGAACCGCCATTGAGCGTGTCGGCACCATGTTCGCCGTACAGGCTGTCATCACCATTGTTGCCATTGAGAGTGTCCTCCTGCATTCCTCCATAGATGACATCATCGCCGGAATTGCCATAGAGCGTGTCCTGACCCGAATTGCCGTTCATGACATCGTTACCGCTGCCGCCGTGCATCCGGTCGTGACCGGTGCCTCCGTCCAACTGGTCATTGCCTGACCGACCATGCATCTCGTCAGCCCCGTTGCCACCCCAAAGAATGTCGTTGTCGCTGCGCACGATCTCAGACACCTCATAGCCGATACCGGGGTTGGGGTCGGTGCCCCCATTTTCGTTCTGGTAGTGAGCGTTCAGAAGAAGGGCATTGGCCAAGCCGATATCGACCGTGAAGACACTGTCATCGAAATCGAGGTCGCCACCATTGTAGAGATCCTCAAACCCGAGCGTCACGGTGCCGGCATCTGTTTTCAAAACGCCAGTCGTGTGGAGCAAACTGTCCGGGTTCAGGTCGACAGTCTCGTCGTAGGCGGCAGTGTGATACGCGTGTGTATTGATCAGCGTTTTCGTGCCGTCCGGCGCAATATAATAGAGGCGAGGACCGTCGCTATTGATGGTTGCCTGTGTCCCGTCGGCATTCAGGAACTGTAATGTTCCGTTTTCCAGATCCAGCCCTGCATACCCGTTGTTCAGGTTGAAGCCGTTGGAAATGATGAAGAACGCTATTTTGTCGCCGTTTTGAACATCGAGATACTCGCGGCTGACGCCCCCGATCAAGTCACCGCCGCTCCCTTGCAGGGACGCGTTCTGCCAGATGAAGCTGACATCTGTGATCGACCCATCTTCCTGAACCTTGTAGTAGCCAAACGTGTTCTTATAGCCGGCGGTCTCGCCTTCAAAGACGACAGAGACGGGATAGTCGTTGGCTATTTCGATAGATGTGATCTGGACGAGGGTTGGCCCTCCCGAGCCATAGAGCTTGTCGTTACCGTTGTCCCCGTAGAGAATATCGTCGCCGGTTCCACCCCAGACTTCATCATTCCCGTTGTCTCCAAAAAGAATGTCGTCGCCAAAGCGGCCCGACATGACGTCAGAATGGACCGAGCCATCCAGCACATCATCTTCACTCGTCCCAATGATGGGGCGAGTGGCGGGTAAGCTCACCATGAATTCGTGCTCCTTCCTGCACAGCACATGTGCGCAAAACAGAGAGAAAGGTGCAGGGAATGGGCCAGCCTTCAGTTGCCGGGTGCAAAAGAAACTGAATGAAAAAACAATACGTTAGAACGGGTCGACTTTGAATTAACTCCGACTGATTTGCAGAATGGCATCATTCTTTGCAAATCCGGATGCGGTTTTGGTGTTCACCAAAGCCTGACAGTTTGAGCTCATGACCTCAGATTCAAGGCGTCGATGATGGTTTGCACGGCAAGACGGAAGATTTGTTCTTCCGGCTTTTGCACCGCATCCGGGCGGGTCATCAGGCCAATCGGGCCTCTTGTAATGGTCGTGTCAAAGGGCAGGCGGACCAAGTGTCCGTCGCTGGTTTCATTCTGCACGACACCAGAGGAGATGATCCAGACGGCATCGGTGTTGCGGGTGTAGATGCGCCCGAAGGCACCCGACACGGTTTCTATACGGTCGCGGATTTCACCAACGCCATTTGCAATCAGGAACCGCTCGACAAGCGGGCGAATGGCTGCCCCCTCCGGAGGATAGAGAACGGGCCAGTCCACGAGCCGTTTGACATCGGGCCGTTCCAGCAGCGGATGATTTGCACGCACGACAAACTCCACATGCTCGGAATAGAGCTGCGTGAAAGCCACGCCTTCCATAGATGCCGGTCGCCCAAGGCGCCCGATGACAAGATCCAGTTCCCCAAGTTTCAGGCGTTCGATCAGATATCCATGTGGTCCATCCATGATCCGGACAATCACGTCAGGGGCAAGTTCCGAATATTCCTTGATGATCGCAGGCATGATGCTGGCCGAAACGCTGGGGAGTGCACCAACTTTCAAGGTGGTGCGGGCGTGAGTGCCTTCCTGTTCGACACCATCAAAGCCCTGTTGCAGGCTGGCCAGCGAAATGCGGGCAAAGTGCAGGAAGACCTTGCCTTGTTTGGTCAGGGAAACACCGGCGCGATTTCGGACCATCAACTGCGCGCCGACGATTTCCTCCAATTCCTTGAGTGTCTTGGAAATGGCAGGTTGGGTCAGATGCAGCTTGTCAGCGGCAGTTTTCAGGCTCTCTTCCTGCGCGATTTCAACGAAACACTGAATATGGCGATATTTGACCCTGCGATCGATCATATGGTTTCCAAAAATGATAACTAAATGCCGGAAAAACTCATTTTACTTCGCATTTTTGATCAATCAAGATGATTGTCATTGGAGGAAGTGAGTATGCGGTCACAGGTTGTCATAGTTGGAGGTGGGCCGTCGGGCCTGTTGCTGGGGCAACTGCTCCATCTTGCGGGGATCGACACGGTCATCCTGGAACGAAAGACCCGTGACTATGTGCTTTCCCGCATCCGCGCGGGCATTCTGGAAACGGGTCTTGTTGATTTGATGCGCAATGCAGGTGTTTCCGAGCGCATGGACAAGGAGAGCTTCATCCATGAAGGCACCTGCATTTCCTACGAAAACGAGCTGTTTGCGATCAATTTCCAGAAGCTGATCGGCCAGAATGTGGTGGTCTATGGCCAGACTGAAGTTACGCGCGATCTTTATGACGCGCGGGATGCGGTCGGGGCGAAGACAATCTTTGAGGCAGAGGATGTCCGGATATGCGATGCGGATACTGATCGGCCTTACGTCCTTTTTGCAAAGGACGGTGCCGAGCAGCGGATTGATTGCGATTTTATAGCCGGATGCGACGGTTTCCATGGAGTGAGCCGGAAAACGATCCCTGACACCGTGCGCCGGGAATACGAAAAGGTCTTTCCCTTCGGCTGGCTGGGCATCCTGTCCGAAACGCCCCCGGTGCATGAGGAACTGATCTACGCCAATTCCCCGCGCGGCTTTGCCTTGTGCTCCATGCGAAACCAGAATCTGTCGCGCTATTACGTTCAGTGCCCGTTGACTGACAAGGTGGAAGACTGGAGCGACGAAGCGTTCTGGGACGAGCTGAAGCGTCGATTGCCGGAGGAGGTTGCCGACAAGCTGGTGACCGGGCCATCCATCGAAAAGTCCATCGCGCCCTTGCGGTCCTTCGTCAGCGAACCGATGCGATGGGGAAGGTTGTTTCTCTGTGGTGACGCCGCGCACATTGTCCCGCCCACCGGGGCAAAGGGACTGAACACCGCGGCCTCAGATGTTCGTTATCTCCACGAGGCGCTTACGCAGTACTATCGCGACAAGGACATTGCGGGCATCGATCAGTATTCGGAGACGGCTCTGGCCCGTGTCTGGAAGGCAGAGCGCTTCAGCTGGGCGACCACCAATTTGCTGCACCGGTTCCCGGATCAGACAGACTTCGATCTCAAGATGCAGCGTGCGGAAATCGAATCCCTGCACCACAACGAGATCGCGCAGAAGTGGTTTGCGCAGAATTATGTGGGACTACCCTACTGATGAAGGTTTTACGGCTCCCTCAATTTGACCTGCATTGGCGAGAAGACGGTGATCCGACCGGAGAGCCAGTTGTCTTTGCCAATTCTCTCGGCACTGATCTCAGGCTTTGGGATAGTGTGATCGATCTCTTGCCTCGCGCCGGATATCGCTTCATCCGGTTCGACAAGCGCGGGCATGGATTGTCGTCCTGTCCGGCATCTCCCTACACGATGGACGAACTGGTTGCCGATGTGGAGGCTCTGCTCTCTCATCTGGGCGTGAAGACCTGCACGTTCGTCGGGCTGTCCATCGGCGGCATGATCGGCCAGCAACTCGCGGGCAACCGGCCTGATCTGGTCAAGGCGCTGGTGCTTTCCAATACGGCTGCAAAGATGGGCGAGCCAGCCATGTGGGCGCAGCGGATGGACGCGGTGCGCACAGGTGGGCTTTCCTCGATTGCTGATGCAGTTCTGGAGCGTTGGTTCAGCGCCGCCTTTCGCCAGACTGTCGAGCTTTCCGCCTGGAAATCCATGCTGACACGTACACCGGCAGACGGATATGTCGGCTGCTGCGCGGCTATCGCAGGGGCGGATCTGACCGAAACGACCCGTAAACTTGGCCAGCCGGTTCTTTGCATCGGTGGGTCTGAAGACCTCGCCAGTCCGCCATCCCTTGTTCGTGGAACAAGCGACCTCATTGCCGGAAGCCAATACGTCGAGATTTCAGGGGCGGGGCATCTTCCCTGCGTCGAGGCCCCACAGGTTTTTGCCAATCATCTAAACGCCTTTTTGCAGGAGACACGCCATGCCTGAGCGATATGAAACCGGAATGCGTGTCCGGCGCAGTGTGCTTGGCGATGCCCATGTGGACAGGGCAGAGGCCAACAAGTCGGCTCTCGATGAGCCGTTTCAAACGCTGATCACCGAAAGTGCCTGGGGCACGGTCTGGGCCTCTGACGGAATTGCGCCTCGCGAGCGCTCGATGTTGACGCTGGCTCTGCTTGCCGCACTTGGAAACTTCGACGAGATCCCGATGCACATCCGCGCGACCGCAAGAACAGGCGCGAGCAAGCAGGATGTATTGGAAGCCTTCCAACATGTCGCAATATATGCTGGTGTTCCAAGGGCCAATCAGGCGTTGAAGCTAGCCAGAGAAACCTATGCGGAAATGGAACGTGCAGACACCATGCATACTGGCTTCGGCGGGGAGGAACAAAGATGAAGCCAGGACCATTTTACCAGCGGGACCGGCAGTGGCACGCACCGGCCAAAACGCCCGATTACAAGACAAGCGTCGCGCGGTCTCCGGAATATTCCCTGATCAGTCTGGAAACCACGATCAGCGAGATGACCGGCCCGGTCTTCGGCCACAATGATATCGACCCGCTCGACAGGGACCTTCTGTCAAACTACGCCAAGACCGGCGAGAGCCCGATTGGCGAACGCATTATCCTTCATGGCCGCGTTCTGGATGAAAATGCGCGTCCCGTACCCAATACGCTTGTCGAAATCTGGCAGGCGAATGCTGGCGGGCGCTATCGACACAAGAAGGATATGTATCTTGCGCCGATCGATCCGAATTTCGGCGGCTGCGGCCGGACGCTGACTGACGAGAACGGCTACTATTATTTCCGCACCGTGAAACCCGGCGCCTATCCCTGGCGTAACTGGGTGAACAACTGGCGCCCGGCGCATGTGCATGTATCGGTGTTCGGAACGGCCTTCGCACAGCGGCTGATCACACAATGCTATTTCGAGGGTGATCCCCTGATCCGCCAATGCCCGATCGTGAGCACGATCCCGGATCCTGAGGCCATTGAGCAACTGATCGCCCAGCTCGACATGAACGCAACGATCCCGCTCGACACGATTGCCTACAAGTTCGATATCATTTTGCGCGGGCGCCGCTCGACGTTGTTTGAAAATCGTATGGAGGGCAACTGATCATGCGGCAGATGCTGGATTATCTGAAGGAAACGCCATCCCAGACTGCCGGGCCTTATGTCCATATCGGTCTTGCACCGGGTGCTGCCGGGTTCGACATCTACAAGCACGAGCTTGGCTGGGACATTGCCGGTCCGAACGCAAAGGGCGAGCGCATCCGGATCGAAGGGTCCGTGATCGACGGTATGGGATCGCCAATCAAGGACGTTTTGCTGGAGGCGTGGCAAGCCAATTCACAAGGTATCTATGCCCATCCCGAGCATGAAGGGGAGGTCGAAGACGGCTTTCGTGGTTGGGGCCGGATCATAACCGACTTCGAGACCGGCGAATGGGGTTTTGACACCATCAAACCGGGTTCGGTTCGCGATGCCAAGGGCAAGCCCATGGCCCCGCATATCAGCCTTTGGATCGTGGCTCGCGGGATCAATGTCGGCCTCCAGACACGGCTTTACTTCGCAGATGAAGCGGATGCCAATGCCGAAGACCCGGTTCTGAACCTGATTGAATGGGAGCGACGCCGGGCAACGCTGCTCGCCCATCGATCCGGCGAAAAGGGTGGCACGCCGGTCTACCGGTTCGACATCAAGCTGCAAGGCCTCGATGAAACCGTTTTCTTTGATATCTGAGAACCGCGAAGCATGACAAAGCACTGCATCATCTGCGTTGCCATCACCGGGTCCCTGCCGCGCAAGGAGAACAATCCGGCTGTTCCGATCACGGTCAGTGAGCAGATCGAGTCCACTCAGGAAGCGTTCGAGGCCGGAGCAACCATCGTGCACGCCCATGTGCGTAACGAAGATCAGACCCCGTCTTCCGATCCGGAGCGGTTCTCCCGCTTGAAGGAGGGGCTGGAAAAGCATTGTCCTGGCATGATCATCCAGTTCTCGACGGGTGGTCGATCGGGGGCAGGCAAAGAACGGGGAGGGATGCTCCCGCTGAAGCCCGACATGGCGTCACTCTCCGTGGGCTCGAACAACTTTCCGACCCGCGTCTATGAAAATCCCCCCGATCTTGTCGACTGGCTGGCCAGCGAAATGCGCGAATACGGCATCAAGCCGGAAGTCGAGGCGTTCGATCTCTCGCACATTCATCAGGCGGCAACGATGAACAAGGACGGCCGGATATCGGGCAAGCTTTATGTCCAGTTCGTCATGGGGGTGAAGAATGCCATGCCGGTCGACCGGGATGTCTTTGACTATTACATCCGCACGGTTGAGCGTCTTGCACCGGACGCCGAATGGTGCGCTGCCGGCATTGGACGGCACCAACTAACCATCAATGAATGGTGCATAGCCGCCGGAGGTCACACGCGCACAGGGATGGAAGACAATATCCGTCTCTCGGGAACAGAACTGGCGCCGTCCAATGTGGCACTTGTGCGCAGGGCAACCGAAATCTGCGATAAATATGAAAGACCTGTGGCAACATGGCAGGAGGCGCGGCGGATTCTTGATCTGCCGATGCCCACCTGAAATCGCTCGTGTTCTTGACCAAGGAAGACCATGCCATTTGATGCTTTGACAGCGCCGATATTTGCCGACAGGGAGATTGAGACCTGTTTCGGGTCCACTGCCATTGCCGGTGAAATGGTACGGGTGGAAGTGGCGCTGGCTGAAGTGCAGGCGGAGCTTGGACTGATCTCCGAAAGCGCAGCGGATGCTATACGCAAGGCGGGTGAGGGGTGGTCCTGTGCGGACAACGTTATCGAACACAGCGTGGCGTCTGCCGGCGTTCCGGTTCCCGAGTTCGTTCGTCAGTTTCGGAAAGCGGTCGGCAGTGAGTATGCTGGCTGGGTGCATTTCGGGGCGACCAGTCAGGACATCATCGATACCGCCTTCAGCCTTGCCTACCAAAAGGCATTTGGTCTTCTGACAGCGCGACTGAACGCACTGATTGATGCACTGGAGAAAAAAGCATCTTCCCATGCTGAAACGGTGATGCTTGCCCGAACGCGCGGTCAATTGGCAACACCGATTACCCTCGGATTGAGAATTGCCCAATGGGCCCAGCCACTTGTTGCGCTGGAGGCGGACCAGCATCACATTGCATCCAGAGCCTTCAAGGTCCAGTTCGGCGGCGCATCTGGCAGTCGTAGCAGTGTCGGGGTCCATGGGCAGCAGCTGGCTGCAAGGCTTGCCGAAAGACTGGGGCTTGAGAACGCTGCGCCTTGGCACACCGACCGGTCTTCCATTCGCGAACTCAGTGGATGGCTGGAGCGCTTGATTGCGGCATTGGCCAAGATCGGCGCTGACATCAGCCTGTCGTCGCGAGGCGAGATTGCCGAGCTTTCGGCGGGCCCCGGTGGCGGATCATCGGCCATGCCGCACAAGTCCAATCCGGTCGTTGCCGAATTTCTCCAATCGATCGCGCTCCTTGCGACGTCCTTGATGGCAGGTCTCAGCGCCAGCGCCGTTCATGGCGAGGAACGGGACGGCAGAACATGGCCTCTCGAATGGCATTTGATGCCTCAGCTTTTTTCTGCAGCCGGAGCAGCGCTGCGCCACGCGCAGGTGCTGATGAATGACTTTCGACCCGATGCCGCTGCCATGCGAGAGCGTGTCATGGCGATGCCCGAGACATTGGTGGAAGCCGCAACAAGCGTGATCGCAGGTGAGATTGGACACGAGGCCGCTACCCGCGCAGTCAAGGATGCCTTGGCAGGTGGAGCGCCTTTCCTTGAAACACTCAGACAGCGCCATCCGGCAGCGGATTGGGGCGCTTTCGACAGCCTTTCCCACTACATCGATCCGGCTAAAAGCGTTGCCAATGCAATATTCGCAGTCCGAACCAAAAGGGGTATGGAGAGGCGTGAGGGATGAAATATTTCGTCTGAAAGCCGGAATACGCAAGATTGCGACTGGACAAAACAAGTTTCTAATGTAACTAAATTGCCGAAGAAACTGACAACGGCAATTGTCTTGAGGATCACCAGTTTGTCAGGGAGGACACAATGATCAAACTGCGTCGGACACTTTTGAAGGGACTTCTTGCTGCATCGGTAGGTGGAGCAATTCTGGGCGGGGCTGTGGCAAATGCCGCAGAAGTTACCCTGCGCATGCACCAGTTCCTGCCTGCACAGGCCAACGTGCCGAAAAACATCCTGCAGCCCTGGGCGGACAAGATCGCCAAAGAGTCTGGTGGCCGGATCGAAGTTCAACACTTCCCGTCCATGCAGCTGGGCGGAAAGCCGCCGGAACTCATCGATCAGGTGATTGATGGCGTTGCCGATGTGGTGTGGACCGTTGGCGGTTACACTCCGGGCCGGTTCTCACGCGCGGAGGTTTTCGAGCTTCCGTTCACGATGACGAACGCCGAAGCGGTTTCGCGCGCCTACTGGCAGTTGGCCGAAGAAACGATGATGGATCAGGACTTCAAGGACTTCAAGGTTCTGGGTCTTTGGGTTCACGGACCCGGCCTCATCCACTCCAAGACGCCGATTGAAAAGCTGGAAGACCTGAACGGCGTGAAGCTGCGTGGCCCGACCCGCATCACCACGGCCATGTTCGGAAACCTTGGCGCCACTCCGGTTGGCATGCCTGTTCCGGCAGTTCCCGAAGCGCTGTCCAAGGGCGTGATCGACGCAGCTGTCATTCCGTGGGAAGTCACGCAGGCACTGAAAGTTGGTGAGCTCGTCAAGAACCACACGTCCTTCGGCGATCAGACGCTCTACACGACCACCTTCATCTTCGCGATGAACAAGGATCGGTACAATGCTCTTCCCGATGACCTGAAGGCGGTGATTGATGCCAACTCTGGCATCGAGTTCTCCGCAGCTGCCGGCAAGCAGATGCAGTCGGATGATGCAGGTCCGCGCCAGCTGGCGATCGATCTCGGCAACAACCTGATCGACCTGCCGCCGGAAGAAGTCGCGCGCTGGAAGGAAGCGGCCCAGCCGACCATCGACAACTGGATCGGCGAAATGTCTGACAAGGGCATCGACGGTGCAGCTCTTCGGGGTCGGGCGCTTGAGCTGATCGAAGCCAACACGAAATAAAACAAGATCAGATCCCGCCAGCGCAGGCTGCTGGCGGGACTTTTTTATGACATGCGGGGGAGGCGTGCGTGCACGATTTTATCGAGCGCATAGCGAGACTGGTGGCCTATATCGGCGGCGTGGTGTTGACACTTCTGGTCTTGTTGACCTGTGTCAGCGTATTGGGACGCGGCTTGAACACCTTTGGTCATTCGGGTCTGGTGACAGATTTTTCCGAAATCCTCTCCAACGCCATCATCAGTACAGGTGTCGGCCCGGTGACGGGCGACTTCGAGCTGGTTGAGGCAGGAATTGCCTTCGCCATCTTCGCCTTTCTGCCGATTTGCCAGCTCAAGGGCGGCCACGCGACCGTGGATGTCTTTGCCTCCTTCATGAGCGATGGTTTCAACAAGTTCCTCCGAACCTTCTGGGAAGTGCTCCTGACTGCGGTGATTATCCTGATCACCTGGCGGCTCTATGAGGGCATGGTGTCCAAGATGGAATACGGGGAGACAACGTTCCTGCTGCAGTTTCCCGTCTGGTGGGCCTATGCCGCCAGTTTTGTGGCAGCCGTTGTGGCGTCCCTTGTCGGGGTCTATTGCGCGGCTGCCCGCATGATCGAATTGTTTACCGGGCGCCACGTGCTCCCGACAGGTGAAGGAGCGGTCCATTGAGCATGCTCGAGCTCGGATACCTGTCCTTCCCGGTACTCCTTATTCTGATTTTCCTGCGCGCGCCCATCGGTCTTGCCATGATGGTGTGCGGCATCGCGGGGCTTTATCTGGCGATGGGTGGCTCGCATGTGGTGCTGTCCAAGCTGAAGAGCGAAACCTATTCGACCTTCTCCAACTACTCGCTGACCATCATCCCGATGTTTCTCCTGATGGGGCAGTTTGCAACCCTGTCCGGAATGTCTTCTGCCTTGTTCAAGGCATCGGAAAGCTGGTTGGGTCACCGCAAGGGCGGTGTGGCCATGTCGGCCATCGGGGCTTGTGCAGGATTTGGCGCCATCTGCGGTTCATCCCTTGCAACTGCTGCAACAATGAGTCGCGTCGCCTTGCCGGAACTCAAGCAATACGGCTATTCGGGCGGCTTTGCGACTGCAACGCTGGCTGCAGGAGGAACCCTCGGCATCCTGATCCCGCCATCCGTCATTCTGGTGATCTACGCGATCCTGACCGAACAGAACATCGCCAAGCTGTTTCTGGCGGCATTCGTGCCGGGCATTCTGGCCGCAATCGGCTACATCATCACCATTTCGATCTATGTGCGCGTCAATCCGGATGCGGCAGGAACGCGCGAGCCGGTGCCTTATTCGGAGCGCCTGAAGGCGCTCGTTGATGTCTGGCCGGTTCTGGTCGTCTTCGGCCTCGTTGTGGGCGGCATTTATCTCGGTTGGTTCACCCCAACGGAAGGCGCGGCTGTTGGCGCTGCCTGTACGGGTCTGGTCGCGCTTGCGTCCGGCAACATGACCTGGGCGCTTTTCAAGGACGCGATCCTGCAGACTGCTGTCAGTACTGCGATGATCTTCTTCATTGTGCTCGGGGCAGGGTTCTACAACAGTTTCCTCGCGCTGACACAGGTTCCGCAAGAGCTGTCGGGATGGGTGATAGATCAGGGGCTCAGCCCGATGGCCGTGCTCACGCTGATCCTGATCTTCTACCTCGTCTTCGGCTGCCTGATGGACAGCTTGTCGATGATCCTGCTGACCATTCCGATCTTCTTTCCGGTCATCAGTGCCCTCGATTTTGGCATGAGCCCGGAACATGTGGCGATCTGGTTCGGAATTCTGGTCCTGATCGTTGTGGAAGTCGGCCTGATAACCCCACCTGTGGGCATGAACCTCTTCATCATCAACGCCATGGATCGGTCAACGCCGATGGTCCAGACCTACAAGGCGGTGATGTGGTTCATTACCTCGGATATCCTACGCGTGATCTTGCTGGTCCTGTTCCCGGCAATCACCTTGTTCCTGTTGCCGTAACAACCGGACGCGATCAGGACATCTGTTCCAGCGTGTGATGCAGGCCATTCAGGATATGCGCCTGCAGTACCTTCACGGCCTTGTCGGCATTTCGCTCGAGCGCCGCGTCAAAAATGTCGCGGTGCTCGGCAACGGCTTCGTCTCCACGATGGGTCAGGACGAGCATTTGGTATCTGAGGTATTTGTCATAGAGGATGGCGTGGAGGGCCAGAAGGTTCGCGGAGCCGCAGGCCTGGATGGTGGCGAGATGAAACTCCCAGTCAAACCGTTTCCATTCTTCGCGGCTGGACGCGTCACCCGATAACATGCGCTTTTCCATCAGGTGCAGCTTGTGATGGGCGGCAACCAGATTTCCTTCCCACTCTGTATCGCCGTTGGGAATGGACAGCGACAGCGCATGACACTCCAGAAGCACCCGCAGATTGGCGATCTCGGTCAGGTCTTCCCGGGAAACAGGGGTGACAAAGAAACCCCGTTGTTCTTCGGCAGCAACAAAGCCTTCGCTTGAAAGGCGGCTGAGCGTTTCCCGCAAGGTTGACATGCTGGCCTCATAGCGCTCGCGCAATCGGTCCAGCTTCAGCTTGGAACCCGGCGCAAGTTCACCAAAAATGATGTCGCGCTTGATGCGCTGATAGGTCGTGGAGCCGACGGTGCTTAGCGTTTTGGCCATCATTCAAACCATCTGATTTTTCCGAATGTTGCAGGAACTCTAATGCTTGAGGGTAATTATCACAAGTATCGGTTTATTAGGTAAAAACTAAAAATATCCGATATTATTGATTATATCATTTATCTGATGTAGGCATTTGAGACCGCGAATTGGTCGCGGCAGCTGGGACACTTCAAATGCCGGAAATAACGCGTCTGGCCGTCGTCGGGTACGGTCTTGTCGGAAAACGTCACGTCGAAACGCTCATTCGCATCCCGCAGATCGAGCTGGCAGCAATCGTGGAGCCGCACGATGCGGCCAGAGAGCAGGTGCTGCGCCATGGTGTGCCGTGCTACGCAAGCCTCTCGGACATGTTTGCCAAAGACGGCCCCGACGGGGTCATCCTCGCAACCCCGACACCGCTTCATGTTGAACAGGGCCTGGAATGTGTTGCAAACGGATGCCCGGTTCTAGTGGAAAAGCCGATTGCAGTTACGTCCGCCGAGGCTTCGCGCCTTGTCGAGGCGGCTGAGCAGGCAAGGGTCCCACTGCTTGTCGGGCATCACCGCCGGCATAATCCACTCATCCGCGCTGCAAAGGCGGCAATCGATGAGGGGCGGATCGGCGCAATCCGATCGGTTCAGGCAACCTGCTGGTTCTACAAGCCCGATAGCTATTTTGACGCCGCTGCGTGGCGCAAGCTTCATGGTGCCGGTCCTGTGTCGGTCAATCTCGTCCACGACGTCGACCTGCTGCGCCATTTTTGCGGCGATGTCGAACGTGTTCGCGCCGTGGCGCGCCCATCCATCCGAAAATACGAAAACGAGGATCTTGCTGCGGCAATCCTCGAATTTGCGTCGGGGGCAGTGGCTACACTGAGTGTGTCCGACTCCGTAGTCTCGCCCTGGAGTTGGGAGCTGACGGCCCGTGAAAATCCTGCATATCCGGCAACCAACCAAAGCTGTTACCTCATCGGTGGGTCGGAAGGCGCTCTCTCCATTCCGGACCTTCGCGTCTGGAAACACGAGGCTCAACCGGATTGGTGGAGCCCGATTTCGGCGACTTCGCTTCTTGCTGAAGCACATGACCCTTTGACAGCGCAGGCGCTGCATTTTTGCGAGGTCATTCGGGGTGCCACCGTATGCCTTGTGTCCGGTAAGGAAGGCTTGAAGTCCCTTCAAGTCATTGAGGCAATTGAGAAAGCTTCGGAAATTGGGGAGCCGGTTTCTCTCGTTGAACAGGAGCAGGCGTTTGCGCCGGCCAAAGACATGTTCAGTTCGGCTACCGCGTAAGTGTAAATCAAAAATATCAGATATTTTTAAAAACATATTGCAAAACAGGAATAATCATTTAAGCGTTAAGATCTCAGGTCTCGATAGGTCAATCGATGGGAGGAATTGAAATGCTGTCGAAAATCTCACGCCGCACCCTTGTGGCAACTGTTACCGCACTGGGTCTGACTGCTGGTCTCGCAGTTCCGGCTTTTGCTGCCGAAAAGATCAAATTGCGCATGGCAACGTCCGGTTCCGAAACGGATCAGCGGTCTGTCGCGCTGGCTGAAGTCTTCGCTCCGATGGTTGCCGACTTCGCAACCTATGAGCCGAGCTACAACGGCACCATCTTTGCGCAGGGCACAGAGCTGGACGCGATCTCTCGCGGCAATCTGGAAATGTCCATCACCTCTGCACAGGAACTGGCACAGTTCTTCCCGGAGTTCTCCATCTTCACTGCTGGCTATGTTCATCAGGATGCAGCCCATCAGGTCGCGGTCTTCAACGATCCGCTGATGGATGCGTTCAAGGCAAAGGCTGAAGACGAACTCGGCGTCAAGCTGCTGTCCGTGATGTATCTTGGCCGCCGTCAGGTAAACCTTCGCCAGTCGAAGGACGAGCTGACCGTCAAGACCCCGGCTGATCTCGCCGGTGTGAACCTTCGCATGCCGGGCACCGATGCATGGCAGTTCCTCGGCAAGGCACTCGGCGCAGCCCCGACCCCGATGGCATTTGCCGAAGTCTACACGGCTCTGTCCACCGGCGCTGTTGATGGTCAGGACAACCCGCTTCCGACGGTGGTCGATGCCAAGTTCTACGAAGTCACCAAACAGATCGTTCTGACGTCGCATCTTGTCGACCTGAACTACATCGCGATCTCCAAGTCGCTGTGGGACGGTCTTGCTGCAGACCAGCAGGCAAAGCTGCAGGCTGCTGCCGATGCTGCTGCTGAGTCCGGCCGCCAGAAGCAGCTTGAGAAGGAAGCCAGCCTGGTCGCATTCCTCGAAGAGCAGGGGCTTGCCGTTTATGAGCCGGATCTTGCCGCGTTCCGCAACCAGGTACAGGGCATGTATCTGGAAAGCGAATTTGCAGCCAGCTGGCCGCAAGGCGTTCTGGAAAAGATCAACGCTCTGGGTAGCAAGTAAGAGCGGCTCATCGCTACGGGAGGAATGCGATGCAAAAGGCTCTCAAGCTATTCACCCGTAGTGCAGAATTCATCGCCGCCGCAATGTTGGCGGCGATGTTCCTGACCTTTCTGGTTCAGATATTCTCGCGCTACGTCCTGCAAACCCCATTCGGCTGGACGCTTGAGCTTTGTCTCATTCTCTGGGTCTGGATCGTCTTTTTTGGCTGCGCCTTCGTGGTGAAGGAGAAGGATCATGTCACCTTTGACATCTTCTACCTTGCTGCGCCAACGCGCATCCGCAAGGTCCTCGCGCTGATCTCGGCCGCCGCAATTGTTCTTGGCATGGTTTGGGCCTTTTTGCCCACATGGGACTACATCGACTGGATGAAGATCCGGAAGACCACCACGGTTCCCGATCCCTTCACCGGCCAAAAGATACCCATGCGGACGATCTTTTCGATCTACGCCGTTTTCATGCTGGCTGTGATCGTTCGCTACTCCTGGCGCTTTGTCGAGGTCTTGCGAAAAGGGCCTCCGGATGACGATCACGCCATACCCGGCCATGAGCCGGAGCCGCCGCATCTCAGACACGGGGAGGACGTGGTATGAGTATTGAACTCGCCCTTTGCCTGATCACCCTGTTCGGACTTGCCGGTATCGGCACGCCCATCGGGTATTCCATTATCCTGGCATCAGTCGTCTATCTCGGTGCGGCAGGTCTTGATGTTGCCCTTGCAGGCGAGAAGATCCTGCAGGGCCTCTACAACAGCTTCGTGCTTCTGGCCGTGCCGCTGTTCATCGTTGCCGCCAACATCATGAATGCAGGCACGATTTCCGATCGGCTGCTGAATTTCTGCGTGGCCCTTGTCGGTCGCTTCCGTGGCGGGCTGGGGCACGTGAACGTCGTCGCATCTCTGATCTTCTCGGGGATGTCCGGCTCGGCGGTGGCTGATGCCGCGGGCCTTGGCAAGATCATCATCGGCATGATGACAAAGGACGGTCGCTACAGCTCTGGATATGCAGCCGCCATTACGGCTGCGACGGCAACCATCGGTCCGATCATTCCGCCGTCCATTCCCATGGTTCTCTATGCGCTTGTTTCGAACAGCTCCATCGGGGCCTTGTTTCTCGCGGGCATTTTGCCGGGTCTGGTCATGGGAGCGGTGTTGATGGGGATGAACACCTATCTGTCCACGAAGCGCGGCTTTGCCATGGAAGAGCCGGTTCCGCTCAAGGAACTGCCGAAGATCACATCCAATGCCTTTCCGGCCTTGCTGATGCCGGTCATCCTGCTCTACGGCATTTATGGCGGTGTCACGACACCAACTGAAGCCGCTGCGGTTGCTGCCTTCTATGCGTTGATCCTTGCTGCGGTGTTCTATCGTGCGCTGTCGTTCCGCTCGCTCTATGACATTCTCGTCGAAAGCGCGCGCTCGTCGGCTGCGGTCGGTGTTGTCATCGGTGGGGCCTTGATCCTGAACTTTGTCGTCATCTCGGAGAACATTCCGGGCATGATGTCGGCCTATCTGACCGGGATTGACGTTCATCCGATTGTCTTCCTTCTGGCCGTAAACGTTCTGATCCTGCTGTTGGGCTGCGTTCTGGATGCAACGACCATCATTCTGGTGATCGTTCCGTTGTTCATCCCGACCTGCAAGGCGCTCGGGATCGATCTGGTGCACTTCGGCGTCCTTGTCGTGGTGAATTCCATGATTGGGCTGATCACGCCGCCCTATGGCATCCTTCTCTTTGTGATCAATGCCGTAACCGGCATTCCGTTGAAGGAAATCATTGCGGAAATCTGGGCGTTTCTGGGTGTTCTGGTCGCAGCGCTTCTGCTGCTGATCCTGGCGCCGGATCTCGTTCTCTGGCTTCCGCGTCTGCTGGGGTATCAGGGATGATGCGCCTTTCGGTCGCCACCACATCAGTACCTGGTGACCTCTCGGAAAAACTGGCCGCGATCAGCGCGGCCGGTTTCACCGGGATCGAACTCTACGAGCCGGACCTGACCGGCTTTGCGGGCTCGCCCGACGAAATCCGCAAGCAGGTTGAGGATCTGGGCCTTCGCATCGAGGTCTTTCATCCGTTCCATGATTTTGAAGGGCTTGATGGGGAAAGCCGGTTCAGCGCCTTTGAGCGCCTTGAACTCAAACTCGACCTTTTGAACCAGCTGGGCGCCAAAACGCTTCTGGTCGGGTCAACGGCGCATCCGCAAGCAAGTCCCAACGAGGAAGATCATCTCCGCGACCTGACAGAACTTGCTGATCGGGCTTCGGCGCGCGGCATCAAAATCGCCTATATCGCGCTGCCTTGGGGCCGGTTTGTTCAGACCGATGCCGGTGCTCTGGCCATGGTTCAGAAGGTCGACAGGGCCAATTTCGGGCTTGCCCTGAACAGTTTCTTCTCGCTCGCCGACGGGTCCATGCCCTCGCATTTGCGGGATATTCCAGGTGACAAGCTGTTTCATGTTCAGTTGTCAGACGCACCGGCCTTTGATGTTGATGTGCGCAAGCTGAAACGGGAATTCGGAATGCTGCCGGGGCAGGGTGGCTTGAAGCTCGGTGGTTTCGTCCGCGTTCTGGCAAAGGCCGGGTATCAGGGCCCCTGGTCGATTGCCCGTGTCAGCACCACGTCACTTGCCGGAAGCGAAAGCTTTACCCGCGATGCCTATCGCTCTCTGGTCAATCTTCTGGATGATGTGGCCAGAACGGAGCCTGCTCTGGAGGCTCCGATTCCGGACCTGCCGCCGCGCGTGCATGCAACCGGCATCGAATTCGTCGAGTTTGCCACCAACGAGGCAACCGGTGCGCAGCTGAAAACCATGCTCAACCGCATGTGCTTTCGCATGGAACGGCGTCATATTTCCAAGAATGTAGAGCTGTGGCGTCAGGGCGCGGTGAATATTGTCGTCAACATGGAAACCGAAGGGTTTTCGGCGGAAACCTTCCGCGAACACGGACCCTCGGTCTGCGACATGGGACTGCGGGTGGCAGATGCAGCAAAGACGGTTGCGCGGGCAAAGGCTCTCGGGGCTCCGGTGTTTTCGCAGCCCGTTGGAACCGGCGAGCTGGACATTCCGGCGATCAAGGGGGTGGGCGGAAATGTAGTCCATTTCATTGACGAGAAGTCCGACCTCCACCGGGTCTGGGACATTGAGTTTGATGCTGTTCCCAATGCCGAAGCAACCCAGCCTGCAGGCTTGCGCCGGATCGATCACGTCGCCCAGACCATGCGCTATCAGGAGATGCAGAGCTGGCTGACTTACTACACATCGACATTTGAGATGGACAAAAGCCCGATTGTCGATGTGCCGGACCCGCTGGGCATCGTGCTCAGTCAGGCTATCTCCAGTCCTGAAGGCGAGGTGCGGCTGAACCTGAATGGGGCGGGGCCGCGGCGGACATTTGCCGGAGCCTTTCTGGCGGACCGGTTCGGGGCAGGTGTGCAGCACATAGCCTTCCTGACCGATGATATCTTTGAAACCTCGTCCCAACTGCAAAAGGCAGGCTTTGAGCGCCTGCAGATGCCGGAGAACTACTACGCTGATCTCAAGGCACGATTTGGCCTTGCTGACGATGTGATCGATCAGCTCCAAGCCGGGCATATCCTCTACGACAGGGACCGCACGAGCGAGTATTTCCAGATCTACAGCGTGCCGATCTTCGACGGGTTCTTCTTTGAAATCGTCGAACGGAGGCGCAGCTATCAGGGGTATGGCGCACGCAACGCGCCCATCCGTCTTGCAGCGCAAATGCGCTATCAGAAAAACAAGGCCAAATGACATGACTGACAATCCGGATGCGCAAGCCGTCCGCAAATGGTGGCGTACCTCGATCATCGACATGGCACCGGGGAAGATCGCTTTCCGCGGCACACCGATACAGGATCTCATCGGCAATGTTGGTCTGGGTCAGATGATCTGGCTGATGGTTGCAGGCGGAAACCCTACGCCGCAGCAGGCTGCGCTGCTGGAATGCGCATTGGTGGCTGGTGTCGACCATGGTCCGCAAGCCCCGTCCATCGCCGCTGCCCGCATGGCAGCGACCTGCGGCATCGGTCTCAACAATGTCATGGCAACCGGGCTGAACATGCTTGGAGATATCCATGGCGGGGCGGGCGAACAATGTGCCGAGCTTTATTATGATATTGCCGAGCGGATTGATGCCGGTGCCAACATGGAAACCGCCGTCAGCGAGGGGCTCGCCGCCTGGCGTGAAACTTACGGCAAGATCGTCTCCGGTTTCGGTCACCGGTTCCACAAGCCGGTCGACCCGCGCGCGCCGCGCCTGATGCAGCTCGTTCGCGAAGCGGCAGAACAGGGAACGGTATCAGGCCGCTTTGCCGATATTGGCGAGGCCGTGCAGGCAGCTATCGGCAGTGAGCGAAAGGTCCCGATAGCAATGAATATCGACGGGGCAACGGCAGTGATCTTCTGCGAGCTGGGATTCCCGGCGCCGCTGTCGCGGGGACTGTTCTGCCTGTCGCGCTCCATCGGAATTCTGGCCCATGGCTGGGAACAAACGCAGCAGGGTGGCCGCAACAAGGGGCCCATGCCACCTGCCTATCTGCCCATGTATGAGCCGTCCTGAGGCTTCATTCACGAATATATCGCGCCCTGCTTTTTATGCGCAGTCACAAGGGCTTCCGTTTGGGAGCCCTTGTCTTTTTTCAGCGGTGGAAGCTGCACTGCCACCCTCCGTCAAAATTCGAACTCGAATAGTTGATAGAATAAAAAATATCTGATATTTTGAAAAATATAATTTACAACTTGGGCCGCAGGTCCAATTGGGAGTGAACCGCCATGTCGGGCTGGCAAGCGATCGCGTCGACTGAACCGCTCTATTCTCTGGCGCATTTGACCCTGATCGGGGCAACTGCGCCGGAACTGGTCTATATCGCCGCCCGCGCTGGCTACGATGCTGTCAGCCCTCGTCTGATCAAGATGAACGTCCCCGGCGAGTTTCCCGAAGACCCGATTGATCAGGCACAGATACAGGCCACGAAAACTGCGCTGGCCAGCACAGGCCTGAAGGTTCTCGACATCGAGCTTGCGCGCGTGACTGAAGACTGCGACCCGCGCAACTTCGAGCGCGCTCTGGAACTCGGCGGAGAGCTTGGCGCAAGCCGGATGATCATGAGCGCCTGGACCAAGGCACGGGATGACCGGAACTTTATCGTCGATGTCTATGCTGAAACCTGTGATCTGGCAGCGCCCTATGGTCTGACCGTTGATCTTGAATTCCCGAGTTTTTCGCGCCTGAGAACGCTGGATGAGGCGCTGGATATCGTCCGGGCGGCTGATCGGCCCAACTCCGGCATTCTGGTGGACACGCTTTATCTCCACCTCAGCCGCGTGGATCTCGGCGAGTTGCTGCATGTACCGCCGAACCTTCTGCACTTCCTCCATATTTCCGACTGTCTTCCAGGTATCGCCGACACGCGCGAAGGCATGATTCAGCTGGCCCGCGATGCGCGCCTTTATCCCGGTGAGGGCTGGATCGACTTTGCCGGCATCATCGAGCGCATTCCGCCGGTCGATTACTCCATCGAACTTCCGAACCAGAGCCGCGTGGCCGAACTCGGCTACGAGGAACACGCCAGACGTTGCCTGACCCACGCGAAGAAAACCTTCGGGCAGGCCCGATCCAAACGCCGCACCCTTGAACAGGTTGCCGCCTGATCTTCAAATGAAAGAGGGACCCCATGGGGAAAGAACTGACTGACGACGAACGTCAACTCGTCGACGATATGCTGGTACGCGCGAGAGCGGCCATGGCTGAGATCGAGGACTGGAGCCAGGAGAACCTCAATCGGCTCAGTCAGGCGATTGCATGGTATTCCGGTAACGAAAAGACATTCACCCGGCTGGCGCAGCAGGGTGTGGATGAAAGCGGCATTGGTGACCGGGACGGGCGCCCGGCAAAACGTTTCAAGATCCACATGGTGCTGCGTGATGTGCTTCGCACGCCGTCGACCGGCATTGTCGAAGTGGATGAGGCGAAGGGCCTTGTAAAATACGCAAAGCCGGCTGGTGTCATTGCCTCGTTGATCCCGATGACCAACCCGGCCATGACCCCACCTGTGACCGGTGTGTCCTCCGCCAATGCACGAAACGCCGTCATCTTTTCCCCGCATCCGCGCACGGCGCTGACAACCTACGAGATGGTGGAAGTCATGCGGGCCGCCTGCCGGGCCGTCGGCGCTCCGGAAGATCTGTTCCAGTCGATCCGCAAGCCGTCCATCCCGATGACCAACTATCTGATGTCGCGGGCAGATCTGACGCTGGCAACCGGTGGCAAGCCGATGGTAAAGGCCGCCTACAGTTCGGGTCGTCCGGCTTATGGCGTTGGCGCTGGAAACTCTTCCATCGTCATCGATGAAACCGCTGACATCGAGATTGCAGCCCAGAATACCCGGGTTTCCAAGACCTCCGATTTTGGCTCGGGCTGCTCTGCTGACGGCAACATCATCATCCAGAAGTCCATCTATGACCGCATGGTCAAGGCTCTGGAAGCCGAAGGCGGATATCTCTGCAGCTCGGAAGAAAAGGTCCTTCTGGAAAAGGCCATGTGGGACGAGAAGGGCAACCGGACATTCCCGACCATTGCCTGCCGCCCGCAACAGACAGCCGAAGTTGCCGGGTTCTCCATTCCCGACGACCGCAAGTTCCTGATGGTTGAAAATCAGGGCCAGATTGGTCCGGAGCACAAATTCTCAAAGGAAAAGCTGACCACCTTGATGGCGCTTTATCACTTCGAGACATTTGATGACGCGCTGGAAACCGTTCGCCAGATTTATGAAGTCGGCGGCAAGGGGCACTCCTGCGGCATCTACAGCCACAGCGACGAGAACATCGACCGTCTGGCTCGCCTTGCGCCCGTCAGCCGCATGATGGTTCGCCAGCCGCAATCCAAGGCCAATGCCGGTGCATGGACAAACGGCATGCCGATGACCTCATCGCTCGGCTGTGGCATCTGGGGCGGCAACATCACCAATGAAAACGTCACCATCAAGCACATGATGAACTACACGTGGGTGAGCCGACCGATCCCGGAAGATCGCCCGTCCGAAGAAGAGCTGTTTGGAGAGTTCTTTGGCAGGGAGGTTGCGTGATGCTGGACAAGACATCGACCGAACGGACTGTCGCCGAGCATATTGTCAGCTTTCTGGAGCGCCGCGGCGTGGAGCATGTCTTCGGCCTCTGCGGCCACACCAACATCGCCGTTCTGGCAGCGCTCGCCGAAAGCCCGATTGATTTCGTCACCGTTCGCCACGAACAGATCGCCAGCCACGCTGCCGATGCCTATGCCCGGGTGAAGGGCAAGGCATCCGTGGTTCTGTCGCACCTGTCTCCGGGCCTGACCAACTGCGCGACAGGCGTTGCCAATGCGGCATTGGACTGTATCCCGATGGTCGTTATCGCCGGGGATATTCCGACCCACTATTACGGCAAGCATCCGCATCAGGAGGTGAACCTCCATGCCGATGCGGCGCAGTGGGAGATCTATCGTCCTTTCGTGAAGCGCGCCTGGCGTGTCGACCGTGCTGACCTGATGGCGGAAATCCTTGAAAAGGCGTTCCATCTGGCCGAAAGCGGCCAGCCGGGACCGGTGCTTGTCAATGTGCCGATGGACATCTTCTCGCAAGTGATTTCGTCAGAGAGCTTTGACCGCATCCTCGACAACACCCGCACCTTGGTGAAGCCGTCTCTCGACGATGAAACCGCCCGCAAGATCGTGACAGCGCTGGCCAAGGCCAAGGACCCGGTTGCCTATGTCGGCGGCGGTATTCTTCTGGCCAAGGCATCCGAGGAATTGCGTGAATTTGTCGATCATATGGGACTGCCGGTTGCCCATAGCCTGATGGGGAAGGGGGCTCTTTCCGACGCCCATCCGCTTGTGCTCGGCATGACGGGGTTCTGGGGCACCGAACTGGTCAATCAGAGCTGTCTTAATGCGGACTACATTTTCGCAATCGGCACCCGTTTCAAGGAAGCCGACTGCTCCAGCTGGTATCCGGGCTACACGTTCAACATCCCCGGCTCCAAGGTGATCCATATCGATATCGAGCCTTCGGAAATCGGGCGCAATTACCCGACCGAAATCGGCGTGGTCGCTGATGCGAAATCCGCGCTCAAGGTTCTGACGCGGGTGGCGAAGGAGATGTACCCGAACGGCTTCCAGCGTCCGGATCTGGTGAAGAAGATTTCTGACTTCCGGGCAAGGTTCAAGGCAGGAAATCAGGAGATGGCAACATCTTCCGCTTTCCCGATGATGCCGGAGCGCATTCTTGCAGATGCCAGAAAGGCGCTGCCAGAGAACGCAATCATCACGACCGATGTGGGCTGGAACAAGAACGGCGTCGGCCAGCAATTCGACATCCTCACGCCAGGCTCGATCCTGACACCGGGCGGCTTTGCGACCATGGGATTTGGCCCTCCGGGCGCCATTGGCGCCAAGCTGGCTGCGCCAGACCGTGTTGTCATCAGCCTTGTGGGCGATGGCGGGTTTGGTCAAAACCCGTCCATGCTGGCAACGGCAGTCGAGTTGAACCTCGGGATTG
Organism: Roseibium sediminis; assembly: GCF_008711325.1. GTDB lineage: Bacteria > Pseudomonadota > Alphaproteobacteria > Rhizobiales > Stappiaceae > Roseibium > Roseibium sediminis. Next base: position 229,557 of record NZ_VXDB01000004.1, read on the forward strand.
TCTGGCTGGTGATGAACAACAACGCGTTTGGGACCATCGCCGGCCTTCAAAAGGCGCATCATGGCCTGACCTATGGAACGACGTTTCCGGGTACGGCTGCCGAGCCGACGAACGGTCCGAGCTATGCTGACATCGCAAAGGCGTATGGGGCCGTCGGCATTCGCATCAAGAGCGCCGAAGACCTTCTGCCAGCGCTGCAAGCCGCAATCGCCAGCGGCAAGCCGACGGTTCTGGATGTTCCGATGATCAACAACCCGACACCAACCACGGGCCACTGGAACATTCTGGATATCTATTCTCCGGACAAGGACGTTTCGCACGTCGCGACCTGATAGGCTTCTGCTGTGAGAAAAGAAAATGCCCGGCGCAGTCACTGCACCGGGTATTTTTGTTGGCTCTTTTGCTGCGTCACCATAGGGAGGGCAGGAACAACGAAAGCGCCGGGATGTAGGTCACCATCATCAACAGCACGAGCATTCCTGCAAAGAAGGGCAGGATGGCGATACTCAGGCGTTCGATGGAAACGCCGGATATGCCGCTTGCCACAAACAGGTTGACGCCGAGGGGCGGGGTGCAGAAGCCGATGGCCAGATTGACCGTCAGGATCACCCCGAAGACAATCGGATCAACGCCAATGGCAGCTGCTACGGGCAGCAGGATCGGCGTCATGATGATGATCGAGGATATCGTCTCCATGAACATGCCGATGATGAGAAGCAGCAGATTGATCAAAAGCAGGATCAGGATCGGATTATCCGACAGGTGCGTCAGCCAGTTAGCCAAATCTGCGGGGATCTGAGCCAGGGTGACAAGACGCCCGAAGGCCGTTGCCATGATCACCAGAATGAGGATGGTTCCGCTTGTCAGTGCGCTTTGGGCCAGAATGCCCGGCAGGTCGCGCAGCCCTATGTCGCCATAGACGAACAGGCCGACCACGGCAGCATAAAGAACGGCGACGGCTCCAGCCTCGGTCGGTGTGAAGATGCCGCTATAAATCCCGCCAAGTATGATGATCGGAACCAGAAGCGCCCAGAAGGACTTGCGGAAGGTCTCGGCCATCGAGGCAGACGAGAACTCCTTGGTGGCCTCTATCACGGCGGTTTCCTTGCGCAGCAGGAACCGGCCAATGGCCATATACATGACCGCAAACATAAGGCCGGGAATGACACCTGCAAGGAACAGCTTGCCGATAGAGACTTCCGCCGTCACGCCATAAATGATGAAGGGAATGCTGGGCGGGATCATGACGCCAATCATTCCCGATGAGGCTGTCAGCGCCCCGCTGAAGCGCCGGGAATAGCCGACTTTTTCCATTTCCGGAATGAGGTTCGAGCCGATGGCGGCGACAGTTGCCGGAGACGATCCGGAGATCGCGGCAAAAAACACGCAAGCCAGTACATTCACATAGGCAAGGCCGCCACGGATGTGTCCGATCAGCGCATTGGCAAAGGCAACGAGGCGCCGCGACATGCCGCCATGCTGCATGAGATCACCCGCCAAAACGAACAGCGGGACGGCAATCAACGGAAAGGAATCCGCCCCGGTCACCACAGAGCGCGCGAGAAGCACGAGCGGCGGTGTGCCGTCAACGAAGACCATGACGATCATGGTGGCCAGCCCGAGGCATATCCCGATCGGAACACTGACAAGAAGCAAGACCAGCAGAGCGATGAAAAGGACTGTTGCAATCATTTTCCATCTCCTGACTGGTGAGTTGGGGCGCGAAAGCGAGCGAGGGTCTTGAGGAAATGCTGGACAATCCGGATGCTCGACAACGTGCCGCCGACCGGAGCAGAGGCATAGAGAATGGGGATCGGCAGACCGAGCACCACAGACTTCTGCTTGGCTACGAACGGCATCTGCATGAGCTGGACGCATTCCTTGATCATGATGGCAAGGAATGCCAGAACCAGAATGTCGACGATCATGTCGAGAACCAGCTGGGCACGGTCGCCAAGAAGGTCACGCAGCACGGTGATGCGGATATGTTCACGCTTGTGAAAGCCGTAGCTGACAGCAATCCAGATGAACCAGACAAAGGTCCAAAGCGTCAGTTCCTCGCCCCAGGACAGGGACGCATTCAGCACGTAACGCATGATCACGTTGAAACTGATCAGAAGTACGATGAAGGCCAGTAGCAAGGCGGCCAGTGTCCGCTCAAGATTGGCATCTATCCATTTTATCGCAGCCATTATTCCCCCCGAAGCCATATGAAAATGGCCGTAACAAACTGTCCGGCCATTTCCTGTCTGGTGTGTGTTTGACGGCGCCTTATTTGCCGGAGGCGTCGGCGACTGCAGCCAACCAGGCGTCAAAGACGTCCGCCCCAACTTCATCGCGATAGGCAGCACGCACCGAAGCGGTCTGGTCAGAGAACACCTGACGCTGGTCGGCGGTCAGATCGACCACATTCACGCCGGACTCGCGGATTTTCTGCAGCTGTCCGGCCTCTTCGGAATTGACCAGGTCCTGCTGATAGGCTTCTGCCTTCTGCATGGAGTCTTTCAGAAGCGCCTGATGCTCTGCAGAGAGGCCGGAATAGAAGGCTTCGCTGATCACCGGGATGTAGACGGTAAAGACATGGCCGGTGAGGGAGACGTGCTTCTGGACTTCATAGAAGCGCTGGCTGTCGATTAGGGCAACCGGGTTTTCCTGTCCGTCAATGACGCCCTGCTGAAGCGCGGAATAGACTTCGCCAAAGTTCATCGGGGTAGGGTTCGCGCCAAGGGCCTCGAAGGTCGCAACGTGTGCCGGAACCTTCATGGTCCGAAGCTTGATGCCGTTCAGGTCTTCCGGCTTTTCAATCGGACGGACGTTGTTGGTGACATGGCGCAGGCCATTTTCAAGCCAGCCGAGGCCGACGAGACCCTGTTCGTTGAGGCGGGAAAGCATCTTGTCGCCAGCTTCTCCATTGAGAACCTTCAGGGCGATATCCTTGCTCGCATACATGTAGGGCAGCTCGATTACGGCGAATGCCGGGTCCCAGCCTGCAAAGAATGAGGACGGCGAAACGGCCATTTCCAGAACGCCGGTCTGAACGCCCTCGATCATCTCGCGGTCGGGGCCTAACTGCGAAGATGGGAAGATCTGGATATCGATCTCGCCATTTGATCCGGCTTCAACCAGTTCCTCGAACTTAAGCAGGGCACGGTGCATGTGATACTGCTCGTTTGCGCCATGCCCGACACGGATGACCGTTTCTGCGGACGCTGCGGTTCCAAGGCCGATAGCCAATGCCACGCCAACTGCGCAGCCGAATTTCTTCAACATGAATTCCTCCCATGGATGATCGATCAACGCCTCAGCGCAATCTGACATCTGGTATATCAGATCTAAAATATAACGCAAGCGATTTTGGGAATGCGCGATCCGAAGTGGCGTTCCGCCGGGGAGGGGGGTGCTCAACGAGAGGGAGAGAGGTGCCTGTTCAGGCGATGAAACAACGTCTTGGCGGCGAAAGCCCAAGGGGCGAGGTACTGCAGAAAAGTGATGCAAGGGCAGGAGCTTGAGGCAGTTGCCGGGGAGTGCTGCCAAATGCCTGGCAGCCTGAATCCGCAGAAGGTGGTCTTCTGCTCCGGGCAAAAGACGACTCACTGACGAGGACAGATGTCTTGTCAGGGTGTTGGCGATTTCAGAACAGGAAGAGATGCCGTGTGCGGAGTCCGCAGGGCTTACTGCTCAAATTTCGGCAGCAGTGCAAGGGAGTCGACATAGGTCTTGCGGGTGCGGTCGATGTGAGTTTTCAGGAGATCCGCGACCTTGGCAAAATCGTTCTGAAGCGCTGCGTCGGCCATCTGGTGATGTTCGTCAAACGACAGCGACGTGTGTTGCGGCAATCCGGACAGATGAGTCCTGAGGGCTGCAATCTTTCCTGAGTACCGTTCGTAGCTGGCCTGAAGATAGCTGTTGTCGCAGTGCCTGAAAATCAACATGTGGAAGTCGGAATCCAGGGACAGGTATTTGCGGCTGTCCTTCTTTTCCTGCGCCTTCGTCATGTCGCGCACGATCTGGGCCATGTCCTTGGCCAACAAGGCCGCGTTGCGTTCAAGGGCCAGCTTGAACGCAGCCGTTTCGATCACCTGCCGGAAATCGCAGATCTGATTCACTTCCTCAATGGTGAGGGTGAAAACCTGCGCGCCTTTCTGCGGCTCGATCAGGACCAGACCTTCCTCGCGCAACTGAGCGAGAGCTTCGCGAACCGGTGACTTCGAAACACCCAGTTCCTCGGAGATTTTCCGCTCCGACAAGGGTTGGCCCATCTTGAACGTCCCGTGGATGATTTGCTCACGGATATGCTCAAGCGCGAGTTCTCTCAGGGACTTTGGGCGAACGAGTGTCATCGGTGCTCTCATTTTCTATTGCAGCTGGAGATTATCTGGTATATCAGATCAATCAAGCTGGAATATCAGATGTCAGTATAGTTTCCACTATCAATTGATCGGGCAGGGCGTGTTCCGATGACGGGATCGCTATGGCCAGATTGGGAGGGATCATGATTTTGATGGTTGAGAATTACGCGTTGCAACGGGCAAACGGACCGGTGCTTTGCGTTTCTGCGCCTGTTGTCGGTGCGTGCCATGAGTGACGTGAACGGGTTCAGGGCCGATCGCCCGAAAGTGGTCATTACCGACTTTGACTACGGCGACATCGATATCGAGACGGAAATCCTTGAGCGTGTCGGGGCGCAGGTGATCGGCCTTCAGGCAAAGACCGAAGAGGACCTTCGTCTCGCTGCTGTCGACTGCGCGGCGATGATGAATCAGTATGCCCGCATCGGAGCCGCGACGATTGCCGCCATGACCCGGTGCGAGGTGATTGCGCGTTACGGCGTCGGCGTTGATATCGTCGACGTTGGTGCTGCGACCGACCGCGGAATTCTGGTCACCAACGTTCGTGACTATTGCACCGAGGAAGTGGCCGATCACGCGATTTCCCTGTGGCTGACGCTTGCGCGGAAGCTTCATGACTATGACCGCGCGACCCATCAGGGCATTTGGAAATGGCAGAGCGGCCAACCGATCTATCGGCTCCGTGATCGCACGATGGGGATCGTCTCCTTTGGCAAGATCGGCCAGGCGATTGCCGACCGCGCCAGAGCCTTTGGTGTGCGTTTGATCGCGTACGATCCTTTTCTTCCTTCCGCCGTCGCCGCAACCCATGGGGTGGAGCTTGTCTCGAAGGCCGGCCTTCTGGCCCGGTCCGACCACATCCTGATGCAGGCGCCGATGACGCCGGAAACACGGCATTTCCTCTCCGATGACGAGTTTGCCGCCATGAGGCCGGGCGCCATTCTGGTCAACACCGGGCGCGGACCGACCGTCGACAATGCTGCGCTCTATCGCGCGCTCACGGACGGGCATCTGGCCGCCGCCGGACTGGACGATCCAGAGGAAGAACCGGCAAAGCGGGCAAACTGGAGCCCTGCCGACAATCCGATCTTCAGCCTGCCGAACGTCCTCGTGACCCCTCATGCGGCCTACTACTCCGAGGAGTCCATCCGGGCTGCGCGTGTCATCGCCGCAACGCAGGTGGCCAAGGTTTTGACAGGTCAGGCACCGGACTACCCGGTAAATGACCGCGAGCTTCTCTCCAAATCCAATCAGGGAAATGAAAAGAATGTTGCAAGTGTATAACGACTTCGAGCGTCGTCCGGACCTTCTGGAAAAGTTCGACACCCTCATCAAATGCTACTCGTCGACAGCGGTCATCGCCGACGTTCAATATCGAACGGGCGTGATGGACAGCGGCATCAAGCCGGCATTCCGCGCCAAGGTGACCGGTCAGGCAATCACCGTACAGCTTTCCAAGGGTGACCTTGTCGATCCCCTGAAGGCGCTGGAAATGGGGCATCCGGGAGACGTGATCGTGGTGGATGCGGGCGGTGATCCGAACACATCTGTTTGCGGTGGTCTGATGGGTGGTCTTGCCAAGAACCGCGGCATCCGGGGCATGATCATTGACGGTGCGGGCCGCGACACGGACGAACTGGAAGATATCAACTGGCCGATCTGGACCCGCGCAATCACTCCGCGCGGAACACACACCATGTTCTCCGGTCGCAAGGAAGAACTGTCCATCAACGTGCCGATTGCCTGTGGCGGTGTCGTAGTCAGGCCGGGCGATTTTATCGTGGCCGATCTGATGGGCGTAACCGTCGTTCCACTGGAAAAGGCGGAAGAGGTCATCAAGCTCGCGCAAGAGCAGGCTGACAGGGAAGAACTCACCCGCAAGGCGGTTGCGCAGGGCAAGACGGTAGAGGACCTGCTGAATGAATTCGGCCGTATCTGAGGCTGCACTCATTGGCCTGGATTGGGGGACGTCCTCTTTCCGGGCCTACCTGATCGGGAAAGATGGCCAGGTTCGCGAACAGAAAAGCGCAGCGCAAGGGATCATGGCGATCAAGGACCGCGACTTCGAGGGCGCGTTCCGAAGTCTCCTTTCATCCTGGTCCGGCCATTTTTCCCTCCCGGTCATCGCATCGGGCATGATTACCAGCCGGAACGGCTGGGTCGAAACGCCATACGTTCCGGTTCCAGCCGGTAAGGATGCGCTCGCATCCCGGCTGGTTCCTTATCGCGTCGACAGTGGATTGGAGATCCATTTCGTTCCGGGGCTCAATGCCAGCCACGATGCAGCGCCTGATGTCATGCGCGGTGAAGAGGTACAAGTTGTTGGCGCCTCGGCTGAAGCAAAAGGCGAGGGTCATGTGGTCCTTCCCGGCACCCACAGCAAATGGGTGAAGGTCGAAGCTGGCCGGATCGTTGACTTTCACACCTTCATGACCGGGGAAGTGTTTGCGGCACTGAAAACCCACACCATCTTGGGAACCCTGATGACCGGCGGTTCGTTCAGCTGCGAAGGGTTCGAACAGGGTGTCCGGTCGGGCCTTTGCGGCGATGGTGATCTTTTACACCGCCTGTTCCATGTCCGAACCCTGCCGCTCTTCGACCGATTGCCCCGCACAGCCGCAGCCGATTACCTGTCCGGGATTCTGATCGGTTCAGAAATTCGCTCCGGCCTTGCCAGTCATAAGAACGGGGACGCCGTTACGCTGATCGGTCGCGGAGACCTGACAGACAGATACGCCTGTGCCCTGACAGTCGCCGGAATGAAAAGCCGGATTGCATCTGAGACAGTTGTCGCAAGTGGGCTCTTTGAAATCGCCAAATCAGCAGGATTGACATCATGAGCCTTTGGGATGCCGCCCTTTCAGACAATCCGATGATCGCGATCCTGCGCGGTATCAGACCGGAACAGGCAACAGACGTTGCCGATGTTCTGGTGGATGCCGGGTTTCGGATCATCGAAGTGCCGCTCAATTCGCCGGATGCCTTCGCATCCATCCGTTTGATCGCGCAAAGGCACGGGCAGTCGGTTGTGGTCGGTGCCGGCACTGTCACAACGGCAGGTGATGTGGACAAGGTGGCGGAGGCGGGCGGTACGATCATCGTGGCGCCCAACATGGATCCGCAAGTCGGCGCGCAGGCCCGGCTTCGCGGGATGAAATGGTGTCCGGGAGTTGCCACGCCCACGGAGGCCTTTGCCGCTCTCGCATCGGGGGCAGCAGTCCTGAAATTCTTTCCTGCAGAGCTGATCTCTCCGAAAGCCATCGCGGCTGTCCGCGCCGTGCTTCCCCGGGACACGGTCGTTGCAGCTGTCGGCGGAATTACACCGGACACGATGGCGGAGTACCACTCCGCCGGGGTGAACAGTTTTGGTTTGGGATCTGCGCTTTTTAAGCCGGGAATTGCCCTTGACGAGATTCGGGATCGCGCAGAGGCTTTCGTGCGCGCCTACAGAAGTCTGGCCGAGGGGAGAAATCGCAAACCATGACCAGGACGGCTCTCGTAACCGGCGGAACCAGAGGAATTGGGGCAGGGGTCGCCGAAGTCCTGAAGTCTGCAGGCTGGCGCGTGATTGCAGCCAGCGCCTCGCAGGAGGAAATCGCCGAATTCACGACAGCCACCGGTATTGAGGCCTGCTATCTCGACGTGACAGACAAGAAGAGTGTCGACAGCGTTTTTGGCGGGCTGGAACAACTGGATGCATTGATCAACTGCGCGGGCATTCTTCAGCGCGAGCGGGAATACGATATCGAGGTGTTCCAGCGGGTCATCGATGTGAACCTGACGGGCACGATGCGAACATGTCTCGCGGCTCATCCGTTGCTCGCCAAATCAGGCGGCTCCATCGTCAACACCGCGTCCATGCTGAGCTTTTTCGGCGGGCCTTTGGTTCCGGCCTATTCTGCTTCCAAGGGCGGTGTCGCCCAGCTGACCAAGGCGCTTGCTGGAAAATGGGCTGTCGACGGCATCCGGGTCAATGCCATCGCACCGGGATGGATTGCCACCAACATGACCGATGCGCTGCGGGACGATCCAAAACGGAACGAACCGATCCTCGGGCGCACTCCGATGAAACGGTGGGGGCAACCGGACGAGATTGGCGAGCTTGTCGCCTGGTTGGTTTCCGACAAGGCGAGCTTCGTGACAGGGGCAATCTATCCAGTTGACGGCGGTTATTCCGCAATGTGAGGAGACGAGGGAATGCAAGACGCAAAGGATGAACGGCTGATCCCTTATCAGCTGCCCTTTCCCAAAGATGCGCAGCAGGAGATTGTTGTTCCCGATGCCATTCCAACCGACGAACGGATCTGGGTCCCGCAGGCGGAGAATGTCTCTTTTCGTCCACTGTGCCTGAACCGCTCCCAGGGCTACTGGATGAACCTCTTGCGGGTTCGAAAGTCCGGTGTCCTGTCGCGACATCGGCATTCGCAGCCGGTCCACGGCTGGGTGCTCAAGGGGCGATGGTACTATCTTGAACATGACTGGGTGGCCGAGCCCGGTGGTTATGTCTACGAGCCGCCCGGTGAAACCCACACGCTTGTCGTGCCGGACGATGTTGAGGAAATGATCACCTATTTTCAGGTGAACGGCGTCATGTGCTACGTCGACCCCTATGGCAACGTGCAGGGCTACGAAGACGTCTTCACGAAGATCGACATGTGCCGGAAACACTATGAGGACGTGGGGCTTGGTGCTGATTTTGTCGATCAGTTCATTCGCTGACACTGGTCACTGCCACCAAGCTTTGAGCTGGCCCGGCATCGTCCGGGCCTGAGTATTTGCGGGATTGCACGATGGATGCCCCAAGGGCATAGTCCCGCATCGGATCAGACATTTTGTGCAGGCCTCAATTTTCGAGAGCCTGCTGCATCCGTTCAATTCAGGGCCGGGTTCTCCGGCTCTTTCCTTCGATCATGACTATCAGAGATGAGCGCGACATGAGTGACGCCCCGACATCCCGACTTGAGGGTCTCCACAAGATGACACCGGCCGAACGTCTGCAGGCGGTCGCACGCCAGACGAACCTCGGCAATGAAGCGGTGTCTGATCTCGTTTCCGCAGCAGAAGGGCGTATTGAGCTGGCCGACCGGTTGGTGGAAAACGCGATTTCGGTGATGTCTATCCCTGTCGGGATTGCCACCAACATGATCGTGGATGGTCGGGACGTTCTGGTGCCGATGGCAACGGAGGAATCCTCCGTGATTGCAGCTGTTTGCAACGCTGCCAAACGCTGCCGGGGAACTGGCGGTTTTGTCACGTCGAGCAGCGGCCCGGTCATGGCCGCTCAGGTCCAGCTGCTGGGAGGCGGCGATCCGAACAACGTACGTCTCAAGGTCTATGAGCGCATCAATGAAATCCGTGCGATCTGTGACGAGGTCGACCCACTCCTGGTCAAGGTCGGCGGTGGGTTCCGCGATGTGGATGTGCGGGTGGTCGATACCGCCGAAGGTCCCATGACCATCGTCCATATCATCGTGGACACCAGAGATGCGATGGGGGCCAATGCGGTCAACAGCATGGCGGAAGCGCTTGCTCCGAAGCTCAGTGAGTGGACCGGCGCGCGCAGTCTTCTGCGTATTCTGACGAACCTTGCGGATCGCCGTGTCGTCCGAGCCCGTGCGGTCTGGCCGCTGGAGGAAATCGGCGGCCAGGAGGTGCGCGACAACATGTTGTCAGCCTATCACTTTGCCGACGCCGATCCGTATCGGGCCGCAACCCACAACAAGGGCATCATGAACGGTGTCAGCGCGGTGGTTCTGGCAACGGGGAATGACACGCGGGCCATTGAAGCCGGGGCGCATGCCTTTGCGTCCCGGGATGGCCGCTATCGCTCGATGTCGCGCTGGGAGCGCGATCCTGCCGGAAATCTCGTTGGCTCACTTGAGATGCCGATGGCGGTTGGGCTCGTTGGCGGAGCAACGAAGGTGCATCCGACCGCAAGAGCAAATCTGGCCGTGCTTGGTGTTTCAAGTGCAGATGAGCTCGCCCGTATCATTGTCTCGATTGGGTTGGCGCAGAATTTTGCTGCCATGCGCGCCCTGGCGACAACCGGTATCCAGAAAGGGCACATGGCGCTGCATGCGCAGAATGTGGCGCTGGTGGTCGGGGCTGTCGGCGATGAGGTGGACAAGGTGGCAAGCGAGCTCAAGGCGCTTGGAAAGGTGCGACAGGATCTTGCCGAGGAAATTCTGGCGCGAATTCGCGCCGATAACAGCTGAGAGGGTAAGTCTATCCGTTTCAGTGGTTTACCGGCGGTGCAGATCGTGCCGAAGAAAGAAAATACCTCGACGAACAAACCGAATTGTAGATTCTATCGCCAATAGTGTGCGAATAGACAAGGCATGTTCAAGAACGCCAAACCGATCCAAAAAGACAAGCTGCACGATCAGGTCTACGACCGACTTTGCATGTTGCTGAGAGAAGGCGAGTTCACGCCGGGCCAAGCCGTGCCTGTTGCTCATGTGGCCGAGGCTTTTGGCGTGAGCGCCATGCCCGTCCGCGAGGCACTGACACGTCTTTTGGCCATCGGCGTTGTCGCCAATGTTTCGGGAAGATCAGTCGGGGTTCCGGCGCTTGGATATCCGGAGCTCACGGATCTGAGGAATGTGCGGCTTGAGGTTGAGACCCTTGCGGCGCGTTGGGCCGTCGAGAACCGGGATACGGCATTCATTGGCGACCTTGAAGCTTTGCTGGACCAGCTCGAAACGACAGAACGTTCGGGTGATGTGCGTGGCTATATCAAGGCCAACTACGAGTTTCACCTGAGGCTCTACCAGCAGTCCCGTTCGCCGGTGCTGATCGACATCATCAATACCCTGTGGCTCCGCGTCAGTCCGCATCTCTACCAGCTGGAGAGGGAAGACCAGTACAAGGTCTCCAACGAGCACCATCGCAAGATCGTCGAGGCGATCCGCAAAGGAGATGCTGAGCAAGCATCCGCCTCGCTGCGGCAGGATATCTCCGATGCCTATGATGTGCTGGTGCGGGTGCTGTTCTCCACCGAAACCTGAACCGATATGGTTTCCCGCGGAGGCTGGTTTCAGTCGGATAGCTGAACATCTGCCCGGCATCTGCTCGGGCATCGGGAAACTGCAAGGCATTCGCACAAATCACAAGGCGGATTGTCAATGAGTCAGCTCACGTTCCTCTCCTAATTAATTGAAAAAGAGAAGGAAATATCACTCGCTTCTATAGCTATTGATTTTTGATCAAAAATCAAACATCAATATTGTGAGGCGGCTGACCGGATGGGTCCCATCGGATTATCCAGTTGGCTGCGGAAACGGGAGGACGAAGTGAAATTTTCAAGACTTGCAACGGCGATGGTGGCCGGTTCACTGGCATTTGGGGCTACAGCTGCTTACGCTGAGACACTCGATGTGCATATGAACATTCCCAAGGACCTGACATTCCTCGCGGACAGCGCGAAGCTGATGGACGAGACGCTCAGAAAAATGAGCGGAGGGGATGTTGGCCTGAAGCTCTATGGGTCGGGGGAGCTCGTTCCGGCGGGTGAAATTCTCGAGAACGTGAGCTCGGGCGCCATTCCCGCAGGCTGGAGTTTCCTTGGACAGTGGGGCGGAAAGGTTCCGGTTGCCCAGATTGGCGCGACCCCGTTCGGTGCCGGACCCGAAGCGCTGGCCGCATGGCTGCATGTCGGCGGTGGCCTGGAGATCGTCCAGAAAGGGTTCGATCCGCTAAACGTGAAAGTCCTTGCCTGTCACGTCACCAACCCTGAACCGGGCGGTTGGTTCAACAAGGAAATCAACTCCATCGAGGACTTCAACGGCCTCAAGATGCGCATGGCTGGTGTCGGCGCGCGGGTTTTGAACGAGTTCGGTGCCTCTGCCCAGTATCTGCCGGCGAGCGAGATCTACCTTGCGCTGGAGCGTGGCCGTATCGATGCGACCGAGTTCTCGCTGCCGATCATCGACAAGGACCTCGGCTTCAATCAGATCGCCAAATACTACTACTATCCGGGCTGGCACCAGCCTGGCAGCGTCGACGTGTTGATGATCAACATGGATGTCTGGAAAGGCATGAGCGGCGAAGTGCAGGCCATGTACGAGGCCGCGTGTCAGGTCAGCCTTGCCTGGACCCTGCAATATGCGCCGTCCGCCCAGACGCCTCAGATCGAGGAATTCGAAGCTGGTGGAACAATCGTCAAGCGGTTCCCGGACGAGGTTCTCGCAGAACTGCGTGCTGCGACCGAGCGGGTTCTGAATTCCGAAGCCGAAAAGGATCCGCTCTACGGCGCTGCCTATAACTCGATGAAGGCCTTTGTGGCTTCATCGGGGCGTTGGACGTCTCTCCAGACCATTCCGTCCGAATAACCGGTCGGGGCTCGAAACATGGACACGCAACAAAGTGTTCCTGATCGCGCCAATGGCTTCATCCACACGGTCCTTCACTGGATCGTGTGGATAGGTCAGGCGGCGGCATGGCTCATCATGCCGATCCTGTTGTTGGTCCTTGCAAGCGTCGTGCTTTCAGCGGCCAAGATCGGAACGATCGCCCGCTGGGATACGGATATTTTCCTCTTCGGGTCCAAGCTGACCCTTGCCAGTCTTGGCGACCTTCAGTGGCACCTGTTTGGCATCATGCTGATGTTGACGATGGCCGGGGCCCTTGTCAGCGACTCTCACGTGCGAGTCGACTTCCTGCGCCAGCATATGAGCGAAAGAACAAAGGACATCGTGGACCTGATTGGCCACCTCGTTTTTCTTCTTCCCCTGTGCGCCATCGTGGTCCTTCACAGCACCGACTTCGCGTTTCGCTCCTTCTCGATAGGAGAGGGGTCGGATTATGACGGAATGTATGACCGGTTCGTCCTGAAGGCCTTCATGCCGATCGGCTTTGGCCTGCTCTTCCTTGCTGGAACCGGCTTGAGCATCCTCAAACTTCGGGCTCTCTTTTCACGGAAAGGCCGGACGGATGATTGAACACATCATACCCCTGGCAATGGTTCTTTGCCTGCTTGGTGCAATCTTCAGCGGCTATCCGGTCACCTTCGTTCTCGGCGGTATCGGCATCATCTTCGCCATTATCGGGGGCTTGCCCTTTGCCTTCCTGAAGATCGGTGTTTCGCGCATTTATGCCGGCGTGATCGAAAACTGGCTGCTTCTGGCGGTTCCGCTTTTTGTTTTCATGGGATCGATGCTGGACAAGTCAGGGCTGGCGCAGAATCTGCTCTATTCCCTAGAGCGTGCACTTGGCCGCAAGCGCGGCGGTCTTGCGATCTCCGTCGCGGTACTCGGGATCATCATGGCGGCCAGCACCGGCATTGTCGGCGCCTCGGTTGTCATGTTGAGCACGCTGGCCCTGCCGATCATGCTGCGCGAGAAGTACCGGCCCGAACTGGCCGTTGGCACCATTGCGGCCTCCGGAACGCTCGGCATTCTCATTCCGCCGTCCATCATGCTGGTGCTGGTGGGAGACATCCTGCAGATCTCGGTCGGAGAACTGTTCCTTGGCGCGATCATTCCCGGTCTTCTGCTGGGCGGTCTCTATATCGCCTATATCATCTTTGTCGCTCTAACCAAGCCACATCACACCCCTGTGTCGACCAGCCAGTCAAGCGAGGGATCGCTGTTTCTGGCGTTGATGAAGGATCTGGTTGCACCTTTGCTTTTGATCCTGACAGTTCTCGGGTCAATCGCCACAGGCACCGCTACCCCAACCGAAGCGGCAGGCCTTGGTGCGATCTGTGCAATGATCCTTGCAGCGCTCAACGGCAAGCTTTCGCGGAAGACCTTGTCCGACTGCGTCCGGGAGACGGGGAGCACATCGGCGATGATCCTCGGTGTTCTGATCGGCGCGACCATCTTCGGCATGGTTTTCAAGGGGCTCAAGGGCGACCGGATGATCGAGAATGCCATCCTGCATTTTGATCTTGGCGCCTATGGCACACTCGGTATCCTGCTTCTCCTTATCTTCGTCATGGGGTTCTTTCTGGAATGGGTCGAGATCAGCTTCATTGTGCTGCCTCTCTTCGCTCCGATCGTAGCTGCGCTCGATTTCGGGCTCGGGCTCTCTCAGCAGCAACAGCTGCTCTGGTTCGCCATGCTGGTGGCGGTCAATCTGCAAACAAGCTTCCTCACGCCGCCCTTTGGGTACTCCCTGTTCTACATCAAGGGTGTTGCGCCGCCGGAAATCACCATCCGCACCATCTATCGTGGCATCATCCCGTTTGTCGGTCTTCAGCTTGCAGGACTTCTCATGCTGGTTATCTGGCCCGGTCTGGTCCTGTGGGTGCCGAATGCAGTCTTTGGAAATTAGGTGAAACATAATGAGTGCTCACTCTCACGAGGCTACCCCGGACCAAACATCCTTGCGCTTGCCTGGGCTGAAGAACAAACGGGTCGCGATCACGGCTGGCGCAGGGGGGATCGGCTACGCGATTGCAAAGGCACTGCATGAGCAGGGCGCACGGATCGCCATCTGCGATGTGGACCAACATGCTCTTGATGACACCAGCCGCCAGTTGGGAAACTGTCTCGCAATCAAGGCTGATGTGTCGGACGAGGGGGCCGTTGATGCGTTCTTCGATGCAGTTCAGGAGCAATTTCGCGGCCTTGACGCACTGATCAACAATGCCGGGATTGCAGGCCCGACAGGTGGCGTTGAAACCATTTCACCGTCGGATTGGCAGCGGTGCGTCGATATTTGCCTGACCGGCCAGTTTCTTTGTGCCCGCCGCGCGGTTCCGCTGATGAAGACCAGTGGAGGCGGGGCCATGGTCAATATGTCTTCTGCTGCCGGAAAACACGGCTATGCGTATCGAACACCATATTCGGCGGCCAAGTTCGGCGTCATCGGCTTCACCCAGAGCCTTGCCAAGGAACTCGGGCCGGACAACATCCGGGTGAATGCCATTTTGCCGGGCATCGTCGAGGGCCCCCGGATCGAGGGCGTGATCCGAGATCGAGCGACCGTGACGGGTGTCAGCTATGAGGAAATGAAAGACCAGTATCTGAACCGGATTTCGCTGCGCCGAATGGTGACGGCAGAAGAGGTGGCGTCGACCGTTGCCTTCCTGATTTCGGATGCAGGTGAGAACATTTCCGGCCAATCTCTTTGTGTCGATGGCAACGTTGAAGTGCTTTGATCTCGGATAGAAACACATGACAAAATCAAACGAACTTACCGGCAAGGTCATCATCACCTGCGCCATAACAGGCGCCATCCACACGCCCTCCATGTCGCCTTATCTACCGGTAACGCCGGACGAGATCGTCAGCGAAGCGCTGGCTGCGGCGGAAGCGGGTGCTGCGGTCCTCCATCTCCATGCAAGAAATCCCGAAGATGGGCGGCCTGACCAGACACCGGAAGGCTTTGCGCCGTTTCTGCCAAGGGTGAAACAGGGGACGAACGCAGTCGTGAACATCACCACCGGCGGCAGCCCCTATATGAGTGTGAAGGAACGCGCCGCTCCGGCTGCCAAATTTCAGCCGGAACTTGCCTCGCTCAACATGGGATCGATGAATTTCGGTCTGTATCCGATGCTCAACCGCTTCAAGGAATTCAGGCATGAGTGGGAGCGGGAACATCTGGAAGGGTCCCGGGATCTTGTATTCCGCAACTCGTTCAAGGACATCGAGTATGTGCTGGACACCTGCTACGGGAATGGAACTCGTTTCGAGTTTGAATGCTACGACATTTCCCATCTCTACAATCTGGCACATTTCGCGGATCGCGGGCTGGTAAAGGCACCGTTCTTTGTCCAGTCGGTGTTCGGGCTTCTTGGCGGGATCGGCCCGCATCATGAAGACGTCATGCACATGAAGCGAACGGCAGACCGGCTGTTTGGTTCCGACTACCGATGGTCGGTTCTGGGGGCAGGGGCAAACCAGTTCCGGATTGCGGCGCAGGCAATCACACTTGGCGGCAATGTCCGGGTCGGACTGGAAGACAGCTTGTGGGCCGGCAAGGGCGAATTGGCGAAATCAAATGCGGTTCAGGTGACCAAGGTGAAAAACCTGATCGAGGGGCTCGGCCTTCAGGTCGCAACACCGGATGAAGCGCGCCAGATCCTTGCCCTCAAGGGCGGTGATCAGGTCGCTTTCTGATATTGTGAGAGCTGTAAAAACGCCAGAATACGGAACAGGATCATGGAAAAGGTTGCGGTCGTCGGGGCCGGTTTGATCGGGCAGGGCTGGGCAGCAGTTTTTGCTCAGGCCGGGTATCAGGTCGCGCTGCACGATGTGTCTGAAAAGGCCCTCGAACTGGCCTTGAGCGCCATGCAAACCCGCATCGGCGACATGGCAGACTACGATCTGATCGACCGTGCTGAAACAGAAACGGTATTGAGCCGGATAACCGCATCTCCAAGCCTTGAGGGCGCGCTGGACGGGGCGATCTATGTTCAGGAAAACGGGCCGGAAAATGTTGATATCAAACGTGAGCTGACAACGCGGATCGATGCCATTGCAGTGCCGGGAGTACCCATCTGCAGTTCCACCTCCGGCATTTCCGCCTCGCGCTATTGCGAGCACATTGCGGGCAGGAACCGCTGTCTGGTCGCTCATCCGATCAATCCGCCACATCTCATTCCCGCCGTCGAAATCGTGCCAACGCCATGGACGGCGGACGAAGTCGTTGCACGTGTCAGGGACTTGTTGATCCGCTGCAAGCGCCAAACCATTACGTTGACGGAAGAAATCGACGGCTTTGTCGTGAACCGCCTGCAGGGAGCTTTGCTGGAAGAGGCCTTCAAGCTGGTGGGAAGCGGCATTGTTTCAGCGGAAGATCTCGACAAGGCCATCTGCGACGGTCTCGGCCTGCGATGGTCCTTCATGGGGCCGATGCAGACCATCCATCTCAATGCCCCCGGCGGTGTCGCGCAATATGTCGAGCGCTATGGCGCGATGTATCGTGGCTTCGGTGTCGGTCCGCTGGAGGCGGCCGACTGGACGAAGGTTGTCGATGGCGGACTGGCCCGTGACCTTGAGCAAAAGACACCGATTAAAAACATCGCGCAAGCACAAGTCGAGCGCGACAGAACACTGATGGCACTCCTGCGCCACAAGGCCGGAACCAAAAAGCTTGTCTAATGATTTCCCTGCTTTGTCGTGAGATAAAGAAGCGCCGGAGAGGCTGGCCATCTTTGCCCGAGTGGGTGTGGGATATCCGGTGCTCAAGTGCCCCCATTGGCCAATTGTGGAAGATCTCGATGTATCCGAAGAGGGCCGCGCGCGCTTCTCTGTGGGTTCTGAACCGGGGCGGTGAACCATCTCGGTCTTGAGTGCCCCGAAGAAGTTCTCCATCGGGGCGTTGTCGAGACAGGTTCCCTTTCGCTCATCGATGCGACCATCCCGTGCAGATTGAGCAGTTTCTGATAATCGCCAGAAGCGTATTGGGCTGATTCAATCGACCAGTCGCAACACGCCCACCCTGGGAGGTGTTGTTGGTTGCAGGAAGACGGAAATCAGAACGCCCTACACAGAATAGTTGTGTCAACTCGGCAAGCTGCAGCTTTGCATGAGAGCATTTCCAGGCGAAGTGGATATCGGTTCACCGTCCGGAAATGCGCCAAATCAGATACTTGGAGCACGTCGAGTGATTCAATGAATGCGAGACGTGCTCTAAACCAAAGCCGCAGCAGAACTCGCAGCCAGCTGGTCAAGGTGCCAGCTGTTCAGCTGACCGCTCGCACGTGGCAGGCTCAAACGCAAGGCTGGCATATGTGACCCGCCCTTGGACAAATGGAGCCACCGCCTGTTCCTTATATTCAGGTGTGAACCGTCGTCTCGATTGCTTCGTCATAAGCATCTCCCGTACCAAAGGTCATTTTAACTTCTAGTCCGGGATCACGGAGCAAGGTTACACGTTTAATAGGTCAGAAGGCGGCCCCGCGTTGTGACACTTTCAGGCCTGACGGGCCTTTCGGTTTGCGTAGCGCCGGTCGCGTTCTGCTTTACGAGCTGCCTCGTCGTGCAGGACACGTTCGATACGGTTCTTGTCAGCCAGCTCGCGCGCGTCGATTTCAGCCCTGGCTGCGGCAGCCGCAGCGGCATCTCGTGCAGCTGCTTCCGCGGCAATGCGATTTTGTTCATCAAGCTTCGCCTGCGCGCGCTCGGAGCGGCGCTTGTCGCGAGCTTCTGCAATCAAACGTCGCTCTGTCTGTCTGGCTTCTCGGTTCGGTTCGGCAGCTTGCTTTGCGGTTCGAAAGGCTTCAACAAGAGCCGCTTTGGCGTCCATCGCAGCACTGCGGCGGTCGGAGTGTTCGTTGTTTCTAGTATTCTTCAAATCTCAATTCCATTTGACGGGTTACGCTGAGCGATTTCAGGACTTTCGTGCGCGTTTCGAAGTAAGCTTGGTTGCTGAGGTCACGCTGTCTTGCAGTTCCTTGGCAAGCCGAGCCGCTCGCAGCCTTTCGGTCTTTTCGTCGCGGGCGATTACGATCGAGTTCAGGTCTTCAATTGCTCGTTGGCGTTCTAAGAGCTGCGACTGGGCTTTACTAAAAGCGGCCTCGGCCTGCAGGCGAAGTTTGTTGTATTTTTCGGTCATGGTTTTCCTCGTAGAGACCGCTCACCGGTGAGCAGCAACAAAAAAGGCCAGGCAACTTGCCTGACCTTGCTTGGTCTCATGCTTTCGACAATGCCAGTATTTTGGTGGTCAATGGAAAGCAGGCTCCGGATCTATCAGGCGGCCTGAAGATTGCAGGCGGACATTTTGCCCGACTTGGTGTCGCGCTCCATGTCGTAGCCGATCTTCTGGCCTTCAACGATTTCGTGCATGCCAGCACGTTCGACAGCGGTGATATGGACGAATGCGTCCGGGCCGCCATTGTCAGGTTGGATGAAGCCGAAGCCCTTGGTGGAATTGAACCATTTTACTGTGCCAGTGGTCATGATGAACCCTTTCATAGCATAGAGAGAGGAGCCGAGAAGCCAGTAGCTCTCGGACGGTGATAACGATGCTTTAAAGGGAGTGTCGTTCAGAACGCGGTGCCAATCGCGTTATAACCAAAGCTCGGCAAGAAAATATCGATGCTTCATGCATATTGGTATTCTGTGTGGATGTCAACCTCAGGTTCAGAGCTTGTAATGGGGCGAAGAAAGACTTGACCTTGCCTCGGGATCCCAGACCAAGTTCTTATTTGATTATGCAGGCAACTTGATTGCCATGCCCATCCTTGCCCGGGCGCGTGTGCGATATCCGATGCCCGAGTGCCGCCAATTCCGGTTTTAGAGGATCTTGATGTAATCGAAAATGAACACCTTGTTCACGTGAGAGTGTAGACAAGGATACGAATTCAGAATGGAAGCGGGCCGGTTCATCTGCATGCACGATTGATGATGTCCCATCTGATGGTGTAGCTCACGACGGGCCTCGTGCTCACCGGCGGGCCGAGCTTCTCGGTCTCGATAATGGGCGCTTGACATGATTGACTTAGAGTGATTACGATAATCCGGTGCGAAGAAGCACCGTAAAAATTTCAAGCGACACAGCTGGACATTGCATCCCAACTGGGTCGTTTTGCATTTTTAGGCTAAATTTCCCAATATAATTGAAGATGTAGGTGTCTGGTCTGTTTGTGAGCAGGGAGGATGCCTCGTGAAGAAACTTCTATATGTACTCGGCCTGACAACGGCTGTTTCGGTCTCGGCCACCATTGCCTTTGCGGAAACCAAGGTTGGAGCAATTTTTGACCTGACCGGCGGTTTGAATATCTATGGAATTCAGCAAAACAACGCACTGCAGCTCGCCATAGAAAGCATCAACGCGGCAGGTGGTGTGAATGGCGAGCCCGTAACGATTGTTGGCTACGACGCGCAGTCCGAATTGGCAAAATATACCCAGTTTGCACAAACAGCGGTTCTACGTGATGGTATTTCGGCGATGTTTGCCGGTTTGACCAGCTCTTCCCGCGAAGCAATCCGGCCGATCTTTCGCAAGGCGAACATCCCGTACTTCTATTCTTCTCTCTACGAAGGCGGCGCTTGCGACAAGCAGACTTTTGTCACTGGGTCTTCCGCATCCCAGCAGCTCAGCGTTCTGATCAAGTGGGCTGTCGAGAACTACGGCAAGAAAATCTACATCATGGCGCCGGATTACAATTTCGGAACGATTTCCGGGCATTGGATTCATGAATATGCCAAGCAAAATGGGGCGGAGGTTGTCGGAGAGGACTATCTCGCCCTGTCCGTGACAGATTATGCACCGACCTTGCAGAAGATACAGGCAGCCAAACCCGATGTGGTCGTTGCTCTCCCGGTCGGTTCCAATCAAACGGGTTTCCTCGAGCAATTTGCCGCTGCCGGTCTCAAGGACACAATCGGGGTTGTTTCTACCAACTATGGATCCGGCAACCAGCAAGTTGTGGTCTCACCCCAGGCCGGAGAAGGCCTGGTGTCTGCCATGGGTTACTTCCCGTCGGTGGAGAGCAAGGCAAATGCCGAATTCAAGGCAGCCTGGGAAGCAAAGTATGGCACTGACACGCCGATTATCGCGGGAGCGGTGGATGTGTGGAACGCTGCACATCTGTGGGCTGCAGCCGCAAACAAGGCTGGAACGTCAAGCCCGGTCGACGTGATAAAGGCATTGGAAGGCGGGCTGACATTCGAAGCTCCGAACGGGACAGTTGCGCTTGAAGCGGGCTCCCATCACCTGCGTCAGGATATCTATATCGCGCGTGGCAATGACAAGCACGGCTTCGATATCGTCCAGACCTTTGCCTCATCAGCCCCGGCCTATGAAAATCAGAAGTGCAATCTGATCGAGAACCCCGGCTTGGCCGAGCATTTCACTCCCGAAAACTAAGCCAGAGAAAACCATGGTGCGCCGCATGCCCATTCGGCGCACTGCTTTTGGGAGGACCCAATGGAATTTGATTTTCTGGCGACGGTGTTATTGTCGTCGCTTTCCAGTGCATCGATCCTGCTCATCGCTACCATCGGACTGGCAGTGGTGTATGGGCTGATGGGTGTCATCAACCTCGCCCATGGGGAGTTCCTCATGGTTGGAGCCTACTCAGCCCTCACGGCCACACAGCTAGGGATCCCTTATCCGCTGGCGATACCTGTCGCCATCGTCATTACCATGCTCATTGGCGCAATCGTAGAGCTGCTGATCATCAGGCGCCTTTACGGCCGCCTGTTCGATACGATGTTGGCAACCTGGGGACTTGGCATGGTCTTTAAGGAGCGTGTTTTTTTGCGCTCTCAAACGTTTTGATGAGGTCCGCTAACATGTCGCCGAGATGGCCTTTGGCCTGAGCCCTGGCAAGAGAGCACTCCACGAACTGTGCCTTGCACGTGTGAGCCAGTGATCTTGCGAAGGTGGTTTTTCCTGTGCCAGGTTTTCCGTGGAGTAGGACGCCGCGGTCAACGTCCTTCCAAGATATCTGGCCGGCTCGCCAAGCTTTCAGGTCCTCAGCGAGCTCTGCCCCCCATGAGCCAGCCTCGCCATATCCGTGAAGGTCCTGCAACGGCAAGATGTTGTAAGGCTCTGGTCGATCAGCACCTTTTGCGGCAGCGGCAAGCGCGGTTAATAGCGCTTTGCTCTCTGTGAGTGGTCGGTTGCCACGAAAAGCAATCGATATCTGATGCAGTCCATAGTCCAGCAGGTGCTCGCATTCACTCAAGGACAGCCGCAGCCCATGGAAAATCCAAAAGGCAGCCTGCATGTGAGTCGCGGACGGAGATATTCTGAGCCGCAGTTCCAGAAAGTTCTTGGCCGCGTCCGGAATGGGATGTTCCGGAGTACCGATGCAGACCAAGTTTGGATTAACTTCGATGGCTCGTTCGAGTCTACTAGTTGGACGGCATGAATTTTTCGAAGCAGTGGGTGGTTTGACCTCTTCATAAAATCGATGAAACTCCGGAGCCAATGGCCTCCAGCGATAGCCAAATCTCCGCCGGGAAAGTTCAAGCCTTATTGCATGCTCATACTCGCCCATATCCTGGTCGTTTGGCAGTTCAATTCCTATGACAAAGGCTGAACGGTGATTGATATGCCGGACCGTTCGCAGAGCGCGCCGGACAGACATTCTGGCAACAAGCGTTCCAAGTGTGTTTGTTTGTCCCAGTTCAGCCAGGTCTTTTTTGTTCATCTTACAAGCTCCCAGACAGGGGGCGCCTTTGCTCCTCGCGAACGTGCGTGGAACGATTGCGTTGTCATGATTTGGTGAGTTGGCCGATAGATGTTCCCGGCCACAAAACTGCGACCTGTTAGTGAGATCTCTATCGATGGGAAGGGGGGCTTAATGCCCTTAGCGCACGGGGACGTGCGTGCTCGCGTGTTGTCTTAGTCGCACCAGCCCTTGCGGGATGAGCGCCCAGTCTTGACCTTCGGTTAAGGCGAACAATGGTGCCAATATCGTTTCGTCATCGAGTGTTCCGATTATGCCGGGAAATGGAATAAGCGTGCAACTCCAATTTCTTATCGTGCGGTTAGTATTATCGCTACAGACATTTGTCTGCTCGATTTTGTTGATCAACAACATATCGTGAGCGATATTTTGGAGCGCGGTTGCGGTGAAAGGCGGCAGACCGCAAATGGGTGGCGAGGTCACGGGATTTCTCTGAGTTGGGTGCACTCGACCATTGCCCAGCGGCGGGTGAGCCGTTGGGTGCTTGGCGAGCTGTGATTTTGGGAGGTGGCGTGATTGGTTACGCCTGTTCGGTTGTCTCTCAGGTCGCCAAATGCCAACAGCATCGCAGTGCTTCTTGGGAAGCGCGCACGGCCGAGGTCAGTTTGGCGACTGGTATTCTTATCAGGTTTGGGAGCATACCTGAAAAGGCGATTTGGAACTTAAGTAATATCCGGTCATTTTTGTCCGTTAGTCTTGTTGTCGTTTATCAAAGTTGCCAGATGGGAAGGTGTTTTATGATGGGTCATGCAGATTGTAGTCCTCCAATAGTTTAGTAAGTTGACTGATTAGTGTTCGCGTTTCGTTATGACTTTGCGGTATGAGTAGTTCAACTCGAATAGTTAAAAAACAATTAACGGAAAAACTGAAAAAACCTGGCTCCCGGTTCATTCCGAGCCTGCATTTCGAGGACGGGAAATCGGGCCATTCCTTCAAAAGCTCATCGAAGGAAAAGTCGGTAATTCTTGGGGTGGAAACACCGCAAATGCGCTCGACGACGACAAAACTCCAAGCTACCCGTTGCGACAAGGGGCCTCTGAACACTTTGCGTTGGCTGTGGAGATCAGCTGCATATAAATGAAGAATAGTTCTGTCTATTCTTGGGTGTGTCTGATCGGCGGTAGCGGCCAAAGTGTGGGCGCAACGAGACCGAAACAGTTAAAAAAAATTTCCTGCTCAGCTAAAAAATTTGCCGCCGGAGCGGGGTCGGGGACACGAAGCGACCAAATCAGTGTCTGCAATTGATGCGAGGCTGAACACTGTCTGGGCCAAGATGCTCTGTTGCGCAGGCTTCCATGGCCGCCACGCAAGGTTGAAGCGTGGCGAAAAACGCCAACAGTTTTCCGCGCGACAGCCTCCTGCTAAAAGCGATGCTGCCATCCGAGTTGGCCCCGTGGACCTGAAAGACCCGCTTAGCAAGATCAAGGCCGACAACGCCAACTTCCATCATGGATGCTTACTCCTCTCAGTGACGTTCAACACACATCACTCTGGCACATTGCGATGCCGTCGGGAGGGGGCTCCACCCCATCAGTTCTCAATGGAAATCAGCAGGCTAGGGGCGTGCCGTCAATCTGACCTGTGACCAGGTCGGCGAAGAACGCATGTTCGAGCGCATCTTCGGAGTCGGGCCATGCGCCAAGGTGGAGGTAGTTGCCATATTTTACCAACTCACAGCATAATTGCGTCTAACGGAGAGCTCATGCGCCCGCTGAGAAGTTTGTAACAGAGCCGTAACGACTGACGCATCGTTCCACGTGCTTCTGAATCAAATCCTTAGGAGACGTTGCAATTTCACCGAACTCCAGCCCCATGAAGGCTTGTGAGACCAGCGCTTCAGGCAGCGGTGACGTAGACAGTTCCTTCAGCATTGCGTTGAGGGCTGCGTCAACTTTAGGGTCTACCCAATAATAGCGGATACGGTCACTGTAGCTGAAGATCTTCAGTATTTCCACGTCCGCCGGGCTACCGGAATAGTAGGCCTGCCAGTTCCCGGGTTCTTCAGTCATTCTCTTGGCCACAACGGTGCGGATGTCCGGGCCGTTGTAGCGCGGCAGGCGGGCCGCGATGTCGGCCAACGCCCAGACCGCTTCGCGGAAACGGAAGGTCAGTTCAGGGCCGACCTTCAGGAAGAAGAAATGCTGCGCTACAAGTTGGCTAAGTGCCTCGGTGGATTGGTAATCCGTCGAATGCGCCTCGAGGGTCAGGCCATCATGTGCGCCAATGGCATCGCTAAGCGGACGCGCCTTCTCCGGGGCAAAAGAGTATACTTGGGTGTGGCCGAAATCCACACCAGGTTGGGTGACGACAGAAACGATCCGATCCCATGCAGCATCCAAACCTCGGGCGGTCCACGCTGCGCGGTGCGTGTCGATGGTTGCGGTGAAGCGGTCCACGGAGGTCACGTCGAGCGCGTCGGGTTCTTCGGTCTCGCCGCCGGGGATCGGGACTTCGGTGCCGATGATGTAGACCAGTTGGGAGGGATCCGGCGCATGCGCTTCGGCTACTGCGCAAAGGTCGGCCGCTCGGTCGGCAATCTGCTCGAAGGAGGGGGGGGGCTCCCCGCCGCAGGCCATGCTGGCGTCGAGGTGGATCTTGGTAAACCCGGCTTCGACATAGAGCCGCACCAGCTCGCGTGCCTTTGTCATCGCTTGGTCCAGCGGTTCCTTGCGCCAGGGGTTCGGGCCCAGATGGTCGCCACCCACGATGATCTGATCGCGCGGCACACCCGCTGCGTCGGCCATTTCCATCAGCCAATCCATGAAGGCGCGCGGCGTCATACCGGTATAACCGCCATCCTGATTGACCTGATTACAGGTCGCCTCGATCACGGTTGGAACGCCAGTGCGCGCGGCATAGGAAAGGATTGCTTTAAGAACATATTCGTTGGCGGTGCAGAAACAGGGCAGGCCGATGGGTTCGCCCGCGCGGTTGCGGGCGATCAGGTTGTGGATCAGGCTCATCTCTGGCTCCTATCGGTTCAGGAATTCGTTAATTTCGTCTGGCGTGGAGTTGCCTTCCATCGGTCCATGCCGTGTAACAGCGATGGCCCCGGCAGCATTTGCGCGAGTTGCTGCCTGCAACACCGCCACCCCCTGCGCGAGCAAAGCGACGAAGGTTCCGCAGAAGCAGTCTCCCGCGCCGGTCGGGTCTACTTCTTCGACCTTGTGCCCGGGTAGATCGTGGCGCAAGCCGCCGTGGATGACCGTCGCCCCTTCATCGCCGCGCTTTAGGGCGATGATCTCCGCTTTGGCGGCGAGCATCCTGTCCACAGCCTCGGCCTCCGGCACGCCGGGAAACAGGAAATCGAGATCGCTGGTCGACGGTAGCAGGACGTGCGCACGGGTCATGACGTTTCGTAGCGCTTCGGAAGCTACTGGATCGCGCATCAATTCGGACCGCGCGTTCGGATCGCAGGTGATGCGTCCACCTGCGACGTCGACCTGCGCAACCATAGCCATGATTGCATCGCGCAACGCCGCATTGCCCAGTGAGGCCGCCGAAACATGCAGCCATGTGCGGCGCGCATCTGGCAGCCTATCAGGCGTGGCGAAATGATCGGCAGCCGTATTGGTCAGGTGAAAGATGAAATCGCGCCGCCCGTCGTCGTAGTAGGAAACGAAGGCTGCGCCGGTGGATAGACCGGACGTGATTGTCACGCCTGTTGTGTCAACCCCATCCGCCTGCAGGCGATTCAGAACTGATCGCCCGAACCCGTCGTCGCCCACCCCGCCGAACATCCGTGTCTGCGCGCCCATGCGTGCCGCCTGATCGAGGAAGATCGCCGGCGCACCGCTGGGATAGGGGCCGGAATAGGGTGCAACCTTGGAAAGCCCACAGTTTTTCTTGTGCGAGACGAACTCAACGAGTATCTCGCCAGCAGTCGTGACGATCGGTGTGTCGGTCATCTGGCCCTCCTTTACTTGACCAGCATGTAGACTTTTCTTTTACATGTGTCAAAATAAAAAAAGAGATCAGGTTGGCTCGCTCTGAGTTGATGCGGCGGAAAATGAATGATGAACGAGAGCGTCACGAAGATGCAGAAGCCGAAAATTAACACGATGAAAGAATTGTCGGAAGCGATTGGTGTCTCTCGCCCGACCTTGTCGCGATACTTTCAAGATCCAGAGGCTGTACGCCTGACTACGCGCAAGAAAATCGCCGAAGCGCTCGAAGGTGTGGACTATGTCTACAACTTCATCGCCACTCGTCAAAACCGCAAGACGACCGGAATGATTGGCGTAATTGTCCCGCATTTCAACGACTTGTTCTTTACCAGCCTCTTGGAGTCCATCGATGCTGCTGCTCGAGCTGAAGGGCTGACAGTGCTTGCGCAAAGCTCGCATGGTGATGAGGCGCAAGAGGCAAGGGCGCTGGAAAAGTTGCGATCAATGAGCGTCGATGGTGCGGTGATCGCGCCCCTCGGCGCAGCGGCCTCGGACACGGCGTTCGCTTCGGCGGCGCAAGATTTTCCAATCGTTTTCGCCGACTCGCGCCCGTACACCGAGCTGGATGGTACTGATTTTGTTGGTACGGACAATGCGCAAAGTATTGGTGCGATTGTGGAGTACCTCTGTCGCGGTAGGGGTGCTCCAACCTTTCTCGGCATGCCGCGGCTGAACTCGAACGCGATGGAGCGGGAGCAGGCCTACATAGACGCGGTGACGCGCGAAGGACTGAAACCCACCATCGTCGAGCCTTACGAGTTCAAAGAGAGCTGGGATTTCGAAGCCTTTGGCTTTGCTGTCATGGATCACCATTTCAGCAGTCAGAATCACCTGTCAGATACGCTGCTCTGCGCCAACGACCGGATTGCTATTGGGGCCATACGGGCTGCGAACCGTCATGGATTGTTGGCGCGCGGCACCGAGCAGACCCGGCTTCGGATCGCGGGGCACGACGATCACCCGCTGTCGCAATACATGTATCCGTCGCTAACCACGGTAGCGCAGGATGTCGACGGTATCGGGCAAGAGGCCATCCGGCTTTTGGTTTGTCGCATCAAGGGTGAGCAAAAGCCGTCTATCACTGCATTGAAGCGGGCTGTCTTGCGCCTGCGCGAATCCGCCTGACAGCGCGAAAAACCCTTTATCCTTCAGGTTTATGCGCAAAATCGCATCGGTTTTGCAAAAAACCGTTTGACTCGACTCCCGTTTCTGGCATTTTTTACATGTGTAAATAAAATGCATCAAAGGGAGGATCACGATGTCACTCAAGAAAGTACTCATGATGTCGATGACGGGCTTTGGCCTGACCGTCGCATCGTTTGCCTCGGCTGAGGAAATCACCATCGCGACGGTCAACAACAATGACATGATCGTTATGCAGGAACTTGCTCCGCGGTGGGAAAAACTAACCGGCAACACCATCAACTGGGTTGTGCTGGAAGAAAACGTGCTGCGCCAGCGCACCACGCAGGATATCGCCACCAATGGCGGCTCGTTCGATATCATGTTCATCGGCGCATATGAGGCACCGATCTGGGGTAAGAACGGCTGGCTGACTTCGCTGAATGATTTCGGCGATGACGCGGATTACGATCTAGAAGACATCTTTCAGTTAGTGCGGAACGGCTTGAGCGCCGATGGCAACCTCTATGCCGTGCCGCTGTACTCGGAGACTTCGTTCACCTTTTACCGCACCGACCTGTTCGAAAAGGCCGGCATCGCAGCCCCAACTGAACAACCGACCTATACCGAGTTCATGGAAATGGCGGCTAAATTGCACGATCCGGAAAACGGCATCTACGGCACCTGCCAGCGTGGCAAGGCCGGCTGGGGTGAGAACATGGCATTCGTAGGCACGCTGGCCAACGCCTTTGGTGCGCGCTGGTTCGACGAGAACTGGCAACCGCAGCTGGGTAGTGCTGAGTGGAACAACGCGATCACCTACTATGTCGAACTGATGACCAAATATGGCCCTCCGGGCGCAACCGCGAACGGCCACAACGAAAACCGCGCCCTGTTCAAGGATGGCAAATGTGCCACCTGGATCGATGCAACTTCGGCAGCCAACGACATCCGCAACCCGGCCAATTCCAAGGTGGCTGACGTAACAGACTTCTTCCAGGCGCCAAAGCAGGAAACTGACAAGGGCACTGGATGGTTCTGGTCCTGGGCGCTGGCGATCCCGGCAAGCTCGACCAAGGCTGACACCGCCAAGGATTTCCTGAAGTGGGCAACCTCGAAGGAATACTTCCAGATGGTCGGCGAGACCAAAGGCTGGGTGGCGGTTCCCTCGGGCACCCGCGCATCCATCCACGAAGATCCTCGTCTTCTCGAAGCTGCCCCGTTTGCCGAGACCATCAAGAACGCGATCTTCTCGGTTGACCCTGCTGACCCGACCCGTGACCCGGTTCCCTATACCGGCGTCCAGTTCGTCGCTATCCCGGAATTCCAGGGCATCGGCAACTACGTTGGTCAGCAGGTCTCTGCAGCTCTGGCCGGTCAGCAGACTGTCGAGCAGGCTCTGGCCAACTCACAGCAGTTCGCGGTGCGCGAAATGACCAAGGCTGGTTACATCAAGTAACGTTTCCTCCCAGAGCGGGGCGGGCAATCGCTGCCCGTCTCGTTTTTTCTCTACACTGCCTTTTGCCGAGGCTCCTGACCAACACTTCGCCAAAAGCCACCCGTTTGGGAGGACGACGCCCATGGCCACCAAAGCCTCTAAGGCCGCCGCGCGACTCATGATTTCCCCAGCCGTTTTGTTACTGCTCGGCTGGATGATCGCGCCCCTCGCGCTGACGCTATATTTTTCGTTCCTGCGCTACAACCTGATCATGCCGGGGGATAACCTCTTTGTTGGCTGGGAGAATTATTATTGGTTCCTCACCGATCCCAGCTTCAAAGCGGCAATGATCAATACGCTGGTACTGGTTGGCGGCGTGCTATGTGTGACCGTTCTCGGGGGCATTGGCTTTGCCTTACTGCTGGAAAAGCCGATGTTTGGCCAAGGGATCATCCGTATCATGGTCATTGCGCCGTTCTTCGTCATGCCGACCGTATCGGCGCTGATCTGGAAGAACATGTTCATGAATCCGGTCAATGGCATCTTTGGCCAGATCGCGAGCGGTTTGGGTTTTGCACCCATCGACTTTTTCGGGCAATTTCCTCTTTTGTCGATCATCTTCATCGTCTCTTGGCAATGGCTGCCCTTTGCGACGCTGATCCTGTTGACGGCGCTGCAATCGCTGGATCAGGAACAACTTGAAGCCGCCGAGATGGACGGAGCGAGCTGGCTCAACCGCTTTCGTTTTATCATGTTGCCGCATCTCGCGCGGGCGATCACCGTGGTTATTCTGATCCAGACGATCTTTCTTCTGTCGACCTTTGCCGAAATCCTCGTGACCACCAATGGCGGCCCGGGCACGGCGACCACCAACCTGACCTATCTCGTCTATGTCTCATCGCTTTTGCAATTCGACGTGGGTATGGGCAGCGCAGGCGGCGTGATCGCCATAATCCTCGCCAATATCGTTGCGATCTTCCTGATGCGGATGATCGGAAAGAACCTCGACGCCTGAGGAGGAACCTATGGCACGCTCCGTTTCTACCCGTTCCAAAGTTCTAAACACCGCCGTTGCCGGAACGCTTGGCTTTTTGATGGTCTTTCCGATCCTGTGGATCCTCATCCTGTCCTTAAAGACCGAAGAGGACGCCATCCGCGCGCCGTTGGAGGTGCTGTTCAACTCCGGCTGGACGTTCGACAGTTATGGTGCGGTGCAGGCTAGGTCGGATTATTTCAAGCACTTCTTCAACTCTGTGATCATCTCGGTCGGCTCCACGTTTCTCGGCCTGATGATCGCCATTCCGGCTGCCTGGGCTATGGCCTTTGTTCCAGGTAAACGCACTAAGGATGTGTTGATGTGGATGTTGTCAACCAAGATGCTACCACCCGTAGGCGTCCTTGTGCCTATCTATCTGATCTTCCGTGACACCGGGCTATTGGATAGCCGCCTCGGCCTGACGCTGGTGTTGATGTTGATCAACATGCCGATCATCATCTGGATGCTGTATACATACTTCCGTGAAATTCCCGGTGAAATCCTCGAGGCCGCGCGGATGGATGGAGCGTCGCTCCGCAGCGAAATCCTGTATGTGCTGACACCGATGGCCGTGCCCGGCATTGCATCCACAGTGCTGCTAAACATCATCCTGGCATGGAATGAGGCGTTCTGGACGCTTAACCTGACCGCCGCCAAGGCCGCACCGCTGACCGCTTTTATTGCTAGCTATTCGTCCCCCGAGGGCCTGTTCTACGCGAAGCTCTCGGCGGCCTCGATTATGGCCATCGCGCCGATCCTCATTTTGGGCTGGTTCAGCCAGAAACAATTGGTCCGGGGGCTCACCTTCGGCGCCGTAAAATAACTGCCCCACAGTCGAGTTACAAGGGAGGGGGCCATGGGCCGTATCCAACTCAAACAAGTCAAGAAATCCTTTGGCGAATGCACTGTCATACCGCCGCTGGACCTGGCTATCGAAGATGGCGAATTCACCGTCTTTGTCGGCCCCTCCGGCTGTGGCAAGTCCACGCTCTTGCGTCTGATCGCCGGGCTAGAGGATACCACCTCTGGAATGATCGAGATCGACGGAACCAACGCGACCCTACTGCCGCCTGCCAAACGCGGTCTGGCGATGGTGTTCCAAAGCTACGCCCTGTATCCGCATATGTCGGTGCGCAAAAACATCGCTTTCCCAATGAAAATGGCGGGCGTCAACGAAGCCGAACAGACAAAGCGAATCTACGCAGCTGCGAAGGCGTTGAACCTCACAGACTACCTCGATCGCAAGCCGGGGCAGCTTTCGGGCGGCCAGCGCCAGAGGGTAGCCATCGGGCGGGCCATTGTCCGCGAACCCACCGCCTTTCTGTTCGATGAACCCCTGTCTAACCTCGACGCAGCCCTACGCGTGGGGATGCGGCTTGAGATTAGCGAGCTGCACAAGCGCCTCAAAACCACGATGATATATGTGACTCACGATCAGGTCGAGGCTATGACCATGGCCGATAAGATTGTCGTGCTTCAGGCCGGGGGAATCGAACAGGTGGGTTCGCCACTGGAGCTGTATAAGACACCGCGCAACCGCTTTGTCGCGGGCTTCATCGGCTCGCCCAAGATGAATTTCATCGAGGGGGCGGAGGCTGCGCAACATAACGCCTTCGCCATCGGCATTCGTCCCGAGCACATCGACGTCTCTATCACCCACGGGCAATGGCAAGCAACGGTAGGTGTGGCCGAGCATCTGGGTTCCGACACATTCCTGCATGTCCATGGGGTGCCGGGCTGCGACCCGATGACCGTGCGCGGGGGCGGCGACATCGCCGTCAACCACGGTGATACCGTCTGGCTGACGCCCGATCCACAACATATCCACAAGTTCGATGCTGAAGGATTGCGCATCAAATGAAACGTCTCGAAGGAAAGTCAGCCCTGATAACCGGTGCCGCACGCGGCATCGGCAAGGGTTTTGCCGCCGCTTATCTGCGTGAAGGCGCAACCGTCGCCATCGGGGACATCAATCTTGATGCCGCTGAAGCCGCTGCCAAGGAACTGGGCGAAGGGGCTTATTCGGTCCATCTCGACGTCACTCAGCAGGACAGCATCGATGCCGCGATTGCGTCCGTGGTTGGCAATGCGGGTAGGCTCGACATTTTGATAAACAACGCGGCGCTCTTCGATGCCGCCGAAACCGTCGACATCACCCGCGCCAGCTATGACAACCTGTATGCGGTCAACGTCGCGGGCACCCTTTTCACCATGCAGGCGGCGGCCAAGCAGATGATAGCACAAGGCCATGGAGGGAAGATTATCAACATGGCCTCGCAGGCTGGACGTCGGGGCGAAAGCCTCGTACTGGTCTATTGCTCGACCAAGGCAGCGGTGATCTCTATGACGCAATCTGCCGGGTTGAATCTCATCAAGCATGGCATCAACGTCAACGCGATTGCGCCGGGCGTCGTCGATGGCGAACACTGGCAATATGTCGACGCGAAGTTCGCCAAGCTCGAAGGCAAGGCCCCCGGCCAGAAGAAGGCAGAGGTCGCCGCCGGTGTGCCTGCAGGACGCTTTGCCACGCCGGATGACCTGACCGGCATGGCCGTGTTCCTCGCCTCCAAAGAGTCCGATTACATTTTGTCACAGACGTATAACGTCGACGGCGGGCAGTGGATGAGCTGACATGATGCTTGCCGACGCCACCCTGACTTCCATGCCCGAAACGGTCCTGCGTCCGACCTATGACCGGTCGTGACCTTGCCCCGAGATCCCGGACCAGGAGCTTATTTGATTATGCCGCGATCTTG
>NZ_VXDB01000050.1 GCF_008711325.1 Roseibium sediminis
TCTGATCCTCCGTTTCCTAACTATAGGGGCGGACCAATTCAAAGGGGGAGGATCAGGAATACCGGCCAGTTGCCGACCGGCGAAACGGGGGATCTGGTCGCAATCTTCGACAATCCAACCAGCACAAGCGAACTAGGCGCAGCCGGGTTTCTGGCAAGTGCGCCAAGCGTGACCGTTCCAACGTCCGCGCTTCCCGTTGGATTTGGGGAAGGTGCAATTCTCACAATCAAGGGCGCTGAATATCTGGTTGCCCATGAACCAGAACCGGACGGCGAAGGCGTTTCGGTCGTCACATTGGAGCGGGCGGAACCATGACACATATACGCCAACGGATACGGGACAAGGCGGTCAATCTGCTTTCGAACCTGCCGACAACCGGCAACCGTTGTTATTCAATGCGGACCTATCCGACTGACCGGGACAAGCCGCCGTGCCTTTTGGTCTACACGCTTCGCGAAGCTTCAGACACGGATTCCCTTGGCGATGATGACAGGGATTTGCAGCGCCGCATTGAACTCACTGTAGAAGCGCAAGCGCGGGGCCGCGATTTTGACGACACGTTGGACGCAATCGCGGCGGAAGTTGAAACAGTCCTGTTCCAGAACCGGACCTTTGACGGGCTCGCGATAGATAGCACGTTGACACAAACGGCGCTTGAACTTGGCGACGGTGAAAACAACCGGCGTTCGGGCGTCCTTACCCTGACCTATTCCGTCCTAGTGATCGGGCCGGAAGGTAACCCGCACTAGATCACGATGACTGTTGGCCGAACCGGCCCGCAGTCATGAAACGTGATCGATCTTTATAGGTTGGAGCATGATGTTATCCGAAAACCGCCAGGCACTTTTCGGCATCATGCTCCGGGCGGGGGTGATTATCTAACAATTGAAAGGAAACAGCTAATGACAGCGGTACACGGTAGCGCGGGATCAATCGCCGTTGGTGCGGTGAAGATTGCCAAGGTGCAGGACTTCAGCTTGCAAATCGAAGTTCCGACTTCGGACGCAACCGGCATGGGGGATGCGTGGGAAGATCATTCAACCGGCGCGGCGAAGAAGTGGAGCGGGTCAATCAATGCCTACCGGGTGCCCGGTGATCCGGGGCAAGCGGCCTTGGCGGTCGGGGATCTGGTCAACCTTCACCTTTACGGCGACGGCGACGCCACGGGTAAGGAATACTATTCGGGGCAGGCGACGATTACCAATATAGGCCGAAGTCAGAACAAGAATGACACGGTGGCAATGTCCTTTGATTTTCTCGGCAAAGGCGAACTGACAACACCGATCAAGGCATAACGCCGAACCTCACCAAATCTGAAGATACGCAAAGGGGCCGCTAGTGAGTGGCCCTTTTGCGTTCTGGTGGCAAGAAAAAGGAACCACGATGAAAGCGATTGACCGGGTAAAGGCGCATTACGAGCGCAACAAAATGGCGGTTATTGACGTTCCCGAATGGGGCGCTGAAGGCGCACCGTTCAAGATCTTTTACAACCCAATGACGCCGTTTGAGCGTAAGGCGGTCTACGGCGAAAACGGCGGCTTTTTTGATGCCGAATGCGCCGTTGACGTGGTGATCCTGAAGGCGCTGGACGAACACGGCAACCGCCTGTTTGCCGAAGGTGACCGGCACGAATTGTTGACGGCGTGTGATGGCGCAATCACGGGCCGGATTGCCATGGCGATTGCGCTTCCTGCCGACAAGAAGGCGATTGAAAAAAACTAAGGTCCGATCCGGGGCGGTTGTTCCTGTTTGCGCTTGCGGATCGGCTGAAAATGCGGGTTTCCGACCTGGAACACTGGCCGGAAGCCGAACTTCTTGAATGGTACGTCTTTTATCAAATCCGGGCGGAGGCAAGCGAATGAATGCGCGGGCAATGGAATTCACCATTAAGGGAAACAACCAGTCACGGGCGGCATTCCAGCAAGTGCGGAATGACGTTAACAGCCTTCGCAAGAGCTTTGCGGCGGGGCTTGGGGTTGGCATTCTTTCGGCTGAACTGATCCAGCTTCCTACCCTGATCCGGGGCGTGATTGCTGAAGCGTCCACTTTCGCCAAAACGGCGGATTTGATCGGGCTCACAACCAACGAATTGCAGGAACTTTCTTTCGGCTTCAGCCTTGCCGGTGTCGAGGTTGGCAAAACGGAAGCTTCATTGTTGCAGTTTTCCAAGCGCCTGGCAGAAGCGGAAAGCAAGGGCGGGCAATTGGCGGACATTCTGGAAGCCAATGGCGTTGCCCTTCGCGGCGCTGATGGCCAGATGCGGCCTATCATGGCGCTTTTGCGTGACTATGCGGACTTGATCAAGCGGGCGGGAAGCGAACAGGAAAAACTATCGCTTGCAAATGAAGCCTTCGGACGGTCGGGCGCTGAATTCGTCCTTGCCCTTCGCAACGGCTCGCTTGGTCTTAACCGGATGCAAGGCGAAATCGTCAAAACGGGCGGTTACCTTGAAGAAGAACTTCAACGGCGGGCTGAAGAAATTGACGACAAGTTCGCCCGGCTTTGGCGGACCTTTGAGCTTTCCGGCAAACGGGCGGTGTTGTCCGTTGCGGCCTTGATGGACGACGTTTTTCTGAAAACGCCGGTCGATGCCAGCTTGAAGGATCTGCAAAAGGGTCTGACCAGTGAGCGGCAATCCCTTTCCCGGCAATTGTCCTTTCTTGAGCGGTCCGGCTCACAAGCTGAAATCGACGCCATGCGCAACCGGCTGGAAGCCGTAGACGCAAGGCTTGCCGGGATCATGCGCGAACGGGCGGCGGATGCCTTTGGCACGTCCGGGCCGTTAGGGCGCGGGGGCAAGCGCGGCAAGATCGCTGAAACCATCATTCCAACCAAGGGCGGCGAAGACGGCGGGAAGGGCGGAGGCGCAAGCCGGGCGGCGTCAAACCGTGCGCGGCTGGACCAGATTTCGCAAACCGACCGGATACTAAACCAGCTTCGCGAAGAAGCTTCGATTTTGGGTTTGTCCGCTCTGGAACAACGCAAGGTCAATGCGCTCAAGATGGCGGGCGTTGATGCGACCAGCGAACAGGGGCGGGCAATCGCCGCGCTCATTGATCAAATCCAGAACCAGAACGAAGCCCAAAGCCGCCTGAATGAGGTCACGGGGTATTTCGGCGGCATTGCTTCAAGTCAGATCGGAAGCTTTGTGCAGCAGCTCGGATTTGCCGACAACGCGGCCGGACGCCTTGCCGCAACGCTGGCAGAAGCCGCGCTTCAGGCGGCGCTATTGGGTCAGGGGCCGCTTGCCGGGATCATGGGGGGCGGCGGGTTGTTGCCCAAACTGTTCAAGGGCTTTGGGGGCGGATTTGGCGGCGGTGTCGGGTCAACCTTGGCGGATGCCTTTGCGGGCATGTATGCGGACGGGGGAACGCTTGGCGCGGGGCAATGGGGCATTGCCGGGGAAGCGGGGCCGGAAATAGTCACCGGGCCTGCAAAGGTGGTGTCTAACCGCGATTCCTTCGGCGGCAAGGGTGGCGAGCGACCAATCGTCTACATGACGGTTTACACGCAAGACGCGGAAAGCTTTCGCCGGTCGGAAACCCAGATAACCGGGCAATTGGTTGACGCGCTAGGACGCGGACAAAGGGGGCGTTGATGCCTGACAACTTCCATGACGTGCAGTTTCCGGCGCGGATCTCGCTCGGATGCAAGGGCGGGCCGGAACGCAAGACAACTGTTGTTGCCCTTGCGTCCGGCAAGGAACAAAGGAACAGCCAATGGGCAGGCTCGCGGCGGCGCTACAATGCCGGGTACGGGGTGCGGACGCTTGATGAACTGAATCAGGTGATCTCGTTTTTCGAAGAACGGCGCGGACGCCTGACCGCCTTTCGCTGGAAGGATTGGAGCGACTACAAGTCCTGTTTGCCGTCTGAAGACCCAAGCGCAACCGACCAGCCTTTAGGCGTTGGTGACGGGGCAAAAACCGCCTTCCAGCTTGTCAAAACCTATGGCGGCGCGTTCAACCCGTATTCGCGGGACATCACAAAGCCGGTGCCCGGCACCGTGCGCGTTGCCCTTGGCGGCACCGAACAGGGCGGCGGGTTCACTGTCGATCATGCAAGCGGGCTGGTGATCTTCGCGCAAGCGCCGGGCTTTGGCCTGAACGTGTCGGCAGGCTTTGAATTCGACGTTCCCGCTCGCTTCGATACGGATCAAATCGACGTAACGATGATTGATCACAAGATAGGCGAAATCCCGAACATTCCGATACTTGAGGTTCTCTTATGAGGCAGTTTGAAACCGGCTTTGCCGGGCACATTGCCGGGCCTGCAACGTCGCTTTGCTGGTGTTGGCAGGTTACCCGGCAAGACGGGCTCATTTTCGGTTTTACCGATCATGACCGGGCCTTGATCTTTGACGGCGTGACCTTTGAGGCGGCAAGCGGATTTTCGGGAACGGAAATTGAAAGTTCGCTTGGTCTTTCCGTTGACAATATGGACGTTGAAGGCGCGCTTTCCTCGGACGCGATCACCGAATCCGATATTGCGTCCGGGCTTTATGATGATGCGGCCATTACCCTTTATCGGGTGAACTGGCAGAACGTACACGAGCGGGCCGTTATCAAGCGCGGCAATATTGGCGAAGTGACACGCGGGGCGATTGCCTTTCAGGCGGAATTTCGCGGCCTTGCGCACAAGCTTCAACAAACCATCGGGCGAACCTTTCAATATGGCTGTGACGCCGCGCTTGGTGATGCCCGGTGCGGGGTGAACCTCAACGCGCCGGACAACAAAGGCACGGGCACCGTTGCCACTGCCAGCGGGCGGACGTTTCAGGCGGACGGTTTGAGCGCCTTTCCGCATGATCGGTTTTCGCGGGGCGTCCTGACCTGGGAGACGGGCGGCAACGCGGGGCAGAAAATCAAGGTCAAGGTGCATAAAAGCCAAGGCGGGACGGTTGAGCTCACGCTTTGGCGCGAACCTGTCAATCCGATCACGCCGGGCGATGCCTTCACCGTTCGCGCCGGGTGCCCGCATACGTTCGGGGCCTGCAAGGTCAAGTTCAACAATGGCGCGAACTTTCGCGGATTTCCGCACATGCCCGGCAATGATTTTGTCATGGGCTATGCACGGCAGGGGGAACAGGAAAATGACGGCTCACCAACCGCGAAACTCTCAATCTTCGACAATGACATTTGGTCAAAGCAATGAAGGTGCCCGCGTTGTCGAACTGGCGCGGGGCTGGATCGGGACGCCGTATCACCATCAAGCGGCTTTAAAGGGTGTCGGGTGTGATTGTCTTGGGCTGGTGCGCGGGGTCTGGAAGGAATTCCACGGCAGGGACGCGGAAACGCCGCCGCCCTATTCGCCCGATTGGGGGCAGGTGGGAACACGGGAAACCCTGATAGAAGCAGCGGAACGGCACTTGCAGCGGCGCGACCTGAAAGACCTTCAGCCGGGAAGCGTGATCGTGTTCCGCATGTTCCCGCACGCTATCGCCAAACATTGCGGCATTGTGTCGGATGCCGGGCACATGATCCATGCGCAAGAGGGTGTCGGTGTCTGCGAAGTGGCGCTCAACGACAATTGGTTGCGCCGGGCAGTGGCTGGGTTCGGGTTTGTGGGCGAATCTGGTGCAGAGAAATTCATATGACGTAAAGACAATTTGGCGAAAAGTGTCGTGCCGATATGCACATACGATTCAATCGCTATTACCACTTGTGAGATTATGTATTCGATGTTTTGGGAGGGTTTTTTCCATGCAGCATGCCTTGAGCAAAGAGAAAGATAGATTAATATTTGAAATTGGTAAGATATCTTTATGCTATCTGATTGTTTCAGTCATTTCCGCTCTGTTTATATTTATATACTTTAATTATTTTTTTAGTTCAGGAGAAGTTCTGAATTGGAAATTTGTTCCAATAGTATATCATGCGCAAGATGTAATTATAAAAAATGGAGGTACTGAATACTACAATACTGTTGGAGTTAGCTACTATAAAGATTTGATAATTATTTCAATTTGCATGATATTTTCTATGTGTAAGTTAATGGCTTATAGGATTATTGTAATTAATAGAAAGAAAGTATTAATATTTGTGTTTCTTTTTATTTTATACATAATTCTTCATTTCTTTTATGCTCCTAATAATATAAGTCTGTCTGGTATTAGTGGCGGGTTGTTTCGAGGAAGTTATTATCATAGCGTGATTATGCCATCTATCGCATTTCCATTTCTAAATATTTTTTTATTCTTTGCGATTCTTCATAGTAATTGCGAAGTTTACAAGAGGTAATTGTGGAAAGCTTTTGACTAAGGCTTAGGTCAATCAGGCTTTTGTAGGCAGCCTTAGTTTGTAGATGTTGTCTGATACGTGAAATTACCGGATCGCAGTAACCTTTTCAAAATTGGATGTGTCGCCGGAATGCGGCGTAGTCCTTTGCGTTCACGTTAAACCACTCTCAAAACCAAAGAAAACCACCATGGCAACTCTTATCTTGGGTGCTGCGGCGTCCGCGCTTATTGGCGCGACCGGCGCGGCGGGACTAATTGCGACTGCAATTACAACGGCGGCAACAATTGGCGGTTCCATCCTGGACAGCTATTTGTTTGGCGCGCGCGGGGTGAAGGGGCAACACTCGGAAGGGCAGCGCCTGCAAAGCCTTCAGGTGCTATCGAGCGCGGAAGGCGCGGCCATTCCGATCATTGCCGGTCATGCGCGGGTGTCGGGTCAAGTGATCTGGGCAACCAACCTGATAGAGCGCGTGACGACGACGACGCAAAAGCACGGCGGCAAGGGCGGGCGGAAAAGCGCCACCAGTACCGCGACCGAATACACCTATTTTGCCAACTTTGCCGTTGGGATCTGTGAAGGTCCGATTTCCGGCGTGTTGCGCGTTTGGGCAGATGGCAAGGAACTGGACCTGACAACGATCAATCACCGGATTTACAAGGGCTCGGAAACCCAACAACCCGACGAATTGATTGAAGCCAAACAAGGCACCGGCAATGCGCCTGCTTATCGCGGCACGGCATATATCGTCTTTGAAGAATTGCCTTTGGCGAAATACGGCAACCGGATTCCGCAACTCACATTCGAGATTGTGCGGGCCGTTGGATACGAAGAAGAAATCTTGACCGGGCTTTGTCTCATTCCCGGCGCAACGGAATTTGGCTATTCGCCGGACCTTGTGCAAGATCACACGGGCGGCGTTTCCAAGGCGGACAATAACCGACATACAAAGGTCAAGGGCTCGGATTGGCGGCATTCGCTGGACCTGATGCAGGCCGTTTGCCCGAATGTGAAAACGGTCATGCTGGTTGTTGCGTGGTTCGGCAATGATCTTCGCTGCGGGTCTTGCCAAATCAAGCCGTGCGTTGAGTTTCGGAATAAGGAAACCTCTCCAATAAGCTGGCAGGTTGCCGGGGTCACACGCGACGTTGCAACGGTGGTAAGCACGGTAAACGGCAAACCGGCTTTCGGCGGGTCTCCGAATGATGCCAGCGTTATTGCCGCAATTCGTGACCTGAAGGCGCGGGGCCTTCGCGTGTTCCTCTATCCGTTCATCATGATGGACGTTCCGAAGGATAACGGCTTGCCCGATCCATACGGGCGGGGCGAACAGCCGGTTTACCCTTGGCGGGGGCGCATAACCTGCCATCCGGCACCGGGGGAACCGGGAACAGTTGACAAGACGGCGGCAGCGGCAACGCAAGCCGCCTTTTTCTTAGGGACCGCAAGCGCCGCGCATTTTGGCGGATCGGGAACAACCGTGACCTATTCGGGGCCGTCCGAATGGTCTTACCGCCGTTTCATTCTCCACCTTGCCAAGGTGGCGCACCTGGCGGGGGGCGTTGATGCCTTTGCAATTGGCACGGAAATGCCCGGCATGACCAGCATACGAAGCAGCGCGAACCAGTTTCCCTTTGTTGACGGGCTGGTTGCCTTGTTAGGCGAAGTGCGGGCAATCGTCGGCAGTGGAACCAAGCTCACCTATGCGGCGGACTGGTCGGAATATCATTCCTATCGTCCGGCTGATGGATCGGGCGACGTGCTGTTCAACCTTGATCCGCTTTGGTCACATGCGCAGTTGGATTTCATCGGCATTGATAATTATTTGCCGTTGTCCGATTGGCGGGACGAAGCCGGGCACCTTGACCATTCGCCGCGCTTCCAGTCGATCCATGATCTTGACTATCTTCAAAGCAACATCGAGGGCGGCGAATATTACCACTGGTACTATGCCAGCGATGCCGACCGGGCAAACCAGAACCGGACGCCGATCTATGACGGCGCGCACGGCGAAGATTGGGTTTACCGGCAAAAGGACATTCGCGGGTGGTGGCAATCGCCGCACCACAACAGGCCGGGCGGGGTGCGCCAAAGCGGGGCAACCAGCTGGACGCCTGAAGGAAAGCCGATCTGGTTCACCGAATTCGGGTGCCCGGCCATCGACAAGGGCACCAATCAACCGAACGTGTTTCATGATCCGAAATCCTCGGAAAGCTTCGTTCCGCATTTTTCCAGCGGGGCGCGGGACGATCTTATTCAGCGCCGCTATTTGCGGGCCTTGATTTCCTATTGGCAGGACGCAAACCAAAACCCGGTTTCCAGCGTCTACGGCGGGCGCATGATCGACACGGGCAATCTGTTTGCGTGGGCTTGGGACGTTCGCCCGTTCCCGTCCTTCCCGGTTCATGCGGATGCCTGGGCAGATCATGCCAATTTCTACACCGGGCATTGGTTGTCGGGCCGCCTTGGCGGTGCGCCTGCCGATGGAATAGCGCGGCTGATGATGGAACGAAGCGGCCTAGTTGAAGGCGTTGACTTTGAAACAGGCGGCTTTGACGGCGTGGCAGATGGTTTCATAATCGACAACGTGACCAGTGCGCGAAGCGTTGTGGAAACCCTCGGCGCGTCCTTCTTCTTTGATCCGATGGAATCGGGCGGAAGGATCGTTGGTCGTTCGCGCCGGTTCCGCTTCCCGGTTCTCAGCCTGAAAGCTGAAGGCTTGCTAGACCGGGGCAGGGGGAATGAACCGGTGACAATCCGCCGTGCGCAACAAACGGAATTGCCGCGTGTGGTGCGGCTGACCTGTTATGACGTGTCACGGGACTTTGAAAGCGTGACCGGTGAAGGCATTCTTGAAGAAGTCACCAATGACCGGGTGGTTGTCACTGATACGCCGATCATTGCCGATTATGACCGGGTTCAAGCGACGGCGGAAAGCCTGCTTCAGGAACAATGGGCAGGACGGGAAGCCTATACGCTCGGACTTCCTGAAAGTGCGCTTGCCCTTGAAAGCGGCGATGTTCTGTCGCTGGATTTCGGCGGGCGCTCGCACACCTTGCGCGTTGTGAAGGCTCAAGACGGCAACGGGCGGCACATTGAAGCGAAAAGCTATGACGGCCTGGTGTATGAACCGGCGCGAAGCTTGGGGCGTGTCTACGGGATCGGCGGACAGAAGGAACAGGCGGCGGCGCTTGGCGTCTTCATTGACGGGCCGTTGTTGCGCGATAGTGACAATGGGTTTCAGGGCTATGTGACCGGCTTCAAGCTTCCCTTTGCGCCGGGCCTTGTGTTCCTGTCGAGTGCATCTGAAAGCGGCTTTCAGGCACGGGCGGGCCTTGCGGCAAGCGGGGTGATCGGTGAAACCAAAACCGACCTTTTGCCGGGGCCGCTTTATCGATGGGACAACACCAATTCCGTTGACGTTGAACTTTACGGCGGCGAACTGGCAAGCCTCACCGATGAACAGGTTTTGGCGGGCGGAAATGCGGCACTCATTCAATCGGCTTCGGGCGATTGGGAATTGTTGCAATATGGCCGGGCGGACCTGATCGCAAAGCGCACTTACCGGCTTTCGCGGCTCTTGCGCGGACAGCGGGGCAGTGAGCAGGCAATGGGGGCCGCAAGCGGTGCCCGTGTGGTCATTCTTGACGGCTCAATTGAGCAATCGGGATTGGATCGGGCATTGATCGGCCTTCCGCTTCACTGGCAGGTTGGACCGGCTGACGGGGCCGTTGGGGATGATGATTTTGCAAGCTATGGCGAAATCACATTCTCAGGCCGGGGCGAACG
Source organism: Roseibium sediminis (assembly GCF_008711325.1). Taxonomy (GTDB): domain Bacteria; phylum Pseudomonadota; class Alphaproteobacteria; order Rhizobiales; family Stappiaceae; genus Roseibium; species Roseibium sediminis. Next base: position 10,025 of record NZ_VXDB01000050.1, read on the forward strand.
TCCGCTTTCACCGGTACACCTGAAGGCTGAAGCATTGGCAGGCGGTGATGTTGCCTTGTCATGGATAAGGCGCACGCGGATCGGTGGCGACGGCTGGGAACAAGCCGAAGTGCCGCTTGGCGAAGACCTGGAAAGCTACGAAATCGAAATCTGGAAAGACGGGACGCTGAAGCGGGTTCTAACCAGCGCCGCGCAAACCGTGACCTATTCGGCAAGTGATCAAGTGGTTGACCTTGGCATTGCCGGGGAAACCTCTTTCACGTTCTTCGTGTTCCAGATCTCGGCAACCTATGGACGCGGGGCGTCCGCTCAAGAGGACTATCAACCATGACAACACCGAACCTGAACTTGCCGGAAATCGCCGCAAGCCAAAGCCAAAAGCATATTACCCATAACGAGGCTTTGGCCGTGCTGGACGCGGTGGTCAACCTGTCGGTTGTCTCACGGGGCAAGGCAAGTCCGCCGCAAGGGCCGGCAAATGGCGCACGCTATCTTGTGCCGGCACAATCAACCGGAGACTTTGCCGGGCACGAAGGCAAGCTTGCCAGCTTCCGCGATGGGGCTTGGGTGTTCTTTTCGCCCGGCACCGGTTGGCGGGCCTATATCGAAGACGAAGGCGCGTTTGCCGTCTTCAATGGCACCGACTGGACGCCGCCCGGCGTGTCGGTGGTTTCGGCAACGCCAAGCGGCGCACAAAGCCAAATCGTCACGGCTGAAGAATTGTTGACGTTGAACGGCGCAAGCGTTCAATCAACGATCCAGATTCCAAACCGGGCGATTGTCTTCGGCGTGTCAACGCGCACCGTCGAGGCCGTCACCGGCGTTTGGCAGTATCATTGCGGGATCAACGGCGAACCGGAAAAGTTCGGCGGATATCTTGGAACCGCGCCGGGTTCTTCAAATGCCGGGGTGATCGGGCCGCAAGCCTTTTACAACGATACGCCGCTTTTGATTTCGGCGCATGGCGACACGGGCGCATTCACGGGCGGCAAGGTGCGGATTGCCGCACATTATTTCTTGCCCGTGGTGCCGCAAGCCTGACCGGCAAACACAACTTGAAATTCGCCGCCGCCTTGAAGGGCGGTTTTTTTATGCCTGGAACCATGGAGCCGGGAAGCGAGGTCCGGATTTGATTAAAAATCGGGCGTCGAAGGAAGTGTTTGCGTTCGTTCTGTGCCTCGACGAAAGGACTATTACGTCATGTCCGCATAAGCATGATATTGCCCGGTGGCTCTATCTTGAAAAAGATAAATTGCAGGTTGCCCACCAAAGACCACGTTGGACAGATCGAAATCTTCGGGGAATTTAAACTCTGCCAAGGCCGCGCGGCATGCGGAAATCTTCGCTGTTTCGTTCCTCTTGATCAAATCCTTTCCGACGACATCTCCACGGAAAACAAGTGCGTCGTTGTGCGAAAACAACCACTTATTGTCCTGCCAAGAAACATAACCGGGTGTTCTGGAAGCTACGGTTACAAGTATATGCTCGGGCACTCCACTTGGAGCATGGATAATATCATTGAAGTTTGCCCCCCATTTGTCTGCGGCAGACCCATCGTGGATACACCACGGGCAAACTTCTTCTACTTCTTCAATGCAGTAGATTGGGCCGACATACATGAAGGTTCGTCTTTGCTGACAACAGGGGCATGTGGCCGACTTTTCAACAATGCTGCCATTGCCGACTGGATCTGGGTAATATTCAAAGTAAGGAAGTTCCATATGAAATGTTCCATTTTGTCATTGGCAATCTGACGAGTGCCGTTGCGTGCACTTTTTGACTTCTTACAAAGTTTCCCACGCTCCGGCGAGGGGCGAGAAAGCTGAAACATCCGAAAAATTACCACCGACCGCCGCAAGGCGGTTTTTTTATGCCTGCAACCAAGGGAAGGGGCAAACATGCAATCCACTTTTGAGGCAATCAAGCCGCATTTGATCGGACACGAAGGCGGGTTTTCAAACCGACCACGGCGCGAAGATCCGGGCGGCGCGACAAAGTACGGAATCACCATAGGCACCTTGCGCGATTGGCGGGGCGGTCCTGTCACGGTTGCCGATGTTCGCAACCTCACCAAAGACGAAGCGTTCCGCATATACAAGGCGCAGTATTGGGACGCGGTGCGCGGTGATCGGCTTCCAGCTGGTCTTGACTATGTGGTGTTTGACTTTGCGGTCAACAGCGGGCCGGGCCGGGCGGTGCAACACCTTCAGCGCCTTTTGCAAGTGACCGTTGACGGGATCGTTGGTGTTCAAACCCTTGGTGCCCTTCAGGGGCGGGCGCTTCCCGATCTGATCAAGCGCTATAGCGCCGCCCGGCTTGCATATCTGAAGGGCCTGAAAAACTGGCGTTACAACAAGAACGGTTGGCGGCGGCGTGTTGGTGAAGTGCAGGCGTTGGGGCTGGACCTTTACCGCGCCGGACGGACGCGAACCGATCCACTTGAAGCCGCTAAAGCGGTTCCCCTTCCAAAGCCTGCAGGGGGCAAGGCACCTGCCAGCGAAACAAGCGCCGTTGCCGCCTGGACAAGTCCGCAAGGCGTGGCGCAAGGCTTGGGGGCGCTGTCAGGGCTTGGCGCGGTGCTTTCCGGGGGCGGGCCGGTGCAATGGGCCTTTGCCCTGTCGCTGGTCATGGCGGTTGCCGTTGGCGGCTATCTTCTCTTGCAACGGGAACGGGCGGAATGAGCGCCCTTTTCAAAGTCTTGTTCTTCAGCAAAACGGGCCGCGCTTTAGCGGCCCTTTTGCTGGGGGCGGTGTTCATCGCGTCCGTTTATGCGCTTGGCGGATCTCGGGCGCGATTGCAGGACAAGGCCGAAGACCTGGAAGCGGCCTTGTCAATCGAACAGGAAAGGACGCGGGACGATGCGACTTTGCAAAGCCTGTCTGACGCTGATTTGTGCAATCGGTATTTTCGGGACGCTGGCAGGATGCCAAACCCGCCCGAATGCCGGGCCTTGCGCGGGCTTTACGGCGAACAGCCTTAACCCGAAAGCCTTCGCCGCCGTGGTGGTTGCCGATCGAAGCGGGGCGGAACGGATAGCGGCGAACGATCGGAACGGAAAGCGGCGGGGGTGCTGGTAATGAAAGGGGCTATCACTTGGGAACAGGTTTTGACCTTGTGCGCTATTCTGTCCGTTTTGGCGGGGGCTTGGTGGTTCCTGTTTGCCTATATTCTTTCAGTCAAACGGGAATTGAACGAACACAAGCTTGAAGTGGCGAAAGGCTACGCAAGCCAAGCTGTCCTAAAGGACTTGGAAAAGCGGCTTGTGACCGAATTGCGCGAGCTGAAGCAGGAATTCCACACCATGCCGGAACGCTTCGCGGCGGTCTTCTCGGCGGCAAAGAAAGACAAATGAGACAAGCGCGCCTTTGGCTTGATCGCCGGGGGCGCGTTTTTTTGCTTATTTTTATAACGAAATTTGGCTTCCATAGTTGTGGTTTTAGCGAGAGTTTCAGCATTGTATTTTTTAACTTCATGTAAGATCGTGAAATTTACAGAGGGTTGGCAAAGCCTGTTTCGCTGTGTTGAGAACTAATATTGGCAATCGAGATCTATCGGCGCTTTTAGTTGGCGTCCAAATTGTTATAAAATTAGTAACGGCCATTCTTTCTCAGCTTACGCTTCATTGCCTCCAAACGGATGAATTGGTCAGCCATGAACGAAATAGTAACCGCGAAGCTGAAGGCCGAATACGAATTCCTGCATTAAGACCAATGGAAAACAGATGAAACAATCAATATTTTTATTTAGCCCTCGACCTCGTGGGGACCTTGCAGTAATCAGAAGGCGTATCTGTCAGTGGGAACTCGATGGCAATAACGCTACCTTAGTTAGTAAGAATTCAACAACAATACAGGTAACAAATGTAGATAATGATCAATTACTTCTTCAACAACTGAAGGAGTGTCTAGAATCTCGAGGCAATAGCGGCGTACACTGGCGGCTCTATCGTGCTCCATTTGCTGCAAACCAGTATTACCCAAGAATTTTTCGGCCAGTTTATGGCGAAGCCAGCGGCGGTATGCGACAAAATACTGATTACTTTTCCCCGCCTGCCGATGGTAAAAAATCCGCTTGATCCTCCCCCTTTGAATTGGTCCGCCCCTATAGTTAGGAAACGGAGGATCAG
>NZ_VXDB01000051.1 GCF_008711325.1 Roseibium sediminis
GCCCGGCCATCCGTTGCCGAACTTCGCGCCTATCCACTTTGAGGTGAAAGATGGTCACTGACGCAAAAACACAAGTCGGCAATCTGCCAAAGCCGCATCCAGATAACAATGTGAACGAGGATTTCCAGCGTGTCGCACAAACGCTGGAACAGATTGCAGCGTGGCTGAACACTCTGCAAACCGGGTTGGCTCAGGTTCCAGGTGCAGGCCACCAACACGAGATCGGCGACATTCAGGGGCTGACACTTCAACTCCAGACCCTTGCTGATGGGCTGGCAAATCACACCCATAGTTTTGCGGGGCTCACCGGCGTCAATGTGACGGGGGCGAATGAAGGCCAGATCCTTCAGTATTTGGCTGGAACCATTCAGGCGGTCGTTGCCAAGGCGCAATTCTTCGCCCACGATCCCATTTCCGGCTTGACCTCAAACAACGTCCAGTCCGCGCTATCTCAGCTGGCCTCGCAACTCGATCAGTTGCGCGGTGGGAATGCTCCAGAGACCTTGGATACCATCATTGAGATTGCTTCAGCGGTTGGAAATAATCAGGCGTCTTTGCTGGATCTTTTGGAGCAGATAGGACAGCGGGCAACCAAGGTCGAAGTGCAGAATGCGGTTGACCTCCTGTCTGATCAGATTGATGCATTTGAGGGCATCGCCCCTGGTTTCATCGCGCCCTATGCAATGTTTACGCCGCCAGATGGCTGGCTTGAATGCAACGGCGCTGCGATTTCCCGCACGGCCTATGCCGCCCTGTTCAATGTTCTAGGGACAGGTTACGGCGCCGGTGATGGGGCAACGACATTCAATGTCCCGGATCTAAGAGGTGAGTTCATTCGAGGCTTCGACAACGGACGCGGGGTCGATCCGGGTCGAGGGTTCGCCACTTGGCAGGGCAGTGAGAATAAAACCCACGCACACTCTGCATGGACAGATGTTCAAGGTGCCCATCAACACGGCCTCTACCTGCACGGTCGTTCAGGGAACAACGCTGGCGTGATCCGAAATCCATCATGGTGTTACGACGACTGGGCTGCTGGGTGGGCTTGGGCTCACACCGATGTTCAGGGTGCCCACGGACACAACGTCGGTATCGGACATACCGGTACCCACGAGGCACGCCCGCGAAACGTCGCTTTGAAATTCCTCATCAAATACTAGGAGCCCCACAATGCTTGTCTACAACTACGCAAGCACCGGCGAATATATTTCAACGGCGGAAGCGCTCCCCGATCCTTTAGTTCCCGGCAACTATATTATTCCGGCGAACGCCACGACGATCAAACCGCCTGCGACCGCTGAGGATAAGCGGCCCGTGTTCACCGGAAAGAGCTGGATTGTTGTAACCGATCTGCGAGGAGCTGTTTATTGGGGTGCCGATCTGGTTCAGCGGGTGATTACCACACTTGGCGAGGAAATCCCGGAAGGCCACACCACCATCAAGCCACCTGTGCAGCGTGAGAATGAGGCAATTGAGCTGGTGAATGGCGAGTGGGTCTTAAGACCTGACTATCGCGGAACCATTTACTGGACATCGTCCGATGAATACGCGGTGATGAACGAGCTAGGCCACCTCCCTGAAGGGGCAACGACGACCGCACCGCCAAGTCCTGAGTACACGCTTGAAAACGGCCAGTGGGTTCCACCGACTGCCGAGAGAAAGCGTGCGTTTATGCCAGCTCTTTCAGCCCGCCAATTCAGGATCGCGCTTCTCTTGAACGGGACGCCCGCGTCAGCAGTGGAAACAATCATTTCCCAAATTCCTGATCCTACCCAAAGAGCTGTCGCAGAGGTCGAGTGGGAATATGCAACCTCGTTCACGCGAGGGCATGAGCTTGTTGTTACCCTATCGACCGCACTTGGTTTCACGCCGGAGCAGGTCGATGAGCTATGGGAGGGGGCCCTGGAGCTTTGACGGGCTTCCCATCCTCCTACACTGCCCTACGGCAGGACATCCGCTCCGGTGATCTGATTGCGTTTCGTGGCAATGGGCCGGTGTCGCGCCTGATCCGGCATGTCACGGGCGGCCGCCATACCCATGTCGGGGTGGCGTTCCGATATGGAGGGCGCTTGTTCGTTCTTGAGGCGCGGGAGAGGGCCGGTGTCCAGATCCGCGCCTGTTCAAATGTCGGGGCATTTGACTGGATCGAAACCGGGTTGAAATGGACTGACGCAGCTGAAAACTTCGCGTTCAGCAAACTCGGAAAACCCTATTCCTATCTTGATGCAGTTCGGGCGGGACTAGGCGCAAGGCTTCGCGGGACAGGCTACATCTGTTCCGAATATGCCGCTGAAATCCAGCTGAGATGCGGCGGTGTCGATGCGACCGCCATCCCTATGGCCACCCCGGTCAAACTGGTCGACTTCTGGCTTAACACGGGCGCCCGAATGCGGGCGGTCCGGACCTAACAACAAATCACGTCAATCAACCACCACCTTACGTTCTGGCTGACAGCGGAGCGGATGGGTGCTTTTGCGCGAGGAGATCCGCAATGTCCGATCCTGTCATTGGAATGACCTTTGAGATGTCCGAGGATGACGTCAGTTCCGTTGCCGGTGCTGATCATTCCCGCGCTCTCCTGATCGAAACATCCGAGGATGCATCGGATATCGAGATCCCCTTGAACACGCCGGTTCGCGCGTCAACCGGTGACGCGAACTTTCGCGCAGCACTTGGCTCGGGCCCGCTATACGACGCCATCTTCGGTATTCGCCGGCAGGTCGGCGGGCTGAACGCGGAAGCCGATGTCACGGTGGTTCGTGTCAAGGAAGAGGCAACACCTGCAGCAACCTGCGCAAACATTGCTGCCATTTTGGACGCCGTTGCGGAAATTCCTCCCAAGGTCAACGCGACACCGCGTCTGGTCTGGGCGGGGCGCACGGACTGGCGACCTGACGGACTTACAAAGAACCCCGTCATCACTGCCCTTGAACCGGCCCTTGAAACCCTGCTTGCCGTTGCTCCGGTGGATCTGGATGGAACCACACGCGATCTGGCGATCGATGCCCGCGAAACCATCGATTCCGAGCGCATTCTGCCGATCGGCATTGCCTCCAGGGATTGGCACGGGGACCAACTGGTCACCGTTCCTACCGGGCCGCGCGCGGTCGGGCTTTTCATTGCCGAAGACAAGCGTCATGGAGGCAAGCCGTTCGATCCGATCTGCAATCGGTCGATGAACATCGCCGGCGTATCGCGGGATATCGGTTTCAGCCTGTTGTCTGGTGCCAATGAGGGCCAACAGCTTCTGGATGCTGAAATTGCCATCATCGACCAAGGGGAAACCGAGGTTGATGGTGCGTCTGCCGATGGCGGCTTCATCTTCTGGGGCGTGGACAGCGCCACCAATGACGAGGTCTGGAAGCAGATCCATCAGGTGCGCGGGTCGGACTATCTCAAGGTCAAGATGATGAAGATCACGCGTCGGCAGCTTGGCCGCCGCGGCAAGCCACGCACCATGCAGGTGTTTCTTCACAGCCAGAAGAAGATGCTGGAGGCGCATAAGAAGGCCGAGGATATTCTTGGTTTTGAAATGCGTTTCGACCCGGACCACAATGCTCCGGAAGACATCGCGCTTGGTCACTTCGATGTCAGCTTCAACATCGAATACACCCCGTCAATCAAGAAGGTGAATCACCGTATCGGCCGATATCGCCCGGCGCTCAAGGGGTATGTGCGCGATCTGATGAGTTCCATGAACTCCGCCCTCTACTGATCCGGCAAATCCAAACAAGCTGACACACCAACGGAGTTGATCTGATGCAACCCTTCTACATGCTGGCAGGCGTGGATTTGCGCCTTGCCGATGACGACAGCGACACGCGTGCCCTGACACTGACCAAGCTGGCCCTGCCGCCACTGAAGCTGGCCAAGGCAACCCACGATCCAGCGGGCGGAGTGGGCGCGGTTGGCTTCGTCATGCCGCGGCTGGAAGAACTCAGCCCGAAGGCAGAAATCGCGGGTCTTGATGAACGCTTCATCAGCCTGATCGGGATCAAGCAGGACTATGAGTTTGCCAAGTCGTGGCAGGACAAGGAAACCGGGGAGTATTTCGCCGCACGCGGGGAAATCAGCGGCGTCTTGCTGTCTTGGGAGCCTGATGAAGCCGGGGGCGGGGCGGAACTGCACAAGTGCAATCACGAGTGGGCGGAAGTCACCCGGTACTCCTACTACATCAATGAGCGTCGGATCTTCGACTACAACTTCTTCGCCAAGGAAGCCTGGTTCGGAGACAATGACCTGCTTGCAGACTTCCGCCGCAGTCTTGGTCTCGGCGGAACACGCGGTTAAGGGAGGGGGTGATTATGCTGAAACCGGTAAGGCTGCCTCTGACCGCAGAGGCTGAATGGGGCGGGGACACGATCACCGAGTTGACGATCCGCCCGGTTCGGATGATCGATCTGGAAAACTCCGATGGCGCTGAAAACGAGGAAGAGGCTTTCAAGATCCTCCTTGCCGGGATGATCCGCATGCCGATCGAGTTCTTGGGCGAGTTGGCACCGGATGATTGGGAGGCGCTGGCCCTTGCCAGCCCGCCTCTGATGGGTAAACGCGCCCAAGAGATCATGGCGAAGCAGAACCAAAAACCCGCTACACCCAAAAAAAAAGCGACCCGGACTCGGTCGAAGCGCTCCTAGAAAAGGTGCATGGTGAACCGGAGGAAACATTCGTTCCCATTCGTGACATGATCATCATCATGGCACGGGAAACGATGACCCCGGTTCAGCAAATCAGGCTTTGGACTGTCGACGATTTTTTCCTTTACGCCGACAGTCTGATGCGGCTCCGGCGTCAGTCGGTGAAACGGTAGGACTTGGCGACACGCCGGATCTGGGCGCAATGGGCAGTCTTCGTCGAGGCCGTCATGTCGGCGAGATTGTATTTGGTTCCATCCGTCATGACGCTGAGTTGCGAGGCAAACTCCATGTCATCGGCAGGGACCGTGTTCTCGATCCATGCTTCGATCAGGTCACCAGGCCTGTGCAAACCATTCAGTTCAGCCAGACCACGGCGCACGCTGGCTCTCCGCGATCGACTGGCACTCGATGATCGGCAGAGCGGTGCAAGCCACGTCGATGACATGATCCAAACAGACAACCGAATAGTGCAATATCGGCTCATCGAGCACTTGATCGGCAAACGTGGATTTCTGGATGAAATCGAGAAACGCTGATCGGGAATGTGAGCGCAGCTTTCGTGAGAAATCTTCTTCAGGTTCCGGTTCAACGTAACTTTCGCTTCTGATTGAAAAACCAACATAATTTTCGAACGTTATCGTGAAAGTCCTGAAATTGGGTTCGCTTGTGATGGCGTGCCCCCTTCCCAGTACCTTATCAATTTTGGCATCGCCGGTCTTGATTGGGCTGAGTTCCTTTTCTGCGCGCGCTTCCTGCACGACAATCCGCAAATCAAGACAATCAGGCGCTTCTTCATGGCTGACCAGGAAGATGTAGGGACAGGAATTCAGAGCGGATAAATTGTCGTCGCTGCCCATTTGAAATGTTCCCCGGCTTGTCAAGATAACCTTATACGAGCGTAGTTCAATCACGGCAATTTGCGCCCGCTCCGCAAATGCGCTGGTCGCACTGCGACAGGCTTTTGCGCGCCCGCTTCTCTGAAAACATCACCACGAAAACCGTTGCAACTCTCCAGGATTTGAAGCGCAATGGCAGTTCTTTCCTCAAAACTGATTGTCTCCCTGATCGATCAGGTCACCAGACCTGCGCGAACGATTGCCGGTCAGGTTGGTCGTATGACCGACCAGCTACGGCGCAATCAGCGCGACATGGCGCGCATGCGTGGATCGATGGTGGAAGGGGCTGCAGCCGGATATGCGCTTGCCCGTGGTCTGGCCGCTCCCGTGAAGGCGGCCATGGCCTTTGAGGATGCGATGGCGGACGTCAACAAGGTGGTGGACTTTTCCAAGTTCGAGACGCCGACCAGCCTGAAGGATCTTTCGTCATCCATCCTGGCCATGAGTCGGGATATTCCGCTGGCAGCAGACGGGATTGCCGCCATCGTGGCTGCAGCCGGGCAATCCGGAGTGGAAGGCGAGGAACTGCTCACCTTTGCCGAAATTGCTGCAAAGGTGGGCGTTGCATTCGACATGAGCGCAGACAAAGTCGGCACCAACCTGGCGAAAATTAAAACCAACCTGAGTTTAACGGTGGGCGAAACCGAACTTCTTGCTGACGCTATCAACCACCTGTCGAATACGTCTGCGTCAGAGGCACCAACACTTCTAGATTTCATGCGGGCTGTCGGATCAGTCGGCAAACAACACGGATTCACAGCGGAACAGACGGCAGCTATTGGCTCGGCCATGATTGCAGCCGGTGCGCAGGCGGATGTGGCAGCAACATCCTTCCGTAATGTCGGTAAGGCGTTGGCGCGTGGGGAATCAGCCACCGCGCGACAGAGGGCTGCCTACAAGCGTTTGGGGCTTGATGCAAAGGCAGTAGCCAAGGCGCTCCAGCAGGATGCCGTCGGCACCCTGAATTCCGTGATCGAGCTTGTTCGCCAGCTCCCGAAGGAAGTGCAGTCGTCGACTGTTTCCGATCTCTTCGGGGACGAGGCGCGCGCGATCATGCCCCTGATCGAGAATACGAAGCTGCTCAAGCAGTCCCTCGGGGAGGTGGCCGATCAGTTGAACTATACCGGTTCTGCCCAGCAAGAATTCGGTATCCGGTCTAAGACGGCGTCAAACAGCCTGCAACTGTTGCAAAACCGGGCGCGAGAAGTGGCGATCTCTATCGGGAATGCGCTACTTCCGGCGATCACCGGTTTTTCCGAAACGGTCGGGCCCTTGCTCACCAAGCTTTCCGAGTTGATCAGCGCCTATCCCAAGGTAACAGCAGGTGTGGTCGGTCTGGTTTCCGCGTTGGTCGGTTTGAAGGTTGCGGCCATAGGGGCACAATTTGCCTTCACGTTCCTGAAAGGCGGTGTTCTGTCTGGTGCTGTCGGGGTAGCGCGGGGGGCTTCCCTGATCGTTGCCGCATCCAGACAGGTGCGCATGGCAATGCTCGGCTTGTCCCTGTTGTCAGGGCTCGGGTCCGGCGCTCTGGTTTCAGCAATCGCACCCGGGTTGGTTGCTGTGGGGGCGGCATTGAAAGGCGTCGCGATTGCCGTTGGCGCTGCCATTGCTGGAATTACTGCCCCGATCTGGAAGTTGATTGGTGCCGTCGCCGCCGTTTCTCTCGCGATCTACAATTATTGGGAACCAATCCGGGAGTTTGTGACGGGCTTTGCCTCCGCAATTTTGGGGGCGCTCGATCCGGTTATCACGGCCATGACAGATTTCGGAAAGCGGCTGGCAACTGCGGTAGGAACCTGGGCGAAGGAAAAGCTGATTGATATAGGCGATTTGATCGGGTTCGATCGAGCCGAAGTCGAGTCCCTGATCAATGAAGCGGTTGCCATGGTCACGGGTTTGGCGGATCGGGTTATTGCTGCGGTCGGGGGCATCCCTGCTGCCGTGGGGGGCTGGATCTCCGATCTCTTTTCCATGAACGATTACTCCGCCGAACAGGAGGCCGAGTTCCGCAGTGCAGGCGAGCGTGCAGGGCGAGCAGCGGTTGATGCCATCAAAAGCGCCTTTTCAAGCCTCTCCAATGGCATGCAGGCACTGGGTCAACAAATGATGGATGCCCTGCTGCAGGGCATAATCGACGGGGCCAAGGCAATTCTGAGCTATGTCGGCAATCTGGGATCTCAGATCAAATCCAAGATCATGGGGTCGGTATCTGGAGCGTTCGACAGCGTGAAGGGCTTCTTCGGTGGCGGCTCAGGAACCAAGGTGGCCGGGGAGCGGGCCGCGGGTGGTCCGGTGAAAGCCGGTCTGACCTACATGACAGGCGAGCGCGGGCGGGAACTCTTCACGGCTCCCGCGGACGGCTATGTTCACAATGCGGGTGCGACGGACGCGATCCTGAAAGGCAAGGGCGGCACTGCAGCCCCTGGGGGACGAAGTCTGACCATACAGAGCCTGACCATGGCCATCTACGAGCAGACCGATGCCCGTGCCCTCTATGAGCAATTCATGGACCTTTTGGCAGAGCAGGAGCGCAGACTTCACGCTGACATTGAACACGCGAGCGCCGGTTGATGCTTTACATTCTTGGAAACGTTCAGATCGAAACTTTCCCTTTTTCCATCTCCGGCGTGCAGGAAGAAGGGGAGGCCAGCATTGTTTCCAAAGGAGTTCTTGGGCGTTCGCCACCCAAGGAATTTACAGCGCCTGCCGATGAGGATCTGACACTGACGGGCGAAATCCTGCCGCACAAGATTGGCGGTATGGATGAACTTGACGAATTGCGCGCCATGCGCGACCGCGGCGAACGGTTTCGGGTGGAGCGCGGCGATGGTGTTGGACTTGGCTGGTACGCAATCAGGTCAATCAGCAAAGCCCATAGCGACATCATGGCAGGCGGTGTGGGCTTCCGTGTTGCGCACACGATCAAGCTGACCTCGACCGATCGCAGCCGCGAAGACGGACAGAACACCCTTCAGAAGCTGCTCTCACTTTTTGGATAGATCATGCGGGAACTCACCATCAAGCGGGACGGCGTCACTCTGGATACGCTGCTTGGAATGCCGGAGAGCCCCCGCGCTGCGAAATTGCTGGCCAAGGCATATGAGCTGAACCGGGGCATTGCTGATGGCGGTTTGTTTCTGCCTGTTGGTGCTGTGGTCAAGATCCCGGACGAGATCGATGTGCCGGAAGAAGCAACCATCCAATTTGCAATCTCGCTGTTCAGCTGATCATGACAAACAGACCCGGGCCGAACGATAACTGGAAGGTGGACTGGAAGGTCTACGTTGGCGGCGAGGATCGTTCGTCGGTCATGCATCCCTATCTTCTGTCAATCGGCGTTTCGCTGAAGGATGGAGGTTCGGCAGACACCTGCAGGCTGTCTTTCAATGACGGGTCAGGCGAAATCAAATTGCCGGAACCGGGGGATTCGATCGAGATCGTGGTGAAGGACAGGATTATCTTCTCCGGTACCAGCGATGAACCAAAATTCACCTTGAACAAAAATGGCGGATCCGTGCTGTCCATGTCTGGCAGCGGGGTTGATATGACCGGACCGGTCAAAAAGCCGCTTTCCTTTCACATGGATGATGCATCCCTCGGGGATGTCATGCGCAAGGCGGCTGAGCTTTCCGGCATTCGCAACATGCGGATTGATCCAGCCTACGACAAGATCCGGCGCGACTACTGGCTGGTCAACAGGCAAAGCCTGATGTCGCTCGGGGATCGCTTTGCAAGGGAACTTGCAGGCACATTCAAGTTTGCCGGTAATGAGGCCGTTCTTGCCAAACGCGGAACGGGTCTTGCGCCAAGCGGTATCCTTATGCCGACCGTACTGGCCGAATACGGCAAGAACCTGATCTCGGTCGATGTGACGCCTGTTTCGCTTCGCCGCGTCTTCAGCTCTACGAAGGTGATCTGGTTCGATCAGAAAACCGGCCAGCACCGGGAGGTTGAAGAGCAGGGCGAAGGGGATGCTGGCGAAGTAGACGCTGTCAACGTGTCACGGCTTTTGGCAGCAAGCGAGGATCAGGCGCGCGAGCAGGCCTCTGCCCGGAACCGGGAAAGCTCTCAAAATCGCGGCTCTGGCAGGATTACGATTGACCTGGACCCGGATGCACAGCCGGAAGGGCTCTGCATGTTGAAGGGGGTTCGGGTCGGCGTGGATGGCAGCTACCGGATTGGACAGGTGGAACACTCCGGCTCTCCTTCGAGTGGTTCGACGACACAATTGTCGGTTCGCCAACCACAAGACGGGGCGGGCAAGGACACGCGTCCGACCCGCTGAAACTTCCCAAAACTCAGGAGGACGTCATGTCCCGAACGTTCGAAGAGTGGCTGCAAAGTCGCTTGACGGCGCACGGCTTTGCCTGCGGTGTGATTGATGGTGTGATCGGACCAAAGACGCTGCTCGCCTTGAAAGGCTTTCAGCGAGCCCGGGGACTCGGGCCAACCGGGCTGGCCGACGAGGGGACAGTGGAGGCGCTGAAAGCGCCGAGCTCGCGGGTGGCGATCGAGGAAACGAGCTTCATTCCCGATCGGGATCAAGACGTGGCGGATGATCAACGCCACGGGACATTTCCACGGCAGTCTGACGCCATGGGTTTTTACGGGCCTGTCGGCACCAGCCAGACCCGGATCAGCGTTCCATGGGACATGCGCCTTGCCTGGGATCCGTCGACCACGGTTCGCAACATCACTGTTCATGAAAAGGTGGCGCCATCTGCCCAACGTGTTTTGAACCGGGTGCGCGGAATCTATTCCGATCGGGAAATCAAGTCCCTCGGGCTCGACCTGTTTGGAGGTTCGCTGAATGTCCGGCGCATGCGCGGAGGCTCACGGTACTCCATGCATTCCTGGGGTATTGCCATCGACTTTGATCCGGAGCGTAACCGGCTCTCTTGGAAGAGACCGCAGGCCCGCCTGTCGCGAGATGACGCGATCCAGTTCTGGCTGGAATGGGAGAAGGAAGGCTGGGTGTCGCTAGGGCGCGCTCGAAACTTCGATTGGATGCACGTTCAGGCCGCGCGCCTTTAACAGGAGATCCCCAATGCAAAAGACCCTGAAGCGGGAAACCGCAATTGTCTTGCTCGTCTTTCTTCTCGGGCTTTGCGCCTATGACGTCGGGCAGAATGGGGAGACCCCCGCACTTGCCTGGGCAAACCTCCTGATATGGCCGGTCTTCACTTTCGCAGCCGGCGCCTTTGGGCTGGATGCTCTGGCAAAGCAGATCAGGGGGAGGGGCGATTAGATGGCGAGCACCTTGATCAAGGCTGTTTTGGGTACTCGCACGGGGTGTGTGCTTGTCGCGATCCTTTCGCTTATGGCCGTCCTGTTCATCTGGCACAAGCTGGACAAGTCCAGCGCGGTCCGCACGGCGGTTGTCGGCTATGTGGCGAAGGTCGAACTTGAAACCGCCCAGGCGGAACTCACCGAAATGCGCCGCCGTCGTGCGGCGTTTGAGGCGGCAAACAGCCTGCTGAATTCCAGAATTGAACAAGCAGAAACGCAAGCGCAGGAAGCGGCACTGGAGTTGGAATATTATGAAAGTACCGTTGGTGAAGCTTGCCGTGTTGACCGCGCTCTTCTTGACCGGTTGCACAACCGTTGACCAGAGGTTGGAAGCGGCTGCTGAAGCTGCCGGGGAAACCCGAGCTAGTCGCCTCCTGCCTTCACTGCCCGGCGATTGCCGCCGACTTGAAAGATCAGGCGTGCGCGCCGGGGAACCGCTCGACACAGCGTTGATCCGGACCGATCAGGCACTCGGCCGCGCCAACAGCCGTGTGCAGCGCTGCGCCGGTTGGTACGACACGCTTGTCATAGGGATAGCGGAAAACAAAGCACCTCATTGATTGCATAGAAGGGAATTTGGTGGGTCATGGATATTGAACAGCATTTCGGGGTCAAACTGTCTGCAGTCGTGGCCGGTCTTGTTGGAGCAGTGGTGAGCCTTGGCTATATGCGTGAACTGACACCGGGCCGCGCGTTCTTGTATATCCTTACAGGAACGGCTTGCGCGGCCTACGGAACGCCTTTGGTTGTAAAGTGGCTGGCAGTGTCCGGAGCGACCGAGAACGGTGTTGCATTTCTTACCGGCGTCGTTGGCATGAATATTCTCGCTGGCGTGTTCAAGGTCAGCGAGCGTTTCAAGCGCGAGCCGGTCAAGACATTTCACGCTCTAAAAAATGCGCCATTGGATGCGTTGAAAGAAAAGCCATCAACGGAGAGCAAGGATGTTTGAAACTTTCTTGCTCTGGCTGACGATCATCATCGACCCGATTGCGGCGTCGGTGATACTTGTTGCTCTCTTTGTGAGCCCCTGGCTGCAAGTGGCCCCGCTGTGGCATCGGTTTGGAATGGTGCTGGTAGTTGCCGGGCTTTATGGTCAGACATTCCGGAACTACGTCGCGCTTACAACCGGAATGGCTCCAAGGGACAGTGAAATGCCCTGGTGGGTTCTGAAAGACCTTGGACTCACGTTTCTTGCCTTCCACTTCCTATTCATGTGCCTGAGAAAATGTAAGGAGGGTAGCGGGTAGGGGCGTCCTTTTCATTCTTCGTCTGTGACGAGTTCAACGCGAACTTGGCCAATGATTGCTTCCGCGCTCATAGTCGAGGGCTCACTCCGTGAGCTGATGGACAACGGATTTGATGTCTTCGAATCCGGTCCGCTCAAGCTGGTTGATGAAGCAGGAAATTCCGCAGGCGAGGATCAGCTCAACCTTCGGATTGTCTTTATTGGTTTCCAGAAACGAGACGACGGCGTCCCGCATGGCGTCCTGCATTTCCTGAGCAAGCAGCGCAGATGCCTGGAGTTTTGGTTCCCTCATCAAAGCGTGTTTAGCCTCGGCATGATCGGCCTGAGCCTGCGTCAACCGGGCTCTTGCTGTGGCGAACGACTTGCGGAGGTCTTCCTCCGAATTCTTACGCTCAGTCGACACGCTATCAATGGTTTGTTGACTGGTGGTCTTTGGCGTTTGCTTGCTCATGGCTTTTCTCCTCTATCCGTCAGCACAGGGGCCTTCTTTGTTACGCCGCGAGCGGTTGAGGATAGCCGTCATGAATGACCCCATCCAATTCCCGCCCTTTGGCTTTAATTTCTTTCTGGTTGATGCCTTCCCATTGCTTGAACAGGAACGGGACGCCAGCAGCGGCGCACTGGTCGCGCAGTGATCGAAACCAGTCCGGGTCGGCGCGGCGATATTGCGCGCCGCTTTCGCCGCCAGTTATCACCCAAGACGGCATGATTTTGATCCTCCCCCTTTGAATTGGTCCGCCCCTATAGTTAGGAAACGGAGGATCAG